>NZ_JACHOP010000003.1 GCF_014199935.1 Methylorubrum rhodinum
CGCGGTGTCGGTGCCGACTGGCGCTTCACCACGAAGGATGCCCGCATCAAGCTCCGCAAACTCTACCCGACAACAGAGCCGTGACAGAGCACTAGACGCCTCGGCTCACGCCGAGGCCGCTGCGCGGGGCGCTCTTCGCGCCCGGCCATACGGATGTTCCTGCCTTCACCCTTCGAGCGACTTCGGTCGGCCCATACGAAAAAAGGAGCCCGGCCTTGCGGCCGGGCTCCCTGGTTCGTCCCGTCGGAACGCCGATCGCGTCGGCGCCCGCGGCTCAATAGCGGTAGTGATCCGGCTTGAACGGGCCGGTCTCGGCGACGCCGATATAGGCGGCCTGATCGGGGCGGAGCTTGGAGAGCCGCACGCCGATCTTCTCGAGATGCAGCGCCGCGACCTTCTCGTCGAGGGTCTTGGGCAGCGTGTAGACCTGACGCTCGTACTTGCCGGGGTTGGTCCAGAGCTCGATCTGGGCCAGCGTCTGGTTGGTGAACGAGGCCGACATCACGAAGGACGGGTGGCCGGTCGCGTTGCCGAGGTTCACCAGACGACCCTCCGACAGGAGGATGATGCGGTGGCCGTCGGCGAAGGTGATCTCGTCCACCTGCGGCTTGATGTTCTGCCACTTGAGGTTCTTCAGGCCCGCGACCTGGATCTCGTTGTCGAAGTGGCCGATGTTGCACACGATCGCGCGGTCCTTCATGGCGCGCATGTGCTCGATCGTGATGATGTCCTTGTTGCCGGTCGCGGTCACGAAGATGTCGGCGCGGGGTGCCGCGTCTTCCATCGTGACGACCTCGTAGCCCTCCATCGCGGCCTGGAGCGCGCAGATCGGGTCGATCTCCGAGACGAGCACGCGGCAGCCGGCGTTCCGCAGCGAGGCGGCCGAGCCCTTGCCGACGTCGCCGAAGCCCGCGACCATGGCGACCTTGCCGGCCATCATCACGTCGGTGCCGCGGCGGATGCCGTCGACCAGCGACTCCTTGCAGCCGTAGAGGTTGTCGAACTTCGACTTCGTCACCGAGTCGTTCACGTTGATCGCCGGGAAGAGCAGCTTGCCCTCCTTGGCGAGGTTGTAGAGGCGGTGCACGCCCGTGGTGGTCTCCTCGGAGACGCCCTTGATCGAGTCGGCGAGCCCCGCGAACCAGCCCTTCGGCTTCTCGGCGAGCTTCTTCTTGAGGAGGGCGAAGAACACCTCCTCCTCCTCGGATTCCGGCTTGTCGAGGAAGGCGGTGTCGCCGTTCTCGGCGCGCAGTCCCAGGTGGACGAACATGGTGGCGTCGCCGCCGTCGTCGAGGATCATGTTCGGCATGGAGCCGTCATGCCAGTCGAACAGCTTCGAGGTGTAGTCCCAGTACTCGGTCAGCGTCTCGCCCTTCACGGCGAAGACCGGGATGCCGGCGGCGGCGATGGCGGCGGCGGCGTGATCCTGGGTTGAGTAGATGTTGCAGGACACCCAGCGGATGTCGGCGCCGAGAGCCTTGAGCGTCTCGATCAGCACCGCGGTCTGGATCGTCATGTGCAGCGAGCCGGCGATCTTGGCGCCCTTGAGCGGCTGGCTCGCGCCGTATTCCTCGCGGGTGGCCATCAGGCCCGGCATCTCGGTCTCGGCGATCGAGATCTCCTTGCGGCCGTAATCGGCCAGGCCGATGTCGCGGACGATGTAATCGTTGGCTGCAGCCATGTGATGTCCCTCTGGATTCGGGGCCCTGGCGGCCCTCTGCGCCGGCAGACCGGCGCGTCGGCCGTCCCTGTAGCAGGACCCGTGCTAGCGAGCAATCAAGACATAAAGATGTCTTTATGCGTTTTGCCGCCGCCGGAGGCGCCAGCGCCGGATCGCGTAGTGGATGCGCTCGTCGAGGGGCCAGCGGGCGTCGAAGCCGAGCTTGCCGTAATCGTTGTTGAAGAAGCCGAGATCGACGATCTCCGGCGGGACCGGCGGCGGCTGCGTCGCGAGCCGGTCGGCGATCTCCCTGATCCAGGCGCGTTCGGGCAGGTCCGTGCCCTCCGTCGCGGCGAACACCGCCTCGAAGGCCGCGCGGTAGCCGTCGGGGAAGCTCGCGACGAGGGAGGCGAGGGTGCGCCAGTACGGTTGCTCCCAGGGAAGCGGCTGCGTGTACATGGCCCGCACGTTGTGGAGCTTGGGGCCGTGGAAGTGCAGGATGCGCGCCTCGGACGGATCGCCCCAGTACGGCTTCCAGTTGTAACGCAGATCGAGCCGGTTCCAGCGACCGGCGTAGAAGTTGTTGTAGGCGTATTGGTCGTTGAGGATCCTGCCGTCGAGGGTGTCGATCTGGTGCTTGGCCGAGCGCAGGAACTCCGGGAAGCTCCGGCGCATGTTGGCGACGTTCATCACCATTGCGCCGCTGTTGAAGTAGTGCCAACCGTCGGGGCGGAACTCGGGCGCGCAGGCGATGTAGCGCGGCGGACGCGACGGCAGGGGCACGTCGCGCAGGAACACCACGTCGAAGTCGGTGTAGAGGACGAACGGATCCTCCTCCTCCAGCATCGGCACTTCGCAGCGCAGCCAATGGCCGAGGTAGCGCGTGTGGTAGCGCCCCGCCGCCTCGCCCGCGCGGATCGTCTCGGCCATCGGCTGGCGCCCGGGGATGACGGTGACGCCGTGGGCCTCCATCCACTCGGTCAGGTCGTTGCGGAAGCCCGTGGTGATCAGGTGGGGTCGCAGGCGGGTGTTGCGCCGGGCCGAGAGCACGGCGAGCCGCAGGTTCAGGCCGTGCCCGCTGTCGAGGCGCTGCTGGTTGCTGGCGAAGTACCATTTGAGGCCGCGCGTGTCGTCCCGATCCGCGGCGCGCGCGGTCAGGCCGGCCGTCCCGATCAAGCGGCGCAACACATGGCGTCTCCCGTTTTTCCCATCGTCCCAGGCCGTCATCACCCAATTCCGGTGGAATTCAAGCGCCCGTGACGCCTCAAGGCCAAAAGGCGATTCCCCGGAACCGCTCACGCCGTCCCGTCACGCAGGGCCCGGCGGATGATCTTGCCCGTCGTCGTCATCGGCAGGGTTTCGCGAAAATCCAGAGACCGGGGCACCTCGTGGGCCGAGAGATGCCGCTTGGCGAAGGCGAGGATGTCGGCAGCGAGATCGTCGGAGGGGGTGAACCCTTCGCGCGGCACGACAAAGGCCTTCACGATCTCGGTGCGCAAAGAATCCGGCACGCCGACCGCGGCGGCGAGCGCCACCGCCGGATGGCGCAGCAGGCAATCCTCGATCTCGGTCGGGCCGATGCGGTAGGCGGCGGACGTGATCAGGTCGTCCTCGCGCCCGACGAAGTGGACGTAGCCGTCGGCGTCGCGCCGCGCGGTGTCGCCGGTGAGCCACCAGCCGTCCCGGAATTTTTTGGCGGTCGCCTCCGGCTGGTTCCAGTAGCCGAGGAACAGAACCGGGTCGGGCGCCTTCACGGCGATCTCGCCGGGCTCGTCCACCCCCGCCTCGCTGCCGTCCGCCCGCAGCACCGCGACGCGGTGGCCCGGCACCGGCCGGCCGGTCGAGCCGGGGCGCGCGACCCCGGCCCGGCGGCAGGCGGCGAGCACGAGGTTGCACTCGGTCTGGCCGTAGGCCTCGCCGATGGTCAGCCTCAGCGCGTCGCGCGCCCAGGCGAAGGTCTCGGGGCCGAGCGCCTCGCCCGCCGAGGCGATGTTGCGAAGGCCCGAGAGGTCGAAGCGCTCGCGGGGCGCCGCGACCGCGCGCAGCATCCGCAAAGCCGTCGGCGGCAGGAAGGCGTGGCTCACCCAGAGGTCGGCCATCAGCCGGAAGGCGGCCTCCGGCTCGAACCGGGCGAAGGGACGGGCCACGACGGCCATGCCGAGGCGCAGGCTCGGCATCACCACGTTGAGCAGCCCCCCGGCCCAGGCCCAGTCGGACGGCGTCCAGACCGGCCCGTCGGTGGGGCCGGGGAAGTCGTGCATCATCAGGAAGCCCGGCATGTGGCCGAGCAGCACCCGGTGCCCGTGCAGCGCCCCCTTGGCGAGCCCGGTCGTGCCGGAGGTGTAGATCATCAGCGCCGGATCGTCGGGCCCCGTGACGCACGTCTCGAACTTTTTTGTTTTTTGTCCCTCGGCCTCGATCTCGGAGAGCGCTTCGGCCCCGTCCGCGGGGCCGTCGACGCTGACGACGAGGGTGAGATCGGGCAGTGCCTCGCGCAGGGGCGCGAGCTTGGCGAGCCCGGCCGCATCGGTGACGATCGCCCGCGCGCCGGAATCCGCGAGGCGGTAGCGCAGGGCGTCGGCCCCGAACAGGCCGGCGAGCGGAAGCGCCACCGCGCCGAGCCGGTAGGCGGCGAGATGTGCCACGACCACGTGGGCCGATTGCGGCAGCAGCACCGCAACCCTGTCCTCCGGCGCGACGCCGCGGGCCGACAGGCCGGCGGCCAGCGCCAGGGAGCGGGCGCGCAACGCGCCGTGGGTGATCGTCGCCACCGTTCCGTCGAGGGCGACCTCGAGGATCGCCGGGCGCTCCGGCTCGGGGATCGCCCAGCGGTCGCAGACATCGGCGGCGATGTTGTAGCGCTCGGGGATCTCCCAGCGGAAATGGTCGGTCAGTTCGTCGTAGCTGGCGGCCGGCTGCAGCACGGCATCGTTCCTCGACCCTCGCGGGGCTTCCGTGTCGCCGGACCCCGCGTCTCCTCGTCCATGGTGGGCCGGCTTCTCGCCGCGCCCGCCGCCCCGCCGCAACCCGGACCTTCGGCTCAATCCCGCTTCGGAAAGCCGCCTTCATGGATGAAGTCGGTGATCGGGCGCCGGGCGCTGGGGCGCTCCTTCTCCCGCTGCTCCTCGGTCAGCTCGGCCCAGAGCTTCGCGCGGCCGACGGCGTAGGCGGCCTCGATCCGATGGTGCTCGGGCACGTTCAGCACGCCCGGCGCGCGCTCGCGGTCGAACCCGCCCATGCCGTGGACGTGCCAGCCCAGGCGGTTGGCCTGGAGCGCGAAGGCGAGCGAGGCCGCACCCGCATCGAGCGAGTGGCTGGGGGCGGGCTTGAATTCGTCGCCGACCTTCATCCGGCTGTTGGAGACGAGGAAGACCAGCGCCCCCGTATCCACCGCCCACTTGCGGTTGCCCGGCGTCAGCAGGTCGAGGAAGACCGGCCAGTCGGGCGTGTCGCGCAGCGCGTAGAGGAAGCGCCAGGGCTGCGAATTGTAGGAGGAGGGCGACCAGCGCGCCGCCTCGAACATCCGCATCAGCTCGGCCTCCGGCAACGCCTCCCCGGTGAAGGCGCGGGGCGACCAGCGCTCATGGAAGAGCGGTTCGATCGCGTGCTCAGGCGTGCGGGTGGTCGGGCGCTCGGAATCGGTCGTCACGGGGTCGCGGGCTCCTGCCTCGTCGGGCGCCCTGAGGCGCCCTGTGCTTGACGAGGTATGGCACCGCGCGCTGCGCTGCAAAAGAGCGCTAGCCACCCTCCTTCAGCAGGCCGGAGGCGAGACAACGAAACGCTTCGATGGCTTTCGGCAGGACGGCGCGGGGCTCGTCCGCGGCGGCGACCCAGAGGGCGGCGTCGAGGGCCGCGCCGTTGACGAGCCGGGCGGCGGCCTCGGCATCGACCGGCCGCAGCGTGCCGGCCTCGATCAGAGCCTGGATCGTCTCCGTGGTGGTGCGCAGGCACGCCGTCTGGCCCGGCCAGCGCGAGGGATCGCCGAGCACCGCCGGCCCGTCGAGCAGCATGATTCGCTGGATCTCGGGCTCCAGCGCCAGTTCGATATAGGCGACGCATTCCTCCAGGAAGCCCGCCCACGGCGTCGCCGCGCGGCGGCCCGTTTCGCGCGCCTTCTCCACCATCTCGGCGTCGAGCTGTTCGATCACCGCGTGCAGCAGGCCCTTCTTGTCGCCGAAGTTGTGATAGAGCGCGCCCCGCGTCAGCCCGGCCGCGGCGGTCAGCTCATCCATCGAGGCTTCCGCAAAACCCTTCTCGGCGAAGGCTTCTCGCGCCGCCCGCAGCAGCTTGGCCCTCGTCTCCTCCATCATCCGCGCGCGCTGCCCGGCCGCCATCGTGGTCTCCCATCCTTCATAGGCATCGCGTATGTGGATTGACATACGGAGCGTATGCGAACACATCTCTCGCATACGGCGCGTATATGAACCGTGCCGCGGCGCCGGGGAAGTGGCTCCGGCGCGGAGCAGAGAGGATGACACCATGGGCAAGCGCGACGCGATCGTCCCGCCCGGCCGGCAGGCGCTCTATGACAAGCACCGCTATTCCGCGGCGATCCGCTCCGGCGATCTGCTGTTCGTCTCGGGGCAGGTCGGCAGCCGCGAGGACGGCTCGCCGGAGCCGGACTACGCGGCCCAGGTGCGGCAGGCCTTCACGCGGCTCGACGCGGTGCTCCGGGAAGCGGGGTGCAGCTTCGACGACGTGGTGGACGTGACCACCTTCCACACCGATCCGGAGGCGCAGTTCGAGACCATGATGGCGGTGCGCGACACGGTGATCGGTGCCCCGCCCTATCCGAACTGGACCGCGGTCGGGGTGACGTGGCTCGCGGGCTTCGACTTCGAGATCAAGGTGATCGCCCGCATCCCGCAGGCGGCGTGAGCGGGCAGGCCTTCAGCGCCGCGCCACGCCGATCAGGGCGGTCGAGGGCACCGGCAGGACCGGGCGCCCCTCGGCCATCCGGCGCACCTCGCCGACGACGGCGGCCCGCTCGGCCTCGCTCAGGCGCGCCCAGTCCTGCGACATCCCGAACAGGGCCTCGGGCTCGTCGAGGGCGGCGACGTCGAGTTCGTAATCGTGGGTGACGACGGTAACCTGCGGATCGCGATAGCCGGCCGCCTTGAGTGCGCGCGCGAAATCATCCGGATCGCTCAAGGCCAGGACGCCCTCGGGCATCGGCATCGGCTCGATCTCGGGAAACAGCCGGCTCCGCACCTCGCCGAGCAGCAGGAAGGTCGCCGCCCCACCCCGCTGCCATGTGGCGACGACGCCGACCCCGCCCGCCTTCGTCACCCGCGCCATCTCGGAAAGGCCCTTCCGCCAGTCGGGGAACATGATCACGCCGAAGATCGAGAAGACCGCGTCGAACGCGCCATCGGGCAGATCGAGCGCCTGCCCGTCCATCACCCGCGCCTCGACGTTGGGCAGCCCGGCCTCCACGATCCGGGCGACCATGCCGGGCGAGAAGTCGATCGCCAGCACCTGCGCGCCCGTGCGCGCCGCCGCCAGGGCGAGCGCTCCGGTGCCGGCGGCCACGTCGAGGACGCGGGTCCCGGGCCCGAGCCCCACGCCGGCCAGCGCGGCCTCGGCGTAGCGCGCGGTGAAGGGGTGGGCGGTCGTCGCGTAGTGCCGGGCGACCGCGTCCCACCGCTCCGGGTCCTCGTAGCCGCGCATCGCCATCTCTCCCACATCATGTAACTTCACGAGTATCGTGAGTCGATGCGCTTGCCAATCCCGGCTCGCATGCGAAGGATCGCGATCGTGCGAAGCGACAGCCGCCTTTCCCGGATGCTCCACGTGCTGCTCCACATGGCGCGGCACGATCGGCCGATGACGTCCGAGGCGATCGGGTCGATGCTCGGCACCAACCCCGTGGTGGTCCGCCGCACGATGGCGGGCCTGCGCGAGGCGGGCTACGTGCGCTCCGACAAGGGCCATGGCGGCGGCTGGGCCATCGCCGCCGACCTCGACACGGTGTCGCTCCTCGACATCCACCGGGCGGTGGGCGGTCCGCGTCTCTTCGCGATCGGCAACGACCGCCCGAACCCCGATTGCGCGGTCGAGAAGGTCGTCAACGCGGCGATCGAGGACGCGCTCGGCGAGGCCGAGGCGCTACTCGTCGCCCGGCTCGGCCGGATCAGCCTTGCCGAACTCGCCCGGAGCTTCGACGCGCATGTCGCCGGTTCGGGCGGCTGCGGCGGACCGTGATAGACAGGGACCGACACGCCCCGGAGACCTCCATGGCCGACCCTGCCGAACCCAGCCTTCTGCTGCGCGAGGACCGCGACGGCGTCGCGACGCTGACGCTGAACCGGCCTTCTGCCCGCAACGCCCTGTCCTTCGCCCTGCTGGAGGCCCTGCGCGACGCCTTCGCGGCTCTGGCCGAAGACGAATCCGTGCGCGCCGTGGTGCTGGCCGCGGCGGGGCCGGTCTTCTGTGCCGGCCACGACCTCAAGGAGATGACCTGCTACCGGGCCGAGCCCGACCGGGGCGCACAACAGTTCGAACAACTGTTCGGGCTGTGCTCGGCGGTGATGATGGCGATCCCCGCCCTGCCCCAGCCGGTGATCGCGGCGGTGGAGGGCGTGGCGACCGCCGCGGGCTGCCAGCTCGTCGCCTCGTGCGATCTCGCGGTGGCGGGGGCGGAGGCGCGCTTCGCCACGCCCGGCGTCCAGATCGGCCTGTTCTGCTCGACCCCGATGGTGGCGCTCTCGCGCAACCTGTCGCGCAAGGCGGCGATGCGGATGCTGCTCACCGCCGACAGGGTCGGGGCGGAGGAAGCCCGCACGCTGGGCCTCGTCAGCGACGTGGCGCAGGCCGGCGGGGCGCTCGCCCACGCGCAGGATCTCGCGCGAAAAATCGCGGCGCGCAGCGCCTACACGGTGCGGGTGGGCAAGCGCGCCTTCTACGAGCAGATCGAGATGCCGCTGGCCGACGCCTACGCCCATGCCGGCCGGGTGATGGCGCAGAACATGCTGGCGCGGTCGGCTGAGGACGGCATCGGCGCCTTCCTGAACCGGAAGGGACGCTGACGGGAGGCGAACCGATCGGCGATCCGCGCATTGCCTGCCCGGTGCCTCGAAGCGGACAGAAGGCGCGCGAGAACGGTCATCCCATGCTCCTGCGACGCCCTCTCCTCCCCGAGCCCGGCCCGAACGCCAAAAAGATCGTGAGCTGGAACCTGCTGCGCCGCACCGGCGCGGCGGTGGAATGCCTCGTCGCGCTGATCGAGCGGGAGCGGCCCGATTTGCTGCTGATGCAGGAGGCGACCCGCGAGATCGGGGCGCTGCCGGAGCGGGTCGGCGGGGTCTATGCCTGGGCGCAATTGCCGGGGCGCATCCACGGGCTGGCGATGTGGAGCCCGACCCCCTGGGAGCGCGAGCCCGAGATCGTGCCCCTGCCGCCGGGCGTGCTGATCGACCGGGTGTGCCAGGTGCTCGACTGGGGCGGCTTCGGCGTCGGCAACGTGCATCTGTCGCACGGGCAGGTGCTGAACCGGCGCCAGCTTCGACGGATCGAGAGCCATCTGCCGGCCCGCGCGGCGGTGCTCGGCGACTACAACATCGTCGGCCCCGCCCTGCTGCCCGGCTTCCGCGATGTCGGGCCGCGGCGTCCGACCCACGCCATGGTCGAGGTGCTGCCGCTGCGGCTCGACCGCTGCCTCGTGCGCGGTCTCGTCTGCCACGAGCGCACGGTGCTGCCCCGCGGGCTGTCCGACCATCACCCGATCGCGGTGCGGCTCTCGCCCGCGCCCGAGGGGACGGCCTCGGTCGGACGGCTCAGAGGTATGGCAGCAGCAGTCGCACG
This sequence comes from Methylorubrum rhodinum, assembly GCF_014199935.1. Taxonomy (GTDB): domain Bacteria; phylum Pseudomonadota; class Alphaproteobacteria; order Rhizobiales; family Beijerinckiaceae; genus Methylobacterium; species Methylobacterium rhodinum. The sequence continues at coordinate 9,464 of NZ_JACHOP010000003.1, forward strand.
GCTGCGTCGCGCAGGCGCACGGGATGGGAGCGCGCGGCGAGGTCGGCCTGCGTCAGCCGGGTCTCGCACTTCCCCTGGATGAAGGTGTCGAGCCGCCGGGCGAGCGCGGCATCGTAGACCTCGACGTTGAGTTCGAAGTTGAGGCGGAAGCTGCGCGAATCCCAGTTGGCGCTGCCGATGAAGCACCATTCGCGATCGATCGAGAGCGCCTTCGAATGGTCGAAGGGCGGCTCGTCGAGCCAGATCCGCACGCCGCTCTCCAAGAGCGGGTCGATATGGGCGCGCGTCGCCCAGTCGACGATGCGGTGATCGCTGCGGCGGGGGATGACCACGTCGACCTCGATGCCGCGGGTCGCGGCGAGGCACAGCGCGCCAACGATGATGTCGTTGGGCAGGAAGTAGGGCGTCGTCAGCCGGATCGAGCGGCGCGCGCAGGCGATCGCCTGCAGCACGACGGTGGCGATCTTTTCGATATCCGCGTCGGGCCCCGATGTGACCACGCGGGCGGTGATGTCGCCCGCGGGCGCGAGCGGCGGCAGCCACGCCGCGCCCTCCAGTTCCTCCCCGGAGACGAAGGCCCAATCGACGATGAAGGCCTGGGCGAGCTGTTCGACCACCGGGCCCTCGATCCGGAAATGCGTGTCGCGGATCGGGAAACTCGGCTTCCGCTCGACGCGGTTGCCGTCGGAGATGTTAACGCCGCCGGTGAAGGCGATGCACCCGTCGAGGATCAGCAGCTTCTTGTGGGTGCGCAGGTTGAGGAACGGCATCCGCCAGGGCAGCACCGAGTGCATGAACAGCCCCGCCGGCACCCCGAGCCGCCGCAGCCGCCGCCATGCCGCCGGGAAGAAGTAGCCGCTGCCGATGCCGTCGAGGATGACGCGCACCTCGCAGCCCCGATCGACGGCCTCTTTCAGCGCTGCGATGAAGGTCTGTCCGATCTCGTCGTCGAGGAAGATGAAGCTCGACAGGGCGACGCTGCGGCGCGCCTGCTGAATCGCCGCCAGCATCGCCGGATAGGCCTCGTCGCCGTTGCGGAACACGGTGATGCCGGTGCCGGCCACCATCGGCAGGCCGGTGATCGCGCGCACCGCCCGGTCGAGCGGCGCATAGGCTTCCGGCACGGCCGCCGGCGCCTGGGGTGTCTCGTCGTATTGGAGCGAGGGCCGCCGCTTGAGCTTGCGCGCGCGGCGCTCGACCCGGTTGATGCCGAAGGTGAGGTAGAGGGCCGTGCCGAAGACCGGCGACAGCCACACCAGCCCGATCCAGGCCATGGCCGCCCCGACCACGCGCTTGCGCAGCAGCACGTGGATCGACACGCAGAGCGAGACCGCGAGGCCGAAGGCCGCGATGAGGTCGGTGCGGATCGCGGCGGTCTGCCCGAGCCACCGGGTGAGGATCTCTTCCACCTGTCCGTCCGACGCTCCCGGCCCCCGCCGCTCCGGGCAATAGGCCAAGCGGGCCGCCGCGAACAGGCGTCGTCGCTGGTCCCCGAACGCGAAAGGGGCCCCGCCTCGCGGCGGAACCCCCTTTTTGTCCCTCGAAAAACGACGGTCGAGGATCAGTCGTCGGCGAAGATGTCCCGGTCCTTGGTCTCGGGCAGGAACAGCAGGCCGATGACGGCCGTCATCAGCGCGATGACGATCGGGTACCAGAGGCCGAAATAGATGTCGCCGGTCTGGGCCACCATGGCGAAGGCGGTGGCGGGCAGGAGACCGCCGAACCAGCCGTTGCCGATGTGGTAGGGCAGCGACATCGAGGTGTAGCGGATACGGGTGGGGAACAGCTCCACCAGCGCCGCCGCGATCGGCCCGTAGACCATCGTCACGTAGAGGACGAGGATCGTCAGGATGGCGATGATCGTCAGCTTCTGGGCCGAGAAGATGTCGACCACCTTGGCGAAGTTCGACAGGCCGTCCTTCGGGTCGATGGCGATCTTCACGATCTCCGGGTTCTTGGCGTCCGGATAGCCCGCCGCGGTGAGCGCCGCGCCGATGTCCTTGGCGAAGGTCGGGTCGGCGGCGGCGAATTCCTTCCCGGCGACGCTGACGGTGGCCTTGGTGCCGGCCGGGGCGTCCTGCGTCGTGTAGTTCACCGCGCCGCGGGCGAGCAGCGCCTTGGCGATGTCGCACGAGTTGGTGAACTTGGCGGTGCCGACCGGATTGAACTGGAACGAGCAATCCGCCGGGTCGGCCTTGACGATCACCTGCGTGTTCTGCTGCGCGGCGGCGAGCGCCGGGTTGGCCGCGGCCGTCAGCGCCTTGAACAGCGGGAAGAAGGTCAGCGCCGCGATCACGCAGCCGCCCAGGATGATCGGCTTGCGGCCGATCCTGTCCGAGAGCGAACCGAAGAACAGGAACCCGCCGGTGGCCAGGATCAGCGACCACGCGATGAGAACGTTGGCCGTGAACTGATCGACCTTCAGGATCGATTGCAGGAAGAACAGGGCGTAGAACTGGCCGGTGTACCAGACCACGGCCTGGCCGGCGGTGAGGCCGAGCAGCGCCAGCAGCGCCCAGCGGGCGTTCTTCCACTGGCCGAAGGCCTCGGACAGCGGCGCCTTGGAGCCGGTGCCCTCCTCCTTCATCTTCTTGAAGGCCGGGCTCTCCTGCATCTGCATCCGGATCCAGACCGAGATGCCGAGCAGCACGATCGAGACCAGGAACGGGATGCGCCAGCCCCAGGCGGCGAACGGGGTGATGGTCGAGGCGGTGCCGTCGGCGGCGGTGACCGGCACCGGCGCGTAGTTGGCGTTGACGTAGATCTGCGTGAACAGGATCACCATCAGCGACAGCAGCAGGCCGAGCGTGGCGGTCGTCTGGATGAAGGCGGTGTAGAAGCCGCGACGGCCCTTGGGCGCGTGCTCGGCCACGTAGACCGCGGCGCCGCCGTACTCGCCGCCGAGCGCGAGGCCCTGGAGCATGCGTAGCGCAAGCAGCGTCACCGGGGCGATCCAGCCGACGCCGTAGGCGTTGAGGGTGGTGTAGGAGGGCAGCAGGCCGACGCAGAAGGTCGAGATGCCCATGATCAGGATGGTGACGAGGAAGGTGTACTTGCGGCCGACGAGATCGCCGAGGCGGCCGAACACCAGCGCGCCGAACGGGCGCACGAGGAAGCCCGCCGCGAAGGCGAGCAGCGCGAACACGTTGCGGGTCGCTTCCGGATAGGCCGAGAAGAACTGGGCGCCGATGATCGCGGCCAGCGAACCGTAGAGATAGAAATCGTACCACTCGAAGACGGTGCCGAGCGAGGAGGCCAGGATGACCTTCTTCTCGTTGCCGGTCATCGGTCTGACGTCCGCTTCCGTCCGCGGAACTGCGGCTCCTGTCGCCATCAGGCGTTCCTCCAAGTCTAAATTTGTTTCTTGACACCGCTCGTGGTGTGCGGGGACGCTATGTCAAGACGCCCTGCGACAGAAGAGGGCAGGAGGGACCGGAATCGGATTTTTCATCAAGAATTTATACGCATCCATGGCCGCGCTTCAAAAACGGCTGAAGGTGTGCTGCGGGGCTCGCCGAGGGCGCGTTTGCACGTTCGAGGGGCGCGCTTATTCCCTGTTTTTCTTGTCTTGGTGAGATCGAGGCGGCGTTCAGAGCCGCCCCTCGACCCAGTCGCGCACCAGCAGGTGGGCGATGGCGGTGGCCGGCGGCACGCTGAAACCCTCCGGATGCGTGCCCGCCAGCATCCGCGCCGCATCCTCGCGCGAGAACCAGCGCGCGTCCTCCAGTTCGGCCGGGTCGGTCGCGATCGCGTCCGAGACGGCGTCGCCGACGCAGCCGAGCATCAGCGAGGCGGGAAACGGCCAGGGCTGCGAGGCGTGGTAGGCCACGCTGCCCACCCGCACGCCGGTCTCCTCGAAGGTCTCGCGGCGCACCGCGTCCTCGAGCGTCTCGCCGGGCTCGATGAAGCCGGCCAGGCACGAGAACATCCCCGGCTTGAAATGCGGGCTGCGCCCGAGCAGGCAGGACGAGCCCCGCCGCACCAGCATGATCGCCACCGGATCGGTGCGCGGGAAGTGATGCAGGCCGCAAGCCGGGCATTCGCGCCGGAAGCCGCCGGCCCCGATCGTGGTCGGGCCGCCGCAGCGGCCGCAGAAGCCGTGCCGGGCGTGCCACGCCAGCAGCGACTTGGCGGTCGCGGCGAGGCCGAGTTCGGCCGGCGCGACGCTCCCCTCGCCGGCGAGCGCCCGCAGGTCGACCGCCCGGTAGTCGGGCTCGGGAAACCGCTCCGCCGCCTCGGCCGCTGCCGCGGCGGCGAAGACCGGCCGCTCCTCGATCCGCCCGAGAAAGACCTCGTGGCTGAGCGCGCCGGCCCGCGCGCCGTCGCGCGGGGCGAGCAGGACCGTCGCCGCTCCGGCCTGCGCGCGAAGAATCACCCGCTCGCCCGCCATCAGGACGAGCCCGGCCCCCTCCCCCGCCTCGGACAGCGCCGGGGCGGCGCCGGCCTCCGCCGAATGGCGCACGAGGCGGCTCTCGACATAGGCCAGGGCTGCGCGCCCGCTCTCCTCCCCCCGCGCCATCAGGCGGCCGCGAAGAGCTGGGCGGCGCGCTCCAGGATCTGGGCGCGGGCATGCGGCGGGTAGGGCGTGCGTTCGCCGCGGCCCCAGACCGGATCGGGCCAGGCGGGATCGGACCGGAAGCGGGCGATCACGTGGACGTGGAGCTGCGCCACCACGTTGCCGAGCGCGGCGACGTTCACCTTGTCGGGCCGTGCGAGCGATTGTATCACCCTGACGGTCAAGCGAATCTCCTCGGTCAAGGCCACCGCGTCCGCGTCGTTCAGGTCGGTCAGCTCGCTCGCGTCTCTTCGGCGCGGCACGAGGATCAGCCACGGGAAGCGCGCGTCGTCCATCAGCAGAACCGAGCACAGGGCGAGGTCGCCGATCGCGTGGGTGTCGGCGATCAGCCGCGGGTCGAGGGAGAAGTCGTCGCTCATGCCGGGGGGATCTAGAGCACCGGCCCCGAAGGAGGCCACCGGTTCCCGCAAAAGATCGATCCGCCGGGTCTCGACCGGGGCCGAGGCGGAATGATCCCGGCTCCCGTCCAGCGGGTTCTCGCGCGGCTCACCGCGGCGCTCGAGACCCGGCGCATCGTCCCGACCGCCGCCCCGGTCACCGATCCGGCTCCCGTCCACCCGTCGCGCCCGGCCCCGGCGGCGGAGGCTCCCCCGATCGAGACCGCCGGAGCGGAGGGATCGCCCGGCGCCCTCATCGCCGTGGTGGCGGCGCGCACTCCCGCCCCCCTGGTGCTGGCGCTTCACGGCCTGCCCTGCACCACCGGCATCGTCGCGGTCGGCGCCCGGGTGATCGAGGACCTGACCGCGCAGGCGCCCGACGTCATCGTGGTCGAGGCCGAGCCCGAGCGCTTCGACGCGCCCGCCCTGATCCGCGCCCTGCGCGAGCGCGAGGACTTCGCCCGCACCCCCGTGCTGCTGGTGGCGGAGGGCGAGCCGCGGGCCCTGCGGCGGCTCGCCCGCGAGGTCGGGGCCAGCGATGTGCTCGCCAAGCCCTTCGACGGGTTCGAGCTCCAGGACCGGGTCGGCGTGCTGACCGAACTGGCCCAGGCCCGCGCGGACAGCGAGCGCCGGGCGCTCGCCATGCGCCGCGACGCGGCCCGCGCCCTCGCCGAAGCCGCGGCCCACGAGCGCGAGATCATCCGCCGCCTGATGCTGGCGGCCGAGTTCCGCGACGATCAGGCCGGCGACCACCTCACCCGCGTCGCGGGCTGCGTGATCGCGGTCGCCGAGGGCCTCGGCCTCGGCCAGGCCGAAGCCGACGACATCGCGCTCGCCTCGACCATGCACGACATCGGCAAGATCGGCGTGCCCGACCACATCCTGCTCAAGGCCGGCCCCCTCACGCCCGACGAGTGGACCGAGATGCGCCAGCACGCGCTGCGCGGCTACCGCATGCTGCACGACAGCCCCTTGCGCCTGCTCCAGATCGCCGCCGAGGTGGCGCTGACGCACCACGAGCGCTGGGACGGCACCGGCTATCCCCGCGGCCTGAAGGGCGAGGAGATCCCCCGCTCCGGCCGGATCGTCGCCGTCGCCGACGTGTTCGACGCGCTGATCTCGGCCCGCACCTACAAGCAGGCCTGGCCGCTGGAGAAGGCCCGCGCCCATATCGAGGCGGAAGCCGGCCGCCATTTCGATCCGGCCTGCGTCGCCGCCTTCCTGTCGCGCTGGGACGACATCGTCGCGCTGGTGCAGGAGCGGGCGGCGTAACCTCGGACACCGGCGCCGCCGGACCGGCCCGCGCCCTTCGACCGGCGAGCAAGGAGGAAGCCCATGGTCCCGACCTATCGGCGCGCCCTGATCGTCGGCGCCGGCCTCGGCCTGAGCGCGGCCCTGGCCCGGCTCCTCGCCGCGGAAGGATTGTCGGTCGCCCTCGCGGCGCGCAACACCGAAAAACTCCAAGACCTCGCGGCCGAGACCGGTGCCGCGCTCCACGTCTGCGACGCCACCGATGCCGGCGCGGTCGAGGCCCTGTTCGCCCGGCTCGAACCGGCGCTCGGCGGTTCGCCCGACGTGGTGATCTACAACGCCAGCGCCCGGCTGCGCGGCTCCATCGCCGATCTCGATCCCGAGGCCGTGGCGCGCGCCCTCTCGGTCACGGCCCTGGGCGGCTTCCACGTCGCCCAGGCGGCGGCGCGGCGGATGCGGCCCCAGCGTCACGGCGCGATCCTGTTCACCGGCGCCTCGGCGAGCGTGAAGGGTTTTTCGGAATCCGCCCCCTTCGCCATGGGCAAGTTCGCGCTGCGCGGCCTCGCCCAGAGCCTGTCGCGGGAATTGCAGCCCAACGGCATTCACGTGGCGCACGTCGTCGTCGACGGCGCGATCCGCTCCGCCGCCCGACCCGACCCGGAGGATAGGCCCGACGCCACCCTCGATCCGGCGGCCATCGCGAAGACCTACCTCGCCCTGCTGCGGCAGGACCGCAGCGCCTGGAGCGACGAGGTCGCGGTGCGGCCCTGGGTGGAGCGCTTCTGACGGGCGGACGGTGCCGCCGATTCCAGGGTTCCACCCTGGACCCGCGAAAGGACTCGTCCTTTCGAAACCTCGATCGAGAGCGCTCTCCGACGAAGGGGACACCGGTTCGTCGCGAGAATGCCCGGCCAAACAAGCAGCGAGCGTCGCCGGCTGATGCGATCAGGCGGCGGCTTTAGCAATGGGGGTGCAGGACGCCATCGGTTTCCAGGATGTGCAAGGCTTGGGCGAGGCTCCGGCCCTCGTGGAGCGGCCACCACTGGCCGGTATGGCGCATCCAGTCGATGTCGAACCGGTCGCGGCCCGTCCGGACGAGGCGGGCGAAGGGCGCGTCGAACTCCTCGCCCGCATTCTCGCCAGACCCGACGCGGTAGCGCTTCAGGAAGCGGTAGCGGCCCCCGGCCCAGGCGCCGCGGATGTCGATGACGTAAGTCCAGTCGCTCGGCCGGATTTCGGGCAGGAAGCGCGGCTTGAGCACGTCGCGGATGAACGCGTCGCAGGCCGCGACGATCTCCAGCTTCTCTCGCTCGTCGGGCAGGGCCGGCTTCGCCTTGGTCATCAGGCCCGGCATCCAGGTTCGTCGCCTCATGTCCCGGCTCCGCGTGTTGGGCGAGTCCCAGGATCGGGCGGGCGGGCCGCTTCGGCAAGCGGCCCGCCGTGCTGGCCTAGCTCCAGGCGTGGAAGGGCGGGTTCACGCCGTTGAGCGCGTGGTTGCCGACGATCGCCACCTTCCAGCGCACCGGATCGTGCAGCGTGTGGGTGCGGGCGTTGCGCCAGTGACGGTCGAGGTTGTGCTCGGCCAGCGTCGAGCGGGTGCCGGACAACTCGAACAGGGTGTTGGCGGCGGCGAGCGCGACTTCGGTGGTGAGCACCTTGGCCTCGGCGGTCGCGATCTGCGCCGCCGCGACGCTTTCCGCGGTCGGGTTCGCCACCGCCGTGTCGATGGCGAGGCCGGCACGCTCAAGCAGTGCTTCCGCCGCGTGCTGGCGGATCGTCAGGTCGCCGATGGCGCGGATGGTGTAGGGGTCGTCCGAGGCGCGCTCCTGGCCGGAATCGATCCAGGGGCGGGTCTTCTCCCGCACGAAGCGAACCGTCTCGTCGAGCGCCTCCCGGCCGATGCCGGCATCGACCGCCGCCTGGATGATCTGGAAGATCGCGCCGTCCGCGCTCGGATGCGCGTAGCCGCGCCAGGCCGGCACGAGGCGGTGCTTCTCTACGCGCACGTCGTCGATGATAACGGTGCCGCTGGCGGTGCCGCGCTGGCCGAAGCTCGACCAGTCGTCGATCACGGTCAGCCCCGGCGCGTCGCGCTCCGCGATGGCGTACCATGCGCGGCCCTCCCCATCGAGGGCGACGATCGGTACCAGATGGGCGAGCAGCGCCCCCGACGCGTAGAATTTCTTCCCCCGCACGATCACGTGGTCGCCGTGGTCGGTGAAGCGGGTCTCGAACTCGGCGGCGCGCTTCGTGCCCTTCTCGGAGAAGGCGTTGCCGAACCGGGTGCCGGCCAGCACCTCGGCGAACAGCTCGGCTTGCTGCGCCTCATCGGAAACAGTGCGGATCGCCGCGACGATGCCGAGATGGTTCTGGGCGATCTGGGCGATCGACGGATCGGCCGCCGCCAGGATCGCGATCACCTGCGCCAGCGTCCGGTACGACACCTCCGGCCCGCCATGGATTTTGGGCACGTTGATCGACCACAGGCCGCTTTGCGAGAAGGCGTCGAGCTCGGCGAGCGGGCGCGCGTTGGTGCGGTCGCGCTCGGACGCGCCCTCGCGGAAGTGTTGTGCGAGTTCGTGGGCGACGCGGATCGCCTCCGCGTCGTCGCGGATGACGTGGGCGGGGGCTTCGGGCCGCGCGGGTCCGGGTACGCCCTGCAGCCGGCTGCCGGCTTCGGCCGTGGTGGGGCTGACGGCGATGGTCATGAGGGGGCTCCGTCGTTGGAGAGACACTGCGAAGTCCCACCCATCCCCCTCATCCTGAGGTGCCCGCCTCGGTGGGCCTCGAAGGAGGGCTCCAGGGATCGCGCGCGAGCTGGAGCCCTCCTTCGAGGCCTCCGCTTCGCTCCGGCACCTCAGGATGAGGGAGTGGGTGGGAGGATGGGTTGGCTCAGGCGGCTTCCGCCCGCTCGGCCTTCGCCGCCTCCAGCGCCCGCACCCGCGGGATCACCTCGTCGCCGAAGTATTTCACCTCTTCCTGGAAGTGCAGGAAGGCGAGCAGCGCGAGGTCGACGCCGACTTCCTTGAGCGCGACGATGCGTTCGGCGATCTGGTCCGGCGTGCCGATCAGGTTGGTCTTGAAGCCGTCGTTGTACTGGACGAGGTCCTCGAAGGTGGATTTGGCCCAGTTGCCCTCGCCCTCGGGGGAAGCCTTGCCGGCGTTCTTCACCTCGTGGCCGAACGCCTTCACGGCGTCCGGGTCGGCGTGGTCGATGATCTCCTGCAGGACGGCGCGGGCCTCCGCTTCCGTCTCGCGGGCGATGACGAAGGCGTTGACGCCGACCTTGACCGCGTGGCCGTTCGCGCGGGCCTTGGCCTGGAGGTCGGCGACCTGAGCCTTGATGCCCTCGGGTGTGTTGCCGTTGGTAAAATACCAGTCGGAGACGCGGGCCGCCATGTCGCGGGCGGCGCGCGAGGAGCCGCCCTGGAAGATCTCGGGCAGGCGCCCCGGCTTCGGCTTCAGGGTGTAGTCGGTGTAGCGGTAGAAATCGCCGCGAAAGGTGAAGTTGTCCTGGGTCCAGATCCCGCGAAGGCTACGGAGGAACTCCTCCGAGCGGCGATAGCGCTCGTCGTGGTCGAGCCAGGGCTCGCCGATGGCCCGGAACTCGCCGGAGAACCAGCCCGAGACGAGGTTGATGGCGATGCGCCCCTCGGTCAGCTCCGAGATCGTGGCGATCTGCTTGGCGGCTAGCGTCGGGTTCCAGGGGCCCGGCAGGATCGCGGCGATGACGGTGAGCCGGGTGGTCGCGGCGGCGAGCGCGTGGCTGAAGGCGACCGATTCGTGCTGGTACTCGGCGCCGTAGCCCGCCGTGAAGCGGATCTGCGTCAGCGCGTAGTCGAAGCCGGCGTCCTCGGCGATCCGGGCGAGCTTGCGATTGTAGTCGGCGTCCCAGCTCGTGCGCTGGGGGATCTTGCTGATGACGAGGCCGCCCGAGACGTTCGGCACCCAGTAGGCGAAGCGGATCGGCTCGGAGGAGGCGCGGAGGGTCATGGGCGTCGTCGCTCGATTTCGTTGCGGTCGCCGGAAGCATCGGACGACGGAATGTCCGTCCTCATCCAGTCTTGTTCCGGCGTTACGAAATCATCACCCTGCGCCACCGCTCCGTCAAAGGAATGATCGGGCTTTTTTCGGTGCCGACGCGGAAGGCCGTTCCTTGAGGATCGGCCGGAATGCGGCGATCGTTCTCTTGAATACGATCCGCGACCGATACGGCCGTCGGCACGTGCCCCTCCCGCCCGCGGGCGGGAGGGGACGCAGCCTACTTCCGATGCCGCGCGGCCTGCGCGCGGGCGGCCTCCACGACCTTCTCGGCGGTGAAGCCGAACTTGCCGAGCAGGTCCTTGATCGGCGCCGACGCCCCGAAGGTGTGCATGCCGACGATGGCGCCCGTGGAGCCGGCGTAGCGGTCCCAGCCGATCACGCTGCCCTGCTCCACCGCCACGCGGCCGAGCACGTCGGGCGGCAGGACGCTGTCGCGGTAGGCCTGATCCTGGCGCTCGAACAGGTCCCAGGACGGCATCGAGACGACGCGCGCCTTCACGCCCTCAGCGGTCAGCGTCTCGTGGGCCGAGAGGCAAAGCTGCACCTCCGAGCCGGTGCCGATCAGGATGACGTCCGGCGTGCCGTCGCAATCGGCCAGGACGTAGGCGCCCTTCGCGGTGCCGGAGGCCGGCGCATACTTCGTGCGGTCGAGGGTCGGCAGCGGCTGGCGCGAGAGCGCGAGCACCGCCGGCTGGTCCTTGAGCGAGAAGATGACCCGGTAGGCCTCCGCCACCTCGTTGGCGTCGGCAGGCCGCAGCGTCACGAGGCCGGGGATGCAGCGGAGCGAGAGAATCTGCTCCACCGGCTGGTGGGTCGGCCCGTCCTCGCCCACGCCGATCGAGTCGTGGGTGAAGATGTGGAAGATCGGCAGTTCCATCAGCGCGGCGAGCCGGATCGGCGGGCGCATGTAGTCGGCGAACACGAGGAAGGTCGCGCCGTAGGCCCTGAGGCCCACGAGGCCGAGGCCGTTGACGATCGAGCCCATGGCGTGCTCGCGCACGCCGAAATGGATGTTGCGCCCGCCCGGCTCGAACGGCGTCAGCGAGCCCGCACCCTCGAAGGTCAGGTTCGACTTGTTCGACGGCGCCAGATCGGCCGAGCCGCCGAGCAGGAACGGCACGTGCTGGGCGATGGCGTTGAGGACCTTACCCGAGGATTCGCGGGTCGCGAGGCCCTTGGCGTCGGGCTCGAACACCGGGATGTCCCGATCCCACCCCTTCGGCAGCCGGCCTTCGAGGAAGGCGGACAACTCCTCGGCATGCTCCGGGTCGGCCGCCGTGGCGGCGTCGAAGAAGCCCTGCCACTGGGCATGGAGCGCCGCGCCCCGCTTGCCGATGCCGTCTGCGAACGTGTCGTAGACGCCGTCCGGCACGAGGAACTGCGCGTCCTCGGGCCAGCCGTAGGCGCGCTTGGCGCCCTTCACCTCGTCCTCGCCGAGCGCGTCCGAGTGGGCCTTGGCCGTGTTCTGTTTCTTCGGCGCGCCGTATCCGATGATCGAGTTGACGACGATCAGGGTCGGGCGGTCGCTCGACTGGAGGAAGGTCTCCAGGGCCGCCGAGATGGCGTGAGTGTCGTTGGCATCCGCCACGCGCAGCACCTGCCAGCCATAGGCCAGGAAGCGGGTCGCGACCTCCTCCGAGAAGGCGAGTTCGGTGTGGCCCTCGATGGTGATGGTGTTGTTGTCGTAGATCCAGCACAGGTTCGACAGGCGCAGGTGGCCTGCGATCGAGGCGGCCTCCTGGCTGACGCCCTCCATCAGGTCGCCGTCCGAGCAGATGGCGTAGACGTTGTAGTCGAACAGCGGCAGGTCGGGCCGGTTCAGGCGCTCGCCCTTGAAGCGCCCGCCGATCGCCATGCCGACCGAGTTCGCCACGCCCTGGCCGAGGGGGCCGGTGGTGGTCTCGACGCCGGTGGTGAAGTGGTATTCGGGATGCCCCGGCGTGCGGCTGTCGAGCTGCCTGAACTTCTTGATGTCGTCCAGCGCGATGGCGGGGGCGTTGGCCCCGTCCTTCTCGGCGACGCGGGCCAGATGCAGCAGCGCGTAGAGCAGCATCGAGGCGTGGCCCGCCGAGAGCACGAACCGGTCGCGGTTCGGCCAGTGCGGATGGGCCGGATCGTAGCGCAGATACCGGTTCCACAGGGTGTAGGCCACGGGCGCCAGCGCCATCGGCGCGCCGGCATGGCCGGAATTCGCCTTCTGCACCGCGTCGATGGCCAGCGTCCGGATCGTGTCGATCGCGAGCTTGTCGCCCTCAGCGAGAGCCGCCTTGGGGCTCGTGTCTGCACCGCTCATCAGTCTACCGTCTCTCTCGCTTCCATCGGCCACGCAGGGGTGGTGGCACTTATTGCGCCGCGATGGATTCGCCTGCCCTCGACTCGGAATGGTCCGCGCCGCCGCCCCGTTCCTTCGCAGGACCGATCGCGCGGCTGTAATTGAGGATTGTGTTGACGAGTGCAACATGCGTGAACGCCTGGGGGAAGTTGCCCACCTGCCGTTTGGCGCGCACGTCGTATTCCTCGGAGACCAATCCGAGATCGTTGCAGATGCCGATCAGCCGCTCGATCAGCGCGCGGGCCTCGTCGCAGCGGCCGAGTCCGATCAGGTTGTCGGCGTACCAGAAGCTGCAGGGCAGGAAGGCGCCCTCGTTGCCCGGCAGGCCGTCGGCGTCGGTCCCCTCGGTCTCGTAGCGCAGGATAAAGCCCTCGCGCATCAGGTGCTTCTCTACCGCCGCGACGGTGCCGACCACCCGCGGGTCGTCCTGGGGCAGGAAGCCCATATGGGCGATCAGCAGCAGGCTCGCGTCGAGCGCCTTGCTGCCGTAGCTCTGGACGAAGCTGTTCAGCTCCGGGTCGAAACCCCGCTCGCACACCTCCTCGTGAATCTCGTCGCGCAGGGCCCGCCAATGGGCCAGCGTCGCGTCGGGCGGGCGTGCGGCGTCGTTCTGCATCAGATCGACGCTGCGCAGCGCCCGGTCGAAGGCGACCCAGGCCATCACCTTGGAATGGACGAAGTGGCGCCGGCCGCCGCGCACCTCCCAGATGCCCTCGTCGGGCTGGCGCCACGCCTCCTCCAGGTGCTCGATGAGCGCCCGGCCGACGCGCCGCCCCTCGTCGTCCTCCGCCATGCCGCGGGCGCGGGCCTGGAACAGGGCGTCGAACAACTCGCCGTAGACGTCGAGCTGGAACTGCGAGATCGCGGCGTTGCCGACGCGGACCGGCCGCGAGCCCTCGTAGCCGGGCAGCCAGTCGAGTTCGATCTCCGGCAGCAGCCGCTCGCCCGCGATGCCGTAGAGGATATGCGCCTGCTCCGGGTTGCCCGCGACCGCGCGGGTCAGCCAGTCGCGCCACGCCCGCGCCTCGTCGATGTAGCCCGAATCCATCAGCGCCAGCAGCGTGAAGGTCGAGTCGCGCAGCCAGCAGAAGCGGTAATCCCAGTTGCGCACCCCGCCGAGGTCTTCCGGCAGCGAGGTGGTGGGCGCCGCCACGATCCCGCCGGTCGGGCGGTAGATCAGCGCCTTCAGCGTCAGCAGCGAGCGGCGGAAGACGTCGTTCCAGGGCGTCTCCAGCGTGCAGCGGCTCGACCAGTCGCGCCAGAACCGGTTGGTGTCGTCGAGCCAGCGGCGCGGCTCGATCGGCGGCGGATCGTCCTCGTGCGAGGCGCCGTAGCTGAGGACGAAGCGGATCGCGTCGCCCTTGTAGACGGTGAATTCCGAGACCGTGGTCTGGTGGGTCGAGCCCCGCAGCGGTGCGTTGGTGCGCAAGACCACCTTGTGCGGGCCGGAGATGGCGCGGAGATCCCCGAGTTCGCTGCGCGACACCCACGGCACCGCCGAGCCGTAATCGAACCGCACGGCGAGATCCATCCGCATGGCCATGCGCCCGCGCACGCCCTCGACGAGGCGGATGACGTGGGAACCGTCGCCGACCGGCATGAAGTCGGTGACCCGCACCTCGCCCTCGCGGGTCTTATGCGTCGTCTCGAGAACGAGCGAGCCGCCGCGGTAGCGCCAGGAATGCTCGGCGTCCTCGGCCAGCGGTGCGAGCTTCCAGAAGCCGTGCTCCTCCGTTCCGAGCAGGCTCGCGAACAGGGCGGCGGCGTCGAAGCGCGGCATGCACAGCCAGTCGATGCTGCCGTCGCGCCCGACGAGCGCCGCCGTGCGCCCGTCGCCGATCAGCGCGTAATCCTCGATCCGTCCCGCCATGCTGGTCTCCCGCCTCCGGTCCTTCGAGCCGGACGGCACGGGGGGATGCGGGCCGCGGGTCTCGCTTCGGGTGCGCTGACCCGGCGAAGTGGCGCGACGGCCGCGCTTCGCAAGGCGGCACAGCCGGCAAATGCGAGATACCGGCCCGTTCGCCGGGCCGGGCTGCGGTCAGCGCAAGGGTGCAGTGCGAGGATTCAATGCAACGGTTCAGCGCAAGGACGTGACCAGCGTACTGACCGAGCTGCCGAGGGTCGTCACCCGGGTGCCGAGGCCGCGGGCGGCGTCGACCACGGCGTCGGCCGTGTCGGCAAACGGCAGCGCACCCCGCGGCAGGAAGCGGTCGTTCTCGGCCTCGACTTCCGCGAACGGTGACGGAACCGGCTTGGCCGCCGTCTGCGTCGCGGCCGGCGGCTGGCCGGCGGGGGGATGGCCAACCGCGATCCGGCTCGGCGGCGCCTTGCGGCGCTCGGCCCGGCTGGTGTTGGCGAAGCGCGCCGGGCGGCTTGCGGGCTCGATGCTGCCCGTTACCAGCGGCGTCAGGCGGGCGAAGGCCTCGCTCGCGGGCACCGGATCGAGTTCGGCGGTGAGAAGGGCGCGGCCCGGATCGAAGGTCGAGAGGCCCGGCGCCAGCGACATCACCGGCGGGCGCTCCGGCGCGACCTTGGGCGCCTCGGCGGGCTCGCGGCAGACGAGGGAGAGCAGGCCGGCCACGAGGGCGAGGCCGAGCGTCGGCAGGAAGGGCGGCACCACCGAGCGATGCGTCGCGGTTCCCTCCGGTTGACGGAGCGGATCGACGGTGCGCATGAGCCCTCCCGATGACGTCGCGTGGTCTTCGAGTGTTCTGCCCGGTTTGCGGCGGAAGCGGGGCCGACGCTTTTCGGATTTGTTACGGAGTCGCGCCGATTTCGCGGAGAGCGGGCATATCGCTTGCCTCGCCGACCACCGGACCCCTCGGAACCCGGGCCTCGATGACCGAGACCAGCCTCACCGTCGCCGTGATCGACCCGAGCCCCGCCCGCGCGGCGATCCTCGAAGAGGGTCTGCGCGCCTCGGGCGTCGAGCACGTCGCGGTCATCCCCGACGGGCCGGGCCTCCAGGCCCGCGTCGCCGCGCTCAAGCCCGACGTGATCGTGGTCCACTTGGAGAGCCCGAGCCGGGACGTGCTGGAGCAGATGTCCGGCCTGTCGCGGCAGGCCGAGCGGCCGGTGGCGATGTTCGTGGACCGCTCCGACCAGACCATGATGCAGGCCGCGGTCGATGCCGGCATCTCGGCCTACGTGGTGGACGGCCTGCGCGCCGACCGTATCCGCTCGATCCTCGACATCGCCATCCTGCGCTTCAACGCCTTCGCGAGACTCCAGCGGGAACTGGAGGAGGCGCGCTCGGAACTGGCCGACCGCAAGCTGATCGAGCGGGCCAAGGGCATCCTGATGGCGCGCAAGTCCCTCAGCGAGGACGAGGCCTACAAGCTGTTGCGGCGCCAGGCCATGAACGAGAAGCGCAAGATCGTCGACATCGCCCGCGCGATCGTCACCGCCGCGGACCTGCTCGGATGAGGCTCACCCTCGGATACGTCCCGCTCGCGGACGCCGCCCCGGTGATCGCCGCCGCGGCCCTGGGCTTTGCCCGCGACGAGGGGCTCGACCTCGCGCTGTCGCGCGAGCCGTCCTGGGCGACGCTCCGCGACCGGCTCGCGCTCGGCCATCTCGACGCCGCCCACATGCTCGGGCCGCTGGCCATCGCCAGCGCGCTCGGGCTGTCGGGGCCGTTGGCCGATCTCTGCGTGCCGATGGCGCTCAACCTCAACGGCAACGCCCTCACCGTCTCGAACGCGCTCTGGGCCGAGATGGCGCCGAAGAGCGACGCCCTGCCCGAGGTGGCCGCCGCCTTCGCCACGGTGGCGCAGGCCCGCGCCGCGGAAGGCCGGCCGCTGACGCTCGGCACGGTCCATCCGTTCTCGTCGCATTCCTACCAGTTGCGCCTGTTCGCGCGAGCGGGCGGACTCGATCTCGATCGGCACGTGCGCCTCGTCGTGGTGCCGCCGCCCGATACGGTGGATGCGCTGCGCCGCGGCCTGATCGACGGCTTCTGCGTCGGCGCGCCCTGGAACGCCGTCGCGGTTGCCGCCGGTTTGGGGCGCATCGCGGCGCTGGGCTGCGACATCGCCCCCGACTGCCCGGAGAAGGTGCTGGCCCTGCCGGCAACGGGGGCGGGTTTCGCGCCCGCCCTGATCCGCGCGGTCCACCGCGCCGGCCTGTGGTGCGCGCAGCCCGAGAACCGCCCGGCGCTCGCCGCCCTGCTGGGCGAAGAGGCCGGCCTCGGCCCCGACCGAGCGCTCCTCGCCCGGACGCTGGGCGGCGACCTGATCCTCGACGCCGCGGGCGCGACGCGGAGTGCGCCGGCCTATCTGCGCCTCGACGCGGCGGTCTATCGGCCGGACCCGGATCATGCGCGGTGGTTCGCGGCGCAGATGGCGGCCTGCGGGCAGGCGCAGGGCGACGACTTGGCCGAGCGGGCGGCGGCGCTCTACCGGCCGGACATGTTCGACGAGGCAACGGGGGGCTGAGCGCAGCGTCCGTCGCTGTTGACGCTCGGCGGAGAAGCCGCGGCCTTTCGGAGCAGGATGTCCGGTCCGTGTGCATCGGAACCCAGATCGCCCGCATTTTGTGCAGCGCAACCTCAGTGCCTGCAAACGAGGCATTGGCGCTGCCGCGATATTTCAGGACCGGCGACTGCCGCCCGCGCTCTTCCTCTCTCCGCGTGTGGGGAGAGGGGGCCGGCCGTCTTCGGCGCGCTGAACTCACGCGGCAGCCGCCGCCATCGACCTTCCCACTCCACTTGGCACGGTCCCTGCAACTGCCACCGCATGGGCCCGTCAACGACGACGCGCCCGACAGTCAGCAGAGCCGCTGATCCGGACCACTCGCACGCGGCGATTCGATCGCGCAGGCGATCCCGGACGGCGGCTTTTTTCATGCGCTCTCAGGGTGCGCTGGGGACGAGGAAGCGGATGAGCATCGATCACGGCAACACGACCCGCCGCGGCATCCTCAAGGGCGCCGCCGCCGCGCTGGCGCTGGCCGGCGCGGCCCGCGCCGCGCTGCCGGGCGGGGCGTTCGCGCAAGGCGCCGGGCCGGAGGTGAAGGGAGCCAAGCTCGGCTTCATCGCGCTCACCGATGCCGGCCCGCTGTTCGTCGCCAAGGAAAAGGGCCTGTTCGCGAAGTACGGGATGCCCGACACGGAGGTGCTCAAGCAGGCCTCCTGGGGCACGACCCGCGACAACCTCGTGCTGGGCTCGGAGGGCAACGGCATCGACGGCGCCCACATCCTCACGCCGATGCCCTACCTGATCTCGGCCGGCCGGGTGACGCAGAACAACGTCCCGGTGCCGATGTACATCATGGCCCGGCTGAACCTGAACGGGCAGTGCATCTCGGTCGCCAAGGAATATCTCGACAAGAAGATCGGCCTCGACACCAAGCCGTTCAAGACGGCCCTGGAGGCCAAGAAGGCGTCGGGCAAGGCGATCAAGGCCGCCATGACCTTCCCCGGCGGCACCCACGACCTCTGGATCCGCTACTGGCTCGCCGCCGGCGGCATCGATCCCGACAAGGACATCGAGACCATCGTGGTGCCGCCCGCCCAGATGGTGGCGAACATGAAGGTCGGCACGATGGACTGCTTCTGCGTCTGCGAGCCGTGGAACGCGCAGCTCATCAACCAGGGCATCGGCTACACCGCGCTCACCACCGGCGAATTGTGGAAGGACCACCCGGAAAAGTCCTTCGCGATGCGCGCGGCCTTCGTCGACAAGTATCCCAACGCGGCCAAAGCCCTGCTGATGGCCGTGATGGAGGCGCAGGCCTGGTGCGAGAAGCCGGAGAACCGCGAGGAACTCGCGACAATCGTCGCCAAGCGCCAGTGGATCAACGTACCGGTCGCCGACGTGATCGACCGGATGAAGGGCAAGTTCGATTACGGCACCGGCCGCGTCGTCGAGAACAGCCCCGTCATGATGAAGTACTGGGACGATCACGCCTCGTACCCCTACCAGTCCCACGACCTCTGGTTCCTCACCGAGGACATCCGCTGGGGCAAGTTCGACGCCCAGACCGATACGAAGGCGCTGATCGCCAAGGTCAACCGCGAGGACCTCTGGCGCGAGGCCGCCAAGGCGCTCGGCGTCTCGGGCCCGGCCTCGACCTCGCGGGGCGTCGAGACCTTCTTCGACGGCAAGGTCTTCGATCCGGCGGACCCCGCCGCCTACCTCAACAGCCTCGGCATCAAGAAGGTCGCGTGATGGCTCTCGGTGCAACCCTCGGAACGGCCGTGCGTGACCGCCTCGCGGTCAAGGCGCGCGGTCCCCTGATCACCAAGGCGGGCCTGCGCGGGATCGCCGCCCGCATTGTCCCTCCGGTCGTCGTGCTGGCGGGATTCCTGCTCCTGTGGGAGGTGTTGTGCTCCTCCCCCACCGCCGGCCTGCCGCCGCCCTCGCGCGTGGTGACGGACGCCTGGGACATCATCGCCGATCCGTTCTTCGACAACGGCGGCACCGACAAGGGCCTGTTCTGGCACATCACGGCGAGCCTCCAGCGCGTGGCGCTCGGCTTCTCGTTGGCCGTCATCGCGGGCGTGCTGCTCGGCACGCTGGTGGGCCAGTCCGAATGGGCGATGCGCGGCCTCGACCCGATCTTCCAGGTGCTGCGCACGATCCCGCCGCTCGCCTGGCTCCCGCTCTCGCTCGCCGCCTTCCGCGACGGCCAGCCCTCGGCGATCTTCGTGATCTTCATCACCTCGATCTGGCCGATCATCATCAACACCGCGGTCGGCATCCGCAACATCCCGCAGGATTATCGCAACGTCTCGGCGGTCATCCGGCTCAATCCGATCGAGTTCTTCTACAAGATCATGCTGCCCTCGGCCGCGCCGTACATCTTCACCGGTCTGCGCATCGGCGTCGGCCTGTCCTGGCTCGCCATCGTCGCGGCCGAGATGCTGATCGGCGGCGTCGGCATCGGCTTCTTCATCTGGGACGCGTGGAACTCGTCGCATATCAGCGAGATCATCGTCGCCCTCGTCTATGTCGGGCTCATCGGCTTCGTCCTCGACCGTGTGGTCGCGGGGCTCGGCGTGCTCGTCACCCGCGGCACCAGCGCAGCCTGAGGAGCGAACCCATGGCCCATCTCTCCCTCTCCCAGGTCGGCATCTCGTTCCGCCGCGGCGGCAAGACGTCGGAAGTGCTGCGCGACGTGAACCTCGACATCGCCAAGGGCGAGTTCGTCTCGATCATCGGGCATTCCGGCTGCGGCAAGTCGACGGTGCTCAACATCGTCGCCGGCCTGCTCAAGGCCTCGACCGGCGGCGTGCTGCTCGACGGACGTGAAGTGAACGCGCCCGGTCCCGACCGCGCGGTGGTGTTCCAGAACCACTCGCTCCTGCCCTGGCTGACGGTGCGCGAGAACGTGGCGCTCGCCGTCGACAAGGTCGCGAAGGGCAAGAAGACCCGCGCCGAGCGCACTGAGTGGATCGAGCACAACCTCGCGCTGGTGAACATGATGCACGCCGCCGACAAGCGCCCGGCGGAAATTTCGGGGGGCATGAAGCAGCGCGTCGGCATCGCCCGCGCGCTCGCCATGGAGCCGACCGTGCTCTTGATGGACGAGCCGTTCGGCGCGCTCGACGCCCTGACCCGCGCCCATCTCCAGGACCAGCTCATGGAGATCCAGATCCGCCTCAGGAACACCGTCATCATGATCACCCACGACGTGGACGAGGCGGTGCTGCTCTCCGACCGCATCGTGATGATGACGAACGGGCCCTCGGCCACCATCGGCGAGATCCTGCCCGTGCCGCTGGCCCGTCCCCGCCGCCGGCTCGATCTGGTGGAGGACGCCACCTACGTCCACGCCCGCGCCGCCGTGCTGGAGTTCCTCTACGCCCGCCACGCCAAGCCGGCCATGGCGGCCTAACCCCGATCCCACCCTCCCCCTCATCCTGAGGTGCCCGCGCGAGCGGGCCTCGAAGGCGGGCTCCAGGGATCGCAAGCAGACCGGAGGGCTCTCTCAAAGCCCTCCGCTTCGCTCCGGCACCTCAGGATGAGGGCCAGGGTAGGACATCCCAAGAAAAGCATCGCGATGCCGACAGAAACCCGAAAACCGAAGGAAAGGCTCGTCGTCGTCGGCAACGGCATGGCCTCGCTCCGCTTCCTCGAGCGGCTGACCGAGCGCGCGCCGGGCCGGTTCGACGTGAGCGTGGTCGGCGCCGAGCCGGTGGCAGCCTACAACCGGGTGCTGCTGTCCTCGCTGCTCGGCGGCGAGGTGGACGAGGCCGCCTGCGGCTTCCGCCCCCTCCCCTGGTACGAGGAGCACGGCATCCGCCTCGTCACCGGCGCGCCGGTCACCGAGATCGACCGGGCCAACCGGCTGGCGATCGTCGGCTCGGCGCATGTGCTGCCCTACGACCGGCTGGTGCTGGCGGTGGGCTCGCTGCCGATCCGCCTGCCGCTGCCGGGCATCGACCTGCCCGGCGTGCTCACCTTCCGCGATTTCGCCGACGTGGCGGCGATCCGCAAGGCCGCGGTGGAGCATGCCAAGGCCGTCGTCATCGGCGGCGGGTTGCTCGGGTTGGAGGCCGCGGTCGGGCTCGCCCGGCTCGGTGTGGATACGACCCTCGTCCACGTGATGGACCGGGTGATGGAGCGCCAGCTCGATCATACCGCCGCCCGCCTCGTGCGGGCCGCGATGGAGGCCCGCGGCGTCAAGGTGATGCTGTCCGCCAACACCGCGGCGATCGAGGGCGAGGGCAAGGTCGAGCGCCTCCGCATGAAGGACGGCAGCGTGATCCCCGCCGACCTCGTGGTGATGTCCGTCGGCATCCGCGCCTCGACGGCGCTGGCGCAATCCTGCGGGCTGGCCTGCGGGCGCGGCATCACGGTCGACGACCGGATGACCACCTCGGACCCGGCCGTCTTCGCCCTCGGCGAATGCGCCGAGCATCGCGGGTTCGTCTACGGCCTCGTCGAGCCGGCCTACGAGCAGGCCGAGGTGCTGGCGCGACACCTCGTCGGCGAGCAGGCCACCTATCCCGGCACGTCCCTTGCCACGAGCCTGAAGGTGTCGGGCCTGCCGGTGTTTTCGGCCGGCGTGGTCGACACGCCGGAAGGCGCCGAGGCGGTGGTGATGCACGACGCGTCCGCCGGGCTCTACCGCAAGCTGATCATCGCCGACGGGTGCCTGTTGGGCGCGGTCTTCGTCGGCGACATCTCCGAGCAGGCGCGCTGCAAGGCGCTGATCCGCGACCGCACGCCGCTCGATCCGAACGACCGGGACGACCTGATGTTCGGCCCGGCCCCCACATCCCTCGCAGCGTGAGTGAGGCAGCGATGGCAGACGACTTCAACGCCGAGCAGAAGCGCTATCTCGAAGGCTTCGCCTCGGGGATCGCCGCCGCCCGGATGACCGGCGGGCTCGCGATCGGACAAGCCCCCGCGGGCGGCGTCACCGAGCCGACCGGCCCGGACGCGATCCACATCAAGGCGCAGGAGGCCACCGTGAAGGCGGGCGGCAAGCTCTGCGATCAGGAGAAGTGGAAGCGGGCCGAGAACCCGTTCGAGGGCCACAACCGCCTGATCGCGGAGGCCGCGACCGGCAAGGCGCCGAAGCCCGAGGACAATTTCCGCTGGCGCTATCACGGCCTGTTCTGGGTCGCGCCGACCCAGACCTCCTACATGTGCCGCCTGCGCATCCCCAACGGCATCCTGCATCACTGGCAGTTTTCCGGCATCGCCGATCTGGCCGACGCCCATGGCGGCCCCTACAGCCACGTCACCACCCGCGCCAACCTTCAGGTGCGCGAGATTTCGCCCGAGCACGGCCAGGCCTTCCTCGACGGGCTGACCGATCTCGGTCTGACCGCCCGCGGCTCGGGTGCGGACAACATCCGCAACGTCACCGGCTCGCCCACCGCCGGCATCGACGCGCAGGAGCTGCTGGACACGCGGCCCTTGGCCAAGTCCTGGCACAACTGGATCATCAACGACCGCTCGCTCTACGGCCTGCCGCGCAAGTTCAACGTCGCCTTCGACGGCGGCGGCGTGATGCCGGTGCTCGAGGAGACCAACGACATCGGCTTCCAGGCGATCGAGGTGTTGGAGGGCGCCGCGGTGCCGGCCGGCGTGTGGATGCGCCTCGTGCTGGGCGGCATCTCCGGCCACAAGGATCTCGCCCGCGACACCGGCATCGTCCTGAAGCCCGAGGATTGCAACAAGGTGGCGGACGCGATCATCCGCGTCTTCATCGAGAACGGCGACCGGACCAACCGCAACAAGAGCCGGATGAAATACGTCCTCGACGCCTGGGGCTTCGACAAGTACCTCGCTGCCGTCGAGGAAAAGCTGGGGCGCAAGCTCGACCGGGTCGCGCCGGAGCATGTCGCGCCGAGGAAGCCCACCGACCGGTTCGCTCATGTCGGCGTGCACCGGCAGGTGCAGCCCGGCCTCAACTGGGTCGGCGTCGTCCTGCCGGTCGGCAAGATGACCACCGACCAGATGCGCGAACTCGCAAAAATCTCCGTCGAGTGCGGCGATGGCCAGATCCGCCTCACCGTCTGGCAGAACTTCATCTTCTCCGGCGTGCCGGACGCCAAGGTCGCCGAGGTCGAGGCGCGGGTGAAGGCGCTCGGCCTCACGGTCGAGGCCGCGGGCATCCGCTCCGGGCTCGTCGCCTGCACCGGCGCCCGCGGCTGCAAGTTCGCGGCCTCCGACACCAAGGGCCACGCGCTGATCATCGCCGACCATGTGGAACAGGCGGTGCCCGGCCTCGACGTGCCGGTGAACGTCCACCTCACCGGCTGCCATCACTCGTGCGCCCAGCACTACATCGGCGATATCGGCCTGATCGGCGCCAAGGTCGTGGTCTCGGAAGAGGGCGACACCGTCGAGGGCTACGACATCGTCGTCGGCGGCGGTTTCGCCGAGAACCCGAAGATCGGCACCGAGATCTGGAAGGCCGTGAAGGCCGAGGACGCGCCGGCCCGCGTCGAGGCCCTGCTCAAGACCTACCTCGCCTTGCGCGAGAACAAGGACGAGAGCTTCCAGTCGTTTACGGCGCGCAAGGGCCCCGAGGCCCTGCGCGACGCGGCGCAGGAACAGCCGGTCCTGAAGGCCGCGGCGTAGTCTCTCCTCCCCCTTGCGGGGAGGAGCCGGAGGTGGGGGTGGTTCAGGATTGAGCGACCCGGTGCCTCCTGCCCGACCCCCACCCCTCCCCGCAGGGGGGAGGGAATCACGGTCCGTCTCGCTTCTCAGGTCTGCCCATGACCCAGCACGTCACGCCCCCGCTCGTCCTGATCCCGGAAAACGCCCCCTTCAGCCCCGACCAGCGCTCCTGGCTGTCGGGCTATTTCGCCGCACTCCTCGGCCCGGCGGTGGAAGGTGCCACCGCGCTGGCGCCCGGCGAGGGGCCCTCGACCGGTCCGAAACTCGCCGACAACGACGACGCGCCCTGGCACGACCCGTCGATGCCGATCGGCGATCGGATGGATCTGGCCAAGGACAGGCCCGAGCCGCAGAAGCTGATGGCGGCCATGGCCCAGCAGGATTGCGGCCAGTGCGGCTACAACTGCGCCGACTACGCCAACGCCATCTTCCTCAAGAGCGAGGAGCGCCTGAACCTTTGCCAGCCCGGCGGCAAAGAGACGATGCGCATGCTCAAGCGGCTGGACGAGGAGTTCGGCGCCTCGGGCGGCGCCGCGGCTCCGAAGGCGGATGCGGGGGATGCGCCGAAGAAAGAGCCGGAACTCGGGCCGCTGGGCTTCTGCCGCGAGAACCCGGTCGAGGCGACCTTCCTGTCGCGCACCCGGCTCAATGCGCCGGGCGGCGAGAAGGAGACGTGGCACATCGAGATCGATCTGAAGGACACGCCGATCACCTACGAGGTCGGCGATTCCCTCGGGCTTTTTCCGGCCAACGCCCCGGCGCTCGTCGATGCGGTGATCGCCGAACTCGGCGCCCGCCCCGAACGCAAGATCGGCGGCAAGACCCTGCGCGACCGCCTGATGACCGAGTACGCGCTGGGCGCTGCGCCCGACAACCTCTACCAGCTCCTCTCGCTCCTCACCGCGGGCGAGCAGCGGAAGAAAGCGCAGGCGCTCGCCGCGGGCGAGGACCCGGACGGCGACGCCGCCCATCTCGACGTGCTCGGCGCGCTCCACAAGTTCCCCGGCGCGCGCCCCGACGCGGAAGTCTTCCTCGAAGCCCTCGACGAGTTGCAGCCGCGGCTCTACTCGATCTCGTCCTCGCCGAAGATGGATGTGGGCCGCGTCTCGCTCACGGTCGATGCGGTGCGCTACAACCACCGCTCCCGCCTTCGCCTCGGCGTCGCCTCGACCCATCTCGGCGAGCGCATGCCGGAGCAGACCAAAGTCAAAATCTACCTGCAGAAGGCGCACGGCTTCGCCCTGCCGGAGGATCTTTCCAAGGACGTCATCATGTGCGGGCCGGGCACCGGCATCGCCCCGTTCCGCGCCTTCCTGCGCGAGCGTGCCGCCACGCAGGCGCCCGGCCGCAACTGGCTGTTCTACGGCCACCAGCGGCAGGCCTCGGACTTCTTCTACCGGGACGAGCTGAACGGCCTGAAGGAGGACAAGGTTCTGACCCGCCTGTCGCTCGCGTGGTCGCGCGACGGTGCGGAAAAGACCTACGTGCAGGACCGGATGCGCGAGAACGGCGCCGAGCTGTGGAAGTGGCTGGAGGGCGGCGCCCACTTCTACGTCTGCGGCGATGCCAAGCGCATGGCCAAGGACGTGGAGCGCGCGATCATCGACGTCGCCGCGAGCCACGGTGGCAAGAATCCCGACGAGGCGGTGGCCTACCTCGCCGCGCTCAAGAAGGCGGGCCGCTATCAGGCCGACGTGTACTGATCAGCGGCTCGATTACAGTTCCAGCCGCTGCCGGTCGATCTCGGCTAGAATCGCCTCGGCGTCGATGCAATCCTCGTAGGGCGCGTTCCTGATCTCGTGGATCAGGAACGCCACGCACAGAACGCCGAAACAGGCGACCCCACAGACCACGAACGACACGGCCATCTCCCCCGAGGATGGTTCATTGTTTCTTAACAAACGATGGAGCGCATACCGCCCGCAGGGAATCAAGTCCCGGACGCGATCTCGGCAATAAAATCGGCGGTTCGCCTCGGTCCGAATCCGCAGGCACTGCAAGCGCCACCGCAAGCGGCCTCGTCTTCTCCCGTAAGCGCTGCGAACATCAATGGAGACAGCGGCGCCGGTCCGTTCCGGCCCGCCCTCGCGCGCGTGTCCTCTCTGGCGTATGATGAATACGGGAGGAGATCTCATCCATGCGCTACACCGTACACTGGACCGGCCCCGCGGGGTCGTCCTCCGCCGAGCCCCACGCCGTCGGCGTCCGGGCGGCGGAGCGGGCCATGACCTTCGCCAGCATGGGCGCCTCGGACGTCTACGTGGAGACGGAGGACGGCCGGGTTTTTCGCGCGCCCGCACAGATGGCGGCGCTCGTCCAATACGCCCAAACTACCGACGGCGAGCGCGGCTGAGGCTCGCTCCGGCCTCGGTTGGCGGTGGCCGATCGGTCAGCCGAGGGACGTCGGACCATGTGGGTCTCGATCTGGACCGGCGGCGACGCCGTCACGGAGCGCCCGCTCTGCCTGCTCGTCCACTATCTGCTGGGCATCGACGTCCTGTGCCTGATCACGGTGCAGGGGCTCGCGGTGTTCCTGCTCGGCGTCAGGGAGCCGGTCAGCCTGCCCTGGATGATCGCCACGGTCGTCCTGATCGTGGCGCACGCCGCCTTCGCCTTGCTGTTCGCCTGGATCGACGGCGAGGAGATCCGAACCGAGGCCGGTTCGGACACCGAATACACGATCAGCGAAGGGTCACAGAGCGATGGATCGAGTTCCGGCTGAGCCGGCCTATCGTGGCTCCCGCCCCATCAACTGCCACTCGAACACGAGTTGGCGCAGGCGTTCCTGGGCGGCCTGGCGGGCCTCGTCGAAGGTGGCGTAGCTCTGCGGGCTGTGGCGCCGCGGCGTGCCCTTCTCGAGGATCGAGCAGACGAAGCGGTCCGGCACGCGCCAGCACCGCCTGACGTCGATGGAATAGGGGTGGGTGGTCCGCTCGGCCATACCCCATTGTGCCATGGCGTCGCGCGCGATCCAAGCGAGACCGCGCCGTCCCGACGCCTGGAGGCCGATCCCGATCGATCGGGCCGCGCCCTCACGCGTCGTCCGGCTCTTGCGCCGGGCGCAGGGAGCGCTCCAGTGTCTCCAGCACGGTGTTGGCGAGCGCCGCGTCGGGATCGTCGCGGAACAGGGCGTCGCGCAGCATGGCAAGGTAGCCCTCCAGCCGCTCGTCGTAATGGTCGGAATCGATCGAGCGCAGCACGCTGGCCAGGAACCCGACCGCCATCTGGTGGGCCACCTGCTTGGCGCCGAGATCGGCCACGCTCTCGGCGAGGTTGGTCACCGCCGCGTCGTGCCGGGCGCTGACGGCGGCGAGCGCGGCGAGTTGCTGGTTCAGTTCCATCCGTTATCCCTCAGGACCCCAGGCGCGCGTCGGCGAAGCGGCGGAACGCCTCCAGGGTCTCGGCGCTGACATGGTGCTCGATGCCCTCCGCGTCGCGCCGCGCCGTCTCGGCGCTGACGCCGAGGGCGCAGAGGAAGCGCTCGACGATGCGGTGGCGCTCCCGCGACTGCTCGGCCAGCGCCTGACCCGCCGCCGTGAGGAACACGCCGCGATAGGGCCGCTGCTGCACGAGCCCTTCCTCGGCCAGCCGCTTGAGCATCTTGGCCACCGTCGGCTGGGCGACGCCGAGGCGGGCGGCGATGTCGACCTGCCGCGCCTCGCCGCCGTCGCCGATCAGGTCGGCGATCAGCTCGACGTAATCCTCCACGAGTTCCAGCCGACGCGCCTCCCGCGCCTGCCGGAAGCTCTCGACATGGACCTCCGGATCGACGAGCGGCGTCCCGTCATCGGGCTCGGCGGACTCGCGCGGCGATTCCTGCATGATGGACGGCGCTCTCCTCGGCAGGGGCTGGTTCGGCTGCGGCACGAGGGCCGCATCGCGGAGTTCCTCTCTAGCGCAAGCCGGGGCGAAGCGGGAATCCCGCGGTCGAGGGATCGGCACCCCTTGATGAAAGCACCGGCGCAGCTTTATAGCTGATGCTATAAACGAACCCGGCGCTCCCGGCCGGGTTCGCCTCTCCGGCTCGCCACCTCACGCCGCCCTCCCCCGCTCGCCGGAGGCGCGGCCGGGTGCGGGCCGGGCGGAGGGAGAGGCCTTGGGATAGGGTTCGGCCGCCGATGCGAATGGACACCGTCATGGATCGTGTTTCCCCGCCCGCTTCCGAGGCCCGTGACGCAGGCCCGAGCCTCGGCGCGCTCAACGGCAGTGTGCCGGTGCTGGCCGGCGGCTCGTGGCTGCGCCGCCTCGTCGCCTTCCTCGGCCCCGGCTACATGGTCTCGGTCGGCTACATGGACCCCGGCAACTGGGCCACCGACATCGCGGGCGGCGCTCAGTTCGGCTACACCCTGCTCGCCGTCATCCTGCTCTCGAACCTGATGGCGATCGTGCTGCAGGCGCTCGCCGCGCGGCTGGGCATCGCCACCGGCCTCGACCTCGCCCAGGCCTGCCGCGCGCGCTACCCGCGGCCCGTGGGCTTCGCGCTGTGGCTGATCTGCGAGGCGGCGATCATCGCCTGCGACCTCGCCGAGGTGATCGGCACGGCGATCGCCCTCAAGCTCCTGTTCGGCATCCCGCTGACGCTCGGCGCCGTCATCACCGCGCTCGACGTGTTCGTGGTGCTGCTGCTGCTGCGCCGGGGGTTTCGCGCGCTCGAAGCCTTCGTGATCGGGCTTCTCGTCATCATCTTCGTCTGCTTCGCGATCCAGATCGTGCTGGCCGCGCCCCCGGTCCAGGCGGTGCTCGGCGGCTTCGTGCCGTCCCGCGAGATCGTGACCAACCCGGCCGCGCTCTACATCGCCATCGGCATCATCGGCGCCACCGTGATGCCCCACAACCTCTACCTCCACTCGTCCATCGTGCAGACCCGGGCCTACCCGCGCACCGAGACCGGCCGGCGCGAGGCCCTGCGCTTCGCGGTGACCGATTCGACCATCGCCCTGATGCTGGCGCTCTTCGTCAACGCCGCGATCCTGATCCTGGCCGCCGCCGTGTTCCACGCGGGCGGGCGCACCGATGTCGAGGAGATCGAGCAGGCGCACGAACTGCTCTCGCCGCTGCTCGGCGTCGGCCTCGCCTCGACGCTGTTCGCCGTGGCCCTGCTGGCGTCCGGCCTCAACTCGACGGTGACCGCGACGCTCGCCGGCCAGATCGTCATGGAAGGCTTCTTGCGGTTGCGCCTGCCCGACTGGGCGCGCCGCCTCGTGACGCGGGGCATCGCCATCGTGCCGGTGGTGATCGTCACCGCGCTCTACGGCGATCAGGGGACGGCCAAGCTCCTCGTGCTGAGTCAGGTCGTGCTGTCGATGCAGTTGCCCTTCGCGGTGATCCCGCTGGTGCGCTTCGTCTCCGATCGCGGGCTGATGGGTTCTTTTGTCATTCCGCGCTGGCTGGCGGCGCTGGCCTGGGGGATCGCGGGCGTGATCGTGGTGCTGAACGTCAAGCTGCTGGTCGACACCGTCCTGGGCGGCTGACGGGCTCGGGCGCCCGCCGCCGACCGGTGGCCATCGTCAGGCGCGGATGTAGCGCTCGAAGAAGCTGCCGAAGTCCCGCGTGTTGCTCGACGCCGCGTTGGTCGCGGCCAGCAGCGCCTGGAACTGGCGAGAGAGAGCGTCCTCGTCCGCGGCGGCCCCGATCTTGAAGGCCGAGGCCACGGCGGACAGGCAGGGCTGGACGTTGTTGCGGGCGACCTGATCCCGCATCTGCTGATGGCTGATCGCGATCAGCGCCTTGTAGACGTCCTTCAGCGCCTCGATGAAATCCTTGCGCACGTCGATGCTGAAGGAGGCCGAGCCGATCTGGAACTTGAGCTCGATGTCCCGGTCGACGGTGCCGGCCGTCTCGATCGAAACGGCGTTCACGCCGTAATGCGCGAACTCGTAGCGCCTGATCGAGCGCTTGGACGAGACGGCCGAGTCGCCGTCCACGTGGATCAACGCGAGGTTGGTGAAGCAGTATTCGTCCTTCTTGGACTTGATCAGGAAGTAGATCTTCTCGCCGTCCTCGTGAAACAGGTAATCGTCGGCATCGACCCTGGCGTAGTCGGAGGGCGGCACGATGACGCCGATGTCGCTCAGGCCCATGGCCTCGGCGGCGATCCGTTTGAACATGCGCTCCTCCCAGCCGAACGAGCGGAGATCTGCTGCGAC
This sequence comes from Methylorubrum rhodinum, assembly GCF_014199935.1. Classification (GTDB taxonomy): domain Bacteria; phylum Pseudomonadota; class Alphaproteobacteria; order Rhizobiales; family Beijerinckiaceae; genus Methylobacterium; species Methylobacterium rhodinum. Next base: position 39,271 of record NZ_JACHOP010000003.1, read on the forward strand.
GTGCGGTCCGCCCGAATCGGGGCGAGGGTGGCACAGGCCGCCCGAGCGTGGAAGCGCCGCCGCCCGCCGTCGGGCCCGGCGGCCGTCGCGCGAGGGGCGCTCACTCCGTGGCGGCCTGCAGATGCGCCACGAATTCCTGCGCGAAGGGCGGAAGCGCCTCGAGGTCGCGCAGGCACAGCATCAGGTCGCGGGCGGCCCAGGGATCGCGCAGCGGCACGATCGCGATGTCCATGACGCGCCGCGCCCGCCGCGCCGTCGTCTCCGGCACGATGCCGAGGCCCACCCCGCATTCCACCAAGCGGCACACCGCATCGAAGCTGCGCAACTGCACCCGCAGCCGCATCGGCCGGCCGATCCGGGCGGCCTTGTCGGCGAGGAAGCGGGTGAGCGCGCTCGGCCGATCGAGGCCGACGAGGTCGTGCTCCAGCACCTCGGCGAAGTCGAGGGTCTCTCGAGCCGCGAGCGGATGGCCGGGCGCGACGACCGCCACGAAGCGGTCGTGCCGGAACGGGAAGGTCTGGAGCCGGCCGGTATCGACGGTGCCGGCGACGATGCCGAGATCGGCCGCCCCGTCGGCCACCATGCCGACGATCTCGTCGGACGTTCGCTCCTCGATATCGACGCTGACGCCGGTATGGAGCGCGAGATAGGCCGAGAGCGCCTCGGGCAGGAATTCGGTGAGCGCGTTGGTGTTCGAGAGCACTCGGATCTGGCCCACCGCCCCGCCGGCGAAGACGGACAGGTCGCCCTGCATCCGCTCGATCTGGGCCAGCAGCTCGCGGGCATGGGCCAGTAGGGTGCGTCCGGCCTGGGTCGGGCTCACGCCCTGGCGCCCGCGGACCAGAAGGGCTGCGCCGAGCGAGTCCTCCATCGCCCGGATGCGGGTCGAGGCGGCGGCGAGCGCGAGATTCGCCCGCTCGGCCCCATGGGTGATCGAGCCGGCCTCGACCACGTGGCGGAACAGGTTCAGATCGACGAGGTCGAAGCGCATCATCGGAAAAAACCCCTCCCCCCTCTGCGGGGGAGGGTGCCTGCGAAGCAGGCGGGAGAGGGGAGCGACGCTTCCGGAAAGTGCGGAGCCAGCCCCTCACCCGACCCCCTTCGGGGGCCACCCTCTCCCGCGGAGGGGAGAGGGGAACGCGCAGCGCCGTTTGCGGCCATCCTGAACCCTCCGCGTTCGCCGTTCGAGCAGCGACTCCATCGGCCCTGCTCTATACGAGAGGGCGCCTTCCCCACCAGCCTTCGCCGTCGGCGAAGCCTCCCACCACGAAAGCCGAATTGCGAACAATTCAAATTCGCGTTTGAACCCCGCCCATGGGCGCCGCGGCACAGATCATGGGAGCGCAGGGCACGGTCGCGGCGACCGGCGCTCTCCTCGTGCTGTGCATGGGCCTGTGGGCGACCGGGCTGGTGGCCGAGGTCGTGACCGCGCTGCTGTTCTTCGCCGTCGCGATGCTGCTGAAGCTCGCCCCGGCCCAGACGGTGTTTTCCGGCTTCGCGTCGTCCGCCTTCTGGCTGGTGACCGGCGGCATGGTGGTCGGGCTCGCCATGAACCGCACCGGGCTGGGCGACCGGCTCGCCCGGATGCTCGCGGCCCGGCTGCCCGCCTCCTATCCCGGGTTCGTGGCCGGCCTCGTCGCCTTCTCCTTCGCGCTGGCCTTCGTGATGCCGTCCAATCTCGGGCGCATCGCCGTGATGGTGCCGGTGCTGATCGCGCTCTGCGACGCCTTCGGCCTCAGGGCCGGGCGGCCCGGCCGGACGGGAGCGATCCTGGCGTTCGGCATCGCCACGCCGATGCTGTCGGCGGCGATCCTGCCGGCCAACGTGCCGAACCTCGTCATGGCCGGTACCGCCGAGACGCTCTACGGCGTGCATCTCTCCTACCTGCCCTACCTGTTCCTGCACGCGCCGGTGCTGGGCTTCGTCAAGGGCGCGATCCTCGTCGCCTGCACCGTGCTGATCTTCCCCGACCGGCTCGACGGGGCGCGTCCCACCCTCCCCCCGCTGCCGCCGCTGTCTGCGGAAGAGCGGCGGCTGTCGGTCATCCTCGCGATCATGCTGGGGCTCTGGCTCACCGACGGCTGGCACGGGATCGCCCCGGCCTGGATCGGGCTCGCGGCGGCGGTGATCTGCCTGCTGCCGGGCGTCGGCGTCGTGTCGGCGGCGAGTTTCTCGGACATCCCGCTGCGGACCTGTTTCTATATCGCCGCCCTGTTCGGGCTCACGGCCGTCGTCAACGAGACCGGCCTCGGCGCCAGGATCGGCCACGCATTGCTCGCCGTCGCGCCCCTGGAGCCGGGCGCGCATGCGAAGAATTTCGCCACCCTCGTCGGGCTGTCGATCGGCTTCCTGTTCGCCGGCACCGCCAACGGCGCGCCCGCGCTCTACACGGCTTTGGCGGGAGAGTTCTCCGCCGGTTCCGGCCTCGACCTGATGAGCGTGCTGATGGTGCAGGTGGTCGGCTACTCGACCCTGTTCCTGCCCTATCAGGCGCCGCCGATCGTCATGGCGATGGATCTCGCCGGCCTCACGTTGAAGGATGCGACGAAGCTGACAGCCGTGAGCGGCCTCGCCTCCCTGATCGTCGCGGTGCCCCTGGCCTATCTCTGGTTTCGCCTGGCCGGGAGGTTGGCGTGAGCGTGAGACAGATCGACCGTTTCGTCATTTCGCTTCATGCTGCGGCGCAGCATGGGGCATTGCCCGGCAAAGCCCGGCGCCCTAACCCTTCATTCGAAAAAATCCAATCTCCGATTCCGCACCGGACGCGAGGACACTGACCGCGATGGCCCCAACCGTGAGACCGACGGTCGCCCAGCCGCTCTCGCCCCATCTCCAGATCTACCGCTGGACCTGGACCATGGCGATGTCGGTGTTCCACCGCATCACCGGCACCGCGCTCTACGGCGGCACTGCCCTCGTCGCGATCTGGCTCGTGGCTTTGGCGTCGGGCCCCAAAGCCTACGACACGGTGGCGTGGTTCTTCGGCTCGTGGATCGGGCGTACGATCCTGTTCGGCTACACCTGGGTGCTGATGCACCACATGCTGGGCGGCCTGCGCCACTTCGTCTGGGACTTCGGCTACGGCTTCGACCGCGACCGGCGCCTCGGGCTCGCCCGCGCGACGCTGATCGGCTCGATCGTCCTCACGATCGTCATCTGGGCGCTTGCCCTCGTCCTGCGCTGAGAGCCGCCGCCATGTCCCAGGTCGACAACCGCCAGAATCCCGCGCTCTCCATGCGCACCCCCCGCGCTCGGGTGAAGGGGCTCGGCGCCTCCGGCCACGGCGCCGACCATTTCTGGCTCCAGCGCCTCACGGGGGCTGCCAACGCGCTCCTGATGCTCGCCTTCGTGGTGATCATCGCCAAGATGGCCGGCCGGACCTACCCCGAGGCGGTGGCGCTCGTCGCGCACCCGCTCGTGGCGATCATCCTGATCCTCGCCGTCGTCTCGGTGACCCTGCACATGCGGCTCGGCATGCAGACCGTGATCGAGGACTACGTGCACGGCCACGGCCTGAAATACGCGGCGCTCGTCGCCAACACCTTCTACGCCGTCGCGGTCGCCGCCGCCTGCCTCTACGCGATCATCCGCGTGGGCCTGGGCGGGCTTTAGATCGCTTCCTTCAGCTTCGAGGACTGACCCCATGGCCTCCAACGGATCGAACGGCAGCGGCGCCCCGGCCTATGCCATCACCGACCACACCTTCGACGTGGTGATCGTCGGCGCGGGCGGCGCGGGTCTGCGTGCCACCGTCGGCTGCTCGCAGGCTGGCTTGCGCACCGCCTGCATCACCAAGGTGTTTCCGACCCGCTCGCACACGGTGGCAGCGCAGGGCGGCATCTCGGCCTCGCTCGGCAACATGGGCCCGGACGACTGGCGCTGGCACATGTACGACACCGTGAAGGGCTCGGACTGGCTCGGCGATCAGGACGCGATCGAGTACCTCGTCCGCAACGCCCCCGCCGCGGTCTACGAGCTGGAGCACTGGGGCGTCCCGTTCTCCCGCACGGAAGAGGGCAAGATCTACCAGCGGCCCTTCGGCGGCATGACCACCGATTACGGCAAGGGCACCGCGCAGCGCACCTGCGCCGCGGCCGACCGCACGGGGCATGCCATGCTCCACACCCTCTACGGGCAGGCGGTGAAGAACAAGACCCAGTTCTTCATCGAGTACTTCGCCCTCGACCTGATCATGGACGAGGACGGGCGCTGCCGCGGCGTCATCGCCATCGATCAGGCGACCGGCGAGATCCATCGCTTCCGCGCCCAGCAGACGATCCTGGCCACCGGCGGCTACGGCCGCGCCTATTTCTCGGCGACCTCGGCGCACACCTGCACCGGCGACGGCAACGCCATGGTGCTGCGCGCCGGCCTGCCGCTGCAGGACATGGAGTTCGTGCAGTTCCACCCGACCGGCATCTACGGCGCCGGCTGCCTCATCACCGAAGGCGCGCGCGGCGAAGGCGGCTACCTCACCAACTCCGAGGGTGAGCGCTTCATGGAGCGCTATGCGCCGTCGGCAAAAGACCTCGCCTCGCGCGACGTGGTCTCGCGCTCCATGACCATGGAAATCCGCGACGGCCGCGGCGTCGGCAAGAACAAGGACCACATCTTCCTGCACCTCGACCACCTCGACCCGAAGATCCTGCACGAGCGCCTACCCGGCATCTCAGAATCGGCAAAAATCTTCGCGGGCGTGGACGTGACCAAGGAGCCGATCCCGGTCCTGCCGACGGTCCACTACAACATGGGCGGCATCCCGACGAACTATCACGGCGAGGTGCTGACCTTGAAGAACGGCGACCCCGACACCGTGGTCCCCGGCCTGATGGCGCTCGGCGAGGCGGCCTGCGTCTCGGTCCACGGCGCCAACCGCCTGGGCTCCAACTCGCTGATCGACCTCGTGGTGTTCGGCCGTGCCGCGGGCCTGCGCTGCGCCGACATCGTCGAGCCCGACGCCCGCCAGCCGGAGCTGCCGCGGGATTCGGCCGAGAAGGCGCTCTCGCGCCTCGACCGCTTCCGCACCGCCGACGGCGGCACCCCCACCGCGGAACTGCGCGACCGGATGCAGCGGACCATGCAGAACAACTGCGCGGTTTTCCGCACCGGCGAGGTGCTGGAAGAGGGCCAGAACCTGATCCACGACGTCTGGCGCGGCATTGCCGACGTGAAGGTCTCCGACCGCTCGCTCGTGTGGAACACCGACCTTCTCGAAACCCTGGAATTCGACAACCTGATCGGTCAGGCGGTGGTCACCATGGACTCGGCGGCCAACCGCAAGGAAAGCCGTGGTGCCCACGCCCGCGAGGACTTTTCCGAGCGCGACGACAAGGAGTGGATGAAGCACACGCTCGCGTGGCTCGATCCGAACGCGCACGCGACCAACATCGATTACCGCCCGGTGCATACCTACACGATGTCGAACGAGATCCAGTACATCGAGCCGAAGGCGCGGGTGTATTGAGATGAGGACCGTGTCGCGTGTTCAAGCGGAAGCAGCCTAAGGGGGCGCCGGACGGGTCCGGCCTCCTCCGCAGCGGCGCCCCGGCGGAGCCGCCTTCCTCCTGGCAGGAGATCATGGAGCGCCATGGAGCCTGGATCGATCCGGCGGTCGAGCTCGCGCGCGCGACCAACCCGGCTGAGGCCGCGTTCTTCGCGCAGGAGGACCGGCTCGCCACCAAGTGGCACCACTATCTCGAGGTCTACGACCGCCATCTGTCGCGCTATCGCGGCAAGCCGGTCCGCATCCTCGAGCTCGGCATCTTCCAGGGCGGGTCCCTGCAGATGTGGCGGCGCTATTTCGGGCCGGATGCGGTGATCCACGGTCTCGACATCAACGAGGCCTGCACGCAGATCGACGAGCCCGGCATCACCGTCCATATCGGCAGCCAGTCCGATGCCGGGCTCCTGCGGCGCATCGCCGAGGCGATGGGCGGCATCGACGTCGTGATCGACGATGCGGGCCACATCAGCCCCGATCAGATCGCGAGCTTCGAAACCCTGTACCCGCTGATGGCCCCCGACGGGGTCTACTTCGTCGAGGACGTCCATGCCTCCTACTGGCCGGACCTCGGCGGCGGCCTGCGCGCGCCCGGCGCCTTCATGGAATACGCCAAGCGTCTGCTCGACCGGCTCCACGCCCGCTACGTGCTCGATCCCGACCCGTTCCCGCGCGATCCCGGATTTGCCGACGCGACGCAGGGCATCGCCTTCCACGACAGCATGGTGGTGTTCGAGCGGCGGCGGAAGCCGCCGCCGCGAGCGCTCACCGTCGGCCACCGCACCCTCTCCTGACGTTTCGCAAGCGAAAGCCGGCCATGGCCCAGTTCAATCTCCCCAAGAACTCCCAGGTGACCGAAGGCAAGTCCTGGCCCGCCCCCGAGGGCGCCAGGAACCTGCAGGTGTTCCGCATCTATCGCTGGAACCCCGACGACGGAAAGAACCCGCGCATCGACACCTACCGGGTCGACCGCGACGATTGCGGGCCGATGGTGCTCGACGCGCTCCTGTGGATCAAGAACAAGGTCGATCCGACGCTCGTCTTCCGCCGCTCCTGCCGCGAGGGCATCTGCGGTTCCTGCGCCATGAACATCGAGGGGCAGAACGCGCTCGCCTGCACCATGGGCATCGACGAGTGCCGCACCCCCGACAACGCCCTCCCGTTCCTGACCCGCAAGGACAAGGACGGCGCGGTGCGCATCTATCCGCTGCCGCACATGCCGGTGCTAAAGGATCTCGTGCCGGACCTGACCAACTTCTACGCCCAGCACGCCGCGATCGAGCCCTGGCTCCAGACCGAGACGCCGTCGCCCGAGAAGGAGTGGAAGCAGACCCCGGAGGACCGCGCCCGGCTCGACGGCCTCTACGAGTGCATCCTGTGCGCCTGCTGCACCACGAGCTGTCCGAGCTACTGGTGGAACGGCGACAAGTTCCTGGGGCCGGCGGCCCTGCTCCAGGCCTATCGCTGGCTGATCGATTCCCGCGACGAGAACACCGGCGAGCGCCTCGACGCGCTGCACGACCCGTTCCGGCTCTATCGCTGCCACACGATCATGAACTGCGCCAACACCTGCCCGAAGAACTTGAACCCGGCGAAAGCCATCGCCGAGATCAAGAAGATGATGGTCGAGCGGGCGGTCTGAGCGCAGTCCGAACACGGAGCGGCGGCGTCGGGTTGGCGCTGCTCCGCATCGATGCTAGGTGTCGTGCTCAACGTCTCCGTAGCTCAGCCGGACAGAGCACAGGTTTCCTAAACCTGGGGTCGGAGGTTCGATTCCTCCCGGGGACGCCATCGTCCACCCCGTTCGCGTCCGCCGTGCAACCCGCGCGAGGCTCGGCCGTTGGTCCGCCGATCCGGCGCCGTTGCCGGCAGGGACCGGTATGGGCGACGACACGACCAGCGCGACGACGAAACCCCGCCCCGTCACCTTCCTCGGACGCGGCCTCGCCCTGCGCTCGCGCGACCGGCTCACCCTTCTGGTCTGCCCCCTCTGCTCGCAACGCAACGGCGAGCGGATGGCCGCCCTCGGCACCTGCGTCTGGTGCGGCTACGAGCCGTCGGCGCGGGACGAGCAGCCGCTCTCCGTCGAAGTCACATCCGTCGAAGTCCCGTCCGCCGAGCCGGAAGCTCGCACCGAGCCGGACGCTCGATCCCGGCCGGGAAGCCGCAACGCGGGCGGTCGCTCGGGCCGCTCCGATCATCCCGTGATCCGGGCTCGGACCTGTTGATATTTTATAACAAATGAGATTCTCTGTGGGTCGTCGCACTCGCCTCGATCCCCGAGGCTTGCGCCCTGGAACGATTCGGTCGAACCAGACTGCGAAGTCGGAGTCGCGCGGAACCAGATGGCAGGCCAGAAGACCGACGAGCGCGACGTTCTCCTGGGGCAGCGCATCGCCGAGCAGCGCAAGCGATCGCGCCTGACCCAGCGTGCCGTTGCCGACAGCTTCGGGATGTCGGCGGCGCAGCTCCAGAAATACGAGAAGGGCGTCAACCGGATCAGTGCGATCCATCTCGCCGTCTTCAGCCGGATGACCGGGACGCCGATCTCCGAATTCCTCGACGGTATTCCGCACCCGGACGAGGCGGTCGAGCGCGGCTTCGCCGAGACGCCGCAGCCGCCGCTCGTCGCCGAGCCCTGGTCGAACCTCGCCCGCGCTTTCGCCCGCCAGATCTCCGAGAGCTTCAGCGAGGAGCAGCGGCGGGACATCTCCGCCGCGATCGAGGCGTTCGGCCGCGAGTTGAAGGGCTGACGGACCGGCGCCCGTTCGATATAACGGACGTTTCCGCCGTTCCGGCTTGACCCTCCTGACTCGCGGTGCGACAAGCCGCACTCCTTTATGAACGGGTCAAGCGCTGCCGCGGAGCTGCGCGCCCGTCGCTTGGGGGTGCATTCGATGCCGCGTTCAGACTTCCTGTTCACCAGCGAATCCGTGTCCGAAGGTCACCCCGACAAGGTGAGCGATCGGATCTCCGACACTGTGGTCGACGCCTACATCGCGGCGATGCCGGAGGCCCGTCTCGGTGTCGAGACGCTGACCACGACGAACTACATCGTGATCGCCGGCGAGGTGCGCGGCCCCGATTCCGTGACCTTCAAGGATCTGGAGGAACTGACCCGCGAGGCCGTGAAGGACATCGGCTACGAGCAGTCCGGCTTCCACTGGAAGAACAACCAGATCGACATTCGCCTGCACGCGCAGTCCGCCGACATCGCCCAGGGCGTGGACGCCTCCGGCAACAAGGACGAGGGCGCGGGCGACCAGGGCATCATGTTCGGCTACGCATCGGACGAGACCCCGGCGCTGATGCCGGCCCCGATCTACTACGCCCACAAGATCCTCAAGGACCTCGCCGACGCCCGCAAGGCCAAGCAGGGTGACGCCGCCAAGCTCGGCCCCGACGCCAAGAGCCAGGTGACCGTGCGCTACGCCGACGGCCGCCCGGTCGAGGCGACCCAGATCGTGCTCTCGACCCAGCATATCGACGAGTCCCTCGACTCGGCCGACGTGCGCGCCATCGTCGAGCCTTATATCCGCGCGGCCCTGCCGCAGGATTGGGTCACCGACAAGACGGTGTGGCACGTCAACCCGACCGGCAAGTTCGTGATCGGCGGCCCCGATGGTGACGCGGGCCTCACCGGCCGCAAGATCATCGTCGACACCTACGGCGGCGCGGCGCCCCACGGCGGCGGCGCCTTCTCGGGCAAGGACCCGACCAAGGTCGACCGCTCGGCGGCCTACGCGGCCCGCTACCTCGCCAAGAACGTCGTCGCCGCCGGCCTCGCCCGCCGCGCCACGATCCAGCTCTCCTACGCCATCGGCGTGGCCAAGCCCCTGTCGATCTACGTCGACCTGCACGGCACCGGCACTGTCGACGAGGCCAAGCTCGAGGCGGTCCTGATGGACGCCCTCGACCTGTCGCCCCGCGGCATCCGCACGGCGCTCCAGCTCAACAAGCCGATCTACGCCCGCACCGCGGCCTACGGCCATTTCGGCCGCGAGCCCGATGCCGACGGCGGCTTCTCCTGGGAGAAGACCGATCTGGCCGACAAGCTGAAGTCGGCCTTCTGATCCTGAACCGCCATGGGGAGGGATGAGACCATCCCTCCCGAGGCGGGCGGGAGCGACGAGCGCGCCTTCTACGGGCGCCGCAAGGGCAAGCGGCTGCGGCCGGGCCAGGAGCAGCGCCTCGAAGCGCTGCTTCCGCAACTCCGTGTCGCGCTGCCCGAGCGCGGCGCCTCTCTCGATCCCCCTGCCCTGTTTCCGGTGCCGGTGGACGAGGTCTGGCTCGAGATCGGCTTCGGCGGCGGCGAGCACCTCGCCGCCCAGGCCGCGGCGCACCGCCGAGCCGGCATCATCGGCTGCGAGCCCTTCGTCAACGGCGTGGTCAAGCTGTTGCGCGCGGTGGACGACGGCGGGCTTCGCAACGTCCGCGTCTGGGACGAGGACGCGACCGCGCTGCTCGCCGCGCTGCCCGATGCCTGCCTGGCGCGGGTCTACCTGCTCTACCCCGACCCCTGGCCGAAGCGCCGCCAGCGCAAGCGCCGCTTCGTCTCCGATGGGTCGCTCGCCGAGATCGCCCGCGTGCTGCGGCCGGGCGGGCATTTCCGCTTCGCCTCCGACATCGACGACTATGCCGGCTGGACCCTGGTGCGGGCCGCCCGCTGCCCAAGCTTGCGCTGGACCGCGAGAGGCGCCGACGACTGGCGCACGCCGTTTCCCGGCTGGCCGGGGACCCGCTACGAGGCCAAGGCGCTCGCGGCCGGACGGCTGCCGAGCTACCTCACCTTCGAGCGGGTCGAGCCGTAGTTCGTCCGATAAAGCCCGGCTTGCATCTTGCCGAGGCGCCCTCCCCGCACCATCACCGTCACGCCTCGATGTGCGCTGCGTCGGACGCTCCTGCGCGTCCCATGGGGGCGTTGCGTGGGCAGGCGCGCCCTATCTACCGGGTGCGGGACAAAAAACGCGAGGACGACCGAGATGAACGCGCTGAACGCCCTCTTCGCCGAGCACGAGCAGGCGGTCTGGCTCGACTTCGTGGCCCGCGGCTTCGTCGCCAAGGGGGAGCTTCAGGCCTTGGTCGAGCGCGACGACCTGCGCGGCGTCACCTCCAACCCGTCGATCTTCGAGAAGGCGATCGGCCACTCGAACGAGTACGACGACAGCCTCAAGGCCGCCCTCGACGGGGGCGATGCCCGCGTGATCGATCTCTACGAGGGGCTCGCGATCGCCGACATCCAGGCCGCCGCCGACGTGCTGCGCCGGGTCTACGACACCAGCGACGGCGCCGACGGCTACGTGAGCCTTGAAGTCTCCCCTTACCTTGCGCTGGACACCGAGGAGACGCTGGCCGAGGCCCGCCGCCTGCACAAGGCGGTCGCCCGCGACAACCTGATGGTGAAGGTACCGGCGACTCCGGCCGGCATCCCGGCGATCCGCCAGCTCACGGCGGAGGGGATTTCCATCAACGTCACCCTGCTGTTCTCGCAGGAGACCTACGAGGCCGTCGCCCACGCCTTCATCGACGGCCTGACCGAGTTCGGAAACAAGGGCGGCGACGTCTCGAAGGTGGCGTCGGTGGCGAGCTTCTTCATCAGCCGCATCGACACGCTGGTGGACAAGCGGCTCGACGAGGTCGGCGGCTACGAGGACCTGAAGGGCAAGGTCGCGGTGGCGAACGCCAAGCTCGCCTACCAGCGCTACAAGCGCATCTTCTCGGGCGCCCGATGGGACGCCTTGGAGGCGAAGGGCGCCAAGGCGCAGCGCCTGCTCTGGGCCTCCACCGGCACCAAGAACAAGGCCTATTCCGACGTGCTCTACGTCGAGGAACTGATCGGCAAGAACACCGTCAACACCATGCCGCCGGCGACCATGGACGCGTTCCGCGACCACGGGAAGGTCCGCGCCTCGCTGGAGGACAATCTCGACGAGGCCAAGGCCGTGATGGACCGGCTGGCCCAGGCCGGCATCGACATCGAGGCGGTGGCCCGCCAGCTTGTCGATGAGGGCGTCCAACTCTTCGTCGATGCCGCCGACGCGCTGCTCGGCGCGGTGGCGGGCAAGCGCGCGGCCTTGCTCGGCGCGCGCCTCGACAGCCAGACCTGCAAGCTCGGCGACGCGATGCAGGCGGCGACCGACAAGGCGATCGAGTCCTGGCGCGCGAGCGGCGCGATCCGTCGGCTCTGGGCGCACGACGCCACCGTCTGGACCGGACGTGACGAGGCGAAGTGGCTCGGCTGGCTGCGCATCGTCGAGGACGAATTGGAGAAGGTGGAGCGTTACGAAAGCTTCGCCGAGGAAGTGCGCTCGGAAGGTTTCACCGATGCGGTGGTGCTCGGCATGGGCGGCTCCAGCCTCGGGCCGGAGGTGATTTCCGCGACCTACGGCCATCGCGAGGGCTTTCCGAAGCTCCGCATCCTCGACTCGACCGACCCGGACGAGGTGCGCGCCGTCGAGGCGGCGGTGAACCTGCCGACGACGCTCTTCATTGTCGCCTCGAAGTCCGGCTCGACGCTGGAGCCCAACGTGTTTCGCGATTACTTCCTTGGCCGGATGAAGGAGGTGGTCGGCGCGGACAAGGCGGGCCGCCACTTCGTCGCCGTGACCGATCCGGGCTCGGCCATGGAGACGGCGGCCAAGGACGACGGCTTCCGCACGATCTTCCTGGGCGTGCCGCAGATCGGCGGGCGCTATTCCGTTCTCTCCGCCTTCGGGCTCGTGCCGGCGGCGGCGGCGGGCGTCGAGATCCGCGAGTTCCTCGACGCGGCGCGGATGATGGTGCGCTCCTGCGGGCCGGCGGTGCCGCCGGCGGCCAATCCCGGCGTGCGGCTGGGCGCGGCCATGGGCGTCGCGGCCAAGGAGTTCGGGCGCGACAAGATCACCTTCATCGCCTCGCCCGGCCTCGACACCTTCGGCGCCTGGGCCGAGCAGCTCATCGCCGAATCGACCGGCAAGGAGGGTCACGGCATCATCCCGGTCGAGGGCGAGCCCGTCGGCGTGCCGGCGGTCTACGGCGAGGACCGGCTGTTCGTGTACCTGCGCCTGACGAGCCGCGCGGATGCGCGCCAGGACGAGGCGGTGAAGATCCTGGAGAGCGAGGCGCAGCCGGTGGTGCGCATCGATCTGGAGAAGGTCGAGCAGCTGCCCCAGGAGTTCTTCCGGTTCGAGATCGCCACGGCGGTGGCGGGCGCGGTGCTCGGCATCAATCCGTTCGATCAGCCGGACGTCGAGGCCAGCAAGGTCGAGACCAAGAAGCTGTTCGCGAGCGCCGAGGAGACCGGTGCGCTCCCGGCCGAGACGCCGATCTTCGAGGACGAGACGGTCGCGCTCTACGCGGATGCCGCCAACACCGAGGCCCTGCGCCAGGGCGAAGGGTTCGAGGCGCTCGTCGCGGCCCATCTCGGCCGGGTGAAGGCCGGCGACTACGTCGCGTTGCTCGCTTATGTCGAGCGCAATGCGGCGCATCACGCGGCGTTGCAGGAGGCACGGCTCGCCGTGCGTGACGCCCGGCAGGTGGCGACCTGCCTGGAATTCGGCCCGCGCTTCCTCCACTCGACGGGGCAGGCCTACAAGGGCGGGCCGGCCTCCGGCGTGTTCCTCCAGATCACCGCGGACCCGTCGTCCGACCTCGCGATCCCCGGCCGCAAGCTCGGCTTCAAGACGGTGATCGCGGCCCAGGCGCGAGGTGATTTCGCCGTCCTGGCCGAGCGCAAGCGGCGGGCGCTCCGCATCCACCTCAAGGGCGGCGACGTGATGACCGGCGTCAAGCGCGTCGCCGCCGCTATCAAGGGCGCGGTTGCGTAGGGTCGAGCCCGGGCACCACGTGGGTGACGGAGTTCCTCATTCTTCACCCACTGCCGTCGTTCCGGGGCGCCGATAAGCGAACCCGGAATCCACGACGGGCCGCGACGGTGTGAGTGGCCGCGCATCGCGGGTGGAGTCCGGGTTCCGCCGCGCGGCTCCGGAACGACGGCGGCGGGTGACATGAAAAAGGGCGCCGAGCGGCGCCCTTTTTCCTATCCGTGTTCCGGCTCAATGCGTCGTCAGAGGCCCCGGAATCGCCGCCTCGGCCTTGATCAGCAGGCGCTCCTCGTGGCGCTTCATGAAGAGCCAGAGGGCGAGGCCGCCGAACACCACGAAGGCGAGGAGACCGAGGCCGATCGGGCCGATGATGTGCTCGATGGAGCGGCCGCACCAATAGGCGCCGAAGCCCATGATCGAGGCCCAGGCGACGCCGCCGAGCCCGTTGAAGATGAAGAAGCGGCGGGCATCGAGCTTGTTCACGCCAGCCAGCACGGCCGCGTAGGCGCGCAGCATCGCAGTGAAGCGTCCGAAGAACACGATCTTGCCGCCGTGCTCGCGGAACAGGTACTGCCCGAGCTTGAGCCGCCCGTGGTCGAGGGCGATGAGGTGGCCGTAGCGGAGCAGCAGCGGCATGCCCCAGCGGCGTCCGACCCAGTAGCCGAGGTTGTCGCCGATGATCGCGGCGGCCGCCGCGGCGGCCACGACGAGGACGATGTTCAGCCCGCCCGTGCTGCCGGCATAGATCGCCGAGGTCAGCAGGATCGTCTCTCCCGGCAGCGGCAGGCCCGCGCTTTCCAGGGTGATGATGACGAAGATGGCGAGATAGCCGTAATGCGCGATCAGATCGCCAATCGGCAGCCCTTGCAGAAAGGACATGGATGAAAACTCTCCGCGAATCGTGCGGGGCACTGTCGCGAGGAACGTGGCCGTAACAGGGCAGTTTTTTTCGCCCGCGGCGTCAGGCCTCGGCTGCCGCAAGCACCGGTGCCGGATCGGAATCCGGGCGCGCGTCGCGGGGTACCTCGCCCCCGCCAGCGGCCCGCTGGTCGGCGGCCGGGAGCGGGAACAGGCGCAACAGGCCCTCGGACACGCCGAAGAGCAGAGGGTCCGCCCTGGGGCCGAAGCCGGGCGGGAGGAGGTTGACGGTTTCGATCATGGCGTGACGGGGAAGGCCCGCAGCGGGAGCGTGAAACGCGCCCCGCCGCCGTCCCTCGGACGGTCGCGCAGGGCGCCTGTGGAAACACCAAGTCGCAACCGCTCCATCGGTTGCATCGCGGATTCGAATCGCGTGTCGCCCGGCACGCGGTTTTGAAGCCGCGTTCGGTCTCGGCGATGGAGCGGGCGTTCGCGGAGCACGCGAGCCGGCTCCCGGCTGGCGGATGGGCGTTGCCACACGTAACGGTTACGTGAATTGACAAAAATTTCCTTAAGTTGAATTTCTTTCGGCGAACAAGATTGAAATACACTTAAAGGAATATATGCCATGTATTATGCCATCGAGTGCTTAGCCACGACAGGATCTCAGGAGAAGCTGTACGTCACCGACTCGTACCCGGAGCTGACCGGGACGACGAAGCAAGGCGGCCAGTTTAGGAGCAGCCAGCTCTGGCAGGCCCTGTACAATCCCAACAGTGGCGGCGTCAGCCTCAGGAACAAGGAGAGCGGCAACCTGATCGCGGTGCCGGCCGGGAACAATCCAGCCCTTCTCGTTCCGAATACGATCGAGAATCAGAACAAGCTGCCCGACCCGTCGGCGGTGCTCAACATCGTCGGGAACGATCCGGAGGGATACAGGATCGTGAGAGGACTGCAGGATCAGGACAACAACTTGGATCTTGCCGGAAACCTGCCATACGCCGATGGTGTCCGAATACTGTTTTGGACTTGGCAGAATGACGCGAATTACAAGTGGAAATTCATAGACGTGGAGGCGTAGTCCGCGTCCCATCCGACGGCGAGCCAGCCTCGGTTGGGGAGCCGGAGCGCATTCCGACGAAACGGGCCACCTTCCGTCGGAATGCGTAGGGGAGAAAAACCGGATCAGTTCGCCTTGAGGAAGCGCTCGACGCTGCCGCCGAGGCTGGCCGAATGGCCGGCGAGGTTGTCGGCGATGCCGCGCACCGACTCGGCGAACTCGCCGGTGGCGTTGGCCGCCGCCGAGACGCCGCCGATGTTGCCCGACATCTCGTGGGTCGAGGCCGCCTGCTCCTCGACCGCGCTCGCCATGGCCACCGTGAGGTTCGACAGTTCCGAGACCGCGGCGGTGATGCCGCCGATGGCATCGACCGCCTCGCCGGTGGCGCTCTGAATCGCCGCGATCTGGCCGGTGATCTCGCCGGTCGCCCGCGCGGTCTGCTCGGCCAGCGCCTTCACCTCGGTCGCGACCACGGCGAAGCCCCGGCCCGCCGCGCCGGCGCGCGCCGCCTCGATGGTGGCATTGAGCGCGAGAAGGTTGGTCTGGTCGGCGATCGACTTGATCATGGCGACGACCGCATCGACTTTGCGGGCGCTCTCGGCGAGCAAGCGCACGGTGGTGTCGGTGGCCTCGGCCTGGGTGGCGATGCGCTTGGCGCGCTCGGAAACGCTGCCGACCTGACCCGAAATCTCTTGGATCGAGGCGGTCATCTGCTCGGAGCCGGCGGCGACCGAGGAGGCGCGGTGGCGCGCCTGCTCGGCCGAGCGGGTCAGGCCCTCGGCGGAGCGCTGCATCTCGCCGACCGCCGTGCCGACGGCCTCGACGACGCGCTTCACTTCGGCCGCCATCTGCACCTCCGCGGTCACCACCGACCACGTCAGCATCGGCCCGACATAGCGCCCGTCCGGCCCGTTGATCGCCGAGACGCGCAGGTCGAGGGTCTCGGGCCCGACCTTGATCTTGGTCCGGTGCGGCAGGCGGCTCGCATCCGCCAGCATGGTGCGCTGATGGTGGGGGTTCTTGTGGAACACGTCGAAGGACGAGCCCAGCATCTGCGCGACCTTGATCGGCAGGTGTTGCTCGATCGAGCCGAGCGTCACCTGCGAGGTCTTGTTGAGGTAGTTGATCTTGAAGTCGTCCTTCGGGTCGGCGGTCATGACGGCGACGGGCATGCCGTCGATCATCGTCATCAGCCGGCTGGTCTCGTTCTTCTTGGCGGTGATGTCGGCGGCGAACTTCACCACCCGCGTCGGCTTGCCCGCGGCATCGAGGATCGGGTTGTAGGTCGCCTCCAGCCAGACGCGCCTGCCGGTCCTGTCGCGGCGCGCGAACTCGCCCGAGGCGTATTCGCCGTCGCGGAGCTTGGTCCAGAAGGTGGCGTATTCGGCGCTGGCGACGTAATCGGCGTCGCAGAACATCCGGTGGTGCTTGCCTTTGATCTCGTCGAGCGCGTAGCCGACCACCGCGAGGAAGTTGCGGTTGGCGTTCAGGACCGTCCCGTCCATGGCGAACTCGATGGTGGCCAGCGATCGGTCGAGGGCGTCGAGCCGCGCCTGGGCTTCGTTGTAGGTCGGTTTCCGGAACATCCGCTTAGCCCCAGCAATGGCGAACCGCGGACGTCGTTGCGCCGAGGATCACCTGTCGATCATGAGGCGCCGAAGCCGCCGATGCTGCTTTCGGTCCGCGTTCGCCGCCTCCTCACGAATGTTTGATCATGTAGGTTAAGACGCGATTAAGTAGCGAGGAAATCCAGTAAACTTATCATTTGATATTTTCGAAGACGCGTCCGTCCAAATCCTTGAAGGAATTGACTGAGTGTCGGAGTGCAGAGGGTCGGACTCACTTCGGCCGGATGGCCTGGTCCGAACGCGCGAATCGACGCGATGTCCCTGCGGCTCGAGCCGGAAACGGTTCGATTATGCGATTGATCCCATCCTCACCCTCATCCTGACGTGGCGGCGCGAAGCGCCGCCCTCGAAGGAGGGCTCCAGGGATCGCGCGTCTAACGGAGCCCTCCTTCGGGGTCGCTGACGCGGTACCTCACAGGATGAGGGGATTGGATAGGACGAGCCCGTCGAGCCAGCTCTCACCGCTTGGCGATGGGCAATCGGTCGAGCGGCACCGGGGCTGCGTGGGGCCTCGTGCCCAGCATCGCGTCGATCAACGCCAGGACCTCGGTGCGGCCGACATTCGCCGCCGGCTCGAACGGCGTCCAGGTCTGGGTGAAGTCGAGCCGCTCGAACACGTCGCGGTAATGGCGCAACTCGTTCACGGTCAGCGGCACCCCGCGCACGAACGCCTTGTGCGCCGAGATCGTCGTCGCCCGGCGGAAATCCTTTGGATCGAGTTCGAACTTCAAGGCATCGCCGCAGAAGCAGATTTTTCGGGTTCGATCGAACAGCACCGCGTGGCCGTCGAAATGGCCCGCCGTCCGGTGCAGCTCCAGGCCCGGCAGGGGCTCCAGAAAGTCGTCGTAGGGCCAGGAAACCTGGAGCGCGGCGCTCCAGGTGAAGTCGGCCGCCGGCAGGCACAGTTCCGGGTCGAACCGGTCCTGCAACTGCACCAGCGCCCCGTAGGAATGCGGGTGCGAGGCCGAGAGCACCTGCATGCCGCCCAGCCGCTCGATCTGGTCCAGCGCCGCCTCGCTGAAGACCGGGCAGCCCTCGAAACCCATGTTTCCGTTGTCGGTCCGCACGAGGTAGGCGCTCGGGCCGATGCCGGAGACCGGCTCGTTCCAGAAGCGCCAGACGCCCGGCTCCAGTTCCTGCCAGTGGCAGGGAAACGCGTCCTGCGCCTCCCGCTCCGAGCGGAAGCGCCAGCCGTCCTGCGGCACGACGTGGCGGGCGTCGAGGCACATCGGGCAGGAGGGCGGGGCCTCGAAATGGCGCTGCCAGAACCCGCAATTGTCGCAAGCGTAGGCGGGAAGCTTCAGGGCGCCCGCGAAGGGCAGGTAACCGGGCACGGGCGATCCTGTCGCGACAAATGACAACGGCCGGAAGCTAGGGCTTCCGGCCGTCTCTGCATCCCCTCGGAGCGCTTTCCGACGAAGTGGACACCGGTTCGTCGCGAGAAAGCGCGGCAAGACAAGAATCGAGAGCTGCGTCCGACCCAACGTGGTCGGGCGCAGCTCTCGGGCAAATGGTCAGCCGTGGGCCGGCGCGCCGTGCGGCTCGGATTCCCGGCCCTTGCCGCGCTTGCCTCCGATCCAGATCACGATCTTGCGGATCACGACGTAGAAGACCGGGGTGAGGAACAGGCCGAAGAAGGTCGCGCCGATCATGCCGAAGAACACCGCGGTGCCGAGCGCCTGACGCATCTCGGCGCCGGGGCCGGTGGCGATGACGAGCGGCAGCACGCCGAGGATGAAGGCGAAGGCCGTCATCAGGATCGGGCGAAGCCGCAGGCGACAGGCCTGAACCGCGGCATCGACCGGGCCCTTGTGCTCGCTCTCCTCGATGTCGTTGGCGAACTCGACGATCAGGATGGCGTTCTTGGCGGCCAGGCCGATCAGCACGATCAGGCCGATCTGGGTCAAGATGTTGTTGTCCTGCCCCCTGAGCTGCACCCCGAACAGGGCGGAGAGCACGCCGGTCGGCACCACCAGCAGGATCGCCAGCGGCAAGGCCCAGGATTCGTACTGCGCCGCGAGCACGAGGAAGACGAGCAGGACGCCCAGCGCGAAGACGTAGATGGCCGTGTCGCCCGCCGCCTTCTGCTGATAGGCGATCTCGGTCCAGTCGTAGGCGTAGCCATCGGGCAGCGCCTTCTGGGCGATCGCCTCCATCGCGTCGAGCGCCTGACCGGTCGAGATTCCGGCCTGCGCCACGCCCTGCACCGGCACCGAGTAGTAGAGGTTGAACCGCTGCACGATCTGCGGGCCGGTGATCTCGCGGATCGTGGCGAGCGTGCCCATCGGCACCAGGGCGCCGGTGGAGGAGCGGACCTTGAGCTGCTCGATGTCGCGCTTGGACATGCGGTAGACCGCGTCGCCCTGCACGCGCACCTGATAGATGCGGCCCAGGGTGTTGAAGTCGTTGACGTAGGTGCCGCCGAGCGCCGCCTGCACCGTCGAGAAGACGTTGGCCAACGGCACGTTGAGCATGCGCGCCACCGTGCGGTCGATGTCGAGGTAGAGCTGAGGCGTGTCGTTGGCGAAGGTGGTGAAGACCCGCTGCACCTCCTTGCTCTGGTTGGCCTGCCCCAGCACCTCGCCGACGGCCGCCAGCAGCGGGCCGATCTCCGAGGATTGGCGGCTCTCGATCTGCATCTTGAAGCCGCCGCCCTGGCCGAGGCCCCGCACCGGCGGCGGCGGGATGACGATGACGCGCGCCTCCTGGATGCCCGCGGTCGCCTTGAGCACGTCGCCGGTGATGACCGCGGCGCTGCGGCCCTCGGCGGCCCGCTCCTTGGCGCCCTTGAGCGTGAGGAACATCACCGCCGCGTTGGTGGTGTTGGTGAAGGTCGCGCCGTCGAAGCCGGCGATGATGACGGTGTTGGTGACGCCGTCGACCCCGCGGGCGATCTCGGCGGCGTGGTTGACCACCGCCGTCGTGCGGTCGAGCGAGGCGCCAGCGGGGAGCTGCACCACGCCGATGAGGTAGCCCTGGTCCTGATCCGGGATGAAGCCCGTCGGCGTGGTGCGCGCCAGATGCAGCGTGCCCGCGATGACGCCGGCATACAGGATCAGCATCGCGATGATGCCGAAAGCCGTACTCGTGAGGAAGCGGATGGTGTGGCCGTAGCCGTTCGAGAGCTTGTCGAAGCCGCGGTTGAACAGGTCGGCGAGCCAACTGACGAAGCGGGTGAGGAAGAACTTGGGCTTCTTGTGCTCGTGGTGCGGCTTCAAGAGGATCTTGCAGAGCGCGGGCGAGAGGGTGAGCGAGTTGAAGGCCGAGATGATGGTCGAGGCCGCGATGGTGAGCGCGAACTGCTTGTAGAACTGGCCCGAGATGCCGGGGATGAAGGCGGTCGGGATGAACACCGCCGCCAGTACCAGCGCGATGGCGATGACCGCGGACCCCACCTCGTCCATGGTCTTGTGGGCGGCTTCACCCGGCGAGAGGCCCTCGGCCATGTTGCGCTCGACGTTCTCCACCACGACGATGGCGTCGTCGACGACGATGCCGATGGCGAGCACGAGCCCGAACAGGGTCAGGTTGTTGAGCGAGAACCCGAGCGCCGACATCACCGCGAAGGTGCCGACGAGCGACACGGGGATCGCGATCACCGGGATCAGCGCCGTGCGCCAGCTCTGGAGGAACACCAGCACCACGATGACGACGAGGAGCACCGCCTCGAACAGCGTCTTGTAGACCTCGTGGATCGATTCCTCGATGAACTCGGTCGGGTTGTAGGCGATGCGGTACTCGACGTCCGGCGGAAAATTCTTCTTCAGCTGCTCCATCGTCGCCTTCACCGTCGCGGCGGCGTCGAGCGCGTTGGTGCCGGGGCGCTGGAACGCGCCGATGCCGACCGCGGGCGTGGCGTTGAGGAACGAGTTCGTCGTGTAGTCCTTCTGGCCCATCTCGACGCGGGCGACGTCGCGCACGCGGACCAGCCGGCCCTGGCTCGCCTTGACGATGACGTCGGCGAACTCCTCCGGCGACTGGAAGCGGCCCTGCGACTGCACCACGAGCTGGAACGCGGCCCCCGGCGCGGCCGGCGGGCCGTTGAGCTGGCCGGCGGCGACCTGCACGTTCTGCTCCTGCAGCGCGCTCGTGATGTCGGTGGTGGTCAGGCCGTAGGCGGCCATCTTCTGCGGATCGATCCAGATCCGCTCGGCATACTCGTTGCCGCCGAAGATCGTGATGTCGCCCACGCCCTCCAGGCGCAGCATCTCGTCGCGGATGTTGAGGTAGATGTAGTTGGCCAGATAGTTCTGGTCGTAGGTGCGGTTGGGCGAGAGCAGGTGCACGACCAGCATCAGGTCGGGCGAGGCCTTGCGGACGATGACGCCGAGGTTGCGCACGTCCGGCGGCAGGCGCGGCTGGGCGACCGAGAGGCGGTTCTGCACCAGCACGTTGGCGATATCGAGGTTGGTGCCGACCTTGAAGGTCACGGTCAGCAGCATCGCGCCGTCGTTGGTCGACAGCGACGTCATGTAGAGCATGTTGTCGACGCCGTTAATCTCCTGTTCGAGCGGCGTCGCGATGGTGGCCGCCACCGTCTCGGCGTTGGCGCCGGGGAAGCTCGCGCGCACCGTCACGGTCGGCGGCACGATCTCCGGGTATTGCGAGACCGGCAGCTTCTCGTAGGCGACGAAGCCGATGATCAGGAAGATGATCGACGTCACCGAAGCGAAGATCGGCCGGTCGACGAAGAAGTGAGCGAAACGCATCGATCAAACCTCTGGCCGCCGCGGAGCGCAGGTCGCGCTGGCGGAGGCGTGCCGTCCTCGTCCAGGCCGGCGCCGGGCGGCGTCGACACGAATCTCTTTGCGTACCGGCCCCGCCGTCCGCGCGCGCCCCCGGCGCGGATCAGCTCTTGGTCGGCGGCAGCTGCGTCGTCTCGGGCTTCACCTGCGCGCCGGGGCGGACCTTGGCGACGCCGTTGACCACCACGCTCTCGTCGCCCTTCAGCCCCTCGCGGATGACGCGGTAGCCGTCGACCAGTGGGCCCAGCTTGACGGTCTTGGCCGCGACCTTGTCGCCCTCGCCGAGCACGTAGACGATGCGCTTGTCCTGGTTGGCCGAGACCGCCTCGTCGGGGATCAGGACGCCCTGGTAGGGCTTGGTCGCCGGCATCGAGACGATGCCGAACAGGCCCGGCTTGATGAAGCCGTCGGGGTTGTCGACGGTGGCGCGCAGGAGCACCGTGCCGGTCTGGTTGTCGACGCGGTTGTCGACGAAGTCGAGCGTGCCCTTGCGGGTCGGCTTCTCCTCGCCGGCGAGCGCGATGAGGATCGGCGCGCCCTTGCCGCGCTGGGTCTGGCCCATGCCGATCTTGAGCGTGCCCTGGTACTTCAGGAACGACTTCTCATCGACGGTGTAGCCGAAATAGATCGGATCGAGCGAGACGATCGTGGTCAGCATCGTCTGGTCGGTGATGACGATGTTGCCCTCGGTGACGAGGCGCTGGCTGATGCGCCCGTTGATCGGCGACTTCACTTCCGTGAAATCGTAGTTGAGCTGGGCGTTGCGGAGCGCGGCTTCGGCGCTGTCCACGTCGGCCTGGGCGGTCTGCGAGGCCTGGCGGCGCTGGTCGGTGACCTGCTCGGAGATGTTGCCGCCGCGCGAGAGCACCTGCGCGCGCTCCAGATCGGTCTGGGTGAAGGAGAGGCGGGCCTTGGCCGAGGTGAGCGCGGCCTGGGCCTGCTCCAGCGCCGCCTTGTAGGGCCGGCGGTCGATGAGGAAGAGCACGTCGCCCTTCTTCACGTTGGCGCCGTCCTGGAACAGGATCTTGTCGAGATAGCCGGTGACGCGGGCGCGCACCTCGACGAACTCGATCGGGTCGAAGCGGCCGGTATACTGGTCCTGCTCGACGATCTCCTTCACGACGGGCTTGGCCACGGTGACGCCCGGCGGCGGCGCGCCGGGCGCCTGCGCGAGCGCGCCGCCGCCCCCGAGCAGGGCGGCGATCAGCGGCGAGGCGAGGAAAAGAGGCCGGAGGCTGCGCATCATTCGGTTCCCTGCATGGCGCGGCCTAATCCGTGCGGTGCGGGATCGGGCGTGCGCTCGCGCACATGGCATTCACAATTCGTTCAGAACCCTGGAGCATCGGTCCGAAGGGTGGAAACCGGCTTTCGGAAAAAGCCGATGCGGCACAATGCTGTAGGTGCCCGGCGGCCAAACGCCTTCCCCCAGGGCGCATCCCCGCCAAGGCGCGTCCTCCCAAGACGCCTCACGCCTCGATCGGCTCGCCCGCGCCGTACCAATCCTTGAAGGCGCCCTTGTAATGCTCGGTGATGTCGAGCCCGGCTCCCTGCGCGGCGGCGAGCGCGTTGACCGAGCGGACCCCCGAGGCACAGGAGAAGACCGGCCGGCGCCCGTCCGCCTCGACCAGCGCCTTCAGGGCCTCCGGATCGAAGGTCGAGAGCGGGAACGAGACCGAGCCGGGGATGTGGCCACGGGCGAATTCGTGGTCCTCGCGCACGTCGATGAGCAGCAGCGTGCCGTCCGCAATGCCCCGCTTGACCGTGTCCCGGTCGAGATCGATCACCTGCATCGTCGCGCAACTTTCCTGGGAAGGAAGGCGCCGCGGCAGGTTCGGTCGAGCCGAGATGCGCGACGCCGACAAGGAGTATTTTGACCTTTAAGGCCGATTTCGGCCGCCTGGCAATCGCGGCCCCGGGCTTGAGATGCGCCCTGTCGCCGCCCGGCGTCCGGCGGCCGATGCCGGGATGTATGGCCGGCGACCACCCGCCCTGCAACGGGGCGAACCCCTGTCCATGGATGCGCAAGGGAAATCGAGCGCAGGTGCCATTTGTTCAGAATGTCCAGCCCGCCGCTGGCCGATCGTTGTGCCGCGGATCGCACACCATAAGTTTTTTCCACGTTGAGAGCCGATCCCACTAGGAAGCACTCGGCTGGGGATGGGTATCCGATTTGTGTATTGCAGGAATCGGATTTTTAGGGGAAGTCATTCCTGTCGCGACGAGGGAGTTTGCTGTGTTTCACGGTCGTTTTGGACGCGTTGCAGTCGGTGCCATTGCTTTTTTCCTGTGGGCCAATGAGCCGACTATGGCGAAAAAGTACAAAGTTGTACCCGGTGACCCGCCGATCACGGTCGATATCCCCGCGGCTTGGGATGTGACGGACAGCAAGCGCGGCATTCAAGCCAGTACGGCCGATGAAGAGGTTTATATTTGGTTTGAGAACTACAAGCCAAATCAATTCGAAAAAATTCTGGACGAACATAAAAAATACTTCGACGAGCAGGGTGTGAAAATAACAGGAGAGCCGAAGCAGGACGAAAAAGCCTACACTAATTTCGTTATCAAGAAATCAGATTATCCTGCAACATATGAAGGCAAGCCGACCGTACTGCGATACCTCTCGGTCGTGCCGCGATCCGAGGAAAAGCGGCACCTTCTCGTCTGCTATTGGGCTTCGCCGGACGGTGATAAGGAATACGCCGATGAGATGGAGAAGATGATGAAGAGCTTGGGTGCTTCAATCGACGAACAGTGACCGCAAGAATGCGGCGGGGTCACGCAGGCCCGTCCTATCGAGTTCTTGAGGTGACGCCCCGGCAGGGAAGGGGCCAGTACGATTTGCGAAATTCCTGATTTCTGCACGGGATGGCCAACGAAGAAGCCCCGCCTCCTTGTCGGAGACGGGGCTGAAGCGCCGAGGCGAGGGGCGCTCGAACGGATCGCTCCGGCGCTGTCGGTGAGACCTGATCAGCAGGCGGGAACGCGGCGCGAGCCGATCCGGATGCCGTCCTCGTCGAAGATCGGGCTGTTGCGGAAGCCACAGCCGCCGTAGGTGCTTTCGTGGCCACCGCGCACCTGACGGAAACCGCCGTCATAGCCGCCGCGAACCGGGCGGTAGTCGGAGCGATACTCGTTCTCCTGGGCGCGGGAGCTGGCCGCACCGGCGATGGCAGCGACCGCCGTGCCAAGGATGCCGATGGCGACCACCTTGCCGAGGTTGCCGGCCTGAGCCTGGGAGGTGGGGGTGAGGGTGGCAGCCGAGAGGGTGAGGGCGGCCACGGCGGCGGTGAGGGACTTCTTGAACATGACACGGTCTCCTGTCGGGGTGAGGGAGGCGGTGCCTGTCTGAGCGCCCCGCCGATCCGGTTGGTCGGCCCGCTCTCTCGCCGGCCGATGACCAAGGGATAACCCCACCCGGTCCGGAGAACTGTGAGACGGATCACACAGACCTGTGCCGTGTCAAAATCCTTGACTCATGGACGGTCCGCAAATGGGCGGACACGGCCCTCCATAAGGTCCCGCCGATCAGGTTTCTGCCCTACGCCCCCGGCAGCGCGGCGAGCGCCGCCTCGACCCGCTCGAAATGCGCGGCCCAGGTCGGCGCCGCGTAGCCCGCGAGCCGCCCGGCCAGCTCCGCCCGCAGCCGCGAGCCCGGTTCCGAGAGCGCCAGCACCGCCTGCGTCCAGCCGGGCCCGTCGAGGGGATCGAGGAAGTGGGCGAAGCTCCCTGCGATCTCGCGGTGGACCGGGATGTCGGAGGCGATCACCGGCAGGCCGCTCGCCGCCGCCTCGACCACCGGCAGGCCGTAGCCCTCGATGAAGGAGGGCATCAGGAGCGCGGTGGCGTCGCGCATCAGCCGGGCGAGGCCGTGGGTGGTCAGCCCGACCACCTCGCGGACATGGGCGCGCACCGCCGGGCAGCGGTCGAGCATGTCGGCGACGTTCTCGATCTCCCAGCCGCGGCGGCCCACCAGCACGAGGCGGGGCGTGCCCTCTCCCAGCCGCTCGGCGAGGTCGCGCCAGAGGTTGAGCAGCAGCAGGTGGTTCTTGCGCGGCTCGATCGTGCCGATGACGACGAAGGTCGGGCGGCGCGCCTCGCCCGCCTCCTCCCCGGCGGCGGTGAAGACCGGCTCGACCCCGAGCGGCGCCACCGTCAGCGGCTTTCGGCCCAGCCCCCGGTCGAGCGTGTAGCGGGTGAAGCGCTCGCCGACGTCCCCTGAATTGACGACGACGTGGGCGGCATGGCGCGCCACCGTCTCCATGCGGGCCTCGTGGCGCTCCGCCTCGCCCGGGCGGCCGTATTCGGGATGCGAGATCGGGATCAGGTCGTGGACGAAGAAGACCGGCCGCACGTCGCGGCGCCCGTAGAGCCAATCGAACCGCCCCGGACGGTCGAGCCGCAGATGCGAGGTGTGGAGATAGACCGCCCCCTCCGGCAGGCGCTCGAGGCCGGCGGCGCGCCAGGCGCGCAGCGTCGTCTCGGCTTGCAGACGGCGGCGGCGCCAGGACGCCGCCCGCCCCTCGTGTCCCGTCGGCGACCGGGCCCCCTGCCCGAGGGGACCGCCGGTCTCGAACGTGCCGCTGAGGGCGCGATAGACCGGGTCGTCCTCCGCCGTGACGTCCTCGACCCAACCCGCCGCCACGGCCTCGACGACCTCCAGGGCCGCTGCGCGTTCGAGGATGCGCGGCCCGATCTCGGTCGAGACGAGGCCGAACCGCTGGCCGTCCCCCTCGGCTCCCCCGAGCATGTGCCGGGCATAGGCGAGGTCGACCCGATCGATTCCGGTGGGGCTGGCGTGGCGCAGACGCGTGATGAGGCGGGTCAGGTCGACGGCGACGGGGCGCGCGGGCATGGGGTCTCGGGCTTCGGCTCTCGGGCGGATCGTCGTGCGGAGCCGGAACACCGTGCGGGCCGAAAAGGTCCGGCTTCAGCGCGCCCGTGGAGACGCCGGCCGGACCTCCTTAGAACGCTTTGCAGGAACAGGCGACACGGGCTCGCTCGCTCCCGTTCGGCGGAACGGTGACGGATCGGAGCGGCGGCGGCGACGCGACCCCCGTCCCGCCGCCGTCACGGACGAGGCTCCGGATCCTCGTGCCGCATCGACTTTTTCCGAGAGCCGGAAACGACGTTTCGGGCCGATCGCTAATGCCGCACCGGCATCGCCGGCTGGGAGCGGCTCGCGATCTCCCGGGCCACTTCGAGCAGCACGACATCGACGAGATCGCGCAGGCGGGGATTGCCGCTCGCGTCGATGGCGCGCCGGGCCGCGATGAGCAGGCCCGCCGCCTCGTCGATCGCCGCCCCGGCGGCGTCTTCGGCGAGGCCGAGCACGGCGCGGGCCTCGGTCCCGACCTCGGCGGCGTCCACGAGGGTCCCCTCCCCGCGGATCGGACGGCCCAGAGCATCGCGAAGGATGCGGCCCCGGCACAGCAGCCGGCGCGGCCGCGGCCGGGCGGCGGCGCACAGCTCGATGAGAACGACGTCGTCCTCTTCCGTGGCGCGGCGGACCTCGCCGAGGAAGCGCTCGACATCCGACCCCTCGAGGCCCGCCGTCGCCCGCTCGCTCTGCAGCGGCCGTCCGGCGAGCCCCGGATCGCCCGCCATCAGCGCCGCCGCCCCCTCGTCGAGGAGGAAGCGTCCCGAGGGCGGGTCCCATTCCCAGGTTCCCACCAGCCCGGCCTCGGCCAGGGTCCTGACGAATCCCGGCACCGCGCCCTGCGCTGCACCACTGCGTCTGCGTTTCACGTCAATTCTCCCCGCGCAGGATGCGTCAGGTTGAAGGAAATCGGAAGCCCGATGCCGCCGCGGCGTGCCGGCGGTGCCGGTGCGCGGCGGTTCCGGGCCTGTTCCGTCGTCACGAGGCCAGCTGCGCCACGCTCGTGCGCGGGGGCGCCAGCACGGAGCGCGCATCGCCGCGCTTGTTCTGGAGCTGGCGCAGGGAGCGCCGGTCGAAGGCGGCCTCGACCGCCACGATCTCCTCGCCCTCGATCTCGTGCGGCAGGCCGAGCGGGATCGCCCGCAGATGGAGCTGCAGCAGGCGCAGGATCCAGCTCGTCGGCATCTCGGAGACGAAGCTCGACACCCCCCGCGGCAGGCCCCACTCGACGATGCCGGTCATCAGCGCGAGGGCGGTCGGGTTGAGGCGCCGGCCCGAGGTGCGGGCGCTCTCGGCCACGCAGATGCGGCCCCACTCGACCACGTGCGCGCCGGAGGGCGGCGCGCCCTCGCAGAGCTGCGGCAGCACCATCGGCAGCAGGTAGGGACGGGTGGTGGGCAGGAGGCGCGAATAGCCGATCACGGTCTCGCTCTCGTCGAGGGCCAGGAGATGCACGGCGTGCTCGTCGTCGAACTCGTCGATCTCGCGCCGGTCCGGGCGGGCGAGGTTGCTCCAGCCGAGTTCCTCGACGAAGACCCGATGCCTCAGGCGGAAGGCCTGATCCATGGCACCGGCGTAATCTTGCATGTTGTCCGCAGTCACGACATGGATCATGGGAGCACCTCTTCGGAAATCCGAAGAAGTCGTCCCAGAACAGGTGCGCGTCCGGCACTACGGGTTCCCGTAGGGTTTTGCGCACGCGTGCTGCGGATGAAGAGCCCGCAGGGTCGCCGCCGCGAATCGATGCGGAGGAACTCTATCTTGGATTGTGTCGACGACTCAAGCCCGAACGGGCCGGCCCGCGACGTCTTGAGTTTCGGCCCGACAGGGAAACGGAAAGCGGAGGCCGCGATCGTCGCCGGCCATTCCCGGGCGATCGTCCTCCCGCGCGGGCCCACACCGCGCGGGAGGACGATCGCCGCAAAGGATGTCCGGAAACGAAAGGGGACTCGCTCGGTCCCGGAAGGCCGAATGCCCTGCAAATTCGCGAAAGGAAGGGTCGGACTGGCGGGGAGCCACCTTGCCCGCTTGTTCCGGGCCATTGCCTGAAACTTCAGACGCTCCTTTCCGTCAGCTCAACAGCGGTGTCGGTCGGTCTTTATACATGATATAATTAATTTAATCGAGCATGGAGGAGCGCGCCCGGGCCATCCTCAACCGTCTCATCGTGGGACGTGTCCCATCGCACCGGACGAGGGGCGCTCGACAGAGTTCCATTGACGCCGCCACCCCCTCATAATAGATTTTTATCGTAATCTTTTTTGTCGAGGACGTGGGTGGGGAGGCGTTCGATGGACACGAGATGGTTCGTTCTGCTCGGTGGCTTGGCGCTGGCCGGATGCACGCCGGGCGAGACGGCGGTGGCGCCCGACCCGCCGCTGGTTCAGACCGTCGAGGTCGCCCCGGCCGCGGCCGGGATCGCGCGCTACACCGGTGTCGTCCGGGCGCGCACGGAGAGCAATCTCGGCTTCCGCGTCGGCGGCAAGATCTTCGAGCGCCTCGTCGATCCGGGGGACCACGTGCGACGCGGCCAGCCGCTGATGCGGCTCGACCGGACCGACTTCACCCTCGCCCTCAACGCCGCGCGGGCCTCGGTCGAGGCCGCACGGGCCCAGATGATCAAGGCCAGGGCCGACGAGGAGCGCAGCCGCAAGCTCGTCGGCGAGGGCTGGACCTCGCGCCAGACCTACGATCAGAACAAGGCGGCGGCGGATGCGGCCATCGCCCAGTTCGCTTCCGCCGAGGCCCAGGCGAGCCAGATCGCCAACCAAGCCGGCTATTCCGAGCTTCAGGCCGACGCCGACGGGGTGGTGATGGAGGTGCCCTCCGAGCCCGGCCAGGTCGTCGCCGCCGGCCAGACCGTGGTGCGCCTCGCCCGTGACGGCGCCCGCGAGGCGGAAGTCTTCCTGCCCGAGGCGAGCCGCCGCCTCGCGACGGGCATCGCCTCCGCCACGCTCTACGCCGAGGGCGAGGCCACCTACCCGGCGCGCCTGCGGGAACTCTCCGCCACCGCCGACCCGGCGACCCGCACCTACCGGGCCCGCTACATCCTCTCCGGCGGCGGCGAGGACGCGCCGCTGGGCGCCACCGTGACGCTCCGGCTCAAGCCTGCCGAGGCCGGGCGCCCGGCCTCCGTGGCGGTGCCGCTCGGCGCCCTGTTCGATGCAGGGTCGGGCTCGGCCGTGTGGCGGCTCGACGCGGCGACGGGCACGGTCGAGGCGCAGCCCGTCGCCATCGCCCGCCTGTCCGAGGAGAGCGCGGAGGTCGCCTCCGGCCTGAGCCCCGGCGACCGGATCGTGGCCCTCGGCGCCCACCTCCTCAGGGCGGGGCAGATCGTGCGTCAGGCGCCCTCCAGCATGACGGGGGGGGCCAAATGAGCGGGTTCAACCTCTCGGCTCTGGCCGTGCGCGAGCGCGCGGTCACGCTGTTCCTGCTCATCGCGCTGACCGGGGCGGGCTTCTTCGCCTTCGAGCGGCTCGGCCGCGCCGAGGATCCGAGCTTCGCGGTGAAGACGATGACCGTCTCGGCCGCGTGGCCGGGTGCCACCACCGACGAGATGCAGCGGCAGGTCGCCGACCCGCTAGAGAAGCGGCTGCAGGAACTCGTCTACTACGACCGCGTCGAGACGACCGTGCGGCCCGGCCTGATGCTGATGAAGGTCTTCTTCAAGGACAACATGCCGCCGGCCAAGCTGCAGGCGGAGTTCTACCAGACGCGCAAGAAGCTCTCCGATCAGACCGCCAGCCTGCCCCGCGGCGTGCTCGGGCCGCTGTTCAACGACGAGTTCTCGGACGTCTACTTCTCCCTCTACGCGCTCCAGGCCAAGGGCCTGCCGCACCGCACCCTCGTGCTGCGCGCCGAGGATCTGCGCCAGCGCCTGCTGCGGGTGCCGGGCGTCGAGAAGATCAACATCCTCGGCGAGCAGGCCCAGAAGATCTTCGTCGAGATCTCCTATCAGCGTCTCGCCACCCTCGGGATCACCGGCCAGCAACTCCTGGCCTCGCTGGCCAGCCAGAACGACGTCACCCCCGCGGGCTTCGTCGAGGCCGCGGGCCCGCGCGTGTACCTGCGCCTGGACGGCGCCATCGACGGGCTCGACGCGATCCGCAACCTGCCGGTGGCGGCGGGCGACCGCAGCCTCAAGCTCGGCGACATCGCCGAGGTCAAGCGCGGCTACGAGGACCCCAAGGCCTTCGAGATCCGCAACGACGGCGAGCCGGCCCTGATCCTCGGTCTCGTGATGAAGCCCGGCTACAACGGGCTGACCCTCGGCGCGGCCCTCAACGCCGAGGAGGTGGCGATCCATCATGAGATGCCCACCGGCCTCGGCTTCACCAAGATCACCGATCAGGCGAAGGTCATCGACGAGGCCATCCACGAGTTCATGGTGAAATTCTTCACCGCCCTCGGCGTGGTGATCTTCGTCAGCCTCGTGGCGCTCGGCTTCCGCGTCGGCATCGTGGTGGCGCTCGCCGTGCCGCTGACGCTCTCGGCGGTGTTCGTGGTGATGCTGCTGACGGGCCGCGACTTCGACCGCATCACGCTCGGCGCCCTGATCATCTCGCTCGGCCTGCTCGTGGACGACGCCATCATCGCCATCGAGATGATGGTCGTGCGCATGGAGGAGGGCTACGACCGGATCGAGGCGGCGACCCATGCCTGGAGCTCGACCGCCGCGCCGATGCTGACCGGCACCGTCGTCACCATCGCGGGCTTCCTGCCCGTCGGCTTCGCCGCCTCCACGGCGGGCGAGTATGCCGGCAACATCTTCTGGGTGGTGGCCTTCTCGCTGATCATTTCCTGGATCGTGGCGGTGACCTTCACGCCCTATCTCGGCGTCAA
Organism: Methylorubrum rhodinum; assembly: GCF_014199935.1. GTDB lineage: Bacteria > Pseudomonadota > Alphaproteobacteria > Rhizobiales > Beijerinckiaceae > Methylobacterium > Methylobacterium rhodinum. The sequence continues at coordinate 70,582 of NZ_JACHOP010000003.1, forward strand.
GCTGCTGCCGAACATCAGACGAGTGGAAGGCGGGCACGGGGCGATCTACGCCACGAGGAACTACCAGCGCCTGCGCCGGATCGTGCGGCTCTCGGTCGATCACAAGTGGATCGCCGCCGGCATCACGGTCGGGCTGTTCGGGCTGGCCGTGGTCGGGATGGGCCGTGTCGAGCAGCAGTTCTTTCCGAACTCCGAGCGGCCCGAACTCATCGTCGAGGTGACGCTGCCGGCCGGCTCCGCCTTCGCGACCACCGAGGCCACGGTGAAGACGATCGAGGCAGCCGTGCGCGACCTACCCGAAGCCAGGGAGATCACGAGCTACATCGGCCAGGGCATGCCGCGCTTCGTGCTCTCGTTCGATCCCGAACTGCCCGATCCCGCCTTCGCGCAGATCGTGGTCCAGACCGCCGATTCCCACGCCCGCGACGCGCTGCGCGTGAAGGTGCGCGCGCTCGTCGAGGAGGGCCGCTTCCCCGAGGCACGGGTGCGGGTGCTGCAGATCGTGTTCGGCCCCCCCGTGCGCTTTCCGGTCGCCTTCCGCGTGGTCGGACCCGACCTCGACGTGATCCGCGGCATCGCGGAGGAGGTGCGGGGCGCGATGATGCGCAATCCCAACATGCGGATGGTGCATCTCGACTGGGGCAACAAGACCCCGACCCTGCGCCTCGCCTTCGACCAGGAGCGCCTGCGCCTGATCGGCCTGACGCCGAAGGAGGCCGGCCAGCAATTGCAGAGCTACCTCAACGGCACGCCCGCGACCCAGGTGCGCGAGAACCTGCGCTCCGTCGATGTCGTCCTGCGCAGCCCCGGCCCCGAGCGGCGCTCCCTCGGCGACATCGGCGACCTGACGCTCACCACCAAGGACGGACGGCAGGTGCCGGTCTCGCAGGTGGCGCGGCTGGAGAGCAGCAACGAGGACGCGGTCCTGAAGCGCTACAACCGCGAGACCTATATCCGCGTCCAGGGCGACGTGCTCGACGGCCTCCAGCCGCCGGACATCCACGCCCAGGTCGTCCCCCTGCTCGACCCGATCAAGGCCAAACTGCCGCCGGGATACCGCATCGACACGGCCGGATCGGTCGAGGAGAGCGGCAAGGCGATGACGGCCCTCGTCGCGGTGTTCCCGATCATGCTGATCGTGACGCTCACCGTCATCATGCTGCAGGTGCGCTCGTTCACGACCATGTTCATGGTGTTCGCCACCGCCCCGCTCGGGCTGGTGGGGGCCGTGCCGACGCTGCTGATCTTCCAGCAGCCCTTCGGCTTCAACGCGATCCTCGGCCTGATCGCCCTGTCGGGCATCCTGATGCGCAACACCCTGATCCTGGTGGACGAGATCCATCACGACCAGGCGGTGGGTCTCGAGGATTACGACGCCATCGTCGAATCGACCGTGCGGCGGGCGCGCCCCGTCATCCTGACGGCGGCCGCCGCGATGCTGGCCTTCATCCCGCTGACCCATTCGGTGTTCTGGGGGGCGCTGGCCTACGTGCTGATCGGCGGCGTCGGCGTCGGCACGCTGCTGACGCTGCTGTTCCTGCCCGCCCTCTACGCCCTCTGGTTTCGGGTGCGTCGGCCGGGCGAGGCGCAGGCCGTCGATTCCGTCGAGGCTGCGCCCGCGGCACTTCCCACGATCTGAGGCCCCTCCGACGGAGAGGCTCGGAACGCGATCGCACGCGCCTTCGAGGGCGCGTGCGGTTGTCGCCTTGCCGATGAGATACGGAATGCTGTGATCGCACTCGCAGGCCCGCCCCGAGACGGGCATCGCACGGTCGGCCGCATCGACGACCTCGCCCCGTTGCGACCGGACATTTCCGTCGGGATCGGCCAGGACCCCGACGCCTCTTTTGCCTCGCTCTTTCTCGAACCACCCCTGTTTACATGATGATTTACATATATATGTACAGGGAGAGAAAGGCGGAAGGACGCGGGTATGCCGAGAGTCTCGCAGGAGCAGGCCAAGCTCAATCGTCAGCGCGTGGTGGAGGTCGCCGCGGCCCTCTTCCGGGAGCGCGGCATCCACGGCGTCGGGGTCGCCGACATCATGGCCGCCGCCGGCCTCACCCATGGCGGATTCTACGGGCAATTCACCAACAAGGACGCCCTGGCCGTCGAGGCGTTCGACGCAGCGCTCGCCGAGGAGTACCGCGGCACGCAGCACGCCCTGGTTTCGAACTACCTGTCCCTCGGCCACGTCCGGACTCCCGGGAAGGGATGTCCCCTCGCGGCGCTCGCGAACGACGTCGCCCGGGAGCCATCGGGCAGCGCGGTGCGCTCACGCTTCACCCAAGGTGTCCGGCACCTCGCCGGCCTCCTGGCGGACCTGATCCCGAAGGCCTCCAGGGAGCGCCGCCGTCAGCGGTCCCTGGCCCACCTGTCGACACTGGTCGGTGCGGTCGTCCTCGCGCGGGCGGTCGATGACGAGGTGCTGGCGAACGACCTGATCGAGGCCGCCCGAGACGCCGTCACCAAGTGACCGTCACGGCGGCGTGACGCCGCCGAGCCCCGCCGGCCGAGTCGGTCGGTTTCGGCACCGGCGCCGACCACCTGACTGCAGGCTTTTCGGGCGGGCGCGCGAGAGCCATTGACAGCGGCACCTTGCAGAAATAAATTTCAATCGTAATTTATATGCCTGTAACGACCCGGCATGGGCTCGGGCCGAACCGGATCACCACGGGAGTTCGACACCCATGACCGACCCGATCCGGACTCCGTCGAGCGAAGGGCGCGCGGCGGCCGACGCGCATCGCGGTCTCGCGCCCCGTCGATCCGCCGACGCGCCGTCGGATCCGTTCAGGCGCCGGGTCGGTTCGAGGCACGCCGTCGGGGCCGCGATCCTGTCGGTCGCCCTGGCGTGGCTGAGCGTGCCCGCCGCCGCCCAGGACCGGGCGGACGCGATCCGCCTGCCGGACAGCAGCCGGTTCCCGGAGAGCGTGACCTCGCTCGCGGATGGGACCCTGTTCGTGAGCAGCATCGCCGACGGGGGCGTGCTCAAGATCACGGGAAACGGGGCGGTCACGACCGCCTTCCTGAAGCCCGGCGATCATGGGACGCGCTCGACCTTCGGCCTCCTGGCCGACGCGGCGCGCGGCCTCCTCTGGGTCGCCTCGAACGACGCGACCGCCCTCGGGGCGACGGGGCCGACCACGACGGAAGGCGGGTGGGTCAAGGCCTTCGATCTCGCGACGGGCGCACTCGAGCGAAGCGTTCGACTGCCGGGCGACCGAACCCTCGCCAACGATTTCGCCGTGGGCAAGGACGGGACGCTCTACGTCACCGACACCTTCGCCCCGCGGATCCTGCGGCTGACGCCGGGCGCCACGACGCTCGACGTGTTCGTGGAGAACGAGGCCCTGAAGAAGGGGCTCGACGGCATCGCCTTCGGCGCCGACGGGAACCTCTACGTCAACACCTTCCTGGGCGGCGAGTTGTTCCGCATCGAGGTGAAGGACGGACGGGCCGGCGCGGTCAGGCAACTCGGGACCAGCCGATCCCTGACCTTTCCGGATGGCCTGCGCGCCTACGGGGACGGATTCCTGATGGTCGAGGGCAGCGGCGCCCTGAGCCGGGTCACGGTCAACGGCGACGTGGCCAGGATCGACACCTTGCGGCAGTTCGCCGGGCCGACGGGGCTGACGGCGGTCGGCGGACGGATCTGGGTCGCCGAAGGGCAGCTCGGTGTCGTCGCCGAGGTCGCCAAGGGCAACTCCGCGATGCCGAGCTTCCACCTGCGCGCCGCCGACGCGGAATAGAGCATCGGCCCGAAAGGTGGGAACCGGCTTTCGGAAAAAGCCGATGCGGCACAGGAAATTAGAGCATCGTGCTGGATCCGATATCCAGCACGATGCTCTAGCGCTCACCCGTCGCGCCGGACCCGTTGCCTCGCCCGATCCACGTGGGCAGCCGCCCGGACAAGCGGAGACATGACCATGACCCGTTCGTTCACCGGACGCGACGAAGCGGGCGACCCTGTCACGGCGCCCCTGAAGGCGTCGCCCTCGGGCGAAGTCGTCCACGACCGACCGGCGATGGACATCCGGACACGGCGCCTCCTCGACGCGCCGATCCTGCCGCTGATGGCGCGGATGGCCGCGCCGAACATCCTCGTGATGCTGGTCCAGACCTCGGTCGGCCTCATCGAGACCTACTTCGTCGCCGCGCTCGGCACGGATGCCCTGGCCGGCATGGCCATCGTCTTCCCAGTGGTGATGCTCGTCCAGATGATCTCCGCGGGCGGCATCGGCGGCGGCATCCAGTCCGCGGTCGCGCGGACCCTGGGGGCCGGGCGGCCGGTCCCGGCCGGCCTGCTCGCCTGGCACGCCCTCGGCATCGCGCTCGGGCTCGGCCTCGTGACGACGCTCCTCGCCCTGACCCTCGGACCGCCGCTCTACGCGCTGATGGGCGGAAGCGGCGGCTCGCTGGCGGCGGCCACCGCCTACGCCGAGGTCGTCCTCGGCGGAGCCGTCCTGATCTGGCTGTTCAACGCGCTGTCCGCGGTGATCCGCGGCACCGGCAACATGGGGCTCCCGGCCGCCGTCACCTGCGCCGGGGCGCTCGTGCTGATCCCGCTCTCGCCCGCGCTGATCTTCGGCTGGGGGCCGCTCCCCGCCCTCGGCATCGCGGGCGGCGGCCTCGCCTTCGTGGCCTACTACGCCGTCGGCTCGGCGGTCTTCGCCGCCTATCTCTGGTCGGGCCGCGGCGTGCTCGCCCCGAGCCGGCGACCGCCGCGCCTGACCTGGGCGCCCTCCCGGGAGATCCTTCGCATCGGCGCGCTCTCCGGCATCGCCACCGTGACCTCGAACGTCACCGTCATCGCGGCGACCGCCTTCGTCGGAGCGGCGGGGCCGGCCACCGTCGCGGGCTACGGGACGGGCGCGCGGCTCGAATACCTCCTGGTTCCCCTCGTGTTCGGCCTGGGCTCGCCCATCGCGGCCATCGTCGGCACGGCTCTGGGCGCCGGGGACCACGCCCGCGCGCGCCGCGCCGCCCTGACCGGCGCCGTCGTGGCCGGACTCCTGACGGAGGCCATCGGGCTGACGGCCGCCCTGCATCCGGCCGCGTGGCTCGGCCTGTTCGGGAGCGATCCGGCGATGCTCGCCTCGGGCGCGCTCTACCTGCGCATCGTCGGCCCGTTCTACGGGTTCTTCGGTTTCGCCCTGGCCCTGTACTTCGCCGCCCAGGGAGCCGGCCGCGTCGGCTGGCCGGTCGCCGCCAGCCTGCTTCGGATGGGCGTCGCGCTGGGCGGGGCCTGGATCGCGGCGGCTGCCGTGCCCGGCCCCGGCGGCACCTTCGCCGCCCTGGCGGCGGGCTTCGTCGCGATGGGCCTCGTCAACGCCTTCGCCTTCACGACCGGCCGGATGTTCCGGATCGAGGCGCCTCGACGAGGGGCGCTCGCCCCCGCGCCGGCCGGTGGACTCGGCCGCTGAGCCGCGCCCAGCGCCGCTAGAGCATCGTTCCGAAAGGTGGTTTTTTGGCTTTCGGAAAAAGACGATGCGGCACAGAAACATAGACCATCGGCATCGAAATCCTCGCGCAGGTCCAAGACCTTCGACATGGCGAACCTCCTGGCCCGCCGCATCGCATCACACCCGCCCCTCCCCCGGAAACCCGTGAGTCCCCGCCCGCACCGATCGCTATAAGGGTAAGGTTCGCAGTCCGAAGCATGGGTCGGCCGAGCCCTCGGGGCCGGGACGCGCGCCGGCCCGTTCGGATCGAGCCTTCAGGCGGGCTCGTCGATGACGCTGACATGGGCGGCGACGACCTTCCAGCCGTCGGGGAAGCGGATCCAGGTCTGACTCTGGCGCCCGATCCGGCCGGGGGCGGCATCGCGCCGGAACAGCGTCATCGCCACGGCGAGATCGCGCCCGTAGGTGGTGATGACCGTCCCTTCGAGGGTGCGGGCGAGCCCCTGCGGAGGCCGCGCGCGGCGGAAGGCGCGGATCGCCTCCATGCCGTGGAGGTTCTCGGCGGCACCGTAGCGGATCGTACGGGGATCGTCGTGGAACAGGCGCTCCAGCGTCGCCACGTCGTTGCCGACCAGCGCCGCCTCGTAGAGCGCGAACACGGCCTCGACCTCGGCCTTCACCGCGGGATCGTCGATGACCATCGCGCTCACGCCAGCACCGCCACGGGCGCGCGCGAAAGACCCTCGCGTTCCAGATGGTGCGCCACTCGCAGGGCGACGTCCTCGCGCCAGGGCGCCGCGATCACCTGCACGCCGAGCGGCAGGCCGTCGTCGAGCCGCACCGGCACCGCGGCGACCGGCAGGCCGATGAACGAGATCGGCTGGGTGAACAGGCCGATATTCGGCCGCACCGGCCATTCGACGCCGTCGAGCACGAAGGTCGTCTGGCCCGAGCGCGGCGCCCGGCACGGCGTCGAGGGGGCGAGGATCACGTCGACCTCCTCGAACAGCGCGAGCACGGCGGCGCGGTACCAGCGGCGGAAGCGCTGCGCCCGCTCGACGAAGGGGGCGGGCAGCATCGCGCCCGCGAGCAGCCGGTCGCGCACCGCCGGGTCGAAATCCTGCGCCCGCGACCGCAGCCGGTCGAGATGGAGCGCGGCGCCCTCGGCGGCGGTGATCAGGTAGGCCGCCGCGCGGGCGCGCGCCGCCTCCGGGATCTCGACCGTGCGGGTGACGCCGAGAGCCTGGGCGAGGCGGGCGACGGCCTCGAAGGCGTCCGCCTCCCCGCCTCGGGCGAAGTATCCCCCCGCCACCGCGATGCGCAGGCCGGACACGCCCTCGCCGAGGCGCGGGGCGACGGGGTCCGGCGCGCGCGCGGTGCAGACCGGGTCGGCGGCGTCCGGCCCCTGCATGGCGTCGTAGGCCAGCGCGAGATCGCGGGCCGAGCGCGCCATCGGCCCGAGATGGTCGAGGCTGCCGACGAAGGGGAAGGTGCCGGCCCGGCTGAGCCGGCCGTAGGTGGGTTTCAGCCCGAAGCAGCCGCAGAAGGCCGACGGCACCCGGATCGAGCCGTTGGTGTCCGAGGCGAGCGCCAGCGGCACGAGGCCGGCGGCGAGAGCCCCGCCCGAGCCGCCCGACGAGCCGCCGGACATGTGGCCGAGGTCGTGCGGGTTGCGGCTCGCGCCGTCGTGGACGTTCTCGCCGGTGAAGTCGTAGGCGTACTCGCCCATGTTGAGGGCACCGACGAGCACCGCGCCCGCCGCTTCCAGGCGCGCGATCAGCGCGGCGTCGCGGGTCGCGGGCGCCCGTTCGCGGTTGATCCGGGCGCCCGCCCGCGTCGGCAGGCCGGCGACGTCGAACAGGTTCTTGACCGCGAACGGCACGCCGGCCAGCGCCCCGAGCGCCGCGCCGCGGGCGCGGGCCGCGTCGATCGTATCGGCCCGGGCGAGCGCCCGCTCGGCCAGCACGTCGGTGAAGGCGTTCACGCGCCCGTCGAGGCGGGCGATGCGCTCCAGCGCGGCGGCGGTCACGGTGCGGGCGGCGACATGGCCGGCCGCGACCGCCTCGGCGATCCCCGCCGCCGGGGCCGTGCCCCAGTCCGTCACGTCCGTCATCGCGCTCACGCCTCGTAGACCGGCGCGGCTTCGGCCTCGTCAGGCAGCGGGAAGGCGCCGACCAGACCGGCCGCGGCGTGCAGCACCCGCAGGTTGGCCGCGACCGGCGCGATCCAGACGGGATCGAGCCTCAGTCCGAGGGCACCGGACGCGGCGGCGGCGTAGGCCTCCGGATCGAAGGCCGGCTCGTCGGGTCCGTCGCTCATGCCGCTCGCCGCTCCACCGTTCCGCCGTCACTCCGCCGGCGCATGCACCGGCCGCGCCATCGCCGGGACGGAGACGCCGCGGGCCGCCGCGAACAGCAGCCCGGCGACCATCAGGTAGGCGAGCGCGAGGCCCGGCATCACCGCGAAGCCGACCGCGGGCCCGTGCATGAAGCCGAAGAAGGTCAGGACGCCGCCCGTCGCCGCGAAGGCCGAGGCCTTGAGGAAGTCGCGGTCGATGATGCAGGCGGCGATCGCCCCGAGGACCAGCCCGCCGAGGATCGCCCCCTCGCCGAGCACTTCGAGGCCGTGATAGAGCACGCCGACCTGCCCCAGCTTGTCGAGGCCGACCGCCGCCGCGCTGGTGCCGGCCGCGCCGAGTGCCCCGTCGATCAGGGTCTTGGCCCAGGCGGCGAGATGCGGCGCGAAGGCGAGCACGATCGCGGGGGCGTGCCGGTGCGGCGTCTCCTGGAAGGCCTGCGCGCCGATCAGCATGCCGATGTAGAGCAGGATCGGCGAGATCGCGACGACGGGCACGAGGCTGGAGAGCAGCGAGACGAGGTTCAGCCACGCCAGCAGCAGGATCACGATGCCGGTGGCGAAGGAGTAGCCGATCCGCCCGCCCATCGCCTTCCAGCCGGGATGGCCGATATAGACCGCGTTGATGAAGGGGTTGCCCATCAGGCAGCCGATCAGGCTGACCACGCCGTCGGCGGTGAGCACCCGCGTCGTCGGGTAGGCGTCGCCCGCGACCTCGGCGCTCTCGACGTTGTCCATCGCCTCGACGAGATCGTAGATGCCGAACGGGATCGCCGTGACGAGGATGATCCCGATGAACTCGAAGCCGGAGAAGACGTGGCCCACCGCCGGCATCGGCACCGCGAAGCCGATGCCCGACAGCGCGCTCGTCAGGCCGGGCCCCGAGACGCCGCCGAGATCGAGCCCGAACAGCTTGGCGCCCCAGGCCACCGCCATCCCGAACAGGATCGCCACGAGGCCGGCGGGCAGGCGGCCGGGATAGCGCAGGCCGCCGAACCACGCGAGCAGGATCAGGCTGAACGCGACGAGGCCGATGACCGGGGTCTGGATCATCTCGAGCGCCGGTCGCATCGCGATGAAGGTCACCGAGACGCCCGCGAGCGTGCCGAGCAGCGCGGCGCGCGGGGTGATGCGGCGGATCACCGGGGCGACGAAGCCGCCGATCATCAGGATGAAGCTCTGGATGAACACCCAGGTCAGCCCCGCCTCCCAGGCCTTCACCGGATCGCCGGTCGCGAGCTTGATCGGCAGCATGATCACGAACACGACGATGAACATGTGCGGCACGCTGATCCCTGAGGGCAGCGCGCAGACGTCGTCGCGTCCCGTTGCCTTGGCGAGGCGGTAGCCGAGCCAGCCGTAATAGGCGGTCGAGAGGCACAGCATCAGGCCGATCGCCGGCAGGATGCGCCCGAAGGTGATCGCGTCCGGCATGCCCAGCACGAAGCGCAGCAGGCCGGTGAGCACCAGCATGTTGACGAGGATGTTGGTGCCGAAGCCGAAGAAGGCGTTCCAGTCGCCCGCGACCCAGAGCGCGGGGCCTCCCCCGCCTCCGCTCGACCTTTGGCCCGTCGGGGCGATCGTCTCGGCCATGATGCTCTCCTCGTGAGGTCTGGCCGCTGAAGGGCCGGAGAACGGGTCAGCGGGCGCCGAGGGCGGCGATCACCGAGGTGGAATCGGAAACCCAGCCGAAGATGCCGCCCTGGGCCTTGATCATGGCCAGCCCGGCCTCGTGGAAGGCCGGGATGTACGAGCCGCAGGCGTCGGCTACGACGACGCAGCGGTAGCCGCGGTCATTGGCCTCGCGCACGGTGGTGTGCACGCAGACCTCGGTGGTGACGCCGCAGACGAGCAGCGTGGCGACGGAGCGCGCTTCCAGAACGCCCGCGAGGCCGGTGGCGTAGAAGGCGCCCTTGCCCGGCTTGTCGATGACCGGCTCGCCGTCGCGGGGCGCCAGTTCCGGGATGATGTCGTGGCCGGGCTCGCCGCGGATCAGGATGCGGCCCATCGGGCCCGGCTCGCCGATCCGGACGGTCGGCTCGCCGCGCTCCCGCTTGGCCGGCGGCGCGTCGGAGAGGTCGGGCTTGTGGCCCTCCCGTGTGTGCACGACGAGGAGGCCGGCCGCCCGCGCGGCGTCGAGCAGCGCCCGCGTCGGCGGGACGGCGGCGGCGAGCAGGGAGACGTTGTTGCCGAGGCTCTCCCCGAACCCGCCGGGCTCCAGGAAGTCGCGCTGCATGTCGATGATGACGAGCGCCGTAGTCGCGAGGTCGATCGGCAGCGGGGACGGTTCGGCGTCGAGGACGGGCATGGGCAGTCTCGCGGGCCGTTCGGACGGGCCCGAATCGCCCTCATCATGTATGCACGAACCGGAAAATCAGTGCCCAAACCATGCACTCGGCTGCGCGAAGTTGCGACGGAATGGCGCCCGCGTAAGCAGCCTTGCGGTCACCGGCCCGCGCGGTGGGTGACGGTCCTCGGACGGGGCGATCCTCCGGGGCGTCAGCGCCGATCGCGGGCCGTCGCGCCGGGCCGGTTCGCGAGGGTCCGGGCGCGTGGCGCCCGCGCGGTCTCCGCCGCGGCCCCGCGGGCGAGGGCATCGGCCGCATCGACCGTCTCGAACACGTCCTCGACCACGCTCATGTGGACGAGCATCGCGGTGTTGGCCGCGGCCGGCTCGCGGGCGAGGACGGCGCGCACCACGAGGCCGTGCTCCGCATGCGAGCGGGCGAGCCGGCCCGGGGCGCGGAACTGGGCCTTCCGGTAGGGCGTCAGCCGCCGGCGCAGGCCGCGGGCCATCTCCTCGACCACCGCGTTGTGCGCCCCCTCGTAGAGGCGTTCGTGGAACTCCTGATTGGCGGCGATGTAGGCCTCCCGCTCCTCCCCTTGAGCCATCAGGCCCATCCGCTCGTGGAGGTTCTGGAGGGCGCCGCGCTCGCCGGGCGTCATGGCGAGCGTCGAGAGGCGGGCGCAGCTCGCCTCGATCTCGCCCATGGCGATGAACATCATGTCGAGCTCGTCGGGCGTGATCGTGCGCACCGTGGCGCCGAAGCGGTGGCGCAGGACGATCAGTCCGGTCCCGTTGAGCAGGCGCAGCGCGTCGCGCACGGGCGTGCGCGAGACGCCGAAGCGCGCGGCCAGGACCTTCTCGTCGAGATGCGTGCCCGGCGGGAAGGTGCCCGAGAGGATGGCGTCGGCGATCGCGTCGGAGAGGCTCTCGGCGCGGGTTCGGGACGCGGGCACTCTGATCTCGCCTCGTGATGCGGATGCGGATGCGCCGACCGGGTGCCAGGCGCCCGTTCCCGCAGCGTCCGTTCGGGCCCCGGCGGCGCGGCGGGCCTCCCCGGACGGACGCGGAACACGCCCGGTAAAGCCGAGTTTCGCCGGTCCCGCAAGCGCGTCGCTCCCCGGCCGGAAGCGATTGACCGGCGGAGCCTGCGGGTTTCGTCGTCGGGCCGGGCGCGTGTCCGCATCGCGGCGGGCAACGGCGCGGAAGCGCGCGGATTCGGCAGAGTATTGGCCGAATTTCAGGCACGACATTCCGCCTCGTCGCGGGGTCGACATCTGGATTATCGCGCCCTGCGGCGCGTCCGCGACGGACTTTTCACGGCCTTGCGCCCGTCCCGAGCCGAATTGTTGCGATTATGTGACGCGCCGCCCCAAGTTCGCGGCGACGTGATCCGGTGGCATATCGGTTGCTGCCCGCCGCCTCAGGCTTTTCGAAGAAGGAGTGCGACAATGCTCGCGAGGGGGCTCACAGCCGGATTGGCGGCGGCGATGTCGCTGGCCATGGCCGGGCAGGGATTCGCGGCCGATCCGGGGATGGACAAGGTCCGCAAGACGGTCGCGCCGGTCGAGGCCGTGCCGGTGAAGCCGGTGTCGTTCTTCCTCTTCGCCGACACGCAGGTCAGCTACCGCTACTCGTTCCCGGCCTCGGAGCCGGGCATCCCCAGCACCAAGAGCGCCGACCCGCTCGCCGGGCGCGACATCCCCAAGCACATCCTCAACATCTCCCACGCCGACGCGTGGGAATACGGCACCAACTTCTTCTCCCTCGATATCCTGAAGTCGGGCAGCCAGGACCCGGCCGGGACCTCGAACGGTCCGGGCGGCGCGAACGTCGTCTACGATTACGGGGCGACCGAGGCTTACGGCCTGTATCGCGGCACGCTCAGCCTCACCAAGCTGACGGGGGCGACGTTCTTCGCCTATCCCGGCCTGATCAAGGACGTGTCGCTGTCCTTCGGCTTCGACATGAACGCCAAGAACACCGTGTTCGGGCCGATGAAGCGCGACGTGGTCGGCGGCCTCTCCTTCGCCATCGACGTTCCGGCCGGCTTCCTCAACGTCGCGGTGCACGCCTACAAGGAGTGGAACCGGAACGGCTTCGTGCCGGAGCCGTTCCGCAGCGTCGAGTTCAACACGGTTCCCGAGTTCGAGATCGTCTACAGCTTCCCCCTCGACGGGTTCCTCGGCGGCTTTCCGCTGAAGCTCGCGGGCTTCAACAACATCGTCCTGCCGAAAGGCAACGGCGGCATCCCCGGCACCGCGCCGACCAACGTCGAGTTCCTGTCGCGCACCAACCTCGTGCTCGACATCGGCAAGCTGGTCTGGAACCAGCCGGGCAAGCTCGATGCCTTCGTCGGCTTCCAGTACTGGCGCAACAAGTTCGGCGTCGACAAGGACATCGGCTTCGCGCAGGGCGGCGCCGGTCCGGGCGCGGAGGAGAAGTCGTTCCTCGCCGGCATCTCCGTCCACGTGTTCTGACGGTGAGCGGATCGGGGCCGACGCCGCTGTTTGCCGCCTACGGCATCGTCAAGCGCTTCGGCGCCTTCACGGCCAACGACGGCGTCGACCTGGAGATCAGGGCCGGCGAGATCCACGCGCTGCTCGGCGAGAACGGCGCGGGCAAGTCGACCCTGATGAAGATCCTCTACGGCCTGCTGGAGCCGAGCGAGGGCGTCGTCACGCATCGCGGCGACGTCGTGCGGCTGGCGAGCCCCGAGGCCGCCCGCGCGCTCGGCATCGGCATGGTGTTCCAGCACTTCTCGCTGTGCGAGAACCTGACGGTCGCCGAGAACATCGCGCTCGTCATGCCGAAGTCCCTGGGCGGCCGGGCGCTGCCTGAGCGCATCGCCCGGCTCGGACGCGAGTACGGCCTGCATCTCGATCCCGATCGGCCGGTCTGGTCGCTCTCGGCGGGCGAGCGCCAGCGCATCGAGATCGTGCGCTGCCTGTTGCAGGACCCCAAGCTGATCATCCTCGACGAGCCGACCTCGGTGCTGACGCCGGGCGAGGCGGAAGGGTTGTTCACGGTGCTGGAGCGGCTGCGCGACGAGGGCCGGGCGCTGCTCTACATCTCGCACCGCCTCGACGAGGTGCGCCGCCTCTGCACCCGCGCCACCATCCTGCGAGGGGGGCGGGTCGTCGGCGCCTGCAACCCGCAAGACGAGACCGCCCGCTCGCTCGCCGCCCTGATGGTCGGCACGCAGGTGCGCGCCGTGACGCCGAAGGCGCCGCCCGCCGGGGGCCGCGAACGGCTGCGCGTCGAGCGCCTCGACCTGCCCGCGCCGGGCCTGCACGCCACGCCGCTGCGCGACGTGTCCCTGAGCGTGGCGGGCGGCGAGATCCTCGGCATCGCGGGCATCGCCGGCAACGGGCAGGCGGAACTGTTCGCCGCGCTCTCCGGCGAGACCCCGGCGCCCCGGCCGGATTCGGTCCGGATCGACGGCGCGCCGGTGGGGCGCCGCGGCATCAACGCCCGCCGCCGCTGCGGCGCGGCCTTCGTGCCCGAGGAGCGCAACGGCCACGCCGCCGCCCCGTCGATGCGCCTGTCGGAGAATGCGCTGCTGTCGCGCCACGCCACCGCGCCGTTGGCCCGGCTCGGCCTGCTGCAGCGCGGCGCAGCGCAGGACCTCGCCCGGCGGGTGATCGAGGCCTTCGACGTGCGCAAGGCCGGGCCCGATCCGGCGGCGGGCACGCTCTCGGGCGGCAACCTCCAGAAATTCGTGGTCGGGCGCGAGATCCTGGCCGAGCCCGGCCTCCTCGTCGTCAACCAGCCGACCTGGGGCGTCGATGCGGCCGCCGCCGCGCAGATCCGGCAGGCGGTGATCGATCTGGCCGGGCGCGGCGCCGCCATCCTCGTGATCAGCCAGGATCTCGACGAGTTGTTCGAGATCGCCGATGCCATCGCCGTGCTGCATGCCGGCACGCTCTCGGCCCCGGTGCCGACCGGGCGGACCAGCCGCGCGGCGGTGGGCCTGCTGATGGGCGGCGCGGACGAGCCCGGCGCGGACACGGTCGCGCTGCCCGCCCGCGCGGCGATCCGGGAGGCGGCCCATGCGCCTTGACCTCGTCCCCCGCGCCCGCCGCTCGCCCTGGCTCGACGCGCTCTCCCCCGTGCTCGCCTTCGCCGCCGCGGTGCTCGTCGGCGGACTGGCCGTGTCGGCGCTCGGCGTCTCCCCGGGGGCGGCCTTCCTGACCTACTTCGTCGCGCCCTTGAGCGAGGTCTGGTCCCTGCAGGAGGTGGTCCTGAAAGCCGCGCCCCTGGCGCTGATCGCGACGGGGCTGACCTTCTGCTACCGCGCCGGCCTGTGGAACATCGGCGCGGAAGGCCAGTACGTCGTCGGCGGCCTCGCGGGCGGCTGGGTCGCCATCGCGACCCACGGCGCGGAGGGGTTCACCCTCTGGATCCTGCCCGCGATGCTCGCCGCCGGGACCCTGGCCGGCCTCGCCTACGCGATGATCCCGGCGCTGCTGAAGGTCAGGCTCGGCGTGTCCGAGATCCTGACCAGCCTGATGCTGGTCTACGTCGCCCAGCTCGGGCTCGACTACATGGTCCGCGGGCCCTTGCGCGATCCCCAGGGCTACAACTTTCCCCAGAGCGTGAGCTTCGACGCGGCGGCCCGGCTCCCCTACCTCGCGGAGGGGGAATCGTTGCATGCGGGCGTGCTGGTCGTCGCCCTGGCGCTGGCGCTCGCCGGGCTCGTGCTGTCCCGCACCCTGTTCGGCTTCGAGGTTCGCCTCGTCGGGGCGAGCCCACGGGCGGCGCGCTTCGCCGGCTTCTCGAAGGGACAGCTGACGCTCGCGGTCTTCGCGATCTCCGGCGGCGCGGCCGGGCTCGCCGGCATCCTCGAAGTGGCCGGCCGGATCGGCCAGCTCCAGCCGGAGATCTCGCCGGGCTACGGCTTCACCGCGATCATCGTCGCCTTCCTCGGGCGCCTCTCACCGCCGGGCATCCTGATCGCCGCCCTCGTCATCGCCCTCACGACGATCGGCGGCGAGGGCGCGCAGATCGACCTCAAGCTGCCCCTCGACCTCACCCGGGCCTTCCAGGGGCTGCTGCTCGGCCTCGTGCTCGGCGCCGACGTGCTCGCCCGCTACCATGTCCGGATCGTGCCGGGCGGCGCGGCGGGCGCCACGCCGTAGGAGGAGCGATGACTCCCGACATCGTCCAGATGGTGCTCGTCACGGTGCTGACGGCGGCCACGCCGCTGATCCTGGCCGGCATCGGCGAACTCGTCGTCGAGCGCTCCGGCGTGCTCAATCTCGGCGTCGAGGGCATGATGGTGCTCGGTGCCGCCGCCGGCTTCGCGGTCGCCGTCGAGACCGGATCGACCGCCCTCGGCGCAGGGGCCGGGGCCGGCGCGGGCCTCGGGCTCGCCGCCCTGTTCGGCATCCTGACGGTCGGGCTCGCGGCCAATCAGGTCGCCGCGGGCCTGTCGCTGACGATCCTCGGCCTCGGCCTCTCCGGGCTCGTCGGGGCGTCCTATGTCGGCATGAAGCGCGATCCGGCGCCCCATCTCCACCTTCCCGGCCTCACCGACCTGCCGGGGGTCGGGCACCTGCTGTTCGGGCAGGACGCCTTCGTCTACGCGGCCTTGGCGCTGGTGGCGGGCGTCTGGTGGTTCCTGTGGCGTACGCGGGCGGGTCTCGCGCTGCGCGCCATCGGCGACGATCCCGGCGCGACCCACGCGCTGGGCCTCAAGGTGCGCCGGGTCCGCTTCCTGGCGGTGCTGTTCGGCGGCGCCTGCGCCGGGCTCGGGGGCGCCTATCTCTCGCTCGCCTACACGCCGTTCTGGGCCCCGGCGATGACGGCCGGGCGCGGCTGGATCGCGCTGGCGCTCGTCGTCTTCGCCTCCTGGCGCCCGCTGCGGGTCGCGGCCGGGGCGCTGCTCTTCGGCGGGGCCACCGTGCTCCAGCTCCACGCCCAGGCCGCCGGACTCGGCCTGCCGGGCCAGCTCCTGTCCGCGATGCCCTACCTCGCGACGATCCTGGCCCTGGTCCTCCTGTCGCTCGGCCGGCGCCAGGGCGGCTCGCTCGCCCCGGCCGCCTTGGGACAGGTGTTCACGCCGAGCCGGTGACCTGAACCGCGAGCCACGGTCGCCTGCCTCCGAGATGCATGCACCGCATCGAATTGGCGCTTAATCGTGCATGCACCGATGACGTGTTGGGCGCATCGGCCGTCGCGTCCCCGCTCACGCGGGACGGACCGGCGATCATGACAGCGGAACGATTCCGGTTCGATCGGTGCAGGCACAGGTCCGGCTCTTGCAGGGCAGGTGTCAGCGCAGTCGAGACGGATCGAAAACCGTGGCAGTCCCTCCCCTCTCCCGCAGGCATCTTCTCGGCGGCGCGGCCGCGCTCTCGCTCGGCGCCCTGCCGTTCGGTCGCGCACGGGCGGCCGGCCCGCTCACGGTCGGCTTCATCTATGTCGGGCCCAAGGACGATTACGGCTACAACCAAGCCCACGCGCAAGGCGCCGCCGCGCTGAAGGCGCTGCCCGGCGTGCAGGTGGTCGAGGAGGAGAACGTCCGCGAGACCACCGACGTCCAGAAGACCATGGAGAGCATGATCAACCTGGACGGCGCCGGCCTGATCTTCCCGACCTCGTTCGGCTATTTCGATCCGCACGTGCTGATCGAGGCCAAGAAGAACCCCAAGGTGCAGTTCCGCCATTGCGGCGGCCTCTGGACCGAGGCGAACCCGAAGAACGCCGGCTCGTATTTCGGCTACATCGCGCAGGGCCAGTACCTGAACGGCATCGTCGCGGCGCATGCCTCGAAGTCGAAGAAGCTCGGCTTCGTTGCAGCGAAGCCCATTCCGCAGGTGCTCAACAACGTCAACGGCTTCCTGCTCGGCGCCCGCAGCGTCGATCCGTCGATCACCGTGCAGGTCATCTTCACCGGCGAGTGGTCGCTCGCGGTCAAGGAGGCGGAGGCGACCAACGCCCTGATCGACGGCGGCGCCGACGTCGTCACCTGCCACGTCGACAGCCCGAAGGTCGTGGTCGAGACCGCGGCGCGCCGCGGCGCCTTCGTCTGCGGCTACCACGCCGACCAGTCGGCGTTGGCCAAGGGGAAGTACCTCACCGGCGCCGAGTGGAACTGGGCCTCGATCTACAAGGGCTTCGTCGTCGACATGCAGGCCGGCAAGGCCCCGCCGAATTTCTTGCGCGGCGGCCTGCCCGATGGGTTCGTGAAGATGAGCCCCTACGGCCCCGCCGTCTCCGAGGAGGCGCGGAAGAACGCCGACGCGGTCAAGGCCGAGATGATGAAGGGGGGCTTTGCCATCATCAAGGGTCCGCTGAAGGACAACAAGGGCAACGAGATCGCCGGCTCCGGCAAGGCGCTGGCCGAGAACGCCGCCGAGCTGGAGAAGACCAACTACCTCGTCGAGGGCGTGAAGGGCTCGGCCTGACGCGGGCTGGCACGGTTTCTGCCGCGCTGACCGAGAGGCGAGGAACGAGAATGACACGCGATGTCCACGAGCGCTGACACCGCCGCGCCCGCCCTGCCGCTCTCTGAACACCGCCCCTCGGCGGCGCTTCAGCTCCGGGCGTGGCTCGCGCGCCGGGCCGAGGTGGTGGCGATCCCGGTCGGCGCGGTGGTCGTCGGCTTCCTGCTGTTCTCGCTGTTCCTGCTGGCGCTGGGCAAGAGCCCGCTCGCCTTCCTCGATCTCGTCTGGCGCGGCGGGTTCGGCTCGTCCTTCGCCCTGCAGAACAGCCTGCAGCGGGCCGCCCCCTTGCTGTTCGCCGCACTCTGCGTGGCGCTGCCGGCACGCCTCGGCCTCGTGGTGATCGGCGGCGAGGGGGCGATCGTGCTGGGCGGCCTCGCCGCCGCCGCCGCGGCGATCCCGCTCCAGGGCGCGCCGCCGTTCCTCGCCGTGCCGCTGATGGCGCTCGCCGCCGCGCTCGCCGGGGCCGCCTGGATCGGCGGCGTCGGCGCGCTGCGGGCCACTCGCGGCGTCAACGAGACCATCGCCAGCCTGCTGATGTCCTACATCGCCATCGCGCTCACCAACCACATGATCGAGGCGGTGCTGCGCGACCCGGCGAGCCTCAACAAGCCCTCGACCCCGCCGATCGGCGAGGCCTTCGCGGTCGGCCCGCTGCCCGGCCTCGACGTCCACTGGGGGCTCGGCATCGGCGTGCTCGCCTGCCTCCTCGCTTATCTCCTCACCGAGCGCACGACGTTGGGCTTCGCCGCCCGCATCGCCGGCGGCAACGTCCGGGCGGCGCAGATCCAGGGGTTGCCCGTCGGGCGCCTCGTCGTCGGATTCACCGCGCTCGGCGGTGCCTGCGCGGCGCTCGCGGGATTCTTCGAGGTGACGGCGGTGCACGGCAACGCCAACGCCTCGCTCAATGCGGGCTTCGGCTATACCGGCATCCTCGTCGCGTTCCTCGCCCGCCAGAACCCGCTGGCGATCCTGCCGGTGGCCTTCCTGCTCGGCGGCATCGAGGCGTCAAGCGGGCTGATCCAGCGGCGGATGCAATTGCCCGACGCGACCGTGCTGGTGCTGGAAGGGCTGCTGTTCCTCGTCGTGCTGACGAGCGAGACGCTCTACGGCCGATTCAAGCCGTTCAATCCCCATCTCTGGGCCGAGAAGCGCGAGGCGACGGCATGAGCGACGACCTCGGCCTCTGGACCGTCCTGCTCGCGGTGATCGGCGGTGCGATCCGCGTCTCGACGCCGTTCCTGTTCGTCAGCCTCGGCGAGACCCTCACCGAGCGCTCGGGACGAATCAATCTCGGCCTGGAGGGTACCCTCGTCTTCGGCGCGATGTCGGCCTACGCCACCGCGGTCATGACCGAGAGCCCCTGGGCCGGCGTGGCGGTGGCGGGCCTCGCGGGCGGCGCCTTCGGGTTGCTCCACGGCGTCATCTGCCGCTTTCCCAGGGTCAACGACGTGGCGGTCGGCATCGCCCTGATGCTGTTCGGCTCAGGGCTGGCCTTCTTCCTCGGCAAGCCGTTCATCCAGCCCTCGGCGCCGCCCTTGCCCGCGATTCCCTTCGGCTTCTGGTCGGACCTGCCGCAGGTGCAGGCGGCGCTTCGCGTCAACGTGCTGTTCCTCGTCGGCGCCGCGCTCAGCGTCGCCCTGTGGTGGGGTTTTCGCAACACCAAGGCCGGGCTGATCGTGCGCGTCGTCGGCGACAGCGCGGATGCGGCTCGCGCCATGGGCTACGACGTCGACCGCGTGCGGCTGCTCTCCACGGCCGCCGGCGGCGTCTTGGCCGGCATCGGCGGCGCCTATCTGTCGCTCTACTATCCGGGCTCGTGGAACGAGGGCATCTCGTCGGGCCAGGGCCTGATGGCGGTGGCGCTCGTCATCTTCGCCCGCTGGAACCCGCTCGCCTGCTTCGGCGCGGCCCTGCTGTTCGGCGGCGCCGGGGCGCTGGGGCCGGCGCTGCAATCGGTCGGCATCTCCCAGGGCTATTACCTGTTCTACGCAGCCCCCTACGTGCTCACCCTGGCGCTGCTGATCGCCACTTCGTCTCCCGACCGGGCGCTGGCCGGCGCACCGGGCGAACTGTCGCTCAAGTGAAGGACATCGCATGAACGGTCTCGGCGGACTGAACAAATCCCCGAACGGCGTCGTCATCGGCCTCGTGCAACTCCAGCTGCCGACGGTCGTCACCAAGGCTGATCTCAAGGCGCAGACCGACCGCATCGTCGCGATGGTCGGGAAGGCGCGGGCCAATCTCGGCACGATGGACCTCGTCGTCTTCCCCGAATACGCGCTCCACGGCCTGTCGATGGACACCAACCCGGAGATCATGGTCTCCCTCGACGGGCCGGAGGTGGCCGCCTTCAAACAGGCCTGCCGCGATCACCGCATCTGGGGCTGCTTCTCGATCATGGAGGCCAACCCCCACGGCAACCCGTACAATTCCGGCCTCATCATCGACGATACGGGGGAGCTGAAGCTCTATTACCGCAAGATGCACCCCTGGGTGCCGGTCGAGCCGTGGGAGCCGGGCGATCTCGGCATCCCGGTGATCGAGGGGCCGAAGGGGGCCAAGCTCGGCCTCATCATCTGCCACGACGGCATGTTCCCGGAGATGGCGCGCGAATGCGCCTACAAGGGCGCCGAGATCATGATCCGCACCGCCGGCTACACCGCGCCGATCCGCGAATCCTGGCGCTTCACCAACCAGTCGAACGCCTTCTGCAACCTGATGGTGACGGCCAACGTCTGCCTCTGCGGCTCCGACGGCAGCTTCGACTCGATGGGCGAGGGCATGATCGTCGACTTCGACGGCACCGTCATCGCCCACGGCACCACGGGGCGCGTCGACGAGATCATCACGGCGGAGGTGCGGCCCGACCTCGTGCGCGAGGCCCGCGCGCATTGGGGCGTCGAGAACAACATCTACCAGCTCGGCCACCGCGGCTACACGGCGGTGAAGGGCGGCGCGGGCGACTGCCCCTACACCTACATGCACGACCTCGCCGCGGGACGCTACCGCCTGCCGTGGGAGGAGACCGTGAAGGTCACCGACGGCACGGGCTGCGGTTTTGCGGCGCCGACGCGGGTCTACGGCGCGGGGCCGAGGCGGGAGGCGGCGGAGTGAGTGCCGCCTCAGCCCTTCTTCAGCGCCGCGAGCATCTCGCGGCGCAGGATCGCGTTCAGGCGCGTCTGGTAGCCGGGGCCCTGGCGGCGCAGCCACGCCAACACGTCGGAATCGATGCGGACCGTGGTCGCGGTCTTGGTCGGGCGGTAGTATTTTCCACGCACCGCCTCGCTCCAGAATTCCTCCGTCAGGGGCGGGATGTCGCTGGTGTCGATCGCCTCGTCGGGCAGGGCGTCGAGCGCGGCGAGTTCGGCCTTCTGCGCCTCGGTCAGCGGCGGAAGGTTCGTCAGATCGACCTCAAAACTCACGAGTTTCCCGCTCGTAGCGGCGTCGCTCGGTGCGGTCGGCACGCCGGGCCGAGATGATGCGGACGATCTCGATTTCGCTGCCATCCTCGTTCCTCTCGCGCACGGTATGGACGACCACGATCACCGTGAAATCCCCCATGGAGCCGACCGCCTTCCAGCGTAGCTCGCCGCCCTCGATGCCGTCGGGTGCCGTCATGAGGAACGGGTCGGCGAAGACGCGGAGTGCGTATTCGAAGCTGACGCCATGCTTGCGCAGGTTCGACTCGGCCTTGGCCGAGTCCCATTCGAATCGGGTCGTCACCACAAAATTGTTACGACATTCACGTCGGGCAAGCCACCGACCGGAGGCCGCATGAGCGTCGTTCTCGCCCCCACCGCCGCGGCGCCCGAGGCCGGCCTCACGGTCGAGGCCGAGCCCTATCCCTGGCCGTTCGACGGCGACCTGCGCCCGGGCAACACGGCGCTCGTCATCATCGACATGCAGACCGATTTCTGCGGCCAGGGCGGCTACGTCGATGCCATGGGCTACGACCTCGCGCTCACCCGCGCGCCGATCGGGCCGATCTCCCGCCTGCTGACCGCTGCGCGAAAAGGCGGCTTCCATGTCATCCACACCCGCGAGGGCCATCGGCCGGACCTCGCCGACCTGCCGGCGAACAAGCGCTGGCGCTCGCGCCGGATCGGGGCCGGCATCGGCGATCCCGGTCCCTGCGGGCGGGTGTTGGTGCGCGGCGAACCCGGCTGGGAGATCATCCCGGAGTTGGCGCCGCGGCCCGACGAGCCGGTGATCGACAAGCCCGGCAAGGGCTCGTTCTGCGCCACCGACCTCGAACTGATCCTGACGACCCGGGGCATCCGCAACCTGATCCTCACCGGCATCACCACCGACGTCTGCGTCCACACCACGATGCGCGAGGCCAACGACCGCGGCTTCGAATGCCTCATCGTCTCGGACGGCACCGCGGCGACCGATCCGGGCAACCACGCGGCGGCGCTGAAGATGGTGACGATGCAGGGCGGCGTGTTCGGCGCGGTCGCCTCCTCCGAGGCGATCCTGCGGGCGATCGGGTAAGCGCCATGGTGACGATCCCCCCGCCCGCCCCGCGGTCTGAGGGCGCCATCGGCGTCGAGACGGTCGGCATGACCAAGCGCTTCGGCGGCTTCACCGCGCTCGACGACGTGTCGATCCTCGTGCCGCCGGGCGGCTTCCACGCGTTGCTCGGCGAGAACGGCGCGGGCAAGTCGACGCTCGTCAAATGCGTGATGGGCTTCTACGCCCCGACTTCCGGCTCCGTGCTGATCGACGGGCGCGAGGCCGAGATCGACGGGCCGAAGGGCGCGCAGGGCGCGGGCCTCGGCATGGTCTACCAGCACTTCACCCTGGTGCCGTCGCTGACGGGGGCGGAGAACCTCGTCATCGCGCGCGCCGACGCCCCCGCGATCCTCGACTGGAAGAGCGAGCGCGCGAAACTCGCCGCCTTCATGGAGCGGATGCCGTTCCGGCTCGATCTCGACCGACCGGTGGCCGAACTCGCGGCCGGCGAGAAGCAGAAGCTCGAAATCGTCAAGCAGCTCGCCCTCAAGGCCCGCTTCCTGATCCTCGACGAGCCGACTTCGGTGCTGACGCCCGATGAGGCCGAGGAGGTGCTGGGGCTGCTGCGCGGCCTGTGCGATGCGGGCGCGCTCTCGGTGCTGATGATCAGCCACAAGTTCCGCGAGGTCGAGGCCTTCGCCCGCTCGTTCAGCGTCCTGCGCCGCGGGCGCCTCGTCGGCGGCGGCACGGTCGGCGCGGTCTCGCGCGACGACATGGCGGCGATGATGGTGGGCGAGCGCTCCGTGCGCACCCTCGCCGCCCGCATCGGCGAGCCGGAGGCGGCCCACGACGTGCTGCGGGTGGAGGGTGTGACCGCGACCGACGTCTCGGGCCTGCGCCGGATCGACATTGCCGACCTTCGCGTGCGGCGGCGCGAGATCGTCGGCATCGCCGGCGTCTCGGGCAACGGCCAGAAGGAACTCGCCGACGTGCTCGGCGGCCAGATCCGGGCGACCGGCGGGCGCGTCGTGGTCCAGGGCGAGCCCTATCGCGGCAGCCGGGCCGAGAGCCGCCGCCATCGGGTGCGCTTCATCCCCGAGGAGCCCCTGCGCAACGCCTGCGCCCCGCGGATGTCGGTGTCGGAAAACCTCGCCTTCCGCGCCTTCGACCGCCGCGGCGAGGACATCCAGGCCCGGCCCACCTTCTGGCTCGACCGGCGCGGCATGGGCCGGCGGGCCAAGGACCTGATCGCCCGCTTCAAGGTGAAGACCGCCTCGTCCGAGGCGCCGATCGCCACGCTGTCCGGCGGCAACGTCCAGCGCGCGGTGCTGGCCCGTGAACTGACCGACCCGGTCGATCTGCTGATCGTGGTCAACCCGTGCTTCGGCCTCGACTTCTCGGCCATCGCCGAGATCCGCAACCGCATCGTCGCGGCCCGCAACGCGGGCGCCGCCGTGCTGCTGATCAGCGAGGACTTGGACGAGATCCTGGAGCTGTCCGACCGCATCGTCGTGATGTCCGAGGGGCGCCTCGTCTACGAGACCCCCGCCGTGACGGCCGATTCGGGCACCATCGGCCGGCACATGGCCGGGCACCACTGAACCGGGCTGGCCCTGGTCTTGCTCCCGTTCAGCTGGCGCAAACGTCACGACGAGCCGATGAGCGGCCGCGGGCGGCGCCGGACAGGGGGCGTAAGTCCGATGGTTCGCAAGGTTCTGACGCGATGGGCCGGCGCGGCGATGGGGGTCGCGCTGGCCGCCGGCCCGGCGCTCGCCGCCGACAAGCTCAAGGTCGGCTTCGTCTATGTCGGCCCGGTGGCCGATTACGGCTATTCCTACCAGCACGACCTCAGCCGCAAGGCGCTGGCCGAGGCTTTGCCCGACAAGGTCGAGACCACCTTCCTCGAGAACGTGCCGGAGGCCGACAGCGAGCGCTCCATCGAGAAGCTCGCCCGCTCCGGCGCCGGGCTGATCTTCACCACCTCGTTCGGCTTCATGGAGCCGACCCTGAAGGTCGCGAAGAAGTTCCCGAAGGTGAAGTTCGAGCACGCCACCGGCTACAAGCGCTCGGACAACGTGGCGACCTACTCGGCCCGGTTCTACGAGGGCCGCTACGTCTGCGGCAAGATCGCCGGCAAGATGTCGAAGTCCGGCACCGTCGGCTACATCGCCTCGTTCCCGATTCCGGAAGTCGTCAGCGGCATCAACGCGTTCATGCTCGGCGCGCAATCGGTCAACCCGAACATCAAGGTCAAGATCGTTTGGGTGAACACGTGGTTCGATCCGGGCAAGGAGGCCGAGGCCGCCAAGGCGTTGCTGGCGCAGGACGCCGACATCCTCACCCAACACACCGACTCGGCCGCGCCGCTTCAGGAAGCCGAGAAGGCCGGAAAGCTCGCCTTCGGCCAGTCCTCCGACCAGTTCCGCTTCGCCCCGAAGGCGCAGCTCACCTCGATCGTCGACGACTGGAACGGCTACGTGATCGCGGAGGCCAAGGCCGTCCTCGACGGCACGTGGAAGAGCCACGACACCTGGGGCGGCATCAAGGACGGCATGGTCGTGCTCGCGCCCTTCACCAACATGCCCGACGACGTGAAGGAACTGGCCGAGGAGACCACGAAGGGGATCGTCGAGGGCAAGATCCATCCGTTCCAGGGGCCGGTGCTCAAGCAGGACGGCACGGTCGCGGTGAAGGAGGGCGAGCAGGCGCCCGATCCGATGATCCTCGGGATGAACTGGTACGTGAAGGGCATCGACGACCGGCTGACGCAATAGCCGACGCTCCGAGAGAGACGCTCCATAAGAAACGCCGCCGGAGGGATCCGGCGGCGCCTGTCGTTCGGACGGTGTTCAGGGCCGCGGCGGGGGCGGCGGAGCCGGGCGCTCCTCCGGCGGCGGGGGCGGCGTCTCGACCGGCACGCCGACGCCCGGCGGGGCCGGGATGGCGTCGCCGCGCTCGATCGCCCGCCGCTCGTTGGCCGGGCCGGCCATGCCCTCGGTGCCGCCGGGCGCGGTCACGGACGGTTGGCCGGCGGGCGCGCCGACCGATTGGGCGAAGGCGCCGCCGCCCAGGCCGAGGCCGGCACAGAGGGCGAGCGCGAGGGTCTTTCTGACGGACATGTCGAGAGGCTTTCCAGGCAAGGGGAGGATCGAGGGGCCGTTACCGATGGCGCTTGCGGTGCCGGAGCGCGGCCTTGCCGCGCCGGCCTCCGGGCGCCGTGACGCGGGGCTGGCCGGCCGGCGGCGTCAGGCTCTGGGCCGCTGCGCCGTTCGCTGTGGCGACGAGGCCGCCCGCCGACAAGCCGGCCACGGCGAGCCAGGCTGCGAGGACGACGCCGAGCCCGAGCCCGGCCTTGAGACAACGCATGGCGGTCGTATCCTTGAGGGCGGCAGCCCTGTTCAACGTCCGGGCGCAGCAAAGGTTGTGCCGGGCCTTCCCTTCGGGACCATGCATCCACGGCAGCCGGTCGCGTGGCTCAGACTCAGCTCCCGCGATAGGTCTGATAGCTCCACGGGGTCGCCACGAGCGGCACGTGGTAATGCCCCTCCGGGTCGGCGACGCCGAAGCGGATCGGGACGATGTCGAGGAAGGGCGGTTCGGGCAGGTCGAGCCCGAGGCGGCGGAAATGGTCGCCGAGGCCGAAGCGCAGCTCGTAGGCCGCGATCGGCACCGGCCGACCGCCGATCAGCGGCGCGTCGGTGCGCCCGTCCGCATTGGTTACCGCGCGGGCGACGAGCGCCGCCTCGGTGGGCGAGACGATCTCGAACAGCTCCAGCGCCACCCCCGCCGCCGGCCGGCCGCGCACGGTGTCGAGCACGTGCGTCGAGATGCGGCCGGTCGTGCGCAGCGGCCCCTCCCCGGAGACGAGGGCGTTCAGGCGGATCGCAGCGATGCGCATCACTTCCGTCTCGGCGGTCTGCCGCTCGATCTCCGGGCTCGAAGCAAGCCGGGCCTCGAAGGTCGCCAGCAGCGCGGCGCGCCCGTGCCGCTTGACGCAGGCGATGAAGGGGATGCCGAATTTTTCGCGGTAGGCGGCGTTCAGCGCCTCGAAGCGGGCCACCTCGTTCTCCGACAGCCGGTCGAGGCCCGCCGCCGCCTGCTCGGCGATCGAGTCCGGGGCGATGGTGCCGGCGCGGGCCGCGCGTCCGGCGAGTTCGGGATGGCCGGTCAGCAGCGCGAGCCGCCGGGCGTCGTCCGCGGTCTCGACGGTCGCGCGCATCGCGCAGAACAGCGCCTCGACCGTCGCGAACGGCCGGGCCCCTGCTGCGCCCTCCGCGACCCAGGGCGCGTGTTCGAACACCGCTCCGAGAGCGGCGACGAAATCCGGCAGCGAGGCCGCGTTCAGGGCGGAGAGGGTCAGGGTCATCGCGGTCGCCTCGAAGCGTGCGGGCTGGCGGCTCTGAGAGCCTCGTTCCGAAGGGTGGTTTCCGGCTTTCGGAAGAGGACGATGCCCTAGCAGGCACCGGGCCATCGGGAGAGGCCGGCCTCACGGACAAGCTGGCACATGCCTTGCCCTGAGGATTGCGACCGAGCGGGCACGGAAAGGATACGTGCATGGGCGAGCGTGCAGCGACGACGGCGTCTCCTTCCGCGGCCGTGCCCGAGGAGCCGGTCGCGACCGCCCCCGTCCCCCCGACCGTGCTGGGCCTGCTCGGCCTCCAGCACGTGCTGGTGATGTATGCGGGCGCGGTCGCGGTGCCGCTCATCGTCGGGCGGGCGCTCAAGCTGTCGCCGGAGGACATCGCGATCCTGGTGAGTGCCGACCTGTTCGCCTGCGGCATCGCCACCCTGATCCAGAGCTGGGGCCTGCCGGGCATCGGCATCCGCATGCCGGTGATGATGGGCGTCACCTTCGCCTCGGTGACGCCGATGATCGCCATGGGGGCCAACCCGGAGCTCGGGCTCGCGACGATCTACGGCTCGGTGATCGCGGCCGGCCTGTTCGGCCTCCTCGTCGCGCCGATGATCGGGCGGCTGCTGCCGCTGTTCCCGCCGGTCGTCACCGGCACGATCATCCTGGTGATCGGCATCTCGCTGATGAAGGTCGGGGTGAACTGGGCCGCGGGCGGCGTCGGCAACCCGAATTACGGCGCGCCGCTCTATCTCGGCATCAGCGCCTTCGTGCTCGTGACGATCCTCGCGATCACCCGCTACGCCACCGGCTTCGTCAACTCGGCCTCCGTCCTCATCGGCATCGTCGTCGGCATGCTGGTGGCGGCCGCGTTCGGCCTCGTCGATCTGGCCAAGGTCGGCGCGGCGCCCTGGTTCGACGTGATCCGGCCGTTCCACTTCGGCTGGCCGCGCTTCGATCTCGTCTCGGCGATCACGCTGTGCATCGTGATGATCGTGGTCATGATCGAGTCGACCGGCATGTTCCTGGCGCTCGCCGAGATCACCGCTGACCCCGTCGACGAGAAGCGGCTGACGAAGGGCCTGCGCGCCGACGGTCTCGGCACGCTGGTCGGCGGCATCTTCAACACGTTTCCCTACACCTCGTTCTCGCAGAACATCGGCCTCGTCGGCGTCACCGGCGTGCGCTCGCGGATGGTCACGGTGGTCGGCGGCTGCATCATGCTGGGGCTCGGCCTGATCCCGAAGCTCGCCGCACTCGTCGAGGCGGTGCCGCCCTGCGTGCTCGGCGGCGCCGGGCTCGTGATGTTCGGCATGGTCGGCGCGACCGGCGCACGCATCCTCGGCGCGGTCGATTTCGCGGGCAACCGCAACAACCTGTTCATCGTCGCGGTCTCGGTCGGCTTCGGCATGATCCCGCTCGTCGCGCCGGCCTTCTTCAAGCAGATGCCGCACGCGCTCCACCCGCTGCTCGAGTCCGGCATCCTGCTGACCGCCATCGTCGCGGTGCTCCTGAACCTGTTCTTCAACGGGCTCGGCAGCACGGCGGAGGCACGGGACGCGGCGGTGCGGCAGGCCAAGACCGCCGAGGCGCACTGAAGCGGGAGCCATCCAGGAGACGAGAATGCCGCTGACCGCCTCGAGATACGGCAAGGGCCGCGTGCGGGTGATGCGCCTCACCCGCGAGGGCGACCACCACACCCCGCGCGAGCTGAACCTCACGGTGCTGATGAAGGGCGCCTTCGATGCGGCCTGGACGTCCGGCGACAACCGGGCCTGCGTGGCCACCGACAGCGTCAAGAACATCTGCAACGTGGTGGCGGCCAAAAACCTCTCGCTCGACAAGGAGGCGTTCGTCGAGGCGCTGGCGAAAACCTTCCTCGACACCTACCCGCAGATCGAGGAACTGCACGTGGACGCGACCGAGACGCGCTGGCTGCGCCATTCCGTCGACGGCGCGCCGCACGGGCACACCTTCACCCTCGACGGCAACGGCACCGGCTATGTCGGGCTCGTGGCGAGCCGTGCGGGCGCGGTGCTGCGATCGGGCCTGCGCGGCTTCACCTTCATGAAGACGACCCGGTCGGGCTGGGTCGATTTCGTCGATGATCAGTACCGCACCCTGCCCGACACCACCGACCGCATCGCCGCGACCGCGATGGACGCGACCTGGACGTGGTCGGGCGTCCCGGCCGACTACGCGGCCGCCAACGCCCGGGTGCTCGACCGGCTGATCGCGGTGTTCGGCACCACCGTCTCGCTCGGCGTGCAGGACAGCATGTACCGGATGGGCGAGGCGGTGCTCGCCGCGATCCCCGAGATCGCCGAGATCGGCTTCGCGATGCCCAACAAGCACTACGTCCCGATCAACCTCGCCCCCTTCGGCCTGGAGAATTCCGGCACGGTGTTCCTGCCGACCGACGAGCCGCACGGGCAGATCGAGGCGACGATCGGACGGGGCTGATCCGGCCGGCGCGCCGGTCCTCCGGATCGCCTCGGCGGGCCGTTTCGGACAGGCCCGGCCGTGCGAAACGGCACGCCCCGCGGAAGAACCGTGCCAGGTTCGAGGCGTCGTCGAAAAATGGCGCACCTCTCCGGTAAATGACTGACGCAACAGCATGATTTCCGACGCGGCCCGGTCGCGGCGGGGTGTCTCCGTCCGCCGCTGCACCCAGATTGTGCACGTATTCGCGGCACATGCTGTTGTCTTCGCAGGCACAGGTGCTCAATTTTCGTGAACTCGGATGTCCGCTCACGCTCGTCTGCGGCTCCGTCCTCCGAGACTTGAGGATCGAGTCATGATCACGCGCATCGTTCTCGGCGCCGTCCTCGGCGCCACCCTCTCCACCGCCGCCCTCGCGCAGAGCTACAACGCGCCGGCCGGCATCCCCGCCGCAACCGCCGCGGGCGGCCTGACCGGCACCGCCGCCCCCGGCAACGTCCAGCGCTACGTGGAGCGCTACGGCGCCCCGGCCCCGGTCGACGAGCGCACGCTCACGACCGGCTCGGTGCGCGGCGAGCGCCTGCGCTGACCCGTCGCTTGCGCGACCGTCCATGACAGCGAAGGGCCGGCGCCCGTCACGGGCGCCGGCCCTTCGCATGTTCCGACACCGCTTCAGCCTCGGTCCCGAGCAGGCTTCTTTTCAATAATATCGAACGTTTCGTTCGATATTATTCCGGTTTTCAGAAGAGTGGAGTGGGTCCATCTTCTCTCCATCGGATGACGGCCCCCGGCCGCATCGCCCCGAACCGGATGGAGTTTCCCATGTCTCGTCTCGTGTCCCGCCTCGTCACCGCCTCCGCCCTCGCCCTCTCGCTGGTCGGCGGGCTGTCCTCCACCGCCTCCGCGCAGAGCTACAACGCCCCGGCCGGCATTCCCGCCGTCACCGCGCCCGGCGGCCTCGAAGGCACCGCCGCCGCCGGCAACCTGCAGCGCTACGAGCAGCGCCTGGGTCGCGCCACGGTCGGCCCGATCCGGATCGACCGCGTCGAGACCACGGGTTCGATCCGCCGCGCGCGCTGAGCGCCGTCCCGGAGCGCATGTTCGCCGGATCGAAGGCCGGTCCCGCCGCCGCGGGGCCGGCCTCGTCGCGTGAAGCGCCCGGACGGCTCCGCCCTTGCTTGTCGATCGACCGCGCTTGCGCCCCGCGGCGCCCCGTTCGAGGAAATCGGCATGCAGGGCCCCGGGACACCGACGCTCGACCAGCTTCGCGTCTTCCTGACGGTCGTCGAGGCCGGCAGCTTCGCCGGGGCCGGGCGTCGGCTGAACCGCGCCACCTCCGTCGTCAGCTACACCATCGCCAACCTCGAAGCGCAGCTCGGCCTGCCGCTGTTCGACCGCGAGACGACCCGCAAGCCCCAGCTCACCGAGGCCGGGCGCGCGGTCCTGGCCGAGGCGCGCACCGTGGCCCACGGCATCGACGCGCTGCGCGCCAAAGTCGGCGGGATGCTCGGCGGCCTGGAGGCCGAGGTCGGGCTCGCGGCGAGCGTCCTGATGCCCGGCGCCCGGCTCATCGACGCGCTGACCGCCTTTCAGGTGGCGTTTCCGACCGTGGGCCTGCGGCTCAACGTCGAGGCGCTGGGGGCGGTCCAGCAGCTCGTCGTCGGCGGGACGGCGGAGATCGGCATCACCGTCGAGCTCTGGAACCGGGCGAGCGACCCGCTGGAGACGATCGCCGTCGGCGAGGTCGAGATGCTGCCCGTGGCGGCGCCCGCGCATCCGCTGGCCTTGGCCGGGACCGCCCCGCCGGGACTCGCCCGCGAGCATGTCCAGCTCGTCATCGCCGACCGCTCGCCGCTGACGCAGGGCCAGGAGTTCGGCGTCGTCGCGACCCGCACGTGGCGGCTGTCGGACCTCAGCGCCAAGCACACGCTGCTGCTCGCCGGGATCGGCTGGGGCAGCATGCCGGCCCACATGGTGGAGACCGATCTCGCCGCCGGCCGGCTCGTCGAGCTGCGCATCCCGGAGGCCAAGCGCCGCCGGCTGCCGCTGACCGTGATCTACCGCACCGACCGGCCGCCGGGCCCGGCCGGGCGATGGCTGATCCGCCGCTTCGCCGAGCAGGCCGAGGGCGAGGCCGCGGCGCGCACGGGCTGAAACCCGCCCTACGCCGCCTCGAACAGCGGCACCTGCCGCATCTCCGGCACCAGCACGAGACCCTTGTCGGTGATGCGGATCTGCGGGATGACCGAGAGCGGGATCAGGTTGAAACCCATATAGGGGATCGCGCAGCCGGCCTCCGCCCAGGCCGCCTTGAGCCCCCGCATCGCCTCGGCGACCACGCCCACCCGCTCGTCCGAGAGCAGCCCGGCGACGGGCAGCTTCACCATCGCGACGACGGTTCCGTCCTCCACCACGCAGACGCCGCCCTGCGCCTCGGCGAGCGCCGCGACGGCCACCCGCATGTCGGCCTCGTTCAGCCCCGCGACGATCAGGTTGTGCGAATCGTGGCCGACGCTGCTCGCCACCGCCCCGCGCCGGAGGCCGAAGGCGGAGAGCAGCCCGTGCGCCACCCCGCCGCCGCGCCCGTGCCGCTCGACCACCGCGACGTGGCAGAGATCGTGTGCGGACAGCGTCGCGGCCCAGTCCGGTCCGGAACGAAGCGCGACGCGCTCGTGGACCAGCTCGATGCCGGGCAAGGTCGTGCGGATCGCGTTGACCGTGCACGGGCTTGTGGGCAGCGGCGGCACCAGGGCGGGCAGCGGATCGGGCAGGCGCACGGTCGCGTAGGCCGGCGCCGGATAGCGGTAGGGCCGCGCCAGGGCCGCCTCCAGCCGCGGCGTGGGCTTGCGGTCCTCGACGACGAGTTCGCCGCCGTACCACGTCGCCTGCGGGACGAGGTCGTCGTCGAGCAGCACGAGGTCGGCCCGGCGCCCGCCGCCGAGGCCGCCGATCTCGCCGTCGAGGCCGTAGCGGGTGGCCGGGTGCAGCGAGCCCATCGCCCACGCCGCCGGTTTCGGGATGCCCATCCGCAAAGCCTCGCGCACCACCCAGTCGAGACCGAAGGCCAGGAGGTCGTCGGCGTCGCGGTCGTCGGTGCAGGCGCAGACGCGCTTCCAGGCGGCGCCGTAATCGGTGATCGTGCCGATGGCCGCGGGCAGCGAGTGCCAGGGCGTGGTCGGCGGGCCGCCGCGCAGGAAGATCCAGAGGCCGGCCTCCAAGAGGTCGTCGGCGATGTCGCGGTCGATCGCCTCGTGGGTGTCGGTGACGCCGCTCGCCGCGTAAGCGGCCACGAAACCGCGCCCGTAGATGTGGCCCGAGACCGGGCGCCCGCGCTCCAGGGCGGCGGCGATGATGGCGTGCGCGCGGGGATCGCCCTCGGCCACCGCGACGAAATCCATCTTCTCGCCGAGCCCGAGCGCCTCGGGCCAGGCATCGAACAGGGCCGCGATTTTTTCCGGCGTCAGGTCGCCGCCCGCGGTCTCGATCGTGGGGCTCGTCGCCGGCACGGTGCTCGGCACGGTGAGGTAGATGTTGAGCGGGGCCTCGCGCGCATCCTCCAGCATCCATGCGACGCCGTCGCGGTCGAGCACGTTGCCGATCTCGTGGCTGTCGCAGACGATCGTCGTGGTGCCGTTGATCAGCGCCGCTTCCGCATAGGCGCAGGCCGTCACCATGCTGCTCTCGATATGCAGGTGCGGATCGACCAGCCCCGGCGCGATCAGCCCGCCCGCCACGTCGCGGACGGGCGCGGCGCCCCTGTAGGAGCCCGCGGGCAGCACCGCCGCGATGCGCCCGCCCGCGATGCGGATCTCGCGCTCGGTCAGGATGCGCTCGGAATAGGTCGAGAGCACCCGCGCCCCGGTCAGCACGAGGTCGGGTTCCGCGCGGCCCGCGGCCACGGCGGCGAGGCGGCGGGTCATGCGGGCCAGCGGCTCGACGGAGAAGCGGTTCAGCGGCGTCGCGTCGGTCATCGGGTGCCCCTCGGTCCTCGGCAGGTTCGGGCATGCATCGTGCCATGCGTCGCACGGACGCGGCAGGGCGCGCCGCCGCTCACGGCGGCGTGAGGCTTGGCCGTGCCCTTGCATGCCGCCCGCCCGCCTCCTCGGTCGGGAAACGAGACGAACCATGTGTCTGGGTGACGATCCGCATTGCGCCGCCTTCGCCGAGCACCGGCTGCGCTACCGGCGCGACATGGAGCCCGAGCGGCGCGCCTTCCTCAAGAGCGGCTTTTTCGCCACCGGCGGCGCGGCGGCGATGGCGGCGGGCGGGCTGTCGCTGGTGAGCCCGGCCCTGGCCGAGGCCGGTGCCAGGATGGGCGCCGCGAAGGCCGCCCACTACCACCTGCCGGCCACCGCCGAGACCGTGCATTGGGGCTACTTCTCGAAGAGCCTCAAGCCGCAGGTCGAGATTGCGTCCGGCGACTTCGTCACCATCGAGACGCTGACGCACCACGCCAACGACGACGCCGAGCGGATGGTGACGGGCGATCCCGGCGCAGAGAGCGTCTTCCTCTGGACCAAGGAGAGGAAGGGCGTCGCCCGCCGCGGTGCCGGGCCGGACGATGCCAAGTTCGGCCCCGGCGGAGGACTGGGCGTCCATATCTGCACCGGCCCGGTGGCGATCCGCGGAGCCGAGCCCGGCGACGTGCTGGAGGTCCGCATCCTCGACGTGACGCCGCGGCCTTCCGCCAACCCGAAGTTCAAGGGCCTGACCTTCGGCAGCAACGCGGCGGCGTGGTGGGGCTATCACTACAACGACATGCTCGGCGGCAAGAAGCGCGAGGTCGTCACCATCTACGAGGTCGACGCCACGGGAGGGCGCGACTGGGCCAAGGCGGTCTACAGCTTCCCCTGGCCCGGCGTGACCGACCCCGACGGGCTCGACCATCCGACGATCGACTATCCGGGCCTTCCGGTCGATCACACCCGGACGACGCGCACCTACGACGTGCTCAAGGGCATCCGCGTGCCGATCCGCCCGCATTTCGGCACGATGGGGCTGGCGCCGTCGGAAGCCGAGCGGGTCAACTCGATCCCGCCGAGCTACACCGGCGGCAACATCGACAACTGGCGCATCGGCAAGGGGGCGACGCTCTACTACCCCGTGGCGGTGCCCGGCGCCCTGTTCTCGGTCGGCGATCCCCATGCCAGCCAGGGCGATTCCGAGTTGTGCGGCACCGCCATCGAGTGCTCGCTCACCGGCACCTTCCAGTTCATCCTGCACAAGAAGACGGACCTCGCCGGCACCTCGCTGGAGGCGCTCGACTTCCCAATGATCGAGACCAAGGACGATTGGGTGCTCTCGGGCTTCAGCTACCCGAACTACCTCAAGGACCTCGGGCCGGACGCGCAGAGCGCGATCTTCCAGAAGTCGTCGATCGACCTCGCCATGCGCGACGCCTTCCGCAAGATGCGCCAGTTCCTGATGCACGCGAAGGGCCTGACCGAGGACGAGGCGGTCTCGCTGATGTCGATCGCCGTCGATTTCGGCATCACCCAGGTCGTCGACGGCAACTGGGGCGTCCACGCCATCGTCAAGAAGGCGATTTTTTCGGAGCGCACCGCGTGAGGCTGCGGCGACCGGCTCAGGCGGCCGCCTCTGGATAGCGCAGCGGGTCGCCTGCGCGCCGGTTGTCGTAGACCGGCTCGCCCGCGACCCAGGTGGCCCGCACCGTGCGGTGGTCGCCCAGCGTCTGGAGCACGAACAGCAATTCCTCGATGCTCGTGCAGGTGCCGGTGCGGAAGCCGAGCAGCGGGCTCGCCGCGAGATCGAGCACGCAGAGGTCGGCGTCGTAGCCCGGCGCGATCCGCCCGATGCGGTCGTCGAGGCGCAGGGCCTCGGCCCCGCCGAGCGTCGCGAGCCAGAGCGCCTTGGTGCCGTCGAGCTTTGTCCCGCGGAGCGCCGCGACCTTGTAGGCGTCGCCGAGCGTCTTCAGCAGCGAGAGCGTGGTGCCGGCCCCCACATCGGTGCCGAGCCCGACCCGGACCGGGCGTCTCGGATCGAGGGCGTCGAACAGCTGGAACAGGCCGCTGCCGAGGAAGCCGTTCGAGGTCGGGCAATGGGCGATCGCCGCGCCGGTGGCGTGGCAGGTGCAGAAATCCTCCTCCGACACGTGGATCGCGTGGCCGAGCACCGAGCGCGGGCCGACGAGGCCGGCCTGGGCGTAGACGTCGAGGTAGCTGTTCCGCTCGGGGAAGAGTTCGCGCACCCAGGCGATTTCGTCCGTGTTCTCGCACAGATGCGTCTGCAGGAAGAGGTTCTCGTGCTCCTTCAGGAGCGTGCCGGCGGCCTCCAATTGGGCTTGCGTGCAGCTCGGCGCGAAGCGCGGGGTGACGGCGTAATGCTGGCGCCCGTGCCCGTGCCAGCGCGCGATCAGGGCCTTGCTCTCGTCGTAGCCGCGCTGCGCCGTGTCGAGGAGCGCCGCCGGGGCGTTGCGGTCCATCAGAACCTTGCCGGCGATCATGCGGGTGTTGAACCGCTCGGACTCGGCGAAGAACGCCTCGACCGAGCCGGGATGGACCGTGCAATAGACCATCGCGGTGGTCGTGCCCGCCCCCAGGATCTCGCGGAAGAACAGTTTCGCGACCCGCTCGGCATGGGCCCGGTCGGCGAACTGCAGCTCGGCGGGAAACGTGTACTTCTCCAGCCACGCCAGAAGCTGCTCGCCGTAGGAGGCGATCATCTGGAGCTGCGGATAGTGGACGTGGGTGTCGATCAGCCCCGGCAGGATCAGGGCGTTCTCGTAGGCGACGATCTCGGTGCCGGCCGGGATGCGGTGGGCGGATTCCGAAAAATCGCCGACGGCCGCGATGCGCCCGTCCTCGATCAGGATCAGCGCGTCGGCGATGTGCTGCAGGCAGCCCTCGGCCAGGAACGGGTTGCCGGTGAGGCTCGCGGCCTGCCCGCGCAGGGCCCGGACGGATTCGGGAGGTCGGCTGCTCATGGCCGTCAATGCGCGCCGCCGCTCTCGACGAACTTGAACAGGAACACCGCGGCGATGACCCAGACGACCGGCTTCACGTCGCGGGCGCGGCCGGTCAGGAGCTTGAGGACCGCGTAGGTGATGAAGCCGAAGGAGACGCCGTTGGCGATCGAGTAGGTGAACGGCATCAGGAGTGCCGTCACGCAGGCCGGGATCACCTCGGTGAGGTCGTCCCAGTCGAGATCGACCAGTTCGTGCAGCATCAGGCAGGCGACGTAGAACAGGGCCGGCGCGGTGGCGTAGGCCGGCACCGAGCCGGCGAGCGGCGAAAAGAACAGGCACGCCAGGAACAGCACGGCCACGGTCGCCGCGGTGAGCCCGGTGCGCCCGCCCTCCTCGACGCCCGACGCGCTCTCCAGATAGGCGGTGGTGCTCGACGTGCCGAGCAGCGCACCGGCGAAGATCGAGGAGGAATCGGCCATCAGCGCCTTGTTGAGCCGGTCCATCTTGCCCTCGGTCAGCAGGCCTGCCCGGCTGGCGACGCCCATCAGCGTGCCGGTGGCGTCGAACAGCTCGACGAGAAAGAACACCAGCACGACGTTGAGGATGCCGCCGGTGAGCGCGCCCTTGATGTCGAGGGAAAACAGCGTCGGCTCGATCGAGGGCGGCAGCGACACGATCCCCTGGAAGGTGTTGTCGGCGAACAGGAAGCTTAAGGTCGTGATGGTCAGGATCGAGGCGAGGAGCGCGCCCTTGACCTTGCGGACCGAGAGCGTGGCGACCATCAGGAAGCCGATGACGGCGAGCACCGTGGACGGCTTGTGCAGGTCGCCGATGGTGATGAAGGTCGCCGGGCTCGCCGCGACGACGCCCGCGTTCCTGAGCGCGATGATCGCCAGGAACAGCCCGATGCCGACCGTGATGGCGATGCGCATCGAGCGGGGGATGCCGTCGACGATGACCGAGCGCAGGCCCGTCAGGGTGACGAGCAGGAACAGGCAGCCGGAGATGAACACCGCGCCGAGCGCCGCCTGCCACGTGTAGCCCATGCCCAGCACGACGACGTAGGTGAAGTAGGCGTTGAGCCCCATGCCCGGCGCCAGCGCGATCGGGTAGTTGGCGTAGAGCGCCATCACCATCGAGCCGAGCGCCGCGACGAGGCAGGTCGCGACGAAGACCGAGCCCTTCGGCATCCCGGCATCCGCCAGGATGTTGGGGTTGATGAAGACGATGTAGGCCATCGTCAGGAAGGTGGTCAGCCCCGCCAGCACCTCGGTGCGGACGGTCGTGCCGTGCTCGGAGAGCTTGAACAGGCGCTCCAGCAGGTGCGGCGCCGCAGGGCTCGGGGTCGGAGAGCCCGGCGCCGCGATCTCGTCCCGCTTCATGTCCATGCCACCCTCCGTCCGATTCAGTCCCCTGCGCCCGCCCCCGCCGCCATGACGGCGCGAAAGATCCGATCCGGTGCGAACGGCGTCGCGGTCAGGCGCGCGCCGGTGGCGTCGCGGATGGCGTTGCCGAGCGCGGCGGCGACGGGGTTGTAGGGCGACTCGCTCATCGACTTGGCGCCGAGCGGCCCGACCGCGTCGTGGGTGTCGGCGAAGATCACCTCGGTGACCGGCACGTCGGCGCAGGCCGGAATGTGGTAGTTGCGGAAGGTCTGGGTCAGGACGCCGCCGCCGTCGTCCAGGCGGACCTCCTCGTAGAGCGCGGCGCCGAGCGCCTGGGCGACGCCGCCCTCGACCTGACCGCGGCACTGCACCGGATTCATCACGGCGCCGGCATCCGCCGCCTGGACGCTCTTGAGGATGCGCACCTCGCCGGTCCGCGGATGCACGGCCACGCGGAACGCCTGGACGTTGAAGGCGACCGAGCGCGGCGTGCCGTCGGCGCGGCCCTCGGCCTCGATCGGCCCGCCTTCCGCCAAGGCGGCGAGCGGAACGCGGCCCGCGGGCGTCTCGACGCCGTCGCGGGTCAGGTGGCAGGCGGCGGGATCGGCCCCGACCTTCGCCGCGGCCGCCTCCCGGAGCCTGACCGCGAGCGCCGTGCTCGCGAAGAGATTGGCCTGTCCGGCCACGACGATCCCGGTGCTGCCGTAGGCGCCGGTGTCGTGGGGCACGGCGTCGGTGTCGGCCTGGATCAGGCGGATGCGGTCCGGCGTGGTGGCGAGCGCCTGGGCGGCGATCTGCCCGTGCACTGTGCTGGTGCCGTTGCCGAACTCCGCCGTACCGACGGCGAGCGCGTAATGCCCGTCCGGCTCCAGCCGGATGCGGGCGTCGGCGAAGTGGCCGCGCGGGGGGATCGTGTCGATCATCGCCATCGCCATGCCCTCGCCGACGCGCCAGTCGGGGCCGGGGGGCGGCGCGCCCGGATCGGCGGAGAGCGCGTCCTGCGCCCGGTCGAGGCACTGGTCGAGCCCGTAGGAGCCGTAATGCA
This sequence comes from Methylorubrum rhodinum, assembly GCF_014199935.1. Lineage (GTDB taxonomy): Bacteria > Pseudomonadota > Alphaproteobacteria > Rhizobiales > Beijerinckiaceae > Methylobacterium > Methylobacterium rhodinum. Next base: position 108,680 of record NZ_JACHOP010000003.1, read on the forward strand.
CGTCGTGCGGTTCGAGGCTCGTCGAGACCACGGGATCGCCCGGCCGCACCGCGTTGATGCGGCGCATCGCGAACGGATCGATCCGCAAGGCGCGGGCCAATTCGTCGACTGCCGACTCGACGGCGAAGATCGTCTGGCTCAGCCCGTAGCCGCGGAAGGCGCCGGCCGGCAGGGTGTGGGTGTAGGCCGCATAGCCCTCCACCCGCTTGTTGGGGCAGGCATAGGCGGCGATGCTCTCGTTGCAGCCGTGATGCAGCACGCCGCCGGCATGGTTGCCGTAGGCGCCGGTGTTCGAGAGAACGTTCAGCGACATCGCCGTGAGCCGGCCGTCGGCGCGGGCGCCGATCTTCACCCGCACCCGCATCGGATGGCGCGTGGTGGCGGCGGAGAAATTCTCGGAACGGGTCGTCTCGTACTTCACCGGGCGGCCGATCTTCAGGACGGCGAGGGCCACCAGATCCTCGACCAGCATCTCCTGCTTGCCGCCGAAGCCGCCGCCGACCCGGCCGCAGACGACGCGGACCCGATCCCGCGGCAGCGCGAACAGCGCACAGAGCGCGTCGCGGGTCAGGAACGGCACCTGGGTCGAGGCGCGGATGACGAGGCGCCCGGCCTCGTCGCGCCAGCCCAGCGCCCCGTGGGTCTCGAGATGGGCGTGCTGGACCCGCTGCGAGACGTAGTCCGCCTCGTAGACGTGGTCGGCCGCGGCGAAGCCCGCCTCGACGTCGCCGACCTCGCCATGCGCCTCCGCCGCGAGGTTCGGATGCGCGCGGAGCGGCGGCGCGTCGGCGCCGGGGGAAGGCGGGCCGTGGTCGGCCGGATCGTGGACGAGGGGCGCGCCGGGCCGCAGCGCCTCCTCCGGGTCGAACACCGCCGGGCGCGGGCGGTATTCGACGACGAGCGCCCGCACGCCGGCTTGCGCGGCGGCCTCGCTCTCGGCCACCACGGCGGCGACGCGCTGACCGACGAAGCGGATCACGGAATCGAGCACCCGCGTGTCGGCGGCGTCGTCCCGCGGGTCCTCGTGGCGCCCGGTGGAGAACCGGGTCTTCGGCGCGTCCTCGTGGGTGAACACGGCGACGACGCCCGGCACCGCCAGCGCCGCCGCGCGGTCGATCGACTGGATCTCGGCATGGGCATGGGGCGAGCGCAGCACCTTCAGGTGCAGCAGGCCGGCCAAGGCGAGATCGAGGGTGTAGGCGGCGCGGCCCGAGACGACGCCGAGGCTCGCGGGCGCGGGCAGGCTGCACCCGACCGGCCCCATCCCTTCCCCGCGCGCATCCCCCTGCGTCTCGACATGGCCGATCCCGGCCACCGCGTCGCGGATCGCCCGGTAGCCGGTGCAGCGGCAGAGATTGCCCTTGAGCGCGGTCGCGAGGTCCTGCCGCTGGCCCTGGTCGAGGGCGGCGGCCGTCATGACCATGCCCGGCGTGCAGAAGCCGCACTGGAAGCCCTGGGCCGCGACGAAGGCCGCCTGCATCGGATGCAGCGTCTCCGGCGGCGGCGCGCCCGGTGCGCAGGGGCCGGCGAGCCCCTCGATGGTGGTGACGCTGCGCCCGTCCGCCCGGTGGGCCGGCAGCAGGCAGGAATGAATCGGCTCGCCGTCGAGATGGACCGTGCAGGCACCGCAATCGCCCGCGTCGCATCCCTTCTTGACCCCGAACCAGCCGAGATCGCGCAAGAGCGTGCGCAGGCACTGCCCCGGCCGGAATGGTGCGTCCTGCGTCTGTCCGTTGACCGTCAGCCTCACCGTGACAGCTCCTGCCTGATCTCCTCGGCGAGGAGCCCGGTGACGTGGGCCCGCCAGTCCGGCGCGCCGTGCACGTCGTCGTACCAGCCGTCATGGGGAATCGCGGCGAGCGCCGCCCGCAGGCCGGCCGCCTCCGGCAGGCCGGGGAAGCGCCATCGATAGGGCCGCGGCGTCGAGGCCGTCACGGTCAGGGCGAAGCCGTCCGCATCGCGCGTGCCGATCACGAGGGCGCCGGAGCGGCCGTTGGGCGAGAGCGAGAGGCGCCGGAACGCCGTGCGGCGCCGCAGCGCCGCCGCCGGCATGTCGATGCGGCGTAGCAGCTCGCCGGGCCGCAGGGCGGTCGTTTGCGGCCCGCGCACGAAATCGAGGACGGGCAGGCGCCGTTCGGCGCCGTCCGGGCCCCGGATCACGCACGTGCCGTCGAGGGCGACCGTGAGCGCGATCATCGGCCCGGCGGGCAACGCCATGCAGAGATTGCCCCCGACGGTCGCCCGGTTCCAGATCTTGAACGAGCCGAGCAGCGCCCGGCAGCATTGCCCGACGAGCGGCGCGGCGATCCACGCGGCCGGCCATTCGTGCCGGTCGAGTTCGGCGATGGTGCAGGTCGCCGACAAGCGCAGGCCCGTCTCGTCCCGCTCGATCGCCGGCCAGCCGAGGCCCGCGATGTCGATCAGCCGGGTTAGCCCCGGCTGCGGCTCGGAGAACAGCCAGGTCCCGCCCGCAAGCCACGCATCGCCCGCGCGCCATTCGGGCCATTCGTCCGGCCCGCGCGGCGTCAGGACGGCGGTGATGGTGTCGAGGTCCATGGGCAGGCCCGAGGGAGTGCAATCCGACGACGCGGCTGTTCGATTCGTGGCAGGACTGCGCGGGAAATCAAAGATCTGGAGCCGCCGGCTTCGATGCGGTCGGGCCGGATACGACGTCCACGGATGCGTTCCGCCTCCCCGCTGGCAGGTGCTCGATGCCTCGGCCCGCGAGAATCCGGCCGACGGGGCGGCAGACCATGGTGACCTGCCCTATCGACCCGACCCTTCCGCGCACGGTCTGCATGCAGTCGCGGGAACGGGGCAAGTCCCGGGCCAGATGCGGCGGTGGTCGCCCCTGGCACCGGGGGCACTTCGAACGAAAGGCCCCCTTCGGCTACGCACCTCAGGATGACGGTGAGGCTTGGAGCGCGCCCCCTTCAACAAGGCTCGATCTCTGAAGGTCAAGTCAAACATAATCTGAGATAGCATCTCGACATATCAATGCTCGATCATCAATTTTTATTCAGGACCGCTCCGGGCTTGCCGAATTGAATAATATTATGCTCCAAATTTCATTGGCCACAATCAAAAATAATAGTACTATCAGGAGAAACATTGTCGTTCAACTGCAGGCCGTTACGATCAGGGCGAATGCAATTGCGCTGCAAACCCTCCGATCGTGCCGCGATTCCCGTTCATGCCCACCGGAACCGGGCATCGTCGCGGCGCGGAAGCTCTCTGCTGCCCGAGATCGCATAAGGGTAAAAATTTGCGCAGCTGATGTCAAAAATGATGCAGTCGCGAAACAGAAGCGAATTGACCTGATCTTTATCGAAAGATTATCAATGACGCCGAGTTGATCGCTAGGGTTCCTGCATCGAGTGCGATGCGAACGGTCCGAGAGCGGTCGCCGCGGCGGGAGACATCCGCCCGGATGCACGGCGGGATAAAAGCCCGGGAGACCTCACTGGCCAAGGGATTGGCAGGCGGTGGTCTTGTGCAATCCCTTCATTCAGGAAGGGAATCTATGCTGTCCTCGATCTTGCCTTCTTCCAAGAGCCGCGTGCGCCGGCGCCCGGCCTCGGGCTGCGCCGTCTAGGCCGCCCTCGATCCCTTCGCATTCAGGCCTGTCGCGTCCCGGTCTCTCGACCGGGCTCCGAGCGCGCGCCTGCCCGCCCCCCCGTTCCTTGTGGAGACGAGAGATGCGCATCCCGACCCTGATCACCGGCTGTCTCGCAGGCGCCCGGCGCGGCCTGTCCGCCCTGGCGCTCGCCGCAGGCCTGCTCGCAGGCCCGGCATTGGCCGCCGAGCCGCTGCGCATCGGCTACAGCGACTGGCCCGGCTGGGTGGCGTGGCAGGTCGCCATCGACAAGGGCTGGCTCAAGGAGGCCGGGGTCGAGGCCAAGTTCGAGTGGTTCGACTACTCCGCCTCCATGGACGCCTTCTCGGCGGGCAAGCTCGACGCGGTGACCTGCACCAACGGCGACGCCTTGGTGATGGGCGGCAACGGCGCCAAGAACGTCATGATCCTGCTCACCGACTACTCGAACGGCAACGACATGATCGTCGGCAAGCCGGGGGTGAAGTCGCTCTCCGACCTCAAGGGCAAGAAGGTCGGCCTCGAAGTCGGTCTCGTCGAGCATCTCCTTCTCATCGACGGCCTGCAGAAGGCCGGCATCAAGGAGACCGACGTCACGCTGGTCAACGCCAAGACCAACGAGACGCCGCAGGTGCTCGCCTCGGGCGATGTCGCGGCCATCGGCGCGTGGCAGCCGATCGCCGGTCAGGCGATGCGCGGCGCGGCAGGCGCCCGGCCGCTCTACACCTCCGCCGACCGGCCCGGCCTGATCTACGACGTGGTGACGGTGACGCCCGCGAGCCTCGCGGGCCGGCGCGCCGACTGGATCAAGCTCGTCGGCCTGTGGGACCGGGTGGTGGACTACATCGAGGACCCCAAGACCCAACCCGAGGCGGTGGCGATCATGGCCGCCAAGGTCGGGATCGAGCCCGCGACCTTCACCCGCTTCCTCAAGGGCACCAAGCTGATGCGGCTCGCCGACGGCCGCGCGGTGATGAAGGACGCCGACGGCTTCGGCTCGCTCTACGGATCGAGCCGGCATGCCGACGCCTTCAACGTCAAGTTCGAGGTCTACAAGACCCCGCAGGACGTGAAGAGCTACATCGACCCCGCCCTCACCGACGGCAAGTGAGGACGTGAGGATGCGCGCCCGCCCCCTTCCCCCGCTCGCCGACGCCGACGCCGCCGCGCCCGCGTCGCTCGCCCCGCTCCCGCCGGTGGCGGGGGCGGCGGCCCCGGTGGGCCGGGCGCGCCGCCCTCGACGCCGCTCTTGGGTCGGCGTGCCGCGCCCGCTCCCGCCGCGGCGGCGGCTGGCGCTCACCTTGCTGTCCTTCCTGCTGCCGCTCGGGCTGTGGGCGGCGGTCTCCTACATCCCCTTCCTCTGGCATCCGCTCGTCGAGGTGACCAATCCCGGCGAGGTCGCCTGGATGGAGCCCGGCATGCGGGTGCCGAAGGCGGCCTTTGCCGACGAGGTCGCGGCCTCCGCGAACGCCGGCACCGAGGCGCCCGCGGGCCGGCCCGCCAACCCGGTCTACCTGCCCGCCCCGCACGAGGTCGCGGTGGCGCTCTGGACCACGCTCACCGCCGCCCCGCCCCAGCGCGACGCGATCTGGCTGCCGGCCAGCCTGTGGCACTCGATCCAGATCATCTTCTGGGGGTTCACGATATCGTCGATCGTCGGCGTGCCGCTCGGCGTGCTGTGCGGCGCGCAACCGACCATCGCCCGGCTGACCGAGCCGGTGATCGAGTTCGTGCGCTACCTGCCCGCCCCCGCCTTCGGCGCGCTGATGGTGGCGATCCTCGGGATCTACGACGGGCCGAAGATCGCCATCATCGTCATCGGCACCTTCTTCCAGCAGGTGCTGGTCATCGCCAACACCACCCGCCGGGTCGATCCGCTCCTGATCGAGGCCGCGCTCACCATGGGCTCGCGCAACCTCCGGCTCATCCGCCGCGTCGTCGTCCCCGCGGTGCTGCCGCAGCTCTACCGCGACCAGCGCATCCTGCTCGGCTGGGCCTGGACCTACCTGATCGTCGCCGAGCTGATCGGCACCTCGTCGGGCATCACCTTCTTCATCACGCAGCAGGCCCGCTACCAGCATTTCGACAACGTCTACGCCGCGATCCTGGTGATCGGCTTCATCGGCATCGCCACCGACATCGCGCTCGCGCTCATCGGCCGCCGGCTCTTTCCCTACGCGAGGGCGGAAGCATGAGCGCCGCCCCGATCCCCCTGACCCCGGAGCCGTGCGACTACCGCACCCAGTGCGAGTCTGTCCGCGCCCGCTTCGACAAGCTGAAGGCCCGCGACGTCGCGATGCGGGTCGATGGTCTCGGCAAGGTGTTTCGCAACGCGGACGGCGGCGAGACCGTGGCGCTCCGCGACATCGATCTCGTCACCCATCGCCGCGAATTCCTCTGCGTCGTCGGACCGTCCGGCTGCGGCAAGTCCACCTTCGTGCGCATCCTCGCGGGTTTGGAGACCAAGACCTCCGGCACCGTCAGCGTCGGCGGCGTGCCGGTCTCGGGGCCCGGCGCCGACCGGGGCATGGTGTTCCAGGGCTACACCCTGTTCCCGTGGCTCACGGTGAAGCGCAACGTCGCCTTCGGGCTGGAGGAGAACGGCGAGTCCCGGCATGTCGCCGAGCGCGAGGCGCTGCAATGGCTGGCGCTGATCGGCCTGGAGCGCTTCGCCGACGCCTACCCGCACCAGCTTTCGGGGGGCATGAAGCAGCGCGTGGCGATTGCCCGCGCGCTCGCCATGCGGCCCCGCATCCTCCTGATGGACGAGCCGTTCTCGGCGCTGGACGCCCAGTCGCGCGCCCGGATGCAGGCCTACCTGATCGAGATCTGGCGCAAGATCGACATCACCATCGTCTTCATCACCCACGACCTCGACGAGGCGGTGACGCTGGCCGACCGCATCCTCGTCCTGAAGGCCCATCCCGGCGAGGTCGAGGAGCTGATCGAGGTGCCGGTGCCGCGCCCCCGCCATCCGGGCCAGATGCTCACGCCCGAGTTCCGCGCCACCCGCGCCCGGCTCGACGCGCTGATCCACCCGGCGGAGGCCGAGGCCGACGGCCCGGCCGACCTGGGGAGCCTCGACATGGTCACCCGCATGGCGAGCGTGGGGGACGAGGTCGAATGAACACCGCCGTTCTCTGGTCCGAGCGTACGTGGGAGGAAATCCCCGGCGATCTCGCGGGAGCCGCGCAGGCCGCTTTGCTCCCCATCGGCGCCACCGAGCAGCACGGGCCGCATCTCGGCTGCGGCATGGATTTCGTGCTGGCCGATGAAGTCTGCCGGGCGGTCTCGGCCCGCACGGGCGTTCCGATGCTGCCGACGCTGCCCTACGGCTGCTCGCTCGGCCATTCCCGGCGCTGGCCCGGCACCCTCGCCCTCGATCCGCTCCTGATGACCGATCTGGTCCGCCAGATCGGCGCGCAGGCCTATCATTCGGGTGTGCGCCGCCTGTTCCTCGTCAACGCGCACGTCACCAACGCCGCGCCCCTGCGCTGCGCCGTCGAACTCCTGCGCGCCGCCCATGACGACCTGATGGTGGCGCTCGTCAACACCGCGACCGTCAGCGAGCGGGTGCGCGCCGCCCATTTCGCCGACGCCGAGGATTGGCACGCCAACCGGGCCGAGACCGCTTTGATGCAGGCCGTGGCCCCCGCCCTGGTGCGCGAGGACCGCATCGCGGAGTCCGACGACCCGGACCGCACCGGGGGCTTGGTGTTCGCCCACCCGGTCAACCGCACCAGCCGCAACGGCGTCACCGGCTCGCCCTCGCAGGCGAATGCCGCCGAGGGTGCCGAGCTGTTCGCCTGGATGGTCGAGGACCTGTCGGCGCTCGTCCGCCGCGGGCTGACCGAGACCCCGCCCCTTCCCCATTCCTACGACGGCCCGGCCGTCCCCCGCCAAGGAGCCTGAACCATGGGCCACGCGACCGACATCGATCCGGCCATCCGCGCCGTGCAGGACGACCTGCGCAGCAAAGGCGTGAAATACGTCATCGGCGCCTATGTCGACATCCACGGCGCGCAGAAGGCCAAGGTGGTGCCGCTCGACCACCTGCCGCAGATGGCGGCGGGCTCCGAGCGCTACACCGGCTATGCCCTCGACGGTTTGGGGCAGGCCCCGAACGAGGACGAGTTGGCCTCCGTCCCCGATCTCTCCCGCGTCATCCCGCTGCCCTGGGAGCCCAAGCTCGCCTGGGCGCCGGCCGACCTGACCTTCCAGGGCAAGCCCTACCCGCTCTCGACCCGCGTCGCGCTGAAGAACGTGCTGAAGCAGGCCGAGGCCATGGGCTTCGGCTTCAACCTCGGCATCGAGTGCGAGATTTTTCTCTTGCGCCAGGCCGCCGACGGCTCGCTGCACACGCCGGTGCCGGACGATAAGCTGGTGAAGCCCTGCTACGACGTGCGCGGCTTCGTCGACAACTTCTCCTGGCTCGACAAGGTCGCGACCACGATCAACGACCTCGGCTGGGACCTCTATTCCTTCGACCACGAGGACGCCAACGGCCAGTTCGAGTTCGACTTCCAATACGCCGACGCGCTGACGATGTGCGACCGGCTGACCTTCTTCCGCATGATGACCAAGCATTACGCGAAGGAGGAAGGGCTGATCGCCACGATGATGCCCAAACCTTTCGCCGACCGCACCGGCAACGGCGCCCACTTCAACATGTCGCTCGCCGACATCGAGACCGGCCGCAACCTGTTCGCCTGTGCGCCGGGCGACGATCCCCGCGGCCTGGGGCTCACCGAGACCGGCTACCACTTCATCGGCGGCGTGCTGCGCCACGGCCGCGCGCTCTGCGCCGCCTTCGCGCCCACCGTGAACAGCTACAAGCGCCTCGTGCGCCAGGGGGCGATGGCGGGCTTCTCCTGGGCGCCGGTGTTCAACTCCTACGGCTCGAACAACCGCACCAACTCGGTGCGGGTGCCGGCCGGCGGCGGGCGCTGCGAGAGCCGCAACGCCGACGGGGCGGTCAACCCCTACCTTGCCGCCGCCCTGGTGCTCGCGGCGGGACTGGAGGGCGTGCGCGAGCGGATCGATCCGGGCGAGCCCAACGAGGACAACCTCTACGAACTGAGCGACGGCGAGCGGCGCGCGCGCGGCATCGGCTTCCTGCCCCAGACCCTTCAGGAAGCCGTCGAAGCCTTCGCCGCCGACCCCCTGGTCGAGAAGACCCTGGGGGCGGGCCTGCGGGACGAGTTCATCCGCTACAAGCGCGACGAGTGGAACGCCTATCATCTCACGGTGAGCCCGTGGGAGATCGAGCGCTACAGCCACCTGTTCTAGGCGGAGACCCCGATGAAGAAGGTCATCGCCTTCGCGACCTCCGCCGCCGAACCCTCGACCTACCGGCCGGCACCGGAGCGCATCCTTGCGGGCGATCCGGTCCAGACCGCCACGCTCCACTTCACCAGCGAGGACGGGCGCTTCTCCGCCGGCTCCTGGGCGGCCGAGCGGGGCACGTGGCGGGTCGTCTTCACCGAGAGCGAGTTCTGCCACCTCCTCGAAGGCGTGATCGTCGTCACCGACGAGGCCGGCGCACAGACCACCTTCCGCGCCGGCGACGCCTTCGTCTCGCCCGCCGGCTTCACCGGCACCTGGGAGATCGTCGAGCCGGCCCGCAAGCTCTTCGCCTTCTACGAGGCGCCCACGACCCCGTAACCCCATCCCACCCACTCCCCTCATCCTGAGGTGCTGCGAAGCAGCCTCGAAGGAGGGCTCCAGCCCGCCGCGCGACTTCTGGAGCCCTCCTTCGAGGCCTCCGCTTCGCTCCGGCACCTCAGGATGAGGGGGATGGGTGGGATGAGGGATCGCCGAAACCCGAAAAACGCCCGCTGGGACGGCCCGGCCGCGACAGGGCTCCAGTGCCGGGACGACCCGGATTCATCGGAGACACGAGCATGTCGGACGAGAGCGTCATCGCGGAAAACCGCCGCCGCTACGAAGAGCTGAAGCGGGCGGGCCAAGGCCACGCCCCCCGCGCCCTGCCGGGCCCGAGCCCGCGGGGCGGCGTGCCGCTGGACGAGGCGGCGATCCTCCACCGCGAGACGGTGCCCGGCGGCTGGTACTGGACCACTGCGCTCAAGGCCGGCGAGGCCCTGCGGATCGCCCTCGACCACGGCCCGTCGAGCGTCGCCCTCGTGGCGTGGTCGGCCAAGGACCCGAGCGAGCGGCTGAATTACGCCGACACCGTGAAGGTGCAGTGGACCGCCGCACTCCGCAAAGGCCGGGTGCTGTTCTCCGACATGGGCCGAGTGATGCTCTCGCTCGTCGAGGATTCCTGCGCTGCGCACGACGCGCTGATGGGCGGCTCCAACACCGCCTCGAACGCGGCCCGCTATCCGGGCGGCCCCCACCGCAACACCCGCGACAACTTCGTGCTCGCCGCCCTGAAAAGTGGGTTTGAGCGGCGCGACATTCCGGCCTGCATCACCTTCTTCGCCCCCGTGAGTGTCGGGCCGGAGGGGCGGCTGGCCTGGAACGAGGCCGGCCGCGCGGCGGGCGATTTCGTGGACCTGCGCGCCGAGATGGACCTGACGGTGGCGCTCTCGAACTGCCCGCATCCTCTCGATCCGGCGCCCGCCTACGCCCCGAACCCGGTCGCGATCACCCGCTTCCGTGCACCGCAGCCCGCCGCGGACGACCTCTGCCGCACTGCCACCATCGAGGCCGTGCGCGGCTTCGAGAACAACGCCTTCGCCGGCCTCTAAAGGGAGCGAGCCCGATGACCGACTCCGTGACCGCGCTCTTCGATCAGGTCGTGCCCGCGCAGGCCCCGTTCTCCACGCTGGTGAAGGCCGGCCAGATCATCCGCATCGAGGACAGCCAAGGCTGCCAGGCGATCGACACCCTGTTCTACCGCGCCGACGACCTCACCGAGCGCTACTCCTCGCAGGACACCGTGCGCGCGCAGGGCGCGGCCTACGTCACCACCGGCACGCGGGTGATGTCGAACGAGGGCCGGGTGATGCTCACCGTCACCGCCGATTCCTGCGGGCGCCACGACACCTCCGCCGGGGCCTGCTCCTGCGAGAGCAACACGGTCCGCTTCGGCCACGCCACGAAGTATCTCCACGCCTGCCGCGAGAATTTTTGCATCGAGGTGGCGAAATACGGCCTGTCGAAGCGCGACATCGTGCCGAACATCAACTTCTTCATGAACGTGCCGATCGAGCAGGACGGCGGGCTCGCCATCGTCGACGGCGTCTCGTCGCCCGGTGACTACGTCGAGCTCAAGGCCGAGATGGACGTGATCTGCGTGATCTCGAACTGCCCGCAGATCAACAACCCCTGCAACGGCTTCAACCCCACGCTGATCCGCGTGACGGTGCGCGAGGGCTGATCCGCATGTTCCGCAAGGTCCTGGTCGCCAACCGCGGCGAGATCGCCGCCCGCGTCGTGCGCACCTTGAAGCGCATGGGCATCGCGTCGGTCGCCGTCTATTCGGACGCCGACCGCTTCACCCCCGGCGTGCTCGCCGCCGACGAGGCCGTGCGGCTCGGGCCCGCGCCCGCCGCGCAGAGCTATCTCGACGTCGAGGCCGTGATCGCCGCCTGCAAAGCGACGGGCGCAGAGGCGGTGCACCCCGGCTACGGCTTCCTCTCGGAAAACGTCGGCTTCGCCGAGCGGCTGGCGTCGGAGGGCATCGTCTTCATCGGGCCGCGCCCGGAGCACCTGCGCGCCTTCGGCCTCAAGCACACCGCCCGCGATCTCGCCAAGGCCAGCGGCGTCCCGCTCCTGCCCGGCACCGATCTTTTGCCGGACGTCGATACGGCACTCGGCGCGGCCGAGACCATCGGCTATCCCGTCATGCTCAAGAGCACGGCGGGCGGCGGCGGCATCGGGATGCAGCTCTGCCACTCAGGCGAAGAGCTGGCCGAGCGCTTCGCCGCGGTCGAGCGCACGGCGCGCGCCAGCTTCGGCGATGCCCGCGTCTATCTGGAGCGCTTCGTGGCGCAGGCCCGCCACGTCGAGGTGCAGATCTTCGGCGACGGCAAGGGCCGCGTGGTCGCGCTCGGCGAGCGCGACTGCTCGCTCCAGCGCCGGAATCAGAAGGTGATCGAGGAGACGCCGGCTCCGGGCCTCTCGGATGCCGTGCGCGCCCGCCTCCACGCCGCGGCGGTGGCGCTGGCTACGAGCGTCGCCTATGCCTCCGCCGGCACGGTCGAGTTCATCTACGATCCCCAGCGCGAGGATTTCTCGTTCCTCGAAGTGAACACCCGGCTCCAGGTCGAGCATCCGGTGACGGAAGCGGTGTTCGGCATCGATCTCGTGGAATGGATGGTGCGCCAGGCCGCGGGCGAGGACCCGATCGGAGAGGCCGGGACGCTCGTCCCGCAGGGCGCCGCGATCGAGGCCCGGCTCTACGCCGAGATCCCGCACGCCAACTTCGCCCCGAGCGCCGGGCTGCTGACCGAGGTGCGGTTTCCGGAGTCGGCCCGCATCGACGGCTGGATCGCCACCGGCACCGAGGTGACGCCGTTCTACGATCCAATGCTCGCCAAGATCATCGTCACCGGCGATGACCGGCCGGCGGCGATCGCGGCGCTCAAGGCGGCGCTCGCCGAGACGGCGGTGTCGGGCATCGAGACCAATCTCGACTACCTGCGCACCATCGCGGCCTCCGATCTCTTCGCCAGCGGGCGCGTCGCGACGACCGCTCTGCGCGACCTCGCCTACCGCCCGCGCAGCATCGAGGTGCTGTTGCCCGGCCCGCAATCGAGCCTTCAGGAACTGCCCGGGCGGCTGGGCCTATGGGAGGTCGGCGTGCCGCCGAGCGGTCCGATGGACGCCCGCTCCTTCCGCCACGCCAACGCGCTGGTGGGGAACGACGGCGACACCTGCGCCCTCGAACTCACGGTCTCAGGGCCCACGCTGCGCTTCCACACCGACGCCGTGGTGGCGCTCTCGGGTGCGGCCATGAGGGCGAGCCTCGACGGGGAGCCCCAGCCGCACGGCCGCGCCTTCGCGGTCGCGGCGGGGCAGACGCTCGCGGTTGGTCCGATCGAGGGGCCGGGCCAGCGCGCCTATCTGGCTTTGCGCGGCGGCTTTGCCGCGCCCGTCGTGCTCGGCTCGCGCGCCACCTTCGCGCTCGGCGCCTTTGGCGGCCACGCCACCGGCGTGCTGAAGGCCGGCGACGTGCTCCATTGCGGCGAGGCGCCGGAGGTCGCGGCCTCTGCGCCGGAGCCGGCACTGCTGACCCACGCATGGGAGATCGGCGTCCTCTACGGCCCGCACGGCGCGCCGGACTTCTTCCAGGAGGCGGACATCGCCGACCTGTTCTCGGCGGCCTACGAGGTCCACTTCAACTCCGCCCGCACCGGCGTGCGCCTGATCGGCCCGACCCCGCGCTGGGCCCGCCCCGACGGCGGCGAGGCCGGCCTGCATCCCTCGAACCTGCACGACAACGCCTACGCCATCGGCGCCATCGACTTCACCGGCGACATGCCGATCCTGCTCGGCCCCGACGGCCCGAGCCTGGGCGGCTTCGTCTGCCCGGCGGTGATCGCGCGGGACGAGCTGTGGAAGATGGGCCAGTTGCGGCCGGGGGATACGGTCAGGTTCCGGCCGGAGGCGCGGCCGGCGGACGAGACACCGACAGAAACCCTCCCCCCTCTGCGGGGGAGGGTGGCCCCCGAAGGGGGTCGGGAGAGGGGAGCGCCGCTTCCGGATAGTGCGGAGCCGACCCCTCTCCCGCCCGCTCCGCGGGCACCCTCCCCCGCGAAGGGGGGAGGGTTTGCGCGCGGTGCCCCTATCCTCGCCAGCGACTCCTCCGGCCCGGTCCCGGTTGCCTATCGCCGCCAGGGCGACGACAACCTTCTCGTCGAGTACGGCCCGATGGCCCTCGACATCGGCCTGCGGCTGCGGGTGCATCTGCTGGCCGAGGCCGTGCGCGCCGCTCGCCTCCCCGGCCTGATCGACCTGACGCCGGGCATCCGCTCGCTCCAGATCCACTACGACGGCACCGCCCTGCCCCGCCCGCATCTCCTCGGCTTGCTCCGGGAGATCGAGGCCGGCCTGCCGGCCGCCGAGGATGTCAGCGTCCCGAGCCGTGTCGTCCACCTGCCGCTGTCGTGGAACGACCCGCAAGCCGAACTCGCCATGCGCAAATATCAGGAACTGGTGCGCCCCAATGCGCCCTGGTGCCCGTCGAACATCGAGTTCATCCGCCGCATCAACGGCCTGCCCGACGAGGACGCCGTGCGGCGAACGGTGTTCGATGCGAGCTACCTCGTGATGGGGCTGGGCGACGTCTATCTCGGCGCGCCGGTCGCCACCCCGGTCGATCCGCGCCACCGGCTGGTCACCACCAAGTACAACCCGGCCCGCACCTGGACCCCGGAGAACGCGGTCGGCATCGGCGGCGCCTATATGTGCATCTACGGCATGGAGGGGCCGGGCGGGTACCAGCTGTTCGGCCGCACGATCCAGATCTGGAACACGTGGCGCACCACCCGCGAATTCGTCCCCGGCCACCCGTGGCTGCTGCGGCCGTTCGACCGCATCCGCTTCTTCCCCGTCTCGCACGACGAACTCACGGAAGCCCGCGCCGCCTTTCCGCACGGGGCCTATCCGGTTCGGATCGAGGAGGCGACGTTCTCCTACGCCGCGCATCGCGCCATGCTCGCGGACAACGCCGCCGAGATCGAGACCGCCCGAACCCGGCGGCAGGCGGCCTTCGACGCCGAGCGCGAGCGCTGGAAGGCGGAAGGGCTCGACAGCTTCGTCACCGACGAGGGCCCGATGGCGCAGGCCGGCGAGATTCCCGCGGGCTGCGTGGGCGTGCCCACGACGGTGCCGGGCAATGTCTGGAAGCTTCTTGTGAGTGAGGGAGAGGCCGTCGCCGCCGGCCAGACCGTGGCGATCCTCGAATCGATGAAGATGGAGGTGCCGGTCGCCGCCCCGGTCGCCGGCCGCGTCCGCGAGATCCGGACCCAGCCCGGCCGGACGCTCCGCGGCGGCGACCTCGTCGCGATCCTCGACGCGTAGAGCCTCGCGTGGCCCGGGACTTGCCGCGCTCGCCGCGCGGCAAGGGGCCGCCCGAAGGAATGCCCGCGATGCATCGGATCACCGCCGTCCTCCGCGCCGTGTTGCGGCTCGTCCTCGCGGGTGCGCAGGCCAAGGCGTCGGGCCTTCGCCCGCAGGAAGCGCGCGTGCCCGTGCCTCACCCGCCCGCGCGGGCGAGGTAGGCGCGCCAGCCGCCGTAGCCCGTGATCTCCTCGGCCCCCGCGACGGCGTAGGCCTCGCACAGGAAGCCGCTGACGGCGCGGCCGTCGGCAAGCGTCACGCGGCCGATGCCCAGCGGCGCCGGGATCGCGGCGACGAAGCGGGCGAAGGCGGCCGGCGCCAGCGTCCAGACCTCGATGTCGAGCCCCGGCCCCTCGTAGTTGGGATCGCGCAGGAGGCCGGGCTTGGCCGGCTGGGTCCCCGGCAGGGCGTAGAGGCGGTAATCGCCCGCCGTGCGGGCCGGCCCGACGAGCCGGGCGCCGAGTTCGCGAAGTTGGCCGTTCAGCGGCAGGCCGGAGAGGTGGGCGCCCACCACGGCGAGCGGAATGCCCTCCGGTTCGGGAGGCGCGACCGCGGGAAAGGACGCCGCCCGGTCGAGCCCCGCGCCGCAGGCGGCGCCGCGATGGAGTGCGTCGGCGAAGGGCCCGAGCGCGTCGTCGCTGCCGCCCGGCCCGATCAGCGTCACCCCGGCCGGCAGACCGTCCGCGCGGAAGCCCGCGGGCACGGCAATGGCCGCGAGCCCGAGCAGGTTGGCGAAGTTGGTGTAGAGCCCGAGCCGGCTGTTGAGCGTGATTGGGTCGTCGCGCATCGCGGCGACCGTGTAGGTCGTCGGCGCGCTCGGCAGGAGCAGCAGATCGACATCCGCGAAGATCGCTTCCGCGCGCCGCTTCAGGGCCTCGAAGCGGTAGCGCCCGCGAAACGCGTCGACGGCGCTGAACCCCTTGGCCGACTCGACGATCGCCCGCACGCTCGGATCGAAGGCGTCGGCGTTGGCGGCGAAGAAGTCCTCCACCGCCGCGAGCCGCTCGGCGACCCAGGGACCGCCGTAGAGGAGCGCCGCGATCTCGCGTAAGGGGGCGTAGTCGAACGGGACCGGCGTGGCGCCGAGGCTCGCGAAACGCTCGACCGCCGCCTCGTAGAGCCGCTCGGTCTCGGTGTCTCCGAAGAACTCCCGCTCGGCTCCGGTCAGCACGCCGAAGCGCGGCGCCCGCGGCAGGGCGACCGGCGGGATGGTCCGCGAGAAGGCGTCGGCCGGATCGACCCCTTCGGCGATGCGCCGCACCGCGAGGCCATCGGCGACGCAAGCGGAAAAGACGCTGATGCAATCGAGACTGCGGCAGGCCGGCACGAGGCCCGACGTGCCGAGCAGGCCCGGCGTCGGCTTGATGCCGACGAGGTTGTTGAAGGCCGCGGGCACCCGGCCCGAGCCGGCGGTGTCGGTGCCGAGCGCGAAGGCGGCGAGCCCCGCCGCCACGGCCACTGCCGAGCCCGAACTCGACCCACCGGAGATGTGCTCCGGCGAGTACACGCTGCGCGGTGCGCCGTAGGGCGAGCGGGTGCCGTTGAGGCCGGTGGCGAACTGGTCGAGATTGGTCTTGCCCGTCACCAGCGCGCCCGCCGCCTTCAGCCGCGCGACGACGTGGGCGTCGGCGTCCGGTCGATAGGCGAAGGCCGGGCAGGCGGCGGTGGTCGGCAGGCCGGCGACGTCGATGTTGTCCTTGACCGCGAAGGGCACGCCCCAGAGCGGCAGGGAGTTCGGCTGCGGGTGCCGCTCCATCAGGGCGCGGGCCGCGGCGGCGAGGTCGGACCGCGGCACGGCGGTGATGAACACGGCCGGGTCGGCCCAGGCCTCCATGCGGTCGGCGACCGCCTCCGCGACATCGAGCGGCGTCAGCGTGCCGGCGGCGTAGAGGGTGCGCAGGCTCTCGAGCGTCAGGATTCGGGGAAGCGTCACGCCAACTCCTCGTGCCCGCGAGCGGGCCATCGTGCCTCGACGTTAGGCAGGTCGACCGCGCCGAATTTGCGGCCGCCGCAACGTCGCGACGTCGGAGCAAGGCTCCGGCCAGATGGCCGCGCAGGGCCGCTTCGATCGCCGCCGCCGACGATGGGTCGCGCGCGATGGCTCCCAAACGGACAGGGCGATCGCGCTCTGCGATCGCCCTGCGACGATGTCATACCAGTCTGCACGGAACAGGACCGATGGTCCTGTTCCGTGCGCTCGGCGGGGCCCGCCGCCCCGCAGTCGCGGGGGCAACCGGCGATGAGTCACCGTCATCGCCGGTTGGTGTCAGATGACGGCGCGACGCGCGGGCGATCAGCCCGGCGCGAGGCCGAGCAGGGTTCCGAGCGGCACGACGAGGGTGAAGCCGCCGTAGAAGCCGTCCTTGGCGCGGCGCGCCGTGTAGGGGTTCCAGAACGAGTTCGGGTTGACGACGTACTGGACGACGGGCTCGAGGATCACGCCCTTGCCGATGTCGAGGTGCGCATTGGCCTCGAAGATCAGCTTGTCGCGCGAATACGGGGCGCCGGAGCCGCCGGAGATGAAGTTCGCGTCGGCCAGGAACTGGGTGTAGTTCTCGTTGAGGCGCTGCCAGTTGACCTTGAGGCCGTAGGTGTCGTTGGGCCGGCTCTGGTCGGGGGCCTCCAGCAGAACGCCGAAGAACGAGTTGAAGCGGATCGGGATCGTCGGGTCGAAGGCGTAGCCGGTGCCGGTGTAGAGCGAGATCGCGGTGGGGTGCAGGTTCACGTCGCCCTTGGTGATCAGCCCGGCATCGGCCCGCCACACCGTCTGGGTGCCGGTGAGCACGACGCCCGAGGTGCCGGACTTCTGCAGAACCGGATCGCCGGGGTTGAGGCCCTTGGAGGTGCCGAACACGGTCTTGAAGTTGTCGTCGTGGTCGGCGGTGTTGACGAAGCCGGTGAGCGAGACGCGGCCGGGATAGGCATGGGTGGCGTAGGTGGTCTTGGTGCCGATCTCGGTCATGACGAGAGCGCCCGAGATGCGCTCGTAGCCCCAGTCGTAGCCCGAGAGCACGTTGGTGTTGGGGTTCACCGTGAAGGCGCCGGCCTGGATGTAGCTGGTGGGCGACATCTGGTAGGCGACGTTGGCGCCCCAGACCGCGAACAGCGGCGAGGTGAAGCCGGCGTTGAAGTAGAACAGGTCCTGGAAGCAGGAATTGATCGAGTTGCACGGCGGCAGACCGTAGTAGCGGTCCGGGTGGGTGCGGCCGAGCTCGATCACGAGGCGGTCGTCGAGGAGCTTCTGCTCGTAGGTGAGCAGCGACAGGCGGTTGTTGTTGGGGGTGTAGGGCGGCTGGTAGCCGACCGTGGTGTCGCCGATGTCGGCGGCCATGTTGAGGTTGCGCACGAGGCCGAAGAAGGTCTGGGTGAACTTGATCGTGCCGCCCGCGATGTTGGCCAGCCGCTGCATGTCGGCGTTCATCGAGAGGACGAAGTAGGCCGAGTTCGATTGCTCGCCGCGGCGCAGGCCGGCGGTGGGGTTGGCTTGGTAGAAGTCGTAGATGTTGATGTCGAAGGTGAGCCCGCGGGCGGCCATGTCGGTGGCCCAGGGGGCGAGCGGTCCGACGCGGACGGGGTCGCCGGGCTTGGCGGCGATGGCGGGATCGGTGCGCGGCTGGGTCTGGTCGTTGAACTGACCCACGGGCGAGGCCTGCTGCGCCTGCGCGCCCGGCCCACCGAGGGCGAGGCCTGCGGCCAGGAGCAGCCCGGCCGTCTTGCCCCTCGTCCCTGATCGCGGGTGCCGCCGCCGGGCCCCCTGTCCGTCGCGTCGCATCGTCCTGTCCCCTTGTTGCACCGGCCTCGATCAAGACTTGGAAGATCTTGGCCGGATCCGTCGAGTGCGACGCACAAAACGGGCCTGCCGCGATCCGTGGCCTCGAGCGAAACCAACCGTGAGCGGTATTTTGGTGGATGTTTGATTTCTGGTTATAATTTGAAACTGCCACAATCCAGGCCTGCCGGACGGGCAGTTCATTCCGGAGGCAGGTTGGCAAAAAACTGCACTACTGCGCAATTTTTGACCAATAACTTCCGTCGTTACAAGGCTGGCATCGATTCCGATATGCGGTCAACAGCGTAATTGGGATTTTTGGTATCTGAGGCATTCGGCTTGCAAGGATGCCACAGGCACCGTCGTGAGCCGCCGATCCTGCGGGTTCGTTGCCCCTTGAGAAAAAATCTGTCTCGAAAAGAAAATCACCCTTGACGCAGTGCGAAAACCCGCCGTAGCGTTCGACGGCAAGATGAGTTTCGATCTCTTGCAGATTTCATCGGCAGAGCGATGAAAATCCAGGCAATCGCCCAAAATTCGAGGTGACGGACATGGACCTCACGCGTCGCAATCTCTTGAAGCGGTCTTCGCTCGCGGCGGCGGCGATCGCTGCGCCGCATCTCTGGCTCCCGACCGCCCGCGAGGCCTGGGGCGCGACGCTCAAGAAGGGCGAGCCGATCAAGGTCGGGCTGCTGTTCTCGCTCACGGGCCAGCTCGCCGTCCCGGAGGAGGATTCTACCCTGGTGATGCAGTACGCGATCGACGAGATCAACAAGAGCGGCGGCATCGCCGGCCATCCGATCCAGCCGGTGATCGTCGATGCCAAGTCCGATTTCAACGTCTACTCGGAGAAGGCCAAGGAACTGATCATCCGCGAGAAGGTGATCGCCCTGTTCGGCTGCTACACCTCGGCCAGCCGCAAGGCGATCCTGCCGGTGGTGATGTCGCAGAACAGCCTGCTCTACTATCCGACCTGCTACGAGGGTGCCGAATGCACCCAGAACACGATCTGCACCGGTCCGCTGGCCAACCAGCACTCGAAGGACCTGATTCCGTATATGGTCAAGAACTTCGGCAAGAAGGTCTTCTTCGTTGGCTCGAACTATGTCTGGCCGAAGGAATCGAACAAGAATGCCAAGATCTGGCTCCAGGAGGCCGGCGGCGAGCTGGTCGGTGAGGAGTACATCCCGCTCGGCAGCTCGGAGTTCGGCCCCGTGCTCGGCAAGATCCGCGATGCCAAGCCGAACTTCATCTTCTCGACCGTGGTCGGCGCCTCGGACATCGCGTTCCACAAGCAGTTCAAGCAGGAAGGCTTCAAGGTCGATTCGATGCCGATCGCCTCGCTGACCACCGGCGAGATCGAGACCAAGGCGATGGGCGCGGAGTTCGGTGCCGGCCACTTCCTCTCGGCACCGTATTTCCAGTCGCTGGACAACCCGACCAACCAGAAGTTCGTCGAGAGCTTCCTCAAGAGCAAGTACGGCAAGAACGGCTCCACCCATTACAACATGGAGGAGACCTACCTCTCGGCCTACGTGTTCAAGGCCGGCCTCGAAGCCGCGATCAAGAAGACCGGCAACGTCGAGGAGGTCACCTCGCGCATGATCCGCGACGTCAGCGGCGGCGTGCGGGTCGAGGACGCGGTCTCGCCGGAAGGCCTGATCTGGATCGACGGCGACAACTTCAACTCGTGGCTGAAGCCCAAGATCGGCCAGTGCCAGGCGGACGGCAGCTTCAAGATCGTCTCGGAGGCGCGTGAGCACGTCGCGCCCGACCCGTACTCGATCTACCCGAATGCCGGCAAATGCACCGCAGCCGGCCTCGTCGCCCCGGACGGCAAGAGCCGCAAGAACGTCATCTGACGCTGTTCCGCGCCCCTTTCCGGCCGCGGGCGCCGCGGCCGGGACCACCCGACGGAGGTCCCGTGACGTCTCTCGACATTGCCCCATTCGCCAACGCCCTGGTCCTCGGCGCCAGCATCGCCAGCATCTGGCTCATCGCCGCGATCGGGCTGACGATCATCTACGGCACCGTCGGGGTCATCAACATGGCCCACGGCGAGTTCATCATGCTGGGCGCCTACACCTCCTACGCCCTGCAATCCTTCCTCGGCCTGCCGTTCCTGCTCTGCCTGCCCGCCTCGTTCGCGGTGGTGGCGCTGATCGGGCTCGCTATCGAGCGCGGGCTGATCCGCTACCTCTACAACCGCCCGCTCGACACCTTGCTCGCCACCTGGGGCGTCTCGCTGGTGCTGATGCAGGGCGTGCGGCTGATCTTCGGCTCGGACCCGAAATACATCGCCGTGCCGGAGATCTTCCAGAGCAACGTCGAGGTGGGGTTCGCCAGCCTGTCGGTGTTCCGCCTCGTCGTGATCGGCATCACCGCGCTCGTGGTCGCGGCGACCGCATGGCTGTTCTACCGCACCCGCTTCGGCATGCAGGTGCGGGCCGTCATGCAGAACAAGGAGATGGCCGCCTCCTTCGGCATCAACGCCGACCGGGTCTACATGACGACCTTCGCCATCGGCGCCGGGCTCGCCGGGCTCGCCGGTTCCCTGTTCGGGGTGCTCGCCATCGTCCTGCCGACCATGGGCACGGCCTACGTGGTGCAGGCCTTCCTCGTCGTGGTGGTCGGCGGCGGCACGCTTCTGGGGAGCGTCGCGGCGGCGGGGCTGACCGGCGAACTCCAGTCGGTCTTCGCCTTCCTGACCAACGACACCTTCGCCCGCTTCCTCCTCTACGTGCTGATCGTCGTCTTCCTGCGCTTCCGCCCGCGCGGCCTGTTCGCGGTCGCCAAGGCCCGGCGATGAAGGTCGCGCCGATGAGCGCCGCGCCGACGGAGCCGGTTTCCGGCTTCCTCCCCTCCTCGCCGTCCGCAGAGTGTCTTGTCCGATGACGACGACGCAGAACCTCTATCACAGCAAGCCGGCGCAATGGGCGGTCTACGGCCTGTTCTTCGTTGGCATCGCCCTGATCCCGGTCTTCGTCACCGACGGCTTCCTGCTCAACCAGTTCGCCGTCTACGGCATCTACGGGATGCTGGCGCTCTCGATCAGCCTGTGCTGGGGGTTCGGCGGCATCCTCAATCTCGGCCAGGGCATCGCCTTCGGGCTCGCGGCCTACGGCATGGCGATGACCATGCAGATGCAGTCGCAGGATCCGGACTCGAACCCGATCCCGCCGTTCATGCTCAACAACAGCCTGGAGCACCTGCCCTGGTTCTGGCAGCCGTTCTGGAGCACGGGCGGCGGCATCCTGCTGGCACTCGTCGTGCCGACTTTGTTCTACGTCGTGTTCGGCACGCTGATGTTCCGTGCCCGCGTCTCGGGGCCGTTCTTCGCGATCATGTCGCTGGCGATGCTCTCGGCCTTCGCCACGCTGATCCTCGACATGCAGCCCTACACCAACGGCGCCAACGGCATCTCGCCGCCCTCCCCGCTCAGCGTGTTCGGCACCGACATCGACCCCTACGGGAAGACCGCCTACTGGATCGTCTGCGGTGGGCTCGTCGCCGTCACGGTCGGCGCCAAGCTGCTGACGCAAAGCAAGTTCGGCCTCGTGGTGCAGGCCCTGCGCGGCGATCCCGAACGGGTGCGCTTCCTCGGCTACAACGTCGCCCTCTACGAGACCTGCATCTACGCGATCTCCGGCTTCATCGCCGCGCTCGCGGGCTGCCTGTGGGTAATGCTGATCCAGTACGTCTCGCCGGCGCAGCTCGACACCACCTTCAGCATCGGCATGGTGATCTGGGCCGGGATCGGCGGGCGGCTCTCGCTCTTGGGCGCGATCCTCGGCGCCTTCCTGATCCAGGGCGGCCAGAGCTATCTCGGCGACCAGTTCCTGGCCACGTGGCTCCTCATGCTCGGCGCCTTCTTCATCGTCGTCGTGCGCTTCCTGCCCAAGGGGCTGGCCGGGCTCCTCGAGAAGATTTTGGGCAGCGTCGCGCGCCAGCCTGCCAAGCACGCCCGGCCCGAGCCCGCCGGGCTGCCGGCGGCGGGCGAGTGAGGGAGGCACCCATGGGCGTTCTCGAGATCCGCGACCTGCACAAGAGCTTCGGCGGCACCAAGGTCATCAACGGCTTCAGCCTCGAGGTGACCGAGCTGACCCTGTGCTGCCTCGTCGGCCCCAACGGGGCCGGCAAGACCACGACGATGGACCTGATCACCGGGCGCCAGAAGCCCACCTCCGGCACCATCACGCTCCGCGGCGACGACATCACCGCGCTCTCGGAGCACGAGATCGCCCAGCGCGGCATCGGCCGGAAGTTCCAGGTGCCCGCGGTGTTCCGCGAACTCAGCGTGCGCCAGAACTTCGAGGTGGCCTATTCTCGCGAGGTCAACCCGTTCCGCAACATGCTGCGGCGGCGCCCCGCCGGCTTCGCGGAGAAGCTCGACGAGGTCGTGAGCCTGACCGGCCTCAAGGACCGCCTCGACGTCGAGGCCGGCTTCCTCTCCCACGGCGAGACGCAGTGGCTCGAGATCGGCATGGTGCTGATGCAGAACCCGGCGATCCTGCTGCTCGACGAGCCGGTGGCGGGCATGACGGAATCCGAGATCGAGAAGACCATCGTCTTCCTCAACCGGCTCAAGCGTACCAACACGCTGATCGTGGTCGAGCACGACATGGGCTTCGTCCGGCAGATCGCCGACGTCGTCACCGTCATGCACATGGGCGCCTTCCTGGCGCAGGGAAAACTCAGCGAGATCGAGGCCGATCCGCGGGTCCGCGAGGTCTATCTCGGCGAGACGGAGGTCTGACGCATGCT
The DNA here is from genome assembly GCF_014199935.1 of Methylorubrum rhodinum. Lineage (GTDB taxonomy): Bacteria > Pseudomonadota > Alphaproteobacteria > Rhizobiales > Beijerinckiaceae > Methylobacterium > Methylobacterium rhodinum. Next base: position 131,839 of record NZ_JACHOP010000003.1, read on the forward strand.
GCTCGCCCTCGACCGCGTGACCTCCTATTACGGCAAGACGCCGATCCTGAAGGATCTGGGCTTCGGCCTGCCCGAGGGGCAGTGCCTGTGCGTGCTCGGGCGCAACGGCGTCGGCAAGACCACGCTGCTGCGCACCATCATGGGCCTGACCGACCGCACCTCCGGCGAGATCCGGATCGGCGGCGATCCGATCGGGACGGCTCCGACCCATGTGCGGGCCAAGTACGGCCTCGGCTACATCCCGCAGGGGCGCCAGATCCTGCCGCACTTCACGGTCAAGGAGAACATCCTGCTCGGCACCTTCGCCCGCACCGACGGGCGCCAGGACGTGCCGGAGCTGTGCCTCTCCCTGTTCCCCTACCTCGCGCAGAACCTCCACCGGAAGGCGGGGCTGCTCTCGGGCGGCCAGCAGCAGCAACTCGCCATTGCCCGGGCGCTGGCCACCAACCCGCGCATCCTGCTCCTCGACGAGCCGACCGAGGGCATCCAGCCCAACATCGTCGCCGAGATCGGCCAGACGCTCGGGCGGCTCAACAAGGAGTTCGGCATCACGCTGATCCTCACCGAGCAGCACATCAAGGTGGCGCGCAAGCTCGGCGACGCCTTCCTGATGATGGAGAACGGCCGCATCGTCGCCCGCGGCCCGATCACCGAGATGACCGACGACCTGATCGAGCGGCACATGACGATCTGATCCGGCCGCGCTCGTGTCCGAGCCGCCGGCCTGAGCATAAAAAATGTTTCCTGAGAAGAATTATCTGCTTGACCCTCGATCCGGAGCGGATCTAGTCTAGAACAATAACCAAATACTCCGTGTTCGGACTTTATGGTCCGAATATAGTGAGTTCATCGACTCTCATTATAAATTCCGGCAGGGCGCGAAATCTCCGCCGGAACGGGCCGTCTGCCGAAAAAGTCCCGGCGGCCCGCGCGTGCCCGCAACCCTGCCCGGCTTGCCACGACGCGACCGGGATCACGAGGAGCGACGACGATGGAACCGATCCCGAGGAAGGGCACGCCCGAGCGCGAGCGCCTGATCGCGGCGCACAAGGCCTGCATGGACTCGATGAAGGGGGTCGCCGGCAACTCGGTGCTGCTGTGCGAGACGCCGGGCGACACCACGGTGGTCACTGGTGGCGTCCATGCCGACCCGGTGCTCAAGCGGGTGCTGCTGCGCATGCGCGGCGAGAGCCCGAAGGGCAAGCTGATCGTGATCTGCACGAAGGTCGAGGCCGAGTGGCGGATCGCCCGGCTGTCCGGCATCCGCGGCGTGCCGCCGGTCTTCGTCGACGACACGGTCTACACCGACGAGCAGGAGATCCAGCACGCGATCTTCCTCATGCGCCTCGACGAACTCTCCGAGACTTACGGCTTTCCGGAAGACTACCACGAGGGCTGGAAGCGCAAGGACGACAACTGGCCGATCACCTGATCCGGCCGGACTCTTTCGAGACAAATCGATGAGCGGGCGGCCCCCGACGCCGCCCGGCGCCCCCCGCGCGAGGACGCGTGTGAGAGCGGGCGTGGACCAGAGACGTTCCCCGAGGGATTGACCCGATGACCACCATGAGGCTGACCGGCTACGCCGACAAGTTCGGCGTGCATCCCGGCGATACGATCCAGTTCTACGTCAATTGCGACGGCCCGGCCGAGTACAAGGTCGAGATCGTCCAGATGATCAACGGCGATACCAACCCGCGCGGGCCGGGCTACATCGACAAGCCGGTCGAGGCCGCGGTCAACGGCACCTATGCCGGCAAGAAGCAGATCATCCACGGCGGCTCCTACGCCTACGTGCCGGACGCCAAGCCGTTCCACGTCGAGAGCTTCACGCTCCAGTGCTGGATCTGGCCGACGGCGCCGAAAACCCATCCGCGCTACTGGAAGCACGGGCCGCAGGGGCTGGTGACCAAATGGTCGAACGAGTGCGGCTACGGCCTGTTCATCGGCGAGGACGGCTGCCTCGAACTGCGCATCAACGAGCACCGGATCACTACCGGCGTGCCGATCCGCGACCATGCCTGGCATTTCTGCGCCGCGACCTTCGACGCGGCGACCGGCCTCGTCACGCTCTACCACGAGCCGCAGGTGGTCTACGCCCTCGATCCCGAGATCGCCCCGGTGGAGGCGCGCCTGAACCTCGCCATCGCCCACGCCCCCGTGCCCGTCGCGCTCGGCGCCTATGTCGAGAAGGTGGCGCCGGATGACCCGCTCGCCGCTTCGTCGAAGCCGGCCGGCGTGGTCTTTGCCGGCAAGTATAACGGCAAGATCGACAGCCCGCGCGTGTGCAACCGGGCGCTCTCGCGCGCCGAGATCGAGATGATGAAGGCCGGCGCGCAGCCCGGCCTGACCGAGCGGCGCAATGCCGGCCCTACGGGTAAGCTCTCCGAATGCATCGTCGCCGCCTGGAATTTTTCGGTCGGCATCGACACCCTGACAGCCAAGGACGAGGGCCCCTACCGCTTCGACGCCACCCTGGTGAACTGCCCCAACCGCGGCATGACCGGCCACAACTGGTCCGGCCAGAACTTCGACTGGAAGCACGCGCCAGGGGAATACGGCGCGATCAGCATCCACGACGACGACGTGGACGACGCCCGCTGGACCTCGGACTTCGCCTGGGCCGTGCCGGAGACCGGCGTGAAGAGCCGGTTCTACGCCGCCAAGCTGACGACGAGCGAGGGCGACGAGGAGTTCATCCCGTTCTGGGTGGTGCCGCGCATCGGCCAGGAGACCGCCAAGATCGCCGTGATGGTGCCGACGATCAGTTACATGGCCTATGCCAACGAGCACGTGGCCTGCAACGCGGGCGGGGCGGAACTGTTCATCTACCGCGTGCCGATCATGCAGCAACAGAACATGTTCCTGTCCGAGCACCGCGAATACGGCGGCTCGATCTACGACACCCACACCGACGGCACCGGCATCTCGATCTCGTCGCGGCTGCGGCCGATCCTGTCGATCCGGCCGAAATACGACCACTTCCTCGCCCAGGCGCCGTGGCAATACCCGGCCGACCTGCACCTGATCTACTGGCTGGAGACGATGGGCTACGAGTACGACGTCTTCACCGACGAGGACATCACCTACGACGGGCTCGCCCGCATCGAGAACTACAACGTCATCATCACCGGCTCGCACCCGGAGCACAATTCCGGCACCCAGCTCGACGCGCTCCACAACTACACCCAGCGCGGCGGGCGGCTGATGTATATGGGCGCCGACGCGTGGTACTGGGTCCACTCGTACCATCCGGGCTACGAGGACAAGGGCCGCGGCGTCGTCACCGAGATGCGCCGCTGCGAATCCGGCATCCGCACGTGGCGCGCCGATCCCGGCGAGTACTACCACCAGGGCACGGGCGAACTCGGCGGCATGTGGCGCTTCCGCGGGCGCTACCTGCATTCGGTGGCCGGCGTCGGCATGTCGTCGGAAGGCTTCGACGTGTCGAGCTACTTCTCGCGTACGCCGGACAGTCTGGACGAGCGCGTCTCGTGGGCGTTCGAGGGCATCACCTACGACGAGAAACTGGGCAATTTCGGCCTCGTCGGCGGTGGCGCGGCGGGTCTCGAACTCGACATCGTCGACACGATGCTGGGCTCGCCCCCGCACACCCTGACCGTGGCGACCTCGGCCGGGCGGCACACGGAGGCCTATCTCCTCGTGATGGAGGATTTCGGCTTCAACCAGCAGGGGCTCGACGGCACCACCCATCCGCGGGTGCGCGGCGACATCGCCTATCACGAGACCCCGAACGGCGGCGCCTGCTTCGCCTTCTCCTCCATCGCCTATTGCGGCTCGCTCCCCTGGAACAACTGCGACAACAACATCTCGCGGCTGACCAAGAACGTGCTCGACCGCTTCGCCATGGACGGGCCGCTGCCGGCCGCCCCGGAGAGCGCGGTCAAGCATCGCGGCCGGGCCGATTACGACCCGAGCCCGATGGAGCACCGCAGCCGCACGGAGCGCGGCGAGCCGCTGCCCGCCTGACCTTTTCGCCCCCGCTCCGGCGGGGGCCGTCCGGACGCTCCGCCCTGTCGTTCCTCGGGCGGAGCCGCGGTGGCAGTGCCGACGCCCCCCAAGGCGCTGCCACCGTCCCCTCCCATCGCAGGATGAGCCGATGGCGCTTGCAGCCTCCCTTGCCGTCTCCTCCGCCGGCTTCGTGCCGGACCGCCCCGATCTCGGTCACCGCGCCGAGGGACGGGACCTCGCCGACCCCGCCTTCTTCGAAGGCAGCCTCGACCCGTCCGCCCCGCGCCTGCTGCCGCCCGCCGCCTACCGCGCGCTGGCCTTTTCCGAACTGGAGGACGACGCGGTCTGGACCCGTACTTGGCTGACGATCGGCCTCGGTGCCGAGATCCCCGCGCCCGGCGACCTCCTTCCTTTCACCGCCGGCCATCACGGCCTCCATGTCCAACGCGGGGCCGACGGCGGGCTCGTCGGACGCTTCAACAAGGCCCAGCACGGTGGCTGCCGCGCGGTGCCGCTGCAATGCCGCACCGGGACCAAGACCCGCTGCTCCTTCACCGCCTGCGGCTACAGCCGCGACGGCACCGTGCTGCCTGCGGGCACGGAGGGCCCGAGCCCGGCGATGCACCAGTATCTCGGCCTGCGCCCGGAGCGGCTCCTGCCGGTCGCCGTGAATGCCTGGGGGCCGCTGGTCCGGATCAACCTCGACCCCGCAGCGGAGCCGCCCGAGGCGCCGCCGCAAGGCCTCGCCGCGCTCGCGGGCGAGACCCGGCGGGCCGAGTTTTCCGCCAACTGGAAGCTCGTCGCGCAAGCGCTGGCCGAGGGCGCGCGTCTCGGCGAAGGTGCCGAGAGCCTTCACCTGTCCGGGCGGCTCGCCACCGGGGAGGCGGCCGTGATCGCGGTCCACTTCCCCAACCTCGTCCTGATCGAGGCGCGCGGCGAGACCTGCGCGGTGATGCTCCAGCCCACCGCGCTCGGGCAGACGCTGCTGCGGATCGGGCTCCTCGGTGGACCGGGCGCGGCGCCGTCCGACCTCGAAGCGTCCTGGGCGACGTGGCAGGCCGAGATCGCCGCCCGGCTCAGGCGCGCCGTCGCAGCGCAGGCCTCGCTCGACGGCCCCGGCGCCGGACCTCGTCCCACCGCCAACGCCGCCGGCCTCTGGCTCCAGCAACGCATCGCCGCCCGCGTGCAGGCGCGGCCCATGCCGACGGACATCCAACCCCTCTACGCCACGGCCCAGGGCCGCGGTTGCTGACCGCTCGGGAGAAACCCATGAGTTTTGTCATGAGCCGTGCCCAGACCGTTGCCCCCGTACCCCCCCTCGCGGAGGGCGTCGCGGCGTTCCAGGCCCGCGCCTACGACCGGGCGCTGGCGGTGTTCCAGCCGCTCGCCGAAGCCGGGGACCCCGAGGCGCAGGCGTGGCTCGGCGCGCTCCATGCGGGCGGGACCGGCGTGCAGGCCTCCCTGCCGCAGGCCTTTGCATGGTATCGCCGCGCGGCCGAGCAGGGCCACGGCCCGGCCGCGACCAATGTCGGCGCCATGCTGGCGATGGGACAGGGCGTTCCACAGGACCGGGCCGAGGGGGCGCGCTGGCTGGAGCGCGCGGCGGCGGGCGGCGACGCGATGGCGGCCTACAACCTCGCCACCCTGCTGGCCAAGGGCGACGGCCTGCCCGCCGACCCGGCGCGTGCCGCGGCCCTCTACCGGAGCGCGGCGGAGGCCGGGCACTACCCGTCCCAGGCCCGGCTCGGCCATCTCTACGCCCACGGCATCGGCGTCGCGCGCGACCGGGTCGAGGCCTTCGCGTGGCTCTCGCTCGCGGCGGGCCACGGAATCGGTACGGCGCTCACCGCCCTGGAGGCGATCATCGCCGAGATGTCGGCCGACGAGAAGCGCCAGGGCGCCGCCCGCGCGCAGGCCCGGCGCACCGAGCCCGGCCGCCTCGCGCCGATCCCGGCCTGACGGGCGGCCCGCGATGACCGCCTACAGCGTCCAGCAGATCAAGTTCGAGTTCATCAGCTACGTGAAGGAGTTCGGCGCCGATTTCTCCGCCTGGTCGGTGGGCGTCTGCGACGACGCTCCCGCCGCGCTGTTCGGCGAGCACGGCATCGACGAGACCCGCGACATCTGGCTGTGGAAGCCCGCGGTGTCGCCCATCGCGGCCGCGATGGTGCGCGACTGGATCTGCGGGCGCCAGGGCGCGGCGGCGCTTCCCGGCGAGGGCCGCCACGTCTACCTATTCCGCAAGGCCATCGCTTGAAGCGATTGCCCTGGTTTGTTGACTTGCCTCAGTCGCCGGCGCCCGCCTCCGCGGGCTTGGGCTTGGGCTTTCGCTCCGCTCGATGCTTTTCAGGACAGATGTCCTGAAAAGCCCGCTCCGCGCGCCGCTCTTCGCGCGATTGCCCTATCCCGTTCCGGCGCGCGGCTTGACCTTACAGCCGCCGCAGCCAGCGCGCCCAGTCCGAATGGTGGAACTGGGTGCGGGCGCGCATGTGCTTCCACGTGCCGTACTTGTAGAAGTCGAAATCCAGCGTCGAGACGGCCTCCTGGATCATCGCCCAGGTGGCCCATTTCAGGTCGGCCAGCGCCTTCAGCACGTTGATGCGCGCCTCCATCGCCGGATCGAGACGGCCGGAATACGCCTCGATCATCTCGCGCTCGACCGCCTCGGGGAAGGCCATCTCGGTGAACCACAGGGCGATCTCGTAGGCGCGCTCGTTGTTCGAGGCATACTCGAAATCGACCAGCATGATGCGGCCCTCGGGGCCGATCATGAAGTTGCCGGCGAGCGTGTCGTTCATGCAGGGCACGAGGTCGAGGCCGGCCGCCGTCAGCGCCGCCTTGGCCTCGGCGAATCCCCGCATCAGGAAGGCGGCATCGGGGGGCACACGCGCGCCGACCTCGGCCACCTGCGCGACGTGCTCCTCGATCATGTCGAACACGGTCTTGGTCAGGCGCAAGGGCGCGGCGTCGTTGAAGGCGCGCAACGCCGTCACCGCATTGCGGCGAATGGTGGGATCGAGGAAGTCGAGATTGGTCGAGGCGCGGTATCCGTCGACGAAGGCGAAGATCTCGACGCCGTCTTCCGGCAGGTAGCCGTGCACAGCGGGGCCGAAGCCACAGTCTTGCGCCCGGCGGCTCGCCTCGTTGGCGTGGTCGCGGGAGATGAACATCTCGGTGCCGCGACCCGGAACCTTGACGAAGAAGTCCTGAGCCTCGCCGATCGAGACGCGCCAGTTGGTGTTGCTGATGCCCCCGCTCACCGGGCGGTAGCGCAACGGCCGCTCCCGCCACTCGGGGATGCGGGCGAGCACGCCCTCCACCGCGCGTTCCGACGGGCTGCGACCCGCCCCGTGCTCGATCCAACTCATTGGCAACTCACAGGATTCGGAGCCATGTCTCGAACTCCCGGTGACCGAGGGTGGTGCGGGCGCGCAGGAGGCGCCATTGGCCGTACTTGAAGAACTCGATGCCGGGGCGGCCGGAGGTGACCGCGCGCGTGATTCCCCACAAACCCCACATCAGGTCGTCGACGAAGCCGTAGAGCCGGGTGCGGGCGAACAGGGCCTCGCGGCAGGTGCCGGCGCGGTGCTCGATCAGGGCGCGGCGGTCGGCGTCGAACTCGTAGACCTCGTTGAGGAGGGCGCCGACGTCGAACCAGGGATCGTTGTCGCCGGCGAGGTCGAAATCGACGAGGCGCAGCCCGCCCGCGGAATCGCGCATCACGTTCGAGGCGATGCCGTCGTTGTGGCAGAAGGTCCGATCGGCCCCCGCCGCCGCCAGCGCCGCGCGGGCGAGGTCCGCGGCGGCGAGCAGCCGGTCGAGGTCGGCCGGGAGCGGCGCGCCCGCGGCCCTCGCCTCGCGGCCGAGCGCCGCCGCGCGCGCGAACGGCGAGAATTCGTGGCCGAGCGGCCCTGAGGCGTGCAGCCGCGCCTTGGCGTCGAGCACGGACGCCGTCGCCGCGTGCGGCTGGAGATCGCCGACGCGGGCATAGGCCCAGGGCTCGGGGAGCCATTCGAGCGCCAGCACGCCCGGGCCGGCCGCGATCACCGCCGGCCCGACGCCGCAGGCGGCGGCCCGCGCGGCGGCGGCCCCGGCCCAGGGCAGCACGTCGCCGGCCATGTCGTCGTGGGAGACCTTGAGGAAGGCGGGCGCCTCTCCCTCGATCGCGACCCGCAGGCAATCGGCGGCGACGGCGCGATGGGTCGGCGAGGCGATGGGCGCGGCGGCGAGCGCGTAGCGGCCGGGGCGCCCGGCCCAGCCGGGGATGGCCGCGATGGCCGCCTCGGCCCGGCGCTCGAACGGGGTCGATGCGGCGCCGATCGCGATCATGCGGTCTCTCCCCGGAGCGCGCCCTCGGGCGAGCCGGCCGCCCGGCACAGGCGGCGGGCGGCGCGGTTCAGCACCGCGAGCCCGGCTTCGAGGTCGCGCGGGGCCGTCGCCTCGGCCTCGTTGTGGGCGAGCCCGCCGAGGCTCGGCACGAAGATCAGCCCCACGGGGCAGCGGTCCAGCAGGCTGAGGGCGTCGTGGCCCGCCACGGTGTCGAGCGATCGGCACGCCAATCCCTCGGCCTCGGCGCAGGCCGCGACGAGGTCGCTCACCACGCCCGGCAGGGCGCGGATGCCGCGCAACTCCCGGCTCGGGATCGCCACCGTGACGCCGGCCCGCGCGGCGGCGGCCTCGAACGCGGCCTCGGCGAGCGCCGTCGCCTCGGCGAGGAGCGCGTCGTCGGCCGAGCGCAGCTCCGCCGCGATGGCGACGCGGGCCGGGACGACGTTGGCGGAGTTCGGCGCCACCTCGATGCGGCCGACCGAGCTGTGCAGCCGCCCCGGAAACCGGTCGGCCAGCGCGCGAAGGTCGGCGATGGCGTAGGCCGCGCCGAGCAGGGCGTCGCGGCGGTCCTCCATCGGGGTCGGGCCGGTATGGGCCTGCTCGCCGGAAAAAACCGCGTCGAGCTTGGCCGCGCCCCAGTTGCGGGTCACGGTGCCGATCGCCGCGCCGGAGGCTTCCAGCACCGTCCCCTGCTCGACATGGAGTTCGAGGTAGCAGGCCGGCATCGGCGGCGGGGCGTCGGCGCCGGCATAGCCGATGGCGGCGAGCGCGGCCCCCAGCGTGATGCCCGCCTCGTCGCGTAGCGCCAGCACGTCGTCCGCCGCGCGGCGCCCGGCATAGACGCCGCTGCCAAGCAGGCTCGGGCGGAAGCGCGCCCCCTCCTCGCCGGTCCAGCTCACCACGCAGAGGTCGGCCGAGAACGGCCGTCCGGCCGCCGCCTCCCGCGCCAGCGTTTCGGCGGCGAGGATCGCGGCGGCGACGCCGTAGGTGCCGTCGAGGCGGCCGGCGCGGGTCTGGCTGTCGAGGTGGGAGCCCAGCATCACCAGGGGCGCATGCGGATTCCGCGCCAGCGGCAGGAGCCCGAACAGGTTGCCGACCCGGTCGATCCGGATCTCGGCGCCGAGGCGCCGGAGGCAGTCCCGCATCAGGTCGCGGGCCTGCCCGTCCTCCGGGCTCGCGGCGAGCCGGGTGATGCCGCCGCCCGCGGTCGCGCCGCAGGCCGAGAAGGCGGCGAGAAGCGCATGGATGTCCGCGTCAGGTCGCGATGACGTCGATGTCATGGCGCGCGAACCGATCCGCGAAGGGCTCGGGCGGCGGCCGGTCGGTCACGACGGTGAGCGGCACGGAGAGGTCGAAGGTCTGCAGGTTGGCCTGGCGCCCGAACTTGCGGGAATCGGCGAGCAGCACGGGGCGCCGGCTCTGGCCGCGCAGCGCCCGGCGCAGGACGGATTCGTGCTCCTCGTAATCCATCCACCCCTGCGCGGCATCGCAGGCGGCGATGCCCATCACCGCGAGATCGAAGAAGTGGCGCCGGGCGTAATCGACGGTGTCGTAGCCGACGAGCGCGTTGTCCTTCGGCCGCAGGGTGCCGGGCGTCAGATTGATCCGTGCCGGGCTGTCGGCGAGCAGCAGGGCGATGTCGATGGAGTTCGTCGTCACCGTGAGCTTGCGGGTGGTCAGGCGCCGGGCGAAGGCGAGCGTCGTGGTGCCGGTGTCGATGAAGATCGACATGCCGTCCTCCACCAGCCCCTCGGCGAGCGCTGCGACGCGCCCCTTCTCGCGGCTGTTGAGCTGGCTGCGCTCCACCAGCGGGCGCTCCTGATCGAGCCGCGGCAGCACCGCGCCGCCGTGGATGCGCCGCAGCAGGCCGCGCTCCTCCAGCATCTTCAGGTCGCGCCGGATCGTCTCGTCCGACACCGAGAGCGCCGCCGCGATGCTGGTGACCCCGACCCGCCCGGTCTGGGCGAGCTGCGAGAGGATCTCCTCGTGGCGATGATCGGTCAGCATCCCGGCCCCTTGCGCGTCCGGGGCCAGGATAGCGGCGCGATCGCCGCGCGGTCGCGGCCGATCTTCGCGCATTCACACCTTGCGCATTCACGAGGCAGGATGCCGCCGGGGTCAGCGGGACGGGGCGGGCCGCTTGCATCGGGGGGGCGGCTCAGGCGTCGAGGGCGGGGGCGCGGCGGTGGCCCGTCGCCTGCTCGTAGGCGTAGGCGAGCGCCAGCAGCACGCCCTCGCTCCACATCCGCCCGACGAAAATCAGGTTGAACGGCGCGCCGGAGGCATAGGCGCCCGCGGGCAGCGTCACGCCGGGAAGCCCGGCGATGTTGATCTCGCACACCGTGGTCTCCAGCAGCGTGCCCGGCCCGTGCAGCGGCGGCAGCTCGGCCCGCATCTGCGGGAAGACCAGGGCGTCGAGGCCGTGCGCGTCCATCACCCGGTCGAACAGCGCCAGATAGGCCTCGCGGGCGGCGAGGAAGTCGGAGAGGTCCGGCGGGCTCGCCGGGTCGGCGAGACAGGGGCTAAGCTGGCGGAGATTCGTGATCGGGTGCAGCACGCCGCCCGGCGCGAAGGCGTCCTCGCCCCGCGTCGCCTCGGCAAAAGCGGCAAAGCTTCTCAAGGCCACGTCCGGCCCCATCCGTTCCAGATAGAGCTGGAGGTCGAACGGGGCGGATTCGAAACCGCGGGCGTCGAAATAGACCAGCCCCGGCGTCGGCTCGGCCAGCGCGGAAAAACCCGTGCCGGCGAAGGGATCGGCCACCAGGGTCGCGCCAGCCGCTTTCAACTCCCCTTGCGCCCGCTCGTAGAGGGCGGTCGCCTCGGCCGAGAGCGGCAGGTCGCGCCAGCCCGGCCCGTAGAGGCCGAGGCGTTTACCCGCCAGGGCGTCCGGGGCGAGGCCCGCGGCGTAGCCGCCCGCCGGGCGCTTCCCGATGCCCGCCACGGTCTTGGGGTCGGCGGCGCTGTAGCCGGCGAGCGCGTCGAGGGTGAGGGCGGCGTCGCGGACGCAGCGGGCGATCGGGCCGACCACGTCGCGGGTCGAGCCGGCCAGCGGCATCACGCCCGCATTCGGCACAAGGCCGAAGCTCGGCTTGATGCCGACGAGCCCCTGGGCCGAGGCCGGGTTCTGGATCGAGCCGCCGGTCTCCTCGGCGAGCCCCAGCACCGCGAGGCTCGCGGCCACCGCCGTGGCGGTGCCGGCGCTGGACCCGCCGGGAATGCGGTCGGGGGCGGCCGGGTTGAGGGTCGGCCCGGCCCAGCTGTCGTTGGCGTGGCTGCCGGTATGGCTCAGCACCGGCACGTTGGTCTTGCCGAGGATGACGCAGCCCGCCTCGCGCATCCGCGCCGTCACCGGTGCGTCGGTGGCCGGGATCAGATCGATGCCGCCCGCGGCCGACGAGAGGTAGTGCCAGCCGCCGGTGCTCGGCAGGCCGGCCATGTCCATCGTGTCCTTGATGACGACGGGCACGCCCGCGAGCGGCCCCAGCGCCTCGCCGGCTTCGCGGCGGGCATCGATGGCGCGGGCGTCCTCGATCGCCCGCGGGTTCATCACGATGAGCGCGTTGTAGCGCGGATTGTAGCGGGCGATCCGCGCCAGGAAGGCGCGGGTCAGCGCCTCGGCCGTGACGGCGCCGCCGTCGAGCGCCTGCCGGACATCGGCGACCGTCATCTCGACGAGGCGGGCCGCGAGATCCGCCCCGGTCGCGGCGTCGGTCCGGTCGAGGGGCGCCGGTCGTGCGGTCTGAGGCATCGCGGTCTCGACTGTCGGGGATTGGTGGCGGGCGGCTCGGGCCGTCGACCGTGCGGTCGCGGCGGCGCGGACCCAGCAAAGCTTATGCCACAAATGCCACAAATCCCTCGCACGGAACCTGCATGGCATGAGGTGCAAACAGGGGCGGACCGGCTTGCGCGTTTCCTAAAGAGAAACCAATGTTCCCGCAGCTGCCGCGATGGCCGGGGCGCCCCGTCGGGGCGTATCATCCACGCCGCCCGATCCTACCCGAACCCGGAGCCGCGAAGGCATGCGGATGATCCAACAGATCCTGGGCAGCCGGCTCGACACGGGGCTGGCCGAGCGCCTGCACCACCTCGACCATCACGGCGCCGTCGATATCCTGAAGGTGGACGGCGCCGACATCGCCCGGCGCCGCCTGCGCGCGGTGACCGTGCGCGGCGAGGAGATCGCGCTGGCGCTGCCGCGGGATCAGGCCCTGTTCGACGGTGCGGTGCTCGTGCTGGAGGACGACCGGGCCATCGTCGTGCGCGTCGGCGCCGAGCGCTGGCTGCGCCTGGAGCCGAAGAGCCCGGCGGACGCGCTCGAACTCGGCTATCACGCGGGCAACCTGCACTGGCGGGTGCGGTTTGCGGAAGGCGCGCTGCTGGTGGCGCTGGAGGCGCCGGTCGAGAGCTACCTCGTGCGCCTCGGCGCCCTGGTCGAGGAGGGCCGCGTCGCCCATGCCGTGCTCGATCCGGCCATGGACACGGGTGGGGCCTGAGCCGGTGGTCGCCGACCGCATCGCCGACCCTTTGGCTGACCCTTTGGCCGACCTGATCGCCTTCCAGCAGGCCGACGCCGCCTTCCCGAGCGGCAGCTTCGCCTTCTCCAACGGCATCGAGGGCCTGGCCGCGCAGGAGCCCGGCTTCGGTGAGGCCGACCTCGCCAGGGCCGTCGCCGCGGCGCTCGACTTCCGCTGGGCCGGGACCGACCGGGTCGCCCTCGTGCTGGCCCACCGGGCGGGCGCCGCCGCGCTTCCGCGGCTTTCGGCGATCGATGCGGCGGTCGAGGCCGCCTCGCTCGCCGAACCGATGCGCACCGGCAGCCGGCGCAACGGCGCCTCGCTGCTCGCCGCCCATGCCCGCCTCGGCACGCCGGGCGCCGCCGCGATGCGGGCCGCGGTGCGGGAAGGCGCGCTGCACGGGCACCTCGCGACCGTACAGGGGGCGCTGTGGCGCGGGCTCGGGCTGCCCGAGGACAAGACGGCGTCGATGGCCGGCTACGGGTTCGCCGCCGGCCTCACCTCGGCCGCCGTCCGGCTCGGGCTGGTAGGCGCCATCGAGGCGCAAAGGGTGCTCTCCGGCGCGCTGCCGCGGATCGCCCGCATCCTCGGACGGCCGGTCGCGGAACCGGAGGGCGACGACATCGGGCTCACCGGCTTCACCCCGCTGATCGAGATCGCCGCGATGCGCCAAGCGCAGGCCGAACTCCGGCTGTTCGCGAACTGATGAGGACGGAGCCATGCTGCTGACGCCGACCGAACTCGAACGGCTGACAATCTTCACTGCGGCCGAACTCGCCCGCAAGCGCCGGGCGCGGGGGCTCAAGCTCAACTATCCCGAAGCGGTGGCGATCATCACCGACGAGATCCTGGAGGGCGCCCGCGACGGGCGTTCCGTCGCCGACCTGATCGGCTGGGGCTCGACCATCCTGACGACCGACGACGTGATGCCCGGTATCGCGGCGATGATGCCGATCCTGCAGGTCGAGTGCGTCTTCCCCGACGGCACCAAGCTCGTCACCGTCCACGAGCCGATCCGCCCCGCGGAAGGGGCCGCGCCCGACACGCTGGAGCCCGGCGCGATCCTTCCCGCGGAAGGGGACATCGAGCTGTCGGCGGGGCGCCCGCGGGTGACGCTGGATGTCACGAATACCGGCGACCGCCCGGTGCAGATCGGCTCGCACTACCACTTCTTCGAGGTCAACCGGGCGCTCGACTTCGACCGGGCCAAGGCTCTGGGATTCCGCCTCGACATCCCGGCCGGCACCGCGGTGCGGTTCGAGCCCGGCCAGCGCAAGACGGTGACGCTCACGGGCTTCGGCGGATCGAGGGAACTCACCGGCCTGAACAACCTGACGCAAGGGCGGCTCGACTCGGATGCGGCCCGCGCCGACGCGCTGGCGCGGGCCAAGGCCCGCGGCTTCAAGGGCGCCTGAGCGCCTGCCTCTTCGAGATCGAACCGATGCAATGCTGCGACGATCCCACCCCACCCCCTCATCCTGAGGTGCCCGCGCCAGCGGGCCTCGAAGGAGGGCTCCAGTTCGCTCGGCGATCCCTGGAGCCCTCCTTCGAGGCTGCTGCGCAGCACCTCAGGATGAGGGGAGTGGGTGGGATGCGCCCGGCGAACCGGTTCTGAGGGAGACTCCCAAAAAAATGGTCACGATCCCCCGGCGCGACTACGCCGCCCTCTACGGCCCCACCACCGGCGACGGCGTGCGGCTGGCCGACACCTCGCTCGTCGCGGTAGTCGAGCACGACCACGCGGTCTACGGCGACGAATGCCTGCACGGCGGCGGCAAGACGTTGCGCGACGGCATCGGGCTCGCCCCCGGCGTCACCGCGGCGCAGGGTGCGCTCGATTTCCTGCTGTGCAACGTCCTCGTGATCGATCCGGTGATCGGCATCGTGAAGGGCGATCTCGGCATCAAGGACGGGCGCATCGTGGGGCTCGGCAAGGCCGGCAACCCGGCGATCATGGACGGCGTCGATCCGCGCCTGATCGTCTCGGCGGGCACCACGGTGCGCGACTGCGAGGGGCTGATCGCCACGCCGGGCGCCATCGACGTGCACGTCCACTTCGATTCCGCGGGCCTGCCCGACCACGCCATCGCGTCGGGCGTGACGACGCTGCTCGGCGGCTCGCTCGGGCCGATCACGGTGGGCATCGATTCCGGCGGGCCGTTCAACACCGGCAAGATGCTCCAGGCGGCGGAAGCGTGGCCGGTCAATTTCGGCTTTCTGGGACGGGGCAACACCCACAAGCCGGCGGCACTGAAGGAGCAGTTGGAGACCGGCGTGCTCGGCCTGAAGATCCACGAGGACTGGGGCGCGATGCCGGCGGCGATCGATTCGTGCCTGGCATTCGCCGACGAGCACGACTTCCAGGTCCAGCTCCACACCGACACGCTCAACGAGTCGGGCTTCGTGGAGGACACGCTGGCGGCGATCGGCGGCCGCACGATCCACATGTACCACACGGAAGGCGCGGGCGGCGGGCACGCGCCGGACATCATCCGCGTGGCCGGGCTGCCGCATTGCCTGCCCTCGTCCACCAACCCGACCAATCCCTACACGGTCAACACCTTCGACGAACACCTCGACATGACGATGGTGTGCCACCACCTCAACCCGGCGCTGCCCGAGGACGTGGCCTTCGCCGAGAGCCGCATCCGCGCGCAGACCATCGCGGCCGAGGACGTGCTGCACGACATCGGCGCGATCTCGATGCTCGGCTCCGACAGCCAGGGCATGGGCCGCATCCACGAGGTGATCTGCCGGACATGGCAGCTCGCCTCCAAGATGAAGGACCAGCGCGGCGCATTACCTGAAGAAAAGCCGGGCTTCGGCGACAACGCCCGGATCAAGCGCTACATCGCCAAGTACACGATCAACGCCGCGCGCACCTTCGGCATCCACGAGCATATCGGCTCGCTGGAGCCGGGGAAGATGGCCGACATCGTGGTCTGGCGCCCGGCCTTCTTCGGCATCAAGCCGGAACTCGTCATCAAGGGCGGCTTCATCGCCTGGGGCGCCATGGGCGATTCCGCCGCCTCGCTGATGACCTGCGAGCCGATGCTGATGCGCCCGCAATGGGGGGCGTTCGGACTGGCCAAGCAAGGCCTGTCCGCCTGCTTCGTCCATCCGCTCGCCATCGAGGGCGGGCTTCGGGACAGCTTGGGACTGCGAAAGAACTTGCTGCCGGCCCGCGGCACCCGCACGCTGACCAAGGCCGACATGCTGTGGAACGACCTCTGCCCGGAGATCCGGGTCGATCCGCAGACCTTCGAGGTGTTCGTGGACGGGCAACTCGCCACCTGCGAGCCCGCCCGCACCCTGCCGCTCACCCAACGCTACATGCTGCGATGAACGCTCCCGTGACCATGCTTCCACAGCCCGTCACCGCCGCCCGCATCGGCATCGGCGGCCCCGTCGGCTCGGGCAAGACCGCGCTGATCGAGCGGCTGATCCCGGAATTGCAGGCCCGCGGCGTCGATCTCGCGGTCGTCACCAACGACCTCGTCACCAAGGAGGACGCCGAGCGCCTGCGCCGCTCCGGGCTGATCGACCCGGCCCGGGTCGAGGCGGTGGAAGCCGGCGCCTGCCCGCACACCGTCATCCGCGAGGACCCGACGCTGAACATCGCCGCGGGCGACGATCTGGAGGCGAAATTCCCCGGCCTTCAGCTCCTGATCTTCGAGTCGGGCGGCGACAACCTCGCCTCGACCTTCTCGCTCGATCTGGTCGATTGGTGGATCTTCGTCATCGATGTCGCCGGCGGCGACGACATCCCGAGGAAGCGCGGCCCCGGCGTGCTGCGCTGCGACCTGCTGGTGGTCAACAAGACCGACCTCGCCCCGCATGTCGGCGTCGATCTGCCCGGCATGCTCGCCGAGGCGCGGCGGGTGCGCGGCGACAAGCCGGTAGCGGCCACCAACGCCCGCTCCGGCGAGGGGGTCGCCGCGGTGGCCGACGCGATTGCGCGCGCCGTGCTGTTCGCACCCTGAACGCCATGTCGTCTCTCGCCGCTCGCGCCTCCGGCGACAGCCCGGATGTGGTCGGACGCCGGGCCGAGGCGCGGCTCGTCTTCGCCCGCGGCGGGGGCGCGACGGTGCTGACGCGCCAGCACGTGCCCTACCCGTTCCACGTCACGCGGGTCTTTCGCCTGCATCCGGAGGCGCCCGATCTGGCGAGCCTCTATCTGCAATCGGCCTCCGGCGGGCTCTACCGCTCGGATCACCTGACGCTGGCGATCGAGGCGCGGCCGGGGGCGCGGGCCTTCGTCACCACGCAGGCCGGCACGGTCGTCCATCGCGGCGGCCCGCTGCCGACGCGCCAGGACACGCGGGTGCGCGTCGGTGCCGACGCGTTCCTGGCCTACACGCCGGACCCGCTGATCCTGTTTCCCGGCGCAAACCTGAGCGTGGCGACCGAGGTGGAGGCGGAGCCGGGCGCGCTCGCCCTCCTCACCGAGGGCGTGGCCTGCCACGACCCGTCCGGCGGGAGCCTGCCGTTCGATCGCCTCTCCATGAGCCTGCGCATCGCCGATCCGTCGGGCCGGGTGCTCGTGCGCGAGCGCAGCGAGATCGACGGCCCGGCCTTTTCCGATTCGGCCTCGCCGCTGGGCGGGCATCGGGCCTACGGCACGCTGATCCTGCTCGGCCCCGTCGACCTCCTGCCCGCCCCCCGCGTGCTCCAGGCCGAGGCCGACGCCGTGGGCTGCCTCGCCGGCGCGAGCCCGCTGCCGAACGGCGCCGGCCTGGGCGCGCGCCTCCTCGCGCCGGACGGCGGCCGGCTCTCGGCCGGCCTCGACGCCCTCGTCCGCCTCGCCTTCCGGACCCTGAGCGGCTGCGAGCCCGCTCGCCGCCGAAAGTGATCCTCGACCCTGCGCCCGGCCCGGATCGAGCCCCGTCGGGCGCGCCGCCGCGGTCTCGTTCTCCTCCGCCACGGGCAGGCCGACCATGAATCCGCTCTTTCCGATTCAGTCCGGAAGGCGATCAAATCGCTGGTACATCCGACAGCCGGAGGTCGTTTCCAGCTCTGGAAGCGAAGCCGATGTCCGCCCTATCCGCCGCCTTCTTCCACGACGAGGCTGCCACCTTCGCCAAGCTGGAAAGCCTGCTTTGGCCGGAAGGCCCCGTCTGCCCTCACTGCGGCGGCATGGGCCGGATTACGAACGTCACGGGTGGCCGGATGAGCCTGCGCCGCTGCGGCGACGGCACGAAGCAGTTCACCGTGACGGTCGGCACGGTGTTCGAGTCCAGCCATGTGAAGCTGCACCTGTAGCTCCAGGCGGCACATCCGCTCTGTTCGTCCAAGAAGGGTTTTTCGGCGCACCCGCTGCACCGGACGCTGGGCGTCACCAACAAGACCGCGTGGTTCATGGTCCACCGGCTGCACGAGGCCATGCGCAACGGCGCTCTTGCCCCTACCTCCGCCGCTCAGCCATCCGCCGGACAAGCGGCAATGTGGTGCGGAAGCCGTTTCGGCCTACATTCCCGACAACGGAGGCCGTAGCCATGACCGACACAGTGACGAAGCCGAAGGCCAAGCCGGGCGTGGGAAAGCGCACGCCCGATGACGGCCTCACCCAATCCGAGCGCTTCATCAAAGCCGCTCAAGAGCTTGGGACGGACGACAATCCTGAGCGGTTCGCGGAGCGGGTGAGGAAGCTAGCCAAGGTTCCACCTCCGAAGGGCGATACCTAACCGCTACTCGCAGGACGAGGGCTTCTGATGGCGCGGACTAAAGGCGCGACGACGTTCAGCTTTCTCACGGCGCCTATGGTCTCGGGCCTTTGGCAAACTTTGAGGCTTGACTTTGACCGATCCAGTTTCCGGTGGGGCTTCGCCCTGGGGTGGTTTGCTGCTTGTCTGTTCTTCTCTATTGTGTTCTTCGGATTGTTCCTGCGGTTTAGTGTGGAAACGGCACTCGCCGGTCTTTTCAAGAACTTGTTCTAGTAACTGCTCAACTCTAGCATTTGGATTTTGATTGTTTTGGTTTCTGTCCTGTATGTATGATGCTACAGCTACAGCCAAGCCAAGGGCTGCCAAGACAATTCCTGCATGACGCCGAGCACGTATTAAAACTTTCGCAAGCGGTTTGCTGACTGATTGAATTGCTTTTAAGTAAAAGCGGTCTGTCGTTATGCCCTGCACGAACTGCAAGCTGGCATAATTTATTGCTTCCAATTGTCGCTTGGTGAAATCAGACCCATGTATGATTTCTACAGCTTCTTTTGTCAGTTCAAATATGCCATCGGAAAGCTTCGCGTAAGGGTAATGACAGATCTGACACTCCTCTACGTTTGAGTCCGAAGATAGGCGAGACGTGCCGAAGTCATATTGCTGCGACGGGAATATCGAAGAGCAGCGAGGACATTGGACCGGAAGCGGTGGACCGTTTCGTACTCTCCCTGATTTCGCAGCATCATCGACATTTACGCCGGTGGCTGAGTTGCCGCTCAAACGAGCGTCAGTGCCGACGACATCCCAAGCCTTTGAGACTCTCACAAATCGATTGTTTTCTCCAGTTATCTGAGAATTTCGCACTCGAATGGCAATGTCGCCGCCGTAAAACAGGTTGTTGGAGACAGTAGTGTCAGTAGAGTTCGTTATATTTATGAACGCCACTACAACCCCCGTACCGCGAATCGACCTATGATCGCGATACTAGCCCAGGGTTCGCAAGGTGCATAATCGCCATCGCTTTAAACAAACTATGCCAGACGACGAATGGCTTGCGATCTGCGGTCAGCGTGGATAGATAGCATTCACCCACGACAGAAAACTTCATAGCATTGAAGTCGAAGCTGCGGCCATGCTTCAGCACAACGTGGCGTTGTTCGCCCTTTGCGGAACAAACGAAACAACGTTTTAGAAGCTGCGATATTTTATTCGTGCTTATCCGAGGATGATTGAGATTGTTCTCAATGAAAATCCTCCATATATATACAGAATTGATGCTAAGGCCAGCTTCCATAAAGTGCCGTTGATATAATTCATGTGTTGTTTCTACCTCCGCTGCTCAGCCATCCGCCGGACAAGCGGCAGCGTGGCACGGAAGCCGTTTCGGCCTACATTCCCGACAACGGAGGCCGTAGCCATGACCGAGAAACCGAAATCGACGCGGGCTACAGACGATGGGCGCAGCGCAGCCGAACGCGCGAAGGTGCTTCAATAAGTCTGCAAGGCCGTCGAACGGAACTACGATCTGCCCATCGAGCCCATGACCGAGGCAGCGACGAAGCCGAAGGCCAAACCCGCCAAGCTCGGCGCCGAGAAGCTGACGCCCGAGGCGCAGAAGCGCCGGTTCATCGAAGCCGCACAGGCGGCGGGAGCGGGCGAGGATGAGGCCGCGTTCGACGCAAACCTCAAGCGGATTGCCAGGGCGAAGCCGCCGGGTTCCTGATCTCGTCGCGCGTTGCGCCACCTGTCGCTTCGACGTACCTACTCTGGAACCTCGCCGAGGATTTCTCCGGTCTTAGGGTCAAGGTCGAACTTCATTTTCTGTCCGTTCTTGATCCCCTCCCCATCATAGTGCCCGTCGTCGACTTCAATCTTGATGATTGATGAGTACCCAGACGACAGAAGCTTCGCTTTGACCTGCTCTATCGGCATCCAATCCGGTCCAGGTTGGTCGGACATGGCGCTGATGGTCCCACTCAGACCGAGTGCAAGCGTAAGCGCGAGCAAGGATAGCTTTGCCATTGGCCGGGTCCCCTGAG
Organism: Methylorubrum rhodinum; assembly: GCF_014199935.1. Classification (GTDB taxonomy): domain Bacteria; phylum Pseudomonadota; class Alphaproteobacteria; order Rhizobiales; family Beijerinckiaceae; genus Methylobacterium; species Methylobacterium rhodinum. The sequence continues at coordinate 152,356 of NZ_JACHOP010000003.1, forward strand.
ATGGCGTGAACCCTCACCTAGGGCGCCATCGTCGGAGGGTGCATGTGGCATGGTCTCGCCGTTCTGACCGCCCGAGCGACAGCGTATGTGCGAACGGTACAATGGCCTTCCGGAAAGGCCATGCCGACAGATCCATCTTCCGCAAGCGGCTCACCGGTCCAGCGGGCTTGAGGAAGAAGCGCTCCTTCCGCTTCAGTTTGAGAGCAGACTGGCTCACAGCGACTGATGCTTGGGCAGATGACAGGAAACGTTCGGTGCAATTCAAAAAATCGAATATATAGCAGGCACTCAATAAAAATCTGGCGGAAGGGGTGGGATTCGAACCCACGGTGGAGTTGCCCCCACGGCGGTTTTCAAGACCGCTGCCTTAAACCACTCGGCCACCCTTCCCCGGCCGCGTCCGCGGCCGCTCCCTGTCTAGGGCGGCGGTCGGAGCAGCGCAACGCTTCCCTTCGCATCGGCCCGCCGGAGGGCGGTTCTTTGGAGAAAGCCGATGCGCCGCAAGACCCTAGGCCGGGCGCAGGCGGGTGAGCTGATCGAGGAGGGCGCGGTCGTGCAGCAGCGCGAAGCGCTCCCTCTGTGAGAGCCAGCCCTGGGCTTCGGGCAGGGTCTCGGCCTCGACGATCTTGGCACGCGCCAGCGTGTGGTCGGGGTCGATCTGGCCGCGCGGGCGCGAGCGGCCCTCGGGCAGCATCGCGGCGTGGTCGCGGGCCAGCTCCGGGTCGGCGTGGAGCGCGGCGAGCGCGTCCGCGTCGTCGAAGCCGCGGGCGGCGTTGCGGGCGGCGAGTTCGCCGGCGCGCCGTGCGATCGGCGGCGGCGTCTCCTCCTCGGGGGTGACGAGGAGGCCGCGGCGCTTGAGGGCGAGACCGAACGCCAGCTGGCCGCTCGCCCAGGAGAGCGGGATCGCCAGCACGAGGCCGAGGATCGTCGGCGACATCCACAGGAACAGCGAGGTCGCGATGGCGAAGGCGCCGATGCCGGTCACCACTCCGAGGAGCGTGTGCCAGCGGTGGCGGCGCACGATGTCCGAGAGCGGGATCGAGCCGTCGTCGCGCCGCTGCGGGTTCCAGCCGGTGTCGCGCCCGGCCAGGATCTGGAAGACCGAGCCCGACTGCACCACCATCGCGATCGGGGCGATGAGCGCCGAGAGCAGGATCTCGATGAGGAAGGAGAGCGTCAGGCGCCCGGCCCCGCCGCTCGCCTGCCGGACCCGCGCGTCGAGAAGCGCCAGGAAAAGTCCCAGGAACTTCGGGGCAAGCAGGATACCCATGGTCAGCGCGAAGAGCTGGAGCGCGCGCACCGGGTCGAAGCGCGGCCAGACCGGATAGAGCCCGAACTCCGCGCTGAAATATTCCGGGCGCACCCAGGCGGTCTGGAGCACGATGATCAGGCCGATCACGAGCTGGGCCAGCCAGAGCGGCGAGGCGACGTAGCCGGCGATGCCCGTGGCGAAGTGCTGGCGCGAAGCGGGTGCGAGCCCGGCCGCGCCGATGACGCGGGCGTGCTGGAGGTTGCCCTGCGCCCAGCGCCGGTCGCGCACGGCGAGATCGATCAGCGAGGGCGGGCTCTCCTCGTAGGAGCCCTCCAGCCGCGGCAGCATGGTGACCCCCCAGCCGGCGCGGCGGATCAGGGCCGCCTCGACGAAGTCGTGGCTGAGGATGTGGCCGCCGAAGGGCGGGCGGCCCTTCAGGTCCGGCAGGCCCGCGGCCTCGGCGAAGGCGGCCATGCGGATGATCGCGTTGTGGCCCCAGTAGTTGCCGTCGCGGCCCGACCAGACCGAGAGCCCGGTGGCGATGACCGGCCCGTAGATGCGCGCGGCGAATTGCTGGAGCCGGGCGAACAGGGTGTTGCGGTTGACGATGAGCGGCAGGCTCTGGACGATGCCGGCGTTCGGATCGGCCTCCATCGCCGCGGTGAGCCGCACGATGCATTCGCCGGTGAGCAGGCTGTCGGCATCGAGCACCAGCATGTGGTCGTAGGCGCCCCCCCAGCCGGTGACGAAGCCGGCGATGTTGCCCGCCTTGCGGTGGTGGTTCTTTTCGCGATGGCGATAGTAGAGGCGGGCATCCGGCCCCAGCTCTTCACGGAGTTGCCGGAACGCGCGCTCCTCGGCGACCCAGGCGTCGGCTTTCGTCGAATCCGAGAGCACGAACCAGTCGTAATGGGCGCCGAGGCCCGTCGCGGCCACCGATTCGTGCATCGCCTGGAGCCCGGCGAAGACCCGCGCGCTGCCCTCGTTGTAGACCGGCATGACCACCGCCGTGCGGGTGGTCAGCCGCGTCGGCATCGGCCCGGCAGCACCCGAGCGCAGCAGGGTGGCGAAGCCGACGAGCGCGCCGGTGAAGGCCAGCGCGATCCAGGAGAAGTTCAGGACGAACAGCACCAGCAGCAGGTACTGCAGCCACGTCGCTCCGCCGGAGACCGAGATCACCTCGTACATCTGCCACGCGCCGTAGGCCGTGAGCAGGAGGGCGCCGCCGAACACGAACAGCCGGGCGGCCAGCGGCCCGCCCCCGCCGCGCCGGGCGGGCTTGGGCGCCGTGCGCAGGTCCTGCACCGGCATGGCGAGCGGCGCCTGCGGGGGCATCGCGGGGGCGGGCGCCCGCGGCTTGGCGAACTCTTCGGCGAACGCCTCGGCGAACTCTTCGGCGACGACCGGGGCGATTGGGGCAGTCTGTGACATCGTCTCTCCGGTCGGACCGGCGCTCGGCAGGTCTCGCGAAACACCCGCTCGGCGCCGCCCGGCAGCGCAGCGGGCGCTTCGTCCAAAAAACTAGGGCGCGCGGCGCCGAACGCTCACGGCGTCCAGCGATACAGCCACGTCTCGGTGATCTGGCGGCCTTCCGTCTTGAGCGCGAGGCGCAGCTCGCACGCCTTGGCGCCCGCGGGATCGAGCTCGAACGCGACCCGGACGGTGCGCCGCTCCGGGCGCACGGACCAGCGGGTCGCGCCCTCCACGAGCTTGCCGGGGCCGGCGACCAGCACGGTCTCCAGGGGCACCGCCTGCCCCTCGGGGGTGAACAGCACGTCGCCGGTGAAATCGACGAGGAACAGCCGGCGCGGGTCGGCGCCGCCGCGCCCGCTGCGGGTCTGCGTGACGCGGGCGATCGGGCCGATTGCCGGCTCGCCGCCCCAGGCCTGGCGATAGCCGAGGCGGATCTCGGTGCCGGCCGGCACCGGCGCCTTCGGGCGCCAATAGGCGATGACGTTCTCGTTGATCTCGGCGTCGCTCGGAATCTCGATGAGGGTGACGGTGCCCTCCCCCCACAGGCCCTCGACGCCGGTCGCCTCGCCGGGCTCGACCCAGAGCGAGGCGCTGCGCTCCCAGGCATGCGCGTCGTCCTGGAACGTCGCGAACCCGCGGTCGCGCTGGATCAGGCCGAAGCCTTTCGGCCCGCTGTCGACGAAGCTCGAGATCTGCAGCGTCTCGGGGTTGCGCACCGGGCGCCAGATCGCCTCGCCGCTGCCGTTGCGGATCTGCAGGCCTCCGGCGGCGTAGACCGCGGCGCGGGCGTCATCCGCCCCGCGCCGGTCGTGCGGGCCGAACAGGAACGGCGCCTGCATGCCGCCGAGCCCCAGATGGTCGACCTGCTTGCGCGTCACCAGCGTGGCGGCGACGGCGGCGTTCGAGGTGTCCCCGGGCGTCAGCTCCAGCCGGAAGGCGGCGGCGAGCGAATCGGAATCGATCAGCGCGTGGATCACGAGCGGTGCGCCCGGCGCCTTGGGGCGCTCGACGAACAGGGCCCGCCAGCGCGGGAATTCCTCGCCGCGCGCATCGGCCGGCCGCAGCATCAGGGCGCGGCCGTTGACGCCGAAGATCTGGTCGCGCCCGAGGAGGCGGAAGAAGCAGGCGCCCTGAAGGATCGCGAAATCCTGATGCGCCTCGCCGATCCTGGCGCGGATGCGCAGGCCCGAGAAGCCCGGCGCCTTGCTGGCCTCGGGCAGGGCCGCGCCGCCGCTGTCGTAGCCGGCCGGATCGTAGGAGACGGGGCGCACCACCCCGTCCTCGACGAGGAACAGCGCGACCCGGTCGGTGTAGTAGAAGCCGCGCAGCAGCGGCTCCAGGGCGAAGCCGTGCGGCTCGCCGCCCCAGATCAGCTCGTTCGGGCGGATGCGGATCGCCTCGTACTGCTCCCGCGACAGCGATTTCAGGCTCTCGGGCACGTCGTCGGTGGAGAGCGCCGCGAAGGGGCGGTTGCCGTAGGCGCGGGCGAGATCCGGCACCGTCGCGTCCGAGAAGGGCGCGCCCGCCGCAGGCAGCGCGGGGGCGGCCTCCTGCGCCCACGCGCCGCCGGGCAGGAGCGCCACGGCCGCGCCGGCCGCGGCGGCGCCGATCAGGCCGCGGCGGCTCAGGCCCGTCGGCGCCGCGTCCGGCGCGGTGTTCTGGGCATGGCGGGTGAGGTCGGTCGGATGCGTCATGCCCTCGCCGGTTCGGTGTCCGAATTGCCGCGGATAGCCCCTCAACGCCTGAACCCGGTGTTAAGGTTGCGGGAGCGTCTTGCCCGCCGGGGCCGGAATGGCAAGCCGCGTGCCTTTCAGGACGATCGCTTTCGGCGATCACGCTCGTTTCATTGGCTGCCTCGGTCGCCGGCGCCCGCCTCCGCGGGCTTGTTCTTTCGCTCCGCCGGACGCCCCTGTCGGCACAGAGGCACATTGCGCGCGGCGCTCGTCGCGCCGCGAAGCCGCCGAGGCGGCTTTGCGCGATGGGTCCTCGCGATCCGCCGTGGCCATCCCGCCCGGGCGCGCTTAAGGAGGCCGCATGACCCTCGTCCAGATCACCCACAACGACCTCGACGGCTACGGCGCCTCCACCGTCGCGGCGAGCCTCGCACCCGTCCAGCGCGTGGTGCACGTCGCCCGCTACAGCGATGTCGGCCCGGTGGTCGAGGACGAGCTGAAGCGCCTGCGCAAGGCGCCCGCGCCCGAGACGCTGCTGATGACCGATCTCGGGCTGGAGGAGCCGGCCATCGCCTTCTTCCGGCGCTTCGCCGCGATGAACCGCAACCGGGACGAGGGCGCCCGCCACCGCCTCGTGGTGCTCGACCACCACGCCTCCTCCCTCGACCAGCTCCGCCGCCAGGGCCTGGAGCCCGCCCCCGATCCCGAGCGCCCCGGCCTGATCCGGACCGATCTCGGCGACCCGGAGGTGTTTGTGCTCATCGACGAGGCGCATTGCGCCACGCGGATGACGTTCGACCGGCGCGCGCTCTACGCCCCCGAGGGCGCGGAGGGACCGGCGGAGCTCGCCACCCTGATCGAGGCGGTGGAGGCGCTCGACCTGTGGCAGAAGGCGAGCCCGGTCTTCACCGGCGGGCTCGCCCTCGACGAGATCTTCTGGGACAGCGTCTCGCCGCTGGTGCCGGTGAGCCATCCCCGGCACGACCGCTTCCTGTCCGATCTCCTGCTCGCCGCCGCGCGCTGCCTCGCGGAGGGCGCGACCGCCGCCGAGCTGGAGCGGCGCGCGGGCGGGCTGCGGGCCGCCATCGTCGATGCCATGCTGGTGGGCGAGCCCGGCGACGATCCGGCGCTGACCACGCGGATGCGGCTCGCCCGGATGCTCGCCCGCTCGGAGGCCCTGTTCCACCCGCTCTCGGACGGCACCCTGCTCTCGTTCGGGCTCGATTCCGGCACGTTCCAGCGGGTCTCGGACCTCGTGATGGAGACCGGCCGGGCCACCCGCGTCGTCAACGTGCAGCGGACCGGCACGCTCTCGTTCCGCTCGATCAACGGCACGGCGCTCGACGGCGCCCGCGCCTTCCGCGGCGGCGGCCACCGCGACGCGGCGGGCGGCAAGCTCCCCCAGGGCAGCGCGCATTCGCTCGCCGACGCCGTCGCGCAGGTCGAGCCGGTGCTCAACCCCCCGCCCGCGGACCCGTCGGCGAGCCCGTTCGCGGCGCTGAAGAACTGGAAGGGGTGAGGCCGAGGCCTTCGCGCCGAAGCGCCAAGCCGACACGTCACGTCAAGCCGACACGTCACGTTGAATCCAGCCCACAACCCTCATCCTGAGGTGCGGAGCCGAAGGCGAAGCCTCGAAGGAGCCCTCCAGAAGCCTTCGCGGGTACTGGAGGGCTCCTTCGAGGCCCGCTGACGCGGGCACCTCAGGATGAGGGTGGAGATGGGAGGGCCGAGGCGAAAGACCCTCAAATCCTCAAGTCGAACGGCAGGTCGAACAGCAGGCTGTGATCGACGTAAGTGACCCTGAGCGTATGGTCGCGCGCGCCGTTCGGCAGGGAATCCTCGTCGCGCAGTGAGCGGATCATGTCGCGGGCGGCGCGGAAGGCCATCCCGCAATCGGGGCAGTCGCGGGTCTCGGTCGGGCCGATCCGCTCGCCGTTCCGGCACAGCTCGAAATGGAAGATCGTCATCCGGGCCGGGCTCCGCGGTGAAAACCGGAAGCCGTCTCTGCAAGGCTCGCGCCGCGCATCATGAATGCGCTGAAAACTCACGGTTGATCATGGAAAAAGCCCGCCGGCTCGCGCCGACGGGCTTTTTCTTGCAGGGACCACGCTGCCTCGCGCGCCCCGGGAGCTACGGCCCCGTCCTCGGATGGGCGGGGGAACTCGACCGGCGGCGCCTGAGGGCGGCCACTATCCCTGCCGGTTCTCGTTGGGTGGCTTGTCCTGGTCCGCGTCGGCGGTGCGTGCTGGGGAGACGGTATTGCCCTGATGTCTCATGGCCAACCTCCTTACTCGCAGGACGGCGCCGCGAAGCGCCGATGACCCGAGGCTAGGACGGGTTCGGGGGATCGCGCAAGCCCCTGTCTTGCGGATTCTGTCGCGGCTCACGATCTCGCGTCCGGGGAGGGGGAACGATCCGTTGCACGGCTTGGCGCCGTGAAAGCGTTCGGAAGGATTCGTCGATGCCGCTCCCGCCGCTCTCCGTCCTCGACCTCGCCCCGATTCCCGAAGGGGGAACGGTGCGCGACGCGCTCGACCGCAGCCGCGCGCTGGCGCAGCACACGGAAACGCTCGGCTATCGGCGCTTCTGGCTCGCCGAACACCACAACATGACCGGCATCGCCAGCGCCGCGACCGCGCTCGTGATCGGCCACGTCGCGGCGGGCACGCAGGCCATCCGGGTCGGCGCGGGCGGCATCATGTTGCCCAATCACGCGCCGCTGACGGTGGCCGAGCAGTTCGGCACGCTGGCGACCCTGTTTCCCGACCGGATCGATCTCGGCCTCGGCCGCGCGCCCGGCACCGACGGGGCGACCCTGCGGGCGTTGCGTCGCGACTACGGCGCCGCCGAGAGCTTCCCGCAGGACGTGCTGGAGGTGCAGGCGTTCCTCGGCGATCCGCAAGCAGGACAGGCGGTGCGGGCGGTGCCGGGCGCGGGCACCAAGGTGCCGCTGTGGATCCTGGGATCGAGCCTGTTCGGGGCGGAACTCGCCGGGATGCTGGGGCTTCCTTTCGCCTTCGCGTCGCATTTCGCGCCCGATGCGCTGATGCCGGCCCTGGAGACCTACCGCGCCCGCTTCCGCCCCTCGGCGCAACTCGCCGCGCCTCACGCGATGGTCGGCATCAACGTGGTCGCGGCGGAGACGGAGGCCGAGGCGCGCCGCCTGTTCACCACCCCGCAGCAGGCCTTCACCAATCTCCTGCGCGGCACCCGCGGCCTGCTGCCGGCGCCGATCGACGACATCGAGACCTACTGGTCGCCGCCGGAGAAGCGCCAGGCCTCGCGGATGCTGGCGCGCTCGCTCGTCGGCACCGCGGGCACGATCCGGGCCGGGCTCGAAGCGCTTGCCACAGAGACGGAGGCCGACGAGATCATCGTCGCGAGCGCGATCCACGACCACGCGGCGCGGCTGCGCTCCTACGCGATCCTGGCCGAGGCGCATGGCGGTCTCGACGCGGTGGACGCCCACCGCTCGGCCGCGTGAGTTCGGGCGGGAATCAGGCGGCGCGGGCGCGCGGCGCCTCGCGGGTCGCCGCCGGCTGGCCGAACATCACCTGATAGAGGGCGGCGGGGCTGTAGCTGCGGCCCTGCCCGTCGGTGATCCGCACCTCGTGCATGCCGGAGGTGGCGAGCGACAGGCCCTGCTCCAGGGCGCTCAGCATCGAGCCGTGCTGCCAGGAATAGACCCGCGGGGCGGCGCCGGCGGTGACGGTGAAACTCACGAGATTCGGTCCCGGTGCTGTTGCGGCGCGAGAGGGGCGGCCCGGTCGATCGGGGCACGGCTCCGGCTGCCGATGGGGTCAGGTTGACCATTCGATAGTGGCTCTTGGTTGACGAACTCTTCGCGAAAACTGACTTTTTCGATGGCGCCGACGCGGAGGCTCCGTGGCGAGGATGTGGCGGCGCCCTCGCCGAACCCACCGCCCCGCGCCCGCGTTGCCGCAACGCCGATCGGCTCTATGATAGCGATCGGCGATGACCATGACGCATCGCCGATGGCCCGCGCGACGGCACGGCGGCGGTCGTCCGCCGGACGCATGGAGCAGGACCATCGGTCCTGATCCATGCAGCTTGGTATGACAGGGCGATCCGGCCCGAACGGGCCGTGGCGCAGCCAGACGCGGAGCGGCACAGCATGGAACACCGCCAGTTCGGACGTTCGGGCCTCAGGGTGCCGGTCCTCAGCCTCGGCACCGGCACCTTCGGCGGCACCGACGCCTTCTTCGAGCGCTGGGGCAGCACCGACGTGGCGCAGGCCGCCCGATTGATCGACATCTGCCTGGAGGCGGGCGTCAACTTCCTCGACACCGCCGACATCTATTCGAGCGGCGATTCCGAACGGATCCTGGGCGAGGCGATCAAGGGCCGCCGCGACCGGCTCCTGATCTCGACCAAGGCGACCTTCCGCTCCGGCGACGACCCGAACGCGGTCGGCTCCTCGCGCCATCACCTGATCCGCTCCTGCGAGGCGAGCCTGAAGCGACTCGGCACCGACCATATCGACGTCTACTTCATGCACGGCTTCGACGCGCTGACCCCCGTCGAGGAGACCCTGCGGGCGCTCGACGACCTGACCCGGTCGGGCAAGATCGGCTATATCGGCGCCTCCAACTTCTCCGGCTGGCAGCTGATGAAGGCGCTCGCGACCTCCGAGCGCGACGGGCTCGCCCGCTACGTCGTCTATCAGGGCTACTACTCGCTGATCGGCCGCCACTACGAGTGGGAGCTGATGCCGCTCGGCCTCGACCAGGGCGTCGGCCTGATGGTGTGGAGCCCGCTGGGCTGGGGCCGGCTCACCGGCAAGATCCGGCGCGGGCAGCCGGCCGCCTCCGGCCGCATCGCCGCGGGCGGGGCCGAGGGCGGACCGACCGTCTCCGACGATTACCTCTACGGCGTGGTCGATGCGCTGGACGCGGTGGCGGAGGAAACCGGCAAGACCGTCTCGCAGGTGGCATTGAACTGGCTGCTGACGCGCCCGACGGTGTGCAACATCGTCATCGGCGCCCGCAACGAGGAGCAGCTGCGCCAGAACCTCGGCTCGGTGGGCTGGACCCTGACCCCCGACCAGATCGCCCGGCTCGACGCCGCGAGCCGGGAGAACCCGGTCTATCCCTACTGGCACCAGATGGGGTTCGACGAGCGCAACCCGAAGCCGACGGCGTGGTGACGGCGCCGTCGCCGCGCGCCCCGGCAGCCCGCGGATGACCGATCCGGGCATCCGCCATCGCCGCGTGAGGCTCGGACGGCTCGAACTCCACGTCGCCGAGGCCGGCCCCGCGGACGGGCCGCCGACGATCCTGCTGCACGGCTTTCCGGAATCCTGGCTCGGCTGGCGGCGTCAGATCGGCCCGCTGGCGGGAAGCGGCCTGCGCCTCGTCGTGCCCGACCAGCGCGGCTACGGCCTGAGCGACCGGCCGCGCGGCCTCGAGGCCTACCATCTCGACCGGCTCGCCGGGGATGTGATCGCCCTCGCCGATGCCTGCACCTTCGAGAAATTCCGCCTCGTCGGCCACGATTGGGGCGGCCTCGTCGCCTTCTGGACCGCGAGTTTCTTTCCGGATCGGATCGAGCGGCTGGCCGTGCTCAACGGCTTCCATCCGGGCGTGTTCGGGCCCTACCTGCGGCGCCATCCGGGGCAGGTGCTGCGCAGCGCCTATGCCGGCGCGTTCCAGCTGCCGCTGATCCCCGAGCGCCTGCTCACCGCCCGCGATGGTTTGGCTCTACGCGAGATGCTGCGCCGCTCCGCCCGGCCCGGCACCTTTTCCGAGGCCGATCTCGACCGCTACGCCGAGGATTGGCGCCGCCCCGGCGCGGTCACGGCGATGCTGAACTGGTATCGCGCCCTGGCCCGCCTGCCGCGCGAAAGCAATCCGCCGCGGATCGCGGCGCCGACGCTGATCCTCTGGGGCCGGCGCGATCCGGCGCTCCAGCCGGGGCTGGCGCAGGCGAGCCTCGCCCACTGCGATCGGGGCCGGGTGCAGTGGATCCCGCAGGCGACCCACTGGGTGCAGCACGAGGCGGCGGCGGAGGTGAACGCGGCGCTGATCGCGTTTCTGCGGGGCTGAGGACGCTCGGGCGGCGTCAGAGCGTCAGCCACCGGTGCCCGTCGCGGGCGAGGAGTTCGTCCGCCTCCTTCGGCCCGGCGCTGCCGGCTTCGTAGACGACGACCGGCGCATCCGTCCACGCCTTCAGCAGCGGCTCCACCGCCGCCCAGCCGGCCTCGATGTTGTCGGCCCGCTGGAACAGCGTCGCGTCGCCCATCATGCAGTCGTAGATCAGGGTCTCGTAGCCCACCGTCGGCGCGGTCGCGAAGAAGTCGCCGTAGCGGAAGCCGTTCTCGACCGGGGCGATGTGCATCTGCGGCCCCGGCCGTTTCACGTTCAGCGTCGTGACGGCGCCCGGATCGGGGCTGATGCGCAGGCGCAGGACGTTGGGCGCGAGATCGGTGACGGCCGTGTCGCGGAACATCCGGAACGGCGGCGGCCGGAAATGCACCGCGACCTCGGTGTGGTGCGCGCTCATGCGCTTGCCGGTGCGCAGATAGAACGGCACGCCGGCCCAGCGCCAGTTCTCGATCTCGAGCTTCAGCGCGACGTAGGTCTCGGTGTGCGAGTCCCGCGCCACGTCCGGCTCGTCGCGATAGGCCGGCACGGCGTGGCCGCCGACGCGGCCCGCCGCGTACTGGCCGCGCACCGCGTCCTCGGGCCGGACCGGGCGCACCGCCTCGACGAGCTTGGCCTTCTCGTCGCGCACGGCCTCCGCCGCGAAGGAGTTCGGCGGCTCCATCGCCACCATGGCGAGCAACTGGAACAGGTGGTTGGGCACCATGTCGCGCAGGGCCCCGGTCGGCTCGTAGAAGCCGCCGCGGGCCTCGACGCCGATGGTCTCGGACGCCGTGATCTCGACATGGCTGACGTATTCGCGGCGCCAGACCGGCTCCAGCATGCCGTTGGCGAAGCGGATCGCCATGATGCTCTGGACGGTCTCCTTCCCCAGAAAATGGTCGATCCGGTAGAACTGGCTCTCGTCGGCCTGCGCCAGAATCTTCGCGTTGAGCGCCTTGGCCGAGGCGAGGTCGGAGCCGAACGGTTTCTCGATCACGACGCGGCGGAAGGCGTCTTCTTGCTGTTTCAGCAGGCTGGCCTTGCCGAGGCCTTCGACCACCGGCCCGAAGAAGCGGGCGGCGACCGCGAGGTAGAACACCACGTTGCCCTGCACCCGTTCGGCCAGCGCCCGGTAGGTCGCCTCGTCGGCAAAATCACCCTGCATGACGTGCAGGCGCCCGCGCACGAAGCCCCAGGCCTTTTCGTCGATTTTTTCCGGGTGGAACTCGGCGGAGGGGTCGTGGGTGAAGGATTCCATCGTGTCGGAGAGGTCCTGGCGCCAGCCCTCGTCGGTGAGCCGGTTGTGATCGACGCCGAGGACCGAGAAGTTCGGGTCCAGCAGGCCGCCGCCCGCGAGGTTGTAGAGCGCGGGCATCAGCAGGCGCTTGGTCAGGTCGCCGGCCGCGCCGAAGATCACCAGGGTGCAGGGGGGCGCCGGGGGGCTGACGGGTTCTTTTTTGTCGGTTGCGTCGGCCATGGGCGGCTCCGTCGGGAAATGCCTCGACAACAGCCCCCGCGGGGGCGTGTTCCGGCAACGCTGCTCCGCTTCCCCCGCTACTCTTCGGTGCGAACCGCCTGTCCGCGGTCGATCGGCAGGCGCGGGCCCTTCAGTTCCTCGCCGGTCGGCAGGGAGCGGGCGTCCCAGCCGCCGCCGAGCGCGCGGATCAGGGACACCGCCGTGGTGAAGCGGTTGAGCCGGATCTGGAGCGCGGTGATCTCGTTGTTGATCTGGAGCGCCTGGGCGGTCACCACCGTGGTGAAGTTCTGCGTGCCGGCGCGGTACTCGTTGAGGGTGATCTCGACGGCGCGGCGGGCGGAGGCCACCGCCTCGTCCTGCTTGGCCTGCTGCTGGGCGAGGATGCGCACGCCGGCCAAGCCGTTCTCGATCTCGCCGAAGGCGGTCAGCACCGTCTGGCGGTAGCTCGCCACCGCCGCCTCGTAGGCGGCGCGGGCCGATTGCAGCACGGCGGCGCGCGCGCCGCCGTCGAAGAACACCTGTTCGCCCGCCGCCGAGATCGCCCAGACGCGGTTGGCCGCCGAGAACACGCCGTTGCTGGTGAGCCCCGACACGCCGCCCGAGGCCGAGAGCGTCACGGTCGGGTAGAAGGCCGAGACCGCGACGCCGATCTGCTCGCTCTGCGACTGCACCAGCCGCTCGGCCTGGGCGATGTCCGGCCGCCGCTCCAACAGCTCCGAGGGGATGCCGACCGGAACGCTGGGCGGGCGCAAAGGCAGCGGCGCGAACGGCAGGTTCAACTCCGAGGGCGGGCGCCCGGTCAGGATCGCCACCGCGTGCTCGAAGGTGGCGCGCTGGAGATCGACGGCGATCAGCGTCGCCTGCGTGGTCTGGAGCTGCGTCTGCGCCGTGATGACGTCGGAGCGCGCGGCCACGCCCGCGTTGTACTGGTTCTCGGCGATCGCGAGGCTCTTCTTGAAGCCCTCGACGTTCTCCTGAACCACGCGCTTCAACGCATCGGAATAGCGCATCTGCAGGTAGGAGGTGGCGAGTTCGGCCTGCAGGCTCAGGCGCACCAGGGCGAGGTCGGCGGCCGAGGCCTGGGCGGCGGCGACGTCGCTCTCGATCTGGCGGCGGATGCCGCCGAACAGGTCGAGCTCCCAGGCAGCCTGCCCCTGGAGCGAGACGGTGGTGCGCTCCGTGCCGAGCGTGCGCGAGCGGGTGATGCTCGGCGCGCCGATCACCGTCGGGAACAGGGCGGCGCGGGACTGCGCCACGAGGGCGCGGGACTGATCGTAGAGGGCGACCTGGGCGCGAAGATTCTGGTTGTCGACGTCGATCGAACGGATGAGGCGGTCGAGGGTGGGGTCGTTGAACACCCGCCACCAGTCGCCGCGCTCGGAGGCGTCGCTCGGGCGGGCGACGCGCCAGCCCTTCTTGGACTGGACGTAGGCGAGGCTGTCCTCGCGCATCCCGCCCTGCTTGAAGCCGAGCGGGGTCTCGACCGAGGGGCGGGTGTAGTCGGGGCCGACGAGACAGCCGGAGGTGGACAGGGCCAGCGCCGCGACGCCCAAGAAACGAGCGCGCGCAAAAGCCCTCTCCCCTCCGCGGGAGAGGGTGGCCCGCGAAGCGGGTCGGGTGAGGGGAGCGACGGTTCCGGAAGCGTCGCCCCCTCTCCCGCCTGCTCCGCAGGCACCCTCCCCCGCAGAGGGGGGAGGGTTATGGTCGGCCGCATGCGTCACGAACGAAACATCCATCACTCGGCCGGCATCGCCGCCGCCCCATCCCGCCGGCGGCGGCGCTTGGCGCGGGTCCGGAGACGGTCGAGATACAGGTAGACGACCGGGGTCGTGTAGAGGGTCAGGATCTGGCTGACGATCAGGCCGCCGACGATGGCGATGCCGAGCGGGCGGCGCAGCTCCGCCCCCTCCCCGCCCGCGATGATGAGCGGCGCCGCGCCGAGCAGAGCCGCCATCGTCGTCATCATGATGGGGCGGAAGCGCAGGATGCAGGCCTCGAAGATCGCCTCCCCCGGCGGCAGGCCGCGGCTGCGCTCCGCGTCGAGGGCGAAGTCGATCATCAGGATCGCGTTCTTCTTGACGATGCCGATGAGCAGAAAGACCGCGATCAGCGCGATGATGGTGAACTCGGTCCCCGTCGTCAGCAGCGCGACGATGGCGCCGATGCCGGCCGAGGGCAGGGTCGAGAGGATCGTCAGCGGGTGGATGTAGCTCTCGTAGAGGATGCCGAGCACCGCGTAGACCGCGAGCAGCGCCGCGAGGATCAGCAGCGGCTGGCGCGACGAGGATTCCTGAAAGCTCTTGGCCGTGCCGGCGAACTCGCCGTGGATCGTCTGCGGCAGTTGCAGCTCCGCCATCGTCTTCTCGATGACGGCGGTGGCGTCGCCCAGGCTCTTGCCCGGCACGAGGTTGAACGAGATCGTGGTCGCCACGAACAGGCCCTGGTGGGCGACCTGCACCGGCGCGCTGCCGGTCTCGAACCGGGCAAACGCCGAGAGCGGCACCATCGTCTCCTTGGCGCTCGACACCGGCGCGCTCGACGAGGCGCCGCCCTTGCTCGCCGCGATGGCGTTGCCGGCGGCGTTGCGGGCGGAATCGGCGGCGATGCTGGCGGCCGTCGGGGTCGAGCCGGAGGTGGTGGCGGCCTGCGCGGTGGCGGCGTCCTGCGAGGTCGGGGCCGAGACCGTGCCGGCCACCGCGTTGGTCGTGGCCGAGCCCCGCGCCTTGCCCCCGGTGGTCGAGACGTAGATCGTCTTCAAGACCTCCGGGTTCTGCAGGTATCGCGGCGCGATCTCCATCACCACGTGGTACTGGTTGAGGGGGTTGTAGATCGTCGAGACCTGACGCTGGCCGAAGGCGTCGTAGAGGGTGTTGTCGATCTGGTCCGGGGTGATGCCGTAGCGGAAGGCGGTGGGCCTGTCGATGACGAGGCGGCTCTCCAGCCCGCCCTCCTGTTGATCGGAGGTCACGTCGGCGAACACGTCGGTGCGCTTCTGCAGCGCCTGCAGGAGCTGGGGCGCGGCGGCGTAGAGTTCGGCCGCGGTGTCGCCTTGCAGCGTGTACTGGAACTGGGCGAAGCTCTGGCGCCCGCCCATCTTCAGGTCCTGGCGCGGAAACAGGTAGAGCCGGGCGCCGGGCACCTGGGCGAGCTTGGGGCGCAGCCGCGCCATCACCTTCTCGATCGGCTCGCGCTGGCCCAGCGGCTTGAGGCCCACGAACACGTTGGCCGAGTTGGTGCCCCGGCCTCCCGTGAAGCCGACGATGCTCTCCACCGCCGGATCGGCCTGGACGATGGCGCTCGCCTGTTCGAGCTTCTGCTTCATCGCCTGGAACGAGATACGCTGGTCGGCCTGGATGCCGCCCATGAGCTGTCCGGTGTCCTGATCGGGGAAGAAGCCCTTCGGGACGATGACGTAGCCGTAGACGGTGAGCCCGATCGCCGCGAACACGCTGAGCGCGGTGATGCGGCGGTGATGCAGCGCGAGGCGCAGCGTCCGCTCGTAGCCTCTGAGCAGCGCGTCGAAGCCGCCCTCGAGGAGGCGCAGGAGAAGGTTCGGACGTTTCCCCTTGTGCTGCTCGGCTTCCGGCCGCAGCAGCAGCGCGCACATCATCGGCGTGGTGGTGAGCGACAGCACCAGCGAGACGAGGATCGCCATCGACAGGGTGACCGCGAATTCCTGAAACAGCCGCCCGACGATGCCGCCCATCAGCAGGATCGGCAGGAACACGGCGATGAGCGACAGGCTCATGGAGACGACGGTGAAGCCGACCTCCCGCGCCCCGATCAGCGCCGCCTCGACCCGCGGCTTGCCCATCTCGATGTGGCGCTGGATGTTCTCCAGCACGACGATGGCGTCGTCCACGACGAAGCCGGTGGCGATGATGAGCGCCATCAGCGAGAGGATGTCGAGGGAGTAGTCGAGCATCCACATCGCCGCGAAGGTGCCGACGATGGAGATCGGCACGGCCACCGCCGGGATCAGCGTCGCCCGCCACGAGCGCAGGAACACGTAGGTGACGAACACCACGAGCAGGATCGCGATGATCAGCGTCTCCTCCGTGGTGGCGAGCGAGGCGCGGATGGTCAGCGAGCGGTCGCCGGAGATGTCGAGGTCGATGTCGCCGGGGAGTGCCGCCTTCACCTGCGGGATCGCCGCGCGCACCCGCGCGACCGTGTCGACCACGTTCGAGCCCGGCTGCTTGTAGATGAACAGGATCACGCCCGGCTTGCCGTCGACGAGGCCGAGATTGCGCTTGTCCTCGACCGAATCGACCACCTCGCCGACATCCGTCAGCCGCACCGCCGCGCCGTTGCGGTAGGCCACGACGATGTCGCGGTAATCCGACGCCTGCCGGCCCTGGTCGTTGGCGTAGAGCTGGTAGCGGCGATCCCCCGCGACGATGTCGCCTTTGGGCGAGTTGGCGTTGGCGGAGGCGAGCCCCGCGCGGATGCCCTCCAGGCCGATGCCGTAGTGGAACAGCGCGGTCGGATCGAGCTCGACCCGCACGGCCGGGAGCGAGGAGCCGCCGATATCGACGTTGCCGACCCCCTCGATCTGGCTCATGCGCTGCTGCACGATCGTGGCGGCCGAGTCGTAGAGCTGGCCGGGCGTCAGCGTGTCCGAGGTCAGCCCCAGGATCAGGATCGGCGCGTCGGCGGGGTTGAACTTGCGGTAGGTCGGGTTGGTGCGCAGAGCCGTCGGCAGGTCGGCGCGCGCGGCGTTGATCGCCGCCTGCACGTCGCGGGCGGCCCCGTCGATGTCGCGGTTGAGGCCGAACAGCAGGATGATCCGCACCGTGCCTTGCGAACTCGTCGAGGTCATCTCGCTGACGTCGGCGATGATGCCCAGCCGCCGTTCGAGGGGCGCGGCGACGGTGGTGGCCATGGTCTCGGGCGAGGCGCCGGCCATCTGCGCCTGGACGAGGATGACGGGGAAATCGACCTGCGGCAGCGGGGCGACGGGCAGCCGGACATAGGCGAACAGGCCCGCGAGCAGCAGGCCGAGGGTCAGCAGGGTGGTCGCGACCGGGCGGCGGATGAAGGGTTCGGAGAGGTTCATGGCTACCAGTCCGCGCGCGAGCCGACGGCTCCCCCCTCTCCCCGCGCGCGGGGAGAGGCCCACAGGCACCTTGTCGTGCCTGTGGGAAGCGAAGGCGCAGCCGAAGCGGCGGTGAGGGGGCGGCCCCGGATGAGCCTCCTCCGTCGAAGCCCCCTCACCTTCGGCTGCCGCCTCGCCGCGACGACGACGAGGTCGTCGCGGCCCTCTCCCCGCGTGCGGGGAGAGGGGATGTGCGTCAGCCCGTGCGCCACGCGCATCACGGCGTCGCCTCGCCCGGCGCCAGCCGGCCGCCGCCTTCCTTCCGCCCCGTAATCCGCCGCTCCAGCCGGTCGAAGGCCAGATAGATCACCGGCGTCGTGAACAGCGTCAGCACCTGGCTGACGATCAGCCCGCCCGCGATGACGATGCCGAGCGGCTGGCGCAGCTCCGAGCCGACGCCGGAGCCGATGATCATCGGCACCGCCGCGAAGAGCGCGGCGAGCGTCGTCATCAGGATCGGGCGGAAGCGGAGCAGGCAGGCCTCGTAGATCGCCTCGCGGGGCGCCTTGCCCTCCTCGCGCTCGGCCTGGAGCGCGAAGTCGATCATCATGATCGCGTTCTTCTTCACGATGCCGATGAGGAGCACGATGCCGATGATCGCGATGATGTCCAGCGACAGCCCGAACCACATCAGCCCGAGCAGGGCGCCGATGCCCGCCGACGGCAGGGTCGAGAGGATGGTGATCGGGTGGATGAAGCTCTCGTAGAGCACGCCGAGCACGATGTAGACGGTGATGATCGCGGCGCAGACGAGGAACAGCTCGTTCGACAGCGCGGTCTCGAAGGCGAAGACCGAGCCCTGCGGCACCACGTTGAAGCTCGCCGGCAGCTTGATGTCTTGTTTCGCCTTCTCCAGGGCTTCCACCGCCTGCCCCAGGGCCACGCCGGGTGCCAAGTTGAACGAGACGGTGGTGGCCGGGAACTGGCCGAGATGGCCGATCAGGAGCGGGGCGCGCCGCTCCTCCACCTTCGCCACCGCCGAGAGCGGCACCTGCCCCGAGGGCGCGGTGGAGGACGGCAGGTAGAGGGTGTTGAGCGATTCGAGCGAGGTGTGCAGGGCCGGATCGGCCTCGAGGATCACCCGGTATTGGTTCGACTGGGTAAAGATCGTCGAGACGATGCGCTGGCCGAAGGCGTCGTAGAGCACGTTGTCGATGGTCGCGGGCGTGATGCCGTAGCGGCCGGCCGTCGGCCGGTCGATGGTGACGTAGGCCGCCAACCCGTTGCCCTGGTAGTCGCTGGTGACGTCGGCCAGCAGCGGTGAGCGCCGCAGCGCCTCGACGTAGCGCGGCACCCAGGTCTCGAAGTCCGACAGGTTCGGGCTCTCGAGGATGACCTGATACTGCGTGGCCGAGACCGCGGTGTCGATCGTCAGGTCCTGCACCGGTTGCATGTAGAGCCGCACGCCCGGCACGTTGGCCGTCGCCGCGGTGAGGCGGCGGATGATCGCGCTGGCGTCGGCCGAACGCTGCTCCTTCGGCTTCAGGTTGATGAGGAAGCGGCCGGAATTGAGCGTCACGTTCTGGCCGTCGACGCCGATGAACGAGGACAGGCTCGCCACGTCCGGGTCCTTCAGCACCACGTCGGCCAAAGCCTGCTGACGCTCGGCCATGGCCTCGTAGGAGACGCTCTGGTCTCCTTGAGAGATGCCCTGGATCACCCCCGTGTCCTGCACCGGGAAGAAGCCCTTGGGGATGACGACGAACAGGTAGGCGGTGAGCGCCACGGTGCCGAGCGTGACGATGAGCGTCAGGCCCTGATGCGCCAGCACGACGCGAAGCGCCCGGCCGTAGGCGGCGATGACGCCGTCGTTCAGCCGCCGGCCGAAGCGGGCCAGGAAGCCCTCGCGGCGCGCCACGGGGCTGTCGGCGCCGTGGGCGACGGGCTTGAGCAGGCGGGCGCACATCATGGGGACGAGCGTCAGCGAGACCACCGCCGAGATCACGATGGTGGCCGAGAGCGTGATGGCGAACTCGCGGAAGAGGCGCCCCACCACGTCGGCCATGAACAGCAGCGGGATCAGCACTGCGATCAGCGAGACGGTGAGCGAGATGATGGTGAAGCCGATCTCGCGGGAGCCCTTCAGCGCCGCCTCGAACGGGTCGTCGCCCTCCTCGACGTGGCGGGCGATGTTCTCGATGACCACGATGGCGTCGTCCACGACGAAGCCGGTGGCGATGGTCAGCGCCATCAGCGAGAGGTTGTCGAGGGAGAAGCCCCAGGCGTCCATCGCGGCGAGCGCGCCGATCAGCGACAGCGGCACCGACAGGCTCGGGATCAGGGTCGCGGAGAAGCTGCGCAGGAACAGGAAGATCACCATCACGACCAGCGCGATGGCGAGCATCAGCTCGAACTGCACGTCGTGGACCGAGGCCCGGATCGTCACCGTGCGGTCGGTCAGGACCGCGACCGAGACGGCGGCCGGCATCGTCGCCTGGAGCTGCGGCAGCAGCTTCTTGATGCGGTCGACCGTGTCGATGACGTTGGCGCCGGGCTGGCGCTGGATGTTGAGGATCACCGCGGGCGTGCGGTCGGCCCAGGCGCCGAGCCGGGTGTTTTCGGGCGCATCGACCACGTCGGCGACGTCGGTGAGGTGGACCGGGGCGCCGTTGCGGTAGGCGATGATCGAGTTGGCGTAGACCGACGGGTCGCGGACCTGATCGTTGGCGTTGATGGCGTAGGACTGGGTCGGCCCGTCGATGTTGCCCTTGGGCGTGTTGACGTTGAGGTTGGCGATCGTCGTGCGCAGGTCGTCGATGTTGAGGCCGTAGGCGGCGAGCGCCCGCGCGTTGAACCGCACCCGCACCGCCGGCCGCTGCCCGCCGCCCATGCTGACGAGGCCGACGCCCGCCACTTGGCTGATTTTTTGGGCGAGCCGCGTTTCCGCCAGATCCCGGACTTGCGTCAGCGGGATCGTTGCGGAGGTGAGCGCCAGCGTCAGCACCGGCGCGTCGGCGGGGTTGACCTTGGCGTAGATCGGCGGCGCCGGCAGGTCGGAGGGCAGCAGGTTGCCCGCCGCGTTGATCGCCGCCTGGACCGACTGCTCGGCGATGTCGAGGGGGATGTCGAGGTTGAACTGGAGCGTGATGACGCTGGCCCCCGCCGAACTCTGCGAGGACATCTGGTTGAGGTTGGCCATCTGGCCGAACTGCCGCTCCAGCGGCGCGGTGACCGCCGAGGTCATCACCTCGGGGCTCGCACCGGGATAGAACGTCTGCACCTGGATCGTCGGGTAATCGACGGCGGGCAGGGCCGAGACCGGCAGGTTCAGGTACGACACCGCGCCGACGATCAGGATCGCCAGCATCATCAGGGTCGTGGCGACCGGGCGCAGGATGAAGAGGCGGGAGGGGTTCATGGATGGACCCGCCTTTCAGGCCGGCGGCCAAGGCTTCCTTTCAGAGCGCGAACCTTCGCGCGCATCCCCTCTCCCCGCACGCGGGGAGAGGGCTCTGCCGACCTCGTCGTCGGCAGAGCGAGGCGGCAGCCGATGGTGAGGGGGCGGTTCAGGGCGAGACTCTTCCGGATACGCCCCCTCACACCTCGGCTGCCGCCTTGTCGCGCCGACGACGAGGTCGTCGCGACCCTCTCCCCGCGTGCGGGGAGAGGGGGAAGGCTCTTCGAAGCCGTGCCCATCACTGCGGCCGCCTGCGGCCCCGGTGCTCGCCGGCGCCGTCCTTCGCGCCGGTCGCGCTCGGTGCGGTGTCCGCGGCGGGCGTCGCCGGTGCCCCCGGCGCCGCCGATCCCGCGGTGCCGCCCGGCGCGCCCGAGGCCGGTGCGGGGCCCGGCCCGGCCGCGTGCCCGACCACCCGCACCGGCGCGCCTTCGCGCAGGCGGTCGGTGCCGTCGGTGACGACCCGGTCGCCGGGCTGGAGCCCGGAGGTCACGACGGTGCGGGTGCCGTCGGTCTCGCCGGTCTTGATCGGGCGGACCGTGACCTTCTCGTCGCCGTCCATCAGGTAGACGTAGGTGCCCGGCGTGCCCCGCAGGATCGCGGCGTTGGGCACCAGCGGCGCGTCACGAATCGTTTCCACCGTCAGCCGGGCGTTGACGAACTGGTTGGGAAACAGCTCGTCGTCGGAATTGTCGAACAGGGCGCGCAGCTTCACCGTGCCGGTGGTCACGTCGATCTGGTTGTCCACCGTGTCGAGCTTCCCCGTCGCGATCTCGTGCTGGTCGCCGCGGTCGTAGGCCCGCACCGTCAGCTTGGCGCCCTGGCGCAGGCGACGCATCACCCGGTTCACGTCGTCCTCGGGCAGGGTGAACACCACCGAGATCGGGTGGAGCTGCGTGACGACGACGATGTTGGTCGAGCCGGCGGTGATGTAGTTGCCGAGATCGACCTGCCGCAGGCCGACCCGCCCCTCCACCGGCGAGACGAGGCGGGCATAGGTGAGGTTGAGGCGCTGCTGATCGACCAGCGCCTGATCGGCCGCGACCGTGCCCTCGTTCTGCTTCACCAGCGCGGCCTGGGTGTCGACGTTCTGCTTCGAGATCGAATCCTGCCGGTTCAGCGTCTGGTAGCGCTGGAGGTCGAGCTTCGAGTTCTGCAGCAGCGCCTGATCGCGGGCGAGCTGGCCCTGGTACTGGGCGAGCAGGGCCTCGTAGGGGCGCGGGTCGATCTGGGCGAGGAAATCGCCCTGCTTCACCGTTTGGCCCTCGCGATAGCCGATCTGGGTGAGGTAGCCGCTGATCTGCGAACGCACCGTCACGGTCGCGAGCGGCGTCACCGTGCCGAGCCCCTGGAGCACCACCGGCATGTCGCCGGTGACGATCGGCGCCACGCCGACCGCCTGCTTCATGTCGGCCGGGCGCCCGGGGCGGCCGGGGCCGGCGGGGGCGGTCGCCGCCTGCTCCGCGGGCTGCTTGCGGGCCTCGTAGCTGCGGTGCGCGACGGCGCCCGCGCCGCCGAGCGCCAGGAGCACGAGCATCCAGCGGCCGAAACGGCGCCGCCGCCGCACCGGGGCGGGGGCTTGCGTCGGCGCGTCCCGCTCCGGGCTCTCCCGGTACTGGCGGGCCGTCTCCGTGCGGATCGGCGAACTCTCGTTCATCCCTCAAGACTCGTCGAAGGCCCTCGGGAGAGCCATGGGGCGGCGGGGCCAAGCCGATCCGATGTCGAGCGAACGGCCGTCCCGGCAGCCGAACATAGCGATGATCCGGCCCGCCGCCGCGGCAGCGGGTTGCCGCATCCCCGGAAAGATACCGGATGGCCGCCGACCCTCGGCGGGCAATGCGGTGTCTCTAGGGCGCCGACGTTTCCGGCATGTTGCTGGACGGCGCCGCCCCCTGCGGCGAATACAGACGGATGACGTCGCGGAACGAGGCGTCGACCGGCGTCACCGGCACGAAGGCCCGCAGCGACAGGCCGGCGAGGCCGGAACCGAGCGCGAGCAGGAGACAGGTGACGCGGCGCATGGATCCGTCCCCGAAGGCGAAGCGGCGCCGGGATCGGCGCCAGTCGGACGGGAGCGGACATGAAAAAGGCCGCCGTGTCGAGCGGCGGCCTCTTCAAGCGACCGGACCGGCCGGCCACACCGGAGAAACGAGGGGGCGAAGTTCCTCAGGTGCGGCGGCCGGTCCGACCGTGGACCGAACATGACTTCACGGCTGACGATCGTCAACATTCGTCAGCTCGCGAATCGGCCGTTGCGGGCGGTTTTCGCGACCGTTCGACTTGGTCGTGTGCGTGAACGCACGCGGCCAAATGCCGATCGATCGCTTCACTCAAGATTTTACCGGGCCGCCCCTTGTCTTCGAAACAAGTCGTTCCACTGACGCAAGTCGAGTGTGTCGAACTGTTGCTTCGAGGTTGTGAACGCCCCGACGGGGAGCCGCCCTTGCGGTGCTCCGGGCGCCCTTGGAGCCGCTCTTGGAGCCGCCCTTGGAGCCGCCCTCGGGTTCTGCCATGAGGCGAGGATGACGCCCCGCTTCAATCCCGTCTTCGCCGACCTGCCCGAGACCGTCTTCGAGACCATGTCGGGGCTCGCTCGAAGGCTCGGGGCGATCAATCTCGGCCAGGGCTTTCCCGACGGCCAGGGGCCGGACGACGTGCGCGCGGCGGCGGCGAGAGCGCTCGATACGGTCAGCAACCAGTACCCGTCGATGATGGGCCTGCCCTCGCTGCGCACCGCGATCGCGGCGCATTACCGGCACCACCAGGGGCTCGACCTCGACCCCGAGCGCGAGGTGATGGTGACCTCGGGCGCCACCGAGGCGCTGGCCGGGGCCCTGCTCGCCCTGGTGCGGCCGGGCGACGAGGTCGTGCTGTTCGAGCCGATGTACGACGCCTACCTGCCGCTGGTGCGCCAAGCCGGCGGCGTGCCGCGCTTCGTCACCCTCAAGCCCCCGCATTTCGGCCTGGACGAGGCGGCGCTGGCGGAGGCGTTCACCGAGCGCACCCGCGTCGTCGTCCTCAACAACCCGCTCAACCCGAGCGCGACGGTCTTTTCGGAATCCGACCTCGCGCTGCTGGCCAAATTCTGCTGCCGCTTCGACGCGGTCGCGGTCTGCGACGAGGTGTGGGAGCATCTCGTCTTCGACGGGCGCCGCCACGTGCCGCTGATGCGCCTGCCGGGCATGCGCGAGCGCACGGTGAAGATCGGCTCGGCGGGCAAGATCTTCTCGCTCACCGGCTGGAAGATCGGCTTCGTGATGGCCTGCGAGCCGCTGATGCGCGGCCTGTCGCGGGCGCACCAGTTCCTCACCTTCACGACGCCGCCCAACCTCCAGGAAGGGGTGGCCTACGGGCTGGCCAAGGACGACGCCTATTTCGAAGAGATGCGCGCCGGGTTCAGTCGCTCCCGCGACCGGCTGGCCGCGGGGCTGACGCGGCTCGGCTTCACCGTGCTGCCGAGCGCGGGCACCTACTTCCTCTCCATCGACATCGGCGACGGTCCGGAGGGCGACCGGGCCTTCTGCGAGCGGATGGTGCGCCGGCACGGCGTCGCCGCGATCCCGATCAGCGCCTTCTACGCCGAGGGCGCCGTGCGCAACCTCGTGCGCCTGTGCTTCGCCAAGTCCGACGTGACGCTCGATGCCGCGCTGGAACGACTCGCGGGGATGCCGCGGATGGCCTGAAGTCGATCGTCGTCCTCAAGCGCCGGCGTCCGCGGCCTGAAGCCAAAACCCGATCAGCTTGACCATGGAAAGGGCGGCTCGGGGTGGAAAGCGGCCTCTTAGTGAGCGCAGGAGCATGAGCGAGCGTCTTGTTCTTCGAGTGGCACTTTCAAGCTTGGCAACTGCCCTTTAGCTTATGGGGCGGTATCATACGGCAGAGGTCGATGTGTGGAAGGCGACTTTCTTATGTGCAGTAGGAGGATCGGCGGCTTGCCTGGCGATGGCCTACATGATGCACGAAAACAAGTGCTTAGACCCTAAACAAAACATCACTTCTGAGAATCAAGCCATAAATGTTATTAAAAATAACATCGATTGGCTTTCCAGAGGACATAAAGACCATTTTGAAAGCCTTGAAAACTACAGCAATCCTGTCGTTGCAAAGGCGGGGAAATCAGGGAATGGCTGGGGAGTTTGGGAAACGAAAGAGACTTCTCCCAAAAGGCGGGTATGGATGGTTATGTATTTCGAGACGCCAAGCAATGACAGTTTTGACATAGAATGTGAAGTTGCATGCGGAGGGGCAATAGAAGGGCAATGTTGGACACTGAATGCAGTCAATATAAATAAGAAATAGACCTATTCAAACCGCATGGCTCGTCGCTAAAAGTATTTAAACGATGTTTTACTCACGAGTCGGCTACGGGTCGGAAGCGGCTCCTCACATCGCCAAGCTGATTCGGTTTCGACCGTAGACTTCTCGCTTTGCTCAACACCTCAGCTCAGCCGAGGCCGCTGCGCTGGGTGCTCTTCGCGCCCCGCCATCCGGCCCGATCGCTCGTTTCGAGCGATCGCATCGACTCGCGTCGGCCGGTTCTTGTCGAAGGCAGGGGCCGGGGCCACATCCTGCGTCATGACCACGCGAGTCGACACCCCGCACATGGCCCTCCGCGAGCCCGCCGGCACGGCGCAGATGCGCCGCCTCACCGACACGAGCCCGGAGGCCAGCCTCCTGCGCCTGGAGCAACTGGCGCACCTGATGGACTCGGCCTTCGTCGTGCCGGGCCTCAACCGCCGCGTCGGCCTCGACGCGGTGATCGGCCTCGTCCCCATCGTCGGCGACATCGCCGGCATGGCGATCGCGTCCTACATCGTCTACGAGGCGAGACGGCTCGGCGCGCCGCGCTGGCTCGTCTGGCGCATGATGGCGAACGTCGCCCTGGACGGCGCCGTCGGTGCGGTGCCGCTGGCTGGCGACCTGCTCGACGCCGCCTTCAAGGCGAACCGCCGCAACGTCGCCCTGTTGCGCCGCCATCTGGAGCGCAAGGGGGGCTTGCGCCCGAGCGAGATCGAGGGCACCGCGACCCGGCTCGACTGAGCCGGGCATCGGTTGCCCTTCCAAGAAGGGTGGGCCGATGAACGAAGTCCTGCGACCCGAGCCCGATGCGGTGCCCGTCACCGCGCCGGGCAACGCGCCGCAGATGCAGCCCCTTCCGAGTGGGTCCCGCCGCGGCCTGTCGCCGGTCAACCGGCGCCGCCTCGCCAATTTCCGCGCCAACCGCCGCGGCACTTGGTCGGCGGTTCTGTTCGCGCTGCTGTTCGTGACGAGCCTGTTCGCGGAATTCATCGCCAACGACCGCCCGATCGTCATGCAGTACAAGGGCGAGTGGCTGTTTCCCGTCCTCGTCGA
Organism: Methylorubrum rhodinum; assembly: GCF_014199935.1. Classification (GTDB taxonomy): domain Bacteria; phylum Pseudomonadota; class Alphaproteobacteria; order Rhizobiales; family Beijerinckiaceae; genus Methylobacterium; species Methylobacterium rhodinum. The sequence continues at coordinate 178,179 of NZ_JACHOP010000003.1, forward strand.
CTATCCGGACGAGAAGTTCGGCGGCTTCCTGGCCCAGACCGACTACCGCGCGCCCGAGACGCGCCGGGAGATCGAGTCGAACGGCTGGGTGCTGTGGCCGCCGATCCCGTACTCCTACAACACCTTCATGAGCGACCTGCCGACGCCGTCGCCCTCCCCGCCGACCTGGATGCTGTCGGACGCGCAGTGCCGCCCCGTGGCCGAGCGGGCCGGCGTCAAGGCCGAGGGGCGCGAACTCGGCTGCCGCGACATCGAACGGCACTGGCTCGGCACCGACAACGCCTCCCGCGACGTGCTCGCCCGCGTCATCTACGGCTTCCGCATCTCGGTCCTGTTCGGCCTCGTGCTCGCCGGCCTGTCCTCGGTGATCGGCGTGATCGCCGGCGCGGTGCAGGGCTATTTCGGCGGCTGGACCGACCTGATCTTCCAGCGCGTCATCGAGATCTGGTCTGCCATCCCGACGCTCTACCTCATCATCATCATGTCGGCGTTTCTGGTGCCGAGCTTCTTCACGCTGCTCGCGATCCTCACCTTGTTCGCCTGGACCGCGCTGGTCGGCGTCGTGCGTGCCGAGTTCCTGCGCGCGAGAAACTTCGAATACGTCCGGGCGGCCCGCGCGCTGGGGCTGTCCAACATCCGCATCATGACGCGCCACCTCCTGCCCAACGCCATGGTGGCGACGCTGACCTTCCTGCCGTTCATCCTCAACGGCTCGATCACGACGCTGACTTCGCTCGATTTCCTCGGCTTCGGCCTGCCCCCCGGCTCGCCGTCGCTCGGCGAACTGCTGGCCCAGGGCAAGGACAACATCAACGCGCCCTGGCTGGGCCTGACCGGCTTCTTCGTGGTGGCGGCGATGCTGAGTCTGCTGGTGTTTGCCGGCGAGGCGGTGCGCGACGCGTTCGATCCGAGGAAGACGTTCGGCTAGTTTTTCCAGGTGCTTGGCAGACTATGACGTCTCTCCTCCCCCTTGCGGGGAGGAGGGAGGAGGTGGGGGTCGCGCGGAAGGCACCGCAACGCCCTATCCTGAACCACCCCCACCCTTGATCCCTCCCCACAAGGGGGAGGGAACCCGCGTCCTACTCTCGAAAGTCGGCCCTACCGCTGCGCCTGATCCCCGCCCGGCGGGCCGCGCCAGCCGGTCTCGACGGTGAACCGCGCCGTCTGGGTCGCGGCGGAATCGCCGCCGACGGTGACGCGGTACTCGCCCGGCTCGACCACCAGCGTCCCGTCCGGCTCGTGGTAGCCGAGATCGCGCGCCGGGATGCGGAAGTTGGCATACGCCGTCTCGCCCGAGGCGAGGTCGAGGAGCACGGCGCCCTTCAGCAGGCGCTTGGGGCGGCTGCGCGCCGCCACCGGCTGGCCGAGATAGAGCTGCGCCACGGCGCGCCCCGGTCGCGGGCCGATATTGGTGACGGGGGTGCGCACCTCCAGCACGGCCTCGTAGCGATCGCCGACACCGACTTTCGGGGTCAGAACCTCCGGCTCGCCGTAGGCGAAGCTTGTGTAGGACAGGCCGTGACCGAACGGAAACAGCGGCAGCGGCGACGCGTCGGCGTAGCCCATGGTCCAGCGGCTGTTGGGGATGTGCGGGCGCCCGCCCGGCAGGGTGTCGTAGGTCAGCGGCATCTGCCCGACCGTGCGCGGCCACGACACCGGCAGCTTGCCCGAGGGGCCGACGTCGCCGAACAGCACGTCGGCGATGGCGGGGCCGCCCTCGGTGCCGGGGATCCAGGCCATCAGCATCGCGTGGGCCCGCTCCGGCGCACGACCTAACTCGGTCGGGCGCCCGCCGAACACCACGAGCGCCACCGGCTTGCCGGCGTCAGCGACCGCGGCGAGCAGGTCGTGCTGCAGCCCCGGCCAGTCGAGGTACGCGGTCGACGACCCCTCCCCCGAGCGGTCGCGCGGCTCGCCCATCACCGCCACGACGAGGTCGGCCCCGCGCGCCGCCTCGACCGCCGCGGCAAAGCCCGTCCGATCGGTGCAGACCCGCGGGCAGCCCTCGGCAAAGACCACCTCGACGCCCGAGGCCGCCGCCCGCTCGCGCAGGCCGCTGAGGATCGTCACCGTGTCGTGCGGCTGGCCGTTGCCCTCGTGCGGGCCGACCTGATCCCAGGCCGCGTCGGCGAAGGGGCCGACCAGCGCGATGCGGCGCACGCGGCTTGGGTCGATCGGCAGCACGTCCTCGCGGTTCTGCAGCAGGACGAGGCTGGCGCGGGCGGCCTCGCGGGCGATCCGCCGCGTCTCGGGCAGGAGCAGGCGGCCTTCCGCGTTTGAGGCCTCGACGAGCGGCCGGTCGAACAGGCCGAGCCCGAACTTGAGCCGCAGCACCCGCCGCACCGCCGCATCGACGGCGGCCTCGGTGATGCGGCCGGCCCGCACCTCGTCGGGCAGGTGGCGCAGATAGAGCCCGCTCGTCATGTCCATGTCGACGCCCGCGGCGAACGCCTTGCGGGTGGCCTCGGCCCCGTCGCGGGCGACGCCGTGCTTGACGAGGCTCGCGACCGCCTGCCAGTCGGCGACGACGAGGCCGGAAAATCCCATCTGGCGGCGCAGGATGCCGGTCATCAGCCCGCCATCGGCGGTCGTCGGCACGCCGTTGAGGGCGGTGAGCGCCGTCATCACGGCGTCCGCTCCGGCCCGGATGCCGGCGCGGAACGGCGGCAGGTGGAGGTCGTGGAGTTCGGTCGGCGCCACGAAGGTCGCGTCGTAGTCGCGCCCGCCGAGCACGGCGCCGTAGCCTGCGCAGTGCTTGAGGGTGCTGGCGAGCCCGCCGTCGCGGAACCCCTCGACCTGGGCGGCGGTGAGCCGCCCGGTCAGCCAGGGGTCCTCGCCGAGCCCCTCGACCACCCGGCCCCAGCGCAGGTCGCGCGCCACGTCGGCCATCGGGGCGAAGGTCCAGTTGAGGCCGACCGACGCCGATTCCCGCGCCATGGCGGCGGCGGCGCGGCGCACGAGGCCCGGATCGAAGCTCGCCGCCAGCGCCAGCGGCAGCGGGAACACCGTGCGGTAGCCGTGGACGACGTCGAGCCCGACCAGCAGCGGGATGCCGAGCCGCGAGGCGCGGGCGAGGCCGTCGGCTTCGGCCGCCAGCCACGCGTTGCTGAAGTTGATCACCGCCCCGACCTCGCCGCGGCGGATCGCGCCGGGATCGTTCAGCGGCTCGTTCGAGATCAGGTTGAGCTGGCCGGCCTTCTCCTCCAGCGTCATCCGGGCGAGCAGCGCCTCGACGCGGGCCTCGACCGAAGGCGCCTCGATCGAGGTGGTCTGGGCCTGAGTCTGGGCCTGGGCCGCGCCGAGACAGAGCCAGGCCGCCGCCGCGCGGCCGGCCCACCTCGCCATCATCCCCCGCATCCCCGTTTCCCCCGGCCCGTCCTTGTCGACGCCGATCATAAGCGCGGCGGCACAGCTCGGCCATGCGGCCGGGCGGCGTCGTCATCAGGAAAAAGTGAGGTCCGCGGGTCGGGTCGGATCGCTTCAGGCGGCGCGGACGACCGACGGATTGGGCGGCGCCTCGACCCTCACCTGATCGCGCCCATTGCGCTTGGCCCCGTAGAGGGCGCCGTCGGCGCGGCGGAGCAGGTCGTCGAGGTCGCAGCCGGCCGCGCCCGCGGCGATGCCGACGCTGACGCCGACGCGCAGGTCCGGATAGTCCGGATGGGCGATGCGGCCGACGGAGCCGCGCACGCTCTCGGCGAAGCGGGCGGCGAGGCCCGCGCCGGTCTCCGGCAGCAGGCAGGCGAATTCCTCGCCGCCGAGGCGCCCGAACACGGCGTTGCGCGGCAGCATCGGCGCGGCGGCGTGGCAGAAGGCGGTGAGCACCGCGTCGCCGACGCTGTGGCCGAACCGGTCGTTGATCGTCTTGAAGTGATCGAGGTCGAGCAGCAGCAGGGCGGCGGGCCGCACGGCGAGGCAGGCCTCCGCCCGCGCGACGAAGGCCCGGCGGTTGGCGATGCCGGTGAGCGCGTCGGTCTCGGCGGCCAGCCGTTGCTCGCGCTCGGCCCGCTCCTTGGTGAGCGCCATCAGCACGAAGGCGATGGCGACCGAATAGAGCGTGCCGACGAAGCACAGGATGGCGAGCCAGGGCGAATCGGAGAGCGGTGCGAGGACCGGCGGCGGAAATACCATCGCGAGCGGGATGCGGACCCAGTAGACCGCGGCGTAGCTCCCGAGCAGCACGATGGCCGGATAGCGCGAGATGAGCGGTTCGCCGCGGCCCCGCCAGATCGTCCACGCGCCCAGCGCGCAGTAGAGGCCGGCGGTCGCGGAGGCGAGGACGATGCGGGCCGCCACGGACGTGTAGAAGGCCGGGACGAGGCAGGCCGCGCTCCAGACGAGACCGCCCGCGACCGCCCAGCCGAGATGGGTGCGGCGGCCCTCGAACGCGCGCACGCCGCTCCAGATCAGGCCGTAGGCGCCGATCATCACGGCGTTGCCGAGGCCGATCGAGACGGGATCGGGGATCGCGCCGCGCAGGCCCAGCAGGCAGGAGGCGCCGCTGCCGACCAAGTGGGCGATGCCCCAGATCGCCAGCGCCCGCTCGCGCCGGGTCTGGCTCCACGACAACAGATACAGCACCCCCACCATGAAGGTGACGGCGACCGTCGTCAGGAAGAGGGTCGGCACATCGAGGCGCATCGTTGCCCTTGATCGGTGCTGCGAAGGCGGCGCGGGCCGCTTCGACACCTGGTTAGCCTACCAGTTCCGAACGTTCCTTATCCAGCACACATGATCGCGATTTTTAACATGCACTGCCCGGCGAGGCCGTGTCCTTGTCCTCCGGCGCGTCGTTGAGCGGATGGAGGTCGCGCACCATGCCCTTCAGCCGCTCGTCGAGGACGTGGGTGTAGATCTGCGTGGTGGCGATGTCGGCGTGGCCGAGCAGCTCCTGCACGATGCGCAGGTCGGCGCCGTTCTGGAGCAGGTGGCTGGCGAAGGCGTGGCGCAGCACGTGCGGGCTGACCCGGTCGGCCCGCAGGCCGGCGGCGGCGGCGGCCGTCTTCAGGTCGCGGGCGAAGGCTTGGCGCGTGAGGTGGCCGCTCTCGCTGTCGGCGGGAAACAGCCAGGGGCCGTCCGGGGGAAGATGCGCGGCGTGCGCCGCCATCGCGGCACGGGCCAGCTCCGTCAGCGGCACCAGCCGCTCGCGCCCGCCCTTGCCCTTGACCACGAGGTAGCGCTCGCGGGCCGCTGCCGCGCTGCGCGGCAGGGCGATCAGCTCGGAGACGCGCAGGCCCGTGGCGTAGAGGAGTTCGAGCAGGCACAGCATCCGGATCGCCGCGCGCGCCTCGGCGCGGTTCTCGGTTCCCGCCTCGGCCCGCTCGCGGGCGGTCGCCAGCAGGCGGTCGACTTCCGTGACCGACAGCACCTTGGGCAGGCCCTTGGCCCGGCGCGGCGAGGCGACCGGCGCGGTCGGGTCGCCCTCGGCGAAGCCTTCGGCGTAGAGGAAGCGGTGGAAGCCGCGGATGCAGGAGAGGCGCCGCGCCGCCGACGAGGCCTTCAGCCCGCGCGGCTCCAGTTCGGCGATATAGGCGCGGACGATCTCGGCCTCGACCGCGACCGGATCGAGCCCCTGCCCGCTCAGGTAGCCGAGATAGTCGTCGAGATCGCGCCGGTAAGCCGCGAGCGTGTTGGCTGCCGCGCCGCGCTCGGCGGCGAGCATGTCCAAGTAGTCCCGTGAAAAATCCTCCCGCGCCGTCTCGGGCGACGGGGCCGCGCTCATCGGTTGCCCGGCTGCAGCTTCGAGTTCGGGATGGTCACGCTCATCTCCCGCTGCGTCGGCTGGACGAAGGTCGCGAGCGCGAACATCCCGGCGAAGACCAGCCCCGCGAGAATCGCGATCGTGGCGAGGAAGCGGAACAGGGTGGGCAAGGGAACCGGCCTTTCGGCAAGGCTACGCGGACGAGCGGCCGTGTTGCAATGCGGGACCGCCGGCCCCGATTCCCACGGGGCGGCGGCGAAGGCAAGGACCGGCAGAACACAGGGCGGGTCAAATTCGCGGGGTAGGCCGCCGTTCAGAACCGGTTCTTCCAGGCCCGCAATGCGGTGAACACCGCGGCCGGGTCGGTGCCCTCGGGCAGATCGACCGAGCGGGCGAGCGCCGGCTCGGCGGCGCGCAGGAACGGGTTCGTCGCCTTCTCGTCGCCGATGGTGGAGGGGATCAGGAAGCGGCTCTCGCCGGCCAGCCGCTCGGCCTCCGCGGCGCGGGCCTTCAGGGCGGCGTTGTCCGGGTCGGCAGCCAGCGCGAAGCGGGCGTTCGAGAGCACGTAGTCGTGACCGCTATAGACGGCGGTGTCGTCGGGGAGCGGCAGGAAGCGCTCCAGCGAGCGCCACAGGGTGACGGGGTCGGCCTCCATCACCCGGCCGCAGCCCAGCGTGAACAGGGTGTCGCCGGAGAAGACCACGCGGGCGTCGGCGAAGTGGTAGGTGACGTGGTCGGCGCAGTGGCCCGGCGTCTCCCACACCTCGGCCTCCAGGCCGCCGACGGTGACGCGGTCGCCCTCGCTCACGGTGCGGGCGACGTTCGGCACGGCGGCGCCCGCCTTCGCGGGCGCGGTGACGCGGGCGCCGGTGCGCTCCACGACTTCCGTGATGCCCTCGACGTGGTCGGCGTGGCGGTGGGTGACGAGGATGTCGGTGAGGCGCCAGCCCTCGGCGTCGAGCGCCGCCAGCACGGGAGCGGCCTCCGGCACGTCGATGGCGGCGCAGGCGCCGGTCTCGGGATCGCGGATCAGCACGCCGATATTGTCGCTCCGGCACAGGAAGGCCCGGATCTCGGGGGCGGCGTTCGGCATCGGAGAACTCCCGTCGGGTCGTGTGGTCCGGGGGCAAGCTCGGCCGGACGTGGCCGGGGAACCGGCGCGGGGCCCTGCCGGTTCCCTTCGCCGTTCCGCGGGGCGTCGCCGCGTGCCGTCCACATCCCTGGCCGCGCCGCGCTTGCCGGACGCGGCCGCGATCCCCATTGATGCCGGACGAAAAGGCGTCGCTCGCGCGTCCGCCTCTCGAGCCCCGCGAAGGATCGGCCGTGCCGGCACCCCACCCGATGCGCCTCGACGTCACGGATCTGCGCGCCTTCTACGCCAGCCCGCTCGGCATCGTCACGCACCGCACCGTGGCCCGCACGATCCACGGCTTCCTCGGCTCGGTCTCGGGCCTGCGCGTGCTCGGGATCGGCTACGTCACGCCCTATCTCGGGCCGGTCCACGTCATCGCCGAGCGCACGCTCGCCTTCATGCCGGCGACGCAGGGGGTGGTGAATTGGCCCTCCAGCGGGCGCTCGGTGACGGCGCTGGCCGACCCGACCATGCTGCCGCTCCCCGAGGCTGCCGTGGACCGGGTGATCCTCGTCCACGCGCTGGAGGCGGTCGAGAGCCCGAGCGAACTGCTCGCCGAGGTGTGGCGGGTGCTGACGCCGGGCGGGCGGCTGATCCTCGTGGTCCCGAACCGCACCGGCGTCTGGGCGCGGCGCGACGCGACCCCCTTCGGCCACGGCCAGCCCTACAGCCGCTCGCAGCTCGGCCGGCTGATGCGCCAGACCCTGTTCTCGCCGGAAGGCTGGGCCGAGACCCTCTACATGCCGCCGATCCGCAGCCGGTTCTGGCTCGGGACCGCGGGAGCCTGGGAGCGCCTCGGCACCGGGCTGGCCCTCCCCTTCGCCGGACTGCACGTGGTCGATGCGACGAAGCAGCTCTACCGGCCGGTCACCGTGCGGCAGGTGCGCCGGCTCGAGACCCGCGTTCCGGCCAGGGTTCTGGTGCCGGCGGGGCAGCCGGGTTAAGGCCCGCGCATGATCCCGTTCACGGGCTTCGAGGCCGCCCTCACCAGCTTCCTGCTCGCGCTGTCGGGCCTGTTCTCGATCGTGAACCCGGTTGGCTCGGCGCTGATCTTCGCGCAGGTCACCGCCGAGCGCTCGCATGCCGACCGCATGGAGCTGTCGCGCCGCATCGGCTTCTACGCCGCCCTCATCATGCTCGCCGCGCTCTGGGCCGGGGCGCCGATTCTCAACTTCTTCGGCGTCTCGCTCGCCGCGCTCCGCATCGCCGGCGGGCTCGTCGTCGCGGCCTCCGCCTGGACGCTGCTCTCGGCGCCCGAGGCGCGCGAGGCCCGCAAGCAGGCCGAGGCCGGGCCGGAGCCGGGGGAGACCGTCCGCGGCGATGGCTTGGCCGAGGTCGCCTTCTTCCCCCTCACCCTGCCCTTCACCACCGGCCCCGGCACCATCGCGGTGGCGATCGCGCTCGGCGCCAACCGCCCGGCGGAGGGGCCGGACCGGATCGGCTTCTACGTCGGCGCCTCGCTTGCCGCGCTCGCCATCGCCGGGATGGTGCGCCTCGCCTACGGCTCCGCCGACCGGGTCGTCACCCTGATCGGCCCGGTGCGGGCCCGCGTGCTCGGGCGCCTCTCGGCCTTCCTGCTGCTCTGCGTCGGCACCCAGATCACCGTGAACGGCATCTCGGACGTGCTCGGGCCGCTGATCGCTGCAGCGCATCGCGGTTGATCCACCGCCGTCATTCCGGGTTCCGCTCCGCGGCCCCGGAATGACGGTCGAGGGGGGCAATCCGATTGCCACGTCGTCCGGCACGGCTCTAGAAGCACTCGCACAGGGCCGGCGCCCCGCGCTCGGAACGGATAGGCGCAAACAACATGAAGCTCGTGGTCGTGGGCGCCGAGGGGCGCATGGGGCGGATGCTGATCCGCGCGGTGGCCGAGGCCGAGGGCTGCACCCTGCACGGGGCGGTCGAGCGGGCGGGCGCGCCCGCGATCGGGCGCGATGCCGGCTTGCTCGCGGGCATCGGCGAACTCGGCGTGCCCGTCTGCGACGATCCGCTGCCGCTGTTCGTGGCCGCCGACGGGGTGCTCGACTTCACCGCGCCCGCCGCCACGGTGGCGTTCGCCGAACTCGCGGCGCAGGCCCGCATCGTCCACGTCATCGGCACCACCGGCTTCTCCGAGGACGACCTGGAACGCCTGAAGGCGGCGAGCTTCCACGCCCGGCTCGTGCGCTCGGGCAACATGTCGCTCGGCGTCAACCTGCTGGCTGGCCTCGTGCGCAAGGTCGCGGCGGCTTTGGGCCAGGAGTTCGACATCGAGGTGCTGGAGATGCACCACCGCATGAAGGTCGATGCGCCCTCCGGCACCGCCCTGCTGCTCGGCGAGGCGGCGGCGGAGGGGCGCCGCGTGGCCCTCGCCGACACTCGCGTCTCGACCCGCGACGGCCATACCGGCGCGCGCCGGCCCGGCGACATCGGCTTCGCGACGTTGCGCGGCGGCTCGGTCGTCGGCGACCACAGCGTGATCTTCGCCGGCCCCTCCGAGCGGATCACCCTTTCGCACCACGCCGAGGACCGGGCGATCTTCGCCCGCGGCGCGCTGAAGGCCGCCCAATGGGCCTTCGACAAGCCGCCGGGCCTCTACGGCATGGACGACGTGCTGGGATTGTGAGCGAGGCGGTCCAAGCGCCTGACAGCTCTGGACATCCGTAGCCTGTCGGCCTTTTTGGGTAAGCGGCGCGAGCTTGGGCGGCGGCAACGGCTCTGCTAAGCAGCGCCGCAACGGGCCTGCCCGGTCCTCCAAGATGATGGATCTCCCATGGAGCGCATGCTCGTCCTCGCTCGCCACGGCCAGAGCGAATGGAACCTCAAGAAGCTCTTCACCGGCTGGCGCGACCCGGATCTGACGCCACTCGGCGTCGAGGAGGCCCGCAATGCCGGGCGCTGGCTCAAGGCGCAGGGCTCGCAGTTCGACGTGGCCTTCACCTCGAACCTGAAGCGCGCCCAGAACACCTGCGCGCTGATTCTGGAAGAGATGGGCCAGTCCGGGCTGGAGACGATCCGCTCCGAGGCCCTGAACGAGCGTGACTACGGCGATCTCGCCGGCCTCAACAAGGATGATGCCCGCGAGCGCTGGGGCGATGCCCAGGTCCACGAGTGGCGCCGCTCCTACGACGTGCCGCCCCCCGGCGGCGAGAGCCTGAAGGACACCGCCGCCCGCGTGTTGCCCTACTACATCCAGCACATCCTGCCGCGCGTCATGGGCGGCGAGCGGGTGCTGGTGGCCGCCCACGGCAACTCCCTGCGCGCACTCGTGATGGTGCTCGACGGCATGACGACGAAGACCATCGCCAGCCTGGAGATCGCCACCGGCATCCCGCTGGTCTACCACCTCAAGGCCGACACCACGGTCGAGTCCAAGCTGATCCTCGACAAGGACATCGACGCCGCCGACTGAAGTCAGGGGTTCGAAGGGCAAGCCCTTCGCGGGTCCAGGGCGGAGCCCGGTCGGCGAAGCCATTCATGGGGCTCCGCCCCACACCCCGCCAAAGGGCTCGCCCTTTGGGAACCCCTTACTGGGGAAGTACCTCGGTGATCGCGCGCGCCACCCTGGCGGTCGAGCCGGATTCGTCCAGCGGGTTGCGGCGCAGGCGGTGGCGCAGCGCGCTCGGCGCCACCTGCCGCAGATGCGCGATCCCGACCGTCTCCGCGCCGTCCAACGCCGCGAGCGACCGGGCGGTGCGCATCAGGGTGAGTTCGCCGCGCAGGCCGTCGGTGCCGAGCGCGAGGCAGAGCCGGGCCGCCGCTTCCAGCACCGCATCCGGCACGCTGACTGTGCCGAGCCGATCGCGGGCGGCGACGATGCGCTTCTGCAGCGCCTTCTCGGATTTCGCGTGCGCGGCGCAGAAACCTTCGGGATCGCGCTCGTAGGCGTCGCGGCGGCGCACCACCTCGATCCGGGTCGCGATCTCGGTCGGCGTGCCGACCTCGCAGGCGAGGCCGAACCGGTCGAGGAGCTGCGGGCGCAGCTCGCCCTCCTCCGGGTTGCCGCTGCCGACGAGCACGAACCGGGCCGGGTGGCGCAGCGACAGGCCCTCCCGCTCCACCGTGTTGACGCCGGATGCCGCCACGTCGAGCAGCAGGTCCACGAGGTGGTCCTCCAGGAGGTTCACCTCGTCGATGTAGAGGAAGCCGCGATTGGCCCGCGCCAGCAGGCCCGGCTCGAACGCCTTCTCGCCCCGCGTCAGCGCCCGCTCCAGATCGAGCGCCCCGACCACCCGGTCCTCGGTGGCGCCGAGCGGCAGGTCCACCACAGGCACCGGGATCATGTGCGTCTTGCCCCTTCCTTGCGAACAGTGCGGGCAATCGGCGGCCGGGGCGTCGGGCGAGCAGGAATAGGGGCAGCCGGCCACGGCGCGGATCTTCGGCAGCAGGGCGGCGAGCGCCCGGATCGCCGTGGACTTGCCGGTGCCGCGGTCGCCGAAGACGAGCACGCCCCCGATGGTGGGATCGACCGCCGCGATCAGCAGGGCCCGCTTCATCTCCTCCTGGGCGACGATGGCGGTGAAGGGGAAGGCAGGCACCGGGCGGGGGTTTCCGTGGCTGGCGCCGATGGGGGGTCCGGTGTCACGGACGGTCGGCGGGGCAGGCGATCATGCACGATTCCGCAGGCGGGGCCAGCCGAGCTTGAGCGTCGGCGCGCGATCCGCCCTTCCGCTCACAAGCCCTTGCACCGGGTGCGCAGCAAACCGCCGAACTCCTTCTCCGAGCCCTGGACCTGGCTGAGCCGCTCGGTGCGCTCGGGCCCCGACAGGCAGCGGCCGTAGACGCCCGCGATCCGGCGCATGGTGTCGACGTGGCGGCGCCAGACGCGGCAGCGGCTCGCGTCGTCGTCGCCCGCGCTCTCCAACTGGTCGATGGCTTGGCGCTGCATGGAGTTGGCCACGAGCACGTCGCGGGGGCACGTCGCGTCTCCCTGCGCGAGGGCGGGCGTCAGGCTCGCCGCGAGGAGGCCGGCGAGAAGGCCGAGGCGGATCGTCGAAGTCATCGCGGGAACGTCATCTCAGGCGGCCTGGGTCGTCGGACCGTGGGCGAGCAGCGCGTAGAGCGCGGTGGCGTCGCGGGCGGTGCGGATGCGCTCCAGCATGCCGGGCTCGCGCAGCACGCGGGCGACCTGGGCCAGCGCCTTGAGGTGGTCGGCGCCCGCGCCCTCGGGGGCGAGCAGCAGGAAGGCGACGTCGATCGGCTGGCCGTCCAGCGCATCGAAATCCACCGGCTTCTCCAGCCGGGCGACGAGGCCGAACAGCTTGCCGAGCCGCGCCAGCTTGCCGTGGGGGATCGCCACGCCGTCGCCGATGCCGGTCGAGCCGAGGCGCTCGCGCTGGACCAGCGTCTCGAAGATGTCGCGCTCGGCGAGGTCCGGCAGATGCCGGGCCGAATGGGCGGCGAGTTCCTGGAGCGCGTGCTTCTTGTCGCGCGCGCGCAGGGACGGGACGACGGCGTCCTGACTCAGAAAATCCAGGATCGGCATGAAAACAAAACGCCCCGTCGGCGGAATCCATCCATCGGTCCCGCACTCGTGTGCGAGGCGCCCGGACCGGTGACGGCCCGGCCCTCGGGAAAGCAACCCCCCTGACGGGGAGGTGCCTCAGGCGCGCTCGTCCGGAGGATCGACCCACCCGATCGCGCCATCGCTGCGCCGGTATACGACGTTGATGCGCCCCGTGCCAGCGTGAACGAAGACGACGACGGGGGCGCCGGTGAGGTCGAGCGCGGTCACCGCCTCGCTGACCGACTGGCGGCGCAGCGTCCGGGTGCTCTCGGCGACGACCGGCGGATGCGCGCCCTCCTCGGTCTCGGGCTCGTCCTCGACATCCTCCTCGGGCGCCGCGAAGACCGCGTAGGCCGCTTCGATCTGGGCGCCGTTCTGGCTCGCGGCGCCGTGGTCCTTGAGCTTGTGCTTGTAGCGGCGCAGGCGCTTTTCCAGCCGGTCCGCGGTCTGGTCGAAGCTCGCATGGACGTCGTGGGCGTTGCCCGAGGCCTCCAGCGTCAGGCCGGTGGTGAGATGGAGCACGCAATCGGTGCGGTAGGCCGTGCCGTCGCGCCGGAGCGTGACGTGGCCGGTGCAAGTGCTGCTCATGTGCGGATCGAGGTATTTCGCGAGCGTCGCCGCCATCCGGTCCTCGACCCGGCCGCGCAGAGCCGTTCCGAGATCGAGGCCATGCCCCGTCACCCGCAAACCTGCCATCGATGTCTCCGATCTCCCCCCGAGCCTTCGAGAGTTAGAAAGAGGGACTCCCCAAGTCAACGAAAACGCAAAGTCGCGAACGGCGCCGGGTTCGGGGCGACGGGGGCGAGGCCCTGCTTGAGACCCGCGATCGTCATTCCGGGGCGCCGAAGGCGAACCCGGAATCCACGATTGGACTCGACGCTCTGTTTTCGCGTTGCATCACGGGTGGTTTCCGGGTTCCGCTGCGCGGCCCCGGAATGACGGCGGAGTGGCTCCACCGCACCGATGCGCGCCCCCGTCAGCGCCCCGCATGTGCCATGCGCGCCCGCCGGCGCTCGATCGAGGACGGAATCCGCAGCGATTCCCGATACTTCGCCACGGTGCGGCGGGCGATGTCGACGCCCTCGTCGCGCAGGCGCTGGACCAGGGCGTCGTCGGAGAGCACGTCGGCGGCCTCCGCATCGACGAGCTGCTTGATGCGGTGGCGCACGGCCTCCGACGAGTGGGCGGCGGCGCCCGCAGCGCCGGGAATCGCGGCGGTGAAGAAGTACTTCATCTCCAGCGTGCCGCGGCTGGTGCCGATCGACTTGTTGGAGGTGACCCGCGAGACGGTCGATTCGTGCATGCCGATCGCCTCGGCGACCGTTTTGAGGTTGAGCGGGCGCAGATGCGCGACGCCGTGCAGGAAGAAGGCGTCCTGCTGGCGCACGATCTCGGTGGCGACCTTGAGGATGGTGCGCGCCCGCTGCTCCAGGCTGCGGGTGAGCCAGTTCGCCGTCTGCAGGCACTCGGACAGGAACGCCTTGTCGCCGTCGGCCACCGCGCCCTTCGAGACGCGGGCGTAGTAGCTCTGGTTGACCAGCACGCGGGGCAGCGCCTCGCCGTTCAGCTCCACCAGCCACGAGCCGTCGGGGGCGGCGCGCACGAACACGTCGGGGATCAGCACCTCGACGGCTTGCGCGCCGAAGGCGCGGCCGGGCTTCGGGTCGAGCCGACGGATCTCCGCCAGCATCTCGACGAGATCCTCGTCGTCGACGCCGCAGAGCTTCCGCAGGGCGGAAAAATCGCGCTTGGCCACGAGGTCGAGGCGCGAGACCAGGGCCTCCATCGCCGGATCGAACCGGTTCTGCTCGCGCAGCTGGATCGCGAGGCACTCGGCGAGATCGCGCGCCGCCACGCCCGGCGGGTCGAAGGTCTGGACGAGCTTGAGCACGCGGGCCACGTCGTCGAGCCGGGCGCCGAGCCGCTCGGACACGGCGTCGATCGATTCGCGCAGGTAGCCTGCCTCGTCCACGGCATCGATCAGGAAGCTGCCGATCAGCCGGTCGAAGGGGGACGCCGTGGCGAGATCGAGCTGCGCGGCCAGATGCTCGCGCAAGCTGGTCTCGGCGGTGAGGCTCGCCTCGAAGTCGGGGGCCTCGCCGTCGAAGCTGCCGCCGGTGTTGCCGTAGGGCGCGGGCGTCAGCGAGAGCATGTCGCCGCTTCCCTGCTCGCGCGGGACCGGGTTCTCGTCGGCGAAGACGTTGTCGAGGCGGGTGTCGAGCGCGCTCTCCATCTCGCTGCGGCTCGACGTCATGTCGTGGTCGAGCCACGACTCGGGCTCGGGCGCCTCGCCGCCCTCGTAATCGCCGCCGGACTCGGGTGCGGGCTCCGGCGCCTCGCGCTCGGGGGCCGCCTCGCCCTCGGTGCGCTCCAGCAGCGGATTGCGCTCCAGCTCGGCATCGACATAGGCTGCGAGATCGAGCTGCGAGAGCTGCAGCAGCTTGATCGCCTGCAGGAGCTGCGGGGTCATCACCAGGGCTTGGCCCTGGCGCATTTCCAGCCGTTGCAGCAGACTCATGGCGACGCTTAACCCTCGGCGAGCGTTGAGGAATCACGATCCTTGGCGGGATCGCGCCGGTTTCGGCACAATTCTTGCTCCTTCGTTTGCTAGGTCTAGCCCCTCCCCGTCCGCCCGTCAAAGCGTGATTGCCGGCTTATCCGGGAAAACCCACTGAAGCGGCAGAGACGCCACAGGGGGCGGCGTCGCGGACACCCGACGCCATCAAGCTCGGCCGGCGCCAACAAAGTGTTGCGCGTCAGCGGTCGAGTGCGGGGACTGGTTGAGAGAGGGTTAGCGGCCTCTGACGCTTCGATATCGCCTCAGAAATCCCGCGCCGTCATTGCGAGGCGGAGCCGAAGCAATCCAGAGCGCCACGGTGCCGAAAAGGGCGCGAGAGACCCAATGCGTCACGCAAGATCCCCGTAGAGATCGCGCCAATTCGGATTAAACGCCTCGATCATCGCCCTCTTCGCGTCACGGGAGCCGGCTTTGATCTGCTTCTCGCGGGTGATGGCGTGGAGCATCGTCGCGTGCATCTCGTACCAGACGAGAAGCTTGCAGCCGTAGCGCGTCGTGAAGCCTGGAAGTAGACCCTCACGGTGCTCGTGGACCCTCCGGGCGAGATTTGCCGTGACGCCGGTATAGAGCGTTCCGTTCCGGCCGCTGGCCATGATGTAAACGGCCGGTTGTCGCATCCTCATTGCGCTCGCTCGCTTTGTCCGGCCGCGTCGCGCTCTGGATTGCTTCGGCTCCGCCTCGCAATGACGGCGTGGGTCATCTGAGCCGTTTCGCCAGAAGGCGAATTCCACGCCCCTACAGCCGGAAATCCTCACCCAGGTACAGCCGCCGCGCGTCCTCGTTCGCCACGATCTGCTCGGGCGTGCCCTCGGTGAGGATGCGGCCGGAATGGGCGATGTAGGCGCGGTCGATCAGGCCCAGCGTCTCGCGGACGTTGTGGTCGGTGATGAGCACGCCGATGCCGCGCTGCTTGAGGTGCTTCACCAAGTCCTGGATGTCGCCGACCGCGATCGGGTCGATGCCGGCGAAGGGCTCGTCGAGCAGCATGAAGGTCGGCGAGGAGGCGAGCGCCCGGGCGATCTCGCAGCGGCGGCGCTCGCCGCCCGACAGCGCGATCGAGGGCGACTTGCGAAGCCGCGCGATGTCGAACTCTTCCAGCAGCGATTCGAGCTTGCGCTCGCGCGCCTTGCGGTCGGACTCGGCGACTTCGAGCACCGCGCGGATGTTGTCCTCGACGGTGAGGCCGCGGAAGATCGAGGCCTCCTGGGGCAGGTAGCCGATGCCGAGCCGCGCGCGCTGGTACATCGGCAGATGGGTGATCTCCATCCCGTCGAGGCTGATGAAGCCGCGGTCGGCCGGGACGAGGCCGGTGATCATGTAGAAGATCGTGGTCTTGCCCGCGCCGTTGGGGCCGAGCAGCCCCACCGCCTCGCCGTTGTGGACGGTGAGCCCGGCCTCGTGGACGACGGTGCGGGCGCCGTAGCTCTTGCGCAGGCCCCGGACGTAGAGGACACCCTGCCCGCCCTCGCCCGCCTGGACGTGGGCGTCGGAGCGGGGCGCGGACCGGCCGCGGCCGAACAGGCGCCCGAACACGGAGCCGGTGCGGCTGCGCCCGGTCGGCTTCGCGGCTGCGCCCGCGCGCAGCGGGGCCGCCACCGGCATCGCGGCGCCCGTCACGGTCAGTTCGCCTGCGCCCGCGTCTTAGGGGCGGGCTTGTCCGCGGAAGCCTTGTCCGCTCCCTTGGGCGCGGGCTTGCCCGCCACCGCCGGCTGGGCGCAGCCCTTGGGACCGGCCGCTTTCGCATCGCCCCCCTGCCCCGGCACGAACATCGCCGAGACGCGCCCGCCCGCCACCGGGTCCATGTTCGCCCGGCCGGTCGCCATGTCGTAGACGAGGCGCGAGCCGCGGGTGACGTTCTGGCACTGGCTGAGCACGACGTTGCCGGTGAGGACGATGCGCTTGGCCTCCTGGTCGAACACAGCGTTGTCGCCGGTGGCGACCTGATCCTTCTGCGAGACCGTCACCGGCCCGGCGCACTCGACCCTGCGGATGCCGTTGCCGGCCAGCGCGTTCGCGTCCTTCGGCTTGTCGGCCTCGGCGTCGGCCGCCTTGCCGGGATCCTTGTCCCGGTCGCGCTTGTAGTGGACGGTGAGCGACGAGCAGCGGATCGTGCTGTCGCTCTGCACGGCGACGACGTTGCCGGCGAAGACCGCCTTGTTCTCCTTGTCGAACACGTCGAGCCGGTCGGCGTCGATCTTGATCGGTCCCTTGCCGCCGCCGACGGTGCCGAGCGGGGCGGGCTTGGCATCCTTCGCGGCCTCTTTCGCCGCCGGCGCCTGTGCGACGGCGTCCGCCTCCGGGGCGGTGAGCGCGAGCGCGAGGGCGGCGAGCAGGGCGCGGGCGACGGGGCGGCTCATCGGCCGGCCTCCGGCGCCTCGGCGGCCGAGGTGCGGATGCGATCGGGCGCCTTGTTGCCCGCGTCCTCGCCGTGGAAGACCGCCTGGACCCGGCCGACGAAGGAGACGACGCGGCCGTTCTCGATCACGTCGAGGCTGTCGGCCGTGATCGAGCCCGCCGGCACCGTGACGGTGACGGGCTTGGCCGAGTGGACACTGCCGGCCTTGAAGTCGACGGTGGCGACCGAGAGGCGGATCTCCTCGCCCTTGTCGGTCCAGAGGCGGATGTCGTTCTCGAGGTTGAGCGATTCCTTGGACGAGTCGAACACCCCGCCCTGCGCCTGCAGGTAGGCGCGCCCGCCCTTGTCGTCGGTGGCGACGTGGCCCTTCATCGCCTGCAGCTCGATGATGCTCGGCTTGCGCACGTCCTGCTGCGCGGCGGTCGCGGTGACCTCGTAGCCGCGCTCGCCCTTGCGGAAGCCGGAGAGCCGCGGGCTCTCCATCGTGACCTTGGTGCCGGAGACCGAGATCGGCCCGAACTCGACCGCGGGCAGCGCCCCGGCGAGCGGCCCCCACAGCACGAAGCCCGCGAGCCCGAGCACGGCGAGGCCCGCCGCCGCGGGGATGACGCGGCGCAGCGTGCGCACCTGGGCGCTGTGGCGGTGCGCCCGGCGATGGGCCCGGCGGCGGCGCGCGTTCTCGTTCGCGGCCAGCGCGTCGGCGCCCGTGTCCGTCCGGAGGGTGTCGGCCACCTGCATCGCGTTCCCGAGAGGGTCGGCGCGTGCGGTCGCGCCAGGGCCGGCCGGATGGGCCGCCGCAATGGCGAAGTTATGGCCTGGACTTCAGGAAATGATCAACGCCGCCCGCGTGCGCCCCCGCACCGACGCGCCCGCGA
Source organism: Methylorubrum rhodinum (assembly GCF_014199935.1). GTDB lineage: Bacteria > Pseudomonadota > Alphaproteobacteria > Rhizobiales > Beijerinckiaceae > Methylobacterium > Methylobacterium rhodinum. The sequence goes on from NZ_JACHOP010000003.1 coordinate 196,306, forward strand.
AACGCTTCGAAGTCCCGGCTTCCGCGCAGTCCGCCCCCGGCCGTTGCACCGCCGCATCACGTCTGCGGGGCAGGCAGGGGAGCAGGCATGGGGTCAGGAATGCGCAAAAATGTCGGTCTCGGGCCAGCCGGCGAGGTCGAGTCGGGCCCGCGTCGGCAGGAAGTCGAAGCAGGCCTGCGCCAGATCGGTGCGGCCCTCGCGGGCCAGCATGGCGTCGAGCCGCTCGCGGGCCGCGTGGAGATGGAGCACGTCGGAGGCCGCGTAGTCGATCTGCGCCTGACTCAGGGTCTCGGCGCCCCAATCGGAGGATTGCTGCTGCTTCGAGAGATCGACGCCGACGCATTCGCGCACGACGTCCTTCAGGCCGTGCCGGTCGGTATAGGTGCGGGCGAGCTTGGAGGCGATCTTGGTGCAGTAGACCGGCCCCGGCATCACCTCGAAGGTTCGGTACAGCACCGCGAGGTCGAACCGGGCGAAGTGGAAGATTTTCAGCACGGCCGCGTCGCCGAGAACCTGCTTCAGCCGCTCGGCCCCATCGCCGGGGCGGATCTGCACCACGTCGGCGGTGCCGTCGCCGCGGGAGATCTGCACCACGCAGAGCCGGTCGCGGTGCGGGTTGAGCCCGAGCGTCTCGGTGTCGATGGCAATCGCCGGGCCCGGCGCGAAATCGGCCGGGAGGTCGCCCCGATGTAGTCGGATTTTTTGGCTGTGGGCGGACATCGTGGGCTTGGTGCGAGAAGAGGCTGCGACGGCGCCTAGCACCGCCGCAGCCCCCTCGAAAGGCCCGCTCGGCCGCATCGGCTCACTTTTGCCGGGCGATGATCCGGTCCTTGATGTCGGCGTAGACGGCCTCCGGGATGATCTTCTTGTGCACGAGCTCGTCCTTGCCGCGGTAGGGGCGGCCCTTGACGATGGCGGCCGAGCGCGCCTCGCCGATGCCCTTGAGCCCGCTGAGTTCCTGGGCCGAGGCGGAGTTGATGTCGATGAGAGCCGTCTTGTCGGCGGGTGCCTCGGGCTTGGCAGCATCGGGCTTGGCCGGCGCCGTCGGCGGGCTCGCGGGCGCCGCGGTCGGGGGCTTGGGCGCCGTGGGGGCTGCGGGGCTCGGGCTCTGCGCGAGCGCCGGGGCGGCGAGCAGGGCGAAGGTAGCGGCGAGGATGGCGATACGGGACGCGCGCATGTCGATCTCCCGACATCCGGCCCGATAGGGCCGGAGGATGTCTGCCGGATTCGCGGGCGGAGAGTCCTTCGGCGCCGCGTCGGCGATGTGACGGTTAGGGCCGGCCGTTTGAACCGTTTTTGAACGGGGAAGCACGGGCTTCGTCGTGAGCCGAATTATGGGCCGACCGGAACCGGGCCGGATGCGGGCCGTTCAGGCACCGCCGCCGGGTGCCGCTTCTCGACATCAGTCGACGAGACCACGCCCGGCCTCACGACAGGAGAACGACATGGTCGACACCGACAGGATCACCGGCGCCGCGCGCGATCTCGGCGGCCGGATTCAGGGCGCGGTCGGCGACCTGACCGGCTCGCGCCGCGATTCGGCGGAGGGCCGCCTGCGGGAGGCGGGGGGCACGGCCGAGAATCTTTACGGGCAGGCCAAGGACGCCGTCCGTCACGCCGCCGACAGGGCGCACGACTACGTGGACGAGGCTCAGGACTACGCCGAGGACGCCTACGAGCGCGGGCGCCACGCCGTGCGCGAGGGCCACGACCGCTCGGCCGAGTGGCCTCACGTCTCGCTGCTGGTCGCCGGCCTCGTCGGCTTCGGGCTCGGCTTGCTGGTCAGCGCCCGGCGCGATTGAGCACCGGCCGTCCGGGTTCGGACGGGAGCCGGATGCGGCTGCGGGATCGTCGACCCATCACGCCTCGACGAGCCGCATCGCCTCCGGCTCCGGCCGGGGGGCGCTGCGGGTCTGGTTGCGCCCGCCTTCCTTGGCCGCGTAGAGCGCCGCGTCCGCCCGGCGGTAGAGATCGTGTCCCGTGTCGTCCGGGCCTTCGGGGCCGACGGCGAGGCCGATGCTCACCGTCACCGTTCCGGGATCGATGCCGGCGGCGGGAATCGCGAGGCCGGCGACCGCCGCGTGCAGCCCGGCGGCGAGGCGAAGGGCCCCGCCCCGGTCGGTCCCCGGCAGCAGGATCGCGAATTCCTCGCCGCCGATCCGGCAGGCGAGGTCGCCCGGGCGGCGGGCGCCGCCGGCCAGCCGCGCGCCGAGTCCCCGCAGCACCGCGTCGCCGACGCTGTGACCGTAGCGGTCGTTGGTGCGCTTGAAATGGTCGGCATCGACGACGAGCAGGGCCAGCGGCTCGCCCGAGCGCCGTGCCTCGGCCCAGCGCAGCGCCAGAGCCTCGTCGAAGCGGCGTCGGTTGGCCAGCCCCGTGAGCCCGTCGGTGTGCGACAGCCGCGCGAGTTCGGCCTGCATCGCCGCGCTGCGGGCCAGTTCGCGCCCGAACAGCAGCGAGAGCGCGACGGCGATCCCGCACAGGACCAGCACCGCGAGCCCGATGACGAGCGCCTTCCCCCGCCACTCGGCCTCGATCGCCTCCACCGAGAGCGCGACGTTGAGGATGAGCGGCAGGTCGCCGACCTGGGTGAAGGCGTAGGAGCGCTCGACCCCGTCGCGCACGGAGCGATCGGTGAAGAGGCCGCTCCGGGCGGCGGCGAATTGCCGGAAGGTCGAGGCCCCGGCGATGTTGGCGCCGATATCGCCCTCTCTCAGTGGATGGCGCATGAGCCGCGTGCCGTCGCGCAAGTAGAGGTTGATCGCCCCCTCGGGCCCCAGTCCGACGCGCGCGAAGATCCCCTCGAAGTACGACAGCCGGAGGCTGCCGAGCACCACGCCGCCGAAGGAGCCGTCCGGCTTGTCGATCCGCCGGCTCACCACGATCACGGGCACGCCCATCAGCTTCGAGATCACCGGGCGGCTGACGTGGAGGCCGAGATCGGCCCGCTCCCGGTGCGCCTTGAAGTAGTCCCGATCGGCGTTGTTGACCCGGCGGGCGGGCAGCGCGCTCGCGTCGATGATGCTGTCGCCGTTCTCGTCGAGGACGAGGATCACGCCCATGTCCCGCGCGGTCACGGCGCGGTCGAACAGGATGAGCTGGCGCAGCAGCGGGCTGACCTCGTTCACGCCGCTCGCCTTCAGGTTGTCGATCACGGCGCGCAGCGACAGGTCGATGACCTCGAAGTTGCGGGCGATGTCGCCCTCCAGCACCTGCAGGAGGTTCCGGGAGGTCCGTTCCGCCCGGTCCCAGGCGTCGCGCCGCAGATCGAGCAGCATCAGGCCGGAGAGGGCCAGCATGCCGAGCGGCGCCAGGATGCCCAGGGCGATCCGGGTTCGGGCGGAACGGAGCCCCCGCGCGAGGCGGAGCGGCGGTGTCATCGGGCGCGTTCCGGTTGCATCGTTTCGGGCATCTGGCCGGAGGGGACTTAAGAACATCTTTTCGTGAGGGGGCGGGGCTCCTCGCCGGACATCCCTTGCGTGTCCCGCCTTACGTGTCCCGCCTTACGTGTCTCGCCTTGCGTGTCTCGGCGGCCACACGGGAACGTGACAGGGCGGAGGGGATTGGCGGCCGCCCGACCGGAACCGTCGGGCCGGGAAAGGCTTAGCGCGGCGCAGCCGGATCGGGCCCCGCAAGCACCCGTCCGTCCGCCGCTCTTCTCCAGCCCCGAGGCCGCCGATGGTGCCCGAGTCAGCCCCCGCTTCCGCCCCGGAGCGCCAGCCCTCGCGCGCGGCCCTGCGCGGCCTCGACGCGCTCAACTTCACCCTCGCGGACGTGCGCGACGGGCTCGGGCCCTATCTGGCGATCTATCTGCTGGCGGTGCGCGGGCCCGATCAGGGCTGGAACGAGGCGACCATCGGTCTCGTCATGACCATTGCGGGCATCGCCGGTCTCGTCGCCCAGACCCCGGCGGGCGCCCTGATCGACCGCAGCCGCAACAAGCGCGCCATCGTGATTGCCGCCGCGCTCGCCGTCACCCTGAGCTGCCTCGTCCTGCCCTGGATCTCGAACTTCGCGCTGGTCGCGGCGACGCAATCCGTCTCCGCCATCGCCGGGGCGATCTTCCCGCCCGCGCTCGCCGGCATCACGCTGGGCATCGTCGGCCCCCGATACTTCGCCAAGCAGATCGGCCGCAACGAGGGCTTCAACCATGCGGGCAACGCCGTCTCGGCGATGCTGGCGGGGGGGCTGGCCTACCTGTTCGGGCCCATCGTCGTGTTCTGGCTGATGGGCATCCTCGCCGCCCTCTCCATCGGCGCCATGCTCTTGGTCCCGGCCAAGGACATCGACGACGACCTCGCCCGCGGCCTCGACCACGCCGAGGACCAGGGCGCCGAGCAGCCCTCCGGCCTCAGCCTGCTCCTGCGCAATCGGCACCTGATGCTGTTCGCAGGGCTCTGCGCCGCCTTCCACCTCGCCAACGCGGCGATGCTGCCTTCCGTCGGCCAGCTCCTGACCAAGGTGGTCGGCAAGGACTACGCGACCTCGCTCATCGCGATCTGCATCGTCGCGGCCCAGCTCGTCATGGTGCCGATCGCCGTGATGGTCGGGCGCAAGGCCGACCAGTTCGGCCGCAAGCCCATCTTCCTGGCCGCCTTCGGCTTTTTGGCGCTGCGCGGCGTGCTCTATACCGTCTCGGACAGCCCGTTCTGGCTGGTTGCGGTGCAGTGCCTCGACGGCATCGGCGCGGGCATCTTCGGCGCGCTGTTCCCGATCGTGGTGGCGGACCTGACCCGCGGCACCGGGCGCTTCAACGTCGCGCAGGGGGCGGTCGCGACCGCCCAGGGGCTCGGCGCCTCCTTCAGCGCGACGCTGGCTGGCGTCATCATCGTCGGCGCGGGGTATTCCGCCGCCTTCCTCGTGCTGGCGTCCATCGCGGCGGCGGGTTTCGTGGTCTACTTGCTGTTCATGCCCGAGACCTACGGCTACGAGCCGAAGCAGGGCGCGACCGGCGGCCCGACCGCCCCCGCCGCCGCGGTGCCGGCGGAGTAGGTCCTCCTCCAACCGGCGCTCATCCCGACCGATGCTCGGAGCGGACGCGATCGCCGGCGGATCGATGCGTCCCGCGCATCGATGCCGGTCTCAGCGCTCCGGCGGGATCGAGTAGGTGCCGGTGGCGTGGCAGACGATGTCGTCGGAGCCGGGGCTCCGGATCGCCACCTCGCCGACCGCGAGGCGCCGCCCGAGCTTGAGCAGGCGGCACTCGGCGAGAAGCGCGCCGGGGCCGGGCCGGCGCAGGAAGTTGAACGACAGGTTCGTCGTCACCGCGAGCCCCACGGGGCCGATATTGGCCAGGATCGCGGCGTAGAGCGCGTAATCGGCCAGCGCCATCATCGCGGGGCCGGAGACGGTGCCGCCGGGGCGCAGATGCTGCGCGCCGCCCTCCAGCCGCATCCGCGCCGAGAGCGGCCCCACCGCCTCCAGACGGTAGGGGCGCCCGCCCGCGTTCATCTGCGGGAAGTCGCGGTCGAGGAAGGCGATCGTCTCCTCGAGCGTCATCGCGGTGGTGCTCATGCCCTGCCTTGCAGCACGGCCCGGCTTGGCCGACAAGGGCCGTCATGATCCCGACCCTCGACGGCGCCCCGGACGGCCTCTCCACGCGGCACGATCGCTACGCGGACGCGCGGATTCGCGAGATCCTCAAGGCAACCCGCTCGATCGCGCTGGTGGGCGCCTCGGCCAACCCGGCGCGCCCGAGCTACATCGTGTTCAAGTACCTGTCGGAGCGCGGCTACACGGTGATCCCGGTCAATCCGGGCCTCGCCGGCCAGAGCCTGCTCGGCCGGCCGGTGGTGGGCCGCCTCGCCGACCTGCCCGGCCCGGTCGACATGGTCGAGATCTTTCGCAATTCCGCCGCCGCCGGCCCGCTGGTCGACGAGGCCCTGGCGCTGCCGACCCTGCCGAAGGTGATCTGGATGCAACTCGGCGTGCGCGACGACGCGGCGGCCGAGCGGGCGGAAGCCGCGGGCGTCGCCGTCATCATGAACCGCTGCCCCAAGATCGAGTACGGGCGGCTCTCGGGCGAGATCGGCTGGACCGGGGTGAATTCGCGGATTATTTCCGCCAGGAAGCCGGTGATGGCCAAGGGCGGGGTGCAGAAGCGGACGATCGACGCGCCTTAGACAGTAGCTACAACTACGATCAGACTCTCATTGCATTGGCGTCAAATACAATTTATGAGAGAGGCTAGGTGGTGATCAGATGCTTTTAGGTGGTTTCGATGGATGTTAGACAGTCCGATATTGATAGCCTAGAAGAAAGAGTAAGAAAACAATCCTACAGTAAGTACATGCTAAATTTAAGAATGCATAATGTAAGAAGCTTTAAGAATCAGCTTGTAACTTTTGACTTTCCAATCGCTGCAATTATCGGCACCAATGGCGGAGGAAAATCGACAATTCTTGGCGCTATCGCACTTGCTTATAAAGAAACGAAACCAGGCAATTTTTTCCCAAAATCAAATATTGGTGATAATAGTATGGCGGACTGGCGTATAGACTATGAGATAATTGATAGAACGGTCGCAAAGTCAGGAACATTTTCAAGGAATGCAAGGTTCGTCTCTGCCAAATGGCGTAGGGAGAATGTTGCAGAGCGTGATGTTGTGACTATACCAATCCAGAGGACTGTGCCGGCAAATGAACTTGCAAAATTTCGGCAGTTTATTGGTATAATACAAAAAACTGGCGTAAAAAAGACACCAATCAATCCGAAAATTGCGGAGCATGTTAGTAGAATTTTAGGAAAAGATGCGAGTAACTATATGCGTGTTTCTCTCAAATCTGATAAAAACAAAAGCATTCTTGTTGGGATGAAGGACGCCAATGATTATTCCCAGTTTCACTTTGGAGCTGGAGAAGCATCGATCATCGAAATGGTGTCCAAAATTGAAGAAGCTGACGATAATTCCCTCATTTTAATAGAGGAAATTGAAAACGGCCTTCATCCGCTAGCTACGAGAAAGATGGTCGAGTACCTTTTTGATGTTGCAAAAAGAAAGAAGGCACAAATTTTATTTACAACTCATTCTGAGTATGCGCTAGACGTCTTGCCGGCAAAGGCGATCTGGGCGTGCATAGATGGTTCAGCATATCAGGGTAAGCTGACTATTGAAAGCTTGAGGGCGCTGACCGGATCTGTTGCTAAAGAGCACGCTATATTTGTCGAGGACGAATTTGCTAAGGATCTTTGCGAGGAAATGATGCGACAATATGGGATTGACGCATTCGATAGGATACAAGTCCATAAAGCTGGAGGATACCCGTACGTCGTCGAGGTCTTAAATCATCATAATAATAATCCAACTATCAAGCATAAGGCGGTCGCGTTGATTGACGGAGATAATCCCCCTTTAACCAAGGCCAATGAATATGTTTTTGAGTTGCCTGAAGGAGCGCCCGAATCAATCATTTTTGGTTACATAAAAGATAATGCGGCGGAAGTTGCTGCGCTTGTTCAGCAACGGTGTCAGTGCCCATCGATATCTCAAGATAAAATAGTTAAGTGCATAAATAATGTAATGATCGATACGACGGATCATCACCTATATTTTTCTAAGCTTGGTGAAAAGCTTGGATTTGTGTCCGAACTCGTTGTGAGAAGGGGGCTTTGTTCAATATACGTTCAAAACAATGAGGATAAAATCAAACCGATTATAGAAAGTATCAAGAAGAAATTGTCAATATAGTCAGTATGATTGCATATCAGGCTACCTTCAGGCTTATGCCTGGAGGTAGCTCTTTGAGTTTAAGCCACTGTCAACCCGACATCCACATTGCCCCGCGTGGCGTTGGAATACGGGCAGATCTGATGCGCCGCATCCACGAGGCGCTGGGCGTCGGCGCGGTCGAGGCCGGGGAGGTCGACCGTGAGGTCGGCGGTGATGCCGAAGCCGCCTTCCGAGCGCGGGCCGATGCCGACGGTGGCGGTCACCTGGGTCTCGGCCGGGACCTTCAGCTTGAGCTGGCCGCCCGCGACCTTGAGGGCGCCGAGGAAGCAGGCGGAGTAGCCCGCGGCGAAGAGCTGCTCGGGGTTGGCGCCGGAGCCGCCCGCGCCGCCGAGCTCCTTCGGGGTCGAGAGCTTCACCTCGAAGCTGCCGTCCTCGGTGCGGGCGGAGCCGTCGCGGCCGCCGGTGGCGGAGGCGGTGGTGCGGTACTTCACGTCGACGGGCATGGTCTTCTCCTGTGGCTCAAGTGGGGCCGTTCGGTTCGGCTTGAGCGCGGAGATAGGCGACAACCGGATTGTGCGCAATCTAGATATTGCGCCCCATGCACAAGGCGCATGGGCTCCCGTCGTCAGCCCCCTCCCCCGGTCTCCGGCATGGCGAGGACGGCGAGGAAGCTGATCCCGGCGGCCGCCGCGAGGTAGAGCCCGACGAGGCCGATGCCGCCCTGGCCGACGAGCCACTGCGCCGCGAAGGGCGCGCCCGCCGCGCCGACGATGCCGGCGAGATTGTAGGTGACGGAGGCGCCGGTGTAGCGCACGCGGGTCGGGAAGAGTTCGGGCAGGAGCGCCCCCATCGGCCCGAAGATCCAGCCCATGGCGAAGAGGGCGAGGCAGAGGAAGCCGAGCACCAGGGCCGCCGCGCCGCCGCCGAGCATCGGCCCGATCAGCCCGCCGAGCGCGGCGGTGACGGCGAGCCCCGACAGCATCACGGGCTTGCGCCCGAACCGGTCCGCGGCGAGCCCGGAGAGCGGGATCGCCAGCGCCATGAACAGGATCGCCACGCACTCGAACAGCAGGAAGGTCTTTCGCGGGTAGCCGAGGCTCGCGGTGCCGTAGCTGAGCGCGAACACGGTCGAGAGGTAGAACACGGCGTAGGCCGCCACCATCGCCAAGGTGCCGAGCACGGTCGCCCGCCGATGCGCGGAAAAGATCGTGGCAAGCGGCACCCGCTCCGGCGGCGCCTCGGCGAGCGCGGCGCGGAAGGCCGGCGTCTCGGTGAGCTTCAGCCGCACGTAGAGCCCGACCCCAACGAGCGCCGCCGAGGCCAGGAACGGCAGGCGCCAGCCCCAGGCTTCGAACGCCTCCTGGCTGAGCCCCACGCTCAGGCCGAGGAAGAGGAGGTTGGCCGCGATGAAGCCCACCGGCGCGCCGAGCTGCGGGAAGATGCCGTAGAGCGCGCGCCGGCCCGGCGGCGCGTTCTCGACGGCGAGGAGCGCCGCCCCGCCCCATTCCCCGCCGAAGCCGAGCCCCTGGCCGAAGCGCAGCAGGCAGAGCAGCGCCGGCGCCCACCAGCCGATCGCGGCGTAGCCCGGCAGGCAGCCGATCAGCACGGTCGAGACGCCCATGATCATCAGCGAGGCCACCAGCGTGGCCTTGCGCCCGACCCGGTCGCCGAAATGCCCGAACGCCGCCGCGCCCACCGGCCGGGCCACGAAGGCGATGGCGAAGGTGGCAAACGCCTGGAGCGTCTGCACGCCGGGCTCGCCCGCGGGGAAGAAGATCGGCCCGATCACCAGCGCCGCGGCGGTGGCGTAGATGTAGAAGTCGTAGAACTCGATCGCGGTGCCGACGAAGCTCGCGATCAGGATGCGGCGGGCGGACGGGGCGGTCATCGGTCTCGGAATTGTCCTGGGTGGGCGCGTCGCCGGCTTAGGGCCGCGGGCGTGGCCGTGGCAATCCGGACGCCGCGACTTCCCGCACTTCCCCTCTCCGCCTTCTGAATACATCCCGCGACACGTCCGCCCTGCGCCCCGTGCCGTGACGCGGCGCACCCGGCAGGGCCGCGGCGGCGGATTAAATCTCAAATATATTTGCGTGACAATTCGCACTTTCAAAATACAATTCGAAGTAATACCTTCGTTTTGTCGGAGAAAAACAACCAAAAAAGCTCAAGTCTCAGGGATTAACGAGAAAGGTTATGGTCATGAAGCGCATCGTTGCTGTCAGTGTTCTGGCGATGGTGGTGGGGTTGCCGGCGGCGGCGCTGGCGGATTCCGGCGGCGGCAGCCGTCAGCCGGCCGGGGGCGGCTTCATGAGCAGCTACCAGGACGACCCCTACCACGACCCCCGCTCGCTCCACTCGCAGCGGGCGGGCACCGGCCAGATCCTCGGCGCGCCCATGCTGAGCGAGAATGCCGGCGCCAAGGGCGGCCCCGTCCGCTCGGCGATCCGCCGCGGCGAGGTCGATCCGAACTGGGCGACGACCGGCAGCGTGACGAAGAAGCGTCGCCTCCAGCGCTGACCTGAAACCCGGCGGCGCGGCTCCAAGGCTGCGCCGCCTCCCCGTCTCGCCGCGCCGGCCCTCGCGGGCCCGACCGTCCCGGGCCGTCCCGGCGGCGCGATGCCGCCTGCCCGGATTACTGCAGTGCAGAAGAGCGTGGCCCAGGCACACGGCCTCGTGAACGATTCGAGGCTCTTCGCGCCCTGTTCCATCGGGTTCGAATGAGTTTAGCCTGCGCTCGCTAAGTCGAAACCGCCTGCGGCGGGACAAAAACCGACCCGCCGCACCAAATATCTCAGTCGTTGCAGTGCACTGTACGTGCCGACGACCCTGAAGAACGAGGATCGGCGTGGACGATATCATTCAAGGTATCTCGAATTTTCGTGGCAATATCTTTCCGGGGCAGCGGCAGATGTATCGGCAGCTGGTCCGCGACGGGCAGCATCCGCAGGCGCTGATCATCGCCTGTGCCGATTCCCGCGTCTCGCCCGAGCACATCACCCAGGCCGGCCCCGGCGACCTCTTCGTCTGCCGCAACGCCGGCAACATCGTCCCGCCCTTCAGCCAGCAGAACGGCGGCGTCTCCTCGGCCATCGAGTATGCGGTGGTGGCCTTGGGCGTGCGCGACATCGTCGTCTGCGGCCATTCCGATTGCGGCGCCATGAAGGGGCTGATGACGCCCGAGGCGCTCGCCTCCATGCCGAACGTCGCGGCCTGGCTGCGCCACAGCCACGCGGCGAGCCGGATCGTCTGCGAGGCCTATCCCGCAGGGATGGACCCGAAGGACCATCACCGGGCGCTGGCGCTGGAGAACGTCGTCGTCCAGCTCAGCAACCTGCGCACCCATCCGAGCGTCGCGGCGGGCCTCGCCAAGGGCGAATTGCGCCTGCACGGCTGGTTCTTCGAGATCGAGAGCGGGCAGGTGCTGGCCTATTGCGGCGAGGCCGGCCGGTTCGTGCCGATCGATGAATCCGAGGACATGCCGGTCGCCCACACCCCCGCCCAGCGCATCGCCGCGCCCGAGATGGCGCGTGTCGCCGTCGCGGCCGAGTGAGGGATAACGCCATGCGCGCCTCCCTCTCGCGGCTGATGCCGCCGACGCTTGCGCGGGACCTGCCCGCCTCCTTCGTGGTCTTCCTCGTGGCGATGCCGCTCTGCATGGGCATCGCCATCGCCTCCGGCGTGCCGGCCGAGCGCGGCCTCATCACCGGCGTGATCGGCGGCATCGTCGTCGGCTTCCTCGCCGGCGCCCCGCTTCAGGTCAGCGGCCCGGCCGCGGGGCTCGCCGTCATCGTGTTCGAGTTCGTGCGCACCCACGGCATCGACGCGCTCGGGCCGGTCCTCGTCGCGGCGGGCGCGATCCAGCTCGTCGCAGGCGCCCTGCGCGTCGGCGGCTGGTTCCGGGCGATCTCGCCGGCCGTGGTCCACGGCATGCTCGCGGGCATCGGCGTGCTGATCGTGCTGGCGCAGATCCACGTGCTGACCGACGCGCTGCCCAAGGCCAGCGGCCTCGACAACCTCGTCGCCATTCCGGCCGCCTTCTTCAACTTCGTCTCCGGCGAGGGCAACCGCTTCGGCGCCATCGTCGTCGGCCTCGTCACCATCGCGGCGATGATCGGCTGGGAGAAGATGCGCCCGGCTCGCCTCAAGCTCCTGCCCGGCGCCCTCGTCGGCGTCGTCTCGGGCACGCTGGTGGCCGTCATCGGCGACCTCGCGGTCAAGCGCGTCGAGGTGCCGGAAAACATCCTCTCGGCCGTGACCCTGCCGGGCGCGGGCGATTGGAGCCGCCTGACCGAGCCGGCCATGATCGTGATGGCGATCACGCTGGCCGTCGTCGCCAGCGCCGAGAGCCTGCTCTCTGCCGCCGCCGTGGACCGCATGCACGACGGCCCCCGCACGCAGTACAACCGCGAACTCGGCGCGCAGGGCGTCGGCAACGTGCTCTGCGGTCTGGCCGGCGGCCTGCCGATGACCGGCGTCATCGTCCGCTCCTCGGCCAACGTCCAGGCGGGAGCCGCCACCCGCGCCTCGACCATCCTGCACGGCAGCTGGATCCTCGCCTTCCTACTCGTGCTGCCGATGGTGCTCAAGCTGGTGCCGACCGCGGCACTCGCCGGCATCCTCGTGGTCACCGGCTGGCGCCTCGTCAGCCCGGCCCATGCCCGGCACCTGCTCCAGCGCTACGGGCTGGCCACCGCCGCGATCTGGCTCGTCACCCTGGTGATGGTGGTCGCCACCGACTTGCTCACCGGCGTGCTGATCGGGCTGGCCCTCAGCCTCGTGCAGGTGGTGCCGCACCTGCTCAAGGGACGGCTCAGGATCGAGGGCGGCGCCGCGCAGACGGTGCAGGGCGGAACGCTGCAAGCGGTGCCGGAGCTGCGCCTCTCGGGCTCGGCCACCTTCCTCCAGCTGCCCCACCTCAACGAGGCCCTGGAGCGCACCCCCGAAGGCACCCCCGTGCGGCTCGCCGCCCAGGACCTCCACCACGTCGATCACACCTGCCTGGAGATGATCCAGGAATGGGCGACCCGCCGCGCCAAGGCCGGCGCCCGCGTCGAGGTGGTCGGCGGCGGCGGCGGGTTGAGGAACAGTCTGGCCATGGCGGCGCATGCCGCGCCGAAGGACTGAGCCGGAAATGAAGAAGCCCGGTGCCGCTCAAGCGGCACCGGGCTTCTTCGTGTCAGGGCGCTGCCCTGACGACCCGCCGAAGGGCTTGCCCTTCGGGAACCCATTACTGCGGGGAGCTAACCTTCCGAGCTGCTTCGAAGCGGTTGAGGAACCTCGGTTCCTTTTCGGGAGCGATCCGGATCGTCAGCGCGATGTCGCCGCTGTCCTCCGCCTGCCGGTCCAGCACCTCGGCGTTCTCGTAGAGCCAGTTCAGCGCCGCCCCGTCCTCCGGCGGCAGCGTCAGCGCGAAGGTCGAGCGGGCGCGGGCCACCTGCCCCTCGATCCGCTCGGCCAAGGCCGGCAGCCCCTCGCCCGTGAGTGCCGAGACGAGGATCGGCGCCGGTCCCGCGCCGCGATGGGCGGCCGCGAGATTGAGGAGGCGGGTGCGCTCGCCCTCGTCCAGCAAATCGGCCTTGTTCCACACCTCGACGATCCGCTCGGCGTCCGGCTCGATCCCGAGTTCGCGCAAGACCTGCTCCACGTCCTCGGCCTGGGCCTGGGTGTCGCCGTGCGAGACGTCGCGCACGTGCAGCAGGATGTCGGCCTCGATCACGTCCTCCAGCGTCGCCCGGAACGCGGCGATCAGCGAGGTCGGCAGGTCCGAGATGAAGCCCACCGTGTCCGACAGGATCACGGTCTCGCCGTGCGGCAGCTTGGTGGCCCGCGCCGTCGGATCGAGCGTCGCGAACAGCATGTCCTGCGCCTTGACCTCCGCCTTGGTCAGAGCGTTGAACAGCGTCGACTTGCCCGCGTTCGTGTAGCCGACCAGCGCGACGATCGGGTACGGCACCCGCGCCCGGCTCTTGCGGTGCAGCCCGCGGGTGCGGGTCACTGCGTCGAGGTCGCGCTCGATCTTGGTCATCCGCTCCTGGATCATCCGGCGGTCGGCCTCGATCTGCGTCTCGCCGGGGCCGCCGAGGAAGCCGAAGCCGCCGCGCTGCCGCTCCAGGTGGGTCCACGACCGCACCAGCCGGGACTTCTGGTAGGCCAGGTGGGCATGCTCCACTTGAAGCGTGCCCTCGCGCGTCGAGGCGCGTCGTCCGAAGATCTCGAGGATCAGGCCGGTGCGGTCGATGACCTTGGTGCCCCAGGCCTTCTCGAGGTTGCGCTGCTGCACCGGCGACAGGGCGCAATCCATCACCACGAGGCCGATCTCGTCCGCCTTGACGAGGCCCGCCATCTCCTCGACCCGGCCCTTGCCGAGATAGGTCGAGGGCCGCGGGCGCTGCACGTGCACGCCGATCGCCTGCGCCACGTCGAGCTCGATCGCGGCCGCCAGCCCGATGGCCTCGTCGAGGCGCGCGTCGTCGGAGCGGATGTTGTCCGGCTGGCCCGGCGCGAGGCGCTGGGCCGCGCGGGTGAGGTAGGGCCCGACCACGAGCGTGCGGGTCGAGGCGGCGATCTCGCCCTCGGGGGCGGCCTGCCGCTGGAGTCGCGCTTCGCCGGGCGTCTGAAGTTCGGTCATTCGGGCCTCTCGCCGGTCAACTCGCCACAGCGAAGCCGGCTCCGTAGTCGATGGGACGCAATGAGATGCAGTGCCGGGAAACGTCGCGGATCGACCCCGCTCCCGGCCCGGCGAGCACGCCCTTCGGCACGCGGCGTTCCGGAGCAGGGCGAAAGCGTCTCGCTCCATGCTCGGGGAACGACGCGCGCTCCCGCGGTCGGCTCCAACTCAAGCGATCAAATCATCGTCGTCAGGCCCAAACCATCAACCTCGAATCATCCGCGAACCGCGGCCCTCACGCCTTCTCGGGCGCGGTCTCGTCCGGCTCGAACAGCTGCACGGGGTGGCCCGGCATGATCGTCGAGATCGCGTGCTTGTAGACGAGCTGCGAGTGCCCGTCCCGGCGCAGCAGCACACAGAAGTTGTCGAACCACGTCACCACGCCCTGGAGCTTGACGCCGTTGACGAGGAAGATCGTCAGCGGAATCTTGTTCTTGCGGACATGATTGAGGAACGTGTCCTGGAGGTTCTGAGCGCGCTCGCCCGCCATTTTTCTTATCCTTGTTTCGCCACCGGCATCGCGGGAGCACAATTCGGTCTTCGCGGCGCTCAGCCGCCCGCGTCGCCGAAGACCGCTTCCCCAAGCCGCGCGTATTACAGGGCGAAGCTTCTCCGGACGCAAGCGTTTCCTCGCGCTCGCGTGACGCCGTACCCATCCTGTAGGCGGTCGATCCGGGCTACGGGCCGATGCCCAGCGACTTCAGCTTCCGGTGGAGCGCCGAGCGCTCCATGCCGATGAACTCGGCGGTGCGCGAGATGTTGCCCGAGAACCGGGCGATCTGCGCCACGAGATACTCGCGCTCGAAGATCTCCCGCGCCTCGCGGAGCGCCAGGCTCATCAGCTTCTCACCGCCCGCCCCCGTCGGCGTCGTCGGCACCAGCGCGCCGATCTCGGTCGGCAGCATCTCCGAGGTGACCTCCTGCTCCGGGTCCGACTGGGTCAGGATCATCAGCCGCTCGACGTTGTTGCGCAGCTGGCGGATGTTGCCGGGCCAGTCGTGCGACTGGAGCACCGCCATCGCGTCTTCGGCGATGCGCCGCCGCGGCAGACCGGTGGCGGCCGAGATCTGCTCCATGAAGAACGAGATCAGCTCCGGCACGTCCTCGCGCCGCTCGGCGAGCGAGGGAATGCGGATCGGCACCACCGAGAGCCGGTGAAAAAGGTCCTCGCGGAAGCGCCCGCCCGCGATTTCCTCCGGCAGATCGCGCGACGAGGACGAGATGATGCGGACATCGACGTGGACGCGGGCCGTGCCGCCGACCCTCTGAAAGTTCTGATCGACGAGGACGCGCAGGATGCGGCTCTGCGTCTCCTTCGGCATGTCGGCGACTTCGTCGATGTAGAGGGAGCCGCCATGGGCCTCCTCCAGCGCGCCGACGCGCCGCACCCGGCCCTCGCCGGCCTCGACGCCGAACAGCTCGGCTTCCATCGTCTCCGGCGTGATCGTCGCCGCGTTGATGACGACGAAGGGGCCGCTCGCCCGCGCCGAGGCCGCGTGGAGCGTGCGCGCCGAGAGTTCCTTGCCGGCGCCGGGCGCGCCGGAGATCATCACGCGGGCGTTGGTCGGGGCCACGCGCTCGATGGTCTGGCGCAGCTGGTTGACCGCGACCGAGGCGCCGACGATGCGGCTCGCTTGCCCCGAGCGCACCTTGAGGTCGCGCACCTCGCGCTTGAGGCGCGAGGCCTCCAGGGCGCGCTCGGCGACCAGGATCAGGCGGTCGGCCTTGAACGGCTTCTCGATGAAGTCGTAGGCGCCGGATTTGATCGCCGCGACCGCGGTCTCGATGTTGCCGTGGCCCGAGATCATCACCACCGGCAGGTCGGGATGGCCGGTCTTGATCAGGTCGAGCACCTGCAGCCCGTCGAGGCGCGAGCCCTGGAGCCAGATGTCCAGGAAGACGAGGTGGGGCCGGCGCGACTCGATCGCGGCCAGCGCCTCGTCGGAGCCGGCGGCGGTGCGGGTGCGGTGGCCCTCGTCGTCGAGGATGCCGGCCACGAGGTCGCGGATATCGGCCTCGTCGTCGACGATCAGGATGTCGGCGCTCATGGCTGCATCTCCGCGATGCGTCGCGCTTCCATGGCGCCCTCCTTGTTCTTGTCCATGCTCGTCCCGTCTCGCGGCGCGCCCGCCGGGCGGTCCCGTTCCGGTCCGGCGCCCTCGCCGACCTCCCGGGGCAGCCGCATGCGGACCTGTCCGCCGCGCCCCGCCGGGTTGTCGTTGAGCTCGATCCCGCCGCCATGCTCTTCGAGCACCTTCGACACGATCGCCAGCCCGAGGCCGGTCCCGCCCTCGCGGGTCGTCATATAGGGTTCGAGCAGGCGCTGGCGCCCCTCCGCCGGAAAGCCTTTTCCGTTGTCGGTGACGTCGATCACGACGAAGGCGCCTTCCACCGTGAGTTTCAGGCTCACGCGGCCCTTGCCCCCGTTCGCGGTCAGCACGTCCTCGGGCACGGCCTGCACCGCCTCGACGGCGTTCTTGAGGATGTTGGTCAGCGCCTGGGAAAAGAGCCGCACGTCGAAGGCTGCGACCACGCGGCCCCGCTCGTCCTCGCCCTCTGTGGCGAACGGGAAGTCGATGTCGGGATGCGCCATACGCAGCATGAACAGGTTCTGC
The DNA here is from genome assembly GCF_014199935.1 of Methylorubrum rhodinum. Classification (GTDB taxonomy): domain Bacteria; phylum Pseudomonadota; class Alphaproteobacteria; order Rhizobiales; family Beijerinckiaceae; genus Methylobacterium; species Methylobacterium rhodinum. Next base: position 213,257 of record NZ_JACHOP010000003.1, read on the forward strand.
CGGCCGATCTCGGCGAGGTCCTGCTGGGTGATGGCCGGCTTGGGCATCCGGGCGAAGGAGGAGAACTCGTCCACCATGCGCTTGATCTCGTCGACCTGGCGCACGATCGTGGCGGTGCACTGCTCGAACACCTCCTTGTCGGCGACGATGACCTTGCCGTACTTGCGCCGGATGCGCTCGGCCGAGAGCTGGATCGGGGTGAGCGGGTTCTTGATCTCGTGGGCGATACGCCGCGCCACGTCGGCCCAGGCCGAGGTGCGCTGCGCGGTGACGAGGTCGGTGATGTCGTCGAGCGTCACGACGTAGCCGCGGGCTTCCCCTTGCGCCTGCTCGCTCGTGACCCGCACCGCGATGGTGCGCTCGCGGCCCGCGCGCACGAGCTGGATCTGCTGCTGCAGCGCGCGCTGGCGCCCCTCCGCTTCGGGGAACAGGGCGGCGATCTCCGGCACCGCCTCGGTCAGCGGGCGGCCGACGAGTTCCGCGGCGGTCAGCCCCAGCGTCTTCTCCGCGCTCGGATTGGCGATGGTGATGAGCCCGCCCGCATCGACGCCGAGCACGCCCGGCGACACGCCCGAGAGCACGGCCTCGGTGAAGCGGCGGCGGCGGTCGATCAGGTCGCTGGCCGCGCGCAGGCCGTCGTGCTGGCGGCGCAGCTCCTGCGTCATCGTGTTGAAGCTCTCGCCGAGATGCGCGAGGTCGCCGTCCGATTTGCGCGCCGGCACGCGGGCGTAAAAATTGCCGGCGGCGACCTCGTCGGCGGCGTTGATGAGGCGGCGGATCGGCGCCACGAACCGGTTGGCGAAGTTGAGCCCGAACCACACCGCCGAGAGCAGCGTGATCAGCGCGATCAGCACGAAGACCGAGGCGAAGGTGACCTGGATCGAGTAGCGCAGGTCGTCGAAGGCGAGGTACTCGGCCGCCGCCGCGCGGGAGACGCCGGGGAAGTCAATGGCGAGCTGGCTGACCTCGCGCTGCACCAGCAGCACGGCGTTGTCGTAGGCCGGCATCCGCAGGAGGGCGGCGAAGACCCGCCCCTCGTTCGGCAGGAGGCAGATCGGGTCGCTGGATTTGGCCGCGTCCTCGAAGGCGGCGGCCGAGGGCAGCCTCGTCTGCTTCAGCACGTCGATGTTGGCGCGCGCGACGATGTCGTTGGGCCCGCGCATGATCTTGGCGATCGGCAGGCCGAGCGCTTGGGCGCGGGTGGTCATGAAGCCTTCGAACCACTCGCGGTTCACGTCGAATTGCGGGCGCGCGCGGGTCAGGTCGTCGGTGAGGATGCGGATCTCGCGGGCCAGCGACTGGCACTGGTTCTCCAGATGCGCGTCGGCGACCTGCACGGATTTCAGCACCACGTCGCGCACCCGGTCGGTGAAGCCGAGCGACAGGCCGCGGTCGAGCGTCACCGTCGCGACGATGGCGAGCAGGATGGTCGGGAGGATCGCGATCAGGCTGAACAGGCCGACGATGCGGGTGTGCAGCCGCGCCACCGTGGCGTGCGCCCGCCGCGCATGGAGGAAGACGCGCGATTCCCAGGCGATCACGACCACGAGGCAGAGCACGAGGGCGACGTTGATCGCCAGCAGCGTGATGCCGGTGCTCTGCGTCGGCGTGACCTTGATCAGGCCCGCCAGGATCAGGAACGTCACGCTCGCCGAGACCAGGGCAACGATGACGACCGCCGCGCCGATCCAGCCGGGGCCCCGGGGCGGTGCTGTGAAGGGTTGTGCTGCTGCGGCCGCGCCGTCTTCCACGGACGGGGCGTCGGACGGCGTCTCTCGGTTGCGTCGCGACAGGAGCGGCATCGCCGATGCAGGGCCACGACAGTGTGGCGAAATTAATACAAATGGGCCGCTGCTGTCCCCTCCCCGCAAGGGGAAAAAGAACGCTCCATCCTGCCAAGGAGGAGCGGCCCTCGCGCCGCTACGCCGCCAGCCCGCCCCACCGGCGCAGGTCGCGGAAGCGCCGCCCATCCGAAAAACGCAGCTCCACGCTCTCCGACAGCCGGCCCGCGGCCTCGATCCGCACGGAATCCGGGCGCTCCAGTTCGTCCGCCCGCTCCAGGGCTTCGGCGACGGTGAGCGGCACCGGCTCGGCCCCGCCGCAGGCGCGCCACCACGCCACCGCCCGCTCGCGGGCGTGGCCCGCATGCTCCAGGCAAATCTCGATGCGGCAGCCGCCGCCGGGCCAGCGCAGCACCGCCTCCAGCCGCTCGGGGCCGTGCCCGCCGGGGCTGGGGGCGAGGCTCCAGGCCGTCAAGGCACGCCAGCCGGCGACCGTCTCCGAAAGAATGGGCCGCGCGTCCTCGGCGCTCGCCGCGTGGGGCGCCTCCGAATCCTCTTCCTCCGGCTCGACCCAGCAGGCCTCGCAGGTGCTGGCGTTCAGCGCGATCAGCGCGCCGCAGCCGGGGCAGGGCTTTGCGCGCCCCGCGCCGCCGAGGGCCGGCCCCAGCGCGACGCTGCGGGCGGTCACGGCATCGACCGGGCCGTGCATCCGCACCAAGCCGGCATAGTCGAGCACGAGCCCGTCGGACTTGCCCGGCGCCCGCCGCAAGGCGCGACCGACCTGCTGCACGTAGAGCCCCGCCGATTGCGTCGGGCGCAGGAGCGCGATCAGGTCGACCTCCGGCACGTTGAAGCCGGTCGACAGCACCCCGACCGAGGTCAGGCAGCGGATCTGTCCTGCCCGGAAGTCGCGCACGACCCGGTCGCGCGCGCGCTTGCCCATCTCGGCCGTCACGGTCTCGCAGGAGAAACCTTCCGCCCGCACCGCGTCGCGCACGGCGCCCGCGTGATCGATCCCGGCGCAGAAGGCGAGCCAGGCCCGGCGATCCCGCCCGTAGGCCGCCATCTCCTCCACCGCGGCGCGGGTGATCCAGTCGCGGTTGACCGCGGCCTCCAGCGCCGAGGGGATGTAGTCGCCGCCGCGCTGGCCCACGCCCGACACGTCGAGGGTGAGCGCGGTGGCCTTGCAGATCAGCGGCGCGAGATAGCCCTGGCCGATCAGGTCGCCGACGGCGGAATCGTGGACGATGCGTTCGAACACGCGGGCCCCGCCCTCGTCGAGGCGGCCGGAATCGAGGCGGTAGGGCGTGGCCGTGAAGCCCGCGACCTTGAGATCGGGGTTTTGCGCGCGCAAGCCCGCGAGGAAGCGGCCGTAGCCGGTCTCGGTCGAGCGCGGCACCAGATGCGCCTCGTCGATGACGACGAGATCGATCGGCCCGAATTGTTCGGCGCGGTCGCGTACCGACTGGATCGAGGCGAAGGTGACCGGCGCCCCGCTCTCGCGCCGCCCGAGCCCGGCGGAGAAGATGCCGGCCGGGGCCTCGGGCCAATAGGCCAGCAACTCACCGTAATTCTGCGCCACGAGTTCGCGGACATGGGCGAGGACGCAGATGCGGGCATCCGCGTTCCGCTCCAGCCATTCGCGCACCAGGGCGGCGATGACGAGCGCCTTGCCGGCGCCGGTCGGCAGCACGACGAGGCCGGTCTCGCCGCCCGAATCCCAGTGCCGGTGGAGCGCGTCGAGGGCGGCGCGCTGATACTCGCGGAGGCGCAGCATGGCGCGCCGTTTAGCCAAGCCGGGGCTTGGAGAACAGAGGAGAAACGCGGCCTCCTCACGCCGGGTCGGCGATCTCGTAGTGGATCGGCTTGAACGCGAAATTGTTCGATTGCAGGGCCGAGCAGGCCGTGAGCCCAATGATCAGATCGGCCTTCGCCTCGAACACCACGCGGTCGCCCGCCCGGCTCAAGGGGGGCTTCACCGCGATCTCGCCGGTCGTGCCGTCGATCGCCACGTGCATGAACACGTTGAAGGCGACCGGGATGCGGTCCGGCCCGATGCCGTAGGGTTCGAGCGCCGCCGCGAGGTTGCCGAAGCAGCCGCGATGCGGGTGCTCGTCGCCGTAGATGATGCGGAAGGTGTCGGCCGAGCAGGGCGTGAGCAGGAAGTCGTGACGCCCCACGCTGTCCTCGACGATGTCGAGCAGCACGTTCGAGCGGTTCGAGTAGATCGGGTCGCCCTTCGTGAGGAACAGGCGCGAGGCGTAGTCGATCGTGCGGCCCGACGAGATCACCTCGTCGATGTCCCCGCGGACGAAGGCGACGAGGTCGGCGACCTGCTCGCCCTCCGGGTCGATCACGGTGAGGCGCTGGCCGCGGTTCAGCGTGAAGGCCACGCCGGAGCGCGGCTCGATCTTCTGGGGATGCCCGCCGTGGTCGCACATCTCAGCATGCGTCTCCGTCGGGGCGAGTGAAGCGCGTCGGCACGAAGGGCGTCTCCCGAAGACCCGCGGCGTCCTTTGCCGCGGCAGGGAAAGACCGCCGGACCCGCAAAGTTTCCCGGCCGGGAGCGCGACGCTCTTCAGGGGATCGCTGCCGATCCCGGCGGCGCCGCGAGGCGATCAGCGCGCGGCGAGCTTTTCGGCCTTGATCCCGTCGAGGACGACCGCCTCGGTCAGGATCTGCGGCAGCACCCGCGCCTCGCCCCTGCCCTTGTAGACGAGGTAGAGCGGCACGCCGGAGCGGCCGTGGCTCTCCAGAAGCCGGGTGATCTCCGGGTTCTGGTTGGTCCAGTCGCCCTTGAGATAGGCGACCGAGCCGGCCCGGAACGCCGCCTGCACGGCCTCACGCGCGAGGACGGTGCGCTCGTTGACCTGGCAGGTGATGCACCACGCGGCCGTCATGTCGACGAACACCGTGCGCCCCTCCGCCCGCAGCGCATCGAGACGGCCTTGCGTGAACGGCTCCTCGATGCCGGCGAGCCGCACTCCCGGCGCGCCTGCCCGCTGGCCGTCGAGGGCGGCGGCGAGCCCGAGCGCCCCGGCGAGCGCCAGCACCGCCGTCGTCCGCCCGAACCCGGTGCCGAGCCGGCCCGCTTCGCGCGCCCGCTCCCAGGCCCAGGCGGCAAAGCCGACCAGCACGAGCCCACCGAGCGCGCCGAGCAGCCCGTCCGGCCCGACCTGCTGGGCCAGCACCCAGATCAGCCACGCCGCGGTGGCGTAGACCGGGAAGGAGAGCGCGCCCTTCACCGTCTCCATCCAGGCGCCGGGCCGCGGCAGAAGGCTCAGGGCGCCGGGAAACGCGGTGAGCGCCAGGAACGGCAGCGCAAGCCCGAGCCCGAGGCAGGCGAAGATCAGCAGGCCGACGCCGGCTCCTTGGGTGAGGGCGAACCCCACCGCCGCGCCCATGAACGGCGCCGTGCAGGGCGTGGCGACCAAGGTCGCGAGCACGCCGGTGAAGAACGAGCCCTGATAACCGGCGCGCCGGGTCAGCCCGTCGCCGAGCCCGGCGAGCCGCCCGCCGACATGCACCACCCCCGACAGGCTCAGGCCCACGGCGAACAGCCCGTAGGCGAGGAGCGCCACCACGACGGGCGACTGAAGCTGGAACCCCCAGCCGATCCCGGCACCGCCCGCCTTGAGCGCGATCAGCAGGCCGGCCAGCGCCAAAAAGCTCGCCAGCACGCCCGCGGTGTAGGCGAGCCCGTGCAGGCGCACCCGTGCCCGCGTTTCGCCGGCCTGCTTCACGAGGCTGAGCACCTTGATCGACAGGACGGGGAAGACGCAGGGCATCAGGTTGAGGATCAGCCCGCCCAGCAGCGCGAGGCCGGCCGCGCTCCACAGGGTCAGGTCTTCGGAGTCGGCGGGCGCCGCCGCGGGGGCGGGCCGAGGCTCGGCGCTGGTCGGGGCCGGGACGGCGGCCGGCTCGGGGCCGATCGCGTAGGCCTTGCGGATGCCGCCCTCGTCGACCGTGAGCACGCCGCCGAGCGCGTCCGGCGCCACCTTGGCGTCGCCGGGCTTCAGCACGAGGCGCAGGGCGCCGCCTTCGCCTTCGAGCGTCTGCTCGGCGGCGTTGTCGAGGGCGCTTTCCGCATAGGGGAAGAAGGCGGCGTTCGTGAGTGCGGGCGCGCCGGCCGGCCGGTCGAGATGCAGCGCCAGGGTCTCGCCCTCGCGGGTCGCGCGGACCGGGAACGGGGCCGGCTCGGGCAGAGCCGCCCGCGCCCTCGCGAAGAATCGGGCTTGCGCCGGATCGGGCTCGGTCGTCGCGCCGACCGGCAGGTCGAGAGCGAGCTCGGCCGAGCCCGGGATGCAGATCTCCTCGCAGACGAGGTAGGACAAGGTGCCCGCCAGGGGCACCGTGCCGCCCGTCGAAAGATTCTGCGGTGCCTGCAGCGGCACCAGGAGGGTGACTTTGCCCTCGTAGCCGTAATTCATCAGGGTCTGGACCGGGATGCGCTCCGGCGCCGGCCATTGCGTCGCCCCGACCGAAAACCCCTCGGGCAGGCGCCACGCCATCTCCGGCGGCAGGCCGGAATCGCCCGGATTGCGCCAGTAGACGTGCCAGCCCGGCTTCATCGCGAGTTCGAGGCCGAGCGTCACCGTCTGTCCGGGCGCGAGCGTCGCGGCCTCGGAGACGAGGCGCGCCCGCACCAGATCCTTCGGCGCCTTGCCGGCCTGCGCCGCGGCGAGGCCGGGGGCGGCGAGGAGCAGGACCAGGAGGAGGAGGCGCAGCATGGATGTGTCGCGATAGCCCCGGCGCCTCGGCCGGACGGCCGCAGGGTAGCAGAGCCGTGCCCCCGACGGGAGCCGGCCCCGCCCGCGACCCCGCGAAGCGCCCCTCCCGATGCCGTGCGGTTCGGCACGTCGCATGATAGGTCATCGCCATCGACAGGAGCCGCGATGTCGCCGAAGCAGCAGGTCTGGCTGGCATGGTGGAAGCCGCCCGCGCGCGGCATCCCGGCCGACCATTGCCCCGTACCGTTCTACGACCTCCAGGCGGTGCCGGGCATGGAGCCGTGGCTGCTCGTCCACCTGCTGCGGCCGGTGGTGCGGGCCAAGCTGCCCGAGGGGATGGTCCCGACGCGGGAGCTGGTGGGTATGCTCGACGGCGGAGAGACCGACGGGGACGAGCCCGCCGTCGTCTATCCGCCCGCTCCGGAAGAGGAGGAGACGCTGGAATCCGACCTCAAGCCGCGGATGGCGTGGTAGGCGGCCTCCTGCGCCGCGGACCGTCGTCGGTCGCCCGGAGGCCGGCCGCCGCCCGCGTCACGCATCCGCGGGCGAGCGCGACGTGCCTTCCGTCTCGGCCAGCCGCACCGCGTGGTTGATGATCGCCATGTGCGTAAAACCCTGGGGGACGTTGCCGCGCTGCTCGCCGGTCCCGGCGTCGATCTCCTCGGCGAACAGGCCGAGATCGTTGCCGCGGGTCAGCAGGCGCTCGAACAGGGCGGTCGCCTCGTCCCCGCGCCCGGCCAGCGCGAGGCAGCCGACGCGCCAGAAGGCGCAGGCCGTGAAGGTCGCTTCCTCGCCCTCCAGGCCGTCGTTCACGCGGTAGCGGTAGAGCAGATCGCCGGTGCCCAAGGCCGCCTCGACCCGCTCCAGGGTCGCGGCCACCCGCGGGGCGCGCGCGTCGAAGGCGCGGAACAGCACCGCGCGCAGGACGGCGGCGTCGAGATCGGTCGAGCCGTAATCCATCGTGTAGGCGCCGGCCGCCTCGTTCCAGCCCTCCGCGTGGTACTCGGCCCGGATCTCTTCCGCGACCCGCTCCCATTCGGCGATCCGTTCGGGTGCGGCGAGCCGGTGCTTGGGATCGGAGCGGGCGATCTGCGCCGCGCAATCGAGCCCGACCCAGAGCATCGCCTTGGTGTGCAGGATCTGGCGCATCGGCCCGCGCAGTTCCCAGATGCCGTGGTCGGGCTCGCGGCGCCGGCCGACGATGTGGCCGGTCAGATGCGCGAGCGCCTCGGGCAGGTGGTCGTTGACCTTGACCGGCGGGTCGAACGCGACCGCTTCCAGGTAGTGGTGGAGCGCCACGAGGAACTCGCCGTAGATGTCGAACTGGCGCTGGTCGCTCGCGGCGTTGCCGAGCCGCACCGGACCCGTGCCGCGCCAGCCGCGCAGGTGATCGAGACTCTCCTCCGCCGGCATCGGCCCGTCGAGGGCGTACATCAGCCGGAGATGGCGGCCCCGGCTCGGGTCCGCGTCGCGCAGGAAGCGCAGGAACTCGGCGGCCTCGCGGTCGTAGCCGAGATTGACGAAGGCGGTGACGGTGAAGCTCGCGTCCCGCATCCAGACGTAGCGGTAGTCGTAGTTGCGGTTGCCCGGCACCGCCTCGGGCAGGCCCATGGTCGCGGCGGCGACGATGCCCCCCGACGGCGCGTGGGTGAGGAGCTTGAGGGTGAGCGCGCTGCGCAGGACCGTCTCGCGGTAGGGCCCGCGATAGGTGCAGCGCCCCGACCATTCCCGCCAATAGTCGTCCGTAGCCGAGAGCCACGCCTCGACCCGTTCCAGGCCGACCGGCCCCTCCCCGCCATGGGCGAGGACGAGGTCGGCCCGCTCGCCCGCACCCAACCGGAACGCGGCCTCCGCCGCCCCCTCCCCGACCGTCAGGGACACGCTCGCCGCGGCCCGCATCGCGTCGCCGCCGCCGGTGAACCGCACCGTGCCGTCCTCCCGGGCTTCGGCCGTGCTGGCCGCGCGGGCGTAGTCGAAGGTCGGCCGAACGGTCCAGGCTCCCGAGACCGTGCCGGACTCGCAGGCGAGGCGGCGCACCACGCGGGCCTCGGCGCGGCCGTCGGGGCCCTCCTCCGGCACCGGCTCGCGGCGGGCGAGCGGCATGAAATCGGTGAGCACGGCCCGGCCGGTCTGCGTGACGAAGACCGTCTCCAGGATGTTGGTGCCGGCCCGGTAGCGGCGCTCGGTGCCGAGGAGCCCGTCAAGGACGAGGCGGCAGGCGCCGCCCCGGTCGCGGTCGAGCAGGGCCAGGAACAGCGCCGGGCCGTCGTGGCGGGGCCAGCACAGCCAGTCGAGGGAGCCGTCGCGAGCGATGAGGGCGGTGGTGCGGGTATCGCCGATCACGGCGTAGTCGGCGATGGGTCTGTCCGTCACGGCCTCGTCCCGGTTGTGCGGCGCGAAAACGCCTCGGGACGGGCGGGGTTGCCGCCTGCGACATCGCGCGGAGGGCTCGGCCTGTCAGCGGCGGCGCCCCGACGAGACGCGGCGCCCGCGGCGCGTGCCGTAGCTGCCGGGCCGCCGGTAATTGCCGCTGTTGACCCCGGCCGAGCGGTCGTTGCCGGTGGCGCTCGCCCCCGGCGACAGTCCGCTGCCGGCATTGGCGTTGCCCTCCTGCGCGAGTGCACCGCCGCCGAGAAGCAGCCCAGCGGCGAGGGCGAGGGGAAGGGTGAGCGGCAGGACGCGTCTCGGATCGAGCATGGGGACCTCCTGATCACGGGTCTGTGAGTGGATCGGAGGGGCGAACCGCGCGCGAGCGCTCGTGTTCCCGCGTCAGGCCGTCCTCGCGGCCCGGCCGCCGATCCAGGTGCCGATCACGGCGAGATCGGCCCCGAGCGCCACGAGGTCGGCGGCGTATCCCGGTGCGATCCGGCCGAGCCGGCCGTCGAGGCCGAGGAAGCGGGCCGGGGTGAGCGAGGCCATGGTCAGGGCCTCCGCCAGGGTCGCGCCGCCGCGTCCGCTCATGTGGCGCACCGCCTCGATCATGGTGATCGCCGCGCCCGCGAGCGTGCCGTCCTCGCCCGTGAGCCGGTCGCCATCACGGCGGATGCGGCGGCCGAACAGGGTGAAGGGCGCGCCGGACGGATCGCCCACGGGCGCCATCGCATCGGTGACGAGCATCAGTCGGTCGCGGCCGATCAGGCGCAGCGATAGCCGGAGCTGGAGATCGCCGACATGGTGCCCGTCGGCGATGATGCCGGCGAAGGCGCGCTCATCGGAGAGCGCCACGCCGACCGCGCCGGGCGCGCGCGGGCCCATCTGCGACATGGCGTTGAACAGGTGGGTGAAGCCGGTGAGCCCCTCCCCCAGAGCCCGCCGGATCGCCGGGCCGTCGTCGGCGGTGTGGCCGGCGCTGACGCGGGCGCCGCGGGCGACGAGGTCGGCCACCGCGCCGGGCGGCACCTCTTCGGGCGCGAGCGTCACCAGGGTGATGCCGCGGTCCCCGAGCCCCGTGAGGAGCGCCGCGTCGCCCTCGCCGAAGCGCGCGAGCCGGGCGGGATCGTGGATGCCGATGCGGCGGGGGCTCAGGAACGGCCCTTCGAGATGGATGCCCAGGATTCCGGGCACGCCCAGGCGAATCGCCTCCGCCACGCCCGCGATGGCGCGGCGAATCGCGGGGCGCGTGTCGGTGATGAGCGTCGGCAGCAGGGCGGTGGTGCCGCCGGCCCGGTGCGCGGCGGCGATGCGCGCGATGCCGTCCACGCTGCAATCGTCGTTGAGCAGCACCCCGCCGCCGCCGTTGACCTGAGCGTCAATGAAGCCCGGCGCCAGGATCGCGCCGGGCGGCAGGCGCGTCACGGGCACGCCCGGCGGCGGGGTGGTGGTGACGTCGATGATCCTTTCGCCGCGCAGCAGCACTGCGCGGTCGGACCGGAAGGTTTCGCCGTCGAAGATGCGCTCGGCGGCGATGGCGTGGTCGGCGGTGCCCGTCACAGGGTCTCCGTGACCTTGGTCAGCCCGGCGGGCGCGTCCGGGTCGAGGCCGCGGCGGCGGGCCTCCGCCTCGATGGCGCGGTAGGCCGGCACCAGCATGGCGATGGGATCGCAGGCCGGATGCCCGTCGCCGAGCCAGGGCAGCGTGCCGGCGGGACCGCCGCAGGCCTGGACCCGCAGGCCGTCGCGGCGCAGGTCGCGCACGAGGTCGTCGATGCCGTCGGCCACCGCATCGGCCTGCCGCAGGGCCAGAACCGGTGTCCCCGCCGAGACCGAGGCCCGCGGCCCGTGGCGCAGCTCGGCCGCGGAATAGCCGAGCGCCGGGAGCCGCAGGGTCTCGGCGAGCTTCAGGGCGATCTCCCGCACGGTGCCGAGCCCGTGCCCGCGCCCCGTGACGAAGGCGGCGGGTGCAGATTCGAGGTCGGCACCCCAGGCCGACCAGTCGAGGGCCAGCGCTCGATCCAGCCGTTCCGGCAGGACCGCGAGGCCGTCCACGAGGTCCCGGTCGCCGGCCCAGGCGGCGACGAGGGCGGCGCCCGCGATCATCGAGTTGGTCACCGTCTTGGTCGCGGCCACCGCCCGCTCGGGGCCGGCGAGGATCGGCAGGACGAGGTCGCTCGCTCGTGCCGCGGGCGAGTCGGGGTCGTTGACCAGCGCCAGCGTCAGCGCGCCGCCCGCGCGGGCGGCCTGCGTCGCCGCCACGAGGTCGGGCGAGCGGCCCGATTGCGAGACCACGACGAACAGCGCGCCCTTCACCCGGGGCGGTCGGGCATAGCCGGTCACAACGGACGGCGCCGAGGCCGAGACCGGCAGGCCGAGCCGGGTCTCGATGAGGTAGCGGAGCGCCACCCCGGCATGGCCCGAGCTACCCCGCCCGCACAAAACCACGAACGGAATCGTTTCGGGACTCAGGGCCTGCGCGATCCGCGTCGCCTCGCCCGCCGCGAGCAGCCGCGCGGCGGCCTGCGGGATCTCGGCGATCTCCCGTGACATGAAGGTCGCGCTCATCGGTCGTCCCTCTCGGCCAGCGCCCGGCGCAGGTTGCCGTCGTGGCGGGCGAGCAACGCTTGCGCCCGCTCGCGGCTCGCCCCGTTGGCGATCAGGACGCCGAGCTTCACGTCGCCGCCCGCCTCCGCCGCCGCCCGCTCGGCGGTGCCCGCGTCGCAGCCGGCGAGTTCGGCCACCATGGCGATGCCGCGGGCGCGCAGCTTCCGGTTGGTCGGGCGCATCGCCACCATGCGCCCGCGATAGACCCGGCCGAGGCGGATCATCAGCAGCGTCGAGAACAGGTTGAGGATCACCTTCTGCGCCGTGCCGGCCTTCAGCCGAGTCGAGCCCGCCAGCACCTCCGCCCCGGTGGCGGCCAGGATGCCGTGCTCGGCCGTCTCCAAGATCGGCGTGCCGGGATTGTTGGCGATGCCGACCGTCACCGCGCCGCGGGCGCGGGATTCCCTGAGTACCGCCAGCGTGAACGGCGTGGTGCCGCTGGCCGCCAAGCCCACCACGACGTCGCCGGGGCCGATCGCGTTGCCGGTGACCCAGGCGGCGCCGTCCGCGCCCGAATCCTCGGCATCCTCGACGGCTTGCAAGAGCGCGCCCTCCCCGCCCGCGATGGCGAAGGCCAGCCGCTCGCCCGGCCAGTCGAAGGTCGGCGGCAGCTCGGCCCCGTCCTGCACGCCGATGCGGGCGGAGGTGCCCGCCCCGACATAGGCGAGCCGCCCGCCGGCCCGCAGGCCCGCCTCCGCGGCCCGCACCGCCGCCTGGATCGCCGGCAGCGCCGGCCCCACCGCTGCTACGGCGGCGAGTTGGCCCTCCCACAGGGCCTGCAGGATGTCGCCGGGGCCCCAGGCGTCGAGGTCGGCATAGCGGGCGCTGGCGTCCTCGGTCCTCATTCCTGCGTCATCCTCGCCGTCCCGTCCTGACAAGTCGCTGGCACGCACCGCGATCCCGCATGGCTGCGCCCCGCCCCGATATGGCGCGTCCGGGCACCGGCGCGAGGGTCTTTCGGGAGGGATCGGTTCGCCGCGCGCGGCGTTCGGTTCGCGGGATCGGTGGGGAGAGCGCGTGGACCAGGGGGCCGTCGCAGGGGGAGCCGGCGCGATCGTGCCGGAGCCGGAGGGCGTGGCCGCCGGCCGGGTCACCCTCCTGACCTACAACATCCGCCATTGCCGCGGGACCGACGGCCGGGTCGCGCCGGAGCGGGTGGCCGCGGTGATCGCCGCGACGGGCGCCGACATCGTCGCGCTGCAGGAGGTCGATGTCGGCCGCGCCCGTACCGGCGGCCTCGATCAGTCCGACGAGATCGCCCGGCTGCTCGGCATGACGCCGCATTTCCACCCGGCGCTCCACATCGAGGAGGAGCGCTACGGCGACGCCATCCTCACCCGCCTGCCCTCGCGGCTGATGCGCGCCGGCCCCCTGCCCGGCCTCGCCCGGCGCCCCGGCCTGGAGCCCCGCGGCGCGCTCTGGGTCGAGGTCGAGATCGGCACGGCCCGGCTTCAGGTCGTCAACACCCATCTCGGCCTGCGCGGGGCCGAGCGCATCGCCCAGGCCGAGGCGCTTCTCGGCGCCGGATGGCTCGCCGATCCCGCCTGCCGCGCGCCGACCGTGCTGCTCGGCGACTTCAACGCCACCGGCTGGACCCGCGCCTATCGCCGCCTCGCCCGCGGCCTCACCGACGCGCGCCGCGTCGCCGCCCGGATCGAGGGCCGCGCGAGCTTCCCGACCCGCTTGCCCCTGCTGCGCCTCGACCGCGTCTTCGTCGGCGCGGGCGTCACGGTCGAGCGCCTCGCCGTGGTGGACGGCCCCCTGCCCCGCCGCACCTCCGACCACCTCCCCGTGCTCGCCGACATCCGGTTGTCGGAGGGCTGAGTCCGAGGGATTCCAAAGGGATCATCCCTTTGGCAGGGCACCGGGGCAGAGCCCCGGTTTCCCACCAAGGCCAGGGCTTTGCCCTGGACCCACGAAAGGACTTAGTCCTTTCGAAACCCGGATTTTGGTCGGTGCGCTATAACGGACGCGACCACCATCGAAGACGGCGATCCGACGATGACGAAGACCATCGGCAACCTGACCGCGTTCGGCCTGATGGCCGCCGCCACCCTCGGCGCCGGGCCCGCCGCCGCCGAGCCTCCGAAGATCGCCGTCGTCGCCACCGGCGGCACCATCGCGATGAAGCTCGATCCGCAGACCCACGCGCCGGTGCCCGCGCTCTCGGGCGAGGACCTCGTCTCGGCGGTGCCCAAGCTCAAGGACATCGCCACGATCCAGGTGACCGAGTTCAGCAACGTGCCGAGCGACTACATGGGCCCCGACCGCTGGCCGGCGCTCGCCCGTCGCATCGACGCGATCCTGGCCGATCCCGAGATCCGCGGCGCCATCGTGCTGCACGGAACCGACACCCTCGACCAGACCGCCTATTTCCTCGACCTGACGCTCACGAGCCCGAAACCCGTCGTGCTGGTGGGCGCGCAGCGCAACGCCTCCGACCCGGACGCCGACGGCCCGCGCAACCTCCTCAACGCCGCCCGCCAGATTCTTGCGGAGGGCGCGGCCGAGATGGGCGTGACGGTGACGCTCAACCACCGCATCAACGCCGCCCGCGAGGTGCGCAAGACCCACACGAGCAACGTCGAGACCTTCGATTCGGGCGATGCCGGCATCCTCGGCTACGTCGATGAGGACCGCGTCGTGTTCAGCCGCAAGTCCCTGCGGCGCCAGACCCTGCCGCTGCCCGAACGGATGCCGCGGGTCGATCTCGTCTCGATGTATGCCGGCGCCGACGGCTCGCAGGTGCGCCACGCCGCGCAGACCGGCGCCGAGGCGATCGTGGTCGAGGCCTATGGCTGGGGCAACGTCAACGCCGAGATGCACGACGCGATCAGTGAGGCCATCGCCAAGGGCGTGCCGGTGATCGTCGCGACCAAGGTCTATGACGGGCGCGCGCTCCCGGTCTACGGCTTCAAGGGCGGCGGCAGCACCCTGCGCAAGGCCGGCGCCGTGTTCGCGGGCGACCTGACGCCGGACAAGGCCCGCATCCTGACGCTGATCGCGCTGCCGACAACGAAGGACCGTGCGGCGTTGCAGGCGTTGTTCGACCGGTAGCGGCCACGCATCGTTCCGGGCCGTTCGCGCGTTAATGGCCATGCTTGCGCCGAACGACATCAGGGATGCGACCGAACGGGCGGCGGGTTCCGTCGGTCCGATCGAGGCCGCGGATATCCGCGCCGGGGTCGCGCTCGCGGGCGGAAAGGACCATCCGGTGATGCCCGCGGTGATCGCCGCGGGCGAGGTCGGAAGCTGGGAGGCGCTGCTGGCGATGTCCGCCGGCACGCTGGCCTGGGGGCTCGTCACCCGCGACCGGGGCTTGGCCGAGACCGGCGGCCGGATGCTCGCCGCCGGCATGCTGGCGAGCCTCGTCAAGACCAGCCTGAAGCGCACCCTCCACCGCACCCGGCCCAACGTCCTGATGGACACCGGCCGCTACGTGCGCGGGCCGATGGGGCCGAACGACGGCCCGTGGCAATCCTTCCCTTCGGGCCACGCCGCGCTCAGCACGGCGGTCGCCCGCGCCGTGGCCCGCGCCCGGCCGGAACTGGCGGGCGCGGCCTACGCCACCGCCGCCGGCGTCATCGCGGTGCAGCTCGTGCGCGGCGCGCATTTCCCCGTCGACGTGGTGGTGGGCGCGGCGATCGGGGTTGCGGCGGAGGCCGTGACGGACCGGGTGATCTCGGCGCAGCTGCCGGAGGAATAGCGGGAAACTCAATCTCCGGTTGGGCGCCGCGCTGTCCGTCCCATCCCGTCATTGCGAGGTGAAGCCGAAGCAATCCAGTGCTCCGCACTGTCCGGAGAAGGCGCGTGCGGGACCGCTTCGTCGGCTCGGTCTCGCTTTGCCCGGAAAGGTCGCGCTCTGGATTGCTTCGGCTTCGCCTCGCAATGACGGGGAGCTTTGGCATTCGACCGTAGAGCGGCCTCACGCCTCGACCGCCGCGCCGGTCCCCGCGACCTCCGCCGGCATCACCTCATGCGCCCGGCGCAGCACCCTGCGCCGCCGCCACGGGCGCCACGCGTCGTCGGAACCGGCCGGGTCGCCGAGGTGGAAGGCCTCGACCAAGCGGGCG
This sequence comes from Methylorubrum rhodinum, assembly GCF_014199935.1. Taxonomy (GTDB): domain Bacteria; phylum Pseudomonadota; class Alphaproteobacteria; order Rhizobiales; family Beijerinckiaceae; genus Methylobacterium; species Methylobacterium rhodinum. Next base: position 228,817 of record NZ_JACHOP010000003.1, read on the forward strand.
ATGGGGCCCCGATGGGAGGGGACGAGCGTGCAGAGCCGCGGCGAGGGCATCAGCGCGGGATCGTCGATGACGGCACGCAGGCTTCCCCGCTCGGCATAGGCCTGCGCGAACGTGTCCGACGGACAGCCGCCGTGGTGGCCGAGCAGGGCGTGCAACACCCGATCGAGCGCCGCGCGGCCCGCCGCGTCGTCGGGGCGGAGTTCGATCGAGAGATCGCACTCGGTGTCGTAGCCGAAGGAGCGGTTGTTGAGGTTGGTCGAGCCGATCCGCAGGAAGCGGTGGTCGATGATCGCGACCTTGGAATGGATCAGGATCGGCTGGCCCTTGGGCGTGTGCGGGGCGACGATCCGCAGGCGACCGTGCCGGTCGGCCCGGCGCAGGCCCTTGATCAGGCCGCGGCGGGCGCTGTCCATCGTCAGCTGGTCGAAGCCGTTGGGGCTGCGCTCGGACAGCACGATGACGATCTCCGGCCCGTCCGGTTCGCCGAGCCGCGCCCGCAGGGCGTCGGCCACCACCGGCGAGGCGAGGTACTGGTTCTCCAGATAGATGACCTCTTTCGCGGCCCGGATCGTCGCGAGGTAGAGCGCGGCGTTCTCCGACACCGCCGCGCGGCTCTCGTGCCGCATCGTCTTCTTTCCGAAAGCCGGAAACCACCTTTCGGGACGAGGCTCGAGCGCTGGCTCGGTGCGCGAGAGCCCGACCTCGACCTCGGTCAGGAGCGGCACCACCGTCTCGGGCCAGGGATCGACCGGCGTCTCGAGGGTGGGCGAGAGGGTTTCGCCGGTGGCGCGGCGCCAGCGCTCGCGGGCGAGGTCGGCCAGCGCGCGCGCCGCGGGGCCGTCGACCAGCATCATCACGTCGTGGCGCGGCGGGTAGTCCTCGCCCGAGGGCAGGCGGCGGCGCGGGTCGCGGTCGCGGTGGGCCGGCGTGTCCCAGCGGTTCACCTCGAAGTCGCTGCCGCCGCAGAAGGCGATCCGATCGTCGATCACCAGGATCTTCTGGTGCTGGCAGGCGCCGTAGGGCAGCGTGTCGTCGATGCGGAAATCGATGCCGGTGCCGAGGCTCGCGCGCACGCTGTCGGGCGTGTGGTCGTTGCCCGCCGAGATCGGCCAGGGCATGTCCCAGATCAGGATGCGGATGGTCAGGTTCGGCCGCGCCGCCTTGAGGGCGCGCAGCAGGTCGGCCAGCGTCTGGTCGGCATCGGGATCGCCCGCGGACGGGAGCAGGCGCACCCGCGGATCGAAGCTCCAGCCGATCAGGGTGATGGTCCGTTGCGCCTTCACCAGGGCGGCGCGGGCGGCGGCGAAGTAGGCGGCGCCGTCGTGCAGCACGGCGGCGCGGTGCGCCCGTTCCCGCCGCCAGCAGGTGAGCCCCGGCCGCAGCCAGCCCTCCGGTGCGGGGGCTCCGCCGACTTCGATGTCCCGTCTCATGCGCCCGCGCCGGCCCCGTCCGCCTTGCCCATTCCGCCTTCCGCCTGCTCCAGCTTGGCCTTCACCCGCCGCCGGGTGATCTCGACCGCGACGACCGTGGCGACGAGCCCGAGGCCGAGGGTGATCCAATGGGTCGGCTCGTCGCTTCCCGCCCGGCGGCCGATGGCGCCGAGATAGACGCAGACCACCGTGCCCGGCAGCATGCCGATCACCGTCGACACCAGATAGGCGCCGGTGCGGACCTCCGTCACCCCGAGGACGTAGTTCTGCGCGTTGAACGGCACGAACGGGCTCAAGCGCATCAGGGTCAGCAGGCGCCAGCCGCCGTCGCCGACCGCCTCCATGGTGGCGCGCCATTTCGGCTTGCGGGCGATGAGCGCCCGCACCCGCTCGCGGAACAGGTGGCGGGCGGCGAAGAAGGCGAGCCAGGAGCCCAGCGTGGCCGAGACCAGCACCACCGGCATCACCGCCCAGCCATAGGCCACGGCCCCGGCGATCGTGAGCGGCGTGCCGGGCACGACCAAGAGGGTCGCGAGGAAGAACAGCAGGCCGAAGACGAACAGGCCGTAGCGGCCGAAGCCGTTGGCCCAGGCCGAGAAGGTGCGCAGCCAGTCCTCGACGGGCAGCAGCATCCAGGCGCCGACGCACAGGGCCAAGGCGGCGCCGGTCAGGAGGCCGGTGCGGACCCAGCTTCGGGCATTGTCCATGTGGGGGCGGCTCGGGGCACGGAAGTCTGACGCTTCCGGCTCTAGCAGCGTTCTGGCCGCCGTGCGACCGGCCCTCTCACCAGTCCCGCTGAAGCCGAATCGCGATCCGGCTGGGGCGGGCGCCCGCGAGCGTCCGCTCCAGGGCGGCGAGCGCCGCCCTGGCCTTCACGAGGCGCGGCGCGCGCCAGTCGCGGCCGCGAGTGGCCAGCACGGCCTCGCCAAGGCGGTCGCCCGCGGCGACGAGGCGGTCCACCGCCCGCAGGATACGCGGCGTCTCCTCGGTCAGCACGCAGATGTCGGAGAGGTGATTGCGGAGCGCATGGAGGTCGTCGCGACCGCCGCCCTGGTCGGCGAGCCGCGCCAGCGTCCGGTCCATGCCGGAGATCAGTCCCGCCAACGGCTCGGGCACGGGCGCCGTCGGAGCGCACGAATGCGCGGACGCGTTCGGCGGCGGCGAGGCCGGAATGTCTCGGGCAGACGGCACCTGCATGTCGGCTCCGCTGGATGAGGATGCTGGTCTAAACTCCCGATCCCTCGACAGTTTCCCGCCGCGCGGCGGCGCAGCGAAAAATTCATGGGGATTTCTTTGTGGGCGTGCGGCGGAACGCTGCGCTTCGGGCCGGCAACGCGAACTCAGGAGTAGCAGCCTGCCGCGATCCGGAAAGCCGCTCATTTCCGGAGCGCATGGAAAACATCGTTGCGAAAGGTGAAGAAAATGAGACGTATTTGAGCAAACCGGCTCAGGTCCACGCCTCGGGTCGCGGCCGTCTCCATGCGTAGATCAGCGCGCCCGCGCTCATCAGGGCGAGCGCGTACCAGGTCAGGGCATAGACGAGATGGTCGTTGCGGAAGGCGACGACCGTGAGGCCGCCGACGGGGAGGCCGCCGGGATTGGGAGCGGCATCGGCATCGACGAAGTAGGGGGCGATCTCATCCAGATTGCGCGCAATGGCGATGGCCGCCACGTCGCGGGAATACCAGCGGTCGGCGGCCGGATCGTTGTGGCGCAGGAAGCCGCCGCCGGGCTCGGGGAGACGCAGCAGGCCGGTGACGGTGACCTCGCCCGCGGGCTCTCCGGAGGCACGGTCGGTGCGGGCCTTGCGGTCGCCGGGGACGAAGCCGCGGTTGATCAGGACCGTGGTGCCGTCGGCCCGGACCAGCGGGGTAAGGACCCAGAATCCGCCGCCGCGCTCGGTGAGCGCCTGCACCAGGGCCGCCCGATCGTGCTCGAAACGGCCGGAGACGCGCACCCGACGATACTCGATCGCTCGGCGGTCGAGATGCTCCCATTCGGCCTTCGGGGGCGGCGCGAAGGGCTCGGCCTGGAGTCCGGCCTCGACCCGCGCGATCAGGTCGAGCTTCCACGCCCGGCGCTGGACCTGCCAGGTGCCGAGCGCGAGAAACAGGCCGACGAGGCCGAGCCCGGCGAGCGCCAGCAGCGCGCGCCGGAGATCGAGCCTTCCCATGGAACGCGTCTTACGGTGCGTGGCGCGCGTCGTCGGCGGTCATCGGCATCATGTTGGTGTTGAGGTGGTGCATCACCCAGATCGAGCCGCACAGGGTGATGGCGACGATCGTGACGGTGAAGATCAGCGCCAGGAAGGTCCAGCCGCCTTCCGATTTCGTGTTCATGTGCAGGAAGTAGATCATGTGGACCACGATCTGCACCACGGCGAAGGCGAGGATGACCACGCCGGTGATCAGCTTGTCGCCGATCACGTCGGCCATCACCAGCCAGAACGGGATTGCGGTCAGGATCACCGACAGGACGAAGCCGGTCACGTAATCCTTGAACGAGCCGTGACCGTGGACCTCGCCGTGGGCGCCGTGATCGTGGGTGCCATGGCCATGGTCGGCGTGTCCGCTGGCGCCGCTCATTGCAGGACTCCCATCAGGTAGACGAAGGTGAAGACGCCGATCCAGATGACGTCGAGGAAGTGCCAGAACATCGACAGGCACATCAGCCGGCGCTTGTTCTCGACGATCAGGCCGCGCTGGCGCAACTGCACCATCAGCACCCCGAGCCAGATCAGGCCGAAGGTGACGTGCAGGCCGTGGGTGCCGACCAGCGTGAAAAACGAGGACAGGAAGGCGCTGCGCTGGGGCGTGGCGCCCTCGTGGATCAGGTGGGCGAACTCGTAGAGCTCGATGCCGATGAAGGCCGCGCCGAACAGGCCGGTGATCGCCAGCCACAATTGGGTCTTCTGGATGTCCTCCCGCTCCATCGCCAGCATGGCGAAGCCGTAGGTGATGGAGGAGAACAGGAGCATCGCGGTGTTCACCGCGACGAGGGAGAGGTCGAACAGGTCCTTGGGCGAGGGCCCGGCCGCGTAGTTGCGGCCGAGCACGGCGTAAGTGGCGAACAGCACCGTGAAGATGAGGCAATCGCTCATCAGGTACATCCAGAAGCCGAGCATCGTGCTCCCTTCCGGGTGATGCGCGTGCTCCATGTCCTGGAACGACAGCGCGTCGGCCTCCGCCACCGGATCCCGGTGCAGCGCGTCGGTTGCGTGGGTCGCCATCGCGATCAGGTCCGTCCCGCCACGGCGAGAGCGTCGGTCCGCTGCCCTTCGGTGCGGACGACCGTCTCGGCCGGGATGTAGAAGTCACGGTTGTAGTTGAAGGTGTGGGCGATCGAGATCGCCAGCGTCGCCACGAAGGCGAGCGCCGCGAGCCACCAGATGTACCAGATCATCGCGAACGAGAAGGCGATGCTGATCACGCCGAGGATCACGCCGGTGGCGGTGTTCTTCGGCATGTGGATCGACTGGAAGCCGGTGACCGGCCGCTGGAAGTTGCGGCTCTTCATCTGCCACCACGCATCGAGCTGGTGGATCCTCGGCGTGAAGGCGAAATTGTAGTCCGGCGGCGGCGAGGAGGTCGACCATTCGAGCGTCCGGCCGCCCCACGGGTCGCCGGTGGTGTCGCGCAGAGCCTCGCGGTTTTTGATCGAGACGGCGATCTGCACGATCATCGCGCCGATGCCGACGGCGATCAGGACGGCGCCGAGCGCCGCCACGACGAACCAGGGCTGGAGCGAGGTGTCGGCGAAGTGCTGGGCGCGGCGGGTGACGCCCATCAGCCCCAGCACGTAGAGCGGCATGAAGGCGACGTAGAAGCCGACCGTCCAGAACCAGAACGAGACCTTGCCCCAGAAGTCGTCGAGCTTGAACCCGAAGGCCTTGGGCCACCAGTAGTTCACGCCCGCGAACATGCCGAACAGCACGCCGCCGATGATCACGTTGTGGAAGTGCGCGATCAGGAACAGCGAGTTGTGGAGCACGAAGTCGGCCGGGGGCACGGCGAGCAGCACGCCGGTCATGCCGCCGATGGTGAAGGTGACCATGAAGCTCACGGTCCACAGCATCGGCACCTCGAACCGGATCCGGCCGCGATACATCGTGAACAGCCAGTTGAACAGCTTGGCGCCCGTCGGGATCGAGATGATCATCGTCGTGATCCCGAAGAACGAGTTCACGTTCGCGCCCGAGCCCATCGTGAAGAAGTGGTGCAGCCACACGAGGTAGGACAGGATCGTGATCACCACGAGGGCGTAGACCATCGAGGTGTAGCCGAACAGGCGCTTGCCGGAGAACGTCGAGATGATCTCCGAGAACACGCCGAAGGCCGGCAGAATGAGGATGTAGACTTCCGGATGACCCCAGATCCAGATGAGGTTGAAGTACATCATCGGGTTGCCGCCGAGGTCGTTGGTGAAGAAGTGCGTGCCGACGTAGCGGTCGAGGGTCAGCAGCGCGAGGACCGCGGCGAGGATCGGGAAGGCGGCGACGATGAGCACGTTGGTGCACAGCGACGACCAGCAGAAGATCGGCATCTTCATCATCGACATGCCGGGCGCGCGCATCTTCACGATGGTCGCGATCAGGTTGATGCCGGACAGCGTCGTGCCGATGCCGGCGATCTGGAGGCCCCAGATCCAGTAATCGACGCCGACCCCTGGGCTCATGTCGGCCCCCGAGAGCGGCGGGTAGGCGAGCCAGGTGGCGCGGGAGAACTCGCCGACGAACAGCGAGATCATGATGGTGACGGCGCCCGAGACCGTCATCCAGAAGGAGAAGTTGTTGAGGAACGGGAAGGCGACGTCGCGGGCGCCGATCTGCAGCGGCACGACGTAGTTCATCAGCCCCGTGACGAACGGCATCGCCACGAAGAAGATCATGATCACGCCGTGCGCCGTGAAGATCTGGTCGTAGTGGTGCGGCGGCAGGTAGCCCTCGTTCGCCCCGAAGGCGATGGCCTGCTGCGAGCGCATCAGCAGCGCGTCGGCAAAGCCGCGCAGCAGCATCACCATCGCCAGCACCACGTACATGATGCCGATCTTCTTGTGGTCCACCGAGGTGAACCAGTCGCGCCAGAGCGGGCCCCAGAACCTGAAGTAGGTGATCGTCGCGAGCACGGCGATGCCGGTCACCGCGACGCCCGCGAAGGTCACGAGCAGGATCGGCTCGTGATAGGGGATGTCCGCGAGCGTCAGGCGCCCGAACAGGAGCTTCTGGAGGTCCGTGTCAGAGAACATGGATGTCTCGTTGCGTGAAGGCTCGTCGGAGACGGATCAGTTGTTGAGCTGGTTGGGAGCGGGCGAATTCTGCCCCTTCCCGTGCGGCCCATGATCTTGGGAGTCCGCAGGCTTGTCGCTGCGGGGCGCGTGGTGCGAGGCGGGCCCCGTGGCGCCCGGCGCCTCGTCGCCCCGCTCGGTGTGGCGGTTGTCGTATTGCAGCCGCGCCGCGTTCTCGCGGCTGTCCTTGCCGGCGCCGCCCTTGGCGTCGATCGCCATCATCTCGTGCATGCACATCTTGCCGGGGACGGCGCACATGCCGAGGATCGAGCCGAACAGGCCGTCCGCGTAGGACGCGTAGTGGATCACCGGGACGTTCTCGCTCGGGCGCTCCAGTTCGAGATAGGCCTCGCGCGACAATTCCTTGCCCTCGCTCTTCAGCTTGGCCACCCACTGGTCGAAGCCGTCGCCGTCGAGGCCGTGGAACTTGAACGTCATCCGCGAGAAGCCGCTGCCGCTGTAATGCGAGGCCAGGCCCTGATACGCGCCGGGCTTGTTGATGACGGCGTGCAGCTTCGTCTCCATGCCGGGCATGGCGTAGATCATCCCGGCGAGCGCCGGGATGTAGAACGAGTTCATCACCGAGGCCGAGGTGAGCTTGAAGGCGATCGGCCGGTTCACCGGCGCGGCCAGTTCGTTGACGCTCGCCACGCCGTATTCGGGCAGGAAGAACAGCCACTTCCAGTCGAGCGCCACGACCTGCACCTCGAGCGGCTTGGTCTGGGCGGGAACCGGCTTGCCCGGCTCCAGGCGCGAGAGCGGCCGGAACGGGTCGAGGGTGTGGGTGCTGATCCAGGTGAGCGCGCCCAACGCGATGATGATCATCAGCGGCGCGGTCCAGATCACGACCTCCAGCCCGGTCGAGTGGTCCCAGTCGGGATCGTGGCGGGCTTGCGTGTTCGAGGCGCGGTAGCGCCACGCGAACAGCAGCGTCAGCGCGATCACCGGCAGGATGATGAGCAGCATCAGGCCGGTGGAGGCGAGCACGAGGTTGCGCTGCTGCACCGCCACGTCGCCGGCCGGGAACATGACCGTGAGGTTGCAGCCGGCCAGCAGCGGCAGGAGCGGCAGCAGGAGAAGGCCGCGCAGGAAGGCGCGCGAAGAGGCGCAGCGTCCGAGGGCGCGGCGCCCGACGGCGCGGAAGGCCTGCAGTGCCGGGTACATGGCCGAGGGTGTCACCGATGGTCCTGCCACGGGTCTTCGTTCCATCTCATGGGTCGCCGCGGGGGCGACCGCCGGTTCGTGTCCGCTCCCGGAGGCAGGGGTGCCGCCCGGGCGGAAGCAATCACATCTGCCGCATCTCGGAGCGGTCGAGGAACAGCGCCAGCAGCGTCGCGAGCGCGCCCGACAGCAGGTACACGCCGACGACGGCCAGCCCGTACGCGTCGGCGAGATACAGGACGACCAGGGGCGCGAAGCCCGCGCCGAACAGCCATGCGAGGTCCGAGGTCAGCGCCGCGCCGGTGTAGCGGTAGCGGCTGCCGAGCCGCGAGGTGACGGCGCCCGCGGTCTGGCCGTAGGACAGGCCGAGCAGCATGAAGCCGACATTGACATAGATGGTCTGGCCGATGGCGTTCTCGCCGAAGATCAGCGGCGCCAGGATCGAGCCGAAGGCGAAGGCGGCGATCAGGCCGGCGGTGATGATGAGGATGTTGCGCCGCCCGATCTGGTCGGCGATCAGCCCCGAGGCCGCGACCGCGCCGGCGCAGATGATGGCGCCGGAGAACTGCACCATCAGGAAGTCGCCCGCCGAGCGGTCGCTGTGCAGGGTGTTCCACGCGATCGGGAAAATCGTGACGAGGTGGAACAGGGCGAAGCTCGCCAGCGGCACGAAGGCGCCGATCCACACGTCGAGGGCGTGGTGGCGGGCGAGGTCGATGACGCCGACGGGCTGGAGATGGCCCTTGTCGAGGAGGCGGGTGAATTCCGGCGTCGCGATCAGGCGCAGCCGCGCGAACAGGGCGACGACGTTGATGGTGAAGGCGCAGAAGAACGGGAAGCGCCAGCCCCAGTCGAGGAAGTCCTCCGACGACAGGTTGACGGCGAAGAACGAGAACAGCGCGCTCGACACCATGAAGCCGATCGGCGCGCCGAGCTGCGGGATCATGGCGTACCAGCCGCGGCGCTCCCGCGGGGCGTTGAGGGCGAGAAGCGAGGCGAGCCCGTCCCAGGCGCCGCCGAGCGCGAGGCCCTGGAGGATGCGAAGGCCGGCGAGCAGCTCGATCGAGACCTGTCCGATCGAATTGTAGCTCGGCAGGAAGCTGATCGCCGCGGTCGAGCCGCCGAGCAGGAACAGGGCGGTGGTGAGCTTCACGCCGCGGCCGTAGCGGTCGTGGATCTTCATGAACAGGATCGAGCCGATCGGCCGGGCGACGAAGGCCAGCGCGAAGATCGCGAACGAGTACAGCGTGCCGGTGAGCGGGTCGGCGAAGGGGAAGAACACCTTCGGGAACACCAGCACCGAGGCGATGCCGAACACGAAGAAGTCGAAATATTCCGACGCGCGTCCGATCACCACGCCGAGCGCGATGTCGTTGGGGCTGACATGCTGGTGGCTCATCGCCACCTGCGCGTCGCGCTCGAGGGCGCTCGAATTGGCCGATGCGGGATTCGTGGTCATCGCGGGCAGCCGGCTCGCCTGTGGATGCTTCGCCCGCGATCGAGTTCGGCGTTCACGCGGCGTTCGGGATGTGCCTAGCGGATGGGCTGCCTCGCGCAAAGTGCTTTCGGCGTCGCGGGATGACACACGGAACGGCTATGCAACAGAAGCGGGGCTTTGACGTTCGCGTGCGCCGGCGGCGAGATCAATTCATGGCCGGACGCGCCCGATCGCTTGACCCGGCCTGTGGCTGCGGCGGGTCTCGAACGATCGAAGCCGCTCGACGGCATGGTCGAGGCGGCGACGGATCGGGATGTCGAGGCAACGAGGCCGCCGGACGGGCTGTCCGACGGCCCTGTCCGTCCTACACGACGAGGAAGTCGGCGTGGGTGAGCGCCGCCTTGTTGTCGAGCACGGCGAACTTCACCGCCGTGCCGCTCCCCGAGCCGTCCGCGTCGTAGAACAGCTCGCCCGTCGTCTGCTTGTACAGGATGCGGTCGCCCGCATCCGCATTGCCCGTGCTGATGTTCTTGAACGCGCTCTCGGCGAGCTGCCCCGGCGCCAGCGCGGAAAAGACGTCTTTCGACAGCCGCACCGTGTCCTCGGCCGCGAAGTCGACGATCCGGTCGACGTTGCCCGCGCCGAGCGACGTCGAGAAGGCGAAGCTGTCCGCTCCGCCCCGGCCGGTCAGCACGTCGCCGCCGCCCCGGCCGTCGAGCACGTTGGCGCCGTTGTTGCCCACCAGCGACTGCCCGAACGCGTTGCCGGACAGGTTGAACCGTGCCGAGCCGGTCGAGGCCAGCAGCTGCAGCGCCTCGATCTCCTGGCCGGCCGCGAGCGCGTAGCTCGCCGTCGCCAGCACCGTATCGCGCCCGCCGCCCGCCGCCTCGGTGACCCGGTCGCCGAGGTTGTCGACGATGTAGGTGTCGTCGCCGCCGCGCCCCGTCATCGCATCGCGGCCGACGCCGCCGTTGATGACGTTGGCGCCGTTGTTGCCCACCAGCGACTGGCTGATCGCGTTTCCGGTCAGGTTCAGGTTGGCCGAGCCGGTCGCGGCGAGCAGTTGCAGCCCCTCGATCTCCTGTCCCGCCTGGAGCGCGTAGCTCGTCGAGGCGAATACCCGGTCGACGCCCCCGCCCGAGGCCTCGAACACGAGGTCCCCGGCATTGTCGACGACGAAGGCGTCGTTGCCGGTCCCGCCCGTCAGCCGGTCGGCGCCCGCGCCGCCGTTGAGGGTGTCGGCGCCCGCCCCGCCGTTGAGCGTGTCGATGCCGTCGAGCGTGGTGAAGGTGTCGGCGCCGGAGCCGCCGGTCAGCGTGATGTTGCCGATGCTGGTGGTGGTGGTGCCGTCGCCGACCAGCGTGGTGGTGCCGCCGACGCTCCGCATGACGAAGCGCAAAGCCGCGGTGGCGCCGGAGCGGTCGATGATCGCGCTGTCGCTGTCCTGGCCGCCGAGCAGCACGTCGCGCCCGCCCAGGCTGATCAGGGTGTCCCGGCCGGCCCCGCCGTCGAGGCGGTTGTTTCCGGCATTGTCGCGCAGGGTGTTGGCGAGTTCGTTGCCGGTGAGGTCGAGGCTGGCGGTGCCGACGGCGAGTTCCAGCGTCTCGATCGATTGGCCGGCGGCCAGGACGTAGCTGACCGAGGCGCGGACGGTGTCGCTGCCCTCGCCGGCCCGCTCGAACACGCGGTCGCCGACATTGTCGACGCGATAGGTGTCGTTGCCGGCCCCGCCGGTGAGGCTGTCGGCGCCGCCCGCCCCGTCGAGGGTGTTGGCGCCGGCATTGCCGATCAGGGCATTGGAAAAGCCGTTGCCGGTCAGGCTGCGGGCGGCGGTGCCGGCGGGGTCGGCGAGCCGCAGGGTCTCGATCTCCTGGCCGACTTCGAGCGTGTAGCTGCCGCTGGTGACGACGGTGTCGTTGCCGAAATCGACGGCCTCGAACACGCGATCGTCGTTGCCGTCGACGATGTAGGTGTCGTCACCGCCGAGGCCGGACAGGCGGCTGGCGCCGCCGTTGCCGACCAGCGTCTGGCCGATCTCGTTGCCGATGAGTTCGAGGACCCCGGCGGCGCGGTTGTCGGCAAATTTGAGGGTCTCGACCGCGGAAGCCGCCGTCAGGGCGAAGCCGAAGGACGTGATGACGGTGTCAGTCCCGGAGTTTGCGTATTCGTAAACCCTATCGCCCACGTTATCGACGTAATAAGTATCGTTTCCGGCGAGGCCCAGCAGTTCATCGGCGCCCGCCCCTCCGTCGAGGATGTCGTCTCCTCCGCTGCTCCGAATATAATTGCTCAGCTCGTTACCCGTAAGCTTGAAATTTCGCTGACTCGTGGACGGGCTTACGGTAACAACTTCTACATACGATCCGGCAGTCAACGTCCAGTCGGCGGCAACGGAGACAGAATCGCCTCCACCATCGGCTTGTTCGATGACTTGGTCGCCGGATTCTGAAACAATGTAACGGTCGCTGCCCGCCCCGCCGGCCATGATGTCGGCACCGGCGCCCCCGTCCAGAACGTCGATTCCCTCTCCGCCATCGAGCGTATCTGCGCCATTGCCTCCGAAGAGCTGGTCGGAACGTTCGCCGCCGATTAGCGTATCGTTCCCATCGCCACCGGTAAGTCTATTTTCCCGTTGATTGCCGGTGATGACGTTGTCGCTGGCGTTTCCAATTCCCGATTGCGCAGAACCGTACTCATCAGGGTCTCGGGACAAAACCAGATTCTCAAAGTTGGCACCGAGCGCATGACTTGTACTGCTGATGATCGTGTCCGTTCCGCCGCCCGCCTGCTCTTCCACGATATTGTCGTACGTTTTGACGAAGTAGGTGTCGTCGCCGTTGCCGCCGATCAGGCGATCCTTCTCGGTTCCGCCGACGAGGAGGTCGTTGCCGTCGCCGCCTTCGAGGGTGTCGTTGCCGGCCCCGCCTTCGAGCCTGTCGTCGCCGCCGAGTCCGAGGAGCGTGTTGTTCTCTTTGTTGCCGGTGATGACGTTGGCGAGCGCGTTGCCGGTGCCGGTCACGGCGTTCAGGCCGACGAGCACCAGATCCTCGACATTCGCGCCGAGCGTCGCCGAGTAGAGCGCGAAGACGGTGTCGCGCCCGGCCCCCGCCGCCTCGACCACCGTGTCGCCCGCGTTGTCGACTTCGTAGCGGTCGTCGCCGATCCCGCCCCGCAGGATGTCGTTGCCGAAGCCGCCTTTGAGGATGTCGTTGCCGGCCCCGCCGCTCAGGTCGTCGGCACCGCTGTAGCCGTACAGCACGTCGTCCCCGCCCGCGCCGTCGGCCTTGTCGGCCGATGAAGACAGCAGAACCACTTCGCCGCCGGCACTGCCGGTGAAGTTCTGACTGCCGGCATGGGCCCGCACCTTGACGGTGAAGCTCTGGCTGGAGACCGCCTCCCCGTACTTCAGGCTGGTGAGCGTCGCCTGGAAATCGCCGTCCCGGTCGTAGTCGATCCCGATCTGGACCGTTCTGATGCGGGGCAGCCAATCGTAAACGGTGGGGGCCGACCCGTCGCCCTTGGAGACGGACAGGCTGTCGTCGTTGTACCAGACGACGTCGGCGTTCACATCGAGGATGAAGAAGCCGGCATTGTCGATGGCATAGGAGTAATCTCCGAAATTGACGGTGCCGCCGTCGCTGCCGAAGGTGGGCCTGGCGGTGACCGGTACGCTGAACGGGTCGGTGCCCTCGGTGTTGAGCGAGAGCGGCGTGATCGCGCCGTTGCCGAGGTTCTTCAGGAAGACGTCCTGACGCCCGTTGAGGTCGTTGGCGACGAGATTGGCGGCGGTACTGATGAAGGCGACCGACCTTCCGTCCGGCGAGAAAGCGCCTCGGTCGGAATTGCCGTTGCCGGTCATCCCGGACGCGGGCACGGACACGAGGGTGACCTTGCCGGTCGCGATCTCCTTCACGAAGACGTTCTTGAAGCCGATCGTCTCGGTCGAGACGAGATTGGTCGCGGTGCTGCTGAAGAGGATCTTGGTTCCATCCGCGGAAACGTCGAGGTCGCTGGCCGCGCCGTTCGCCTGCACGCCCGAACCCGATTTCGACAGCAGCGTGACGGCGCCGGTCTCGAGGTTCTTCAGAAACACGTCGGCCACGCCGTTGGTGTCGTTCGCGACGAGGTTGCTCGACGTGCTGATGAAAACGACGGAATTTCCGTCGCCCAGCAAACGGGCCTCGGAAACAGCACCATTTCCTTTCGAAGCCGAATTTGTCGTATTTAAATTAAATACAGCTCCTGTGTCGGTTTTTATGTAGAGATATTCCCTAGCTTTGCTTGAGTAATCATTTCCTGTTCGAAGAACCAGAAAGGATTTGTCTTCAGAGACCCCTACAGGCGCGCTAAATTGATTGGCAAGTTGAGGATCCGAGATGTACCCCTTTCCAATTTCATATTTCAATATTCCTGTACCAGTCTGGATAATGCCGCCATCCGAAATTTCAAATTGACCCGTAAAATACAAAAAATCGGAATTTGCAGAAAATGTAATAAGATTTAAACTGGAATTGTATATTGCCGTTGATTTGCCAGTGGCATTTTCTATTAGAACATAATTATATCTATCATATTTAAGAGACAGTTGGCCATCAGGCGACACGGCCTCCTGTTTGACGAATTTCGACATTTCTGAAAACGAAGTGAAGATCGGCAGTGCCTGATGCGCGAATGAGTAGGTGAAAGGAGAGCTAGCCACGAAACGACCCCGATTTAGCCCGATTTGCTCAATTGCCGCGCTATGTCCGCAAGGCCACGCACCACTTCGAACGTTGCCGTGGTTGTACCTGAACGCGGTTCACGTGGCGAGAGTGGGGCGCCATGCTCGATGCGGCAGGCTGTCGTCATCGACCGGCTTGCGCGGGTCGCGCCCGAGCGTGACGAACCGTCTCGATGACGATCATCCACGCGCTCGCATCCCCGCGCTCGCGGATCGCGAAGAGCGCCCTCGCGCGTTCGTCGTGCGGGGCTTCCGCCCTGGTCGCATGCGTGCCGACCGGCCTGGCTCAGCCCTTCACTCCCCGCGGCGGCGGCTTGATCCGGTACCAGCCGACATAGAGGGCCGGCAGGAACAGCAGCGTCAGCCCCGTCGCGGCCAGGATGCCGCCGATCATTGCGTAGGCCATCGGCCCCCAGAACACCTCGCGGGCGATCGGGATCAGGCCGAGGCTGGCGGCGGCGGCCGTCAGCAGGATCGGGCGCATGCGGTGGCGCGTGGCCTCGACCACGGCGTCCCAGGGCGCCATGCCCTCCGCCTCGCATTCCTCGATCTGGCTGACCAGGATCACGGCGTTGCGCACGATGATGCCGATGAGCGCCAGGATGCCGAGGATGGCGACGAAGCCCATCGGCTTGTCGAAGAGCAGAAGGGCAGGAACAACCCCGATCAACCCGAGAGGCGCGACGGAAAACACCAAAAAAAGCTTCTGGAAGCTCTGGAGCTGGATCATCAGGAACAGCGCCATGGCGAGCAGCATCACAGGCACCACGGCGGCGATCGGCCCCTGGCCCTTGCCGGCCTCCTCGACCGCGCCGCCGATGGCCAGCGTGTAGCCCTCGGGCAACGCCGCGACGTAGGCGTCGATGGCGGGCTGGAGCGCAGCCACGATGGTCGGCGGCTGGGTCGCGTCGTTGATCGTGGCGCGCACGGTCAGCGTCGGCACCCGGTCGCGGCGCCAGACGATCGGCTGTTCGAGGTCGTAGTCGATCTTGGCGAACGCCAGGATCGGCACCACCGAGCCGTTCGAGAGCGTGACCTGAAGGCTCTGGAGCGTGTCCAGCGAGGAGCGCTCGATGGCGCGCGCGCGGCCGACCACGTTCACGAGGTAGATCGAATCGCGCACCTGGGTGATCGCCTGACCGCCGACGACGGCGTTGAGGATGCCGGCGATGTCCTGGCTGGTGACGCCGAGCTGGCGCGCCTTGTCCTGCAGGATCTCGACCCGCAGCACCTTGCCGGGCTCGTTCCAGTCGAAGGTCGGCACGGCCAGCCGCTTGTCGGTGGCGACGACGTCGGCGAGCTTGAGGGCGAGGCGCCGGACCTCCTGGATGTCCGGCCCGGACAGGCGGTACTGGATCGGGCGGCCGACCGGCGGGCCGAGGTTCAGGGGCTGGACCAGCACGTCGGTGCCGACGAAGTCGCGCCGCCCGATTTTCTGCAATCGCGCCATCACCCTGTCGCGGATCTCGAGCGATTTCGTCACGATGACGATCTGGCCGAAGAAGGCGTTGGCGAGCTGCTGGTCCAGCGGCAGGTAGAAGCGCACCGCGCCCTGGCCGACATAGGAGGACCAGCGCTCGATGTCGGGGTCGCCCTTCAGCTCGGCCTCGAACCGGTCGAGCTGCGCCTTGGTCTCGCGGATGGTGGCGTTCTGCGGCAGCGTCAGGTCGACGAGGAGTTCGGCGCGGTCCGAGGACGGGAAGAACTGCTGCTGCACGTGGCCCATGCCGACGATGGCGAGGCCCATCAGCCCGACACAGATGATGACGGTGATCCAGCGCAGCCGCATCGCGACGCGTAAGGTCGCCATGAAGACGCGGGTGAACAGGCCCTGCTTCTCGGCATGGTGCTTCATCT
Source organism: Methylorubrum rhodinum (assembly GCF_014199935.1). GTDB lineage: Bacteria > Pseudomonadota > Alphaproteobacteria > Rhizobiales > Beijerinckiaceae > Methylobacterium > Methylobacterium rhodinum. The sequence continues at coordinate 244,706 of NZ_JACHOP010000003.1, forward strand.
TCTTCGGAAGAATCGTGACGCCGAGCAGCGGCGCGAACAGCACCGCCACCACCCAGGAGACCAGGAGCGAGGCCGCGATCACGACGAAGAGCGAGTAGGTGTACTCGCCCGCCGACGAGCCGTTGAAGCCGATCGGCAGGAAGCCCGCCACCGTCACCAGGGTGCCGGTCAGCATCGGGAAGGCGGTGGAGGTGTAGGCGAAGGTCGCGGCTTTCTTGAGGTTGTCGCCGAGTTCAAGGCGCGCCACCATCATCTCGACGGTGATCATCGCGTCGTCCACGAGCAGGCCAAGCGCGATGATGAGCGCGCCGAGCGAGATGCGCTGGAGCGTCACGCCCATCACCTGCATCACCACGAAGACGATGGCGAGCACGAGCGGGATCGAGATCGCGACGACGAGGCCGGCGCGGAGCCCGAGGCTGACGAAGCTGACGAGGAGCACGATGACGACGGCCTCGACCAGCGCCTTGGTGAAGCCGCCGACGGCCTCCTCCACGATCCTGGGCTGGTCCGAGACGAGGTGGATGCCCACCCCGATCGGCAACTTGCCCTCGACCACGTGCATGCGCGCCTTCAGGTCCTCGCCGAACTTCAGGAGGTTGGCGTTGGGCCGCATGGCGATGGCCAGCCCGATGGCCGGCTTGCCGTCGACCCGGAACATGGCGGCAGGCGGGTCCTCGTAGCCGCGGGAGATGTCGGCGACATCGGCGAGCCGGAAGAAGCGGTCGTTGAAGCGCAGGTTGACGTTGCGCAACGAGTCTTCCGAGGTGAACTGCCCGCTGACCCGCAACGAGACGCGCTCGGGCCCGGCCTGGACCACGCCGGAGGCCGCGACCGCGTTCTGCGATTGCAGCGCCTTGATCAGCGCCTGGATGTCGATGCCGTAGCCCGCGAGCTTGCGGGTGGAGAAGTCGAGGTCGATCGTCTCGCCCTGCACGCCCATCAGCAGGGTCTTGCCGATGTTGGGCACCTTCAGGATCTCGGTGCGGACGCCCTCGACGTAGTCGCGCAACTGCCGGTGGGTCAGGCCGTCGGCGGTGAAGGCGTAGACGTTGCCGTAGACGTCGCCGAACTCGTCGTTGAAGCTCGGGCCCTGCACCCCTTGCGGAAAGGTGTGCTGGATGTCGCCGAGACGCTTCCTGACCTGATAGAAGGCCGGCTGGATCTCCTCCTTCCGCGTCGTGTCGCGGAACTGGACGAAGACGGTCGACTGACCGGGCGTGGTGTAGCTGCGGACGTAGTCCAGCGCGTTGATCTGCTGCAATTCCTTCTCGATCCGGTCGGTGACCTGATCGAGGGTGTCCTTGATGGTGGCGCCGGGCCAGGACGCCTGGACCACCATGGTCTTGATGGCGAATGGCGGGTCCTCCTCGCGGCCGAGCCGCGAATAGGCCATCGCGCCGGCCGCGAGGCAGACCAGCATCAGGAACCAGACGAGCGAGCGGTGGCCGAGCGCCCAGTCGGAGAGGTTGAAGTCCTTCACGGGAAAAGCCTTCTCGCCTCGGTCAGTGCGGTTCGTCGGGCAGGCGCACCGGCTGCCCGTCGCTCAGGGAATGGACGCCGGCCACCACGACCCGCTCGCCGGGCTGCAACCCGCCGCCGACCGCGATGCGCGGGCCGCCGTCCGGCTCGGCCGCGAGCGTCACGTCGCGGCGCGTCACCTGCCGCTTGCCCCCGGTCTCGTCCGACACGATCCAGACCGAGCGACGCCCGTCCGTGCTCAGCAGCGCGGTCGCGGGCAGGAAGAAGCGGCGCGGGGTCGGGCGCACCAGCGAGACCGTGATGGTCGCCCCCAGCCGGAAGGCGGGGCCCGGATTCTCCAGCGTCATGCGGATGCGGCGCGTGCGGGTGCCGGTGTCGGCGAACGGCGCGACCTCGCGCACCCGGCCCCGCGCGGTGATCTCCGGCGCGCTCTGGAGCGAGACCGTGAACACCCCGTCCTTCGGCATCGCCCCGACCAGGGTCTCGGGGATGTCGACCACCGCCTCGCGGGTCTCGGGGCGCGCCAGCGTGACGATCCCCTGCCCCGGGCTCACCACCTGCCCGATCTCGGCGAGGCGCTGGGTGACGACGCCGTCGAAATCGGCGTGCAGCTCGGTGTAGCCGATCTGGTCGCGCGCCTTCTGCAGGCTGGCGCCGGCCTGGGCGAGGCGCGCCTGTGCGGTGTCGCGCCGGGCCACGGCCGCGTCGAGCTGCGCCTGGGTGACGTTGCCGCCCTCCATCAGCCGCCGCGTGCGGGCCTCGGTGGCGGCGGCGTTCTCGGCCTGCGCCTTGGCGTCGGCGAGTTCGGCTTCGGCGCGGGTCAGGTCGAAGCGCGAGACGATGGGGTCGAGGGCGGCGAGCCGCTGACCCTTCTTCACCACGTCGCCGACGGTGACGTCGCGCGCCACCACGCGGCCGCCGATCTGGAAGCCGAGCTGCGACTGGTAGCGCGGCTCCACCGTGCCGGCGAAGGGGCCGAAGATCACGTTCTCGGTGGGCTCGGCCAGCGTGGACAGGACCGGGCGGACGGGGGGCGGGCCGGGCTCCTCTTGGGAGGGTTGGCAGGCGGCCAGCGTCAGGGTGAGCGTGGCCGCCAGTGCGAGGCGCAGCGCAGAACCCTCCCCCCTCTGCGGGGGAGGGTGCCCCGCGGATGCGGGGCGGGAGAGGGGAACCACGCTTCCGGAGAGTTCGCGTCGAAGGCGGCTAAGCGGCACCGTCGCTCCCCTCTCCCGACCCCCTTCGGGGGCCACCCTCCCCCGCAGAGGGGGGAGGGTGGCCGCGGAGATGGTGCGGACAAAGAACGTCATCGTCCGCCCTCCGCCACGCTCGGCGCCACCGCGACGCGCTGCCCCGGACGCAGGAACTGGATGCCGGCGACCACCACCGATTCCCCCGGCTGGACGCCCCCCTTCAGCACGATGTCGGTGCCGCCGTAGCGGTCGATCTCGACGCCGCGCACCGAGACCGTGCTCGTCCCCGGATCGTAGATCCACACGGCGGGCCGGTCGTCGAAGCGGTAAAGGGCCGACCAGGGCAGAACCACGGCCTCGCGCCCGCCGAAGCGCCCGCGCCCGATCACCACGGCGCCGAGCGTCATCGCCGGGGGCGTTGAATCCAGGCCCATCTTGACCCGCACCGTGCCGCTCTGCGGATCGACGGTCGGCGAGATTTCGCGCACGCGGCCCAAAGCCGTCACCGACGGGTCCGACTGGAGGATGATCTGGATCGCCTTGTCTTCGGGCGGGTTGGCGGTGAGCGCCTCGTAGACGTTGAACACCGCGTCGCGCGGGCCGTCCTGGGCCAGCACCATCACGGATTGGCCCGCCTGCACCACCTGACCGACCTCGAAGGTGCGGCTCAGCACGATGCCGGGCACGCCCGCCCGCAGCTCGGTGTAGCTCAGCTGCTCCTCCGACGTGCCGAGCGCGGCCTTCGCCGAATCGACCGCGGCCTGGCTCGTGCGCAGTTGCTGCTCGGCGTTGTCGTAGGTCGGGCGCGTGGTGTAGCCGCCGGCCAGGAGCTGCTTCTGGCGCTCGAAGGTGACCTTGGCCTGCGTCAGCTGCGCCTCCGCCGAGACCAGCGCGGCGCGGGCGTTGTCGAGGTTGGCCCGCTGCACCAGCGGCTCCAGCACGGCGAGCACCTGATCGGCGGAGACGTGGTCGCCGACCTCGACCCGGCGCTCGGCCACCTTGCCGTTGGTGCGGAAGGCGACGTTGGTCTGGGCCTGGGCCTGGATGTCGCCGGTCAGCACGACGTCCGCCGAGACCGGGCTCATCGCGGCCTGGACGACCCGGACCAGCACCACGGTCGGATCGTCGACGACCGGCGCCGCCGTCTCCTCTGCCGCAGGGGCGGGCAGCGGCGCGAGGGCGAGGGCCAGCACGGAGAGGGCGCGCAGGACGCGGGTCCGAGGAGAAGCCTTTGGGGACATCGGCCGAGCTTTCCGGGCGCCGTCCCGACCCCATCACGGAGGACGGACGGGCGGAGGCGCTATCGCGACGCAGACGTATCGTCTATCGTACCGACCGTCCAGACGGTATTTTGCAAATGCGAACGAGGGGGCGATGACGGAGAGGACCCGCAGCCGGCGCGACGATCGGGCGCAGACGATCCTCGACGCCGCCGGCGCGGTGCTGCGCCGGGGCGGCGGGCGGGCGCTCACCATCGACGCGGTGGCGGCGCAGGCGGGCCTCAGCAAGGGCGGCGTGCTGCACCACTACGCCTCGAAGGACGCGCTGATCCTGGCCCTCGTCGCCCGCAAGCTGGAGGAGCTGCGCGCCGGCATCAGTGCCTGCGAAGCCGAGGCGGGCCCCCAGCCGGGGCCGGCCGGGCTGGGCCTCGCCATGGTGGCGCATCTGCGCGAGGCCTATTGCGAGGACGACGACTTTTCGCGCGCGCTGCTGATCGCGGCGGCCGAGAACCCGGAGGCGCTCGCGGGCTACCGCGCCTTCGTCGCCGAGCGGCTGGAGCGGCTGGCGAGCGCCGAGCCGCCCGGCGCGGGGGCGATGCTGTTCTTCGCCATCCTCGGCCTCGTCATGGGCCGGACGCTGGGCTTCCACGACATCGGCGGTGCGCAGGCCGAGGCGCTGTTCGGCGCGCTGGAGCGGGCCGCGGGCGCCCTCGGAACGGGTGCGCGGCCGTGACGGTGAGGTTGCCGGGGATGCGGGAGAGTTTGTAACCGTTCCAGGAACTCGGGCGTAGGACCCCGTCGAACGGTCGCGGGATCGGATCAAGCACGATGTTCAGGGAGAGACCGGACGGAACGGTCGTCATGCCGCGGAGGCTTCGCGGAACCGACCGTCTATGGCGAGATATGACGATGCCCTTACAAGATGCCGAAGCCCTGGCCGAACTGGCCCGGCTCTGCAGCGAGGCCCGCGCCGGTCTTCCCGAGACGGGCTTCCACCGCCTGCGGGTCCTGCTCGACATGATCCTCGTCGATCTCGCGCGCGAGGGTTTTGGCGCGCAGGCCGGGACAGGGCCGGCCTGCGACAGGCAAACTGCCAAGCAAACGGACCTGCCGCAAAAATCGCCTTGAGGTTTCTTGTCTATACTGTTATGAATTCTAGGCTGATTAAACGCGCGTCATCCCGACCGAGATTTTTCCTCTCGGGACATTGTAGTTCTTGACAGTATCTCGCATCGCTGCGGGTTCTGAATCTATCGGTCGTCGATCTGGCAGACGAGGCGGATCGTCATGACGTCGTCGCCCGTCTCGTTGCGGACGGCGAGCACCAGCGTGCAGTCCTGGCTGTCCTCGGCCTCGGCCGCCATCAAGCTGGTCATCACCCGCAGGGCCTCGCGCCGCAGCGCGAGAGGGTCGCCGATCTCGCGGCCGACCTCATCGCTCAGGGCGACACCATCGTGGATGTCGAAGAAATAGCGCGGCATCGGTGGGAATGACTTCTTGACAAAACCCGATCTCGGCGAAGCGCCGACGACCGCCGTCGAGTGGTGCAACGCAATAACAACGCCCGACAGTTAGTACGGTTTCGAACGCTGCGTCTTGAATGACGTATCCAGTCTAGGGCGCCCTGGCGAGGGGGGCGCCCAGAAATCACGTATCAGTGAGCGAGGATCTTCGACAAAAATTGCTGAGCCCGCTCGCTGCGGGGCTGGCCGAAGAAATCCTCCTTGGCGGCGTCCTCGACGATCTCGCCGCGGTCCATGAAGATCACCCGGTCGGCGACCTTGCGGGCGAAGCCCATCTCGTGGGTCACGACCATCATGGTCATGCCGTCGCGGGCGAGTTCCACCATCACGTCGAGCACCTCGCCGACCATCTCGGGGTCGAGCGCCGAGGTCGGCTCGTCGAACAGCATCACCACCGGGTTCATGGCGAGCGCGCGGGCGATCGCCACCCGCTGCTGCTGCCCGCCCGAGAGCTGGCCCGGAAACTTCTTCGCGTGAGCGGAGAGACCGACGCGCTCCAGCAGGTCGAGGCCGCGCTTCTTCGCATCCTCGCCCGAGCGGCCGAGCACCTTGCGCTGGGCGATGGTGAGGTTATCGGTGATCGACAGGTGCGGAAACAGCTCGAAATGCTGGAACACCATGCCGACGCGGGCGCGGAGCTTCGGCAGGTTGGTGCCGCGGTCCTTCACCCGCGTGCCGTCGACGGTGATCTGGCCCTCCTGGAACGGCTCCAGCGCGTTGACGCACTTGATCAGCGTCGACTTGCCCGAGCCCGAGGGACCGCACACGACGACCACCTCGCCCCGCGCCACGCTGGTGGTGCAGTCGGTCAGCACCTTGAACTCGCCGTACCACTTCGAGACCTTCTCGATCCCGATCATCGAGCCGCCGGTCGCGGCGGCGGGCGGGGGCGTGACGAGCGGGCCGGCGCGCAGGCCCTCGTCGGCGGGGGCTTCGCGCGCGGCGGCGGTCGGGGTTGCGGCAGCGGGGGCCGGCATCGGGGTCGAGGTCATGGTTTAAAGAAACCTCAGCGGATGATGGCGACGCGGGTCTGCAGCCGACGCACCAGCCACGAGGCGGTGAAGCAGACCGCGAAGTAGACGAGCGCGGCGAACAGGTACATCTCGACGAGGCGCCCGTCGCGCTGGGCGACTTTCGAGGCCGCGCCCATGAAGTCGGTCAGCGACAGGACGTAGACCAGCGAGGTGTCCTGGAACAGCACGATGGTCTGGGTCAGAAGCAGCGGCAGCATGTTGCGCAGGGCCTGCGGCAGCACCACGAGCCGCATCGTCTGCCAGTAGTTCATGCCGAGCGCCGAGGCCGCCGCGGTCTGGCCCTTGGCGATCGACTGGATGCCCGCCCGCATGATCTCGGCGAAATAGGCCGCCTCGAACAGGGTGAAGGTGATGAGCGCCGAGGCGAAGGCGCCGACCTGGATCGGGGTCGCCGAGCCGGTCGCCCAGGCGCCGATATAGGGGACGAGGAAGTAGAACCAGAAGATCACCAGCACGAGCGGCAGCGCGCGCATGGTCTCGACGTAGAGCTTGGCCGCGTGCGTCACGCCGGGGATGCCCGAGAGCCGCATCATCGCGAGCGCGGTGCCGAAGACGATGCCGCCGCTGGCCGCCAGCGCCGTCAGCGTCACCGTGAACACCATGCCCTGCCCGAACAGGTAGGGCAGCGAGGAGGCGATGACCGAGAAGTCGAAGTTCGAAAACATCTAGCGCCCCCCCGGCACGGCCACGTACCGCTCCAAGAGGGTGGCGCAGGCGATCACCACGAGGTTGATCAGGACGTAGAGGAGGGTCGCCGCGGTGAAGGCCTCGAACACCTGGAACGAGAATTCCTGCATCGAGCGGGCCCGCGCCGTCAGCTCCAGCAGGCCGATGGTCAGCGCCACCGAGGTGTTCTTGAGGTTGTTCAGGAACTCGGAGGTGAGCGGCGGCAGGATGATCCGGTAGGCGTTGGGCAGGAGCACGTGGCGGTAGGTCTGCGCCGTGGTGAGGCCGAGCGCCGTGCCGGCCATGCGCTGGCCCCGCGGCAGCGACTGGATGCCCGCCCGCACCTGCTCGGCCACCCGCGAGGCGGTGAAGAAGCCCAGACACAGAACCGCCGTGTAGAACGGCGCGTCGGGCAATTGCTTGACCGCCGATCCGAGATCCGCCGGCAGCAGTTCCGGCAGCACGAAGTACCAGAGGAACATCTGCACGAGCAGCGGCACGTTGCGGAACAGCTCGACATAGGCCGTGCCGACGGCGTTGGCCGTTCTCGACGGGAGCGTGCGGAAAACCCCGATCACCGAGCCGAGGCCGAAGGCGATCACCCAGGAACAGAGCGCGGTGGCGATGGTCCACGACAGCCCCGAGAGCAGCATGTCGGCATAGGTGCCGACGCCCTCGGGCGAGGGCTCGAGGAAGATGCCCCAGTTCCAGTTGTAGTTCATCGCCGCCGCCCCCCGCGGTTCCGCGGTCAGTAGGCGGCCGGGTCCGCGCTGTCGCTCGGGTTGGCGAAGGCCTTCTGCATCGCCTCGCTCATCGGGAGCTTGAGGTTGATGCCCCGCGGCGGGATGGCTTGCGTGAACCACTTGTCGTAGAGCGTCTTGCCCTCCGGGCTCTTGTAGAGCGCGGCGGTCGCGGCGTCGGCCACCGCCTTGAAGGGCGCGTCGTCCTTGCGCAGCATGATGCCGTAGGGCTCCGGCTTCGACTGGGCCTCCGAGGAGATCGCGTAGGCGTCGGGCGTCTTCGAGCCGGCGACCAGCGAGGCCAGCAGCACGTCGTCCATCACGAAAGCGTCGGCGCGTCCCGTCTCGACCATCAGGAAGGCCTCCGCATGGTCCTTGGCCGGCAGGATCTTCATGCCCAGCGAACGGGCGGTGTTGATCTCGTTGATCTCGCGGATGTTCTTCGTGCCCGAGGTCGAGACCACGGTGCGGCCCTTGAGGTCGTCGGTCTTGTCGAGCCCCTTGTCCTTCTTGGCGACGAACCGCGTCGCGGTGAGGAAGTGGGTGTTGGTGAAGCCGGCCTGCTTCTGGCGATCGACGTTGTTGGTGGTTGAACCGCATTCGAGGTCGATCGTGCCGTTGGCGATCAGCGGGATGCGCGTCGCCGAGGTGACCGGATTGAGCTTGACCTCAATCTTGTCGAGCTTCAGGTGCGTTTTGACCGCCTCGGCGATCTTCTGGCAGATTTCGAAGGCGTAGCCGACCGGCTTCTGGTCGCCGTCGAGATAGGAGAACGGCACCGACGAATCGCGGTAGCCGATGGTGATGGCGCCCGAATCCTTCACCTTCTTGAGCGTCCCGGACAGCTCCTGCCCCTGCGCAGGCGCGCCCGAGGCCAGGGCTGCGACGGCGGCGATGAGGACGGCGTCTCTCAGGCGCATGCGGCGGACCTTCTTCTTTCGCGGGCGGCCGGTGATGGCCGGATCAGGCCATAGTGAAGCCGGGCGCTGCACTTGTCATCCACCGACTGCCTTGGTCCCTTGGCAAGGCCTGTGCCGTGTCATCCCGTGGCGACACGTCCGCTGGATCGCTGCGGTTCGCGCGCAGCCCGGAGGCCGATTCCGGCGCGGGTCCCCTATCCACAAGGCGGAGTAAAAGGCCCCGCTCTGCTCGCGTCGCGTTCGCCGACATGGCCGATCCGGCAGCGACCCTCCGCGAAAAAATCAGAAGTCGCGCTGCACCCGCATGCGGATCTGCGTCGTGTCGTAGCGCTTCTCGGTGAAGGCCGGCAGCCCGCCCACGGTGACGGGGCGGGTCGAATCGGTGACGCGTCCGCTGAGCGGGCCGGTGCCGATGTAGGTGCCCTCAATGCCGATATCGAGGTCCTTGACCGGCGACCAGATCAGGCTCGTGCCGGCGATGATCTGGTAGTTGTCCCGCAGGATCGGGCTCACGGCGAAGGCCGCGCCGATCGGCGGGGCGGAGGCGCCGACGAGGCCGCTGACGAGGCTGAACGCCTCGCGGGTGCCGCGCGAGAAGCTGACCTCGCCGTAGCTGCCGAAGAAGGCCGAGCGCCATTCGGGCGCCCAGTAATGCAGGAAGGAGGCGGTGGCGGTGAAGCTCCGCGACAGGTCGATCCGGCCCGAGAGCGGGTTGACCACCGCGTCGGCGAGCGCGTGCACGAACGGCGCGCCCTGGACGGGGCCGAGCTGGCTGGCATAGGTGCCGGTGAAGTAGGAGAAGCCGGTATAGATCAGCGCGCCCTCGCCGTAGGCGCCCTGCAGGTACAGCCCGTCGCCGGGGGCGATCCAGGGCATGTTGAGCTTGAGGCCGCCCTGCACCGCCCAGCCGTACTCGGTCTGCGCGCCGGAGGCGACGCCGCGGGCGGCGAGCAGGGCCGCGGCGGTGCCGGCACTGACCGGTCCGGCAGCGGCGCCCGGCGCCGGAGTCAGGGTGGAGACGGCGGAATTGGCGATAAAGCCGCCGATGTTCACGTCCTTGACCGCCGCGGAGAGCTGCACCGAGCCCCAGGGGGCGTCGTAGCGCAGCGCCCCGACGAAGTCGGGCATGCGCGAGCGTTGCACCGCATCGACGAAGGCGACCGTGTTGGCGGTGCCGTCGGCATTGGTGCCGAGGATCACCGGAGTCGGCGCGGTGATGAAGACGTTGTTCAGGCCGCTCTGGCCCGGCACGGTGCCGGTGAGGCCGATCGAGGAGGCGTAGAACGGGTTCTTGCGGAAGTTCGGGTCTTCCATCGACAGGGTCGCGGACCAGTTCTCGCCGAACTTATGGGTGTAGGCCAGCAGGTTGGTGGAGGGCACGTCGGAGCCCGCCGTCGAGCCGATCAGCTCGTAGTCGTGGGCGTAGAAGTCGAAGAACGAGGAGGCGCGGCCCGCCGTCAGCCCGGCGAACTGCACGAAGGCCTTCTCGGTGACGAGGAAGTTCTGCACGCGCCCGAACTGGTCCTGGCCGGTGGCCGGGAAGGCGTTGGCGATGCGCTGCTGGGTGCCCGAGGTCATGAACACGCCGGTGCGGCTCGCGGCTTCCAGGCGCAGGAAGGCGCGGAGCGTCCCGTAGCCGGTCTGGGTGCGCGCATCGAAGTTCATGCGCATCAGCCCGCGATACTGCGACAGGTCGCCGGACGAGTTGCTGCGGTTCTGCACCGGGATGTAGCCGGCCTCGAACCGGGCACGGCCCGAGACGCGCAGGCAGGTGTCGGTGCCGGGGATGTAGAAGAAGCCCGCGCCGTAGGCGGAGCAGACCCGGACATACTCGATCGGCACGGCCGTCTTCACCGGCAGGTCGGCGGCACGCGCGGCGGGGGCGGCGACCACGAGAAGGGCCGTGCCCGAGAGAAGTTTTTTTGTGAGTTGGCCCATGCCCGCCCTCAGCCCGTCCCGCTCGTCGCCTCGAACACGTCCGCGTCGCATCGCGGCCCCACCCGCCGTCTCGCGCGGCGGTCCTGAGGCGCGCTCTGCCCATCGATCGGGCAAGGTGTTCGATGCGGATGCAGGACTTGAATACCGTCCAATAGCCGAAGCGTGGCGGGGCGGATCAACAAAGACAAGCTTGATCTTGCGGTCCACAGGCGTCCGAGCCGGCGTGTGACTTTTTTGCCGGCGGTTGTTGCTTCCTGCGGCGTGAGGGTGATTTCGGGGATGAGGCCGAGGGCTGGCGCGTATCCGGTGGGTCGCTTCTGTGAGGCGCGCATCCCCTCTCCCCGCGTGCGGGGATGAGGGGGAGCCCGCGGCCTTCGTCGTGCTCTGCCGGACGGCGTCCTACTCCTCCCGCTCCCCCTGCCCCCCGATGTAGCGCCCGAGGGCGCTCGACGCGTTGAGCATGTGCGCCCGCATGCGCCGCGCGGCGGCCTCGCCGTCGCCCTCGGCCATGGCGGCGAGGATGGCGCCGTGCTCGGCCCGCGAGGCGTCGATGCGGCGGGGCTGGCGCAGCTGCGTGCGGCGGAAGGCGGCGAGCCGCTCGCGGATGGCGAGCGCCTGCTCGGCCAGGAAGCCGTTGTGGGTGGCGGCGTAGAGCGTCTCGTGGAAGGCGCGGTTGAAGCCGTCATAGGCGTCCACGTCCCCCGCCGCGACCATCGCGGCGGAGCCCTCGTGCAGGTCGATCAGGCGGCTGCGCTCCAGCGGCGTGATCCGGTAGGTGGCCAGCCGCGCGCACATCGCCTCGATCTCGGCGGTGGTCTCGAACATCTCGGCGATGCGCTCCGGCGTGGTGCGGGCCACCACCCCGCCGCGCCGCGGGCGCAGCTCCACGAGCCCGGCGAAGGCGAGTTGCCGCAACGCCTCCCGCACGGGGGTGCGCGAGGCGCCGAAGCGGTCGGCCAGCTCCTGCTCGTCGAGCGCGGTGCCCGCCGTGAGGCTGCCGCCCGCGATGGCGTCGGCGAGCGCCGTGCGGATCCGGTCCGAGATCAGTCCGCGCGCCTCGGCCCCCTCTCCCAGCTCCATGCCTTCCTCCCTGACGTTCCGTGCGGCCGAGCCCGCCGAATCCTCGCATTCAGTATGCAAGATCGTTGACAGACGGCGACAAGAGATACATTTTGGCCGCCAGGAGCGGATTGTAAATCCAAGAGCGCGGATTTTTCGCCGTCTCCGTATACGCAGGTGGCGCGGATGACGGATTGGCGGAGCGAGCGGGCGGCGCGGGATGCGCGCGTCGAGGCGGGCCGGGCCTTCGCCGAGGGCAAGGTGGTGGCGGCGCACGCCGTCACCGATCTGCTGGAGGCGGTTCTGCGCCCCGGCGACCGGGTCTGCCTGGAGGGCGACAACCAGAAGCAGGCCGATTGCCTCGCCCGCGGGCTGGCGGCCTGCGATCCGTCACGGATTCACGACCTGCACATGGTCCAGTCGGGCATCGTGCTGCCCGAGCATCTCGACGTGTTCGAGACCGGCGTGGCCAAGCGCCTCGACTACTCGTATTCAGGCCCGCAGGGGGCGCGCATCGCCAAGATGCTCTACGGCGGCAAGATCGCGCTCGGCGCGGTGCACACCTATCTCGAATTGTTCGCGCGCTACTTCGTCGACCTGACGCCGAACGTCGCGCTGATCGCGGGCGTCTCGGCCGACCGCGGCGGCAACCTGTACACGGGGCCCAACACCGAGGACACGCCGACGGTCGTCGAGGCGACCCACTTCAAGAACGGGCTCGTCATCGCCCAGGTCAACGAGATCGTCGACCGCGTGCCCCGCGTCGACATCCCCGGCGACCGCATCGACTTCGTGGTGGAGGCCGACCGGCCGTTCTACGTCGAGCCGCTGTTCACCCGCGATCCGGCGGCGATGACCGAGACGCAGATCCTCATCGCCATGATGGCGATCAAGGGAATCTACGCCGAGTACGGCGTGAAGCGCCTCAACCACGGCATCGGCTTCGGCACCGCGGCGATCGAGCTGCTGCTGCCGACCTACGGCGAGCGGCTGGGCCTGAAGGGCACGATTGCGACCCACTGGGCGCTCAACCCGCATCCGACCCTGATCCCGGCGATCGAGTCGGGCTGGGTGAAACAGGTCCACTGCTTCGGCTCGGAAGTCGGCATGGACCGCTACATCCGCGAGCGGCCGGACGTCTTTTTCACAGGGAGCGACGGGAGCCTCCGCTCGAACCGCGCCTTCTGCCAGACGGCCGGGCTCTACGCCTGCGACATGTTCATCGGCGCGACCCTGCAGATCGACCTGATGGGCCATTCCTCCACCGTCACGCAGTCGCGGGTGGCGGGGTTCGGCGGCGCGCCGAACATGGGCTCGGACCCGCACGGCCGCCGCCACCCCTCCGACACGTGGATGAAGGCCGGGCGCGAGGCGCAAACGTCGGGCGATCCCGCCCTGATGCGCGGGCGAAAACTCGTGGTGCAACTCGTCGAGACCTTCGGGGACGGGCTGGTGCCGACCTTCGTCGAGCGGCTCGACGCGATGGAACTCGCCAGAAAAACCGGGCTCGAACTGGCCCCCGTCATGATCTACGCCGACGACGTGACCCACATCGTCACGGAAGAGGGCATCGCCAACCTGCTGCTCTGCCGCGACGCCGACGAGCGCGAGCAGGCGATCCGCGGGGTGGCCGGCTACACCCCGGTCGGCCGGGGCCGCGACCGCGCCAAGGTCGAGGACTTGCGGGCCCGCGGCGTGATCCGCCGGCCGGAAGACCTCGGCATCTCGGCGCTGGACGCCGACCGCTCCCTTCTCGCCGCGCGCTCGATCAAGGACCTGGTCCACTGGTCGGGCGGTCTCTACGAGCCGCCCGCGAAGTTCCGGAACTGGTGAGCCCCCATGCCGCCCTTGCCCCCACCCTCCCCCTCATCCTGAGGTGCCGCGAAGCGGCCTCGAAGGAGGGCTCCAGGGATCGCGAGACTTCTGGAGCCCTCCTTCGAGGCTGAGCTGCGCTCAGCACCTCAGGATGAGGTGATCTGTTTCGATAGAGCGACCTTCTCTCGGAGGCCCCGATGGAATCCCTGACCTTCCGCCACACGACCCAAAACCCCCTCCCCGGCACGCGGCGCGAGGCGATCACCGGGGTCGTGGCCTCGGGCAACCTCGAAGTGCTGCTGGAGCGGGTGCTGGCGCCCGATGCCTGCGAGGTCGCGGTCGAGACCGCGATCAATGGCTACGGCGACGTCTGGGAGGCGGTGGTGGCGGATTTCGTCGCCCGCGCCCAGCCGGGGGGCCTGCGCATCAGCATCAACGACGGCGGCGCCCGCCCCGACACCGTGTCCCTGCGCCTGCTCCAGGGCGTGCGCCTGATGGAGGCCTGAGATGGCAGCCGCCGACCCCCGCGCTCTAAGCTGGTACGAAGCTTCCGCCCGCCAGCGCTTGGCCGCCTTCCTCGACGCCGACAGCTTCGAAGAATTCCTCGGCCCCTCCGAGCGGGCGATGAGCCCGCACCTGCCGCTGTTCGAACTGCCGCGCGCCTTCGACGACGGCATCGTCGTCGGGCGCGGGCGCCTCGACGGCAAGCCGGTGCTGGTGGCCGCTCAGGAGGGCCGCTTCATGGGCGGGGCCTTCGGCGAGGTGCACGGCGCCAAGCTCGTCGGCCTGCTGCGCGCGGCGTTGGCGGCGAAGCCGGCGGCCGTGCTGATCCTGTTCGATACCGGCGGCGTGCGGCTGCAGGAGGCCAATGCCGGCGAGACCGCCATCGCCGAGGCGATGCGGGCCATCAGTGAGGCGCGGGCCGCCGGCATCCCGGTGGTCGGCCTGATCGGCGGCCGGGCCGGGGCCTATGGCGGCGGCGGCCTCATCGCCGGCACCTGCGCCCGGCTCGCCGTCTCGGAGAGCGGGCGCATCTCGGTCTCGGGGCCGGAGGTGATCGAGACCAACAAGGGCGCCGAGGAGTTCGATTCCCGCGACCGGGCGCTGGTCTGGCGCACCATGGGCGGCAAGCACCGCCGCCTCACCGGCGGCGCCGACGCCTTTGTGCCCGACACCGTCGCGGATTTTCGCGAGGCCGCCCTCGACCTGATCGGCCGCGCCCCGGCCTTCGACCTCGCGACCCTGGAGGCCGAGCAGGTCCGGCTGGAGGCGCGGCTCGGTCGCTTCGGCGATTGTCGCGACGGCGCCGAGATCTGGGCGCGGCTCGGCGTCAACGACGCGCAAGCGGTGCCGGCCATGACCGACTCTGCCTTTCTCGAAACAGCGGCCGGCGTGCCGGAGGCCAGCCACGATGCCCGCTAAGATGCCTTTGGACCGTATCCTCGCCTCGCTGTTCCCCGCGGGCCATTCGGTGAGGGTGACCGACGGCCTGATCACCGGCGAGGGCCCGCTCGACGGCACCCGCCTCGTCGTCGTCGGCATCGACGGCGACACCGCGCTCGGCGTCGAGGGCGCGCTGGCGCTGTCCCGCGCGGTGCTCGACGCGGTGAAGACGGGCGACAAGGCGCCGATCCTCGTGGCGGTCGATTCCGACAGCCAGCGCATGAGCCGCCGCGACGAGCTGCTCGGGCTCTACGAATGCCTCGCGCATCTGGCCAAGTCGCTGCTGCTCGCCGACCGCCTCGGCCATCCGACGGTGGGGCTGATCTACGGCCACTCGGCCGCGGGCGCCTTCATCGCCACCGCGCTCGCGACCCGCGTGCTCGCCGCCCTGCCGGGGGCTTCCCCGAGCGTGATGGATCTGCCCTCGGTCGCCCGCGTCACCAAGCTGCCGCTGGACAAGCTGGAGGCCATGGCGGCCTCGACCCCGGTCTTCGCACCGGGCCTCGACAACATGGTGGCCACCGGCGCCGTCCACGCGGTGCTGGACCCGGAGCAGCCGCTCGACGCGCAACTCTCCGCCCTCCTCGCCGACCTGCCCGCGGGTGACACCCGCGACCGCCTCGGCCGCGAACGCGGCGGGCGCCCGATGGCGCAGGCGATCGCCGAGCGGGTGGTGTCGCAGGCGCGCGGTGGCTGATTTTTTCGCCGCACGGCCCCCCGCCCGGCAGCCGGATGAAGCGCGGGCCTCTCCTCCCCCTTGCGGGGAGGAGGTGGGAGGTGGGGGTCGCGCAGAAGGAACCACCGGCGCCTTATCCTGCGCGACCCCCACCCCTACCCCTCCCCGCAAGGGGGAGGGGAATCCGCGTCTCCGTCGTCACGACCTCGTCCGGGTCGATCCCACCGCCTGGGCCGCCCTCCTCGCCGACCGGCCGGACCTCGCGGGCGTGCCGCCCCTCCCCGGCTGGGCCGCGTCCGGCTGGCCGCTGATCGTGCGCCGTCTCGCGCCGGGTGAGGATCGGGCGCGGGTGCCGCTCGGCCTGCCGCTGCCGCCCGCGCTCGGCAAGCGGCGCATCGGCTTCGGCTTGCCCCCCGCCGTCCTCACGCCCGGCCCGGCGCCGACCCTGGCCGAGGCCCGCGCCGCCGCGCCGCCCGCGTGGCATCCGACCCTCGACGCGCTGATCGCCCTCGGTGCCCGCCACGGCCTCGTCCCGCGCCCGTTCGGCGGCCTGCTCTGGCAGGCGCTGACCGGCCTGCCCTACCTCACGGCCACGTCCGACCTCGACCTGCTCTGGCCGCTGGCCGGGCCGCTCCCCAAAACCTTCCTCGACGATCTCGCGGCCATCGCCGCGGCGGCGCCGATGCGCCTCGACGGCGAAATCGTCCTGCCGGATGGCGGCGGGGTGCAGTGGCGCGAGTGGCACGAGGCCGGGGACGGGGAGGTGCTGGTGAAGCACCGCGAGCGGCTGGAGATGCGGTCCGTGCCGCTCCTTGGTTCGCGGATTGCGACGAGGCGGAAGCAAGCGCAGGTCCCCTCCCCCTTGCGGGGAGGGGTTAGGGGTGGGGGTCGCGCAGAAGGCACCGCTCCGCTCGATCCTGAACCACCCCAACCGCCTCCCTCCTCCCCGCAAGGGGGAGGAGAGGCGCCCGGCTTGTCCTCGTTCGAGGCACTCGAAGCGGCAGGCCCGCGTGGCGAGGAGCTCTCACCATGAGCGCCCTCCCCGTTCTCTCCACCGCCGCACCCTGCGACGCCCCGGCCCTCGCCCGGCTCGCGGTCGAATGCCTGCGGCTCGAACTCGACACCTACCCCAAGCCCGGCCTCGTCAGCCGGATCGACAGCGGCAGCCACGACGACATGGACGCCGCGACCTTCGAGGCCAGCGCGGCGGCGCTCGAACCCCACTTCGCCGAACTCGCGCAGGCCGGAGCGCAGGGCCTGCCCATGGACGCGCTCCGCCGCATCGGTCTCGACGCCGAGGCCGCGATGCGGGCGGCGACGGGGGGCGTGAACACCCATCGCGGCGCGATCTTCGGGCTCGGCCTGCTGGTCGCGGCGGCGGGCGCCCTCGCGGCGCCGGGGTGTCGCCTCGCCCCCGGTGCGCTCGGCTTCCATGTGCGGGCGCGCCATGCCCGCGCCATCCTCGGCGGGCCGGTGCTGCTGCACGCCCCCGGCGCCCAGGCGCGGCGGCGTTACGGCGTCGGCGGGGCACCGGCGGAGGCGTCCGCCGGCTTCCCGACGCTCTACCGGGTCGGCCTGCCGGCGCTGCATCGCGGGCGCCGCGCGCGGGCCGGCGAGGAGGCCGCGCGGGTCGAGGCCTGCCTCGCCCTGATCGCGGCGCTCGACGACACCAACCTGCTCCATCGCGGCGGCGAGGCCGGCGCCCGCTTCGCCCGAGCCGAGGCCGCCGGGTTCGTCGCGGCCGGCGGGGTCGCGCAGGAGGACTGGCACGCCCGCGCCGAGGCGCTGCACCGCGCCTTCGTCGCCTGCCGCCTCAGCCCCGGCGGGGCCGCCGACCTGCTGGCGATGACCGTGTTCGTGGACCGCCTGGAGCGGGCGCCGTGACGCTCGCCCTGCTGCTCTCCGGCCAGGGCGGCCAGCATCCAGGCATGTTCGCCCTCACGGCGGAGCGGGCGGAGGCGCAAGCCGTGTTCGCCGCGGCTCGTCCCCTCCTCGGCGAGGACCCGCGCGATCTCGCCGCGTCGGGCGGCGGGCGCCTGCACGAGAACCGCACCGGGCAGATCCTGTGCTGCACCGCGGCGCTTGCCGCCTGGGCCGTGATCGCGGCGGGCAGGCCCGGCCGCGCGGTGGTGGCCGGCTACAGCATCGGCGATCTCGCCGCCTGGGGCGTGGCCGGGCGGCTCAGCCCCGAGGCGGTGCTGCGGCTCGCAGGCCTGCGGGCCGAGGCGATGGATGCGGCCTCCGGCGAGGGTTTCGGGCTCGCCGGCATCCGCGGCCTGTCCCTCGACGCGCTCGGGACGAGAGCCGAGCGCCACGGCTGCGATCTCGCCATCCGCAACGCGCCCGACAGCGGCGTGGTCGGAGGGCCCCGCGCGGCCCTCGACGCGCTCTGCGCCGAGGCGCTGGCCGCGGGCGCCCGCCGCGCCGTGGTGCTGCCGGTCCACACGCCCTCGCACACGCCGCGCCTCGCGCCTGCCGCCGGGGCCTTCGCCGCAGCGCTCGCCCGCGAGAGCCTGCAGCGCCCGCCCCCCGGCGCCCCGCGCCTGCTGAGCGGACTCGACGGCGCGCCGGTCTTCGATGCGCGCCGGGGCCTGGACAAGCTCGCGCGCCAGATCGCCGAGCCGATCGACTGGGCCGCCTGCCTCGACGCGGCCCGCGAGTTCGGGGCGACCCGCGTGCTCGAACTCGGCCCTGGCCACGCCCTCGCCACCATGGCCCGCGAGGCGCTGCCGGACGCGCGCGTCCACGCGCTGGAGGATTTTCGCACGGTGGAGGGGATGTTGGGCTGGATCGGCGGCTGAGGCGGCGCTCAGGGTATCACCGAGGCATCCCCTCGCCCCGCGGTGCGGGGAGAGGGGAACCCGGCGGGTCTCTGTCAGCCGACCGGAAACCGCTCGACGTCACGCGAACGCCGCCCGCAACGCCTCCGCATCGTAGGGCTTGCGGATCACCGGCACGGTGCCGAGGTCGGGCGGAATGCGGAAGCTCTCGCCGTAGCCGGTGGCGAAGGCGAAGGGGATGCCGCGCTCGGCGAGCCGCCGGGCCACGCTCACGCTGGTCTCGGCGCCGAGGTTGACGTCGAGGATGGCCCGGTCGGGAGGCGCGGCCTCGATCAGGCGCAGGGCCTCCCGCACGGTGCCGGCGAGATCGACGGCGGTGGCGCCGAGCGCGGTCAGCACCTCCTCGGCCTCCAGCGCGATGATCATGTTGTCCTCGACGACGAGCACGGTGCCGTCGAGCCGGATCGGCGCGGCGGCGGCGGCCTGGACGGCCTTGCGCTTCGGCGCGGGCGGGGCGGCGCGCACGAGGTCGGGCGGAATGGTGAAGCGGGCCTCGACGCCGGACACGGCGTAGCGGATCTCCGCCTCGCCCTTCAACTCGTAGGGGATCGAGCGTTCGATCAGCGTCGTCCCGAAGCCGCGTCGGCTGGGCGCGCGCACCGGCGGGCCGCCGCTCTCGCGCCAGCGGATCACGAGGTGTTCGAGGGAATCGCGCTCCCATCCCACGTCGATGCGGCCGTGGGCGTTGCTCAGCGCCCCATACTTGGCCGAGTTCGTCATCAACTCGTGGACGACCAGCGCCAGCGTCGAGAAGGCCTGCGGTTCCAGGAGAACGTCGTCGCCCGTGAGCACGACCCGGTCGGCCCGCGCGCCGAGATAGGCGCCCGCCTCCAGCAGGATCAGGTCCCGCAGGGAGCCCGGCCCCCAATTCGTCGTGGTGATCTGGTCGTGAGCGCGCGCGAGCGCCTGGATGCGCGCGCCGACCACCTCGGCGAATTCCTCCGCCGAGCCCCCGGCCGTGCGGCTCTGGGTGACGACGCCCCGGATCAGGTTGAGGATGTTGCGCACCCGATGGTTGAGCTCGGCGATCAGGAGCTCCTGGCGCTCCTGCGCGCCCTTTCGCTCCTTCTCGGCGGAATCGGTGAGCCGCAGGATCACTTCGAGCAGCGTGATCCGCAGGGCTTCCGCCGTGCGTAGCTCGACTTCGGTGAAGGGAAGCGCCCGCCCGTGCACGACCTCGCGCCACGCCTCGAAACTCTTGCGCGGCGTCAGGCGCACGCCGTTGGGGCCGGGATTGGCCGGTTTTTCCGGGTTGCCGGCCCAGGTCACCGTGCGGGCGACCTCGCGGCGGAAGAACACGAGGAAGTCCCGCGGCGTGCGCGAGACCGGCACCGCGAGCATGCCCGCGGCCCGCTCGGTGAAGTCGCGCCCCGGCTCGTGCACGCGGCCGATCTCGTCCGTGGCGTAGGCGCGGCTCGCCGCCGTGCGGTTGAGGAAGCGCACGAGGCCGGTGAACTCCTCCCGCGTCGGCGTCCCGCCCTGGAGCGTGATCTCGCCGTTCACCCACAGGCCGATCCCGTCGCAGGGGATGATGGCGGCGAGCTCGTCGAGAAACTCGGAGAGGCCCTCCAGACTGGTGCCGCCGGAGGCGAGCGCGCTCATCAGCCGATTGTGGATCTCGCGCGAGCGCGCCTCCTGCGCGACCTCGACCTCGCGCTCGCGGCTCTCCAGGATCCACGAGAACATCTGGCCGAAAAGCTCGGAGCCGGTGCGGCGCTCCAGCGAGATGTGGCGCGGCTCCATGTGGTGGCAAGCGAACAGACCCCACAGCTTTCCGTTGCGCAGGATCGAGACCGACAGCGAGGCCGCGACCCCCATGTTGCGCAGGTATTCGATGTGAATCGGCGAGACGGTGCGCAGGGTCGAGAGCGACAGGTCGAGGGGGGCGCCGTCGGGATCGCGCGCCGGGACGATCGCCACGCCCGGCGCCTCGATGTCGGCGATGATGCGCAGCCAACTCCGCTCGTAGAGGGCGCGGGCCTGTTTGGGGATGTCGGAGGCCGGGTAGTGCAGGCCGAGATAGCGGTCGAGCCCGGAGCGGACCGATTCGGCGATGACCTCGCCCGAGCCGTCGGGGGCGAAGCGGTACAGCATCACCCGGTCGAAGCCGGTGAGCGCGCGCATCTGCCGGGTCGCCTCGCGGCAGAGCGGCTCGAAATCCACTGTCTGGCGCAGGCGCGAGACCATGTTGCGCACGAGGTTGCCCGCGCTCAGATGCTCGGGCGCGCTCGGCTCGGCCTCGATGACGATCGATGCGCCCGACATGTGGAGCGCCACGTCGAACAGCGGGCCCTCGGCCAGCAGCCGCACGCCGAACACCCGGTCGACCGCGTCCGGGCCGCGCAGGGTCTGGAGATGGCCGCGCAGCAGGTGGACCGCCTCGCCGTCGAGGACTGACAGCGCGGGCGCGCCGAGCAGCGCCTCGACCGGGCGCCCGAGCCAGTCCGGCGCGTTGGCGCTGGCGCGCAGCACGATCCAATCGGCCGAGACCGCGACGAGGAAGCCGAAGGGCTGGACCGCGCCGAGAACGTGGATCGGCTCCCGGTCGCAGGAGGACAGGTCGACCGTCGGTTCCGGCTGTCCGGCGGGGATCTGTGTCATGCGCTCGCGGAAGATGAAGGGGCGCGGGTCGCGCGGCCGGCCGCAGGATCCGTCCTTCGCGCACTTTCCCGGTTGTCACAAGCGGCTCGCGCACAATCCTTCGCGATGCAGGACGACGCAGCCGCAGGCGGGCGCCGCCTCACGCCGCGGCCCCGCGCCGGGCGATGTCGCGGCCGAGCCTTGCGGCGAGCAGGCCCACGGCGACCAGCAGCAGCCCCACCGCGGCCAGCGCGTGATCGAACCGGCCGGTGGCGTCCTTGATCCAGCCCATCAGCGACGGACCGACGAAACCGCCGAGCCCGCCCACCGCGTTGACGAGCGCGATGCCCCCCGCCGCCGCCCGGCCGCTCAGGAGCGCGGTCGGCAGCGTCCAGAAGGTCGGGAGCGCGGCGAACACGCCCATGGCCGCCGCGCCGAGCGCCAGGATCGAGACCAGAGGTCCGGAGGCTTGGCTCGCCACGCCGAGCGCCAGCCCCGCCGCGATCGCCGGGCCGCCGGTGTGCCACGCCCGCTCGCCGGTCGCGTCCGAACGGCGGGTCCAGGGCACCATGACGGCGGCCGCCGCGCCGTAGGGCGCGGCGCTGACGAAGCCGGTGGCGAGCGGCCCGAGGCCGAAGCCCGAGACGATCTGCGGCAGCCACATCCCGACGGCGTAGAGCCCGGTGCTGAGCCCGAAATAGACCAGCGCCAGCCCGAGCAGGCGCGGCTGCAGCAGGGCCGCCGACAGGGGGCGCTCCGCCTCTGCCGGTCGTTCGTCCTGCGCGAGCCGGGCGGCGAGTCCGGCCCGCTCGTCCGCCGTCAGCCAATCGGCCTTCGCGGGGCGGTCGGTCAGGACGCGCAAAGCCAGGACCCCGAGCACGAGGCTCGGGGCCGCCTCGATCAGGTAGAGCCATTGCCAGCCGGCCAAGCCCAGCGCGCCGTCGGCGGCGGTGAGGATCAGCCCCGAGACCGGGCCGCCGAAGGCCGCCGAGAGCGGCACCGCCACCATGAAGGTGCCGACGATCCGCGCCCGCTCCCGCGCGGGAAACCAGTAGGTGAGGTAGAGGATGATGCCGGGAAAGAACCCGGCTTCCGCCAGTCCGAGGGCGAGGCGCACGAGGTAGAACGAGGTCTCGCCGGTGACGAAGGCGGTGGCGCCGGAGACGAGCGACCACGTCACCATGATCCGCGCGATCCAGCGCCGCGCGCCGACCCGCTCCAGGATCAAGTTGCTCGGCACCTCGAAGGCGACGTAGCCGAGGAAGAACAGCCCGGCGCCGAAGCCGTAGGCGGCGGCCGACAGGCCGAGGTCGCGGTTCATCGTGAGCGCGGCGAAGCTCACGTTGACCCGGTCGAGATAGGCGCAGAAGTAGCAGAGCATCAGGAACGGCAGCAGCCGCCGCGCCGCCTTCCGGCGAGCGGCCGTGGCGGCATCCGTCTCCGATGGGGCGAGGCTCACGCGTCCCGGTCGTCGGGCTGCACCTCGTCGTCGTCCTCGTCCTGCGGCGCCTCCGGGGCGGCGGGGCGCGGGCCGGTGGCGGCGGTGACGAAGTCGCCCTTGCGCAGGGCCTCGCCGCTCGACACCATCACGCTGAGATACGAGGCCAGGGTATTGGGCGCGACGTCGGGCAGGCGCCGGGCGATCTCGGCCTGGGACAGGCCGGTCGGCCCCGCACTCTCCAGCAGCGCCCGCAGCCGGCCCTTGGCGGAGTTCGCCCGCGGCCCGCGGCTGCCGCGCCCGCGACCGCCCGCGCGGGGAGCGCCGTCCTCCATCGCGGCCACGGTCTCGGCGAGCGGCGTGCCCTCGACGATGGCGGCGAGCGAGCGCTCGGCGAGCCGCAGCTTGGCCAGTTCTTCCGAGATCCGGTCGTATTCGCCCTGAAGGTCGGCCAGGCGACGACGGATGTCCGTCAGCGTGGACGCCAGCATGTCTCCTTCGCTCATCGGCGGACTCAACTCCTGATATGATCCGCCCTTCTCAGTCATAGCGGGGCGCGCGCGTCAATTCTTCGAAGGTCGGGAAAGGCGGATAACCGGGCGTGTTGCACGATCCTCCCGCCGCGGGGCTCTTGGAAAGCCTCCGGGTCTCGTGCCGCATCGGCTTCTTCCGACACGCCGGAAGCCATGTTCCGGGCCGATGCCCCAACGCCAGGGGCCCGGCCGCCTCCCCCCGAAGGAGGCGGCGGCCGGGCCCCGGATCGTCCGGTCGACGGGCGATCAGGCGCGGCGGCGGCGCTCGGCGAGATCGACGATGCCGGCGGTCTCGCGGGGGCCGACCCAGCGCGGCAGGGCCGGTGCGGCCAGCGTCACCCGCAGGAACACCGTGCCGCGGCAGCCCTCCCACAGGGAGGCCGGCAGCGGGGCGGCGCCGTCGGTCCAGCGCCAGTGCGCCGCGCCGTCGGTGTCGAGCAGGTGCAGGCCGCTCTCCAGGCGGGCGTCGTCGAGGGCGATCGGGCGCAGGCCGGTCAGGCCGTCGTCGAGGCTCAGAGAGGCGAGGCAGACGCCGAGGCGCCGGTCGTCGCTCGTGCCCGGACGGACATGGGCCGGGACGCTGACTTCGCTGACGAGGCGCACGTCGCGGGCATCGGCCGGCAGGATGAAGCGGGCGACGAGGCCGTCGGTGTCGGGGCGGACCGTCTGCCCGTCGACGACGAGGTGCAGGTCGGCCAGCGGCGCCTCGACGAGGCTCCAGCCGAGCGCCTCGGCGCGGGCCTGAAGGCGGGCGCGCACGGCCTCGACCAGCGCGCCGTCCTCGTGGAACGGGCGGCAGAAGTCGGCGGTGGTGCGACCCGCGGCCGTGTCCGGGCCGAGACCGAAGCCGGCGCCCTCGAAGAAGGCGCGGTTGCCCATGTCGAGATAGCTCTCGGCGGGCAGGCCCTCGGCGAGCAGGATGTCGTGGCTCTCCAGCTCGACGTGCCAATAGGTGACCTCGGCGACCTCGACCTGCGCCACCGTGGTGCCGTTGACGAGGCGGATGGCCGGGATCAGCACTTCGCCGAGCACGTCGACGCAGACGGCGTGGCCGGGCGAGACCAGGAGGTCGCGGGCCGGACGGCCCTCGCCGAAGGCGTCCGCGGCGATGCGCACGGGCAACAAGTCGGCGCGGCTCCGGCACTTGAGCGTGCGGTGGCCGATCCAGCGGATCGCGCGCGCCTCGCCGGAGGCGGTCACGGCGAGATCGCCGACCGTGAGGTCCTCGACCGCGACCTCGCCCCGCGCCGTCAGGATGCGTGTGCCGGTGACGTAGCAGGGGGCGTTAGTGCTGATCGTTGTGAAGTTGCCGCCGGTGCCGCCGTTGTTGAAGCTCAGCTGATTGGAATTCTGAAAGCTTCTGAGTTTGTAGTCGTTGCCGGTGGTCGTGAAGCCTAGGCCCTGAAAATCCAGGCCGAAATAGCTATATCCTGATTGCCCCTGGTTGGCTGCACTCCAGAAAATGTTGTTGTAATTTCCAACGGTGTTGCCGCCCGTTCCATTGGTGTCGCCACGGGTCGGATTGCCGCTTGTCGGCGCTTGGGACAGCAGTCCCGTGATCGTATCCCCGTTGATCGACCCGCTGATGCCGATGATCCGGTAGCCCGTCCGATCGGCGCCGCCGAAATTATAAGTGCGCAGGGTATCTTCGGTCGTGATCTCAATCGAAGCATTAGGGCCTGTTGCCGTATAGGTATAAGTAGCCATCAGGGCGCCCCTCTCCATATAGTCTGTTGTTCGAACCTCGCCGCTTGCGGCGATGTTTCTCGTACCAAACGGATTGGCCGCGTTGGCTCGAAATCAGTCGAAGCGAGTCCTCGGGCGAACCATCGCACCGTTGGACCTGTGCGAGTAAGATGCCGTTATCCTAGAACGCAGACGTATCAACCGAAAAGTGTGTCCTGCACAGGCCCGTGCGGTTTTTGCGGGATGTTGCCGGCGGGACACAATCAGGACTCGAGATGGTGCGCTCTGAGGTTGGTGCGTCGCGCGGGCGGACCGGAGGCGCCCTCGACTTTACCTCTTGACGGATCCAGTGCGCCAACTGAGTCTATCAGATTAGAATACTCTCATTTGATCTGTTTATGAGAGGCGCCTGTCGATTCGATGTCGATCGGCCTCGGCGTCGCTTCGCCGTCGTGGCCGGCTTGCGTACAACCTCGTCGAGTGCAACCCCTCGTGACAGCGGCGCCGACATGTGCCTTGATGAGGGTCGAAGGCGCTGCGGGCGCGAGGGGGCGCACGAGGGCTTAGGTTTCGCGCCGCCTGAAAATAATCGGCAAAGAGTCGCCCAGCTTATTGCAAGTATATCAGCTCGGATCATAGTACCTACCGCCTTCTCGGGGAGCGAATCGGTCCTGCGAGACGAGCGAGCGTGGTGTTGTTTTAGTAATGTTTCGGTGTTGCCGTAAATTTTATTTGCGTTGCCGCATCGCGAGAATTGAATGATCGGGTAAGCTGCCGCCGATACGAGCGGCCGGTCTCAAACGAGAAGTGGAGGAAACCATGGATCCGTATCTCGGCGAAATCAGGATGGTCGGCTTCAACTACGCCCCGCAGGGCTGGGCCTTCTGCAACGGGCAACTGATTTCGATCCAACAATACAGCGCCTTGTTCGCCCTGCTCGGCACGCAGTTCGGCGGTAACGGGGTGAGCACCTTCGGGCTGCCGGACCTGCGGGGTCGGGCGCCGATCTCCTTCGGCCAGGGGAACGGCCTTCAGCCCTACGCGATGGGCCAGTCGGGCGGCGCCGAGACGGTCACGCTGGTGACATCGCAGATGCCCATGCACAACCATACTGTAACGGCCGATGCGTCCATCGGTACGACGGGCGCGCCGCAAGGCAACAACATCGCCCAGGTCGAGAACCAGGCAGCGGATACGCCGTTGAGCAGCTTCACGACGGGAAATCCGTCCGTGCCGGCCCAGTTGAACAACGCCACGGTCGGGATGCAGGGCCAGAACCAGCCGCACGAGAACCGCCCGCCCTACCAGGCGGTGAACTTCATCATCGCGCTCCAGGGCATCTTCCCGCCGCGGAACTGAGCGTACCTCACGCAACGCCCGCGGCCTCGCCGGGTCTCATCGGGAAACCCTTCCCAAAAGGTCTTTGCGCGCGCCGCGGTGATCAGGCGTTTCGTGACGGCGACGGAAGTCTTGCCGTCATGCCCCCGGCGATGCCCGGCATCGCCGGAGCCGGCCCGTTCCGACCGCCGGGTGCGGCGGCGGGCGAATATTCGACTCCGATTCAAAAGCAGGATTGACGTATAATGGAATCCTATGTCGGCCAGATCATTCTCGTCGCCTTCCAGCGCGTGCCCAACGGATGGGCTGTCTGCGACGGATCGCTCCTGCAGATCCGGACCTATCAGGCGCTGTTCTCCCTGCTGGGCACCAAGTTCGGCGGCGACGGGGTCAACACGTTCGCCGTGCCGGACCTGAGGGGGCGGGTGCCGCTCCATTTCGGGGCACAGACCCCCTCGACCTCGGCCTACACCTTCGCCCAGAACGGCGGGGTGGAGAACGTCACCCTGCTGGCGACGCAGATGCCGGTCCACAACCATTCCCTGCAAGTCGATGCGAAGGCCGGCACGACGGCCGTGCCGCAGGGCAACAACCTCGCGCAGGTCGAGAACCCCAACGCTGACACGCCGTTCAGCAGCTTCACGAGTGGAAATCCCACCACGCCGGTCCAGCTCGCGCCCGCGACGGTCGGCAATGCGGGGGCCGGCGCCCCGCACGAGAACCGGCAGCCCTTCCTCGCGCTGAACTTCATCATCGCGACCGAGGGCCTCTATCCGGACTTCCCTTGAGCCGAACCGCGGGAAGGACGCGCGCGATGCATCGCCGCCCCGAGGGCGAGGAGGACGCGCCGTTCCTCTTCGCGCTCCACGCCGCCGATCACGGCGCGACCTTCTCGATGCTTCCGCCGCCGCTGCGTGATCTGCTGCTGCGACAGACCTTCGACGGCAAGCGGCTCACCTACCGGGTGCGCTATCCGGACGCCCGGTGGGAGATCCTCGAAGCGGACGGCGCGCCGATCGGCCGGATCGTCACCGACCGCGGGGCGCGCGGCCTCACCCTGATCGACATCGCCCTTCTTCCGGAGCGGCGCGGCCGGGGGCTCGGCGCCCGCCTGATCGCCGAGACGATGGACGAGGCCCGAGCCGCCGGCCTGCCGCTCCACCTCACGGTCGCCGCCGACAATCCGGGGGCGCGGCGCCTCTACGAGCGGCTCGGCTTCGTGCCGGGGCAGGCCACCGAGCTGCACACCGAGCTCGTCTGGACCCCGCCCGCCGCGCCGGGGGCGTAAGGGTGCCGCTCAGTCGAAGAAGGCGCCGCCGGCCCGCTGGCCGACGGCGATCTGGATCAGGCCGGCCCGCGAGCCGACGCCGAGCTTGGCCCGCATGGTCGCGCTGGCGTTGACGATGGTGCGGTAGCTCACCGACAGGGCCCGGGCGATGGCGTCGTAGGACTTGCCCTGGCTCATCAGCGACAGGATCTGCAGCTCGCGCGCGCTCAGGGTCGCCAGCGGCGCGGGCCGGGCGCTGCGGTCGAGCATGGCCACCTCGGTCGCCAGGGCGTGCGGCAGGGAAGTGCGGCCGGCCCGCACCGCCGCCAGCGCCTCCAGGAAGACCGCGCTGCCCGCGTCCTTCAGCACGAAGCCGAGGGCCCCGCCCTCCAGCGCCCGCGCGACGACGACGGGATCGGCATGCATGCTGAAGGCGAGGATGCGCGCTTCCGGCTCCAGCGCCTTGATGCGCCGGATCAGCGACAGGCCGGACAGTCCGCTGCCCTCGAAGCTGAGATCGGCCACGACGAGGTCCGGCCGATGGCGATGGAACAGCCGGTAGGCCGAGACGACGTCGCCCGCCTCGAACACCGTCGCGAAGCCAGCGCCTTCCGCGAGGCGGCGCACGCCGCTCAGCACGATCGGATGGTCGTCGACGATCAGCAACGCATCGCCCCCGCGCGCCGCCGCGACGGCGCGGCCGGCGGCGGGCTCGACGCCGGAATGGGGGACGGGCTTCGCGGCGGCCTGGGCGGCCGATCGCGTGCCGGCCTCGACGGGGGACGCATCAAGGGACATGGCAGGAGGTGGGGCGAGAGGTGTGGCAGGAGACATGGCAAGAGGCATGGCGGACGATCGTGCGGGAGACCTGACGGGCGTAGCGGCGGGAGCGGGGATCACGGCGTCGCCCGGGATGCGAGCCGGGCGAGGGCGTCGTCGTGGTCGGCGCCCTGGGCGCGGGCGTTGTAATAGTGCTGCACCATCTCGCCGTAGAGGCTCTTGTGGCGGCCCCGCGGCGCGGCGATGCGGCCCAGCCCGTCGATCAGGCTGCGATAGGGTTCGGGCTTGCCGATCTCGGCGAGCATCTGGCCGAGCTGGACCGTGCGGTTGGCCATCATCCGCGGGTCCTCGACGAAGCCGGTGCGGGCGGTCTTGAGCGAGGCCCGCATCGCCGCGACCTCGGGGGCGTCGTCCGGCAGCGGGCGCCCCGCCTCGCGGCCGGCGAGCCAGCGGGCCGGGTCGGTCCCGTCGGTCGGGGTGAGCCAGCCGGGCAAGTCGCCCTCGGAGGTGCGGGCGACGACCGATTGGCCTTCGTCCTGGCTCTCCTGGCGGGGCTCCTCGCTGCCGCAGGCGGCGAGCGTCAGGAGCGGCAGGAGCAGGAGCGCGCGCCTCATCGGCCGCCCTCCCTCGCCACCGCGAGGCTGCGTGGCCCCTCGGCGACCGGCAGGCGCGCCACAACCTCGAGGTTTTGCAGATCGATCACGCTGACGTCGTCCGAGAACCAGTTGGCGACGTAGGCGCGGGCCGCCCCGCCCTCGCCCACGACCGCGATCCCCTCGGGGTAGCGGCCGACGCCGATCATCGCCGTGATCTTGAGGGTTTGCGTGTCGAGCACCGTGACGGTGCCGGCGCCCTGGTTGGTCACCAGCACCCGCGCCCCGTCGGGGCTGACCGCGACGCCGTAGGGCATCGCGCCCGCCGGCACGGTGGCGACGGGCTTGAGGCTCGCGGTGTCGATCACGGTGAGGTCGTTGCTGCGCACGTTGCCGACGTAGAGGCGCGTTTCCGCCGGGTCGAGCGCGAGCGCGAAGGGCGCTTCGCCGACCGGAATGGTCGCGATCCGCTCCATCCCGGCGGCATCGATCACGCTGACCTGCCGGCTCTCCCGGTCGGCGACGAAGAGGCGCCCCGCCCGGTCGAGGACGAGATGGGCCGGATCGCGCCCCGTGGCCGCCGAGCCCTCGACGCGCCCGTCCTGCGCCGAAATGCGATCGACCCGGTGGCCCGACCAGTCGGTGGCGAAAACGGTGCGGCCGTCCGCCGAGGCCGCGAGGCCGAAGACCTGCCCGGCATAGGGCAGGCGCCGCAGCACCTTGCCCGTCGCCGCCTCGGCCACGGTGATCGCGTGCCCGTCGGGATGGCTGAGGAACAGCCATCCGCCACCCGCCGCCACCGTGGCGGGGGCCGCCGGCACCGCCGTGGCGTCGGCGACGGCGCTCGCCTCGATCCGCGACAGCCGCGCGCCCTGCTGGCTCGCGACCCAGACCGTGCCGGCGAGCGCGGGCGCGCCGGACAGGGCGAGGAGAAGGGCGGCGAGGAGAGGCGCCGGCCGGCTCATTGCGTCGCCTTGCCCCCCTCGGCGGCGGCCTTGAGGCCCTTGAGCCCTTCGGAGAAGAAGCGGTTCATCGCCTCGCGGCCGGCGTCGTCGCTGAGGTTGTCCGGCGGCTCGTTGCCGGTGTCGCCGCGGTAGAACCGGCCCATCCACTCGACCTTGGAGCCGTCGCCCTCGGGGGAAATCGTCAGCGTGGCGGAGTAGGACGAGACCGGCAGCGCCTTCAGATCCGGCTCGCCCGACATGCGATAGGAGTAGGAGCGCGCCTCGGGCTTCCACTCGTCGAGGCTCTCGGTGAGCGTGCCGCCGCTCTTGAGGGTGAGGGTGCGGGTGCCGCCGTCCTTGCCGCCGGCGCTGCCCTCGGCCTTGGCGATGGCGGGATGCCACTTGCCGATGCCGGCGAAGTCCCCGGCCACCTTCCAGACCGCGTCCGGCGCCGTCTTCACGGTGATCGACTGGCTCACCTTCTGCGGCGTCGGGCCGTGGGCGAGCGCCACGGTCGCGGCGAGCGCCAGGGGCAAGGCGAGGAGGGAGAGACGCATGGATCATGTCCTGCTGAGGGGAAGGAGGCGGGCCGGGAGCAGGCCCGCGAGGAAGGCGGCGAGCGCCAGCGCCAGCGCGAGGCCGCCGAGAAACGGCCGCGGATCGATCCGTCCGGGCAGCGGGCGCGGCGTGGCGGCGGCGATCAGCATGCCGGCGAGCCCGTCCGGCCCGTCGAGATGGGCGTAAGCAAGCCCGGTCTGGGCCGCGAGCGCCTTGAGGTGCGGTTCGCGCACCGAGGAGAGGTGCTCGGTGCCCTTGGCGGCCGAGGCGCCGAAGGGGGCGTTGCGCGGGTTGTAGCCCTCGCGCGACTCCGCATCCTCCGGCGGCGGGCCGAAACGGTTCTCCTGCTGGACGTCGGTCTCGCCGTAGAACCCGGCCTCACGGCCGCGGTCGTTGTATTTCGGGATCGGCGACAGCGCGTGGCTGCCCGCCCCGACGATCAGGCCGCGCACCGCGCCGGGCTTGCCGTCGAAGGGCGGCAGGCCGGTCGAGGGGAGCGGCGGCGTCTCCTGCCCGTCGGTGAGGAACAGGAGATCGGTGTCGAGCTCACTGGCCATCTGAACCGCCCGGTGCAGCCCCGCCGTGATGCGGCTGTCGCCCTCCCAGGCCATGCGCCAGTCGAGCCCCGCGAGCGCGCCGTCCAGCGGCGCGAAGTCGGCGCAGACCTCGATGGGCGCGAACAGCAGGAACGGGCGCCGCTCGGTGAACAGCGCCAGCGCCAGCCGCGAGCCGCAGGGCAGCTCCGCCACCATCCGCCGGAGCGCCGCCTTGGCGACGTCGAGCCGGCTCGCAGGCTTTCCGTCGAGGGTGTAGTCGCGCACGTTCATGCTGCCGGTGATGTCCACCGCCGCCAGCACCGCGACGCCGGAGCGGGTCAGCGGCAGCGGCCCGGCGAACACGGCCCCGAGCGCCAGCACGAAGGCTGCGGCGAGCGCCTGGAAGCGGCGGTCGCGCAGGTTCCTCTGGAGGGGGAGTTGCCGAAGGGCGCTCATGGGCCGCCTCGGGGCTGGCCGGGGATGTCGGTCCAGATCTGCTTGGGCTCGGCCTTCAGCTCGTCGCCGAACTTGCGGTCGAACTCGGGAAAATCGCGGATCAGGCGCGAGGCGACGTCGAAGTTGAACTTCGCGTCCCAGAACTCGGGCCGGGCCTGGAGCGCCCGGCGATAATCCTGGCGCGCCAGCGTCACCTGCGGCCCGGCCTTGTCGAGCTCGCCCCGGCCGATGAGGTCGAAGGCTTTTCGCACGCGGGCGTTGGCGAGCACGTAGCGGGCGCGGGCCGCCCCGTCCGCCGCGCCGCTCCGGTCGAGGCTTTCCAAGAGCGGCTCGGCCTCCTCCAGCCGGTCACGCGCCGCGAGGAATTTCGTGCGCGCGACGAGCAGCGCGGCGGGGGCGTCCGGCGCCACCGCGACGTCGCGTCCGGCCTCCAGCGCGGCGATTGATCCGTTGGTCCGCGAGGCGTTCCAGGCCGAGACGCCCGCCGCGACGGCACCGGCCAGCAGCAGGATCGGCAGCAGGACGAGCAGATGCGGCCGGGTCGCGCGCCACGCGGTGCCGGCACCCGCCGCGAGACGGGTGCGCCAGGACGAGGCGGGTTGCGAGAGGACGAGCGGGGTCATGCGGCCTCCGGCTGATCGATGCGGCCGGGTGCGGTTCCCCCCTCTCCCCGCACGCGGGGAGAGGCCCGCAGACACCTTGTCGTGTCTGCGGGAAGCGGAGGCGAAGCCGGAGCGGCGGTGAGGGGGCCAAGCCGGAGGAGTCTCTTCCATCGAGGCCCCCTCACCTTCGGCTGCCGCCTCGCTTCGGCGACGACGAGGTCGCCGAAGCCCTCTCCCCGCGTGCGGGGAGAGGGAATGCGCGGGCAGCCGGCGAGGCTGGTTGGAAGCCGGCTCATGCCGCTTTCCTCCGCTCTGGCCGTTCCTGTACAGCCGGCGCGGCGCGTTCACCTGAAGCGCGCGGCCCTTCCCTCAAAAAATCCGCTTCCGCCAGCTTGGCCAGAACCAGCACCAGCAGCCCGAAGGCGGCCACGGCGTAGGCGTAGCCGGTCAGGTCCCGGCGCGGGCGGATCTCGGTGTAGGGGATGGGGTCGCGCTCCAGCGCCTCGATCTGGCGCACGGCGCCCGCCACGGCTTCCGCACCTTCCGCCTCGAAGGCGCGGTAGGGCACGCCGAGGCTCTTGAAGAACAGGTCGAGATGGCGCTCGGGCGCGGCCTGGGGCGTGTCCTCGCCGGCCGGCTTGTCGTGGATCGAGGGCGAACCCTTGGTGCGCAGAAACAGCCAGTAGAGGTTGGGACGCACCTTGGCGAACTCGGCCCGGAGCTGGGCCTGGATGCGCGGATCGATCACCGCCGCCCCGTCCGAGACCAGCAGCAGCGCCCGCGACACGCCGGGCGCCGCCGGGCCGAACTGCGACAGCGCCATGCCCAAACCGCGGGCGACGTTGGTGTAGTCGAGGCCCGGCCGGTCGATCGCCGCAATCGCCGCGCGCACGGCGTCGCGGCGGTCGGTCATCGGCACCACCAGCATCGGCGCGGTCGAGAAGGCGGTGACGGCGAACTGGTCGTGCGCCCGCTCGCCGACGAAGGCGCCGAGGATGCGCCGCGAGGCCGCCGCCTTCGATTCCTCCTCGCCCGAGGGCTGACGGCCGGCGAAGGTCTCGTTCATGCTCCCCGACCGGTCGATCAGCATCGACACCTGCGCGCCGATGCCGGTGCGGGTCACGCTCTCGCCCGCCCGGTAGGGGCCGGCGAGCGCCACGATCAGCCCGGCGAGCGCCAGGATGCCGGCGGCCGTCAGCACAGCGCCGATGGCCGCCGAGAGCGGGTCGGCAGGCGCGGCCGAGACGGCGGAGATCGCGGAGCGTCGGGAGGCCGAGCGCAGGAGCGGCAGCAGCGCCAGCGGCAACAGCCACAGCAGCCAGGGCGTCGCGACGCCGAAGGAACCGAACAGCGCGCCCATTCAGGCGCTCCGTTCGGCGGCGGCGAGGCGCCCGAGCAGGGCCTCGACGTCGCGCAACGGACAGTCGCGGGCGGCGGCCTCCGTCTCCCGGCCGAAGAACGCCCGGCGCGACGCCGCGAAGAATTTTTTAAGACCCTCTTCCTGCCCGCGGAAGGTGGGGTGGTCTGCCAGGAACAGGGGCAGGTCGTCGGCCAGCACGCGGCGGCCGGCGGTGGCGTCGAGGGCGCGGTGCAGGACCAGAAACGCCTCGCGGGTGAGGTCGTCGCCTCGCGCCTTGCGCTTCGCCCGGCGCAGGGCCTTCAGCCCGAGGGCGAAGGGGCGCCCGCGTCGCGGCGCGAACGGGCCCCAGGCGCGGTCGCGGGCGAGCGGCACCAGGGCCAGCGCCGTGAGCGCCAGCAGGGTGAGCGCCGTGGCGGTGGCGGGCTGCGGATCGAGGCGCGGGGCGCGCCCGTCCGGGAGCAGGTATTCGGCGGGGTCGTCGCGGCGCTCGGGTTGCACCTCGCGCAACGGCGAGACGCCGATCTTCCAGGCCGGCACCTGCGCGATGGCGGTGGTGAGCCCCTCCTTGCCGTCGCTCTGGATCGTCACGGCAAAGCCCGGCACGTCGAGGGTGCGTGAATCCAGCGCCGCGTAGAAGTCCTGATAGGTCAGGCGCAGGCGGATCAGGGGGGCGTCGCCCTCGCGCCGCTCCTCGACCGTGACCGCGCGCAGGTCGAGCCAATAGGTGACCGGGCCGGGCTTGGGCAGCGACGGGCGCTGCACGGTGAAGCCGGGATCGACCCGGATGTCGGCCTGCACCTGCACGAGGTCGCCGAGGAAGTAGCCGAAGGCGCGCGGCACGCGCAGCTCGACGCCGCGGACCTGGGCGAGAGCCGGCGTCGCGAGCAGCAGCGCGACGAACAGCACGAGGCTGCCGAGCGAGCGCGGCGCTCTCCACGCGCGCGCTCCTCCCCCTTGCGGGGAGGAGGTGGGAGGTGGGGGTGG
This sequence comes from Methylorubrum rhodinum, assembly GCF_014199935.1. Taxonomy (GTDB): domain Bacteria; phylum Pseudomonadota; class Alphaproteobacteria; order Rhizobiales; family Beijerinckiaceae; genus Methylobacterium; species Methylobacterium rhodinum. Next base: position 278,907 of record NZ_JACHOP010000003.1, read on the forward strand.
TGCAGGAGGCACCGGTCCCGTCTCATCCTGGGCGACCCCCACCCCTACCCCTCCCCACCCAGATCGGGCTTGCCCGATCTGGGCAAACAAGGTGCGGAACTCGGGCAAGCCCGAGTTCCGTGGGGAGGGGAAGAACGCGGCAGCGTCAGCGCGAACCTCGGGTCGGTTGGTGGTCGGAGAGAGCTGCATCGTCACGTCGTCAGCAGGTGACGGGTCAGCGCTTCCGCGTCGAAGCGGTCGGCGAGCCGGAAGGGGGGGCGGGCGAAGGGGGCGCAGAGGCTGCGCAGGGTCTCGATCCGGGCGGCCTCGCGCTGGCGCCAGCGGCGGCGGAGCGATGGGCGCAGGAAGACGAGGCGGCGGCCGGCGCCCTCCAGATCGTCGAGTTCGACGAGGCCGAAGGCCGGCAGGCCGTCGTCCTCCGCCGTGTCGGCGAGCAGCACCGGCGTCACGTCGTGGAGCGCGAGCGCGGAGAGGATGCGGGTGACCGTCGCCTCGGGCCAGCGGAAATCCGAAACGAGGAAGACGAGTTTCGGCCGGCCCGCGAGCCGGCGCGCGGCTTCCATCAGCCCCTCGGCGCTGGCACCCGCACAGTGCGCGTCGCCGATCCGGGCGGCGGCGAGCGTCGCCGCGGCGCGGTGGCGGGTGGCGGGCAGGTACAGGTCGTCGCGGAAGGCGTCGTCGGCGGCCATCAGGCCGAAGCCGTCGCCGATGCGGGTCGCCGAGCGGGCGAGCGCGGTGCAGAACGAGGCGGCGAGCCCGAGCCGGTCGGCCCGACCCCGAAACCGCATGGAGGCCGAGAGGTCGATCAGTGCGTAGGTCTCGACGGGGCTGCGCGCCTCGAACCGGCGCACCGCCACGCCCTCGAACGGATCGCGGAGCGACGCCCGGATGTCGATGCGCCGGGCGTCCGGCAGGCGCAGGAAGCTCACCGTGTCGCGGAACGTGCCGAGCCCCCCGGCCTGCCGACCGCGATGGGCGCCGACCCGGTGGCCGCCGGGCCGCCAGCGCGGCCAGTAGACGATGTCGGCCCCGTCGTCCGGGGCGCTCACGGGGCCGGCACCGTGTCGAACACGGCGCGGATCAGCTCCGGCACGATCTCGGCGCGCCGCATCTCGTAGACCGGTTCGAGGAAGACGCGGTGGGCCATCACCTCGGGGAAGACCGCGCGGATGTCCTCCGGCACCAGCCAGTCGCGGCCTTCCAGCCACGCCCGGACGCGGGCGGCGCGGACCAGAAAGGCGACGCCGCGGGGCGAGGCGCCGCCCTGCACCAGCCGCTCCATGTCGATGCCGGAGAGGCGGATGCCGACAGAGGCCGGGCGCACCAGCGCCTCCCACAGGCCGACGACGTAGGCCTCGATCGGGCCTTCCGCGCGGACCGAATGCTGGATCGCGCTGGCGATGGCGCCGATGCGCTCGTGGTCGAGCACGCCCGCGCCGACGGCCTCCATCAGGCGGTCGGTGTCGTGGAAGCGCGGATCGAACACCAGGGACCGGCGGGCCTCCGCATCGCGCGGCGCCTCCATGCCGATCTCCATGAGGAAGCGGTCGCGGGCGGCGGCCGGCAGCTCGAAGGTCTCCTCGCGCTCGACCCGGTTGCGGTCGGCGAAGACCTGGAGGTTGGGGAAGCGGTACTCGCGGTTGAAGGCCGCGACGCTGCGCTCGGCCATGATGCGCAGGAGCAGCGCGTGGACCTGGGGCCGGGCGCGGTTGATCTCGTTGAAGAAGAACACCGACAGGTCCTCGGCCTGCCGCAGCACCGGGCCGGGCTCGACCCGCGGGCGCCCGTCCTCGCCGAGATAGGTGTGGTAGATCAGGTCGGTCGGCATCATGTCGACCGTCCCCTCGACGCGCTCGTAGGCGCCGCCCAAGCCGCGGGCGACGGCGCGCAGCAGCGTGGTCTTGCCGACGCCGACATCGCCTTCGAGCATGACGTGGCCGCGGGCGAAGATCGCGATCGTGACGAGGCGGATCGCCCGCTCCTGGCCGACCACCGCCTTGGCGATCTCGCGCTCGAAGCGCGTGGCGGCGTCTCGCCAGTCCGTGAGCATCGCGTCGCCGGGGCGCAGGGTGTTCATTCGCCGGATGGGCCTTTTTCGTTTTTACGAGCGCCGCGCGCATCCCTCTCCCCTCTGCGGGAGAGGGTGGCCCCCGAAGGGGGTCGGGTGAGGGGCCGGCTCCGCACGATCCGGAAGTGTCGCTCCCCTCTCCCGCCTCGCATCCGCGAGGCACCCTCCCCCGCAGAGGGGGGAGGGTTCACGCGCGTGAGCGTGCAGCTCAGTTCGACGAAATCTTGCTGACGTCGTATTCCCACTTGCCGGTCTTCTTGAAGGCCTCGACGCGCTTCTTGTTGCGCTCTTCCATCTGCTTGATGGAATCGGCTTGCTTGTTCAGCTCCTTGGGGTCGTGCTTCGGATCGTACTTCGAGCCGGCGATCTTCTCCGGGAAGCCGGGCTTCGGCTCCCAGCAATTGCCCGGAGCCTTGCACTTGGTGCCGTCATAGGCGGCGGCCGGCGCGGCGAAGCCGGCCGCGGCGATGACCGACACGGCGGCGATGAGCACGGTCTTCATGGTTTCCTCCGTTTTTTGATGCGTTTGTCGCGAGCGGCGAGCCGCCCCCTCGATCGCGCCGGTTAGCACCCGGCCCCGAACCCCGAACGGATCACTCCTCCAGCGGCTTGCACTGGCCCTTGGCGTCCTTCGGGATGACTTCGCCCTGCTTGTAGGGCGTGTAGGCTTTCTTCTGCTCGTCGTTGAGCCAGAGCGCGTCCTGCTTCGGCCCCGTGTAGAGGTGCCGGATCCAGGCGATGGTCTGCAGCATCTCGTCGGGCGTCAGGTTCTCGTTGTGCGGGCCCATCATGCCGTTGGCGCCGCCGAAGATCGTCGCGAACAGGCCGACATCGGTCGTGTTCGACGGATAGGTCCAGTAATTGTCGTTGAGGCCGGGGCCGAGCTTGCCTTCCGCCAAATGGCCGTGGCAGCCCGAGCACGAGGTCGCGAACAGGCTCTCGCCGTTGCGCAGGCACGACTTGTCGTCGATGTAGATGTTCTCGCCGGTCTCGAGGAATTTCTTGACGGCCGCCGTGTCGCGGCCGCCTTCCTTGCCCTGGCTGACGTCGAGGTTCTCGCCCGTCACCGTGTTGCGGAACACGACGCCCGATTGCGGGGCCGATTGCGGCTGGGCGAGCGCGGGAAGGCTCGCCGCGCCGAGGACGACGAGCGTCGCGAGGGCGGTTCCGATCGTTGTGGTTCGCGTCATCGGGCTGTTCGTCGCTTCCTGAGATTTTTTTGGGAGTTTTTCTTGGGCCGAGGTGCCGGACCGTGGGGGCCGGCACCTCCGATTTTTGTTTTGCCGCGCATTCTTTCGACGAACCGGTGTCCGCTTCGTCGGACTGCGCTCCGGCGATCAGTTCGAGACCGGGAGGACGGGCACGCCCTCCTCCTTCAGGATCGCCTCGATGCGGGGCTTGGCCTTGGCGATGGCCGCGTCGAGCTCGGCCTTCAGCGCGGTGTCGGCGCGGCGCACGCCCATGGCCTGGTCGAAGCTCTGCGGCATCTTCTGGCCGTCGCTGCGGGTGGTGTCGTCCGGCACCGGGGTCACGCGCAGCTTGGTCGAGGAATCGCGCACGTAGCGGGCGACGTCGGGCCCGAAGGCCACCGCGACATCGGCCTTGCCGGTCGCGACTTCGCTGACCATCCGGCCCGGATCGATCTGGGTATATTGGTTGCGCGGCGCGCGAAAATTCACCAGCGAGTAGAGGTAGGCCATGTCCTCCTCGTAGCGGCCGATGTCCTTGAGCATCGCCTCGCCGGGGGTGCCGAAGCCGACCACCATGTGGTCGATCTCCTTCAGCCGCGGATCGCTCCAGGACTTGATGTCGAGGTCGCGGTCGGCGCGGGTGATGAAGACGTAGCCGGAGCGGTAATACGGCTTGGTGGTCAGCACGCGCTCGTCGTCGGCGTCGAGCCCGACCACCACGTCGCAGATGTTCTTCTCCAGGCCGTCGCGCACGAGGTAGATCGCGGGCTTGCCGATCCAGACGAACTGGGCCTTGCGGTCCATCGCCTCGGCCACCGCGGTGGCGATCTTGTTCTCCAGGCCGGAGCCGTCCTTCATCGAGAGCGGCGGCTGCTCGGCGGCGCAGACGCGCAAGGTCCCCGGATCGGCCTTGGCCGGGGCGGGGGCGGCCTTCTCCTGCGCCAGGGCGGGGCCGGCGAGACCGAAGAGGGCGGCCAGGGCGACAGCTGGGGCGGTCGCGCGGCGGCGTCCGTTCGCGAGCGGCATCGTTCGTTTCCTCTGGGATTCTTTTTTGGGATCGTCGTTCGGGGCGACGGTTCCGGTGCCGGCTTATGGTGCCGCGATCCGGATTTTCTGGCTGTTCCTCCGAGGTCGGAGGCAGGGCCGGAACGGCGCGGCGCCGAGGGGAACGAGAGCCGCGCCGTCCTTGCTGCTCCCTCTCTCCCGAAAGAGAGAGGGAGGAGTCGGTCGTTCGACTTACTTGGCGGCCGACTTCCACTCGCCGACGTTCGGATCGTCGTAGGGACCCTTGCCGTCGAGCGAGAAGACGATCACGCCGCCGCCCATCTGGGTGTAGTTGGCGAGCTTCTTGAAGGCGCCCACCGCGCCGAGACCGGCGGTCGGGTCGGCGAGGTCGAACACGAGGCCCACGCCCGGCCAGCCGCCGACGCCGTAGTAGATGGCGACGTACTGGTTGCCCTTGTGGGAGTAGGTCATCGGGTAGCCGATGGCGCCGGACGGGATCTTGAACTTCCAGAGAAGGTCACCCGTGTCGGAGTCGCGGGCCTTCAGGTAGCCGTCGAGCGTGCCGTAGAACACGAGGTCGCCCGCGGTCGCCATGGTGCCGCCCCACACCGCGAAGCGCTCCATCTTCTCCCACTTGTAGTCGCCGGTGATCGCGTTGTACGCCTTGATCTGGCCGAGACCCTCGTAGTTCTGACGGTCGCCCTTCGGGCCCGGATACATGTTCAGCGTCGCACCGACGAAGAACTGACCCGCACGATAGGGAAGCATGAAGGGCTCCCAATCCATGCAGATGTGGTTGATGCCCATGAAGAACAGTTCACGCTTCGGATCGTAGGAGTCGTGACCCTGGTTGTGGTAGCCCATCGCCGAGGGGCAGATGTCCTTGGCGAGGTGGTCCATCCGGGTGCCGTACTCGGGGTCGCGCACTGGCTGGCCGGTCTTCAGGTCGACCGACTTGAACACGTTGACCGTGTCGTCGAGCTTGTTGGCCGAGACCAGCGTGCCGTCGGTGCGGTCGAGCGTGTAGACGATGCCGTTGCGGTCCGGATGGGTCAGCAGCTTGCGGGCCTTGCCGTCCTTGTCCTTCTGCTCGGAGAGCATCATGACGTTGACGCCGGCGTAGTCCCACTCGTCGTGCGGGGTCTTCTGGTAGCCGAACTTGGCTTCACCGGTGTCGGCGTCGCGGCCGAAGATCGTCATGGTCCACTTGTTGTCGCCCGGACGCATGGTCTCGTTCCACGGCGCCGGGTTGCCGGTGCCGAAGTAGATCAGGTTGGTGCCCGGATCGTAGGCGTACCAGCCCCAGTTGGTGCCGCCGCCGATTTTCCAGGCGTCGCCTTCCCAGGTGCCGGTGCCGAGGCCCTTCTGGCCGTAATGGGCGTTCTTGACGTTGAAGTCGTCGGCCAGCAGCAGGTCCTTGTCCGGACCCGTGGCGTAGGCGCGCCACACCTGGCCGCCGGTCTTCACGTCGTAGGCGGTGAGGTAGCCGCGCACGCCGAGCTCGGCGCCCGAGGACCCGATGATCACCTTGTCCTTCACGACGTAGGGGGCGATCGTGAGCGTCGAGCCGACCTTGATGTCGGAGTTCTCGACCTTCCACACCGTCTCGCCGGTCTCGGCGTTGAGCGCCACGACGTGGCCGTCGAGCTGCGTCTTGAGGATCAGCGACGGGGTCTTGCCGTCGCCCGGCCAGTAGGCGAGACCGCGGTTGACGAGGTCGCAGCAGGCGACCGCGCGGGCTGCCGGGTTCTGCTTGGGCTTGTCCTGCCACAGGATCGTGCCCGGATCGTCCAGCCCCAGGGCGAACGTGTTGTTCGGGAACGAGGTGTGGATGTACATCTTGCCGTCGACGACGAGCGGCGCGCCCTCGTGGCCGTTCAGCAGGCCGGTGGAGAAGGTCCACGACGGCTTGAGCTGCTTCACGTTCGACTTGTTGATCTGCTTGAGATCGCTGAAGTTGTTCGAATCGTAGTTCTTACCGGGCATCACCCAGTTGTCGTCGCTCTTGGACAGCTCGACCAGCTTGTCGTTGGCGAACGCCCCGCTCGACAGGGCCACCGGCGCGAGCGCCAGCATCGCCAGTGCCGAGACCGATGTCACGTATCTGCTCATCCTGCGTCTCCTCGCTCAACCGCCACGCCTTTCGGCCTCGCGGCACCACTCAGATTTCTACGTCCGAGGTCCAGGCTCGCTTCCAAGTCGATCAGCGGTCCGCAGCGGATCTCTAAGCATTCCCTTAGAGCAGTGCGGCCTTATGAAAGACTTATTAGCGCCCCTTCGCCTATATTTTCTAGGACTTTATTGGAGGACATGTCTTCAGGTGGTCCGACATTTGTTGGCGGGAGCATAAGGCAAACTTAAGTTTGCCGTCCGGTAGGTGCAGTGCACACTTGACCGGTCTTGCTCTGCGCGCCACCACTTCGCTCCAACGGGTCCTCGCCGATGCGGCCCGACCGGCAGTGGGGGGGAGACATTTTGTCCATGGGAGGAGGTGGCTTGGCCGCGTGGCGGCGTCCGATGCGCGCGCTCGTGCTCGCCGGTCTCGCGGTGGGGCTCGGGCTCTCACCGGCCTGCGCGTCCGATCCGATCGATGGGCAGATTGATGGGCAGAACGACGTGGACCAGACCGGCGCGCTCTATCCGCGCGACGGGCGCCGCGATCTGACCGCGGACGATCGTCTGCGCTTCCCGGGGGCCGGCGTCCTGTGGTGCCGCCGCCCCGACGGGGTGCCGCGCAAGGCGGCGGCCGCGTGGCTGATCGGCGCGCCGACGCTGGTGATGCTGAACGCCCACAACTTCCGCAACCGGCAGCTCGAGACGACGCGGATCGTCTCGGATTGCTACTTCCAGATCGGCGGGCGCAACTACGATTTCGTCGCCGACAGCTTGGCTCTCGGCGTGGCGCGGGATGCGGAACGGCTGCACATCACCGACGACTGGGCGCTGCTGCGCCTCGTCCAGGCCGCCGAGGCGCCGATCCAGCCCCTGCCCGAGGCGCCGCCGGACCTGACGACGGGCGACCTGACGCTTCCGGTCACCATGGTGTCGCCGGGCGGCCACGGGAACTACCGCGGCGACAACAGCCTGGAGACCTGCTCGATCCGCCGGGTCGATCCGCCGACGGAGGGCGGCACCCGCCGCGCCCGCCACGATTGCAACGACGGCTACGGCGGCTCGGGCTCGGGCCTGTTCGACGAGGCGGGCCGGATGGTGGCGATGCAGAGCGCCTCGCTCTCCATGAACTCGCGCCACGCCTTCGACATCGAGTTCCATTACGGCTCGGCCCTGCTCATCGAGGGCGCGCTGCTCGATGCCCTGCGGACCGCCGCGAAGGCGGCGGCGGGGGCGCCGCGGTAGCGGTTACGGATCGAGCCGCATCGCGAGGCCCGCGGCGGCCATGTGGGCCTTGGCCTCGCCGACCGTGGCTTCCCCGAAATGGAAGATCGAGGCGGCCAGCACCGCGCTCGCGCCGCCGTCGCGCACGCCTGCCACGAGGTCGTCGAGCCCGCCGACGCCGCCCGAGGCGATCACCGGCACCCGCACCGCGTCGGTGATCGCCCGCGTCAGCGCGAGGTCGTAGCCGGAGCGGGTGCCGTCCTTGTCCATGGAGGTGACCAGCAACTCCCCTGCCCCGCCCTCCGAGATCCTTCGGGCGAACTCCACCGCGTCGATTCCCGTCGGGTTGCGCCCGCCATGCGTGAAGATTTCCCAGCGGGCCGGTTCGCCGGGACCCGAGACCCGCTTGGCGTCGATCGCCACGACGATGCACTGGTCGCCGAACTTTTCCGCCGCCTCCGCCACCAGTTCGGGGTTCTTCACGGCGGCCGTGTTGATCCCGACCTTGTCGGCGCCCGCGAGGAGCAGGGTGCGGACATCGGCCACGGTGCGTACGCCGCCGCCCACGGTGAGCGGCATGAAGCAGGCCTCCGCCGTGCGGCTCACCACGTCGAGCAGCGTGCCGCGGGCCTCGTGGCTCGCGGTGATGTCGAGGAAGCACAGCTCGTCGGCCCCCGCCGCGTCGTAGGCCTTGGCCGATTCCACCGGATCGCCCGCGTCGCGCAGTTCGAGGAACTGCACGCCCTTGACGACGCGCCCGTCCTTCACGTCGAGGCAGGGGATGATGCGGGTCTTGAGCAAGGTCATGTCTCTCAGGCGGTCGTGTCGTCGGGATCGACGGGGAAGGGCCGCGACCGGATGTCGTCGAGGGTGTAGGGGCAGATTTGGGGGAAGTTCTTCAGGGCGAGCCGCGTTTCCTTCGAGGCATCGAGCCGGGCGTCCCGGTAAGCCCGACCGACGGCCTCCGCTAGTCTGCCTTTCAGGCCCGGATTGTCCGCAAGGATATCTTCCGCACGATTTCGATGGGTCCGGATCGAGATGAGCCAGCTTCGTGTTCGCCGGCCGGGCTGATGGTCGTATTTGAGCATGTGGAGCAGCACGATGCACCAAAGGCTGACGAGGCTATCGAACTGGCTGCGTCCCAAGCTCTCGACCTCCTCTGCCAGGTTCGCGAAGTCGAGGCCCGACACGTCGCCCGCGCGCAGGCGTGCGCCCTGCTCCTGGGTCCACGTATAGAAGTCGTGCTCGTACGCTGTGCCGGGGTGAGGCGGCTTGGTGGCTTTGAGGGCGGTCATGCGAGCCTCCTGCCCGCATCCTATCACGGCGTCGCGGTCCCCTGGGAGCGTGCGATGGCGGCGAGCGCTTCCGCCGGGTCGATGCGGCCGTCGTAGAGGGCGCGCCCCGTGATGGCGCCGGCCAGCACCGCGCAATCGGGCTCCAGCAGGCGATCGACGTCGGCCATGGAGGCCAGCCCCCCGGAGGCGATGACCGGAATGCGCACGGCGTTCGCCAGCGCGAGCGTCATCTCGATGTTGAGGCCCTTCAGGATGCCGTCGCGGGCGATGTCGGTGTAGATGATGGCCGCGACGCCGGCATCCTCGAAGCGGCGGCCGAGATCCTCGGCGGTCATGGACGAGGTCTGGGCCCAGCCCTCGACCGCGACCCGCCCGTCCTTGGCGTCGATGCCGACCGCGATCTTGCCCGGATGGCGGCGCGCGGCCTCGCGGACGAAGGCCGGATCGCGCACCGCGGCCGTGCCGATGATGACGCGGCTCACCCCCTTCTCGATCCAGCCCTCCAGCGTGCGCATCTCGCGCACGCCGCCGCCGAGCTGCACCGGCATCTTGACCCGCGCCAGGATTGCTTCCACCGCCGCGGCGTTGCGCGGCGCGCCGGCGAAGGCGCCGTCGAGGTCGACCACGTGCAGCCAGGAAAAGCCCTGGCGCTCGAAGGTGGCGGCTTGGTCGGCGGGGTCGTCGTTGAAGACCTTGGCCTGGGCCATGTCCCCCTGCACGAGGCGGACGCAGCGCCCTTCCTTGAGGTCGATGGCCGGAAACAGGATCACGCGTCTGCTCGTCTCGTTCGAGGGGTCTGGAGCCGTCCCCGACCGGATTGCATCAGGTCGGCGTCTCCAAGCTTCTGTTTTGCCGCGCATTCTGACGACGAACCGGTATCCGCTTCGTCGAAATGCGCTCTAAGGGCGCCAGCGCAGGAAGTTGGCGATGAGCGCGAGGCCGAGCCGCTGGCTCTTCTCGGGGTGGAACTGCGTGCCGGCCATGTTGTCCCGCGCCACCATCGCGGTGATCGGGCCGCCGTACTCGGCATGGGCCACCACGTCCGCGGGCTCGGCCGGCTTGAGGGCGAAGCTGTGGACGAAGTAGGCGTGCAGGCCGTGTGCGCCGGTCTCGATCCCGTCGAGGAGCGGATGGCCGCGGTCGCCGATCAGCGTGTTCCAGCCCATATGGGGGATCTTGAGCGCCGGGTCGGCGGGGACGATCGGGCCGACATCGCCGGGTATCCAGCCGAGGCCCGCGGTCACCTCGTATTCGAGGCCGCGGCTCGCCATGAGCTGCATGCCGACGCAGATGCCGAGGAAGGGCTTGCCGTCGCGGCGCACGGCATCCGTCAGGGCCTCGACCATGCCGGGCACGGAATCGAGCCCGCGGCGGCAATCGGCGTAGGCGCCGACGCCCGGCAGCACGATCCGGTCGGCCGCCGCCACGGTCTCGGGGGCATCGGTGAGAACGATGCGGGTGTCGTCCTCGCCCGCCTCGCGGGCGGCGCGCTCGAACGCCTTGACCGCCGAGTGGAGGTTGCCCGAGCCGTAATCGATGATCGCGACGGTCTGTCCGCTCACCGCAGGCCCTCGCGCGCCGGGAAGAAGCCGAGCGCCGTGTCCTCGTCGCGGCGCGCGGCGAGGCGGGCCGTCGGCGCGGGGCGCGCGGCGGCGTCGCGGTCGAGCCAGCGGGCGGCGAGCTTCATCTCGGCCTCCTCGTGCGAGGCCGCGATCACCGCATCGCGGGCGGGGAGGCCGCGGCGGCCATAGGTCCAGCGGCGCAGCGACGAGGCCTCCAGCCCGATCAGAAGGCTCGCAAGCCCCGTGACGATCAGGCCCGCCACCGGCGACAGGCCGAGCGCGTGGCCGGCGACGCTCAAGGCGACGAGCCCGGCGAAGACGAGGATCGCGGCGAGCCAGAGCCGGTGCCAGAGAAACCACAGCACCGTGAAGGCGAAGGCGCGCGGGGCGAAGCCGTCGCGCACGATCTGCGCCCGGTCGAGGGCCAGGGCATCGCCGCGGGCGGCGCCCTCGGGAACGTGCAGCGTGTAGGTGCGCATGTGATCCGCCCTTCAAAGGGTGCCCTTGGTGGAGGGAACGCGCCCGTCCTCGCGCGGATCGACCGCCACGGCCTTCCGCAAGGCGCGGGCCAGCCCCTTGAACAGGCTCTCGGCGATGTGGTGGGCGTTCTCGCCGTAGAGCGTCTCGACGTGCAGCGTGATCCCGGCATTCATCGCGAAGGCCTGGAAGAACTCGCGCACCAGTTCGGTGTCGAACTGCCCGATCTTTTCCACACGGAACGCGGTCCTGAAGACCAGGAACGGGCGGCCCGAGATGTCGATGGCGATCCGGCTCAGGGTCTCGTCCATCGGCAGGTGAATGTCGGCGTAGCGCGCGATGCCGCGCTTGTCGCCGAGCGCCTTGGCGAAGGCCTGCCCCAGGGCGATGCCGGCATCCTCGGTGGTGTGGTGCTGATCGACGTGGAGGTCGCCGGTCACCTTGATCTCGGCGTCGAACAGGGCGTGGCGCGCGAACAGCTCCAGCATGTGGTCGAGGAAGCCGACGCCGGTGGCGATCGCGGCCTTGCCGGTGCCGTCGAGGTCGAGCGAGACGGAGACGTCGGTCTCCGCCGTGCGGCGGCTGATGCTGGCGTTGCGCATCTGAGTGTCGAGAATGCCCTGATATCGTCGGCCGGTTCGCTCCGTCCGCGCCCGCCTTGTAGTGTGGTTCCGCCCCCAGGGGAAAGGGCGTCGGCGCCGGTCGGGCTGCGTGTCATCGGCCTTTCATGCGGGGCCGCGAGGGTTTTGCCGTCATCTGTTCGAGGAGGCCGCCATGCTGTCCCGCCGTACCGTTCTTGCCGGCAGCGCCGCGCTGCTGACCGGACCCGCGCGGGCGCAGAACCCGCCGCTGCGCTTCGGCGTGATCGCCGACCCGCAATATGCCGACGCGCCGCCGAACACCGCGATGGGCCGCTACTACGCCAACAGCCTCGACAAGCTCTCGGCGGCCGTCGAGACCCTGAACGCGCAGGATCTGCGCTTCGTCGTGACGCTCGGCGACGTGATCGACCGCGACTTTTCGAGCTTCGAGCGCATCCTGCCGCTCTATCGAAAGCTTCGCCACGAGACCCGCTTCGTCCTCGGCAACCACGATTTCGAGGTCGGCGCCGCGCATCTCGGACAGGTGGTCGACCGGCTCGACATGCCGGGGTCGTATTACGACTTCGTGGTCCAGGGCGTACGCTTCGTCGTGCTCGACGGCAACGACGTGTCGCTGTTCGCGCCCCCTCAGGGCGATCCGCGCTGGCAGCTCGCGCAGGAGCGGCTGGCGGCGGCCAAGGCGGCGGGCCTGCCGAACGCCAAGCCCTGGAACGGCTCGCTCGGGGCCGCGCAACGCGCGTGGCTCGAGCGGACGCTCGCGGCGGCGCAGCGTGCTGGCGAACGCGTCGTCGTGATGAACCACTACCCGGTCCTCCCCGAGAACCCGCACAACCTGTGGGATTCGGGCGAGATCGTCGCGGTGCTGGCGCGCTTTCCCAATGTTCTGGCCTACTTCAACGGCCACAACCACGCGGGCAATTACGGGCAGGCCCACGGCATCCACTTCGTCAATTTCTGCGGGATGGTGGACACGCCGGACACCTCCGCCTTCGCCGTCGTCGAGATTGCGGGCGACCGGATCGATATCCGCGGCTACGGTCGCGAGCCGAGCCGCTCGCTTCCGCTGCGGGCGGCCTGATCGTGCACCACCGGAGCCCATCGATGCGACGTCTCGCCCTGTCCGCCCTCCTCGCCTGCGCGGCGACTCCTGCCGCGGCGGCATTCCCCTGCGACGAGCTGTGGGGCGAGCGCAACGCGATCTACAAGGACGCGGGCTACTGCTTCCGCACCGAGCGGGCGATCCGCGCCTTCGGCAATGCCGGCTGCAAGTACGACGATCTCGCCGACGTGCCGCTCTCGGCCCGCCAGCGCGCCACCGTCGCCGACATCGTGCGTCAGGAGCGGGAGAACGGCTGCGCGCGGTAATTTCCTGCGCGCAGAAGGGACGAGACCGGGCGGCGGCTTTCGTCCGCCGGGCGCACGGACTCCGGTCCGTGTAACCGGACGAGCGCGTCCACATCAGTCGAAGCGATCCGTCAGCCCTGCCGCGCCCCGGCCCTTGACCGGGGCGCCGCCCCTGCGCAGGGTCCGCTGAGCCGGCATCCGATCCTTCGATGTCGCAGCGGACGGGTCCAAGCGCCGGATTCCATGACGACCTTCACCCTCGACGACCTCGCCGCCCTGGTGGACAGCCGGGCCGGCCAGCCCCCCGACACCTCCTACACGGCCAAGCTCCTCTCCGAGGGGCCGGCCAAGGCCGCCAAGAAGCTCGGCGAGGAGGCGGTCGAGGCGGCCATCGCCGCGGTGCAAGGCGACCGCAAGGCGCTCACGTCGGAAGCCGCGGACGTGCTCTATCACCTGATCGTGACTCTGAAGGCCGGGGGCGTGCCGCTCTCGGACGTGATGGCGGAGTTGGGGCGGCGAACGGCGCAGAGCGGGCTGGCCGAGAAGGCGGCGCGGAGGCACACGTGATCGGCGCCCCGATCCCGTCGGCCGGGATCGAGCCCGCGGAGCGGCAGAATCCGGTGACCGGAGAGGGGCCGGGCCGCCTCTCCCCCTACCGGATTTTTTCCCGCGAGGAGTGGGCGCATCTGCGCGCCGACGCACCCTTGACGCTCACCGCCGAGGATATCGGCCGGCTGCAATCGCTCAACGACCCGATCTCGATCGAGGAGGTCGTGGCGATCTACCTGCCGCTCTCGCGGCTGCTCTCGCTCTACGTCGCGGCGACGCAAGGGCTGTTCAAGGCCACGCAACGCTTCCTCTTGGCCGAGCGCGAGGCCAAGGTGCCCTACATCATCGGGCTCGCCGGCTCGGTCGCCGTCGGCAAGTCGACCACGGCACGGGTGCTCAAGGCCCTGCTCGCCCGCTGGCCCAATACTCCGAAGGTCGATCTCATCACCACCGACGGGTTCCTGCACCCGAACGCCGAGCTCCTGCGCTTAGGCGCGATGGAGCGGAAGGGTTTTCCGGAGAGCTACGACAGCGCCGCCCTGCTGCGCTTCCTCGCCGACATCAAGGCGGGACATCGGCGGGTCGCCGCGCCGGTCTACTCCCACCTCGTCTACGACGTGGTGCCCGGCGAGGAGCAGGTGATCGAATCCCCCGACATCCTCATCGTCGAGGGGCTGAACGTGCTCCAGCCCGCCCGCCTGCCGCGGGACGGCACGGCGATTCCCTTCGTGTCCGACTTCTTCGACTTCTCGATCTATCTCGACGGGCACGAGGACGACCTGCACCGCTGGTACGTCAACCGGTTCCTGCGCCTGCGCCAGACCGCCTTCCGCGATCCCCTCTCCTACTTCCGCAAATACGCCGAGGTCGGCGAGGCCGAGGCGCTGGAGATCGCCGACCGGCTCTGGACGACGATCAACCTGCCGAACCTGCGCGACAACATCCTGCCGACGCGCCAGCGGGCGAGCCTGATCCTGGCCAAGGGCGCGAGCCACCGGATCGAGAGCGTGGCCCTGCGCCGGCTGTGACGGCCGAAGCCTGCGCGTGAACCGCAGGTGCCGGGGGCGGCGCGGCGGCCTTCGAGCCGCCGCTTTCCTGCCCGAGGGGACCCGCGATGGACGCGAATTTCTGGGCCGCCCTCGCCGGCATCGTGTGGATCGACCTGCTGCTGTCGGGGGACAACGCCGTCGTGATCGCGATGGTATGCTCGCGGCTTCCGCCCGCGCAGCGGCGCATGGGCATCGTGCTGGGCGCCACCGCGGCGGTGGGCCTGCGCATCGTCTTCGCGTTCGGCGTGGCGTGGCTGATCGCCATGCCGGGCCTGAGCCTCGTCGGCGGCCTGTTCCTGCTCTGGGTCGCGGCCAAGCTGGTGATCGATCACGGCGCCGAGGACGAGGAGACCCAGGCGAGCAGCACGCTGCTGGGGGCGGTCACCACCATCGCCATCGCGGATGCCGGCATGAGCCTGGACAACGTGCTGGCCATCGCCGCCCTCTCCCACGGCAACCTCTGGCTGATGGCCTTCGGCGTGCTCCTGTCGATCCCGGTCGTCATCGCCGGCAGCACCCTGATCTCGGGGCTGCTCACGCGCTTTCCCGTCCTCATCTGGGCGGGCGCCGCGTTGCTGGGCTGGGTCGCGGGCGGGATCATCGCCTCGGACCGCTACGTGAAGACCTACCTGATGCCCTACCTGCCGCTGGACGAGCCGATGCTCCACTACGCGCTCGCCGCCGCGGGCCTCGCCCTCACCCTGGCGGTCGGCCTCTTCTTCCGCCTGCGTCACGCCCGCACGGCGCGCGCCTGACTCCACGAGCCCAAGAGCCGCGATTCCGGTGCCGCGATTCCGGTGCCGCGATTCCGGTGCCGCGATTCCGGGGCCCGCTGCGCGCGCCACCCGCCGCCGGTCGTCGTCGCCGAGGCGCTCGGGCATGGGTGGGGCTCCGGGACAGCGTTCCGTCGGAGCACGCATGCGGGGGCCGGGCGTGGCGATGGATCGATCGTCTGCACAGGCCGCGTGACGACCGACGGCCGTCACGGGCCCGGCCAGCGGTCGGCCGATTTCGTCAGCCTGCCACGCGTATGGGCCGCGTTCTCGAACATGCAGTAATTTGTCTTCTCGTACATGCAGTAGGTACCACGCCCGGCGGCCTTCGCCTCGAAAAGGGCCATGTCGGCACGCCGCAGGATCTCGTCCGCGCTCGCGCCGTCATCGAGAAGGAGGGCGCCACCCACGCTGACGCCGATCTCGACCTCTGCACTGTCGAGCGGAAACGGCTCGCCCAACGTGGCGACGATGCTCTCACAAACGCGTATCACCTCCGCGTCACGACCAAGGTCGGTGAGGATCACAGCGAATTCGTCGCCGCCCAGGCGAGCGACGGTTCCGCCCGCGGGAACGACGGCACCGAGGCGCTCGGCGACGATGCAAAGGAGTTGATCGCCCGCGGCGTGCCCGTAGCTGTCGTTGACGAGCTTGAAGCGGTCGAGATCCAACGCGAGCACGGCGTTTCGAGACGGGTAGGCGGTGGCCTGTTTCACGGCACGGTCGAGGCGCAGACCGAACAGGACGCGGTTGGGAAGGCCCGTGAGCGCGTCGTGCAACGCCATGTGCTCGATCCGTGCCTCGGCGGCCTTACGCTGCGTAATGTCCGTAAACGTCCAGACGACGCCGCCGTCGTGGAGTTGCGTGCCCCGAATCTCGATCGTCGTTCCGTTGGGGCGGACCCTTTCGAAGACCTTGGGCACGGACGACGGGTCACCGCTCACGACCATGCGGCCGAGGTAGTCGACGTCATCGGCAAATTCGCCCTGTCCCTTAAGGAAGCCGTGGACGTCACGCATATGCGCTCCGCTGCGAAGGATGTGCGACGGCAATCCGAGAATTTCCTGCGCGCGAACATTGTGAACCCGTACGCGCTGATCAGGCCCATAATAAATAATGCCTTGAATGATGTTCTCCAAGGTTACTCGCAAAAGTTCGGCTGTTTCGATGGGCCCGGCCTCATAACCTCCGCGCTCCGCCACGTCCGGAGAGGCGAATGCCGCATGTCGGTCTGGCAGCTCGCTTGTGTGGCGGCGGAGGGCGTTGAATTGCATATCCGGTGTGGCGCTCTTGCCAGAGCGTGCGTTTTGACCCGCGAGAAGTCCGAACGCGTTCGCATGGAGAAAATTTTCAGACATTTTCGTGCCGTACCTGCAGGCCCGCGAATGCACACTCAAGCACTTGGAAGCCTATCGTTGATTTTTTAATAAAAAGATATCGCGGCGCGGCGCCAAGTCTTTGACAAATAAGGATTTTGCAAAAGGGGTTCTTCCTGAATGACGACAAGATCGAAAGTTTCTGAACCTAAAGATATTTGTGTGTAATTCGCAGTTAGACGTCAGTCTTGCGGAAAAATGGAATCAGCATATTTCGGTGCCGAAGCACGGCCCCTGACGCTGCTTTGCTTGAACTGCCGCAATTTTGTAAGCGTTGTTCTCAAGCCACGGCCTCGAGGGGTTGTGAGGCTTGGGCCCAGGGCGATGGGTCGTCGAGGCCGCTCTGCGGAAGGCCCGAACGCCGGAGACGCGCAGGATATGACGGCAGCCGTCGCCGTCCTGAACCTGCAGACAGGGGATGACACCTCGGACTGTCTCCTGCCGCGGCCCCTTATACCAAGCTGCGTGGATCAGGACCGATGGTCCTGCTCCATGCGTCCGGCGGACGACCGCCGCCGCGCCGTCGCGCGGGCCATCGGCGATGAGTCATGGTCATCGCCGATGGGTATCACGCCGCGTCCTCGATCGTGAACGTCATGCCGCGGCCGGGCCCCTGGTCGGCATAGTCGGCGAGGGCCAGCCCGCGCTCGGCCAGGGTCGCCTCGACCATGTCGCGCTGCTTGCGCACCATCTGCCCGATCGCCAGCGGCGTCAGGCGCGGGCTCGCCCGCCGCAGGCTGTCCACGCCGATGCTGGCCGGCCTGCCCTCGCTCTCGGCGATGCGGGCCAGCGCCAGCCCCAGGTCGCGCGCCTTGGTCTCGGCGGCGGATTTCGGCTTGTGTGCCATGCATGCTGTCCTTTTCTGCTGGCGGTCTACCCGCCCTGGAGGCTTTCGGCGAAGTCGTCCGGCACCTCGCCGAAGGCTTCGAGGATCGTCGCGCTCTCCAGTTCGCCGGTCTCGTCGTCGGCGACGATCCGAAGCGCGGCCGCGCCCGGCATGCGCTTGGCGAGGTTCTCCGCCTTCTTGAGCGCGCCGCTTTCCGACTGCGCCGCCTCCTGGCGCGCCGGCCGCAGCCGTTTCCGGTGCAGCTCGAACGGCTGCACGACGTAGCTCGCCTTCATCCCCATCGTTTCACCCCCTCCGCCCCGAGCCCGCATGCGCGAACGAGCGCATCGACACGCGCCGGCCCCGCGCGTCGTGCACGTCAACGAGCCAACCTGTCCAATCCGTACCGGGTGCCCGATCCATGAGTTCCCGCGCGACGCGATCGGCCCGAGGGGTCGGCGCCTGCAGCCGCGGGATCCAGCGGCCGGTGAGGTCGAAGACGGCGTCGCCCCCACCCCGCCGCCGCCACAAGTGCAGTGGAAACGCTGAACCGTCACTGCGCTTTTCGCTCTGCGTCCACAGCGCTCCCCACGCCCTTTAGCCCCCGCCTCGATCCTCGGTGAACCGCGCCCGCCGATCGAGTTCGTTCACGTTTTGTTCTAAATAATTCGGAGGCTCGATGCACGCGTTTAGCGGGCGCAGGACGATGCTGCGCGACGATCCGACGGCCGACTGCGTGCCGTTGGCAGGCTCGCAGCGGGCGCTGATCGGCCGTCTCGACGGGAGCGCTCGGCGAGACTGATAGGCGCCCTCGACGCCTGCACCGCACGTTGGGGCCGCGCCGCCGTGGGGCCGGCGGGGCTGGGCTGAAGCGGCAACGGCGCGGCTGGGCGAGGAAGTTCGAGAGGCGGACGCCGCGCGACACCACGCGGGCGGACGAACGACCAACGGCCCGGGCGTGAGGGGCGTTCTGAGAGCACCCCTCACTCTGTGGCTCATGCAACCAGAAAATCGGCTGCCGTGAGCGCGGCCTTGTTGTCGAGCACGGCGAACTTCATCGCCGCTCCGCTGCCCGAGCCGTCCGCGTCGTAGAACAGCTCGCCCGTGGTCTGCTTGTACAGGATGCGGTCGTTCGCATCCGCGGTCCCCGTGCTGATGTTCTTGAACGCGCTCTCGGCGAGCTGTCCCGGCGCCAGCGCGGAGAAGACGTCTTTCGACAGCCGCACCGTATCCTCGGCCGCGAAGTCGGCGATCCGGTCGACGTTGCCCGCGCCGAGCGCCGTCGAGAAGACGAAGCTGTCCGCTCCGCCCCGGCCGGTCAGCACGTCGCCGCCGCCCCGGCCGTCGAGCACGTTGGCGCCGCTGTTGCCCACCAGCGACTGGCCGAACGCGTTGCCGGAGAGGTTGAACCGCGCCGAGCCGGTCGAGGCCAGCAGTTGCAGCGCCTCGATCTCTTGGCCCTCCCCCAGCACGTAGCTCGCCGAGGCCAGCACCGTGTCGCGCCCGCCGCCCGCCGCCTCGGTGATGCGGTCGCCGAGATTGTCGACGATATAGGTGTCGCCGCCGCCCCGGCCGGTCATCGCGTCGCGGCCGACGCCGCCGTTGATGACGTTGGCGCCGTTGTTGCCCACCAGCGACTGGCTGATCTCGTTGCCGGTCAGGTTGAGGCCGGCCGAGCCGGTCGAGGCGAGGAGCTGCAGCGCCTCGATCTCCTGCCCGGCCTGGAGCGCGTAGCTGGTCGAGGCGAACACCCGGTCGACGCCCCCGCCCGAGGCCTCGAACACGAGGTCGCCGGCGTTGTCGACGACGAAGGCATCGTCGCCGGTCCCGCCGATCAGGCGGTCGGCGCCCGCGCCGCCGTTGAGCGTGTCGGCACCGCCGCCGCCGCTGAGGAGATTGGCGCCGCTATTGCCCTCGAGCGTATTGGCGAACGTGTTTCCCGACAGATTGATCGCGGCGGTCGAGAAGGGCGAGAATGTCTTCACCGTCTCGATGTGTTGTACATCGCTGAGGGAAAAGCTGACCTCGGTGATGACCGTGTCGGTGCCGGCGTCGGCCGCCTCGAAGACGAGATCGCCCGCATCGACGTAGATGACGTCGTCGCCCTTTCCGCCATAGAGCCGATCGGCGCCGAGGCCCCCGTTCAGGGTGTCGTTGGCGTCCCCGCCGTACAGGGCGTCGTTCCCTCGCGCACCGTTCAGCGTGCTGCCGAAACGGCTTCCATCGAAGTTGAAGTTCACCGCGGCGTGCAGTTCGTCGTTATGATCCGAGCCCGTCACGTTCTCGATGTCACCGAAGGTATCGCCGCTCGCGTCGCCTCCATTGGCCGCGCCGGTCGCAAGGTTGACGAGAACGCCCGAGGCGCTGCCGAGATAGGAGGCGGTGTCGATGCCGAAACCGCCGATCAGCCGATCCGCGCCGGCTCCGCCCTCCAGCGTGTCGTTGCCGGCACCGAACAGGTCGTCGCCGTAGAGCGTGTCGGCGCCCGCGCCCCCGAACAGGGCGTCGTTTCCGCCGTTGCCGGTGAGCGTGTTGACCAGTTCGTTGCCGTAGAGGATGTCGGCGAAGGCCGAGCCGACCGCGTTCTCGACCCAGTCCGCCGGGCTCAACTCGCGGCCGGCGAAGGCGCGGATCTCGTCGCCTTCGGCGTCGCCGCCCCTGCCGATCCCGCCGGCGAGCGAGACGGTCACGCCGGCTGCGCTATCGCTGTAGGAGACCGTGTCGATCCCGTTGCCGCCGCTGATCTTGTCCGCGCCGCTCCCGCCGATCAGCGTGTCGTTGTCGTCGCCCCCCCAGAGGCTGTCCTTCCCGCTGCCGCCGAGGAGACTGTCCCGACCCGTGCCGCCGCGGAGGGTGTCGTCGCCGCCCTTGCCGGAGAGCGCGTCGTCGCCGCCTCGGCCGTCGAGGATGTTGTTGCCGTCCACGACCGTCAGGCCGCCCGACGGGAAGGTGCCGACGAAGCGCCCGTTCGTGCCCGTGATGACGTCGCGGCTCTCGGTGCCGATGACGTTGGCGATCGAGGTGTAGGTGTCGCCCTCGGCATCGCCGAAGCGTCCGGTGCCGCCGCTGCCGGAATTGGTGCTCGCCAGCGTGACGGTCACCCCGGCATCGCTGCTGGTGTTGTCCGAGAGACCGGTCAGGTCGGACGAGTATCCCCCGGCGCGCCCGAACACCAGGGTGTCGCTGCCGGTGCCGCCGTCGATCCGATCTGCGCCGCCGCCGCCTCGCAGGAAATCGTCGCCGGAACCGCCGTCCAGAGTATCGGAGCCGGTGCCGCCGCTGATATCGTCGCCCTCGGTACCTCCGTACAAGAAATCGCTGCCCCCCAATCCGATCAGATCGTCGGCGCCACCGAACCCGTTGATGGTGTCGCCGAGGAATGTCCCGATCAGCGGGTCCGAGGTGCCGCTCTCGAACGGCCCGAGATACTTGTTCGGCTGATTGTCGCCGTTGATGACAGCCATGGCTGATCTCCCGAATCGATCCGTCGTTCGTGTTGCCACCGCATGAGGACGGCGGGTACCGGCATTTGCCGGTTGCGATCCGGTTTCGGCCCGACTCTCGAAGGGACAGGCGCTCGCGAAACGCTCCAGCGGCGCCGTGTTGTCGCGTTCGCCGACCGGGTTGAGTTCACCCCGGTCTGGGGCGATGTTTCGGACGTCGCGTCGGCGAGCCCCGGACCTTCATGACCGAAGATCTCATCGACCGGATCTACGAGGCGGCCTTCGTGCCCGACCTCTGGGTGGGTGTTCTGGACGAGGTCAACGCCCTGTCGGGCTCCGCCGCGTCGTCCTTGATCCTGTTCGACCCGGTCGCGCAGCCTCGTTTCAAGGCGACGGAACGGACGCATGCGAGCTTGACGACGCATGTCGAGAGCGGGGCCTGGAAAGCCAATCCGCGTCAGGCGGTGGCGTCGCGAACGCCATGGGCCGGCTTCCGAGACGTCGGCATGGCGTTGACCGAGGCGGAACGGGCCAACGATCCCGTCGGCCGCAGCCTCGACGCGCTCGGCCTCGGATGGCAGATCGGCACCGTCATTCCCCTCACGCTGGGCCAGCTGGCGGTCATCACCTGCGAGCGGATGATCGCGAGCGGGCCGTACGAGGCTTTGCAGGTCGATCGGCTGGATCACCTGCGCCCGCATCTCTCCCGCGCCGTCCTGATGGCGGCACGGCTCGGGCTCGAACGGGCGCGCGGGGCCGTCGCGACCCTGTCGGCCCTCGGCCTGCCGGCGGCGGTCCTGACGTCGGGCGGAAAGGTCGTGGCCGTCAACGACCGTCTCGAGCGCTCGCCCCGCGTCGCGCCCGGGCCGTACGGGCGCCTGGTGCTCACGAGTCCGATGGCCGACCGGATGCTTCGGGAGATCCTGGCGGCACCGGATGCGGCCGCCCGTTCCCGCTCGATACCGCTGCCGCCCGACGGAGAGCAGCCGAGCGGCATCGCTCACATCCTGCCGCTCCGCGGGGCGGCGCACGACATCTTCGGCGGCTTTACCCTTCTGGTGATCACCACCTTGGATCTCGTCGACAACGTGCCGAAGGTCGAACTCATCGCGGCACTCTACGATCTGACGCCGCGGGAGGCGCAACTGGCGACGGCCCTCACGGCCGGCCTCACCCTCAAACAGGCCGCCCACGAGAGCGATCTGCGCTTCTCGACAGCCCGATCTTACCTGGAGAGGATTTTCCGCAAGACCGGAGCAACCCAGCAGAGTCAGCTTGTGTCCCTCCTGAAGGGGACACGCCTGTCGCCGCCGGAATAACGGAAGCGCGGTCGCGACGCCGTCGGCGCTCGTCGAGGGGGGCGCCGCTGCTGCCCGATCTGCCGCCGGCATTGATGCGGCCTCGGCTGGTGAGCGACGCCCAAGGCTGAACGCTTCTGCTACGTTCACACCCATGTGCAACCTCTACAGCCTGACGAAGAGCCAGGACGAGATCCGGCGCGCCTTCCGGATCGACACCGACCGCGCCGGCAACCTGCCGCCGCTGCCCGGCATCTTCCCGAACACCGCCGCGCCGATCGTCCACGTCGCGGAGGGGCGGCGCGTGCTGTCGATGTACCGCTGGGGCATGCCCTCGCCGGCCTTCGCGCTGGAGGGCAAGCGGGTCGATCCGGGCGTCACCAACGTGCGCAACACCGGCTCGCCGCACTGGCGCCGCTGGCTCGGGCCGGAGCACCGCTGTCTCGTGCCGCTCTCCGCCTTCAGCGAGTTCAACAAGGCCGCCGGCGGCGACATCTGGTTCGCCCTGAACGAGGATCGCCCGCTCGCCTGCTTCGCCGGAATCAGGACGGAGGGCTGGACCTCGGTTCGCAAGCTGAAGGACGGCGAGACGACGGACGACCTCTACGCCTTCCTGACCTGCCCGCCGAACGCCGAGGTCGGCGCGGTGCACCCGAAGGCGATGCCGGTGATCCTGGCGACGGAGGAGGAGCGGGACGCGTGGCTTCGGGCGCCGTGGTCGGAGGCGAAGGCGCTGCAGCGCCCGCTGCCGGACGGTACGCTGACGGTGGTTGGGCGAGGCGCCAAGCACGAGGGTGCATGATGGCGGAGCAGACCTGCAGGGATCGGCCTCTCTGCGTCCACTATGTCGGCTTCCGGGACGACCGCTACTGGAACGCCTTCAAGATCTGGGGCGGACCGCGGATGATCCATCGCAAATGGGACCGCATCGCCCGACACGACGTCGGACCGGACGATCTCGTGATCTTCGCCGAGGGCGACGAGCATCAACCTCCGGCGGCCTACAACGCCACCGACCTCGACGAGCGATGGCTGTAGGAGCCAGCGCGGAGGCTCGTGCGCCGAACCATCAACCGGTCGCGTCCGTTGCTCGCCCAATCCGGACCGATCGTTCCGCCGTCCCCGTTTCAGCCGAGACACGCCTTCATGGCCCGCAAGCGCCTCCGCCCCACGATCGAGAGCCTGACCGAGTCCCTCGGGCGGCTCGGCCTCTCGCCCAGGAGCGTCGATCTCGAAGCCCTGCGGGCCCATCTCGAACTGCCGGAATTCGGAGCGGCGGTCGAGGACGAGCGCGTCGCTCTCGCTGTGCGCGAGATGTCAGCGGCGCGCGCCTTCATCGAAACCGGCATTCCCGTGCTCAAGCGCGCCGTTCCCAGGCTGAGGTCCACGGTCGCGAAGGACGACGGCATCATCTGGAGCCTTCGTGTCGCGATCCCGCTGCTCGATGCCGGCCGGATGGATCTGCGGGTGGACGCGGCGCCGGAACGCGAGGCGGCCGAGATCCTGGCCGGGATGGCCGGGCGCAACGATCCGACCCACCGCCTCGACGCGCTGCGGGCCGCCCTGACCGAGGCGGAGGTCGAGATCGTCGGTGCCTTGCGCAAGCCGGTCGACCGTTTGAGGGGCCAGATCCTCGCCGACCTGCGCGAGGTCGGCGCCGATGCAGCCGCCTACCTCGAACACATGGATCGCTCGCTGCGCTCGCGCCCGTTCCGCTTGGGTCCCCGGCTCGCCCGGTCCCTCCTCGACGCCCTCGCGCCGGTTCGCCAACGGGCCAAGGCCGTCGCCCGCGAGGGCTCCCGCCTGCGGCGGCTGCGCGATCAGGTCGGATTCGGGGCCTACATCGAGAAATTCGGCGCGGCGCGGCGCCTGAACCGGCGCATCCTGTTCCACATGGGGCCGACCAATTCGGGCAAGACTTACGCGGCGCTCCAGGCCCTGACGGATGCGCCCACCGGCGCCTACCTCGCGCCGCTGCGGTTGCTCGCTCTGGAGAACTACGAGGCCCTGCGCGAGCGGGGGCTGCGGGCCGGCATGGTCACCGGCGAGGAAATCCTCGGCGCGATCGACCCGACCCACACGGCGCGCACCATCGAGACCGCAGACCTGACCCGGCCGATCGACGTCGCCGTGATCGACGAGATCCAGATGCTCGCGGACCCGGATCGGGGCTGGGCCTGGACGAACGCGCTGTTCGGAGTGCCGGCCCGGACCGTCATCGTCTGCGGCTCGGACGATGCCCTGTCCTACGTGCGCCGCGCGGCGGAAGCCGCCGACGAGTCGCTGGAGGTGATCGCCTTCGAGCGCAAGTCGCCGCTGCTGCTGCAGGACGAGGCGGTCCCGCTGGAGACGGTGGAGCCGGGGGACGCCGTGGTCGCCTTCTCGCGGCGCGCCGTGCACGAGAACCGCGAGATCCTGGTCGCCCGCGGGCACCGGGTCGCGACGATCTACGGCGCGCTCTCGCCCGAGGTCCGCCGCGCCGAGGCCGCGCGGTTCCGCTCGGGCGAGGCCAACGTCCTCGTCACCACCGATGCGGTCGGCATGGGCCTCAACCTGGGGCCGCTGAAGCGGATCGTGTTCTCGGCGGTGCGCAAGTGGGACGGCACCGGGGAGCGGGCGCTCACGAACTCGGAAATCCGCCAGATCGCCGGCCGGGCCGGGCGCTACGGGCATCACGAGGTCGGCTACGTCGCGGCGACCGAGCCCACCGCGATCGAGCCGATCCGCCTCGCGCTGTCGGGCGCACCGACGGCGCCGGCGGCCGACACCCGCTTCTTCGTGCGCCCCGATCTGACCGCGATCCGCTCCGTGGCGGAGGAGATGCAGACCAACAGCCTCACCGAGGTGATGACGCATTTCGCGCGTGCCACCTTCTACGCGGGTTCGCCGTTCCAGCCCTCGGCCCTGGAGGAAATCTTGGAGGTCGCGCGCACGATCGACCGCGCCCGTCTGCCGATCGAGGAAAGATTCGTGTTCTCGGTCTGCCCGATCAACCGGCGCGACGAGATCGCCATGGGCATGCTGGAGCGCTGGAGCCAAGCTCGCGCCATCGGCGCAACGGTGCCTGCCCTGCGGGCAAGCCTCGCGGGCGAACTCGACTATCAGGAACGGACGGTGAAGCTCGCCAGCGCCTACCTCTGGCTGGCCCGGCGCTTCCCCGAGACCTTCGACGACGCCGAGGCGATCCGGCAGATGCGGGGGCGCGCCAACGACGCGATCGAGCAGCACCTGCGGGAGACGGCGACCCGCAAGGCGGAGCGCCGGACCCGCCGTGTCGTCGAGGCACGAAACTGACCGGGCCATCCAGGGGGAGGCGTACCAGGGTTCGAAGCAGCTCGTCTCAACCGATCAGCAGTGCGGGGCCTGCGACATTCTGGAACGTGGTAGCTCTGAGCCCTGTTCTCCTCCTGCCGAACGGCACAACAGGGGGAATCCCCCTGCGAGTGACGGCAGCAGCCCTCGCCGGCGCCCCTCTCGTCGCGACGGCCGGTCTGGCCCTGGCCGGCGGTACGGGGTCGGGATCGTCCGGCACCAGCAACTCGGGCACATCGAACGGCACCGGGGCGACCGACGCCGGTTCGGGCTCTTCCCCCGGATCGTCCGGCAGCGCGCCGACCACCGGCGGCAAGAGCCGGTCGGGCACGTCAAACAGCACCGGCGCGAACGATGCGGGTTCCGGGTCGTCGCCCGGATCGAGCGGTACCGGCACCGGCTCGGGAACGCGGTAAGGAAATCGGGCCCTCTCGCCCGCCGCGGGACGGCCTTGAATGAAGGCCTCGCCGTCAGTTCATGCCCTTCCACAGCAGAAGGATGACCGCGAAGCCGAGGACATCGTAGGCGAGCGCCCCGGCCAGGAAGATCGGCATGGGGCGGTTCGGCACCGCCGGACGCGCTTCGCCGGTCCGGGGGCTAGGCGTTGGTCGACCGGGCCGCGGCCACGATTGCGGCGTCGGCTCCGACAGAAACCGCGTCAGGCACTCGGGCAGCGGACGCTGCGGCGATGGGGGCCCTTCGGCGCGCCGATATGCACCGGCAGCTTGTTGAGCATCCGAGCGGCGGCATTCTGCTTGTCGGTAACGGCCGCGATGACCTCGTCTCCAGCCTCGCCGGTCAAAGGGGGCGGCGGACGCGTCGAGCACCGGGAACTTTGGGAGGCGCTCATTGAGGCCGTGAAGCGGCACCAAAAGGTGGTGTGGAAGACGGCTTGAGCCCCAAAAAGGCTGGGGTTCACCATCGCTTTAATTTGGGGTTCACGCGCCAGATCGTCGCTCAACAACCCGTTGCAATCATTAGGCAATTGGATCGCGTGACAAGCTGGCGCGCCCTACGGGATTCGGTGTGCGACGCCTCAAAATGTTGAAAAGACAGATGTTTTTGCCCCGGCTCGTAGCATCAATGTAGCATGAATTCGTAGCGCTGCTGTAGCAAAAAAATGCTCTGCGAGCTTCCGCTGTATCGACGGGTGAATGTCAAACAGCATCGGACTGGACCCCGTATCGGCGTCCAATCGGGGCTCTGACTCACTTTCGGTGCAGGCGGGTTGATGGATCTCGGTCTTGTCCCGTGCGGTGGTGTAGCTGAGGGGTGGTCATCGGCGGTTGCCGGGTAGGGTTCGAGTTGCGAAGCTTGAACTCACGCCGGAGGCGACGATGAGGAACGCGCTCGCCCACGTCGCGCCCAAGTAGCGGCCCGCCGTGATGGCGATGCTCAAGACCATTTTCGCCCAGGACAGTGCGAAGGCAGCCCGAGAGCAGTGGGCCTCGGTCGCCGACACGCTGCGCGAGCGCTATCCGAAGCGGGCCGGCCTGATGAACGAGGCGCACGAGAACGTCCTGGCCTACATGGCTTTCCCGCGCGAGCACTGGCCGCAGATCGCCTCGACCAACCCGCTCGATCCTTCGACAGGCTCAGGATGAGGGCCTCAACGGCGAGATCAAGCGCCGCTCGGACGTGATCGGCATCTTCCCCAACGATCGGGCCGTCCTGCGCCTCGTCGGGGCGCTGATGTTGGAACAGAACAACGAGTGGGCGGTCCCCCGCCGCTACACAAGCCTGGAAAACCGCGTCGCCTTGAGCGATGATCCCGTCCTCAGGCTGTCGTGGCCGCCTAATCATCTTCGGACCTTGCCGAGGACCGGCGCTCCTACACCACATCACGGGACACGACCCAAACAGACCCAAGCAAGCCTCCGTCACATCCAAGGCGGAGACCGTTTTTTCCCGGATTGCGGAAGCGATTTCGACCGCGGTTATCGCGCAGATATCCATGCACCTTCCTCGGTCTTGGGGAACGCCAATTGTTTCGTTGGCCGCAGCCCGCGTGTCGCCCGCGCGATGGGACATGGGCATATCCAGCAGTGAGCCGGCGGCCATCGAAAAATGCTTCACGGACTGGAGCGCGGCTGAAAGCGGACGACCGCGCGTGCGATCAGCCAGATGCTCAGGAACATGCCGACGACCCACAGCCCGAGAGAGCCGACATGTGCTTCGAGGCAGTCCAAGCTCAGCCAGTCCGGGATGGCACTGCCGATGTGGGAACTCACAATGTTGGCGACCCCCGCCATGCCGATCAGTAGAGCAATTCCGGCCGATAGGGATGTCACCGCCATGTTGTATCGGTAGGTCCGGTCCAGATCCTTATGCGCCCACTTGTAGACGTGTAGCATCAGGATGCCGTCGGTCGTGTCCACGAACACCATGCCGGTCGTGAACAGCGCCGACAGCACCAGAACACTGGCGATCGACGAACCGTCGAGTGCCTGCGACGCGGCCACGCCGAACAGCGACACCGCGGTCGCGGTCTCGAAGCCCAATGCGAACAGGAAGCCGAGGAGCAGCATCTGCCACGGCTGAACGATCAACCGGGTCAGAGGCCGCAGGAACCGCGGAAGTCCGAGGCCGGATCTGGCCTCACGGTCAAAAGGAACCGGTCGATCATGCGATGCCGGGGACCGGCGCGCGGCTAGAACCTGCCTCAGCACCATGAGGTTCATGATGCCGAGCAGCAGGAGAACGAGGGCCGAGATGCCGCTGCCGATCACCCCGCCGATGGCTTCGAAACGTTCGAAGGTTTCAGCGAGGTTCGTGGCGGTGTAGGCGACGGCAACGGAGCCGCAGACCACGACGCTCGAATGACCGAGTGCGAACCACAGGCCGACGCTGATAGGCTGCTTTCCGGCCTGGACCAAGTTGCGGGTGACGCTGTCGATGGCCGCGATGTGATCCGGATCGACGGCATGCCGGATGCCGAGAAGGAAGGTGAGAAGGGCCGTACCCAGCAGGGCCGGATGATCGCCGAACAGGTAGAATGCACCACCCCAAGCCGCTCCTGTCGCCGCCAGGATGGCAACGTAGAGGGCGACGACGCCCGGCATCGTCCGACGCGACACGAGACCTGCATGCAGCAGCATAGCCTGCCACTTCACTGATGAGAGGGCCATGGGGGATCGAAGTCAGCCGACCGGCGCAGCGATCTTCAGAACGTCAGGTGCAGCGGCGGACCCGTCCGGCGGGTCATGGCGCCGATGCACCGGCTAGCGGATCGGCGGCAACGACGTGTGCCCGGGTCACGCGTTCGAGCGCGTTCAGCCAGCACTCATAGTAGTCCCAGCCCGGATCGTTGCGGGAGTGGGAGGCTTCCCAGGCTGCGATCTCTGCAATCAGTAGTTGCCGGAAATCCTCCCACTCGAAGTGGCCGTCCCGCGCGAGCGCGACGGCCAGCCCGAACGCCTGCCGTTCCCAGGGCTGATGGAAACAGAGGGAGCCGTTCGCCCGTGGGGGCGTGTCCGACTGTCCCATCATGCTGGCGACGGCGAAGTGCTCGAAGCTCGTCTGCATGGCCGAATCAGGCGGCTTTCGGCAGGGCGATGGCGACGCCCATCATCGCTTCCGGCGTGACCAGCTTGGCCAAATCGTCCTCGCTCATGCCCTGCGTGTTGTCCGGCCGCTCGGGCACGACGAACCAGCGGATCTGGGCCGAGCTGTCCCAGGTCCGGATCTCCTTCGAGGCATCGACCTCCAGGCCGAACTCCTTGAGCACTGCCCGCGGCTCGCGGGCCGCGCGGGCGCGGAAGGACGGGTCCTTGTACCAGTACGGCGGCAGCCCCAGCACTGGCCAGGGATAGCACGAGCACAGCGTGCAGATGATCAGGTTGTGGACCTGAGGCGTGTTGGCGACGGCGCGCATGTGCTCGCCCTCGGCGCCCGCAGCGCCCGTGGGCAGACCGAGCTGGGCGACGGCCGCCATGGTGTCCTTGACGAGAAGCGCCTTAAAGGCATCGTCGACCCAGGCCCGTGCGACCAGCTTGGCGCCGTTGAACGGGCCCATCTCGGTGGCGAATGTCTGCATCACCTTGTCCACGGTCTGATCGGTGATGATGCCCTTCTCGATCAGCAAAGCTTCGAGCGCGCGTACGCGCGCGGCGTTGCGCTCCTCGCGGTCGTTCGGATAGGCAAAACGGTCGGTCATCGGTTCCCCCTTTAGGCCGCCGCTTGCTGGTCGAGCGGGCGGAGATAGGCATCGAACAGGTCGGCGTAGATGAAGAAGCCGGGCTCGGCGTTGCCGGGCCAAAGATGCTGCGGATCGAACTTCACGCAGTAGACCGGCATGGCCGGGCCGATGCCGTCGGGCCCGGTCGAACACAGGTAGGCGAACGCGTCGTCGTAGACGGTCTCGACGACACCGACCTTGTTGCGTAGGTAGCCCGGCAAGCGGGTGTGCTCGACCGTCGGCGGATCGCCGATTACCACCGTGTCGCCGACGGCGAAGCGCGGCTTGTCCGCCCATTGATGCCAGGGCGAGTCGCCGTCCATCAGGTATTTGTGGACGCGGTCGTCGACGTCCGACTGGCCGCCCGACGGCAGCGGCTTGGCGTTATCGGCGAAGTACTCATCGGTTCGCGCGTCTAGCTCGGCCTGGGTGATGTAACCGTTGGCGACGAAGTAGCCGGAGATGCCGCCGAGCCACTTCTCGTAATAGCGATACTTGAAGTAGTCGAACGGGTTCATCGCCTCCGCGCCTTTACGCAGATCGGCCCAGGTCCAGACGGTGCTGAAGCTGCTCGATGTCGGCGGCAGTTTCACCTGTGGGCTGAGCGCCATCATGGCGGTGTGGATGCCGAAGATGCGCTCCTCCCAGGGCTCGACGAAGACGCGCAGTTCGGGAGCGACGGGGTCGAGGCCTTCGAGGCCGCCGAGGGTATGCTGAAGCTTCATGGGACCTCCGGATCAGTGGGCTTGCGCGGGGGCGGTGGGGCGTTCGGTCAGGACCTTGGCGAGCCTCTCGGAGACGATGCCGAAAAGCGCGCCGACGAGCATCGAGAATCCGGCCACGAGGGTCGGGTGGGTAAGACCGAGATCGAGCACTCCTCGGCCGTTCGCCTGCGTCGTACCCACCAGCGAGGCGAAGCCGAACACGATGGCCGGTGGATAGCCGAGGAAGCCGGCCGAGGCGGCGAGGATCATCAGGCCGCTTCCGATGCCGACCGACACTGCGGCGAGGGCCGGAGAGGTCGGCGCCATCGTGATGACCAGCAGGCACAGGCTCGCGATGAGGATGCCGGTCCAGTTCGAGGCGACCGACTTCACGAGGCCGGACACGCCGCCGCCGCAGGCGAAGAACGAGGCCCAGGCGATGAAGGTCACCCAGACCGGGATCGGAAGGAGCGTGGCCGTTAGGTAGGTGTCGAGGCCTCCGAGGACCGCGATGCTGACAGTCAGGGCGAGCGTCGGGGACATATGGTAGGATCTCCAGCCGTGATGGGTTGCGGTGTCATGCGGCGTCCCGCCCAGCCAAGCAGGCGTGCATGTCGGCCTCGATTGCAGCTCGGTCGAGCTTGCGGCCGATGAAGACGATTTCGCCGTGCCGGCGTTCGCCCGGTCGCCAAGGACGGCCCGGCCGGCCGTCCAGTGTCATATGCACGCCGTGGAAGACGTAGCGCCGCGCCTCGCCCAGGACCGGGACGATGCCCTTGATGCGGAAGATGTCGGCGCCCTTGGCCTGGACGAAGCCGTTGAGCCACCGGAAGAAGTTTCCCGAGTCGAGATCGCTCTCGACGCGAACCGCGACGCTGCCGATGCTATCGTCGTGTTCGTGCTCGACGTCCGAGAGAAGTTCGGGCTCGATGCTCAGGGCATTCTTCAGATCGAAGGCGCGGATGCCGAGCACCTCGGCGGCCGGCACCGCCGCATTCTGGACGCGCCGGATGCGCGCGAGCGGGTTCAGGCGCCGCAGTTCGGTCTCACGCTCGCGGAGTGTGTCCTCGTCGACGAGGTCGGTCTTGTTGAGGATCAGGAGATCGGCGAAGGCGATCTGCTCGGCGGCGACGTTCTCGCCCCCTGCTGCCTCCGCTTCCTCGCCCAGGGCGAGCCAGAGCGGATTGTGCAGGGCATCCACCACCGTCACCAGCGCGTCGAGCTCAGTCTCGGCACGCAGGCGCTCGTCGAGAATGAAACTCTGGATCACGGGTGCGGGATCGGCGAGGCCCGTCGTCTCAATCAGGATGCGGCTGACCCGCTGAGGGCGTGTGAGCAGGCGCTCGATCGTGGTGACAAGGTCCGAGCGTACGGTGCAGCAGATGCAGCCGTTGTTAATCTCGACGACGTCCTCGTCGACGCCAACCACCAGTTGCCCGTCGATGCCGACCTCGCCGAACTCGTTGACGATGACGGCCGTCCCCTCCGCCCCCGCCTGCGCCAGCAGCTGGTTCAGGAGGGTGGTCTTTCCCGAGCCGAGAAAGCCGGTGAGGACCGTGACCGGAACTTTCCCACTACTTAACGACATAGAACAGTCTCCCGGAATCTGCGTCGTCGGCGAAGCTAAATCCACGCCACATCAGGAACCAGCGCGATTCTGTGGCACTTTAGGCCAGATAGAACGCATATCTGGACGGGTGGCTCACGTTGCCTTGCGCCTACTCACCGCTTGCCTCCCTGTTGAGCGAGGTGCTTGGAGCGCCCTGCGGAAAGTGGGCCGGGAGCCGCGTGTGACGGCGCTTGGAAGCGCTGGCGATAGCCGGCCGGCGAAACCGTCAGGTGCCGGATAAAGGCCCGGCGCATGGTGTCGATCGAGCCGAACCCGCAATGATGCGAGACCTGCTGGATGCTGAGCGAACCTGCCTCAAGGAGGCTTCGTGCGGCCTCGACGCGGGCGGCCTCGACAAAGCGCGCCGGCGTCGTCTTCAACGCCTCGTGGAAAAGGCGCGTCAGGCTGCGCCGGCTCATGGACGCTTGCCGCGCCAGCCGTTCGACGGAGAGGTCGGCAGACAGGTTGTCGAGCACGAAGTCCGACAGGGCGCCGAGCGGCGACGACTCGGAGAGTTGTGCCCAGAGATGCATGCTGAACTGCGACTGCCCGCCCGGCCGACGCAAGCACACGGCGAGGGCATGGGCGACGGCGAGAGAGACGGTTGGGCCGCAATCTTGCTCGATGAGGGCGAGCGCGAGGTCGATGCCCGCCGTGACGCCGGCCGAGCTGTATATGTGGCCGTCGCGGACGAAGGTCCGGTCGTGCTCGACTCGGGTGTCGGGAAAGCGGTTTGCGAGGGTGTCGGCGGACTGCCAGTGCGTGGTCGCCCGCCGGCCCATTAGCAAGCCCGCCGCGCCCAGGAGAAAGGCGCCGTTGCAGATGGACGCGATCCGGCGGGTTACAGGAGCCATATCCGCGAGCCAGGCGGCGGCGGCCGTCTCTAGGCTCAACGCCTCGATGTCGGGGCTACCCGCGACCAGCAAGGTGTCGAACAACTCGTTTGTCTCGCCGATCAGCCGGTCCGGCATTAGACGCAGGCCCGAGGACGCGGTGATCGGACCAGGAGCGGTTCCGAGGAGCGAGATCGCGTAGCGCACCGGATTGTCCGGGATCTTCCCGGCTTGCGCAAACGCATCGACCGGGCCGACGATATCGAGGGCCTGCGATCCGGCCGGCGCGACGATGCCGACGGTGATCACGCGGGGTTCCATGTCGTTCATCGGTTTGGCGGAGTGCGAGATGTGGTGAGAAACCGGCATGTCAGGGCCGGGCCAATCGCGATTGACAGCGCCGTCGCCCGCTGACGGCGGCGCTGTCGGCCTCATCAGAGGCGGGACGTGTGGGTCTCGCGCAGCAGAACGGCGCCGATCACGGCGGTGCTGGCGGCAAAGATCACCGTGTACCAGAGGCCTGCGAACACATCGCCGGTGCTCACCACCACCGAGGCGGCGACGAGCGGCGCGAAGCCGCCGATCCAGCCGTTGCCGAACTGCAGCGCGACGGACACGCCGCTGTAGCGGATCTGGGTCGGGAACAGTTCGACCAGCATCGCGCCTAGCGGGCCGTAGACCATGGTGGCGAGGAACACGAGAGCGAACAACAGCGCCACCATCATCGGGGCGTTGGCCTGGGCCGGGTCTGCCTTGAGCGGCAGCCCCGCCTCCACGAGCGCGACCTTCACGGCAGGTTCGTCGAACCCGGTGAAGCTACGGTCGCCCAGCCGCAGGCCAAAGCCGTCGCCGGGGACCACGGTGTAGGGCACCGCGTTGGCGGACAGGAATGACTTGGCCTTCGAGCAGGGCGTCGTCTTGGCTGGCGAGAACAGCTGCGTGACGATCGACTGGTCGGCAACGCAGTCGGCGCCCTGAAGCGCCACCGTGTGGTTCGCTCGGAAGGCCGCCAGCCGCGGATTGCCGTAGATCATCAGCCCGTTGAAGATCGGGATGAACAGGATCGCCGAGAGCGCGCAACCGGTCAGGATAATCCACTTGCGGCCGATGCAGTCGGAGAGCCAGCCGAACACCACGAAAAATGGCGTCGCCAGGACGAGACCGATGGTCAGATAGATATAGGCCGTACTCGGATCGAGCTTAAGCGTGTTTGTCATGAAGTACAGGCTATAGAAGTGGCCGGTGTACCAGATCACTGCCTGACCGGCGACCGCGCCGAAGATTGCGATGAGCACGGTCTTAAGGTTGCGTTTCTCGCCGAGAACCTCCTTGATAGGGTTTTTCGATGTCCTTCCTTCCGACTGCATCTGCTTGAACACGGGCGACTCGTGCAGCTTCAGCCGAATATAGAGCGAGAGTAGGAGAAGGCCGATCGAGCCCACGAACGGGATACGCCAGCCCCAGGAAGCGAAAGCCTCAGGTGACATGGAGTTGCGGCAGATCAGGATCGCAAGAAGCGACAGCAGCAAGCCTCCGGTCGCAGTGATCTGGATCCAACTGGTGATGAACCCGCGTCGGCCGCTGCCCGCGTGCTCCGCAACGTATGTGACGGCACCGCCGAACTCGCCGCCGACTGCGAGACCCTGCAGCAGCCGCAGCGTCACCAAGATGATTGGGGCCCACCAGCCGATCTGAGCGAAGGTCGGCAGCAACCCGACCGCCGCCGTTGCGACGCCCATGATCAGCATGGTGATCAGAAAGGTGACCTTGCGTCCGACGAGGTCGCCAAGCCGACCGAAGAACAAGGCACCGAAGGGGCGCAGCACGAAGCCGGCACCGAAGGTGGCGAGCGACGCAAGGAACGCCGCGGTCTCATTGCTCGGCGGGAAGAACAGCGCGCCGAAGAAGGCTGCAAGCGTTCCGTAGATGAAGAAGTCGTACCACTCGAACACCGTGCCGAGGGCGGCGGCCAGCACGACGCGTCGAGTCTCCGATGAACTTTGGGCTGATAGCTGGCTTTCGGCCGGCGCGGGCATCACGGACTGTGCAGACATTTCTGTTCCCCTAGTTTTCGACTGGCCCTGAACCTTGGAAGGATTGCCCGTGCATTTTATTTTTAATCTATCGGTCGCTGAACCGACAGTTTTCGACTTGGTCGTTAGCCGGCTGCATCGATGTGACCAGAATTCTTGCGCGTGTGTTGGCAGTCAGCTGCGCGCCGACTCAAATCGAGTTCAGGAACTCGCTGAACTTGGCGTTGAAGATGTGCGGCTGCTCGATCATCGGGAAATGGGCCGCATTCGGGATGATCGTCAGCCAGCTGTCGGGAATGCCATCGGCCAGCGCCCGGGACTCGGCCGGCGGGGTGATGGCGTCCTCCTCCCCGACGACGACAAGGGTCGGGATGCGGATCGAGGACAACTCTGACCGGCTGTCGCTCGCATTGAGGGAGCGGATCGCGACGCGGGCGACGTGGGCGGGCGTCTGAACGACCTCATTCTTCGCCCAATCCACGATCGATGCGGGAGCGCAGGCGGCGAAGGATCTTTCGATGACGTGCTGGCTCGCAATTGCGACGCCGAAGCGATCGATGGCCGTCAGAACGTTCTCAACCTTCACATCGGGGCCGAGACCGTGCGGGGTCGCGCCGACCAGAACGAGGGCGTTGACGCGCGGCGGGTTCTTCAGGACGAAGCGCTGGGCGATGGTGCCGCCCATGGACAGGCCGACAAGCACGCACGGCTCAATGGCGAGTTCCGTGAACACCCGCTCCAAGTCCACGACGAAGTCGTCGATGGCGTACCCGCGCTCTTCCGGTCGAGGCGATACGCCGTGCCCGGGCAGATTGACCCGAATCACGCGCCGATCCCGAGAGAACGGCGCGACCTGCTCACGCCAGAACTCGGCAGTGGTGGTGAAGCCGTGCACGAAGACGATGGCCGGCCCCTGGCCTGAGATCTCGACGATGCTGTCGCCGATCAGACGCTGCTCGCTATTAGACACGCCGACACTCCTGACAATGAGTTACGGTCGAACATCCCGCAACTTCGGCACCAGCGGTGTGCCAAGAGGCCGAAAACCACGCAAAATGCTGATTATAAATAGTTTTTATGATCTTCCCCGGTGGCTTGGGGCGCCTTGACTGAGCTCGGGGAATCGGTTTGGCATTGCATTTGCGAGACAAATGTCTCATCTTTGAGGCACATGCGATACATGCTCACTTGGCCCGGCGCAGGCACCGATGAAGCGCAGTTGCTGCGCCTCTTGCTCGACCACGTCTCGGATTGCCTTGTTGCAGTGGACGGCACCGGGCATATCGTCTTGATCAATCGCTCCTATTGCCATTTGCTTGGCGGCGAGGAGGATGACTTCGTTGGGCGACACATTACCGATGTCGTTGGTCCACAGACGCGCCTTCATCTCGTCGCGCAGGGCGACACACCGATGTCACCGTTTCCCCTGGAAGTGCGCGGCCAGAAGCTGCTGGCACGTCAGGCGCCGGTCTTAAAGGACGGCAAGCCGATAGGCGCAGTGGGCGTGGCCCTATTCTCCAGTCCCTCCGCGCTCCGCCGCGCCTATCAACGCTTCGAGACAAGCGTCGCGGTACCGGCTGCGGCTGCCACATGGCGCACGCGGTTCGGGATCGACGACTTGGTCGGCAACGATCCAGCGCTCGACGCATGTCGAACGCGCCTGAGGCAGGCGGCAGAGACCGAGTTTCCCGTTCTAATCACCGGGGAGACGGGAACCGGCAAGGAGCTTATCGCGCATGCCTTACACGCCCTGTCGCCTCGCGCTCCCGGTCCCTTCGTCTCGGTCAACTGCGCTTCGATCCCGGCCGAGTTGATTGATTCCGAGCTGTTCGGTTACGAGGCCGGGGCGTTCACAGGTGCCTCGAGCCGAGGGAAACTTGGCAAGATCGAGGTTGCCTCCGGCGGCACGCTGTTTCTCGACGAGATCGGCGATATGCCCGTCCATTTGCAAGGCAGCCTCCTGCGTGTCCTGCAGACCGGAGAGATCGTGCGCGTGGGCGCGACGGTGCCGAAGCGGATCGACTTCCGCTTGGTCTGCGCCACACACCAGTCTTTGGATGACCAATTGACTGCCGGCACATTCCGAAGAGACCTTTTTTACCGCCTCGCCGTCCTGCGCATCCGGATGCCTCCGCTGCGGGAGCGCATTGATCTCGCTCTAGTAGGCACGGCCCTGCTAAACCGTCTCAGCGCAGAGAGCGGACTGCCCAAGAGATCGCTCTCGGCCGAGCAGTTGCAGCGACTTGAAAGACACCGCTGGCCCGGCAACGTGCGCGAATTGGAAAGCGTTCTCACCCGATATCTCGTGACCGGCGAACTCGCCATCGACGAGATGTCGGCATCGGCGAACATAAGCACCGAGGCAGCAACCCTAAAGGTTTCGACGGACATTCAGCGTGCGCGTCTTGCTGAGGAGGCGCTGTTGGCCACGGGCGGAAATATCGGTGAGGCTGCGCGCCGACTAGGGATCAGCCGCGCTCAGTTTTATCGAATTCGATCTAAAATTGTGTCGTAGATCCATGACAAAGTTTTGCATTTTTGCAAGATCGGATTTTGTGTTCAGCGCAGTGAAGCTCTCCTGAGCGCGTGGGATCATCCCGCGCATCGCCCTCAAAGGGATCGAAAGCAGCGAAAAGCTCGGTCGCCATCGCTGGGTGGTCGATTCTTCTACAAGCTCAGGATGAGGGCACTCACGCGTGATTCAACCGCTTCAGCCGCCTGCCCATCCGCTACAAGCTGTCAAAGAGCGTGGAATATGGGTTCATCCGCACTTTCGGTGCTGGCGGGCTTCTGTGCGGCCAATCTCTACAGGTCGGCCGCAGGCGACATGCAGGAGCGCTGGCGCAGGAGGTCGAATCCGGCGCGGCCGTAAATGGTCCGCTTGATCAGCTTGAGTTGGTTGACCTGTCCCTCGACGGGGCCTTTGCTCCAGGGCTCGTCGATGGCCGCGCGTACGGCGCCTCGTCCTGCCGGAGCCCGGTGACGAAGCCGCCGAGTGCGGTCTTGCCTGCGGCCTCAAGCCAAGGCGTCAGTCCTGCCGGATCTCCTCGGCGCAGGAGTTCGGCGAAGGCCCGACTACCTCGACGGATTACCTGAGTTTCGGGGCAGCGACGCAGAGTGCTTCGGTGAAGGCGCGATCCACCGGCAACAGCGTCGCTGGATCGCCGGTCAGCCATCGAGTGATGCGCCGTGTCGAGGGGATCCGGGCAGACACTGGTCGGGGCGCCCCTGACCGCAGCTGCGCAGCCCAGCGTCGGACGATGTCATAGCCACCCGTGAAGCCCTGGGCGCGCAGTTCGCGATGGAGAACGGTCGCGCTGCGTTCGCCCTCCTGCAAACGCGCCTCGACGAAGGGGAGATGACGGTCGAGCCGGCTCGGACCTGGGGCTTGGCGGTAGGGCATGAACCGGCCGGCCCGAACCCTGCAGCGCACAGCGTTGCGGGATGCACCGATACGGCGGGCGGTCTCCTTAGTTGGCATCCCTTCGCCGTGGAAGCGCGGGGCTGTCTCGCAGCGGTCGCACCGCGGGTTGTGCACCACCGACGTTGGCGCGCTCTCCGTTGCATCGCGGCCATCGGAGGAGATGTGCACGAAGCGAAGCGCCCCGTCCCGGTTCTCGGACGGGTGCCGCTCGACGATGCCGCGCAGCGCCTCGGAAGCATTGACCAGCAGGTACCAGCGGTCGGCGACCTGCGTCGCCGTCGGTGCCCCCGTCCGCGCGGCCTCGGCGTAGGGCCCTGAACGGTCGCGGCCGATGACGGTCACGCTCGGATGGGCAGCGAGCCAATCTCGCACCGGTGCCGACGAGCGGCCGGGAAGCAGGTCGATGACGCACCGCCGTTCCAGATCGCAGACGATGGTGCCGTAAGATCGGCCGCGCCGCCAAGCCCAGTCATCGATGCCGACCACGCGCGGTGGCGGAGACGGATTGATCCCGCGATGACGAATCAAGCGCAGGACGGTGTCGCCGCTGACCGGCATCGCCAATCGTCGCGACAAACGGGCACCGGGCTCACCGCCGAGCACCATGCCGATATCGGTCTGTGCCTCAACCAACCGTTCGCTGCGGCGCGCCTTGGGCGCAACCAGCCCCGGCACGCACTCGGCGAAGTCCGCCCTAGGCAGTGGCTGCAGCGGAAGCGGCGCATCTTCAGGTGAACCGCCCCGGTTTTGCTGCAGTCGCCCGCGTGGCGGCGGACGGCGGTCCAGACCTGCGGCATGGGCGAGAAGCTTCTCTATTCACAACAAAAAAAAGGACTTTATGGCTTTGACTTTGCGATCACCGAAACCTCATAAAACAACGTGCAGCATCGATGCAGGTATCGTCTCAGCCGAGGTGCAGATCTGTCGTCGCCCCGGTCAAAGCGCCGTTAGTCGATAATTGGCACACGGCATGCGTATGGCGAAGCGGGCTACGGGCGGACGGGCATGCTTGGATGCATTTCCTGTCCAACGATGCAGCGTCTGAAGACGGCTGGGGTGCGGGATGGCGACATCAATGGGTGCTGATGATCATGCAGTGCTCGACGGCATGTTCCGGAAGCACAACGGCTGGCTGACCCGCTGGCTGGGAGTCCAGCGCTGGACGGTGTCCTCGGCAGAGGATCTTGCCTCCGACGTTTTCGTCGCGCTT
Organism: Methylorubrum rhodinum; assembly: GCF_014199935.1. Lineage (GTDB taxonomy): Bacteria > Pseudomonadota > Alphaproteobacteria > Rhizobiales > Beijerinckiaceae > Methylobacterium > Methylobacterium rhodinum. The sequence continues at coordinate 318,402 of NZ_JACHOP010000003.1, forward strand.
ATGACCATGCCCAATCTCGGTGCCATCCGCGAACCGCGGGCGATGATGACCACGGTTGCCCGGCGGCTGATCTGCGACGCGCGGCGGCGGGACGACCTCCGCCGCAGCTACGAGGCCGAACTGGCGGCACTGCCCGAGGCGCTGGAGATTTCGGCCGAGGAGCGGCTCGTCGTCGTGCAGGCCCTTCAGGCGATCGACGCGATGCTCGCCACCCTGTCCGACAAGGCGCGCCGGGCGTTCCTCCTCAGTCAGGTCGAGGGCGCTGCCTACGCGGACATTGCTGCCGAACTGGGTGTTTCCGTCAGCATGGTGCGCAAGTACGTTGCACAGGGTCTGCGCGCGACGTATCTGGCCACGGCCCAGCAGGGCTGATCGCCGGAAGCACGAACCATGTCGAGGGCCGATCGACTCGATGATCTAAGGGCCGAGGCCGCCATCGAGTGGATGGTCGAGATGGGCTCCGGGGCGACGTCCGAGCGTCAGTTGCGCGCGTTCGAGGCGTGGCTGCGTGCGGACCCGCTCAACGAGGCGGCCTGGATCCGCCTTCAGGAAAGCCTGATGCCCTACGGCGTCGCTTCCCGGCACCGCCTCTCGCCCGATCTGATGGCCCGCAGACAGCGGCTCCAGACCCGCCGGGGCTTGTTGACCGGGATGTGCGCCCTGGTCGGTGCCGGGGCCGTCGGCGGAAGCCTGCTCGACCGTTTCGTACCGCTCGGCAGCGTGCTGGCGGACCACGTCACCCTCACGGCCCAACACCGGACCGTTCAACTGGTGGACGGGAGCGAGGCCGTCCTCTCGCCGAGGACCGCAGTGAACCTGCGCTACGAGGCTGGGCTGAGGGGCCTCGAACTCCTGGGGGGCGAGATCCTCGTGCGCGTCGCGTCGCGGGCGAGCCCCTTCCACGTCACCCTCGGAGCTCTGACCCTTCGGACCCAGGCTGGCGTCTTCGTGCTCGAAGATCGGAACCATCTCGTGTCGGTCACCGGCGTGCAGGGAGCGGGCGAACTAGCCGGGGTTGGCGGGGGAGGCCCGCAGATGGTCGCCGCGGGCGATCTGCTGGAGTTCGGTGACAGGCGCCTGCGGCGCCTCGCGGCGGATCGGGACGCCGCCACGGCATGGCTGGAGAAGCTGCTCGTGGCCAAGGACCGTCCGCTCGCAGCTATCGTCGACAAGCTGCGCCCGTACTTTCCCGGCGTGATCCGAGTGGACCCGGCCGTCTCGGCGCTCCGTGTGACCGGCGTCTTCTCGCTCAAGGACCCGCACGGGTCCCTGGATGCCCTGGCGGAATCGCTCGACCTTACGATCACGCGCATTGCCCATTACTGGGTGTCGCTCGGCCCGCGCGCCGCCTCGGCTTGACCAGCGCTGCCACCGGGACCCTCGATCGTCTCGTTTCCGGTCGGGAGCACGACCACGCCCTCTGCGCTGACGCTTTTTCGCCCTCGGCCGTCACAGGAACCGGGACGGAAGACGGGGAACCGGAGATGGGCGAAAAAAAGTCGGGTCGGGCGCGTTGGAGGCTGATAGCGGGGGCGGCGGTCGTCGGGTGGATGCTGACGGCCGGATCGGTTCGGGCGGAGGAGTTGTACGTCTTCGACGTTCCGCGCGGCAGTCTCGCCACGGTCCTGACCCGGATCGCGCTGGATGGTCGGCGCTCGATCGTGTTCCCGGCCGATCTGGCGCGGGGACGGATCGTCGGCCCGATCCGCGGCCGCGAGACGGTCGAGACGGCCCTGGCGCGCGCGCTCGTCGGCACTGACCTGCGGATCGCCCGAGGGGCGGGCGGCTCCCTGACCGTGCGCCGCATCGCGACGCGCTCGGCCGCGGCGGAGTGCGAAGACCTCGCCTCCACCGGGGCGCTCGCCCCACAGGACGCGGCGGGCGAGCGCCCGACGGGGGACCGGCCGTGAGCGCCTCGCCTCGTTCCGTCGTCGGCACAGCCGGCACCGCCCCCGACCGGTCCTGGCTCAGCGACGCGCTCAGCATCATCGCGGCCGAAGCCGGGCGCAGCGCCGACACCCACCTCCTGCGCGTCCCGCTCGGCGGCTCGGCCGGCATCGACCTCTACGTGAAGGACGAGTCGACCCATCCGACCGGCAGCCTGAAGCACCGGCTCGCCCGCTCGCTGTTCCTGTACGGATTGTGCAATGGCTGGATCGGGCCGCACACGACGGTCGTGGAGGCCTCCAGCGGCTCGACCGCGGTGTCCGAGGCCTATTTCGCGCTGATGCTAGGGCTCCCGTTCGTAGCGGTGATGCCCGCCTCCACCGCGCCCGAGAAGGTAGCCGAGATCGCCGCCTACGGAGGTCGCTGCCACTTCGTGGACCATCCGGGCGCGGTTTACGCCGAGGCGGCCCGGATCGCCGAGGAGACCGGCGGCCACTACATGGACCAGTTCACCCATGCCGAGCGGGCGACCGACTGGCGCGGCAACAACAACATCGCCCAGTCGATCTTCGAGCAGATGGTGTGGGAGCGCCACCCGATCCCGACCTGGATCGTGGTGGGGGCCGGCACGGGCGGCACCTCCGCCACGATCGGCCGCTATCTGCGCTACCGCGGCCACGACACCCGCCTGTGCCTGGCCGATCCGGAGGCTTCGGTGTTTCATCGCCACCTCGCCGACCCGCAGGTGACCGGAAGCTCCGGCGCCGGCTCCGTTATCGAGGGCATCGGCCGCGCCCGACTGGAGCCTTCGTTCCTGCCCTCGCTGATCGACCGCTGGATCGCCGTGCCGGACGCCGCGAGCCTCGGGGCCGCGCAGGCGCTGGCGGCGGTGCTCGGCCGCTCCTGCGGCGGCTCGACCGGGACCAATCTGTGGGCGGCGGCCACGCTTATCGCGGAGATGGCGGCGAGCGGCCGAACCGGCTCGGTGGTGACCCTCCTTTGCGATTCGGGCGAACGCTACCGCAGCACCCATCTCGACGCGGCGTGGACGCGGGCGCGGGGCCTCGACGTCGAGGGCCCGCGGGAGGCCATGGCGGCGTTCCTGCAAAAGGGGGTTCCGCCGGTGGAAACCGCCCGCCGCGTGGAAGCCGGCAAGGGAATTCGATGAGTTCAGACATCCGACGGCGCTGCACCCTGATCGGCGCCCGGGTCCACGAGGGAACGGGGCGGCGCGGCTGCGACATGGGCCCGAGCGCCTACCGGGCTGCGGGCCTGCATGAGGCGCTGCGGGATCTCGGCCTCGACATCCGCGACGCCGGAGACGTCCCGGTCGTTCCGGGCGCGGCCCGCGCCCACCCCAATCCGGCGGTCCACGACCTTGCGGCCTTCGTCGCGTGGACCGCCGCGCTCGCCGAGATCGCGTACGCCGAGAGCAAGGCGCGGATTCCGATCTTGCTGGGGGGCGACCACAGCCTCTCGGCGGGCACGCTGTCGGGGATCAGCCGGCGCGCCGAGCGGGAGGGACGGCCGCTGTTCGTGCTGTGGCTCGACGCCCACGCGGACTTCCACAGCCTCGACACCACAACGAGCGGCAACCTGCACGGCGTGCCGCTGGCCTACGCCACCGGCCGTCCGGGCTTCGCCGGATACCTGCCGCCGCCCGTGCCGATCCCGCCCGGCCACGTCTGCCTGATGGGCACGCGCAGCCTCGACCCGGCCGAGCGCGCCGCCCTGGCCGGGACCGATCTGACGGTGCACGACATGCGGGCGATCGATGAGCACGGCGTCCTCGCCCTGCTGGCGCCGTTCCTGGGGCGGGTCGCGCGGGAGAACGGACGCCTGCATGTCAGCCTCGACGTCGACTTCCTCGACCCCTCCATCGCTCCGGGCGTCGGCACGACTGTGCCGGGCGGGGCGACGTTCCGCGAGGCCCACCTGATCATGGAGATGCTCCACGATTCCGGCCTCGTCGGCAGCCTCGACCTGGTCGAGCTCAACCCGTTCCTGGACGAGCGCGGCCGCACCGCCATCGTCATGGCCGACCTCGCCGCGAGCCTGATGGGCCGCACGGTGCTCGACCGCCCAACCCGGAGCTACTGAACGGCCGGGTCGTCAGGCCGCGGCCCGGCGCAGGTCGGCCGCCAGCGCGTCCACGGTCGCGAAGGCGGTGTCCCAGGTGAACATCAGCCGCACGCCGCCGCCGATGAAGGCGTAGAACTGCCAGCCGAGGGCGCGCAGCCGCGCCGCGGCGCTGTCCGACATGTCGAGGAACACCGCGTTCGCATCGACGGGGTGGAGCAGGCGCATGCCAGGCACGTCCGCAATCTGCCGGGCGAGCCGCGCGGCGCAGGCATTGGCGTGGCCGGCGCGGGCGAGCCACGCATCGTCCCGCAGGCTGCCGATCCAGGGGGCCGCTAGGTAGCGCATCTTCGAGGCGAGCTGGCCCGCCTGCTTGCAGCGGTAGTCGAAATCTTCGGCCAGCCTGCGGTCGAAGAAGATCACCGCCTCGCCCACCGCCATGCCGTTCTTGGTGCCGCCGAAGCACAGCACATCGACGCCCGCCCGCCACGTGATGTCGCCCGGATGGCATCCGAGACCGGCGCAGGCATTGGCGAAGCGCGCCCCGTCCATGTGCAGGCGCAGGCCCGAGCCCCGGCAGGTGTCCGCGATCGCTGCGATCTCGCCGGGCGTGTAGACCCGTCCGGTCTCGGTCGCCTGGGTGATGGTGACGACCCGCGCCTTCGGGAAGTGGATGTCGGTGCGGCTGGTGGCGAGGGCGCGAATCGTCTCCGGCAGGAGCTTTCCCTCCTCGCTCGGGGCCGTCAGCAGCTTCGAGCCGTTGGAGAAGAACTCTGGCGCGCCGCACTCGTCGGTCTCGACATGGGCCGAGGCCGCGCAGATCACGCTGTGATAGGACTGGCAGAGGGAGGCGAGCGCCAGGGAGTTGGCCGCCGTCCCGTTGAAGACGAAGAACACCTCGCAATCCGTGTCGAACAGCCGCCGGACGCCGTCCGCTGCGGCCTGCGTCCACGCATCGGCGCCGTAAGCGGGGGCGTGCCCGGCATTGGCCTCGGCCATGGCGGCCCAGACCTCCGGGCTGATCCCCGACTGGTTGTCGCTCCCGACATAACGGGCGGTCGCGCTCGCAGAATCCGGGGTGGGGTGGGTCATGGGGGGCTGTAGCGTCCGTGCGGGGCAAGGCGCGCCGTTCGCGCCTCTGCCGATGAGGAAACGTTTGCGTGGCCGCTGCGGCAGGCCCGTGCGGGCGGGGACGCAGCGGCGGCGCATCGGGCGTTTCACGCCGACCGTCCCGTTACCTGGGCGATCCCGGTGCCGATCAGGACCAGGCCGGTGACGCGGCGGAACAGGCGGCTGGCGGGACCTTGCACCACCGCGCGGTGCAGCGACAGGCTGACGAGCGCCCAGGTCAGAGCGGCGCAGAAGGTAAGGACACAGAACGTCGCCTGGAGGAGGGCGAATTGCGGCAGGACCGGCTGAGCCCCGTCGACGAACTGGGGCAGCAGCACGCAGAAGAAGGCGATGCCCTTCGGGTTCAGGGCCGTCACGAGGAACACCCCGAGGAAGGGGCGCCCGCCGCGGGGTCCCGCCTGTGCGGTCGCGGGGGCACGGCCGAACAGGCTCCGGAGGCCGAGGCCGATCAGATAGGCGGCCGCTGCGGACTTGAGCACGGTGACGACGACGGTGGAGGTGGCGAGTAGCGCGCCGAGGCCGACGTTGCAGATCGTGAGCGCGGTGGCGTCGCCCAGGACCGCCCCGGCGATGACGCGCGCGACGCGCCCGCGCCCGCCCTCGGCGGCGTAGCGCATGATGATGAGCGCGGTCGGGCCCGGGATCGCGAGAACGATGCTGGATGCCGCCAAGAAGGCGAGCCAGGTCTGGAAGGTCATGGGAACGTGAGGCGCTTACTTCGGAGGCGGCGGGTCGGCGACCCGCGCGGTGGGGCCTGGCCGAGGGAGGCGGGCGTGGGTGGATCGGCGGGGTGATCTGCTTCGCCGATCCGTGGCGACGGCGACTCAGGCGATGCGGCAGACGTCGCCCTCGCAGACGACCGTCGGCGTCTTCGGCTGCTGGCTCGCGACGACGCCGGCGCAGCGGTCCGCCAGGGACTGGAGGCGGTGAATCGCTCCCTCGTTCAGGTCGGCCGCCCGTCCCTGGGCGATGGCCGCCTCCGCCTGGCGAAGTGCTGCGGCCGGCCGGTCATCGCTCAGGAAGGCGACCGCGAGGCAGCGCGCGCGCATGCACGCCTCGAAGGCGTCCTCGTCCTCCGGCCGCTCCGCCTCGCCGCCCCCGACGACGTCAACGACGAACCGGGCGAACGTCTGCCGCTGCGGGTGGCCGGCGTTCTGCTCCAGCGTAGCGACGACCTCCGAGGCGATGGCCCGCTTCAGATAGGGATGGTCGGAGCCGAACGACGCGAGGAGGCGGCTTCCGTAATCCAGGGCGGCGGCCCCGTTGTGGGAGAGGAGTTGCCGCAGCTTGTTGAGCCCAGCCTCGGCCTCCAGGCGGGGACATGCGGCGAAGGCGGCGTCGTAGGCCCGGACGGCGCCGGCACGGTCCCCCGCCTTCAGACAGCCCTGCACCGCCGCCTGCAGGTGCGCCTTCTCGCGGGTCAGGCTCTCCCGCATCCAGCCAGCGTACCGCTCGGCGGCGGCCGGGAGGTCGAAGCTCCCGTCGACGATGGCGGGCAGAACGTCCTCCATGCCGACCGGGTGGCCGATCCACGCGACGCGGCCCGCGCGGTCCACGATGAAGGCGGTGGGAATGCCGTTGCGGTAGGCTGGCAGCAGCCAGTGATGCGGCATCCATCCGCCGCTCGCGGCCGGCTCGGCGACGTCGTAGGCCACGGCGTAGCTCATCGCTTCGCCCTGCTCGGCTACAAAGCTGCGGACATCCTCGATGTTGTCCTCCCACACCGCGACGGCGACGAAGCGGGCCTCGGGATGATCTTTCTGCATCTGCGTCAGGTGCGGGATGGTCGTCCGGCACGGGCCGCACCACGTGGCCCAGCACTCCACGACGTAGACGTGGCCGGGCTCGAAGGCGGAGACCGGCGTGCCCTTGAGGAAGGTCGCGGGCGGGAGGGCGGGGGCCGGATCGCCGACCAGGAGTTCGGTCTGGGTCATGGGATTGTCCTCGTTTTCGATGGGCGCGCCGCCCGCACGGGGGCGCTGGGTTTCCGTGGAGCGCGGCGGGCTGCGACGTCAGTGCAGTCCGCCGGCGCTGGCGACGAGCAGGTCGCCCTCGCCGAAGAGGCGGGCGATCGCGCGGGCGACCTCGGCCCGCGTCACCGCCGCGATACGGAGGCCGCGCTCGTCGAGCCAGGACAGGGGCTGTCCGTTGAAGCGCATCGCCAGGAGTTGGCGGGCGATCGCCGTCGAGGTGTCGAGGCGCACCGCGTGCGAGCCAACCAGGTAGTGCCGCGCCGCGTCTATCTCGTCCTCGCCGAGGCCGTCCTGCAGGAGCCGCCCGATCTCGTCGCCAATCAGCGCGATGCTGGTGTCGACGTGCCGGTTGGGCGTCGAGGTCGAGCCGACGAGGGAAGCGACGCCCTCCGACAGGTCGAAGCCTGTCCATATCGCGTAGCAGAGGCCGCGCTTCTCCCGCAGTTCGGCGTAGAGGCGGGAGGAGAACGGGTTGCCGCCCAAGCAATGGTTGACCACCATCGCGGCGGGGAAATCCGGATCCGCCATCGGCAGGGCGGGCCGCCCGAAGACGACGCTCGACTGAGGCGCGTCGACGGAACGGGCGACGCGTTCGCCCACGCCCGCGAGGGCGGTCGCCGGCATGGTGCGGGCCGAGCCGGCGGGGAGGCCCGCGAAGGCCGCGTCGAGGGCAGCAGCAAGCGCGTCGGCTCCCACCGCGCCGACGACGGCAATACGCAGACCCGCGCAGGTGACGAGCGCCGCGTGCAGCGCGACGACGTCTTCGCGGCCGATCGCGGCGAGGTCCTCCGGGGCCCCGGCGGGGGGGCGGCCGTAGGCGTGGCCGCGGAAGCCCCGCTCCCAGAACGCCGTGTTGGCGACGGCGCCGGGCTGGGTCAGGCCGTGGCGCAGCTCCGCCGCGTAGGCCCCGCGGCGGCGCTCCAAGTCGGGCACTGCGAAACGCGGCTCCCGCAGCGCCGTGCCCAGCAGCTCGCAGGCATGGTAGAGTTCCGACGAGAGCGTCAGGAGCGAGCCGGTGAGGCGGTCCCGCTCGATCCCGAACGAGAGCTGGATCGCTCGGTCCGCGAGGGCGAGCTGGAAGGCGTGGTCGTCGAAGGGGCCGGCGCCCTCGCACAGCAGTCCGCCCGTCATACGCGCTGTCCCGGCCTTGCCGTCCGGGTCGAGGGCGGCGCCGCCGTGGAAGCCGAATTGCATCGAGACAAGCGGCAGAGCGTGGTCTTCCAGTAGGAAGGCCTCGATGCCGCCGGGGCTGCGGACCACCTGCACGCGCGCGGCGAGGGAGGGCGAGGCAGCGACGCTGCCCACATGGATCGTCATGAGGTCAAACTCCGTCCGTTCAGGCGGTCGCTTCGACGAGATGCCCGGAGACCGCGCTGCGCGGGTCGAGGTGCCGAAGTGCGCAGCGGAGGTCGTCGTCGGTCACCGCCTCGACGCGGCTGCGCCAGAGCGCGATGTCCTCATGGGACAGTCCGCAGCACAGGGCGGCGCCGTAGCGCCGGGCGAGCGCGGAATGGTTGTCCTGCTCGTAGACCGCCTCCGCTACGATCTGCCGCTTGGCGCGGGCGAGATCGGCCTCCGGGAAGCCGGTCTCGGCGAGTTCCGCGAGGATCCCGTCGAGGGCCGTGTCGATCTGCTCCGGAGTGATGCCGGCCGATGGCGTTCCGCTGAGGGCGAACACCGTGGCGTCGGGGAAGACGGTGCCCATGTAGCCTGCCCCGACCGAGGTCGCCAGCGAGGTCTCGACCACGAGCCGGCGCGGGAGGATGCAGGTTTGGTCTCCGGCCAGCAGGTGGGCCAGGAGTTCCAGCGCCTCAGCCTCCCCGGGGACGGCCCGGCGCGGCGAGGGCACGACGTGGAGCCGGCGCAGACGCGGCTGGCGGATCGACCGCTCGGCAACGATTAGGAGACGCCGCCCACGCCGCGGCGGATCGACCGGGTGGGACCGGTCGAGCGACATTCCGCTCGGCGGGATCGGCCCGTAGACGTCCGCGGCCATCTCCAGCGCGGCGTCCGGCTCGACGTCGCCCGCGACGATCAGGAGTGCGTTCTCGGGGGTGTAGAAGCGGCGGTAATAGGCCTCGACGTCGGCCCGGCCGAGGGTCTCGATCTCGTGGCGCCAGCCGATGATCGGCCGGCCGCAGGGATGGGCCGGGAAGGCAGCGGCCTGGAGCGCCTCCTGCATCAGGCGCGCGGGGTCGGAATCGTCGTGCATGCCGCGCTCGGCGAGGACGACATCGCGCTCGGAGGCGATCTCGGCCTCGTCGAACCGCAGACCGCGCATGCGGTCGGCCTCGTAGGCCATGCAGGTCCGCAGGTGCACGGCCGGGACCTTCTGGTGGTAGCAGGTATAGGCCCAGCTCGTGAACGCGTTCTCCTCGCCGCCGACTGCGGCTAGGGCCTTACTGAAATGTCCGGCGGGGTAGCGCTCCGTTCCCTTGAACATCAGATGTTCGAGGAAGTGGGCGGTCCCCGACTTCCCAGCCGAATCGTCGATCGCGCCGTTGCGATACCAGAGCGCGTGCGTCACCACCGGGCTGCGGCGGCTCGGGAGGACGAGCACGTCCAGGCCGTTGACGAGCCGCCCGGTCGCGATTTGAGGAAGGGCGGCGGAGGGACTGTCCGCGGCCGGCAGGTCGGTCCGGAGGGCACGCGGATGAGGGGTCATGGTGGCGCCTTGTCGGGGAGAGTGGCCGGGCGGTCGCGAGCGACGCGCCGCGGCCGAGGGGAAAAGGTGGGGGAGAGGGACGGTCGCGGAGAGCGGCGGTCAGGCGGGCATTTCCTCTGCCGCGTCGGCGTGCCTCGCCGGGGAGCTCCCGGACGAGACGTCCTCGAGGACGACGCCGCCTGGGGAAGGCTCGGCGCGCAGCCGCCGCGGATGGTAGGCCAGCAGGCTGTCGCGATGCCCGATCGACAGGAGCGTCGTCTCCGGCAGGCATCGGCGCAGCGCCTCGTAGACCTGCCGTTCGAGGTCGGCGTCGAGGGCCGAGGTCGCCTCGTCGAGCAGGAGCCAGCGCGGCCGTGCCAGGATGGCGCGGGCGATCGCCAGACGCTGCTGCTCACCGCCGGAGAGCTTCTGCGCCCAGTTCACGTCGTGGTGGAGCTTGGGCCCTAGAGCGCCGAGCCCGACATTGTCGAGCGCCTGGGCCGCGTCCTCCGGCCGGTAGGCGTCGGGCGCGTAGGGGTAGCTCACGGCCGTCATCAGGTCGCCCGCGGGCAGGTAGACCTTCTGCGGCAGGACGAGGAGGCTGCCCTGCGGCGGCAGCGCGAGGGTGCCGGTCCAGTGCGGCCAGACGCCGGCCAGGACGCGGAACAGGGTCGACTTGCCGGTCCCGGACCGGCCGAACAGCAGGACGTTCTCACCCGGCCGCAGCACCAGCGAGGTCCGGTCGTAGAGGCGCGACCCATCGGGCAGGGCGATCGCGACGTCGGTGAAGCGTATCGGCCCCCCGGGCGCGGTCTCGATGCGGGTGCCGCCCGAGCGGCCGTCGAGGGCGTCGAGGGCCGCGTCGAAGGTCGAGAGGCGATCCGCCACCGCCTTGAACTTGGCCAGCGAGACGAAGCTGTCGACGACGAAGTTGAAGACAGAATTGACCGAGGAGAACGCCGACATGGCGATCGTCAGGGTTCCGTAGGTCAGCTTGCCGGCCACCACCATCGGGCCGAGCAGGAAGATGTGCAGGCGGTCCTTCACGCCGTCGAGGATCGCGTTGAGGACGCTCATGACGACCGTCATGCCGAGCAGCCGGTAGGCGTTGCTCACCACGGCACCGAGCCTGCCCGCGATGATGGCGGCCTCGGCGCGGCCGCCGTGCGAGAGCGCGATCTGTTCGCTGTATTCCCGGGTGCGGGCGAGGCCGAACCGGTAATCCGCCTCGACGTGCTGCTGGCGGAAGGCGAGCGGGACGATCGGCTTGCCGATCCAGATCGTGAAGAGGGTCGATACGACGGCCCAGGCCATCGCGATCCACAGGAGCAGGCCGGGGATCCGCACCTCGCTGCCGAACAGGTCAATGCTGTCGGACAGGTTCCACAGGATGATCGCGTAGATCAGGAACGAGCTGAGGATGCCCGTGATCATCACGACGATGCTGTAGACGCCCCAGGTGCTGCCTTCGCTCCCGCCGATGAAGTTCGGCACGTCCTCGTGGATGCGCTGGTCGGGGTTGTCGATGCCGCTGTTGACGAGCGTCATGCGGTAGTGGGCCGCACCCGAGAACCAGCGCCGCGCATAGTCCTCCGCCAGGACCTGCCGCCAGCGGACGGAGAAGGCGACCACCAGCGACGTGCTGGACAGTTGCAGGATCACCCAGGGAATTCCCCAGAGCGGCGCCTGCACCAGCAGGGCGTCCCAGAACATCGCCCGGTCGCCGGCTTGGAGCGCGTCGGCGAGTTGCGCGCTCACGTAGAGGCTCTTGATAGTCAGGATCACGCCGACCTGACGCAGCAGGATGGTCAACGCCACCGCCGCCGTGCCCAGGCGGCCCTCGCGCAGGCGCAGCGTCGCGCCCCTGGGAAGGCGCCAGGCGAGGACATCGTCCCGGTCGAAGTAGCGGTCGGCGATGACGAGGCAGCGCCGTACGACGGCGAACGACCAGAGCGAGGCTAGGACGATGACGAGGAAGCACAGCGTCATCACGCTCGTGCTCGGAACCGCGAGATCGTCCAGTTGCGACGGCCACATCCCTTCGGCTTTGGCCAGGGAGCAGATGCCGAGCACCACCGCCTCCCACCCGAAGGTGGCGAGCGGGATCCTGAGAAAGGTCGAGCGGTCGCGCACCAACAGGACGGCTGCCGCCGCCACGATGAGGAAGCCGGTCAGCAAGTGGAGATTCCAGTCGCCCGTCCGTGACGCCACGGCGAGTGCCGCCATCCCGGTACCTGCGAGCGAGAAAGCCAGAGAACGCATGATCCGCTGATCGGTTGAGCGCTTTCCGACAAACCGGTTGCCGGTTCGTCGGAAAGCGCGGAATGAGGAGAATCCGCGGCCACCGGCCCGACGCGATCGGGTCAAAGAGGGCTTTGGAACTTCGGACGGTCCTTCTGTCCGTCAGGTCGGACGACAAGGCGTGAGCCTGTTCGCTGCTGATCGGTCACCACCGCCCGCCTTCGCGGGAGGCGGTGCGGTCTCTCCGCGCGGCCGGGACCCGTCGCCGTGGGGTTAGAAGCGATAGCTCGCCTGGAGGAGTACATGGCGCCCGCGTTCGATCGGCAGGTAGGTGCTGATCGTGGAGAGCGAGAACGCGTGCGAGTCGAAGAGGTTGTTAATCTTCAGGTTGGCCGAGAAGTCGCCGGACGTGTAGCCGATGGCCGCGTCGAAGACCGCGTATCCGGGCAGCGTGAACAGCGAATTTGCGCCCAGTTGATTGACCTTGAACTCAGTTAGAGCCCGCACGCCCGCGCCGACGGTGATGCCTTCCGCCCATCCCGACAGCCACGTGTAGGTCGTCCAGAGGCTTCCCTGATAGGCTGGCCGTCCGGCACTCGGGTCGAGTCCGAGCCCGTCCGGATCGAGCGAGCGGGTCCAGAGCCTAGTGACGTTCGCAGTCAGGTTCCAGCCGGGCAGGATCTCGCCCTGCCCTTCCAGTTCGATGCCGCGCGACTGCAGGCCCGCGGTATTGACGATCCGGATGCCTTCGGGGAAGCCCGCTTGGCCCTGCAGGATCAGGGTCAGGGGCGATTCCGTGAGTTCGAAAAAGCTCAGCGTGGTCCTGAACCTGTTGTCGAACATGGAGGAGCGCAGGCCGAACTCGTTCAGTGTTCGGCCGATCGGCGCGAGGCTGATACCGGCGACCGGCGCTTGCGGGATCCGTCCTTCGCTGCGGTTGATATAGACGCCTAAGTCGTAAGGAAGATCGAGGAGCGCACCGAAAGTATAGGACAGGGCGTCATTCTTGCTTACGGACGGTGTTTCAGCCACTCCGAATTGCAGCGATTGCGAATTTTGGTTGAACCAGTCCCATCGGGCCATTCCGAGAATATGCAGCTTGTTATCAAAAAGATCAAGTTTCTCGACCATATAACCGCCGCGATAGATATTGCTGGATTTGCGCACGGTAAAATCATAGGGCCCGCTAATAAGTGGACTAATAGGAGTGTTATTGTATAGATCAAAATCTGGCAGAAATGCCGGAAGTGCCGAGCGCGCTCCACTCCAATAAGACAGGTAATCGAAGCCGAACTTAGTTGTGCTTTTCATAAAATCGTCTTGATACTTGAGCGTCATGCTCAGCCGCTCGCTGATATTTTCGACTTGGGTATCAAAACCAGTTTGGACACCGCTCTGTGTAAAGCCGAAATTAGTATTGAAAAATGAAAAGGAATCACCGACGAATCGAACCGATTGGTGCTGGAACAGATTGTTGAATGACACGTCGAAGAGACCGAATAACGTTCCGGCGTGATAGTTTTGTTCCGTCTCGAAAGTAAGTTCCCTGCCGTCGTAATGCGAATTGGGATTGCCGGGACCGTTGCCGGGGATGCGGTAGATCGCCCCGATGCCGGTCTCCGGATCGAGGGCGCGGAAGCCGAAGCGCGCTTGAGGAACGGCACGCGTCTGGATGTAGCGCAGACCGGCCGACACAGTGAGATCTTGCCCCTCCCAACGGACGCTCGGCATCACGAGGAACTCGCTCGGGTCGCGGTAGCCGAGATCGGTACGGTCGGCGTGGTTCAGAGAGGTGACGAAGCGGTAAGTCGTCCCTTCGAGGTCAGGCACGCCGCCGCCGAGGTCGAGCGCGATCGTCTTGTAATTGTAGGTGCCGTAGCGGATCGTCAAATCGCGGATCGTCTCCGCCGTCGGCTTCTTGAGCGTGACGTTGATAAGACCGCCGCCCGCGACGTTCACGCCGGTCAGGATCGCCGTCGGCCCCTTCAGGACCTCAATGCGGTCGACCGCATCGATTGGGATCTGCTGCTGCAAGGTGACCGGGTTCTGCTGGCCATTCACGGAGAAGCCGGAGGTCTCGAAACCCCGAATGATGAATCTCGGCTGTCCGGTGGCCCCGGGCGTGACGATGACCCCCGCCGAGTTGCGGGCTGCTTCCAGGGTATTGGTGACGTTCTGCGAGCGGATGGTCTCGTTGGTCACCACCGAGATCGCGACCGGAGTCTCCTTGAGGGGGGCGTCGGCAATGCGGATGGTGTCGCCGACATTGCCCGCCTGGAAGCCTCGGTCGCCGTAGGGCGAGCCGGCATTGGCGTCGACGACGTCGATGGCGGCGATGTCTCCGGCGGCCGCGGGGGCCGCAGCGCCCGTGGGGACGGGCCCGCGCCTCTGGACCGTCAGGGTGCCGCCGGCGGCCGGCACGACCACCAGATCGGTGCCTCCCAAGGCCAGCGTCAGCGCCTCCTGAACTCCCATGCGCCCGGCGATCGGGCCGGCGCGGCGCCCGCGGGTCAGGTCAGCCGGGAACGAGATGGGCTGCGCCCCGACCCGTCCGATCTGGGCGAGTACACCGCCGAGGTCGCCTGTCGGGATGTCGAACACGATCGGACCGGCCGCCCGCAGCTGGGTCGTGGAGGCGACGAGCAGCGGCACGGCCGCCGTCGAGGCCATCAGCAGGGCCGCCAGGGGCGCAGCCCGCAACCGCGACGGACGCGGTGCCGCCGCCGTTCCACGCGGGGACGCGGCGGAGCCGACCGTCCCATACCCGGTCGGCAGGTGCCCACGCACGGCCCCGTCATCCTCCATCCCGCAACCGTCGCCCGCGCACCGCATCTCTCTGCCCCCAATCGTCTCGATGTTTGCATCGGTCACTGGCTGTGTCGGCTCACGAACCCAAACCGACAGTGCCGATCCGAACTTTTTTCAGTTCTCTGGAATGAAGTTTGGAAACACGGTCCGGAACTGGTCCGACACACCGCCAAATCTTCGCAGAATTGCATGCCCTGGCCGACCAACCTTCGGTTGGCCATTGCTGAGTACGCTTCGTCCGCCCCGTTGGGTGCCCTTACGGACCGCCCCGGCGACGCCGCCTCGCCCGAAGCGGGCCTGCTGGGTCGACGCGCGAACCGTCCGATGCGGAACGACGACCGCGCCGGATTGGGCTCTCGACCGCCGCTCGCCGGCGCTTCACCGCCGGGCCGGACGCCGTCAGCGGCGGCTGAAGTTGAGTGGGATCAGCTGGGTGATCACCTGATTGCCGGGCGGCGGCGGGAAGGGGGCCGCGCGGTGCATCACCGCCACGGCCTCGCCGTCGAGTGCGGCGTTGCCCGAGGAACGGACGAGCTGGGCGCTGATCACGCTGCCGCTGCCCGAGAACGTGACGCTCACCACAGCCACGCCGACCGCGCCGTCGGCACCGGACGGGAACCGCTTGGCGCGCACGATGCGGGCGCGCATCTCATTCTGCCACGACGCCCGCGACGCCTGGCTGGCTTCGGATCCGGCGGCGGAGGCCGCGGTGCGGTCCGCGGTCGCCTGGTCGGAGCGCGGACCGCCGCCGCTGCGGGAGGCCGCCTTCGGCTTGTCCTTCTGGACGGTCTTCTCCGGCTTCTTCTTCTCGACCGGCTTCTCAATCTTCTTCTCGGGCGGCTTGCGCTCGACCTTCTTCTCCGCCTTGGGCGGCTTCGGCGGCAGGATTGCCAGCGGCTTCGCCTGGGGCGGCGGGGGCGGCGCCTCGACGATCGGTTCCGGCTCTGGCGGGGGCGGCGGCTCCTCCTCCGGCTCGGGCTTGGCCTGCTGGGAGTCCGGCGCGTCCGGCTGGTTGGTGGCGTTGTCCGTGGTCGACTTCGCCACGGTGGGCTCGGGCGACATGTCGATCATTACCGCCGCCGGCATTTGCAGGGGCACGGGCGGCGGGGCCGTCTGCTGGGTCAATGCGAGGTAGAGGCCGACATGCACACCGAGCGTCAGCAGGCCCGCCGCCGTCCAGGTCAGGGTGCGGACCGGCGGCGACGGTTCGTGACTCTCGATCTGCGCGCGATGCCGTTCGATCGCCCGCAGGAAAGCTTCGGGCGGCGGGTGCATCATGGCCGGTCTCCGCCCGAGACGTCCTCCAGGCCGACGAGGCCGACCTTGAGATAGCCCGCCGCGCGCAGCAGGTTCATCACCCCCATCAGTTCGCCGTAGGGCACGCCCTTGTCCGCGCGCAAGAAGATGCGCTCGTCCTTGTTGCCCTTGGTCGCAGTGTCGAGCGCGGCGCCGAGCGCCGGGCGGGCCACGGTGTCCTCGCCCAGGGTGATGGCGAGGTCGGACTTCACGCTGACGAAGATTGGCTTTTCGGGCCGCGGCTTCTGCGGCGCCGAGGAGACCGGAAGTTCGACCGCCACGTCGACGGTCGAGAGGGGGGCGGCCACCATAAAGATGATCAGCAGCACGAGGATCACGTCGATGAACGGCGTGATGTTGATGTCGGCGGTCTCGGTCAGGTCGTCGCCGTCGTTGGATCCGAGCTTCACGGCCATGGGATCACTCCGCCGCCATGCGGATGCCGACCTTGCCGTAGGTGCCACGTTCGCAGCGGTCGAGGTCGCGCGACAGATGGCACATAATCAGGGCGACCGCGTCGCCGATCATGACGCGCTGGCTAGCGATGGAGCGGGTCAGCGCGTTGTAGATCACGACGGCGGGAATCGCCGCCACGAGGCCGATGCCGGTGGCCAGCAGCGCCTCGGCGATGCCCGGCGCGACCACCGCGAGGTTGGTGGTGTTCGAGTTGGCGATGGCAATGAAGCTGCCCATGATGCCCCAGACCGTGCCGAACAGACCGACGAAAGGTCCGATCGAGCCGATGGTCGCCAGGATGCCGGTGCCGGACGCCATGCGCTTGCCGGCCATCACCTCGATCCGGCCGAGCGCGATGGCGACGCGCTCCTTGATCCCCTCGCAGGGCAGGCCGGAGGACAGGCTGAGTTCCTCCTCGGCCTCGACCAGCAGTCGGGCGCCGACCCCACGGCGGACTCTTTGCGCGGCCTCGGCCAAGCTAGCGGAGGATCGAATCTCCCGGAGCGTCGCGCGCAGCCGGCGCTTGGCCAGAGCGAGGCCGAGAATCTTCACCAGCAGGATGGTCCAGGTGACGACCGAGGCGACCGCTAGAACGATCATCACGGCCTGCACGACAGGATCGGCGGCCAAGAACATCCCCATCGGGGTCAGATCGTGCGCGACCTTGTCTGTCTTGGGTGCGGAAGCCGGAAGGCGGGTATCGCTCGCCTCCGGAGCCGCGGCCGCGATGGACGGCGGCTCTTCCGCACTCGCCACGGTCGGCACAGGCGCCGGCTCCGCCTGAGCCGCGACCGACCCTGGTGCCAGCAGCACCGTCAGCAGAGCCACGGCGGCGAGGCACGACCTCGCGTTGATCCGGCGGTTCAATACCGCGCGCGTCAATCCCAGCATTGCGTACCAACCTCACTAGCGATTGCCGAAATGGGTTTCGACCGGTCTGACGGGCGAGATTGGGAAAGCGACAGTTCGGTGACGAATTTTTTTCAACTTGCGAAACGGCTGACCAGATGACCGTGATCCGCCCCCATGCTGATGGTTCATTGTCAGGTTTGGTGGAGCACGCTGCTTATAACAATCGGCGCTGAAGCGGACTCACGGGGTTGTCGGAGGTCGTGTCCCTTGGCGTGGTGTAGCTCGCTGAGGGCCACCACGATCACCGGCCAGGGCCGGATCGATCAGACTGCCATGGTGGGCAGGCCGACGAGGGGATCATCACCGATTGGGGCGATGCTTTCCAGGGTCATGGAGCGCGAGCGCTGGACCGCCCACTCATCGTTCTGTTCGAGCAGGATCGCGCCCACCAGACGGGTGATGGCGGCCTCGTTGGGGAAGATGCCAACGACCTCGGTCCGGCGCTTGATCTCGCCTTTGAGGCGCTCCAGCGGGTTCGTGGAGTGGAGCTTGACCCGTTCCTGGGCGGGGAAGCCCATGTAGGCCAACACGTCCGGCTCGGCCTCGTCCATCAGGGCAGCGAGCTTGGGCACTTTGGGCCGGAGCTGGTCGGCCACGCGCCGCCACTGGAGCCGGGCCGCCTCGGCGTCGTCTTGGGCGAAGGCGGTGGCGATGAAGGCGGAGACGACGCGCCGGCCGCTGCGCCCTGCACGGGCGAGCCCGTTCCTCATGAAGTGGACGCGGCAGCGTTGCCACGTCGCGTTCATCACCTGGCCACGGAGGCCTTGATGCCCTCGTACGCGTCCGAGATCACCAGCTTGACGCCGCGCAGGCCGCGGCGCGCCAGCTTGCGGAGAAAGGCGGTCCAGAAGGTCTCGGCCTCGGAGGGGCCGACGTCCATGCCGAGAACCTCCCGGCGACCGTCGCCGTTCACGCCGACCGCCACGATGACGGCGACCGAGACGATGCGGCCGGCCTCGCGCACCTTCACGTAGGTCGCGTCGATCCAGAGATACGGCCACTCGCCCCTCATCCTGAGGCTCTCGAAGGACGATGGGGCGGTCGAGGAAGGCGTTGACCCGTTCGTCGATCTCCTCGCACAGCCGCGAGACTTGGCTCTTCGAGATGCCGGTCCCGCCCATGGCCTGCACCAGATCATCCACCGAGCGGGTCGAGATGCCCTGGATGTAAGCCTCTTGGATCACCGCCGTGAGCGCCTTCTCGGCCATGCGCCGCGGTTCCAGGAAACCGGGGAAGTACGAGCCCTTGCGCAGCTTGGGGATGCGCAACTCGACCGTGCCGGCCCGCGTCTGCCAGTCCCGGTCGCGGCAGCCGTTGCGTTGGACCAGACGCTCGGCGCTCTTCTCGCCGTGAGCCGCCCCGGTCAGGCCGCCCACCTCCAACTCCATCAGCCGCTCGGCGGCAAAGCCGATCATCTCGCGCAGCAGATCGGCGTCGGCACTCTTCTCCATCGGCGGGACCCCATCGTGGCCTGCCACGATGGGCGCCGCTCCCGCGCAGGGCCATCATCTCGTCGGTCATCGGAGGTCTCTTGGGTTCGAGGTTGGTGCTCGCAACCCGACCCTACCCGGCAACCGCCGATGACCACCCCTCAGCTACACCACCACCCGGGACACGACCTCCGAGAGCACGTCGATCACGTCATGCGCCTTCAGCTTGCGGGATACGCGGATGGCCAGGCACTCCCGGGTGAACTCGTCGATCACGTTCAGCATCCGGTACTTGCGCCCGTTGTGAGTGCGGTGCTCGACGAAGTCGTAAGACCAGACGTGACCGGGCCGCTCCGGCCGCAGGCGCACGCACGAGCCGTCGTTGAGCCAGAGGCGAGCCCGCTTCGGCTGTCGGGCTGGGACTTTGAGCTCCTCCCGCCGCCAGATGCCCTCTTCCTGAGGCTCTCGAAGGATCGACCCGCTTCACGTTGACCGTCCAGCCGTCACGCCGGAGCAAGGCCGTGATCCGACGGTAGCCGTAGCGTCCATACTGCAGAGCCAGGGCGACGATGGTGGCTGTCAGGACGGCCTCGTCTTCGGCCACCACGGCGCACTTACGCTGCGTCGATCCTTCGACAGGCTCAGGATGAGGGATGCTGGCCCAGGACACGGCAGGCGAAGCGTTCCGACACGCCATGCTCGGCCACGACGTAATCGACACAAGCCCGGCGCCGAGCCGGGCTCAGAAGTTTCCCGAGGCTGCCTCCTTCAAGATGAGCTTCTCCAGGGTCAGGTCCGAGATCGCCCGACGAAGGCGCTGGTTCTCCGTCTCCAACGACTTCAGCCGCTTGACCTGATCACCCTTCAGGCCGCCGTACTCAGAACGCCAGCGGTAATACGTGACCTCCGTCACCTCAATGGATCGGATTGCTTCGGCAACCTTGCGACCTTGTGAGACCAGAACATCCACTTGGCGCAGCTTGGCGACGATCTCTTCAGCCGTATGCTTCTTCCGTCCCATGATGACATCCTCCACAGGGCTCAAAGCCATACCTCAGGGAGGGCCACTTTTCAGGGGGCAGGCCAATCTCGCGAGTCGGAGTGGTTTGCATCTGGACCCAACACGACCGACTCCAGAACGCGCGAAGCAACCTATTTTTCAAGGATCGAACTGACCGTAACCGGGGCCAATCTCGTGCAGCTGTGCACGCGGGAGCGAGGCGGCGGGGCGCTGCGGCTCCGCGGGAGGGCGCTCGTCGTCGCTGCGGAAGGCGACAGGTTGCTGGCGCTTGCGCCGGACGGTGAGATCGAAAACGTCGTAGCGGTTATAGTATCCGACGACATCGTGGAACTGTTTTGGTTCCACGCAGGCATTGATGTCAATTTCGGCGTAGACGATGCCTTCCGCGTCTTGCAGCGTCTCGCTGATCTGTCGTCCTGTGGGATCAATCACGAAGGACGCGGCGCGCGGCGTCTCGTCGAGCACGCGCGCGATCTTCGCGTCGCGTCCGACCAGCGCGTCGCGCATCGCGCCGTCCATGAACCCCGCGGACACGACGCCGAAGGCCTTGGCCTCGAAGGAATGGGCGCTCGCGCGGATGCGGTTGGCCGCTACGTTGTCGAAGTTCCCCCCTTCCGCGGGCGGCCGCGTCGGCCAGATCGGTGGCCAGGACGAGACGTGGACCTGCTCGCCCTGCGCCATCAGGGTGAAGCGCGCCAGCGGGTTGGTGTTCTCGCCGCAGATCAGACCGCCCAGACGCCCGATCCGGGTCTCCGCCACGCGCAGTCCCTCGCCGTCGCCCGCGGCCCAGACGAGCTTCTCGTAGAAGGTCGGCACGAGCTTGCGGTGGTGGACGAGGATCGCGCCGTCGTCGCCGATGAGCAGGTTCGAGTTCCACAGGCAGCCGACGCTGGCCGTCGAGCGCTCGCTGATGCCGATCGAGACGAACACGCCGAGTTGCCGCGCTTCATGCCGGATCTCGGCGACTTCGGGACCGTCGACGAACACCGACTCGGTCGCCATCCGCGCGAACAGGTCGTGATTTTCGATCGGTGCCCAGAGTGCCGACCAGACCGGGAAGGCCGGGATGAAGGTCTCCGGGAAGGCGATGAACTCGGCGCCCGCATGGGCGGCTTCCCGCAGGATCGAGACGGCCTTTCGCGTCGTCGCCGCCTTGTCGAGAAAGACCGGGGCGGCATGGACGGCCGCGACCTTGAAGCGTGGAAGCTGACCCATCTGCGAACTCTCCGGCAGCATGAGACACGGGCGCTCGCTAATAAGCTTCCGTGACATGGATCCACGGAGGCCGGACCGAGCGAGGCCACGCTGGGACGGTTCCAACGGGGCTTCGATCCGGTCCGGTGCCGGGAATCGGTGGAGAGGACCGATAACAATGCAGGACGGCCTTCGTTGAGGACCTTTCGCTGCAAGAGGTGTTGCAGGCCTGCACGGCGCGCGCTCGCCCAAATCCCGGGACCTCTGCCGGTGCCGATCAGAACTGCGTCAGATAGGCGTCGTCCCGCTGGAACAGAGTGGTGAGGAAGCGCGTCACCGCGCGGACGCGCCCGAGATGCTCGATGTCCTCGTGGACAGAGAGGAAGACGTCGCGCATGACGACGACCTCGTCGGAAAGGACGGGGACCAGGGCGGGTTCGCGCTTCGCGCAGAAGAGCGGCAGCAATCCGATGCCGAACCCGGCGGCGACGGCCGCCTGCTGTGCGGCGAGGCTCGTCGAGCGGAAGACGACGCTCTCGGGTTCGAGGACGTCCAGCAGCCAGTGGACAGAACTGATGGCGAGCAGATCCTCGACGTAGTCCACGAAGTCGTGCTGCTGCAGGTCGCCGCTTCCGGCGGGTGTGCCCCGCTCGGCGAGATAGGCGGGCGCCGCGAACAGGGCGAGGCGGATCGCGCCGATCGTCCGCACCTTCAGACGTGCGCCCTGGGGCGGCACGAAGCTGACCGAGACGTCCGCCTCGCGCTTGGTGAGGTTGATCAGGTGCCGCTCGGTGACAAGCTCGATCACGATCTCGGGATGGGTCCGGGCGAGTTCACGGAACCGGCCGCTGAGATAGAATGCGGCAATCCCCTCCATGCTGGCGACCCGGACTCGTCCGACCGGCTGGGTACTGACCGGCGAGCCGAGCACGCCGTGGACCGAGAGCGCCTTGCACTCGATGGCCTCCGCGATCGCGAACAACCGATGGCCGTGCTCGGTCAGGACGAAGCCGTCGGGTCGGCGGTCGAACAGCTTCGCATCGACGGAGCGTTCGAGTTCGGCCACGCGCCGACTGACCGTGGTATGATCGACCTTGAGCCGCTTGGCGGCAGGCATGAGGCGGCCGTGCCGAGCCAGTTCGAGAAAAAACGTGAGATCGTTCCAGTCGAACACGGAGGGCCCTGCTTTGATGCCGTGACCGCTCGAAGCTACGCCAGCCAGAAACGGGAGCATAGCTTCCTCGGCTTTCCGGCCCAAGATCCCAGAAGGAACGCCAGACGTTCCCCCTTCGCCATCGTTCGGCGGGCACGACAGTTCTGCCTCCGGAATCGGCGTGATGATGGGAAAAGCGACAGGAAGCGCCTCGGCTGTCGGCAGAACTTCCGCAAGGCCCCGTGCGTGTTTTTCCAGTCCCGCCCCGGTCCGTCCGCGGTTAGCGTGTCATCGCTTCCGAGGAGATCAACATGGTCCGGATACTGGCGAACGCGCTGATCGTGGGAATGGCAGTTCTCGGCACCGCGCAGGGAGCGGCCGAGGCCAAGGATACGGTGAAGATCGCCTTCATCGGCCCCCTGACGGGCGGCAATGCCGCCGCCGGGATGGGCGGGCGCAACTCGTCATTGCTTGCCCTTCAGCTCAGAAACGCCGATCCGAGCACCAAATACAACTATGAGCTTGCCGTCTTCGACGACGAGTGCAAGCCGAACGTCGGCGTTCAGGTCGCGACCAAGGCGGCCGCTGACCGTGCGATCACGGCCGGCATCACGCATTACTGCTCGGCCGTCGGCATCGCGACGGTGGACACCTACGCCCGCTTCAAGCTTCCGGTCGTCGTCTGGGGTGCCATCCTTCCGGAGATCACCTACGGCAACGAGTACAAGCAAATCCACCGCGTCAACGGCACGATGATCAACGAGGGCAAGCTCGCTGCGCAGTTCCTGACCGACCGTGGTTTCAAGACCTTCGCAGTGATCCACGATACGACCGATTACGGCAAGGGACAGAACAAGTACTTCTCAGAGTTCCTGAGGCCGGCTGGCGGCGAGATCCTGGCGACCTTCCCGGTCGCGCCCGACCAGCAGGATTTCACGGCGGAGCTGACGCGGATCAAGGAACTCAAACCCGATCTGATCTTCATCGGCGGCCTGACACCGCTGGGCGTGCGCATCCGCTCGCAGATGGAGCGCCTCGGCATCGAGGCCCGCATGGCCGGGGTCTCCGGCATCATGACGGCGGGCTTCCTCGAAGGGGCGGGCGCGGCGGCGGAGGGCACAATCTCTTTCCACAACGGCGCGCCCCTCGCGAAATATGCGAACGGCCAAGCCTTCACCGAAGCCTACGGCAAGGCCGGATTCCGCGAGGACCCCGATGCCTACGGTCCCTTCGCGTACTCGGCCGCCACCCTGATCATGGACGCGATCGAAAAGGTCGGGCCGGACCGCGCGAAGGTCACGGCGGAGCTCAACGCCACCAAGGGCCACGCGTCGCTGATCGGCGAGATCAACTTCGACGATCATCGCCAGAACATCGTCAACGCGAACGTCTACGTCGCGCAGGGCGGCAAGTGGGTCTACTGGCCGGACAGCGACTACGCCGCCGGCAGGAAGACCGTCTCGGCCCGCGGCCGCTGACCGGCCGGGCGGTGCCTGCCGCCCTTAATTCCCTCATCGAGCCTCTCGGAGCGCAGGATGGATTTCGGCTTCCTGGCCCAGCATCTGTTCAACGGACTGATGCTGGGCGTGATCTACGCGATGATCGCAGTCGGCTTCTCGCTGTTCTTCGGCGTGCTCGACGTAATCAAATTCTCGCACGGTGACGTGGTGACGCTCGGTGCCTTCACGGCGCTCGGCGCCACCGCGCTCGTGGGAGCCCTCGTTCCCGTCCCGGGCCTCGCGCTGATCCTGGGCCTGCTCGCCGCCGTCGCGGCCGGCATGGCGGCGGGCGTGCTGATTGGTGGCACCCTCGTGCTGCCGCTGCGCAACGCACCGCCCGTCAACGTGCTGCTGATCACCCTGATGGCGGGCACCATCCTGCGCGAGGCGATCCGCCTGGGCGTGCCGAACGGCGGCAACCCGAAGCCCTTCCCGGCCCTTCTGCCGGACCAGCAGATCACGGCGGGCTCCTTCAGCGTCGGCGTCGACAGCGTGGCGATCCTGCTGGCCGGCCTCGCGGCGATCGTCGCCACCCACGGCCTCGTCACGCGCACGCGCCTCGG
Source organism: Methylorubrum rhodinum (assembly GCF_014199935.1). GTDB lineage: Bacteria > Pseudomonadota > Alphaproteobacteria > Rhizobiales > Beijerinckiaceae > Methylobacterium > Methylobacterium rhodinum. The sequence continues at coordinate 342,689 of NZ_JACHOP010000003.1, forward strand.
CCTCGCGATCCGCGCCGTTGCGCAGGACCCCGAGGTGGCCTGCCTGTCGGGCATCGACTTCCGCCGCACGGTGCTCGGCACCTTCGCCCTCGGCTCGGCGCTCGCGGCCGTCGCCGGCTGCATGCTCGGGCTCTATTACCGCGAGATCAACTTCAGCATGGGTCTCGTCCTCGGCGTGATCGGCTTCGCCGCCGCCGTCGTCGGCGGTCTCGGCAGCCTGCTCGGGCCGATCCTGGGCGGCTTCCTGTTCGCCGGCGTGCAGACGCTCGTGACGGTCTCCGTCCCCTCCGCCAGCGCCTACAAGGACGTGGCGGCCTTCGCGGTGGTGATCGTCCTCATCGGCCTGTTCCCGACCGGCCTGATCTCCGAGCGCTCCAGCGAGCGGGTCTGACCATGAACCTTGGCCCCATCGAACTCACCGCTGCCCCCGTGCCCGCCGGCGGCTTCTCCGAGCGCGCGATCGCGGTCGCTGTGCCCGTCCTCGCCTTCGTCGGCCTCGGGTGGCTTCTCGCCGCCGAACACGAGTGGGAGATCGTCGCGATCCTCGTCGGCTTCCTCGCCGCCCTCCTCCTCTTCGACCGGACGAGGGCCGGGCGGGCAGCGACCGCCGCCTGTCGCGGCCAGCGGGGCGTCACGAACGCGAGCGCGGCCCTGGCGGTCCTCGCCCTCCTCTGGGCCTTCCGAGAGGAGCACTACGCTCTCCTCATGGTCGCCACGGTCGCGCTCTCGGCCACGGCCTGCATCGGGCTCAACGTCCAGATGGCGTTCGGCGGCATCGCCAACTTCGCGGCGGCCGCGTTCTTTACTCTCGGCGCCTACACCGCGGCGGTGCTGGCGGGCCACACCGCCCTGCCGCATCTCTTGGTGCTCGCCGCGGGCGGGCTCGTGACCGCCGCACTCGGGCTGCTCCTGCTCCTGCCGGTGCTGCGGACGCGGGGCCACTACGTGGCGCTGGTCACGATCGCCTTCGGGGTGATGCTGCGCAGCTTGCTCGAGGTGAACGACACTCTCGGTGGTCCGCAGGGAATGAAGATTCCGGGCTTCGCGCCGTTCGGCCTCGATTTCGGAACGGTCTCCTCGATCGCCGGCCACGAGGTCTCGTTCTACCTGCCCTATGCGCTCGCGGCGGCGGTGCTGTTCGCCCTCGCCTTCGCGGCGATGCGCTGCCTGGAACTCTCCTGGGCCGGCATCGCGATCGACGCGGTCCGCACCGATCCGATCGCCGCCTCGACCTTCGGCCTGTCGCCGGCCCGCTGGAAGGCCACGGCGTTCCTGTTCGGCAACGCGATGATCGGCGTCGCGGGCGCGCTCTACGGGATGATGAACGGCTTCGTGAACCCGAACGGGGCGGGCTTCGGCGAGTCGCTGATGCTGCTCTCCATCGTCGTCCTCGGCGGTCTCGGCAACGTCTGGGGCACGGTGGCGGCCTCGGCGGTGATCCTTGCCCTGCCCGAGAAGCTCCAGCCGATCCAGGAATACCGGCTGTTGATCTTCGCCGCCGTGGTGATCGCGATCCTGCGCTTCCGCCCGGGCGGCCTGCTGCCGCGCCCGCTCCGCATCCTCGGCAACCGGAACGGAGGCTAGAACCATGACCGCCCCCCTGCTCGCATGCTCGGGTCTGACCGTGCGCTTCGGCGGCCTGACCGCCCTCGACGGACTCGACATCGCCGTCGACCGCGGCACGACCATCGGCCTCGTCGGCCCGAACGGTTCGGGCAAGACCACCTTCTTCAACGTGCTGACCGGGCTCTACCGTCCCTCCGCGGGAAAAGCCGCGCTCGCCGAAGCGGACATCTTCGCCAAGTCGCCCCAGGCGATCGGCCGCGCCGGCGTCGCTCGGACCTTCCAGCGCTGCCGGCTGATGCTCGACCAGAGCGTGTTCGACAACATCGCCCTCGGCGCCCTGCGGCATCAGGATCTGGGCCTCGCGGCGATTTTCCGCCGTCGGCGCCTGCGCGCGGAGATCGACGCCCTGGTCGAGCGGGTCCGGTCGATCGCGGCCCGCTTCAACCCAGCCATCGCAGCTGCGTTGTTCGAGCCCGCGGGGCGCTTCACGATGATCGACCGCCGCCGCATCGAGATCTGCCGCGCCCTGATCGCAAATCCGCGTCTCCTCCTGCTCGACGAGCCGTCGGCGGGCATGACGCCGGAGGAGACACGCCGGCTGATGGACGACCTCCTCGACTTCCGGCGCGAGTCGCCCGACCTCGCCCTGATCCTCGTCGAGCACGAGATGGACGTGATCCGCCGGGTCTCGGACCGCTGCGTCGTCCTGAACTTCGGGCGCAAGATCTTCGAGGGCTCCTTCGAGGCCCTGATCGAGGATCGGGACGTCCAGACGGCCTATCTCGGGAGCGGACATTGAGCACGGCAGGCAAGGCCGCCTCGCGGCATCTCTCGGTCTCGCAGGTCACCTCCGGCTACGACCGGGCGGACGTGCTCAAGGGGGTCTCGATCGAGGTCCGCCCCGGCGCGGTCACCTGCATCCTCGGCGCGAACGGCGCCGGCAAGAGCACGCTCATCCGGACGATCCTGGGCCTCAACCGGGTCCGGTCCGGCACGATCACCTTCGGCGATGCGAGCCTCAGCGGCATGCCGACGCACAGGATCGTGGCGCTCGGCATCGGCGTCGTGCCGGAAGGCAACCGGGTCCTGCCCCGAATGACCATCGAGGAGAACCTCCAAGTCGGCGGGCTCCTCGATCCGTACCCGCGCCGGGTCGCGGATCGGATGGAGGCGATGTTCGCGGTCTTCCCACGGCTCAAGGAGCGCCGCGCGCAACTCGCCGGAACCCTGTCGGGCGGCGAGCGCTCGATGCTCTCGATCGCCCGAGGCTTGATGACCGATCCCGAACTCGTGGTGTTCGACGAGCCCTCGCTCGGCCTCTCGCCGCTCTTCGTCTCGGAGGTCTTCGGCATCGTCCGGCGCCTCAAGGAGACGGGGCTGACGATCCTGCTCGTCGAGCAGAACGTGCGGCAGACACTCGACGTCGCCGATCACGGCTATGTCCTCGCCCAAGGACGCGTCGTGGCGTCGGGTGAGACGCGGGTGCTGCGCGAGGACGCCGAGCTGCACAAGGCCTATTTCGGCGTCCATCACTGAGCCGGGCCGCGGCGGGATGAGTGCGATCTGGCTGGATGCACCGCCGAACCTCCGTTCGCCGGAGGAAGGGGATGCCGTGCGGCTTCTCGGATGCGGACCCGTCGCCGCCGTCGAGGATCGCGTGTGCGCCCTCGCTGGTCATGAAATCCTCGTGACCGGACGCTGTCCGCTTCTCCTGCCCACACTCCGGCGGTGCCGCTGGGTGCGCGGCGTCGTCCGGATCGGAGGGCCCGCCCTCCGGGATCAGATCAAGATCTTGGATCTCCAAGCGGAGGCGGTCGCGGCCCACGAAGACCTGTCCGCGACCGAGGTTCGCGTCCGGGCGGCGATCGTCGCCATGGCGCGGCGGCTACGTGCCCTCGACGCCCTCGCCGAGGGCTGGGAGGGGACGTGAGATGCGCCGATCAGCAGGCTCTGCCGACGATTGAGCGAGGTCGGCCCTGCCTCCTCGATCGACATTTCCGCACGGGCGGCTGCAGCGATTGTGTGCTGAACGCGCCTTCGAAGTTCGGCATTGATCCGCCTCACCCTGGAATTTCGAGGATGCCGTGATGGACGGGAGTGCCGTGGAGACTGGACGGCAGATCGGTGCGCGTGTGCTGGATACGGCGCCGCCAGAAGCTGTGGGCGCTCCAGAGCGCCTCGCACCGCTGCGGAAGCCCCCTGGCTTCGTTCCCGCGGTTCAGCGCTGGTCGTTCCTGTTGCCGGAGGGAGAGACCGCGATGCGCGTCGCCTTCTTCGGTGCACAGGCCGGATCGGCGGCCGCGCTCGACGCGCATCCGATGCGGGACTGGATCCGCATCCATCTCACCGGTCACGCCAGCGGTCCGACCTGCTTCGACCATTCTCGAAACCGGCTCGCCGACGGGCAGATGGAGCACGTCGTCTGTGCCTATTGGGTCTCGGAGGCCCGCTTCACGGCCTGGTCCGCCGACACCGCCGCCGAGGGCTGGTGGCACCGGCCCGAGCGCCTCGTCGGGCCCTTCGGCGCGTGGCGTGAAGTCCTGCGGGTGCCGCGTGATCATCAGGAGAGCATCTACTGGAAGGATTACCCGGCCGGCTTGATGACGAGCCCGGATGTCGCGATCTTCCCGACCCCCTATTGCGGCTATTACGGCGCCATGCGCGACCGGCTCCCGGCAGCCGCCATCGACGCCCTCGATGCGCCGGACAGCGCTGAACTCGTGACCCGGCAGGAGCGGGTCGGTTACGGCGAACACTGGTCGGTCCGTCCGCCGCACAACCTCGCGCTGATCCGCTCCGCCAGCACCTGGGGGCGAATGGATGCCGAACAACGCGCCGATTTCGATCTTAAGCTGCGCGTCCCTCTCAAGACCGGCATGGACTACCTTGCCGAGAACCCGCTTCCCTCCGGCTGTGCCTCCCTGCGTTGGCAGGAGACCACGGATCCCGAAGGTGCTCCGAGGCCGGAAGCGCACGCGCACGCGTACTTCCTGTCTTTGCGCCACATGGAGCGTTGGGCGGAGGACCACGCCACCCATGCGGCCATCTTCAGGGCAGCGATCCAGCGCTACCGCCACTACGGACCGGCCAATCAACTCCGAACTTGGCATGAGGTCTACATTCTTCCGGGGGACGGTCAGCGTTTCGAGTATCTCAACTGCGACCCGCAAACTGGCCTCCTGCGCTGGTTCGAGGCGAAGCGCCTTGCCTGACGCAAACGACTTTGCCCGAACCTGAAGCATGCGGATGGGCTGCGATGGCGTGAAAGCCCATCCTCGGCGCGGCAGCCGGTCTTCAGGATGTGGTGGAACACCTCGATCTTCCACCGCCGGGCATACCAGCGCAACTTCTCGACGGCCTGCTCTGGACTGTCGACCGGCAGGTCGGTGATCAGCCGCCAGTCGATCGGGGGGCGGTCCTTCGGCACGCCCGGCTCACGGGCGTGCAGGATGGTGAGCGACAGCGCGGGATAGCGCTTCTGCTTGCCGATTGGCGGTGTCAGCGGGCGTTGAATACTCCCTGATTGTGGGCATCGAAAATTCTCTGGTCGGTACCCTGGCCCGCGGAGGCGGGACGTGCCCCGCACCCTCGGGCTTATCCATCCTCAGCCACCATGCTTGCCGACGCGTCCTTCGACAGGCTCAGGATGAGGTCGGTCGGGAGCGACGAGGATGGTCCTGCTGGGAGAACTCCTCATGATCCTGGACCTGCACCGACAGGGCCTGTCCGTCACCGCCATCGCCCGCCGGACTGGGCGCGATCCGAAGACGGTCCGCAAGTACATCGAGCGCGGCCTCGAACCGCCGGCCTACGGCCCCCGCCGAGCCGGACGACCGAGCAAGCTCGCACCCTATCTCGACTATCTGCGCGAGCGCGTCGCGGCCTTCCCCGATCTGAGCGCCGTGCGCCTGACCCGCGAGTTGCGTGAGCGCGGCTACACGGGCGCCTACACCGCGGTGAAGCGGTTCGTGGCCGCGATCCGGCCGGCCGAGGCCAAGCCGTACGAGGTCCGCTTCGAGACGCCGGCCGGCCAGCAGGCCCAGGTCGACTTCGCCCGCTTCGTGGTCACCTTCACCGACGCGCCAGACTCAGACTGTATCGTCTGGCTGTTCTCGCTGGTGCTCGGCCACTCCCGGCACATCGAAGCGCGCTTCGTCCTGCATCAGGACCTGCAGACGCTGCTGCGCTGTCACATGCAGGCGTTCGCCGCGATCGGCGGCGTGCCGATCAAGATCCTTTACGACCGCATGAAGACGGCAGTCACCGGCGAGGATGCGGGCGGCCACATCGTCTACAACCGATCGCTGTTGGCGTTGGCCAAGCACTACGGCTTCCTGCCCCGCGCCTGCCGGCCCTACAGGGCCAAGACGAAGGGCCCCTTCGACAGGCTCAGGGTGAGGGGTCGAACGGCCGTTCTCCTACATCCGCCAGGACTTCTTCCTGGCGCGCTCGTTCCGCGACCTCGACGATCTGAACGCCCAACTGCGGACCTGGCTCGACACCGTCGCCAACGTCCGACTGCACGGCACCACGCAGCGGATCGTCGCGGAGGCCTTCGCCGCCGAGAAGCCCGAGCTGCAGTCGCTGCCGGCCGTACCCTTCGATGCCATGCTCAAGCTGGAGCGGCGCGTCAGCCACGACGGGCTCGTCTCGATAGGCGGCAACTATTACAGCGTGCCGGACCGGACCCGGCGCGTCGTCGAGGTGCACCCGTTGCCCGACACGATTCGCATCCTCGATGGCGGCCGCCTCGTGGCGAGCCATCCGATCCTGGAAGGGCGGCGCCAGCACCGCGTCGATCCCGACCATCGTCAGGGCGTGGCGGCGCGGGCCATGCGCCACGGCCATCCCGACAGCCTGACGATCGGCCGCCGTGGCGACCACGTCGCCCGGCGCTCGCTGGCCGTCTACCAGGCCGTCGGTGAGCGGCTCGCCGGTGCCGGGGTCGGAGGCCGGTCATGACCCGTGCTATCTCACCCCGCGCCGTCACGACCCTCGACAGCATCAAGCGCAGCCTGGTCGGCCTGCGCATGCCGCGCGCCCTGGAGGTTCTTGATGCCACGGTCCGGCGCATCGAGCAGGGCGAGATCGATGGCATCTCTGCTCTCGACGAGATCCTGACCGAGGAACTGACGCTGCGCGAGAACCGCCGCGTGAAGACCGCCCTGCTCGTGGCGCGCCTGACCACGATCAAGACGCTCGCCAGCTTCGACTTCACCTTCCAACCCTCGCTTGACCGGGAGCGCATCCTGGCCCTGGCCGAGCTGACCTTCATTGACCGATCCGAGGTCGTCCATCTGCTCGGCCCGCCCGGCACCGGCAAGAGCCATCTCGCGACCGCGCTCGCCGTCGAAGCGGTCAAGGCCGGACGCAGCGTGGTTTTCTCGACGCTGGCCGACCTGATCACCTCGCTGGCCAAGGCCGAACGCGACGGGTCCCTACGCGAGCGCATCCGCTATCTCTGCCGGGCCGCGCTGCTGGTCGTAAACGAGATCGGCTACCTTCCCGTCGTCCCAGGCGGCGGCAACCTGTTCTTCCAGCTCGTCAACGCCCGGTACGAGAAGGGCGCGATGATCCTGACCTCCAACCGCGGCTTTGCCGAGTGGGGCGAGGTGTTCGGCGACCCCGTCGTGGCCACGGCACTGCTCGACCGTCTGCTGCACCACGCCGTGGTCATCCAGATCGAGGGGGCGAGCTACCGTCTGCGTCAGCATGCCGATCTCGTGCCCGAGCATGTCCGCTCGAAGGCCCTCATCACTCCGCCGCCGGCCCCAAAGCGCCGCGGCCGCCCACCTGGAAAAGCGACGCTCGATCACGCAGTCGGCTGATCACCGACCACCACCGAACCCGCCGGCCAGGGAATTTTGAAAGCCCACGATCGCGGAGACTTCCAGGCCCGTTGACACCTGAAAGCGGCGATCCGATCTGCCTTCGACAGCCTCTCCCCACAGCAATGCCGAAACTGCCTCGCAACAGCCGGCTACGACGCATATGACCCAGTTTGATCGGCAACAGCTCTAGCCGGACAGATTATCATTTAAGAGTTGATTGTGGCTACACTGCCACATGCGGATAGGTTAATGAATGCTAAACGTGGTCAGTCAATGACGGGGACTGGCAGGCAATGGGCATGCGGTCGAAATACTCCATACTAGCAATTCTTGTTGCGCTCCTCGTAGCGGGCTGTGCGGCCGACAGAAACAACTTACATGCCCTATATATTGCCAGCACTTTTGATAGTCTTCTTACAAAACAAGTTGCTTACAACCTTTTAGAAACGTATCACAACAGATACAAGGTCCCATCGTATGTAAAAATTGGTACTCAAACTGCAAGAACATCTGAAGCTATTAATCCTACTTTTGCAATTCCAATTCTTCCACAAAAAACCATTACTCAGGGTAGTAGTTTTTCAAGAGGAATACAGAATGCTAATACAGGAATAAGTTTGCAGCTTCAGGCTTTGACGGAAGCAACTTACACAATCACTACAATTGACGATCCGGATGGCTTGCGAAGATTGAGGTTGCTGTTTCAGTACGCTGTAGGGCATATCGATGAGTTTGAATTCGAGGCAAATTATCCAATATTTGTTTCTGGAGATAGCGCGACATATGAAGAGCTAGATCCAAAAAAGCGCTCTTATGTCAGAAGAGTCTGTGAAAAACTGTCAGACGATGGCGGTTATTGTGAGAAGTACGGCTTTCTGCCGATAAAACCCGATCTAACTTTCATACGTACGCCGGGTTGTATTATGTGCGACTACAATACTCCACTAAGAGATTTGCGCCCAAATGCTCCGCGTAATGCGTATGTCTTGCAAAAAAATTTCAAAATCTTTGGCCGCAGCTGCAAAGAAGATAAATCTGCGCCGGTATGCGATAACACTAATGCAGCGTTATTGTTTTACCCGCCGAACGAAATAGGTGCGGACGCGGTGCCGGTTACCACTGTTACTGGAGATGTTCTGCATCTCAAAGGAGAGCGGGGCATTGAGGGCTTCAACGAGCTAACTTTGTTCGCTCAAGAGGCCTCAAGCCAGGGTGCCGCGGGCATAGGAGACGGTGGGCAGAGTTTTGGACGGAAGAGCCCACCCTTACTTCGAGTAAGCTCTCCGACATCTGGCGGAGGGCTACTTCAATAGAGGCCTCCTCCACGAGGATTGACGACAATTCCTTGGTAAGTTGGTCCTGACGGAACATTGAGCCGATTTGGGTCTCGGGGATCAACTATCGAAGTTCCGCTGTAAGGTTGCTGTTTCGGTTGTTGCACGCGCCTAGCATCAGTACGACGAACATCTCCAGTCCGATTATCAACCTGCGAATAGGCATTGACAGGCAGAGTAAGGAGACATGCGCTCACGGAGAGCGCGGAAATAAGCTTTGCTTTCATCATACACCTCACCGGATCGAGTCCTTTAGAAACGCATAGCATAAAGCGGCTGAAGGTTCGCTGAAGGTCCGCAGATTATTTTGCCATCTGATCGTGAATGAATGTGCGAAAAACGACCGTTTTCCTGACACTGCAACGGAGCCGCCATCCGGGCCGCCTAAACGGCCTCGTTTCTGTCAGGAAAACATGATAGGAAATCTATTGTTCGAATAACGCGGCTGTGCGACTGTCCTGACATGCTCGTCGGATACGCCCGCGTCTCGACCCAGGATCAGAACCTCGACCTCCAGCGCGACGCGCTGACCAAGGCTGGCTGCGAGCGGATCTTCGAGGAGAAGAAGTCCGGCAAGGCTGGGACCAGGCGCCCCGAGTTCGAGGCGGCACTGGCCTACCTGCGTCCGACCGATGTGCTTGTGGTGTGGAAGCTCGATCGGCTCGGCCGCTCCCTGGTCGAGATGATGCGCACGATCGACGGCCTGCGGATCAAGGAGGTCCACTTCCGCTCCCTCACCGAGCAGTTCGACAGCGCCACCGCGCACGGCCGCTTCGCCTTGCAGATGCACGGGGCGATGGCCGAGTACTTTCTCGACCTCAATCGTGAGCGCACCATGGAGGGGCTGAAGGCGGCTCTGGCCCGTGGTCGCAAGGGCGGCCGGCCCAAGGCCCTGTCCGAGAAGGACATCGACATTGGGCGGGCCCTGCTCGCCTCCGGGACCATTTCAGTCGCCGAGATCGCCCGACGCCTTGGGGTCAGCCGGGTGACGTTCTACAGCTACTTCCCCCAAGCCCGTGCGCGCAGCCAGGCGCGGATCCAGGGCTGAGCCGATGCCGATCCGTCCGGAGAACCGCTGGCTCTACCCAATCGACTGGCCGCAGCTGTCCGACGCGATCCGCTTCGGCCGGGCCAAGGGGTGCTGCGAGGGCTGCGGCCGGCCGCATGGGCAGGTCGTGTTTCACCTCGGTGACGGGCGCTGGTGGGATGCCGCCGCCCAGGCCTGGCGCAGCGGCCGCGGTCGCCCTCTCAAGCTGGCTCCACTCGAATGCCTGCCGAGGAGCACGGTGCTCGCGACCACGCGGGTTTCCCTTGCCTGCGCCCATCTCGATCACGACCCGGGCAACAACGCACCGGCCAACCTCAGGGCGCTGTGCCAGCGCTGCCACATGCTTCACGATCGCGCCGAGCATCTGCGCCAACGCTGGATCACCTACCGCTATCGCAGGGCCATGGGGGATCTGTTTCTCGGGCCCTACCCATTCCGGTATGTCCGGACTGAATGATGTCAGCTATCGATCGAGCGCCCTGTGTTCGCTCTAGCTTGACGCTGTAGACACGCGCCTTCGCTGCCGAGGTTTAAAACAGCTTAAGACGGCAATGGTAAATTTCTTCGATTGTGTTGAGACAAGCGCGTCATAACCTATAGAAGGTGGCTGCATGCCCAGAGATAGATATATTAAGTACGACTTGGCCAAATCATTTAACTACATACTTGAAGGATCTAATCCGAGATTATCGCGTGCCATACGCCTTTATAAATTGCAAGTAGCCTTATTGATTGGTAAAAAACTACAAAATACAAGAATAAGCTCAGAACCATTTCCTGATAATTGGATTAGGGTATCCCGTGCGGCTCTCCGAACTGCAGGTATGGTCGCGAGGGTGCGACTATTAGAGAATGTAATGCAAGAGAATTACTCTGATACAAGCCAAAACTTGATGATGAAAACTCTTCTTCGCGATAAAGCTACGAAATTTCTCTTGCGAAAGATTATAATATCAAATATTTCCACACGGCATGCTCGCACTCTTTCTTGGCATGAGCTCAGTCGGTTGATAGAAATCACGCGGATTAAGCAAAAGAGCTATGTACCGCTCTACCATGTATCAGTGAATTTCGCACTTTACGGCGGGGCCGACTGGCAGTGCAACTGGTCACGCTCTGAATCGCTTTTAAAATGGAACAATGATGAGCCTGAGTACACAATCATCAGATTATATTTTCCCGATCTTCAAGGGCTTTCGACTGCATATAAACATAAAGGTGTGGGATATCACTTTGCCGCGTACAATTGGCTCGATCATTTCGGCGGCAACTACATGAGGCCGGAAAAACCTAGCGCGTCAAAGTTCGTCGATATCCTACTCGATAAAACTGATGATCTCGACACAATTCGATCCTATCTTGGACAGTACGCTTTCGTTCGCTCGCAGCTGCAACGCCAGGGATATGTCGTAGCTGATTTGCAGCTCTCGGCTCCCCTGCCCATTCGGGAGGTCTCATTTGAGCCGCTTCCAGACGAGCTGACGAACCTAATTTGATAGTCATACCAATAGTTTACACCCTACTTTGCAGCAGTGCAAAGTGCGCGCGTTTTTGGCCGATCGTATGGTGCAGCCGACCTCAATTTCGAGGCGGAGGTATCATCATGCTGAACAACACGATGCCAGAGCCAGCCTCGGTCGATGAGGCGCTTGGTGCGCTTCCGGTTTTCCAGTCGGCCGAAAACTTGGACAAGACCAAGCCAACGCCAGTCATTGAACTAGGGATCGAGGAGGAAATAAAAGCTGCGTGTGAGGAGTGTGCAGCGTACAACAACGGGGAAGGGTTCTTCGGGAACCAGTGGGCAGATCGGGTTCTGGGCCTAATGCTCCCGAGCTACAAATTGTTGACCCTGGTCGGCAACGACCCTGAGCTCCTTGATATTGCCATCAAGCGTTCTGAGGTGGAAACAACGGCTGCCACGCGAAAAAATCCTGCTTTAGTCATCTTGAAGATCGCAGCTCGTCCGACTGACACCGCTGAAAGGAAGCTGTGCTCGGGGTGGGCGAAGATCCTCAACGAAGCACTTACCAGTAAAATACCGGTGGAGCAGTTCGTCGAATGGACCAAAGAGCCAAAAGAGCCGGGATCTAAAGAGACAAACAAGCGCGACGGCCAAAAAAAGGAAGTGAAACCGAACCAGCTCACGCTGCGCCTGAGCGGAACCGAGAAGCGCGTGGAGGAAATCTTTCCGCTGCCGGTCGCGATGTATCCGACGCTCGTTGCTGCACTGACGACGTCGGGCCCCCAGAGCGAGCGCGTGCTGCGGTTGGGCCAGTCGTTCCTGCGGCTCGCCAAGGATCTCGAAAAGGCTGAGGTCCTAGCAGCGACGGAGGCTGCCCATGTTTGAGCGGCGGACGAGAAAGGGGGAGCCGATGGCTCTCCCCACCACTGAGCGCGTGATCGCGACAGCGATGGCGGCAGGAGCGGGCTACAACACCGGCGCTGTGACCTGGCCGGTCGGCCGCCGCGGTAAGCGTCCGCCCAACCGCGCCGAGATCCGGGCGCAGATGAGGCGACGCCGCCGTTGGCTGCGCAAGCACGGCCGTGCCGACGCTGATCTGGCAGCGCTAGCCAGGATCATCGCTGCGTGCGGTCGACATCGGCTGCGCGATCGTTGTCGGCACCCTGCCTGCCCCCGCTGCGCTGCTGCCCTTCAACGGCTCTTCGTGCACGTCACACATCGGTTCACCACTAGCTTGGCCGGTCAGGCCTGGATGACGGTTTCGATCATCCTGCCGGTTTCCGATCGGGACGAAGGCATGGATTTCGTTGCTTATGGCGAGCGAACGCGGGCGATGCTGCAGGAAGTGGGTATCACTGTCGGAGTGTTTGGGCTCGACATGAGCTGCAACGAGGATCATCGGACCTCTTTGCCCGAATCCGAACGGTTTGCATCCCACGCCTGCGTGCACCTGTACGGCTTGGCGTTGGCAACAGAAGCACAAGCAGCGATCGCTACGTTGAAGCGGCTGATCCCAAGGACGGAGACGGTTCCGCGTCCAGTTCGCACCATGCGCTGGGACGGCGGCTTAGCGGCGATTGCCTATGCCTTGAAACCCGACTTTCAACGGCGTCAGACCATTGAAAAGTTCGACGAAACGCGGGGGAAGATGGTGCGCACCACGCGCGATCGTCCCCTCACCGTCGATCAACGCGTTCGCGCTGTCCGAGCGCTCGATCGAGCTGGGATGACGGGACGGATCGTTTTGCTCGGCTTGCGCTTCGAGCTTGCTGACTCAGGACAGCTCCAGCTTGTTCGAGCAACTTTAAATTGACGTTTAATCGTGGGGGCCAGCTCTAAAACGTAAAACCAGCAGAAAGTTTTTTGTGTTCCACAAAGCTTGAATGCGAGTGCTGAAAAAATATCAAGATTCCTACGTGCATTTGCCTATTTGGTAGTATTGACTTCAATTTATTGCCAAATCAGTACTGCCTCGTAATAGGTAACTTGAAGGAAAACAGTGTGAACTGCAATAATCAGCGCTGAAATGGCTATCAAACTGTCAAATATACGTGGGAGAGGTGGGAAATCTGGGATTTCTATGCCTTTCCCACCTTCCCACTTCCATTCAACAAGGAAATACGATGATCGACAAAATGCCGACTAGCCTCGCTGTCCATAGGCAAGGAGACAATCGGATTTCGCGTCATGACGAGAGCATCCCAGGTATAATTGATGCTGTGATAGATCAGGATAAAATCCGCTGGATCTGCTATGGTACACCGACTGTTTCGTGCTGGTTCAATCTACCAGAATTGGTGGGCAACGAAAGAGCTGTGCTTGAACGCTTATCTCAAACAGGCACGGTCCTCCTGACGCGCAAATCAAGGAATGATTTTGCAGTGCAAGTGGAGCAATTCAAGGGCTATCGCCCCGCTTTGGTCGCCGGGCGGCCAGGTTGGCTCGAAAAAGCCCACTACGTGTATGGCAACGGAGAAGTCGAGCGGCCCGATGGTGATGATCGCGAAGTGATTATCGCGTTCAAACCGAACGCAAAGTTCAAGCCGGTCGGCAGTCTAGCAGGGTGGCAAGCATCCATAGGTCAGGCGATCGCGGATCAGCCGATTCCCCTATTCATCGTGAGATATGCCTTTGTTGGACCGCTTTTGCGATTGGCGCCAGCCCACGTTCAGAACCCGCAAGTCGAAATTGTCGGTAAGGGAGAAATTGCTAAAACAACAATCCTGACTGTCGCAGCCTCAGCGCACGCGGGCGATCCCACTAGTGATGTAGGAGGCGCCGAAACATGGGATATGACGATCAACGCCCACGATCCGCAAAAGCGCGAGCACGCCGACAGCTTGCTCGCTCTCGATGAAGTCAATCTGGCAGGATTAGATGGCCGAGATCAGCGAGATTTGTTGCTGAAGGCCGGCTTCAAGGGTGCGACGAACGGCAGCCGTAAGCGCCTCACCGACACCGTTGTAGCTCCAAACGTGCGGGTGGCGACACTCAGCACCAGCAATGTGCCAAGACGCGACCTTGTCAAAGGTGACAAGACGGTTCTGGATGCGTTGAACTCGCGGATCGTTACCATCTCGATCCCAGAAGACCATAAGCTGGGCGTCTTTCAATTTGTGCCCAGGGACTTCGCTGATGCTCAAGCTGCGGCCGAGCACCTGCGCATGGCGGTTAATGAACACTACGGCGTGGCCGGCCGAGTGTTTATGCGACGCCTCGTGGCGGAGACTGCTCGGGATGAGGACCAACTTCGCCGCAAAATTGAAGCTCTGATGCAACGTTTTTACGATGCCGCCCACGATGAAGTCCCGGCAAAGGGTATGGCCCGCGGCAAGAAAGTCCTTGCACTCACCTTTGTTGCTGGCACACTCGCTCAAGAGTGGGGCGTCATCCCTAAATCTTGGGGAGCGCTCCTACCTGCAACCTTAGCAATCTACCGCTCGCTCGTTGGAGCCAGTGCCGCACCGGTCGCTCCTTCGGCGGTTGATCTCGTCCGGGCATACCGCAAGAGAAATCGGGGCAATATTGTTCGAGCTTCCAGATTGAAAAAACCTCTCACAAAGGGGGAATTTTTGCAAAAAGCGGGCGTTCTACGCTGCTCTGGCAAGCAAATGGACTTAATAGTCTCAGCACAGCGTTTCCAGCAGGAATTTCCCAATTATCGAGCCATATTGAATCAGCTTCGAGACGAGGGAAGAGCACAAACAGAGGGAGGGCAGCAGCCGAAGCTTACAATCAAAGCACCTGGCCGCATCTGTCGCGATGCTCCACGTGTCTATTGCATTACGGTTGTTGATGATGTTGTGGATGCGCATCAACGCGCTTTACGCCGATTTGGTAGTTGCAAATCGTAACCGTCTCGGTGCTGGCGACTTTAGTTTTGACCTATGGACCGAACGGGCCAAGCCTAGTGCAGCGAGAACGGTGCTCCGCGCCAATCACCAAAAGGGTGGTTAGTCCAGCGGCGGCCACATCCTTTGAAGCCCTTGTTCCGACCGGACGCGTCACGCGCGTCCGGTCCCCGGCCGCCCGATCGAGCAGTGTGCTGACAACCGCACCGACCATGCTGGTTAGGGTGCGTCCTTCGCAAGCACTCAGCATCATGTTTGGGTGAGCGTCAGAGGCCGTAAATCTCGGCGATGAGCATGCCTTCACGCCGGTACATCGCCCAGCTAATCCGCCGCCGCCCGGCATTGAGTAGCGCAGTCGTCGTGCAATGCCGCTCCTGCGCCTCCGCGCTGTAGACCACCTGTCGGAACTCATCGAGCGTGATCAGCCGGAAATTCTGAAGCTTGGCGTTCGGACCATCCTCGACCACCCGACGGACGAGCTCGCGTGCGGCCGCATCGGTGCATTCGGGGATGCCGGTCACGCGCTCGCACGAGCAGTAGAAGCTGTTGCCGTCGATCAGCGCGATGGCGCGCCCGCCGCCGATCCGGTCGCGCCGCCGCGCCGCCGGCCCGCTCACCGGGACAGCCCGGCGCTAACGAGGTGCCAGCGGATGGTGAAGCGCACCACGCCCCAGATCGTGGCCTCGGCGAGTTCCTGCAGCGCGTAGATAGGCAGCTCGGCGTTGTTGAAGGCGAGCCGCGTGCGGTTGCCCTCCACCACCATGCACTTGATCGACATCTCGCCATCGACGGCCGCGACGACGATGCTGCCGTGGCCGGGTGACCGAGCAACAGCCCGCACGTGCCTCATATGTATCGCCTCCGGTTTGGAAGGGGGCGGCTGTCGGCGAAACGTCGGTCGAGTTCGGTCAGACTCGTGGGCAGGCGGGAGGCAAACCGAGGCATGTCGGCAGAAAACATCCACAGCCTTGAGGCAGACCATATCTGTGCAAAGCGCGCCTGCAAGCTAAATCTAAATTTTGACATCACTACAATCCACTCACCTCAACAAAAACATTGTTGTTGCGCTGATGAAGTCGCCAGAGAATGAAACGCTCGCCCGAGTTCAGCGTCAGCGTTCCTGAGCAGTATCTTTCGGGGACCTTGGGGTCAGAAGCTCTCTCTTCAATTTCATGGAGATCAAGAAGTTCGATGTTCGTCAGCTTCGAGTTTGGGCCGTTCTCGACAACTTGCCGAACCAGCTCACGCGATGTGTGCGACGTGCAGCTTGGAAATTCCCCTGGGATGCGGGGCCAGAACACAAACGCTGCAATCAACAGTGCAGGCAGCGTCCACCACCAGCTGACCCAGCGCCCTCTTGATTGAGACGGTTCGTCCAATCGGCCTTTCAGGCCGGCATACTCCCCGTCGGTGATCCGGCCCTGCCGGCGCAGTTCTGTCAGCTGCTCGGACCATCTCCGGCTCCCGTCGAAGCGGTCGCCCAGAGCCCAGCGGCGTTCGATGTCGGCAACGATGAAGGGGATCGACTCTTTCGATTGCACGTCGGCGTAGGCGAGACGGAACTGCTCGACCGCCTCCGGCCCCAGCGCGGTCATCCGGTCGACTGCACTCTTGATCTCTGGGTCGTAGCTGGCCAGCGAAGCCCAGCGCTCGCGAAATGCCTCCGTGTCACCGGCTCGCTGCCGGCGCCGTACAATAAGCAGCGCAATAAGTACCGGGGGGAAGAAGAAGCATCCTAATGCCCAGGAGCGCTGATCGAGCTTCTTTCGCTTGGCAACGGCCCAACCAATGACCGACGCACCTACGGCGACGAAAAGGATAGGCCAGATCGAGAGCGAGCCTGTCGTGTTGTCCATAGTGATTTCCTACGCGGGACTTGGAGAAAGGGAGAGGAAGGGGCGAGCCGCTGTCATGCCCGGCAACGGCGAAATGAGGGACTGTCAGTCCGTCGATTGTCAAGCCGCGGATCGGGCTTGCTCGCGCGATGGAGGCGCGAGCGATCATCGGCTGGAACCTGCGGCGCCTGCGCGTCGCCCAGGGGCTGTCGCAGGAGCGGCTGGCGCTCGCCGCCAGCATCGACCGCGCCTATGTCGGGCGGGTCGAGCGCGGCTCGGAAAACGTGACGATCGCGACCCTGGAGGCCCTGGCCGCGGCGGTGTCGGTACCGGTGGCCGAGTTGTTGATCGCCCCGGTACCGGGAGCCGCGGCGCCCGCACCTCTGAAGGCTGGACGTCGCGCCAAGCCGCGCTGAGCGGCAGGACGTCGACACCGCCGGTGCCGAGGATCGCGGATGGAGCTGCGCCTTCGGCCTCACGGTCCAACCTCCAGATGGGGAGCAGCCCGGATCAGCAGCGCCCAAGCCGTAGCGCCCAAGCCGTGTCGATCGCAGCGCGCGTGGCAGCGTCGAGGTCGTGGCGCATGAGGGCGGGGGTGGTGAGAACGCGCAGCAGCGCCGCGGCAAGGTCCGGTGCCGCGGCGATCAACCGGGCGTCGGCCAGCCGCTGGATCCCGGTGGCGATGTGCAACGGGCAAGCGCCGCGCTCGACCGAAGCGTCGCGCCGCACGAGGTAGGGCCAGCCGCCCGGCCGTTCCTCGCTCGCCGGCTCGATCCCGAGGATCACCTCATGCGGCGGCGCCTCCGGATCGGCCTCCCCGCGCACGAGCCACGGTCCCGGGGTCGGGATCGCCGCGGCCGACAGCCTTCGCCCGGCCATGTCAGTACTCCGCGGCGAGCATGACCGTGAATACGCGCGTCGTGACGCTGGTGTCGGCCGGGTCCGACGACGCAGCACTCAGCGCCCGATCGAAATAGTCAATCTTGAACAAGATCCGTTCGCCGGCCGCCTCCAGCGCACCGAAATCGCGCTCGCCGTAGGGGTCGGTGTCGGGCGTGAAGCCATCGAAGGCAGCAATCGCGTCGAGGATGCACTGCTGCCGTTCGCGGCCGAGCGCGATCAGGCCAGCGCTCAGGACGAGGGTGCCGCCGGTGAGCGTGCGGCGCAGGATGTCGTTGAGCGCAGCCACGCGCCCCACATCGAGGATGTCGGTCATCGGAGATCTCGCGGGAAGAAGGGAAGGTGGGCGGCGGCCGGAAACGGCAGCGCGCCGCATGAAGCGGTCCGAGCGCGCCTCGGCGGCCCGGACCGGTCGGCGGTTCGGCTCAGGCGGCGCCAGCGGGTAGGAGGGCGAGCTCGGTGGCCTTACGCAGCAGGGTCGGTTGGGTGGGGTAGTCGCACCAGCGCAGCGAGAGGACGGCGCCGTTGATGCCGATTACCTCGGCCTCCCACCAGCCCTCGCCGGGGGCCTCGAGCGCCAGCACGACGCTGCCGAGGCCAATCTCGGCTCGCTCCTGCGGCTGGGGATGGCCGACGAAAGTACGGTCGCCCGGCCGCGGGGCTGGGGGCTTCTCGGCAGACTCGGGGGAAGCGGGCGCCGCCGGCTTGGCGGTGTCGGGCGCGGCTGGTGGATTCGAGGGACGCGGTTGGCCGGCCTCCGCCTCGGCCATCGCAGCAATGCGCGCGACGAGTTCAGGCTTGGTCGAAGCGAGCTGAGCCCGCCCGTTTGGCAGGACGCGACCGCGGGCGAGCTGCTGGGCGAGATCGCGACCGGCCTCGTCGGCGACTGGCAGGGTGCTCAGTTGCATCGTCGCGGCTGCACTAGTGGCGGCTTCGGCGTCCGATGCGTCGAACCAGGCGGCGCGCGGCCTGCCGCCGCCATCGCGGCCGAACAGGATGAGTGTAGGCGGTTGCGGTGCCAGCGGATTTGCCGTGACGGCGACCGGCGCGGTCGGTTGGGCTTTGGCTGCGGCAGTCATGAAGGGCTCCTGAAACGACGAAGGCCCCCGTGATGGGGGCCTTCTGTGGAGGTGCAGGGGAGAGGGCTAGTCGCGACGGCGGCATTTGCCGCTGGCTTCGATGGGGTCGCATCACGCCGCACCTCCTGCTGGAACATCGACCGACACCGCCGCGGCGCGGCGGTTCATCAATCGACACCAGCATCATCGCATGCGCGCTATGCAATGTCAAGAATATAATCCTAATGCGCTTAAGGCAGCACTTACCGCGACGATCTTGCCGCGCCCCCAGCGAGCACCGCCCCGCCGCGATCTGGCCTCTGAGAGCCTTGGAACTGGCGTAGGCCCCGTAATGAAGCCTCGCTGGGTTGCACAACGCATTGCACCTTGACGACGAACGTCCGCATATAGAACAGAAAGCGAACGCCTGCGTTGTCTGATGCTGCCGCGATGAGGATCCGCACCCGATGGCCCGCTATCGCTTCCACGCGACCAATGGCTCTGCCTGCGTGTTCGATGCCGTCGGCAGGGATGTCCGTCGGCTCGACCGCTTGACCCGTCGCGCCGCCGAGCGGGTGATGGGCAGTCTGGAGGACCAGGAAGACTGGGCGCAGTGGCGTGTCAGCGTTCACGACTCCGGCGGCCAGCGCGTGCTGGTACAGCCCTTCATGCCGCGCGCCGACGCGGCCACTCAGGCGGCCTAGAACCGGGACGCTGCGCATGTCGTCCCCGGGTACCGGCCGCACGCTGTTCTTCTTCGAGAAGCCCTCGGCGATGCGGCAAATGCAGCGGTTCTTCCGCTCGCCGAACACCGTCTGTGTGGCGGCCGAAGGGCACCTGCTGACCGCGCAGGAGCCGGGAAGCATTCGGCCGGACTGGAAGCCCTGGCGCTTCGATGCACTCCCGATCGTGCTCGACACCATCCCGGTCACCTGCGGGCAGAACCGCTCCGGTGCGTCGCACGCGCCGAAACTCGCCCAGATCCGGCAGGCGCTGACCGGTGTCGAGCGCGTGATCATCGCGACCGACCCCGGCCGCGAAGGTTCGATGATTGCTTGGGAGGTGCTCGAGCATCTCGGCTGGCGGGGCCGCGTGGATCGGCTGAAGCTTGGTGCGCTCGATGACCTCTCGATCCGACGGGCTTTCGCGGCGTTGGCCAAGGAGACGGCCTCGGGCGAGCAGGATTATGCAGCCTACCTCGAAGCGCTCTGTCGCCAGTACGAGGACTACCATCTCGGACTAAATGGAACTCGCGCGATCTCGCTGCGGCTTCGTCCGCCGAGCTTTCGCGAGCCCTGGCGCTTCGGCGGCGTTCAGACGCCGACGCTGGCCCTCCTGGCCGATCTTGAGGCGCGCATCCGCACCTTCGTGCCCGAGGACTT
>NZ_JACHOP010000004.1 GCF_014199935.1 Methylorubrum rhodinum
ACGTCGACGCAGATCACCTCGTGGCCGAAATCGGCGAAGCAGGCCCCCGACACCAGGCCGACATAGCCCGACCCAATCATCGCTATCCGCATCGACGCCTCCGCAGCCCGGTTCGTTGCCGCAGGCCCATGCTGCGCCGCACCGTCCTAGTGCCGTTTGCGACCGTGATGCAATCGCCGGGGAGGGACCGGCCGCGGTCGAATGCTCCCGGCGCATGGCCCGCGGCCGGCCGCGGGCGCATTCCCGGACGGGACGTGCTAGCTCGGTTCCGTTCCGGGACGGCATGCATCGGCCGTCGACGTGCGGGAGAGTTCGGGACGATGGGGAACGAGGCGGCGAAGTCCGAGCGGGACGAGAAATCCGAGCGGGCGGGTGCGTTCTGGGACAAGTGGGAGACGTGGAAGGCGGCGCAGCCGCCGCGCATCCGCTGGAACGAGTCGGCGGAGATCGTGCGCCACGTCAACCGGCGCGTCTGCGGCCGGCCCGTCGACGGCTTCAACCAGGGCCTGATCGAGCGCTTCAGGGAGATGGCGGGGCCGAACCTTCCGCTCGCGCGGGCCGTCTCCGTCGGCTGCGGCAACGGCGGCAAGGAGATGACGCTGCTGCAGCAGGGCCTCGTCGGCCATTTCGACCTCTACGACGTCTCGAAGGCCTCGCTCGATTTCGGGGCCGAGCTCGCCGCGCAGCGGAAGCTCGTCCAGCGCACGACCTTCATCCACGGCGACGCCTTCGCGCACCCGGCGGACGGCCGCTACGATCTCGTGTTCTGGGACAACGCGCTCCACCACATGTTCGATGCCCGCGCCGCCTTGCGCTGGAGCTTCGACGCGCTGCGTCCCGGCGGCTGGTTCGTGATGAACGACTTCGTCGGCGCCGACCGCTTTCAGTTTCCCTGGACCGCGCTCGCGCTGGTGCGGGCGGTGCGCACGCTCCTGCCCGCGCGCTACCGCCGCAATCCGGCCGATCCGGCCAACCCCTACCGCCCCTACGTGCCGCGCCCGACGCTCGCCGAGATGGAGTACGACCCGAGCGAGGCCGCCGACAGCGAGGCGATCATCCCGGCGCTGCGCGAGACCTTCCCCGATGCCTGGATCAAGTCCGTCGGCGGCACGGTCTACCACCTCGCCCTCAACGACATCCTGACCAACATCCCCGACGGCAGCCCGCTGCTGGCGCGCCTGCTGCGGCTCGACGACCTCACCGACTTCATCCCGCATTTCGCCGTGGCGATCGCGCGCAAGCCCGCGAGCGGCTGAGCGCCGTCCCGGACCCTCGTCCTGGAAATCGGATCCGGGACGAGGGTGTCGGTCGTCGTGCCGCATCGGCTCTTTCCCAAAGCGGGAAACCACCTTTCGGAACGATGCCCTAAAGCCGGAAATGCGCCGAGGCTCGGGACAGGTTCGGATTGTAATAGGGGTCGGAGCGGAGTTCCGCCCCCCAGCGCTCGCGCATCACCCGCGATTCCGCCTCGAACCGGGCGCGCTTCTCGGGCGTGTCCTCGGGGCCCCGGCTCTTCGATTCGTGGTGGACCAGCCGGGCGAAGGGCGTCCAGACGTTGCGGTAGCCCGCCGCCCGCAGGCGCAGGCACAGGTCGACGTCGTTGAAGGCGACGGCGAGCGCCGCCGCGTCGAAGCCGCCGACCTGCGAGAACACCTCGGCGCGGATCGCGAGGCAGGCGCCGGTGACGGCGGAGACCTCCTGCGTCAGCTGCATCCGGGCGAAGTAGCCCGGCGCGGCGCCCGCGATCCCGAGATGGCTGTGCCCGGCGACGCCGCCGATGCCGAGCACGATGCCGCCGTGCTGGAGCGTGCCGTCGGGATAGAGCAGCTTGGCCCCGACCGCGCCGACATCGGGCTCGCACGCGATCGAGACGAGTTCGGCGAGCCAGCCCGGCTCCATCACCGCGATGTCGTTGTTGAGGAACAGCAGCACGCCGCCGCGCGCCGCCGCCGCGCCCCTGTTCGACAGATCGGAGAAGTTGAACGGGCCGGGCACCGGCAGGACCCGCAGGCGCGGCTCGGCGGCGTATCGGGCGAACAAGGCGGCGGTCGCCTCCTCGCGGCTGTCGTTGTCGACGACGATCGCCTCGAGGGCCGGGTAGTCCGTGCCGGAGAAAAGCCCGTCGAGGGCGACCGCGAGCAGCTCGGCCCGGTCGCGGGTCGGGATCACCACCGAGACGAGGGGAGCCGGCTCGGGCAAGGGCCGCACCAGCCGGTTGAAGCCCTGCGGTCCGCGCTCCGCCCGCGCCCCGCGCCGGGCCGCGACTTCCGCGAGCGCCCGCAGGCGCGCCTCCTCCGCCCGCGCCAGCGCCCGGTCCGAGAACGTGCCGGAGCCCGAAGCCGCGCGCCAATGGTAGAGCACCTTCGGGACGTGGCGGACTTCCCCGGGCGCGATGGTCTCGGTCAGGCGCAGCAGCAGGTCGTGGTCCTGGCTGCCCTCGAAGCCCGGCCTCAGCCCTCCGAGCGCGCGCAGCCGGTCGGTGCGGACCGCACAGAGATGGTTCACGTAGTTCTGGCCGTAGAGCAACTCGCGGTCGAAATCCGACTTGAAATGCGGCTCGAAGCGGCGTCCGCGGACATCGACCTTGTCCTCGTCGCTGTAGACCAGCACGAGGCCGGGATCGGCGCGTACTGCCCCGGCGACCTCGTAGAGCGCGGTCTCGGCGAGCAGGTCGTCGTGGTCGAGGAAGGCGCAGAATGCGCCGGAGGCGAGCGCGAGCGCATCGTTGGTCGCCCGCGCGATGTGGCCGTTCTCGACGCGCCGCATCATGCGGATGCGCGGCTCCTCCCCGGCATGGCGGGCGATCAGCCGGGGGATCGCCGGATCGGTCGAGGCGTCGTCGGCGATGCACAGTTCCCAGGCCGGATAGATCTGTCCGCGCACCGAGCGGATCGCCGCGTCGAGCACCCGGGGGTCGGGATCGTGCACCGGCATCAGCACCGAGACGAGGGGCGGCGCCTGCCAACCCGCGATCTCGGCGTCGATGCGGGCGCGCTCGGCGGGTTCGAGGCGGTCGAAGCGGGCGATCCAGCCCGCGTAGCCGGTCTCGGCCCGATGGGCGAGGGCCTGGGCGAGGAGGCCGCGGGCGCGCACCTTCAGGCCGAGCAGGCGCCAGGTGACGGCCCGCAGCGTCAATTCGGGCCGGCGCCGGGCCGCGTCGGCGATCAGCCGGAGGCGCGAGCGGCGCCGCAGGGTCAGGCCTTCGAGGGCGAACGGCGCGTGGCGCGAGAGCGCGGTGAAGCGCAGGGCGACCGTGCCCTCGGGCAGCCGCCCGGTCCAGGCGAAGCCGTCGCCGGCCGTCGGTTCCTCCGCGAGCGTCGTCGCGGCGGCCGCGCCCTCCGCCTTGCCGTCCGCCGTGACCTCCTGCGTCACGACGCTGACGAGGGCGCGGGGAATGCCGCCGCTGCCGACATCGCGCCACGCCAGCGTGACCCAGGCCCCGCCGAGGCGGCGGGCGGTCAGGTCGACCCGCAGGTCCCGCTCATCGGTTTCCGCGATCGGAAGCGACGGGCCGACACGCCGTGCGCCCACCCTCAGCTCTGCCAGCTCTTCGCGACGGAGGCGCGCACCGCGTCGCTGAGCACCATGTCGAACTCGATCCACTCCCGGAGGAAGCGCAGGCCGCGCAGGCGCTCGGCGAGTTCCAGCGTCCCGTTGGCGATCGGCAGCGGCAGCGGGATCGGCGCATCGATCTTGAGGTGATCGAAGACCGTGGCCATGAAGGCTTCGAAATAGTCGCGATGGCCGACGATGCCGATGCGTGCCAGGATCTCGACCGCGATGATGGAACTCGCCGGAAGGATGCGGTCGTCCGGCATGCGGGTGCTGAGCTGGCGGGTCAGCGGGTTGAAGAGCAGGTGGTAGGCCGGCTCCGGCAGCATCCGGAACAGGCGCTTGAGGCTCTTCACGTCGCCGTAGTCGTAATCGACCGTGAAGGCCGCGGCCTCGGCGAGCTTGCCCAGGCGCCAGCTCTGGTTCGGATCGGCGGCGATGCCGGCCCGCTCGCGCAGCCACGCGAGGCGGCTCGCCATTTCCACGTAGGGATCGTGCAGGAGCATCATCGTCACGGCGTTGCCCTGGACGAAATGGCCCTCGTAGCGCGGCAGGATCAGCGACCCCGCCATCAGGCACGAGGTCAGCGTCTCGGTGTCGAACATCGCCTGCAGGATCTCTTCCGGGAACCGGCCGATCCCGAAATAGCTCTGCTGGAAATGCGGGAAGAGCGCCGTCTGGATCACCGTTTCCGGGCGGATATGCGCCTCGATCAGCACCACCTTGGGCTTGACGAGGTTGCCCTTCGGCACGCGCCGATGGATCAGGACGTTGGTGTCGACGTCATAGATCTCCAGCCGCTCGATTTGGGCGAGGCCGGGGATGTGATCGTCGCGGACCTCGAAATGGCACTGCCCGGTGGCGTGCCAGCCGAACTCGACGAATTGCGGATCGGTATGGATCGCCGAGACCTCGGCCACGCGCCGTCCCTCGACGGTGACGTAGACGCGGCTGATCGCGACGGGATCGTCCGGGACCACCCAGCCGCGGATGATCGTCCCCTCGTCGGCCGAAAGCAGAAACCGCATCCTCGATCGTCGTCCCTTCGGAGCACACCGGCCGAGGGAGCCGCGCGGCTCCCGGACACGCCGCCGGCCGGCTTACCCGATTTTTTCTCCGGCGTGCAGCGCCGCCGCAGGCCCGATCGTTTGCCGCGAGAAAGCGCGACGGCCCGCTTGCGGAGCCATCGGGTCCAGGCTATAGCCGCGGCCTCGCAGGAGCCAAGCGCTTCTGCCCGGGCGCGTAGCTCAGCGGGAGAGCACTACCTTGACATGGTAGGGGTCACAGGTTCGATCCCTGTCGCGCCCACCATCCTGATTTTCCAGGATGCATGACGAATGCGAGGCTCCGGAAACGGGGCCTTTTTTCGTTTCGAAGGCTGCAGCGGAATCCCTCCGGAAGGCCTGGCTCCGGCCTCCCGCGGGTCGATCCGATCGGACCCGCGCGAGGCCGATCCCGGCGCACACGACATCTTGTGCATCGCCCGGGCCGATGCCGCCTTCGCAGGCTTGCCTCACCATGAGGCATTCTGCTTCAGAGCGCGGCAGTTCGTCCGGAGATCCGCCATGGTGTCGCTCTTCGCCCGAGGCCTGCCGTGCCTCGTGCTCCCACTTCTCGCCGCCTCGCCGAGCCTCGCGGCGGCGGGCGCGCCCGAGACCGGCAGCACGGCCTGGATCCTGACGGCCTCCGCGCTGGTCCTGTTCATGACCCTGCCGGGGCTGGCCCTGTTCTACGGCGGCCTCGTGCATGCGCGGAACGTGCTCTCCGTGCTGATGCAGTGCTTCGCCATCTGCTGCATCGCCTCGGTGCTGTGGGCGGTCTGCGGCTACAGCCTCGTCTTCGACGGCGACGGCGCGCTGATCGGCACGCTGAACAAGGCGTTCCTGGCCGGGCTCGAACCTTTGCGCGCCGGCACGGTGCTGCCCGAGACCGTTTTCGTCCTGTTCCAGATGACGTTTGCGGTCATCACCCCGGCGCTCATCATCGGGGCGATCCCGGAGCGCGTCGCCTTCCCCTTCGTCGCGCTGTTCTCCGCCCTGTGGCTGCTCCTCGTCTACGTGCCGGTGGCGCACTGGATCTGGGGCGGCGGCTGGCTCGCGGGGCTCGGCGCCCTCGATTTCGCCGGCGGCATCGTCGTCCACACCACGGCGGGCGTCTCCGCGCTCGTCCTGGCGATCCTGATCGGCCGCCGCCGCGGCTTCCCCGGCACCCTCACGCCGCCCCACAACCCCGGCATGACCATGACCGGCGCCGGCATGCTCTGGGTCGGCTGGTTCGGCTTCAACGGCGGCAGCGCGCTCGCCGCCGATGCGAGCGCCGGCAACGCTATCCTGGTCACGCACCTGTCGGCGGCGGCGGGCGCCATGGCCTGGACCGCCGCCGAGTGGGTGAAGATCCGCAAGCCCACCTCGATCGGCATCGTCACCGGCTGCGTCGCCGGCCTCGCCACGATCACCCCGGCCGCGGGCTACGTCTCGCCCGCCGCGGGCCTCCTGATCGGCACCGCCGGCGGCCTCGTCTGCTTCTACGCGACGCTGTTCGTGAAGCACCGCCTCGTCATCGACGATTCGCTCGACGTCTTCGCCGTCCACGGCGTCGGCGGCATCCTGGGCTCGCTGCTGCTCGCGGTCTTCCTGCTGCCGGGCTTCGGCGGCATCGGGCTCGCCGAGGGGAGGACGGTCGCCGGACAGCTCGCGGTCCAGGCCCTGGCCGTCGCCGTCACGGCACTCTGGTCAGGCCTGCTGACCTTCGGGCTCGTGCGCGGCCTTGGCCGCGCCACCCCGCTTCGCGTCGACGTGGAGGCCGAGCATGACGGGCTCGATCTCGCGAGCCACGGCGAGCGCGCCTACGAGTTCAATCCGATGCGGTGAGGCTCCGCCCGGGAGGCAGCGCGCCCTCCCGGGCGAGCAGGTCGCGCTTGCGCTCGACGCCCCAGCGATAGCCCGACAGCGACCCGTCCGAGCGCACAACCCGGTGGCAGGGGATCGCCACTGCCAGCCGATTGGCGCCGCACGCCATGGCGACGGCGCGTACGGCGGCGGGCTCGCCGATGGCGCGGGCGATCTCGGCATAGGTCGCCGTCCGGCCCGGCGGAATCGCCCGCAGGGCCGTCCAGACCCGCTGCTGGAAGGCGGTGCCGCCGATGTCGAGCGGGAGGTCGAGGCCGCGGCCCGGCGCCTCGACGAAGCTGACGACCCGCGCGACCCAGGCCTCGAAGCCCGCGTCGCCGCCGATCAGCTCGGCCCTGGGAAAACGGTCCCGGAGGTCGCGGGCCAGCGCCTCGGGATTGTCGCCGAGCAGGATCGCGCAGACGCCGCGCTCGGTCGCCGCGACGAGGACCGTGCCAAGCGCGCAAGGGGCCACCGCGAAGCGGATGCGGGCGCCGATCCCGCCCTTGCGATAGGCCGACGGGCTCATGCCGAGCCGCTCGGCGGCTCCGGCATAGAACCGGCTCGGCGCCGCGTAGCCCGCCGCGTAGATCGCCTCCGTCACGCTCGCGGCCTCCTGCAGACCCGCCGCGGCCCGGTCCGCCCGCCGGGCCGTGGCGTAGGCCTTGGGGGTGATCCCGGTCGCTTCGCGGAAGACGCGGTGGAAGTGGAACGGGCTGAGGCCGACCGCCTGCGCCAGCGCATAGAGCGACGGCGGGGTCTCGGCCGCCTCGATCAGGCGGCAGGCGCGGGCGACCGCTTCGGCGTGCCGCTCGGTTCGCGACGGCGCGTTCGGTCGGCAGCGCAGGCACGGGCGGAAGCCCGCCGCCTCGGCCTCGGCGCAGGTGGCGTGGAAGGTGACGTTCTCCGGCTTCGGCCGGCGCGCCGCGCAGCTCGGGCGGCAATACACGCCGGTGGTGCGCACGGCGTAGACGAAGCGGCCGTCCGCCAGAGGATCGCGCGCGGCGAGGGCCGTCCAGCGGGCGTCGTCGCCTGGACGGGGAAGAATGTCGATCGCGGTGCTCCGCATGGCGGCGTCTCCCGGTTCCGGTGGCGGGGCGCGCGGCGGCGTCCCTGCCCGGATCTCCCTTGCGCCGTCCGGGCCGCACCCGCACCCCGCTTCTTGCCCGGCAATTCTCCGAAGTCGACCCGGCGATCGGTCGTCATCCACCACGGGCGGCGTCGCCAGGACGATGCAAGTCACCTCCACTCTGTCGCCGACGACGCGGACAGCAGCGAGGAGACCTGCATAAAAATGCAGTTACTCTCCTCAAAATCCCTCCTTCATGCGCAGAACGCATATCCAGAATGTGGCGTGTGGCATACCAGATACAGGTCGACGGTGGCATTGATCTCGCAACGCAACATGCATCGAACGGGAAGCCACCGATGATCGCCCTCCTCGTCGTCACCGCCGCCGCCGCCAACATCGCGCTGGTCATCGCCATGGCCGACCGGCTGACCCCGGCGAACGACGCGACCGTCGCGGGCGGTCGCTTCGATCCGGCCGAGAGCGGCGCCAGCTTCGCGGCCAAGCTCGCCGCCTGAGACGGTTCGGACAAACGAAAAGGCCCCGCCGTTTCCGGCGGGGCCTCCTCAGGGTTCGGATCGTGAGGATCAGGCGGTGGCGAGCGTCGGAGCGCGGGCCATGCGGGCCTCGTTGGCGGCGTGGTGCTGCTTCAGCATCGGCCGCAGGACGGCGATGGCGAGGAAGGCCGCGATGAGGTCCATGATCGCCACGGTGTAGAGCACGGTCGCCCAGGTGCCGGTCGCCTGCATCAGGATGTTGCCGACCGGGACGAACAGGGCGGCCAGGCCCTTGGCGCAGTACAGCACGCCGTAAATCTTGCCGATGTGCTTCGAGCCGAAGGTGTCCGCGGCGGTGGCCGAGAAGAGCGAGTACACCTCACCCCAGGCCAGGAACACGATGCCCGAGAGGATCACGAAGGCCCAGGGGTTCGAGCCGAAGTAACCCAGGGCGACGATGCCGATGCCTTCCATCGAGAAGGCGATGAACATCGTCTTCTCGCGGCCGATGCGGTCGGAGATGAAGCCGAACAGCGGACGCGAGATGCCGTTCATGATGCGGTCGAGCATCAGGGCGAAGGGCAGGGCGGCCATGGCGAAGAAGTACAGGTTCACCTGGAAGTTCTTCACGCCCAGGTCCTGCGCGATCACGCCGAGCTGCGCCACCGCCATCAGGCCGCCGGTCACCGTGCAGGTGAACATGAGCAGCATGACCCAGAACACCGGCGTCGAGAGCGCCTCGCCGAGCGTGTAGTCGCGGCGGCTCTGCAGCACCTTGCTGGAGAACTTCACCTCTTCGTTCTTCGGACCGCGCATGAAGATCGACGCGGCGATGATGACGGCGCCCTGGATCAGGCCGAAGACGAAGAACGCCTGGGAGTAGTTGCCCGCGTCGATCATCTTGGCGATCGGCAGGATGGTCAGGGCCGAGCCGGCGCCGTAGCCGCCCGCCGTGAGGCCGACCGCGAGACCGCGCTTGTCCGGGAACCACTTGAGGGCGTTGTTGATGCA
Organism: Methylorubrum rhodinum; assembly: GCF_014199935.1. Lineage (GTDB taxonomy): Bacteria > Pseudomonadota > Alphaproteobacteria > Rhizobiales > Beijerinckiaceae > Methylobacterium > Methylobacterium rhodinum. The sequence goes on from NZ_JACHOP010000004.1 coordinate 9,018, forward strand.
GGTGGCGTAGACGCAGCCGACGCCGATGCCGCCGATGACGGAGCCGAGGTAGAAGCCCGACAGCGAGGTCGCGTAGGAGTTCACCACCCAGGCCAGCCCGGTCATGAGGCCGCCGAACATCACGACCTTGCTCGGGCCGTACTTGTCGATGAAATATCCTTCGATCGGCGTCAGCCAGGTCTGGACGATGACGAAGATCGTGAACGCGACCTGGATCGCCGCGCGATCCCAGCCGAAGGTCTTCTGGATCTCAGGAACGAAGAGCGTCCAGGCGTATTGGATGTTGGCCGCAGCCACCATGCAGGCGACGCCGAGGACGATCTGCAACCAGCGATTCGATGATGTGACGGGTCTATCTGGGGCGATAGAGGACGTAGCCATAGGCGCTCTCCCTCGATCAGGCTTCGACACTTCCGGCCTGACTCGTTTGACGTGATGAACTTTCGCCGCACTTGGTTCGGCTGCCAAGGTCCAGGTCCAGCGAGGGATGCCCCCATGGCCGCCGTGGCATGCATTATTTGGTATACCAGAGGAGGGGGCAAGCGAAATAATTCCGAGCGACACACGAATTTGTGCGGATTAAATGATGTGCTCGTTCGTGTGAATCGGTGTCCGATCCGGCTCGATCCCTCCTTTCCCCTAGGTAAATGTCGGGAGCGGACCGCGGGGTCGTCTGGATGGATGATGCAAAATAATCTGTGACGGCCGAGGAGACGGCAAATTTAATTGAGTGCTGTATCAAGAATTTTCCTGCTGATTCCGCCGTGCGGAGCGCCACTGTTTCGCGAGCGATCATCCGGATCCGCATCCTGTACGCGTAGCGTGGGTCTCGATCCGATCCGGCGTCCTGCCTCCGCCGATTGCGAATCGAGCCGCAAAGGCTCGGGTCGCAGGATCGTCGCTGGGCGCGAAGTCCGTGCGATCCCGCGGCGACGCGATGATGCCTCCCCGCCGATCGACCGAAATCATCGGGATTAGACGGCGGGGTGGTCCGTTGATCCTATTGTTCCGTCTCGGACGGGACGAATCTCCAAACTCAGCCCGCTCCGGTGCAAGCCGTGGCGGGCTTTTCTCGTTGGGCCGCCTCGGCACAGCTTTCCGTGCGGGCCCGCTTCGGGCTTCGGCGCGACGGATGAACGGCGGATCATCCTCGAGTATTACGGTATCATGATACCTTGATACGCAAATCCCTCGATTTGCTGCGGTTTTTCACGATTTCACCGCGTGGAAGTGCCTTGACGCGGCGGCGAAACCTCCGTAATGCCGGTCCCGTACGCCGCTGCGTCGTCCACGACGCGGCGGCGCCTTGTTTCCAACGTCACCGGCACGGGAATCGGCCATGAAGACCACTTCGCTGAAGCCCGCCGACGTCGACAAGAAGTGGGTCGTGATCGACGCCGAGGGCCTGGTTGTGGGCCGTCTCGCTTCGATCGTGGCGATGCGCCTGCGCGGCAAGCACAAGGCCGCCTACACGCCCCACGTCGATTGCGGCGACAACGTCATCGTCATCAACGCGGACAAGGTGAAGTTCACCGGCCGCAAGTACGACCAGAAGGTCTACTACCACCACACCGGCTATCCGGGCGGCATCAAGGAGCGCTCGGCGAAGTTCATCCTCGAAGGCCGCTTCCCCGAGCGCGTCGTCGAAAAGGCCGTGGAGCGCATGCTCCCGCGCGGCCCGCTCTTCCGCCAGATCCTCGGCAATCTGCGCGTCTACAAGGGCGGCGCGCACCCGCACGAGGCCCAGCAGCCGCAGGCGCTCGACGTCGGCTCCCTCAACCGCAAGAACGTGAGCGCTTGATCATGGCGACCCTTCAGTCCCTCGCCGACCTCAATCGGGCGAACACCCAGACGAGCAACCCCGAGAACGAGGCGCCCGTCCACGTCCAGAAGCTGGACGCCCAGGGCCGTGCCTACGCCACCGGCAAGCGCAAGGACGCGGTCGCCCGCGTCTGGATCAAGCCCGGCAACGGCACCGTCGTGGTCAACGGCCGCGCGGTCGAGACGTACTTCGCCCGTCCGGTGCTGCGCATGATCCTGCGCCAGCCGCTGGAGATCGCCGGCCGCGTCGATCAGTACGACATCACCGTCACGGTGAAGGGCGGCGGCCTCTCCGGTCAGGCCGGCGCGGTGCGCCACGGCCTGTCCAAGGCGCTGACCTACTATGAGCCGGAGCTGCGCTCGCCGCTCAAGCGCGAGGGCTTCCTCACCCGCGACCCGCGCGTGGTCGAGCGCAAGAAGTACGGCCGCAAGAAGGCCCGCCGCAGCTTCCAGTTCTCGAAGCGCTGAGAGCGGTTCGGATCGCTGTTTTTGGAGAGGGCGGGGCCGCGAGGCTCCGCCCTTTCTCGTTTCGTGCCAGTAAGCGGCGCGAAGGAGCAGAGCATGAGCAAGCGCCCGACCGCCGCGCCCCCGGGCGACCGCCGCGCCATGGTCGCCGCCGCACTGGAGCGGCTCGCCCCGCGCATGCCGGACTTCGAGGCGGAAACCGTGCTCGACCGGGCGATGCGCAGTCCCGGCCTGCGCCTCGCCCTGCCGGAGAACGCGGCGTGGCTCGCGCTCACCGCCTTCGCCCGCCACGCCTTCACCGATTACGACGACCTGCTCGCCGAGGGCTACGACCGCGACAGCGCCCGCCACTTCGTCCTCGACCAGATGAACGCGACGCTCACCGAGTGGGGCAGCCGCCGCCTCGTCTCGGAAGAGGACGAGGCGGAGGACGGCGTTGCCGAATCGTGAGGGGAGGGCGTGCCCCGGCGCGCTTGCCCGGACGCGCCCGCTGGGGCAGGGAGGCCGCATCCCACCCAGGAGAAGCGGATTCCGATGAAGCTCAGCGCGCGCAACGTCCTCAAGGGCAAGGTCGTCTCGGTCGAGAAGGGCGCGACCACCGCCCACGTGAAGATCGAGATCGCCAGCGGCCAGACCGTCACCTCGGCCATCACCAACGAATCGGTCGATGCCCTCGGCCTGAAGGTCGGCTCCGAGGCCTACGCGGTGATCAAGAGCTCCGACGTCATCATCGCCGTCGACTGAGGCTCACCCCTTCAGGCTCAGCACGATGCCGTGCCCGGCGCTGGCGCCGGGCGCGAGCCGACGCTGCGAATCGCGCTCCGCCAGCTCTCCGTTGAAGCCCGCCCAATCGGCATGGCCGGTCCAGGCTTCGAGGGACAGGAACGGCGCGGTCGGTCGCGTCCACACGGCGAGATGCGGAAAATCCTCCACCCGCATCGCGATTGTCCGGCCGCCCGGCGCGACGAAGCGGAGCGCCCGGCTCCTGGCGTTCAAGAACACCAGCGCCTCGGTGAACAGGGCCGGGTCGAGATCGAGCCGCGCTCCGTCGAGCGGCAGTTCCCGCTGCGAGCGCACCAGCAGCCCGCCCTCGCCGACCTCCGGCACGAACGGCCGCTCCGGCGCCTCGAACGCCACGGCATAGCCGCCGCCGGCCCGCCGCTCGCCCCCGGCGAAGGGCCAGGGAAAGGCCGGATGGAAGCCGAGCGCGTAGGGCAGGGGCATCTCGCCCGGGTTGGTTACGACGAGATCGAAGGCGAGGCGGCGGGGCGCGACCCGCGCGGTCACGTCGAGCCGGAAACCGAACGGGTAATGCGCCCGCGTGCCGGCATCGTCCTCGAGCCTCAGCGTCACCGCGTCGTCCGTCCGCGCGACGACCGTGAAGGGCAGATCGCGGGCGAAGCCGTGCTGGGCCATGGGGTAGGATTGGCCGCCGACCCGGACCTTGCCGCCCGCCGAGGCGCCGACCACCGGGAAGAGCCAGGGCGCGTGCCGGTTCCAGTGCTCCGGATCGCCGTTCCAGATGTAGTCGCAGCCCTCGACCTGCCAGGAGACCGGCTCGGCCCCGGTCGGCGCGATCCGCGCCGTCGTGCCGTCCTCGGCCCGGATCTCGATCGTCTCGCCCATGTCCGCCCCTTGCGTCGATGGACGATCGATAGCGGGGTGGGAACGGATCGACTACCCGTCCGAGCCTGGGGACGGCGCAGCGCTCCGCTCCGCCAGCTCCGGGATCACCCGTTCCGGCGGCCCTGACGCGACGATGCGGCCGGCCTCCAGCACGTGGACGGTGTCGGCCCGGCGCAGCGACGAAAGGCGGTGGGCGATCATGATGATGGTGCGGGTGCCGGCCAGCGCGCCGAGCGCCCCCATCACCGCCGCCTCGGTCTCGCCGTCGAGCGCGCTGGTGGCCTCGTCGAACACGATCACGTCGGGATCGTGGTAGAGCGCGCGGGCGATGCCGATGCGCTGGCGCTGACCGCCGCTGAGCCGGGCGCCCCGCTCGCCGACGCCGGTGGCGTAACCCTCGGGCAGGGCCGCCACGACCTCGTGGATGCCGGCGAGCCGCGCCGCGCGCTCGACCGCCGCCGGGTCGATCCGCTCCGGGGTCAGGCCGAGCGCGATGTTCTCGGCCACCGTGCCGTCGATCAGGAACACGTCCTGCGGCACGTAGCCGATCCGGTTCTGCCAGGCCGGCAGGGTGTCGGGCCCGAGCGGCACGCCGTCGATCAGGATGTGCCCTCGCGTCGGCGTCAGGATGCCGAGGATCAGGCCGACGAGGGTCGACTTGCCCGAGCCGGTGCGGCCGACGAGGCCGACCGTGGCGTGGGCCGGAATCGTCAGGTCGATGCCGTGGAGCGTCGGGCGACCGGGCTCGTAATCGAAGGCGACGCCCTCCAGCCGGATTGCCTCGGCGAAGGGAAGGCGCTCCGCCGTGCGGGGTCTGGGCGGCCGCTCGCCGTCGAGGGCATCGACGATCAGGCGCACGCCGGCCAGCGAGAAGCGCAGCAGCGCGACCGAGTTGAAGATGTTCTGGAAGGCCGGCAGCATGCGGTAGCCGGCAAACGCGAAAAGGCCCAGCAGCGGAAGCATGCCCGCCGTGGCGATCCCCTGCGTCAGCGCGAACAGCACCACCGCGATCACGCCGCCGAAGGCCAGGGCCTCGATGACGAAGCGCGGAAGCTGGCCGGTGAGCAGGCTCTCGGCGAGGGCGCGCGCGTGGCTGCGGGCCGGCGCGTCGAAGCCCGCCGAGAAATGCTCGGCCCGGCCGTAGAGCTTGAGTTCGGTCAGCGCCCCGAACGTCTCGTGCACCACCCGGTAGCGCCCCTCGTTGCCCGAGACGGCCCGCGCCCCGAGCCGGGTGAGGCGCGCCCGCACCACGAGGTAGCTCAGGACGTAGAGGCTGCCGAAGCCGCCGCCGAGGATCAGCGCCACCCGCGGCTGGTAGGCGATCAGGAAGGCGATGACGGCGAGCGCAGAGGTGCCGCGCGAGGCGATCACCAGGGCCGGCGTCAGCACGCCGAGGACGAGGCGGTCGGTCTCGGACAGGACGTTCTTGGCCAGTTCCGCGCTGTTGGCGCGGGCGAAGAACAGCCGCTCGCGATCGACGTAGCGGGCGAGCAGCCGCCGGGCGAAATCATAGCCGACCAAGTGGGCGAACAGAAGCTGCGCGAAGGCGAGCCCGGCATTGACCGCGCTGGTGAGCAGGATGGCACCGAGCGCCGCGAAGCCGGTGACGAGGAGGAAGGCGCGCTCGTCGGCGAGCCCCAGCGCCTCCCGTACCCCCGCCAGCATCGGCACCCTAGTCGCCGCCGCCGGATCGCCGACCAGCGTCAGGAACGGGATGACCGAGGCGATGCCGACGACTTCGAGGAGCGCGGCGATCCCGAGGCCGAGCCCGAGCCACGCGAGGCGGCTGCGGTCGCGCGGACGCATCACCCGCAGGAGATCGAGGAGGGTCCGCAAAAGGGCACCGAGCGAGGGGCGGGCGGGCCGACGCCCGATCAAAACCGTTTTAAAACAAACGGTTAGGCATTTCGAAGCGGGGCTTGTAGCATCCGTCCGAAACCCTGTCGACCGCTTTCCGGGCCGCCGCCCCGCGCGTCACGGATGAACCCGAGGCCCTCCCGCCTGTTCGACAGGGACGACCCGCCCCTCCGCACGAGCGCCCGAAGACATCCATGCCGGCCCCGATCCCCTTCGACAACAGCTACGCCCGGCTGCCCGCCGGCTTCCATGCGCGCCTCGCGCCGACGCCGGTGGCGGGGCCACGGCTGATCCGGGTCAACCGGGCGCTGGCCGAAGAACTGCGCATCGATCCCGACTGGCTCGCCGGGCCGGACGGCGTGGCGGTGCTCGCGGGCAACGCCGTGGCGGAGGGCTCGGAGCCGCTGGCGGCGGCCTATGCCGGGCATCAGTTCGGCAACTTCGTGCCGCAGCTCGGCGACGGCCGGGCGATCCTGCTCGGCGAGGTGATCGACCGCCACGGGCGCCGCCGCGACATCCAACTCAAGGGCTCCGGGCCGACGCCGTTCTCGCGCATGGGCGACGGCCGGGCCGCGATGGGGCCGGTCCTGCGCGAATACCTCGTCAGCGAGGCGATGGCCGCGCTCGGAATCCCGACGACGCGGGCGCTCGCCGCGGTCGCGACCGGCGAGCCGGTGATCCGCGAGACGGTGCTGCCCGGCGCCATCGTCACCCGCGTGGCATCGAGCCATATCCGGGTCGGCAGCTTCCAGTTCTTCGCCGCCCGCGGCGACACGGACGGCCTGATCACGCTCGCCGACCACGTCGTCGCCCGCCACTATCCCGAGCTGGAGGGGCGCGAGGACCGCGCCCGCGCCCTGATCGAGGCGGTCACCGTACGCCAAGCGGAGCTGGTGGCGCGCTGGCTCCTCGTCGGCTTCGTCCACGGGGTGATGAACACCGACAACATGTCGGTGGCGGGCGAGACGATCGATTACGGGCCTTGCGCCTTTCTCGACGCCTACGACGCCCGCACGGTCTTCAGCTCGATCGACCGCAACGGGCGCTACGCCTACGGCCAGCAGCCGCGCATCGCGCTCTGGAACCTCACCCGCTTCGCCGAGACCCTGCTGCCGCTATTGGACGACGACGAGGATGCGGCGGTGAAGCAGGCCGAGGCCGCGCTCGCTGGCTTCGGCCCCCGCTTCGACGCCGCCTATCGCGGCGGGCTCGCGCGCAAGCTTGGGCTGTCGGAGTTGCGCGAGGGCGATGCGGAGCTGGCCGGCGACCTCCTGCGCGTGATGGCCGAGAACCAGGCCGACCATACGCTCACCTTCCGCCGCCTCTGCGCGGCGGCCGAGAACTCGGACGGCGACGGCCCCGTGCGGGACGGCTTCGTCGATCCCACCGCCTACGACGCCTGGGCGGCGCGCTGGCGCACCCGCCTCGCCGACGACCCCCGGAGCGCGGCCGAGCGCGCGGCGGCGATGCGCAGCGTCAATCCGGCCTTCATCCCGCGCAACCACCGGGTCGAGGAGATGATCGAGGCGGCGATCGAGCGGGACGATTTTTCGCCGTTCGAGACGATGCTCGCCGTGCTGTCGCGCCCCTACGACGACCAGCCCGAGCACGCCCGCTACACCGAGGCGCCGGAGAACGGCGGCGTCGGCTACCGGACCTTCTGCGGCACGTAGTAGTTTGGGGACAACAATTGTTCTGTTGAACGGAGGGGCCCGGCGTCGCGTTTCTTCAGTCCGCGACGGCACGACACTCGGGCCGCTCCGGTTCCGCGCGAGTTGCCGCCTTGTCCTCCACCCCGCTTCATCTGGTCCCCTCTCCCGTCGAGGCCGCGAGCGACGACGCCTTTCCCCATGTCGCGATCAACCGGCTTCGCCGGGAAGGCCGGCTGTCCGCGCCCCTGCCGGTCGCGCTCGGCGGCGAGGGCCTGAGCGAGCCCGAGCAGGTCGGCGCCCTGCGCCGGCTCCTCACCGAGACCGGCCGCGACAGCCTCCCCGTCGGGCGGCTCTTCGAGGGCCACGTCAACGCGCTGGCCCTGGTGCTGCGCTACGCCGACCCCGGCACGCGCGAGGCCCTGGCCCGCGACGCGCGCGACGGTCACCTGTTCGGCGTGTGGAACACCGAGCCGAAGGAGAACGGGCTGACGCTGGACGCCGTCGGACGGCTTCACGGCGCCAAGAGCTTCGCCTCCGGAGCGGGCTTCGTCACCCGTCCCCTCGTCACCGCGCGGATGCCCGACGGCCGCAGCCTGATGCTGGTGATGCGCCTCAAGGCGGGCGAGCGCGCCGATCTCGGCGAATGGCGCGTCCACGGCATGCGCGCGACCGCCACCGGCACGGTCGATTTCTCCGGCCTGTCGCTCAGCGACGGTGCGGTGATCGGCGCACCCGACGACTATTCCCGCCAGCCCTTCTTCTTCGCCGGCGCGTGGCGCTTCCTCGCGGTACAGCTCGGCGGGATGGAGGCGGTGGTCGAGATCTTTCGCACCCATATGCGCGACACCGGCCGGGGCGGCGATCCGCATCAGCAGGCCCGGTTCGGCCGCAGCCTGATCGCGCTCGAATCCTGCCGCCTGCTCGTCGCGCGGGCGGCCGAGGTCGCCGCCGCCGAGGCGCTGGCGCCGGAGCGGGTCGTGGCCTGCGTCAACCTCGCCCGCGCCGCGATCGATCAGGCCGGGCTCGACGTGCTGACCCTGGCCCAGCGCTCGGTCGGCCTTGCGGGCTTCCTCGACGACCATCCGCTGGAAGCGCAGATGCGGGATCTCGCGACCTATCTGCGCCAGCCCGCTCCCGATTTCGCCCTCACCGGCATGGCCGCCCACGTGCTGGACGGGGACACGCCGCTGCACGAACTCTGGCCGGAGGCTTGAGGGATGACCGGTCGCCACGTCCACACCCTGCCGGCGCGCTACTTCGTCGAACTCTACGCCTCGAATCCCGATCCCTGGCGTTTCACGTCGAGCGACTACGAGCGGGAGAAGTACGCCGCGACGCTGCAAGCCCTGCCTCGGGCGCGCTACGCCCGGGCGCTGGAGGTCGGCTGCTCCATCGGCGTCTTCACCCGCGAACTCGGGCAGCGTTGCTCCGGCCTCGTCGCGCTCGACGTCGCGCCCTCGGCGATCGAGGCCGCGCGCGAACGCTGCGCGGATCTGCCCCGGATCGATTTCCTCGTCGGCGCCGTGCCCGAAGTGTGGCCGGAGGGGCGGTTCGACCTGATCGTGCTGTCGGAAGTGCTCTACTTCCTCGACCGCGACGACCTCGCCCGCCTCGCGGCGAAGGTCGGGCGCAGCCTGACTTCGGGGGGCGAGTGCGTGCTGGTGCATTGGACCGGCGAGACCGATTACCCGCTCTCCGGCGACGAGGCGGTGGAGCGCTTCATCGAGGAAGCCTCGCCGTTCTGCCGCCCGCTGGCGCAGTGGCGCACCGAACAGTACCGCCTCGACGTGCTCCGGTTGGGCCATGAGGCGGGTTGACGGGTTCCGCCATCCGCTCTGGGTGCGCCTGACCCACTGGATCGGGGCCAGCGCCTTCCTCGCGCTCGCGGTCAGCGGCTTCGCGATCCTGCTGGCGCTGCCGCGCCTGTTCTGGGGCGAGACCGGTGCCAACGACGCCCCGGCCTGGATCGTCCTGCCGCTGCCGGTGAACCTCGAACAGACCGGCTGGGGCCGCAACCTCCACTTCCTCGCCGCCTGGATCTTCGTGCTGAGCGGGGCCGTCTACGCGCTCGCGGCGATCCTCTCGGGCCACCTGTTCCGCCGCCTCGCGCCCGACCGGGACCAGTTGCGCCCCGACAACCTCGCCCGCGAGCTGCGCGACCATCTCCACATCCGCCCCCCGACACCGGTCTCGGGCGGCGAGCGCTACAATGCGCTGCAGAAATTCGCCTATCTCGCCGTGCTGCTGGTGCTGGCGCCGGTGATGTTGTTGTCGGGGCTGACCATGTCGCCCGGCGTCACCGCGGCCTATCCGGAGCTGTTCACGCTGTTCGGCGGCCGGCAATCGGCCCGGACGATCCATTTCCTCGCCGCGAGCCTGCTCGTGGCCTTCCTCGTCGTGCATCTGTGGCAGGTCGTGGCCAACCGGCCCCTGCGGCTGCTGCGGGGCATGATCACCGGCCGCTCCGGCGGCAAGACGGAGAAGGCGTGATGGCCGACATCTCCCGGCGCGGGCTTCTTCTCGGCTCCTCGGCGCTCGGCCTCGCGCCCTGGCTCGGCGGATGCGAACTGATCGAGGGCGGCCCGAGCCGGCCCGGCCTCTACGGCCTGAGCGACACGCTGACGCTCGCGACGCAACGCTTCCTGCTGCGCGATCAGCCGCTCGCCCGCGAATTCCCGCCCGAGGCGATCTCGAAGATCTTCCCGACGATCAACACGACCGATCCGGACAATCCCGATTACCGCCGCTCCAAGGCGCAAGGCTTCGCCGACTGGCGCCTGCCGGTGAGCGGGCTCGTCGAGCGGCCCGGCTCGTTCTCGCTCGCCGAACTGAAGGCGATGCCCGCGCGCACCCAGGTGACGCTGCATTCCTGCGAGCAGGGCTGGTCGGCCATCGGCGGCTGGACCGGCGTGCCGCTCGCCCACGTGCTGGCGAGTTGCGGCCTGAAGCGCGAGGCGCGCTTCGTCGTGATCCGCTCGGTCGACGGCTGGTGGGACACCTACGACCTGTTCGACGCGCTCCACCCGCAGACGATCCTGGCCTACGGCATGAACGGCGGCGACCTGCCGGTCGCGCACGGCGCGCCGGTGCGCCTGCGGGTCGAGCGGCAACTCGGCTACAAATCGCTCAAGTACCTCGCGAGCATCGAGGCGACCGACCGGGTCTCGGGCCTCAGCCAGGGCCGCGGCAGCATGGTCTCCGAACTCGGCTTCTCGTGGTACGCGGGGATCTGACGAGGCCGGTTCGCGAGGCGGCAAAAAACCGGACGGCTGGATCACGAAGGGGGTTGAGTCCGGTCCGCCGTCCGCTTATAGAACCGCCCGTCGGCAACGGGCATCGCCCGCAGCGCAGACGCCGCCGAGACCTCCAGCGGTCGCGGCGAGATATGTTGGGGCCTTAGCTCAGCTGGGAGAGCGCTTCCATGGCATGGAAGAGGTCATCGGTTCGATCCCGTTAGGCTCCACCATCCTCCTCTCGTTGGAAAAATCATTCAACGATCTGAGTGCCCTAGGGCATGCAGCTTGGTGCTGAGCACCGAGCCGCGTACCGATCCTGCGGACCTCGACTTTCCTTCAGACCTATCGCGTCGCTTCACGGCCGGGATGGGCGGCCTGTCCGGTAGATTGAACGCCGTCTCCGCTGGCAACGATGCTGGAGCCTCGGAGAACGGCCTGGGCACGCCCAAAGGCTTCTTCTTCGGCCGCCTTCACCTGCCCCGTTGGGCCGAGCCTTCAAGACCCGGTACGGCTGAACGGACAGGTTTTTGCAGCTTCGGTTGAGCCGGTCACCATTCGCGAAGTGGACGAAGCCGAGGCCGTCGCCCTCCGGCACGAGGCGGGCAACGGGAACGCTCCCGGCCTTCGACGGACGGAGCGAGCTTCCTTTACCCGCGTCCACGCTCGGTGCTCCGATCATGCGGCAGCGCAGGCTTTCCCCGTCAGCAGCATGATGAGCGCATCATCGAGCTGGTCCGCTTCGGCCAGTTTCACACCGAAGCCATCCGAACCTGCATGGACCACCGAGCCGCGGCGTGCGCGGCCGTCTCCGAAGTCGATTGTCATCTTGCTCTCTGGCTGCAACTCCTCTCCGGGCAGGGACACCTTGGCGCCGCGTGAACTCACGTCTTCGAGCCGAGCCTCGAGTCGCTTGCCTGCGATGGTGACGCGGATCGTGGCACGCGATTGGAGCCGGGCACTGGAGCGACGCTCGGAGATCGCACGGACCACCTCTTCGAGGCGCGTACTGAACGCCCCGGCTTCTCCGAGCAGGTTCTCGGCGAATTGAGACAGCTCGGCCGCGAGGCGATCCGTTTCGCTGGCTGCCGCGGGCAGAGAACTCAGGTCAACGATCGCAGCCTGCGTGCGATCGGCGGAAGCCTGCACGGTCCGGTCGATCTCCGCGGTCGTGGCGCTCTGTTCCTCGACGGCGCTGGCGATCGCCGAGGCCGCTTCATTGATGGCGGTGATCGTCTCATCGATGCCGCCCATGGCTGCGAGCACATCGCTTGAGGCCGCGCGCAAGGCCTCGACCTGCTGGCCGATCTCGGCCGTGGCTCTCCCGGTCTGCTCGGCCAGCCCCTTCACTTCGCTTGCCACGACCGCAAAACCTCGACCTGCATTGCCCGCCCGTGCGGCCTCAATCGTCGCATTGAGTGCCAGCAGGTTCGTCTGCGCCGCGATCTGGCTGATCAGGTCCGTGACGCTGCCGATCCGCGCACTCGCCTGATCGAGGAGCAGCGCGAGCGAGCGAGCAGCGTGGACCTGTTGCTGGGCCTGCCGCACGACCGTGTTGGACTGCGTAGCCTGGGTCGCAATCTCCGCGATCGACGCCGACAGTTCCGTCACGGCGGCAGCCACGCCCGCGATGTCCGCAACCGATCCCTGCAGACCTTCGACGGACTGGTCGAGGTGCCTGCGGGTCGACCCGGCATGGCCGCGCACTTGGTTCGTCGACGTGCCCATCAAGCCGGCAAGCTCTTGGAAGCGCGTCATGGCGTGCTTTGTCGCCGAGGTGATCCGGTCCGAGATCTCCGTCATGTAGGCGACCCAGGCGTCCCGCTCGACGGCGCGATCAGCGTCAGCGACTGCCGCGATTTGGGCCGCGGTGCGGTCGCGATAATGCACGACGGCGCGGGCAAGCTCGGCAATTTCATCGCCGCCCTCGGCTTCCGGCACAGCGGCGGTGACATCTTGGTCGGCCAGAACTTGAATACGAAGGCCGAGATTCTTGAGCGCTCGCACGACCGACCGGCTCAGGAGCCATGCGATCAGGAAGGCCATGGCCGTTACGCTGAAGCCGACCGCACCCGCAACAAGCATGGCGCTGTAGAAACTCTCGATGCGAACCTTGAGGAGCCGATCGAGTTCGTCGGTGCTCGCCGTCTGGAGGCGATCGCTTGCCTTGATCGCCGCTGCCATGGTGTCCCGGAAGGCCACCATCTCTCTCGGTGTGCGGCGGCCGCCCTCCTGCGCCTGCATCAAGGCATCGGCTGCCGAGAACAGGGGCTTGTAGGCATCCTGAAAGTCTGCAAGCGGTTGAGCCAAGGCCTGCCTCGTCTCGCCCGCATTGGCCGCGAAGGCTTTGACAAGCGAACGCTCAACGACTTCGAAGCTCGCACGCACCTTGCCCAGATCGATGAGGGTCGCGGCATACTCCGCCTTCGAGAGACCTGTCTTCTCCTCCTGACTACGGGCACGTTCCAGAAGTTTCCAGCTCAGTTCGAGCATCTCCGGCAGCCGTACCACCGCCGCGTCCATGACGTAGAAGGAATCGAGATCGGGATCGAGCAGCAGATTCGAGCCGTCCCCGATCGCATCGATGAGAGCATGAGCGGCTGCGACCTGAGACGAGCGGTCGGAACCGGATAGGGCCTTGCCGAGATCATCCCTCGCCGCGGCAGACTTGTTCGCCTCGGCCAGGGCAAGGCCGGTAGCACGTTCGGCTTGGAGTTTCCGAGGATCGAGAGCCGCATCAGAGGCGACGGTCGCAGCGTCGAGCATGACAGGCCAGACGGCGCGGATTTGCGCGATCCCGAGCCTTTCGGCGTCGGCGAAATGCACACTGGTCATCGCCTGCTGCACATAGAGCGCGGCGAAGAGGCCGATGGGCAGGAAGAACAGGCTCACCGTGGCAATGAGTTTGCGACGGATCGTCAAGATCGTCTTCAACGATGGTCTCCAGCCTGTCCAATACTCGTCTGCGAGGATTATCTTTGCATGAATTTGCTGACTCGCTGTTAAAGTGCCGCTGATCGAATTGCCTATAATGAATGCAATGATCGAAAACGTTTCTTAAAATTCGCCCTAGAAACTGGCCAAAGACGTATTTCTGATTGCTTTTGTGCCATTTTCGGCTATTTTATCGACTCCCTAGAGAAAAGTCTTTCGTGATCACGTCTTTAGACCCGTGATCAATCGAATTGAAACGGACGTAAGGCTCTAAATTTCCGTATTGTTGGAATTTCTTTCTCTGGACCGATTATTTCTTGAGCAGAGAGCGCTCTAGTTGACAGCATATCTCTGCACGCCCGCCTTGCGCCGGTCTTCAGGCTAATTCGTATCGAATTTCCCGCAACCACGTCGCACTCTTGCCGAGTAACTGGATCGACAGCGTGCTCTCTACATTCACCGTGGGTTCGAAGCGGATGAGCTCAGATGGTGCTGAATGATGGCCTGCTGCCGGTTTCACGGACACTCGGTTCAGGTGTGACGGTCGAACCGGCAGCAGGCCAATCGGTTGACGACCGTGAGGCTGTCCGTGTGAAGGGAGCGCTTCAGGCGGGTGCCGAGCTTGGCTCGGAGGTCGCGAGGAAGGGCCAACGTCACCCGCCACGTCCCGCCGTTCTGCTCAAGGCAGCGTATGTCGGAGGATGACGGGCGGGGCATCGAAATGGCCTCTGCGTACCGAACTTCGTACCTCGAGTGCGCACGGCCATGTCACTGATGTGTCGCTCGTTTTTTCTCATCGATGGCTGAACGGGTCATCGGTTCGATCCCGTTGGGCCCCCCCATCCTCCGACACATCTCCGATCCGGAGAAAGCCGCCTCCGGGCGGCTTCTTCGTTTGCGACGGCACTCTGCCGCATCTCCGCATTGCACCCGGTACGATGGACCTTTGCGGTCCGGCGACGTATGGCGCTCCTCGATGGATGCGGCGACTCGGATGCTGACGGTGGGGCTCGCGATGGCCGGGGCGATGGCGTCGCCTGCCGGCGCGCAGGCCCAGGCGGCTCCGCAGGAGACGCCGCGCGAGACGCCAGACGAGGCCGGGGCGCGCGCGGTGATCGAGACCCTCAGCGCCCGCCTTCTCGCCGCGCCGAGCGCCACCGCCGTGCTGGAAGCGTGGTGCGCCGAGCGCGGCCTCGCGGTCGATCCCCGCATCGTCGCCGTGCGGGTCCCCGGCATCGACAAGGCGCCGAGCCCGCTCCAGCGCGAGCGGCTGGCGGTCGGGCCGGACGAGGTCGTGCGCTACCGCCGGGTCCGCCTCGCTTGCGGCCCGCACGTGCTGTCGGAGGCCGACAACTGGTACGTCCCCGGGCGGCTGACCCCTGAGATGAACGCGGCCCTCGACGGCACGCAGGCGCCGTTCGGCCGCGTCGTCCGCCCGCTGAACCCGAGCCGCCGCAACCTCTCGCTGCGCATGCTGTGGCGGCCGGGGGAGGGGACCGTTCCGGGCCCCGACGCGCCGCTCTTCTCGGTGGAGGCGGTGCTCTCCACCGGCGGCGTGCCGTTCTGCGAGGTGGCCGAGACCTATACCGGCGCGGTGTTGGCGCGGGGCGAACGCTGAAGGGCGCTCACCCGGCGTTGCGAGGCAGAAACCCCCAATTCCAGGAAATCAGAACGCCTGATCGACCCGGCGCCCCTCGCGGGCGAGCCGCAACAGGTTCTGGCCGTACTGGGTCTTGGCGAACAGCTCGCCGCGGGCCTGGAGCTGCTCCCGGCCGATGAAGCCCTGCAGGTAGGCGATCTCTTCCAGGCAGGCGACCTGCAGGCCCTGGCGGTGCTGGAGCACGCGCACGAACTCCGCCGCCTCCAGCAGGCTGTCGTGGGTGCCGGTGTCGAGCCACGCGTAGCCGCGGCTCATCCGCTCGACATGGAGCTGGCCGCGCTCGAGATAGGCCTGGTTGACGCTCGTGATCTCCAGCTCGCCCCGGTCGGACGGCGTCACGTCGGCGGCGATGTCGAGCACCTGATTGTCGTAGAAGTACAGGCCTGTCACCGCCCAGGGGCTCTCGGGCTGCGTGGGCTTCTCGACGAGGCGCACCGGGCGGCCCTCGTCGTCGAGGGTGACGACGCCGTAGGCCTCCGGATGGTCGACGTGGTAGGCGAACACCGTCGCCCCCGACTTGCGGGCGCGAGCCCGGCCGAGCAGGGCGCTCATGCCGTTGCCGAAGAACAGGTTGTCGCCCAGCACCAGCGCCACGTCGTCGGTGCCGACGAAGTCGCGGCCGATGATGAAGGCCTGGGCCAGTCCCTCCGGCCGCGGCTGCACCGCGTAGGTGAAGGTGACGCCGAACTGCTCCCCGGTGCCGAGCAGGCGCTGGTAGTTGCCCAGGTGTTCGGGCGAGGAGATGATCAGGATCTCGCGGATGCCGGCGAGCATCAGCACCGAGATCGGATAGTAGATCATCGGCTTGTCGTAGACCGGCAGGAGCTGCTTGTTGATCGCGAGCGTGGCCGGATGGAGCCTTGTGCCGGAGCCGCCGGCGAGCACGATGCCCTTCATCGAAAACCCCTATCGTTCACTGCGCCGGTCCGACCAGACGGTCGAGGATGTCGTCGAGCGCCGCATTCCAGGGACGCGGCGCGATTCCGTAGGCGTCGGTCAGGCTCCGCGTCGAGAGCCGTGAATTGGCCGGGCGCCGGGCCGGGGTCGGGTAGGCGGAGGTCGGGATGCCCTCGACCGGGACGCTGCGCCCGCCGCGCTTGGCCGAGCCCTCGACGATGGCGCGGGCGAAGCCGCACCACGTGGTGGCGCCATCGTTGACGAAGTGGAAGGTGCCGGTCGGCGCCGAAGGGTCCTGCGCGAGCCGCAGGGCGATCGTGGCGAGCGCCGCCGCGAGATCGGCGGCCGAGGTCGGGCAGCCGTGCTGGTCGTCGACCACGGTGAGCTTGTCGCGCTCGGCGGCGAGCCGCAGCATCGTCTTGACGAAGTTGCCCCGGTGCGGGCTGACCACCCAGGCGGTGCGAAGAATCGCGTGGCGCGGGTTGCCGGTGCGCACCGCCATCTCGCCCGCGGCCTTGCTGGCGCCGTAGACGCTGGTCGGGTTCACGGGGGCGTCGGGCGCATAGAAGCCCTCGCCCGTGCCCTCGAACACGTAGTCCGTCGAGACGTGGACGAGCGGGATGCCCCGCCGCTTGGTCTCCGCCGCGAGGATCGCGGGGGCCAGCGCGTTGAGGCGCCACGCGGCCGCCGCCTCGCTTTCGGCCTTGTCCACCGCCGTGTAGGCGGCCGGCACGATCACCGCCGCGTAGGCGCGGGCATCGAATGCGGCGGCGACCGCGCCCTCGTCGGTGATGTCGAGGCTCTGGCGGTCGGGGGCGTGGACCCGCACGTCGTCCGGCCAGGGATAGGCCTGCAGCTCGGTGCCGACCTGCCCGGCGCCGCCAAGGATGAGGATGTCCATGTGGCGGCCTACTTCGCGAGGCCGAGGCGCTCGCCGGAATAGCGGCCCTCGCGGATCGGGCGCCACCACGATTCGTTGTCGAGATACCATTGCACAGTCTCGACCAGGGCCTCCTCGAACACCTTGGTCGGCGTCCAGCCGACCTCGCGTTCGGCCTTGGTCGGGTCGATGGCGTAGCGCCGGTCGTGGCCGGGACGGTCGGCGACGAAGGTGATGAGCCGTTCGTGCGGGCCGTGCTCGGGCCGCACCCGGTCGAAGGCGGCGCAGAGCGCCTTGACCACGGCGAGGTTGTTGCGCACCGAGCGCCCGCCGAGCAGGTAGGTCTCGCCGAGGCGACCCCGCTCCAGCACCGCGACGAGGCCGCGGGCGTGATCCTCGACATGGATCCAGTCGCGCTCGTTCATACCGTCGCCGTAGACCGGCAGGTTCTTGCCGTCGAGCGCGGCCAGGATCATCAGCGGGATCAGCTTTTCCGGGAAGTGGCGCGGCCCGTAATTGTTCGAGCAGTTCGTCACCAGCACCGGCAGGCCGTAGGTCTCGTGCCACGCCCGCGCGAGGTGGTCCGAGGCGGCCTTCGAGGCCGAGTAGGGCGAGCGCGGATCGTAGCGGCTCTCCTCGGTGAAGAACCCGTCGGGGGGAAGCGAGCCGTAGACCTCGTCGGTCGAGACGTGGAGGAACCGAAATTTCTGCTTCGCCTCGTCCTCCAGGCTCTCCCAGTGGGTCCGCGCCCCGTCGAGCATCACCTGGGTGCCGATGACGTTGGTGCGCACGAAGGCGCCCGGATCGGTGATCGAGCGATCGACGTGGCTCTCGGCGGCCAGATGCATCACCGCGTCGGGCCTGAAGTCCGCGTAGAGGGCGTGGACGCGGGCCGGGTCGCAGATGTCGGCCTGCTCCAGGCGATGGCGCGGATCGTCCTTCAGGGGCTCCAGCGAGATCGGGTTGGCCGCATAGGTCAGCGCATCGAGGGTCAGCACCTCGTGGCCGAGATCCTGCACGAGGTGCAGCACCAGCGCGGAGCCGATGAAGCCGCAGCCGCCGGTCACCAGAATGCGCATCGCGAGGGTTCTCCGTCGATTTCGTTCAGCGGGCGGGTGCGTTCAGAACACGCGGCCGAGATCGGCCAGCAGCGGCGCCGTCTTGTCCTTGCCGGAAAGGATCGCCTCGGCCTCGGTCACCGGCCAGTCGATGCCGATGGCGGGATCGTTCCAGCGCAGGTTGCGGTCGTTCTCGGGGCTGTAATAGGCGTCGACCTTGTAGGCCACCATCGTGTTCGGCTCCAGGGTGCAGAAGCCGTGGGCGAAGCCGGCCGGCACGAAGAGCTGCTCGCCGCCCTCCGCATCGAGCCGCACGGACACGAACCGTCCGTAGCTCGGCGAATCGGAGCGGATGTCGACGGCCACATCCAGGATCGCGCCGGCGAGCACCCGGATCAGCTTGGCCTGCGCCGCGGGCGCGGTCTGGAAGTGCAGGCCGCGCACGGTGCCGGCGGGCGCCGAGAAGGACTGGTTGTCCTGGATGAACCCGTTGGCGATGCCGGCCTTGGCGAGCACGTCGGCCCGAAAAACTTCCGAGAACCAGCCGCGGTCGTCCCCGTGGCGCTTCGGGATCACCCGCTTGACCGCCGGAATCTCCGTGTCGATGACCTGCATCCGTCCCGTCCCCTCTCGCGGGTCGGCCCGCGGAGCGGGCGATCGTGGCCGCTTGAGACGGTCCAAGGCGGCGAAGTCAAGGCGATGTGATCGAAAATCGCATCGGGCCCCGGGCTTGCGCCCAGGCGATGGCGGCCATACCGCTGCCGCCCCGGCCGCCGTTCGCGGCCCATCAGGAGTTCCGATCCGCATGGTCGCGCACGCCTCTTCCCGCCGCCGCGCCTTCCGCATCGCGCTCGCCGCGACGCTGCTCGGCGCCCTGAGCGGCCCCGCCCTCGCGCAGAAGGGGGGCGACCTCTCCGGCCTGTGGCAGACCGAGACGGCGGGCTCGACCGTGCGCATCGCCCGCTGCGGCGCCGGCTATTGCGGGGTCATCGCGGCGACCGCCGGCGCCGGCCTCGACGCGCAGAATCCCGATCCGGGCTTGCGCACGCGCAAGCTCGTGGGCGTGCAGATCATGCAGGCCGGCACGGCGAGCGGGGAGGGGTTCGAGGGCAGCCTCTACAACCCGAAGGACGGCAAGACCTATTCGGGCAGCCTGACGCCGAAGGGGCCGGACACCGTCGAGGTCGCGGGCTGCGTGCTCAGCGTCATCTGCAAGCGCCAGACCTGGCGGCGGCTGCGATAAGTTTTTTGGGACTTCGCCTCCTCCCCGTCGTTGCGAGGCGGAGGCGTCAGCAATCCAGCGCTCCGCATCGTCCGGGGTGGTCGCGCACGCTGCCGCTTTCGTCGGCGCGGTCGCGCCCTCGCTGTGAAGGTCGCGCCCTGGATCGCTTCGGCTCCGCCTCGCGATGACGGCGCGGGGGAGAAAATCGAGCGGACCGACCCCGAAAAGACTACCGCTCCGTCAGCTTCATCTCGATGCGGCGGTTGCGGGAATAGGCCTCCTCGCTGGTGCCCGAATCGAGCGGCTGGAACTCGCCGAAGGCGCCCGCCAAGAGCCGCTGCGGCGGGATGCCCTTGCTGCGCAGGTACTGCACCACCGCGATGGCGCGGGCCGCCGACAGCGCCCAGTTCGAGGGGAATTGGGTCGACTGGATCGGCCGCGCATCGGTGTGGCCGTCGACCCGCAGCACCCAGGGGATGTCGGCGGGAATCTCCTTCGAGATGTCGAGGATGGCGCCCGCGATCCGGTCGATCTCCGGCCCGGCCTCGGGCTTGAGCGCGGCGGAGCCCGCGGCGAACAGCACCTCGGATTGCAGCACGAAGCGGTCGCCGACGATGCGGATGTCCGAGCGCGCGCCGATGATCTGGCGCAGGCGGCCGAAGAAGTCCGAGCGGTAGCGGGCGAGTTCCTGCACCCGCTGCGCCAGCGCCACGTTGAGGCGGCTGCCGAGCTCGGCGATGCGGGCCTGGCTCTCGCGGTCGCGGGATTCGGAGGCCGAGAGCGCGTCCTCCAGCGCGGCGAGCTGGCGGCGAAGGGCCCGGATCTGCTCGTTCAGCAGCTCGACCTGATTCTGCGCGCGCGCCGTGGCCCCGCGCTCGGCCGCGAGCTGCGCGTCCCCATCGGCGCTCTTGCCCTGCGTCGCGGTCGCGGCATCCGCCAGCGCCTGGAGCCGGTCGCGCTCGGCTTCCGTCGCCGTCAGCGTGTTGCGCATGCCCGCCACCGCCTCTTCCTGGGCGCGGCGGTTGGAGCGCTCCAGCGCCAGCAGGTCGGTGAGGTCGGCGATCTGGCGGTTGAGGCGGGTCAGCACCGCGTCGCGCCCGGTCAATTCCTGCGACAGGAAGAACTGCCCGACCACGAAGACGGTGAGCAGGAACACCACCGACAGCAGGAGGGTGGCCAGCGCATCGACGTAGCCGGGCCAGACGTCGATGCCGCGATGGGCGCGCGCGCGCCGGGAGGCCATCACTCGGCCTTTTCGCGGGCGATGCGGTCCAGCACCTGCTTCAGCTCGCGCTCACGGGCGGCCTGGGCCTCGACCCAGTCGCGGATCATCTGCTGCTCGGCGCGCATGTGCTGGACGAGGCCCTGGATGCCTTCGGCGAGGTTGGTCATCGCCTGGGTCGCGGCCCGCCCGCCGCCGCCCTCGGCGATGACGCCGCTCAGGCGATCGACCGCCGCCTGAAGCTCGCGGGCGACCGCCGGGTCGTGCTCGGGCGCGGGCCGGGCCGCGGAGACCACCGCCTGCTCCTCGCCCGAGACCAGCCAATCCTCCAACTCGTTGTGGAAGCGGGCATGGGCCTGCCCCGTCTGGAGGTCGAGGAAGCCGATCACCAGCGAGGAGGCGAGGCCGAACAGGGAGGCCGAGAAGGCGAGACCGATGCCGGACAGCGGCACCGCGAGCCCGCTCTTCAGCTCGTCGAACATGACGGCGGCGTCCCCCCCGCCGCGCATCCCGCCGATCACCGAGCCGACGGCCGAGAGCGTCTCGATCAGGCCCCAGAACGTGCCGAGCAGGCCGAGCAGGATCAGGATGCCGGCGCTGTAGCGCAGGATCTCGCGGCCCTCGTCGAGGCGCGCGGCGGTGGTGTCGAGCAGAGCCCGGGTGCCCGTGAGCGTCACGCCCGCGCGCCGGGCCTCGATCGCCGGCACCAGGGGCGCCAGCAGGACCGGCTTGTCCTTCGGCTTCTCGCCGGCGGCGACCGCGTTGAGGTAGCGCGTCTCGCGAAAGAGCCGGGTCACCTGCCCGAAGGCGAGCAGCACCGCGATGAGCAGCACGCCGAGGATCAGCCCGTTGAGGCCGGGATTGGCGAGGAACGCCGGAGTGATCTGCCGATAGAGGACGAAGGCGAGGAAGCCGACCAGCACGAGGAAGACCAGCATCCGCACGATGGTCATGCCGGGCTTGGCCAGCGGCGGGCTGTCGGAGGAAGACGCGGGACGGGCCGCCATCGGGGTCCATGCTCGTGTTTGGGCCGACGCCGGGAGGAGGGCACCGCGCGGGAGGAGGGCGGCGGCACTCTGGCGGCTTGACCTTACGCGATCAAGTCACTGCGCCGCTTGCGGTGGCGGTATTGGCGGAGGATCGCCGGTGCGGCGAACCCGCTCGCGATTCCGGTGGCGTTCGCTCCCTTCGCCATCCTTTCGCGCTCCCTTCGCGCTCACTCCGACCAGCGCAGCGAGGCGGCCGCCGCAAGCGTCCCGATGACGCCCGCGATGAGGCTGAGCGCGGCGAGCACGGCCAGCGGCGTCGTAAACGGCACGGTGCCGCCGAGCGCGGCTTCCGTGGCCGAGACGCCGAAGATCAGGGTCGGGATCATCAGCGGCAGCACCACGATCGCCAGGATCAGGCCGCCGCGGCGGATCGTGGCGGTGAGCGCCGCGCCGACCGCGCCGATGAAGGCGAGCGCGGGGGTGCCGACCAGCAGCGTCAGCGCGGTGGCCCCCATCGCGGTCGGCGTGAGCGCCACCAGCAGCCCGAACAGGGGCGCCGAGAGCGCCAGCGGCAGGCCGGTGGTGAGCCAGTAGGCCGCCACTTTGGCCAGCACCACGAGTTCGAGCGGCACGGCGGCGCCCGTCATCAGGTCGAGCGAGCCGTCCTCCTCGTCCGACTGGAACAGGCGGTCGAGGCCGATCAGCGTCGCCAGGACCGCGGCGAGCCAGAGGATCGCCGGGCCGATCCGCGACAGCAGGTTGAGATCGGGGCCGAGCGCGAACGGCACCAGCACCACGATCATCAGGAAGAAGACCAGCGACAGCGCCCCCGAACCGCCGACGCGGGCGGCGAGCTTCAGGTCGCGGGCCAGCAGCGCCGTGAACGCCCGCATCATGCCCAGCTCTCCTCGATCGGCTCGTCCAGGGCCTGCTCCGCGGAGGGCGGGCCGATGCGCAATTCGCGGGCATCCTCCAGGCCGAGCGCCTGATGGGTTGCGGCGACGACGAGGCCGCCGTCCGCCCGGTGCCGGGCCATCATCGCGGCGAGCACCTCCTGCGAGGCGAGGTCGAGGGCCGCGGTCGGCTCGTCGAGGAGCCAGAGCGGGCGGCGGCAGACGAGCAGGCGGGCCAGCGCCACCCGCCGCCGCTGCCCGGCCGAGAGATAGCCCACCGGCAGCCGCGCCACGTGCGGCAGGCCGAGTTCGGCGAGCGCATCGGGTGCGCTCAGCGCGGCGTCTCCCAGAAGATCGCGGGCGAAATCGAGATTCTCCTGGGCGGTCAGCGCGGATTTGAGGCCGTCGCGATGGCCGACGACGTGCAGGCGCTCGAACAGCGTCGCCTCGCCGATGTCTTCGCCGCGGATGGTGCCGGCATCGGGCTTGAGCCGCCCGGCCAGCATCGCGAGCAGGCTCGACTTGCCGGCGCCGTTGCGGCCCGTGACCATCAAGGCCTCGCCCGGCGCGAGGGCGAAGGAGAGACCGGAAAAGATCCGCCGCCCCGAGCGGCGGCAGGCGAGGCTTTGGACGATCAGCCGCACGAGTTTGCCTGTGACGCCACGCGCCCGTTCTCCGGCCCGCGATTGGAGTTGCCCATCACCGTCGGACCGGCGGCGATGGGAAGGCGCCTTTCCCTCCCCCTTGCGGGGAGGGGCCAGGGGTGGGGGTGGTTCAGGAGGAACCGCAGGGGTGCCTTCTGCCCGACCCCCACCTCCTACCTCCTCCCCGCTAGGAGGAGGAGCGGCGCCCTATTCTACCGACCGCGTAGCCTAAACCGAGGTCTGAGGCGAACCGGCCGTCGCGCAGCGCATTGAGCCTGACGGTCCACGACGGACCCGACAGGAGGCGGCCGTGGATTCGGGCGCGAGCGCACACCCCACCGAGGCCGAGTTCGAACAGGACCCGGCGGCCATCGCGGGCCGGGCGCTGCTGGAAGAGCGGCTGGCGCGCCTCACGCCCGATCAACTCTCCGCGTTCTGGGAGGCGGTCGGCCGCTGCTTCGGCGCGCCGCCGCCCGAGGCGCCGTAGGCCGCCGTTTCAGGAAGGGCAGACCGTCACTGCCCACGCGGCCGGCAGTAGCGGCCAGATTCGAAACGTTCTATAGACCGCGCAGGCTGCGCCGCGCGATCCTCTCAGGGCGTCCAAATCGCCCCTCGCGCACCATCCTGAGTGCCGGTTCCGGCACTCTTCCCGGGCGCCCCCGGGGCGGCGCGCGCTCGTTCACGGGCGCATACGGCCGAACACCTCTCGTGGCGCAGGTTATGCCTACGCCGTGTTCGACAACGCCAGCTTCAGGATCCGACTAGCCGTGGCATCGCTCGACAGCTTCAAGGCCCGCCAGACGCTTCAAGCCGGGGGCAAGACCTACACCTACTACTCGATCCCGCAGGCGCAGCAGAACGGCCTGGCCGATT
The DNA here is from genome assembly GCF_014199935.1 of Methylorubrum rhodinum. Taxonomy (GTDB): domain Bacteria; phylum Pseudomonadota; class Alphaproteobacteria; order Rhizobiales; family Beijerinckiaceae; genus Methylobacterium; species Methylobacterium rhodinum. Next base: position 32,944 of record NZ_JACHOP010000004.1, read on the forward strand.
CGACCGCCCTGCCGTTCTCGATGAAGGTGATCCTCGAGAACCTGCTGCGGTTCGAGGACGACCGCTCGGTCCGCAAGAGCGACATCGAGGCCGCCGTCGCGTGGCTCGACACCAAGGGCAAGGCCGAGACCGAGATCGCCTTCCGCCCCTCCCGCGTGCTGATGCAGGACTTCACGGGCGTGCCCGCGGTGGTCGATCTGGCCGCGATGCGCGACGCCATGGTCTCGCTCGGCGGCGACCCCCAGAAGATCAACCCGCTGGTGCCGGTGGATCTCGTCATCGACCACTCGGTGATCGTCGATGAGTTCGGCACCCCGAAGGCGCTCGGCGACAACGTCTCCCTCGAATACGCCCGCAACGGCGAGCGCTACACCTTCCTCAAGTGGGGCCAGTCGGCCTTCGACAACTTTTCCGTCGTGCCGCCCGGCACCGGCATCTGCCATCAGGTCAACCTCGAATACCTGTCGCAGACGGTGTGGACGCGATCAGAGGACGGCGCCGAGGTCGCCTATCCGGATTCGCTCGTCGGCACCGATTCGCACACCACCATGGTCAACGGTCTGGCCGTGCTCGGCTGGGGCGTCGGCGGCATAGAGGCCGAGGCGGCGATGCTCGGCCAGCCGCTGTCGATGCTGATCCCCGAGGTCGTCGGCTTCAAGCTGTCGGGCAAGCTGCCCGAGGGCACCACCGCGACCGATCTCGTGCTCACCGTCACGCAGATGCTGCGCAAGAAGGGCGTGGTCGGCAAGTTCGTGGAGTTCTACGGCCCCGGCCTCGACGACATGGCGGTGGCCGACCGCGCCACGATCTCCAACATGGCCCCGGAATACGGCGCCACCTGCGGCTTCTTCCCCATCGACCGCAAGACCATCGACTTCCTCAAGGTCACCGGCCGCGACGACGCCCGGATCGAGCTGGTCGAGGCCTATGCCAAGGCGCAGGGCATGTGGCGCGACGCGCAGACGCCCGACCCGGTCTTCACCGATGCCCTCGAACTCGACATGGGCACCGTGCGCCCCTCGCTCGCCGGCCCGAAGCGCCCGCAGGACCGGGTGCTGCTCGACGCCGCCAAGCCGGGCTTCGCCGACTCGATGGAGAAGGAGTTCAAGCGCGCCGCCGACATTTCGAGCCGCTACGCGGTCGAGGGCACCAACTTCGACATCGGCCACGGCGACGTGGTGATCGCGGCGATCACCTCCTGCACCAACACCTCGAACCCGAGCGTGATGATCGGCGCCGGCCTGCTCGCCCGCAACGCGGTCGCCAAGGGCCTGCGCTCGAAGCCGTGGGTGAAGACCTCGCTCGCTCCCGGCTCACAGGTCGTGGGCGAGTATCTCGACAAGTCGGGCCTGCAGGAGAGCCTCGACGCGCTGGGCTTCAACCTCGTCGGCTTCGGCTGCACCACCTGCATCGGCAATTCGGGCCCGCTCCCGCCCGCGATCTCCAAGGCGATCAACGACAACGACGTGGTCGCCGCCGCCGTCCTCTCGGGCAACCGCAACTTCGAGGGCCGCGTGAACCCCGACGTGCGTGCCAACTACCTCGCCTCGCCGCCGCTGGTGGTGGCCTACGCGCTCGCCGGCTCGCTCCAGATCGACATCACGACCGAGCCGCTGGGCCAGGGCTCGGACGGCCAGCCGGTCTACCTCAAGGACATCTGGCCGTCCTCGGAAGAGGTGAACCGCTTCATCGAGGAGAACATCACCTCGTCCCTGTTCAAGAGCCGCTATGCCGACGTGTTCGGCGGCGACGACAACTGGAAGGGCGTCGAGGTGACCGAGGCCGAGACGTTCAGTTGGGACGGCGGCTCGACCTACGTGCAGAATCCGCCTTACTTCGAGGGCATGACCAAGACCCCCGATCCGGTCACCGACATCGAGGGTGCGCGCATCCTGGGTCTCTTCCTCGACTCGATCACCACCGACCACATCTCGCCCGCGGGCAACATCCGCGCGGCCTCGCCCGCCGGCGCGTACCTGCAGGAGCATCAGGTGCGGGTGCAGGACTTCAACCAGTACGGCACCCGCCGCGGCAACCACGAAGTCATGATGCGGGGCACCTTCGCCAACATCCGCATCAAGAACCAGATGGTGCGGGACGAGGCCGGCAACGTGGTCGAGGGCGGCTGGACGCTGTTCCAACCCTCGGGCGAACAGCTCTACATCTACGACGCGGCCCAGAAATACGCGGAGCAGGGGACCCCGCTCGTGGTCTTCGCCGGCAAGGAATACGGCACCGGCTCGTCGCGCGACTGGGCGGCCAAGGGCACCAAGCTGCTCGGCGTGCGCGCCGTGATCGCCGAGAGCTTCGAGCGCATCCACCGCTCGAACCTCGTCGGTATGGGCGTGGTGCCGCTGGTCTTCCAGGGCGAGGAGTCGTGGCAGTCGCTCGGCCTCAAGGGCGACGAGACCGTGACGATCAAGGGGCTGGCCGGCGAGCTGAAGCCGCGCCAGACGCTGACGGCCGAGATCACCTCGGCCGACGGCACGAAGCGCGAGGTGCCGCTGACCTGCCGGATCGATACGCTCGACGAGCTGGAATACTTTCGTAATGGCGGCATCCTGCCCTACGTGCTGCGCTCGCTCGCGGCGTAAGCGAAGGGCGTGGGGATGCCGGAGTGGCTGCACGTCACGCTCGGCCTCCTCGGCGGCCTCGCGGTTCTGGCGGCCGTGTTCGCGGTCGCCTGTTTCCCGCGCTCGCGGAGGGAAAAACCGTCCCGCTTGGCACCGCCATCGGGGCGATCCGACCACGACATCACGACCAACTACACGAACGGCATCACGCCGGACGTCTGACTGAAGCGACGCCGATGATCCGGTAGAAGGGGCCTCTTCCGAAAGGGAGGGGCCTTTTTCGCATCCACGCGCTATGTCCTGCGCCGCACAAGGAAGGACGCGTTACGCATGATCCTGGAAATCGCGCAGATCGATGTGAAGGCGGGCTCCGAGTCCGCGTTCGAGACCGGCATCACGCAGGCCGCCGAAATCTTCCGCGCGGCCGCGGGCTGCCGCAGCTTCGCGGTGCGCCGTTCCGTCGAGAAGCCGCAGCGCTATCGTCTGCTGATCGAGTGGGACACGCTGGAAGCCCATACCAAGGACTTCACCGGCTCGCAGGCCTGGAAGGACTATCGCGCGCTCGTCTCCGACACGTTCGAGAGCCCGCCCCAGGTCGAGCACACCGAACTGACCCTCAAGGCGTTCTGAGCGAAGACAGGGAAGACGCGCCCATGAAGATGTACGGCAACTGGCGCTCGGCGGCCGCCTTCCGCGTGCGCATCGCGATGAACCTGAAGGGCATCGCCTACGAGGAAATCTTCCTCGACCTCGACGCGGGCGACCAGTTCAAGCCCGACTTCCTCGCGATCAACCCGCAGGGCGCGGTGCCGGCGCTGTTCGACGGTGACGGACCGCCCCTGACCCAATCGCTGGCGATCCTCGACTATCTTGAGGAGACGCAACCCGGTGTGAAGCTGCTGCCGGCCGACCCGCGGGCGCGGGCGCGGGCCCGTTCGCTGGCCCAGGTCGTGGCCTGCGACACCCATCCCCTCTACGTCCCCCGCGTCCGCAATTTCCTGATGGAGCATTACGGTCTGCCGCGGGAGCGGATGCTCGACTTCCTGCGCCACGCCTTCACCACCGGCCTCAAGGTGCTAGAGCAGCGCCTCGCGACCGAGCCCGGCACCGGCCGCTACTGCCAGGGCGACGCGGTGAGCCATGCCGACCTCTGCCTGATCAGCCTGTGGGTCGGCACCGGCATCTTCGGCATCGACACCGCGCCCTATCCCACGGTGAAGCGTATCGCCGAAGAGCTTCTGGCCCTCGACGCGGTCGCCCACGCCCATCCCCTGCGCCAGCCCGGCGCCCCGGTATCGTAGCACCGCCCGCCCCGCGACCCACCCGCGCACGGAAGTGTGGGCCTCTGCACGTTTGGTGATGTAAGGTCATTCCAAACTGGCAAGGCCGCCCGTGAGGCGGCCGGATCGTGGAGTGGGGCAAGGATGGTTCCGAGCGAGTCGGTCACCGATCTGCACAAGATCGTCGTGGTGGGAGGAGGCGCGGCCGGGCTGGAACTGGTGACCGCGCTCGGCAACAAGTACGGCAAGCGCGGCAAGGCCCACGTCACGCTGGTGGATCGCGCCCGCACCCATATCTGGAAGCCGTTGCTGCACGAGGTCGCCGCCGGTTCGCTCGATGTCGGCCACCACGCGGTCGATTACCTGCACCACGCCCACGCCAACCACTTCCGCTACCGCATCGGCGAGATGACCGGGCTCGACCGCGAGCGCCGGATCGTCCAACTCGCCGCCAGCACCGACAGCGAGGGCCGCGAGGTCACGCCCGTGCGCGCCATCCCCTACGACACGCTGGTGATGGCGGTGGGCTCGACCACCAACGATTTCGGCACGCCCGGCGTGAAGGAGCACGCCATCGCGCTGGACACGCAGGAGCAGGCGGTGCGCTTCCATCAGCGCCTCGTCAACGGCATGCTGCGCGCCCACACCCAGGAGGGTCCGGTCCGTCCGGGGCAGCTCCACGTCACCGTGATCGGCGCGGGCGCCACCGGCACCGAACTCGCGGCCGAACTCCACCGCACCACCCGCGAGGTCGCCAAGACCGGCCTCGACAAGATCGATCCGGCCAAAGACCTCAAGATCACCCTGGTCGAGGCCGCCGACCGCATCCTGCCGGCCGTCCCGGCCCGCCTCTCCTCGGACGTGATGGCCCTGCTTTCCAAGATCGGCGTCGAGGTGCGGGTGAAGGCGCGCGTCACCGAGGTGCGGGCCGACGGCGTGCAGCTCGCCGACGGCGGCTTCATCCCGTCCGAGCTGGTCGTGTGGGCCGCGGGCGTGAAGGGCGCGAATTTTTTGAAGGATCTCGGCGGCCTGGAGACGACGCGCAACAACCAGCTCGTCGTGACGCCGACTCTGCAGACCACCCGCGACCCGGACGTGTTCGCCATGGGCGATTGCGCCTACCTCGTCGAGCAGGGCTCGGACACGCCGATCCCGCCGCGCGCCCAGGCCGCCCACCAGCAGGCCGCGCATCTGCTTAAGCAGATCCCCAACAAGATGGCCGGCAAGCCGTTGAAGCCGTTCAAGTACCGCGACTTCGGCTCGCTGGTCTCGCTCGGCGAGTACACCACGGTCGGCAACCTGATGGGCTTCATCCAGGGAAAGAACATGTTCATCGCCGGCCTCTTCGCCCGGCTGATGTACCGCTCGCTTTACAAGATGCACGAGACCGCGGTGAACGGCTTCTGGAAGACCGCTCTCGACGCGCTGGCGCGCGCGATCACGCGGCGGACGGTGGCGCGGGTGAAGCTGCACTGAAGCCTTTGGGGCTCGCGCGACGCGGGCCCCCGAGCCGCGCCTCCATCCACCGCCGTCATTCCGGGGCGCCGCAGGCGAACCCGGAATCCACGACCTGCCGCGACGGGTCACGATGCGTCGCATCACGGATGAATTCCGGGTTCCGCTGCGCGGCCCCGGAACGACGGCGGTGGGGTCCGAGGCCTCCGGTGCTTGAACCGCCGGCCCCGCGCCTCATCTTCGCTTCCGGTCGGCTCGCGCGAGCGCGGCCGGGAGGAGACGCCATGGTCCTGATCAGCGTGATGTATCCGAGCGACAGCGGCACCCGCTTCGATATGGATTACTACCTCAAGACCCACATGCCGCTGGTGAGCCAGCGCTGGTCGTCGAAGGGGCTTCACGACTACACGGTGCTCAAGGGAGCCGGCACGCCGGACGGCGGCACCGCCCCGTATCAGGTGATCGCCAACCTGCGCTTCGACTCCGCCGACGCCTTCAAGAAGGCCGCGGGCGAGGACGGGGAGGAAATCTTCGGCGACATCCCGAACTTTACGGATTCCCAGCCCGTGGTGCAGATCAGCGATTTCGCGGAGTAGGCGTCTCTCCGGGCCGGTGCGCCGGCCCGGACGACGCGGATGGATAGGACGGAACGCCGATGATCGACATCATCAAGCAACTGCAGGAGGCCAATCCTGCGCTCGGCACCACGATCATCGTGCTGCGCGCCGATTCGCGCGCCTTGAGCGATCCCGCGACGCTGACGCCGGAGGCGCAGGCCTGGATCGCGCAGAACACGCCCGATGCGCGCCTGTCGCAGGAAAAGATCCTGCTCGCGCCCTATCCAGGCGCGGCGCCCGCGGAGCGGACGGTGACGGTGCTGGCCTTCTCGGACGCCCGCCACCTCGCCGCCTTCGCGACGGTCTGGACCGCGGACCCGATCGAGGACGAGGACGAGGACGCCGCCTGACGGCGGCGCCCCGTCTTTGTCTCAGCGTCCCCCGACGATCCGCTCGGCGGCCTGGATCATCTCCTTCATCGCCGCGGTCGCGGCCTTGTAGGCCGGGGTGCCGACGTCCCAGTTGCCCTGGGCGATGGCGGTGACCATACGGGCGGCCTCCTCGTGGGCCTTGGCGTCGGCGGTGAGGAAGGCCTCGACCGCCGCCTGATTCGCTCCACTCCGGCCGGCTTCCGCGGTGCGCTTGGCGGCGCGGCCCCGCAGCACTGCGGCGGCCTGGTCCGCGGGCGAGAAGCCGACGAGGATCGTGGCCAGCGCCCGCTTCCACTGGCCGATGTCGGCGGGCAGCCGCACCAGCTCGTAATGCTCGATGCCGGCGGCGTCCTCCAGCCCGGCCTGGGCCAGGGTCTCGGCCTTCACGAGGCGGCCGGTGATGCTGTCGATCTCGGTACGGGTCTTGGCCGCCTTTTCGGCGATGCTCTGCACGCTGCCCGAGATTTCCGCGGTGGCGCTGCGTTGCTGACCGAGGGCGGCGGCGAGCGCCGCGTTCAGCTCGCTGGTCTGGGAGATGCGCTCGGCCGCGTCCTCGACCCGGCCCCCGAGATTCTCGACCACCGTGCTGCCGGACGCGACCGCGCCGCGGCTCTCCTCCACGGCTTTCGCGATCTGGCCCATCTCGCCCTGGAGCGTGTTGAGCCACGTGCGGATCTGCTCGGTCGAGCGGGCGGTCTGGCCCGACAGCGACTTCACCTCCGCCGCGACCACCGAGAAGCCGCGGCCCGCCTCGCCGGCCCGCGCCGCCTCGATCGTCGCGTTCAGCGCGAGCAGGTTGGTCTGGCTGGAGATCGTCGCGATCGTGCCCGCCATGGTGCCGATCTCGGCGATGGCGTTCTGCAGGAGCTTCAGGCGCTCGTCGATCTGGTGGGTGCGATCGCGGATCGCGTCCATGGCCGAGCGGGCGTTGCGGACGTCCGAGGTGCAGTTCGCCATCGCCTCGCGGGCGGCGAGCGCGGAGGCACCGGCCGAATCGGAGGTCTCCGACACCTCGGCGATCGAGGCGACCATCTCCTCGATGGCGCTGGCGATCGTCTGGGTCGATTGCGCGACCTCGCCGATGTCGTAGGTGGTCCAGCCGATGTTGATCGCGCCCTCGGAGGCCTCCTTGGCGACGGCGGCGAGCTTGGCGCGCTCCGCCCGCAGGCCGGCGCTGTGCGCCCGCCCGAGATCGCCGAGCGCGGTGCCCACCGGCGTGCCGGCGAGCCCGGGCGCGTCGGACAGGCCCGCGCCCTTGCTCAAGCGTTCGATCGCCGCGACGAGGCGCGCCTCGTCCGACGGACCCTCGGTCCGGCTGTCGGAGGCCGGCAGGACCGAAGGTCCCGCATCGCGACGGAACTTGAGAGGCAGCATGATGATCCTGGGTACCTCCTCGCCTTCGAGCACTCGGAACGGATGTGCCGTCCTTCGCCTCGAAACCGCTCCGGCCATACGTCCGGAATTGCTTACGCTTTGTGTCCGGGGGACCATGTCACCGCCCCGTTAAAAATTGATTTCATTCGATGTTCTGGGAACAACTTGCCGGACTTGCCTCGCGCTGCAGCGACGACTCGCGAAAACTAGACTGGATGGCCTAAGGCGGAAGGGCGCCGCGACAAGCTTTGTGCGTCGCAAAATTTTTATGCTCAGTCTCAGCATATCTGGACAAGGCGGCGGGCGGCCCCTAAGTTAGGCGGCGCAATGCTCACTTTGAGCATAAAGGAGTGCACGATGTTGCAGGCTGGAACCGCCCCCCGTGCGGATGGTCGCCAGGCCTCCCACCGTTCCGACGCGTTCCCGCTGCCCGAGCTGTACGAGCGGGTGAGCCGCCACGTCCCGGCGGTGGAATGGCCGGCGCTCGCCCCCGACGTGGAGGCGATCCTGCGGCTCAAGCGCGAGCGCAACGCGGTCGTGCTCGCCCACAATTATCAGGCGCCGGAGATCTTCCACACGGTGGCGGACATCGTCGGCGACAGCCTCGCGCTCGCCCGCGAGGCGGCGCGTGTCGACGCCGATGTGATCGTGCTGGCCGGCGTCCACTTCATGGCGGAGACGGCGAAGCTCCTGAACCCGAACAAGACCGTGCTGATCCCGGACCTGGGCGCCGGCTGCTCGCTCGCCGATTCGATCACCGCCGCCGACGTGCGCGCCCTGAAGGCGAAGTATCCGGGCGTGCCGGTGGTGACCTACGTCAACACCTCCGCGGCCGTGAAGGCCGAGTCCGACGTCTGCTGCACCTCCGGCAACGCGGCGGACGTGGTCCGGGCGCTCGGCGTCCCGCGGGTGCTGATGATCCCCGACGAGTTCCTGGCCCGCAACGTCCAGCAACAGGTGCCCGAGGTCGAGATGCTGACCTGGGCCGGGCATTGCGAGGTGCACGAGCGCTTCACCCCCGCCGACATCGCCGAGGTGCGCGACAGCTATCCCGGCATCACCGTGATCGCCCACCCGGAATGCCCGCCGGAGGTCGTCGAGGCTTCCGATTTCTCCGGCTCCACGGCGATGATGATGAATTATGTCACCGAGAAGCGGCCCGCCCAGGTCGTGCTCGTGACCGAATGCTCGATGGCCGACAACATCGCGGTCGCCAACCCCGACATCGAGTTCATCAAGCCCTGCAACCTGTGCCCGCACATGAAGCGGATCACGCTCGGCAACATCCGCCACGCGCTCGAGACGATGACCCACGAGGTCACGGTCGAGCCGGCGCTCGCGGATCGCGCCCGGACGGCGGTCGAGCGGATGCTCGCCGTCAAGCCGACCCAGACCGTCTCGCCCGCGCCGATCCCTGCACCCACTTCGGCCGCCGCCTGATGAGCATCGTCCCCCGCAGCCCCGCCGACCGCGTCGTCGTGGTCGGCGGCGGCGTGGCCGGCCTCGCGACCGCGCTCCGGCTCGCCCCGTGTCCCGTCACCCTCATCACCGCCGCGCCGCTCGGGCTCGGCACCGCCACCGGCTGGGCGCAGGGCGGCATCGCCGCCGCCATCGGCCTTGACGACGCGCCGTCGCTCCACGCCGCGGACACCGAAGGCGCGGGCGCCGGGCTGACCGAGCCGGATACCGCGCTCGGTGTGGCGCAGGCCGGCCCCGGCCTGATCGACTGGCTCGTCGACCTCGGCATCGGCTTCGACCGCGAGGCCGACGGCGCGCTCGCGCTCGGCCTGGAGGCCGCCCATTGCCGTCGCCGCATCGTGCGGGCGCGGGGCGACTCGACCGGGGCGACCGTGCTCGAAGGATTGGTGCGGGCGGTGCGGGCCTGCCCGACCGTCGAGGTCGTGGTCGCGACCCTGCACGACCTGATCCGCGACGACGACGGCACGGTCCGCGGCGTGGTCTGCGCCCGCGACGGGGCCGCCTTCCGCCTGCCCGCCCGCGCCGTGGTGCTCGCCACCGGCGGCCTCGGCGGGCTCTACGCCTCGACCACCAACCCGCGCGGCGCCACCGGCCGCGGCCTGCTCGCCGCTTCGCGGGCCGGGGCGGCGCTGCGCGACCTCGAATTCGTGCAGTTCCACCCCACGGCAATCGCCTCCGGGCGCGATCCGATGCCGCTCGCCACCGAGGCCCTGCGCGGCGAGGGCGCGGCCCTGATCGACGAGAACGGCGAGCGCGTGATGGCGGGCGTGGCCGGCGGCGACCTCGCCCCGCGCGACGTGGTGGCCCGCGGCATCTTCCAGGCGCTGGCCCGCGGCCGCACCGTCTATCTCGACACCCGCGGCGCCCTCGGCCGCTCCATGCCGACGCGCTTCCCCACCGTCGCAGCCCTCTGCGCGGAAGCCGGCATCGATCCGGCGGTGCAGCCGATCCCGGTGCGGCCGGCGGCCCACTACCACATGGGCGGCGTGCTCGTGGACGCCTTCGGCCGCAGCACCGTGCCGGGCCTATGGGCCTGCGGCGAGGTCGCCTCGACGGGCCTCCACGGCGCCAACCGCCTCGCCAGCAACTCGCTGCTGGAAGCCCTCGCCTTCGCTCCCCGCATCGCCGCGGCGATCGGGGACGCGGCGCCGGCCACCGCTCCGATCCGGCCCACGCCCCTGCCGGCATCGTTCCCGACCGGCGAGGGCGCGCCGGAGGCGGTGCGCGCGATCATGGAGCGCCATGTCGGCGTGGTCCGCGACGAGGCCGGCCTGACAAAGGCCATCGACCGTCTGGAGCGGCGCGCCGGCTGCCCGGCGGCCGAGACCGGGCTGATGATCGCCCGCGCGGCGCTGGCCCGCCGCGAGAGCCGCGGCGCCCACTGGCGCAGCGATTATCCGGGCCAGCTCCCGGCTCATCACTCGGTCACGACACCGGCCGAAGCGGCCGACATGCGGGCGAAGCAGGAACTCTCCGATGCCTGAGACCGTGCTGCTGCCCACGTTGCTCCCCTTGCCGCGCATCCTGGTCGAACCGGTGGTGCGGGCGGCGCTCCTGGAGGACCTCGGCCGGGCCGGCGACATCACCACCGACGCCATCGTCCCGCCCTCCGAGCGGATGGAGGCGGTGATCGCTTCGCGGCAGGACGGGGTGATCGCCGGCACCGACGCGGCGGTGATCGCCTTCGAGCTGATCGATCCGAGCCTCAACGTCACGGTCGATCGGCCGGACGGCGCCCGTGTCGCGCCGGGCGATGGGGTGATCCGCCTGTCCGGCCCCGCCCGCGCGGTGCTGACGGCCGAGCGCGTCGCCCTCAACCTGCTCTGCCGCCTCAGCGGGGTCGCCACCGCGACGGCCTCGCTGGTCGAGGCGGCCAGGCCGCACGGACGTGCCAGCATCGTCTGCACCCGCAAGACCACGCCGGGCCTGCGGGCGCTGGAGAAGCACGCGGTGCGGGCGGGCGGCGGCTCGAACCACCGTTTCGGCCTCGACGACGCCGTGCTGATCAAGGACAACCACGTCGCGGTCGCCGGCGGCATCGTCCCGGCGATCGAGCGCGCCCGCGCGCGGGCCGGCCACCTCGTCAAGATCGAGGTCGAGGTCGACACCCTGGCCCAGCTCGAACAGGCGTTGTCGGTCGGCGTCGACGCCGTGCTTCTCGACAACATGAGCCCGGAGACCCTGCGTCGGGCGGTCGGCATGGTCGACGGCCGGGCGCTGACCGAGGCTTCGGGCCGGATCAACCGCGACACCGTCGGCGCCGTCGCCGCATCGGGCGTGGACCTGATCTCGGTCGGCTGGATCACCCACAGCGCGGCGATCATCGATCTGGGGCTGGACGCGGCGTAAGCCCGTCCGGGTGCGCCGGAAGCGCCGGCCGCCTCGCTCCACGATCTCCTCCGCCGCCAGGACCCGACAGAGCGGCGATCGTAAAAGGCGACGCAAATCCCTCCCCCCTCTGCGGGGGAGGGTGTCCGCGGAGCGGACGGGAGAGGGGCAGCGCGACGGTGCCGCCTGGCCGCCGTTGTCCAATCATCTCCGGAAACGGGGTTCCCCGCTCCCGACCCCCTTCGGGGGCCACCCTCCCCCGCAGGGGGGGAGGGATGTGGCGGTGGCGTTGTGTCCGAAAACAATTGCATCGCTCTAGCCGCCCGCCTCGACGAAGAGGCGGGCGACCAAACTCGCCGACGACACGCGCCGGGCACGGATTCCTTCCCATCGTACGGTCAAGCTGCCACAGTGTGGCCACACGGTCACGACGTTGCTCGAACCGGTGCCGCACCGCAAATCAAGCTTGGCTTTGGGCCGCGAGCGTTTACGCCTTGGCGATGATCCGCACGGCATCGTGCGCTGACAGTTCGCCGCGTTCCCGCACAATTCGCCTGTCCCGAGAGGACCTGATGCGCCGTTTCGTCACCGCCCTGAGCGGGCTTGCCTGCGCGACGATCGCGCTGGCCGGCCCCGTCGCCGCCTACGAGATCGACCCGCTCACCCGCCAGCCGCTCTCCGAGGTGCTCACCGTCCGCGTGCGCGCGCAGGCGGTGCCCACCGCCAACGCCGCCCTGCCGGCCGCCGACCCGCTGCAGCAGAGCCCCGCCGCCGCGGCCGTGCCGCAGGCCACCGCCATCGGCCGCGAGACCGTGGCCTATACCGGCCCGCACACCCCCGGCACCATCGTGGTCTCCACCGCCGAGCGGCGCCTCTACCTCGTCCTGCCCGGCGGCGAGGCGATGCGCTACGGCGTCGGCGTCGGCCGTCCCGGCTTCACCTGGGGCGGCACCCAGACCGTCACGATGAAGCGCGAATGGCCGGATTGGCGCCCGCCGGCCGAGATGCTGCGCCGCCGCCCCGATCTGCCGCGCTACATGAAGGGCGGCATCGAGAACCCGCTCGGCTCCCGCGCGATGTATCTCGGCAACACGATCTACCGCATCCACGGCTCCAACGAGCCGGAGACGATCGGCACCGCCGTCTCCTCGGGCTGCATCCGCATGACCAACGAGGACGTGGCCGACCTCTACACCCGCGTGAAGGTGGGCACCCGCGTCATCGTCCAGCGCTGAGCTGAAACGAGGGCGAGTTCGGAAAGCGCCGGCCCGATGGGCTGGCGTTTTTCTTTGTCGAGAGGGCGGACTCAGCGCGCCTCGCCGCGATCCGTGACCGGCCGCAGTACGGGCACGTCGAAATAGACGCGCTCGACCTCGATCTCGAAGCCGACCGCGTCGAACCGAAGCGTCTGATCCGGCGCGGTGAGCACATCGAGGCGCCAGCCCTCCTCGGTGCGCTCGAAATGCTCCACCCGCATCTGATCCTGATAGACCAGGGCGATGTGCCGGAGCGTCGGGAGCGACTTGTAGAACTTCAGCTTCCCGCCGCGGTCGTGGTCCATCGTCGAAGGCGACAGCACCTCGACCACGACGAGCGGGTCGATGATGGAGGTCCGGTTCTGCCGCGGGCCGCAGCGGACGACGATGTCGGGCCGGGTCTTGTCCCGGCCGCGGCTGTCGTCGGAGCGCTGGACGCGTAGGCCCCCCTGATAGCTCCGGCACCCGGCCGCATCCATCGCAAGCTTGAGCGGTGCGCCGATATTGCCCGCGATCTGCTCGTGGTTTTCGGTCGGGTTGCTCATCATCACGAGCTCGCCCTCCACGAGTTCCCACTCGCGGTCGTCGGCCTGCACCGCCACGAACCGGTCGTAGTCGGCGATGGTCAGGGCATGAGGCTGCTGGGCGGAGCCGGCCATGGAGTACTCCCGTCGCCCGAGCTTACCGGACCGCTTGACGCTGCACGAGCCAGGAACATCGCCGTTCTGCCCCTCTGCCCCCGGTTGCGCCAGCGACAACCAGGGAGAAACACATGGTCGATGCCAGCCACATCCGCGAACACGCCACCGTCGTCGGGTCCGACGGCGGCCATGTCGGCACCGTCGATCATGTCGACAAGGGCGAGATCAAGCTGACCAAGACCGATTCGGACGCGGGCGGCCTGCACCACTACATCCCGCTCGACTTCGTCGATTCGGCCGACGGCGACCGGGTGCGCCTCAACAAGCCCGCCGACGAGGTGAAGCGCGAGTGGAGCACCTCCGGCGCCGCCTGATTTTTCTGTATGCCGGGCGGTGCGATGCCGCCCCGCTTCAGTGACAGCCGCAGCTTCCGCTACCGCATCCTCCGCCGCCATGCCCGCTCTTGGCCGGTGCGCTCGCCGTGCGGTCGCGGGTGAGGCCGCGCTCGTCGAGTTCCTTGAGGTAGGTCTGCCAGCGGTTCCGGTATTCGCGGCCGAGATCGTACAGGTAGCCCCAGCCGTAGATGCCGGTGTCGTGCATGTCGTCGAAACGGAGTTTTACTGCATAATTGCCGATCGGCTCGACCGACAGGATTGCCACCTCGCGCTTGCCGCCGATCACCTTGCGCTCGGCCGGGGAATGGCCCTGCACCTCGGCCGACGGGCTCGACACCCGCAGGTATTCCGCCGGCAATTCGAACCGCCCGCCATCCTCGAACGCCACGCGCAGCGTCCGCTTGTCGCCGGTCAGGCGGATTTCTGTGGGCCAGCGCTCGCTCATTCGGCCAGTCTCGCGTATCTGATCCGCGCCGGGGTCGGTTGTGGGCCGGCGCGCAAACCCTCATATGGCCGAAGATGTTGGATCTGTCAGCCGACAAGCCGAACACTGCCGAGGCCCCTCGCGAGGCCATTCGCGAGCCCGCCCGCGACGAGGGGGTGGGGCGGGGAAGACCGGCGCCCCTGATCGACCCGTTCCAGCGGGCGATCACCTACCTGCGCCTCTCGGTCACCGACCGCTGCGACTTCCGCTGTGCCTATTGCATGGCCGAGGACATGCAGTTCCTGCCCAAGCGCGACCTGCTGACGCTGGAAGAACTCGACCGGCTGTGCGGCGTGTTCGTGGATCGCGGCGTGCGGAAACTCCGCATCACCGGCGGCGAGCCGCTGGTGAGGCGCGATATCATGCAGCTCTTCCGCCGCCTGTCGCGCCACCTCGGGAGCGGCGCGCTCGACGAGCTGACGCTGACGACGAACGGCTCGCAGCTCGCCCGCTTCGCTCCCGAACTCGCCGACCTCGGCGTGCGCCGCATCAACGTCTCGCTCGACACGCTCGACCCGACGAAATTCCGGGAGATCACCCGGCGGGGCGATCTCGGCGTGGTGCTCGCCGGAATCGAGGCGGCGCGGACGGCCGGCATCAAGGTGAAGATCAACGCCGTGGCGCTGAAGGGCGTCAACGAGGACGAGATCGCGCCGATGCTGGTCTGGGCGCACGCGCGTGGCATGGACATGACGCTGATCGAGGTGATGCCGCTCGGCGAGATCGACGGCGACCGCACCGACCAGTTCCTGCCGCTCTCGGTCGCCCGGCAGCGCCTGGCCGAGCGTTACACCCTGACGCCGCTGCCCGACCGCACCGGCGGCCCGGCCCGCTACGTCCGCGTCGAGGAGACCGGCGGGCGGCTCGGCTTCATCACCCCGCTGACGCATAATTTCTGCGAGAGCTGCAACCGCGTGCGCCTCACCTGCACCGGCAAGCTCTACATGTGCCTCGGCCAGGAGGACGCCGCGGACCTGCGCGCGGCGCTGCGCGCCTCGCCCGACGACGCGCTCGTGACGCGCGCCGTGATCGAGGCGATCTCGCGCAAGCCCAAGGGCCACGACTTCGTCATCGAGCGCGCCCGCCCGGCCGCCGTGCCGCGGCATATGAGCGTGACGGGGGGATAGCGCCTGCGCGGCCGCGTCACGCCTTCGGCCGCAGCGTCTCCCGCACCTCCCGCTTGCCGAGCCAGCCGCGGACGCGGTCGCAATGTTCGGCGATCCTCGGCGTCTGTGCGTAATGCGCCAGCGAGCCCTCCACCATCGCCCGCAGATCGAGGCAGCGGACGGCGTCGGCGAGGAAGTCGAACCCGCCGCGGGGCGGCTTGAAGGTGGTGCTGCCGGGAACGCCGTAGCGCGCGGCGATCTCGGGATAGACCGGCCAGACGCTGTTGCTCAGCGGATCGGGCAGCACGTCCTCGCAGCGGGCCGAACGGGCCGGGATGCCGGACCGCGCCAGCGCCATGCGGGCCAGATCCTCCATCACGAACAGCTTCGGGTGGTTGACCGTGTGCATGAAGCAGCCGCGGCGCATCCAGCCGGCGAACAGGCGGTCGAGGTCGCAGCCATGTGCGCGGGCCGAGCGCAGGAGCGAGTCGCGGGCGCCGAACCAGTCGTCGAGATAGCCGATCCTGGAGAACACCTCGGCCCGGAACAGCGAGACGATCTCATCCGCCGAAAAACCCTGCGCGACGCCGTAGACGATCAACGCCGAGTGGTAGTCGCCCATCGGCGAGCCGTATTGCCGGCCCTTGTGCGCGATGTAGACGATGTCCGGATGGAAGGCCGGGAAGACGATGGTCGGCACAGGCACGAGGATCCGCGCGGCGTCGCGCAGCCGGGCGGGCGTGAGCGAACCCAGCGGCCCCTTCTCGAACGGCAGGCTGACGGTGAGGTCGAAATCCGCCGCCATCGCGAGCAGCCGCTCGGGGCTCGAATCGAAGCGCGCGAAATTGGCGGGCTCTACCGCGGCGATCTCAGCATCCGGCGCAAGGAACTGAAGGCACCCGCCCAGGACCGCGACTTGGCAGTTGTTGCCGACGACGAGGATGCGCCTAGCCACGGCCGCGCGCCCCCAGCGGCCAGGAGTTCCTCGTCGCAGACCAAGGCGGCCTGCGCGGCGAATTCGGACCGCGCCTCGTGCAGGCTGCGGGAGGAAGCGGGGAGGGCGACCGCGTCGCCGCCCTCGGTGAGATGGCGGAAGAAGACCCGCATGACATGGTCGACACCGTCCTTGCTGACGGATCTGAGATCGCTCTCGAGATAGCGGAAGCCGCCCTCGGGCGAGGTGACGATCTCGTAGGAGGGGAAATAGAGCGTGTCGTCGCGGGTGTCCGTGAGGCGCTGGGCCGCCACCCGCAGCACCGCCTTGCTGTGCACCGTCGATTGCAGCACGTGGCGCGGCGCGTAGGTCGCGACCAAGGGGACGGGCGAGACCGTGAGGATGATCCGCGCGTTCGGGTTCACCGCCTTCAGCGCGTCGGCGAAGGCGGTGAGATCGGCGATCACCGCCTCGACCGGCTGGTTGGCTAAGACGTACCTTTGGGGGTCGAAGGTGCCCGCCGCGACGCCGGGACTCAAGGGGAAGGCAGCACCATCACCGGCAGCCTGCCAGCCCTCGGTGAGGCCGAGGGTGAAGACGAACACGTCGAGTTCCTCGAACAGCCGCCGGACGTGGGTGAAATGCACCTGCCGCTCGGCTTCGACGTCTTCAGGCGAAGCGAATCCCTCCGGCTCGATGCGCGGGCGGAACGGATCGGCAAAGCGCCCGTCCGGCCGCGTCCAGGCGATGTCGGCGGGCACGAACCGGCCATAGGCCCGCTCGATCAGCTGGCGCAGCTGGCGCGCGGTGTAGACGTTGCCGTAGCGGGCCGAGAACAGGCGGAAGCCCCGCGCCCGCGCCTCGCTCGGCGCCGTCCCCTCCGGCGCGTCCTCGGTGACGAGGTAGCGGTAGCCGCTCGCCTGGAGCCGGTGGGCGATGTGCTGGGCGAAGCAACTGCCCGCCGTGGCGATCCGGGTCTGCCGGCTGAGGCGGAAACCGGCCGGGACGGGTGGCCCGGCCATCGGATCGAGGGCGAACAGCGGAAGGCCACCGACCGACCGGTCCCAGAAGGCGTGGTCGGGAAGACCCGCATAGGGGTTCTTGGGAGGGGCGCGGTCCTGCATCGGCGGGCGGACCGTAACCGAGCGGGTGGGGGCGGGCAATGCGGGCCGCCCGCGGCGATCGCTAGGAGGCCAGCGGCTGCGGCGGCTGCAGCGGCACCGCCGCCTCGTCGCGCCAGCGGGCCGGCGGGGCGCCCGCGGGGGCGTAGGGCAGGAAGCCCTCGACGATGCTGCGGGGGATGTCGAGCGGGCGGTAGGTGCGGGTGTCGACAAACATCAGGCTCTGCTCGCCGCGCCCGAGCAGCCCCTGGGTCGCGCTGTGGATCTCGTGCTCCAGCGTGACGAACTTGCGGTTCGAATGCTTGACCCGGATGCGCACCGTCAGCGGCTCGAACTCCCGCGCCTCGCGGCGGAAATCGTGCTGGAACGACTTGGTGAGGATGTAGAACTCGGTCGAGGCGATGTCGAAGCCCGGGACGCAGTGGTTGAAGAACAATTCCCGCGCCTTGCCGACCCAGCGGACGTAGTTGGCGAAGTAGACGTTCCCGACCGAGTTGGTGTCGTCGTAGGTCGGCGTCAGACGGATGACGAAGTCGCGGCCCTCGAAGCCCTCGGCGCCGGCATTGTTGTCGTTGACGACGCGGATCACCGTCGCGACCGGCTCGGGCTCGGCTGCCGCGGCGGCCGGAGCGGGCGCGGACATCCCAAAGAACTCGGCGAGCATCGGCAGGGCGCCGACGAGGGGCACCAGGGCGGCGATGGTCAGGAGCGCAGCGTTGGGGGTGACGTAGCCCGCCACCGCCAGCAGCGCCGCGGTGGCGCCGAGGAGCGCGCACAGCACCGGGTCGTAGGCCCGCTTCACGCCCAGCACCTCCAGCACGAGGCAGGCGGCGGCACCCGCGAGCAGCGTGGCGAAGGGCAGCATCAGGTAGACCATCGACAGGTCGGCCGCCGCTACGGCCGCGGCGAGGCCGCCCGCGCCGACGAGGATCCAGAGCGGCGAGGCGACGAGGCTCGGCGGCACGAAGGTCAGGAGGACGGAGGTGCTGCGCGCGGTGACCGACGTCATCGACCAGCGCAGGGCCGCGTAGGCGCTGTCGATGGTCGAGACCGCGGCGATGACCGCCCAGAGCGCGAAGGCGGTGCCGGCCTGGTCGAGGCCGCCGCGCAGCACGGCCGCCGCCACCGCGGGCTGGAACCCGGCCAGGCCGTCGGCGGTCGTCACCGCCCCGGCCGGGCCCGCGGCGGAGGCGATCAGTGCGTTCAGCGTGAGCAGGCCGAGGAACAGCACCGCGCCGACCCCGTAGGCGAGCCGCACCGAGCCGCCGCCGCGGCGGATCTCGACCGCGCGCTGCCAGTGCTGCAGGTCGGTCCAGGGCCCGAGCAGGAAGCCGACGAGGCTCGGCACGACGAGGCCGAAGAAGCGCTCGTCGGCCACCCACCACGGCGTCGGCGCGGCCGGCGGCACCGCGCCGAGCCCGCTCCAGGCGGACAGTCCGGCGCCGATGCCGACGGCGAGCAGCCCGGCATGGATCCAGCGCAGGTGCCGCAGGCTCACCGCGTGTCCCAGCGTCGCCGCCACCAGCACGAGGCCGACGATCCCCGCCGCCGCCCGGTCGCCGAACAGCGGCTGGCCGACATGGCGGAACAGGGCGAAGACCGTGATCGCCACCGCGAAGAGCTGGGCCAGCAGGAACAGGCCCGCATAGGCGCCCTCCGCCTTGCGCAGGATCGCCGCCGGATCGCGGCGCCGATCCCCCAGCACCCAGCCGAACAGGAACAGCCCGAGGGCGTTCGGCCCGGCGAAGGCGGCGAAGCCGACCCATCCATGCGCCAGCACCACGTGGATCGCGTAGAAGAACCCGAGCCCCCACAACCAGGAGAGCGCCACGGTCGGCGCCCAGGAGAGCGATTCGGAGAACGGCGAGCGCATGATTCGAGTCCGCGACCGGGAGGCGCCAAGGTTAACGGACGGCGAAAGCTTCCGGTATGCATTCCAAGGCACGGTGCCCAAGATTTTTTTTGCAGTTCTGCCGAATTCTCCTGGAGCAATCGTTATGAATTGGATTTCGATTAACCACAAATCATCTGCCGACCTTGACGGTCGTTCGACAAGTCGAGCGGCGTTTCAGGCGGATCGATTGCCGGATCAGGCAGTATCGGCGGAAAGTGGCGGCACAAGCCCGGCGGCGCGACGACGGCCGTCATCTTGCGGCTTCCCCGGTCGCGGACGGATCGAGGGTCTATCCACCCAGGGTTGTGCAATACAGGTTGTACCGAGCGCGCCGACGCCATCGGATAGTCTGAAAAGGCCAAGCTCGATCCGGACGCCGACATCCGTGTCAATAGTCGTCCCGAGACGCCGTCCTCGCCTCGACGGTCCGGACACCCGAGGGATCGGCGCGGTAGCGCGGCTCGACAATATAGCCACGTGGCCCGACCTGTCCGGCGACGGCGGGCGGCCCGACGGGCCGCCGCGCACGGCCCGGCGAGCCATGCAAATCCGGCGGGGCGACCGCGTCGCGGCGTGTCCCGGCGCTTGCCTCGAGCGAGCGTGGCCGTCAGCATCCCGGCCGGTCTCGGGGGCTGTCGGCGGGTCATGGTCATACAGGGATTCACGCACGACGTGGTCGTCGTCGGCGCGAGCGTGGCGGGCTGCGCCGCCGCGATCCTGTTCGCCCGCTCCGGCCTCACCGTGGCGCTCGTCGAGCGCGATCCCGATCCGGCGGCCTACAAGCGCCTGTGCACCCATTACATCCAGTCGAGCGCGCTGCCGGTACTGGAGCGGCTCGGGCTCGACCGGGCGATCGAGGCCTGCGGCGGCGTGCGCAACCGGCTCGACCTGCACACGCGCTGGGGCTGGATCCGCGAGGGCGAGGCCGCGCCCGGCCATCCGGGCCACGGCTACAACCTGCGCCGCAGCCGGCTCGACCCGCTCCTGCGCGCCCGCGCCGCGACCACGCCCGGGATCGAGCTTCTCGCCGGCCACACGGCGACCGGCCTCGGGCGCGAGGGGGGCCGGGTCGCGTGGCTGTCCGTGCGGGACCGGCAGGGGAGCGAGCGGACCTTGCGCGGGCGCCTCCATGTCGGTGCCGACGGGCGCGCCTCGCCGGTCGCGCGGCTCGCCGGGATCGAGGCCCGGCAGACGGAGAACGCCCGCTTCTTCTACTACGCCGCCTATCGCGGGCTCGACCCGAACGGCGGGCGCTCGCGGATGTGGATGGGCGAGGCGGGCATCAGCTACACCTTTCCGAACGAGGACGGCCTCACGATCGCGGCCACGACCCTGCCGAAGGCGCTGCTGCCGGACTTCAAGGCCGACCCGGAGGCCGCGCTCGCCCGCACCCTCGCGGCGCTGCCGGACGGGCCGAACCTGACGGCGGCCGAGCGCGTCGGCCCGGTGATGGGCTTCGTCGACATGCCGAACCAGGGCCGGGCCGCTGCCGTGCCGGGCCTCGCCCTCGTCGGCGACGCGGCGCTCTCGGTCGATCCGGTCTGGGGCACCGGCTGCGCCTTCGCCCTGCGATCGGCCGAGTGGCTCGTCGCGGCGACCGCGGACGCGCTCCTGGCCCGGGGACCGGTCGACCGCGCGCTGCGCAGCTATGCCCGCCGCCACCGCCGGACCCTCGCCGGCCATGCGTGGCACATCGCCAGCTACGCGCGCGGGCGCCGGTGGTGGCTGCCCGAACGGATTATGTTCGAGGCCGCCGCCCTCGATCCGCACCACGCCGGCCGGCTCTTCGCCTACGCGTCGCGCAACATCGGCCTCACCGAATTCATGGCGCCGACGGCGCTCGCGCGGGCCGCGGCCACCGTGCTCCGCACCCGCCTCGCAGGCCGGCGACGGCGACTCGGCCCGCGGATCGAGGCGGTCTGAGGGGGCCTGCGCCGACGGCGCGACGGCCCGCATCCATTCGGAAGAACAGGTCCGCCGCCTCGGCGACGGGGCCGGTGGCCGCCGCGAGGTCGTGCGTCATGCCGAGCCGCGATCGCCACGCCTCGAAACGATGTTGCGGTCACGCCGGCGACGCTCGATCGACGACGCGCAACGCGGGGAGATCAGCGCAGGGCGAGCAGTAGCGGGCGCGCGACCCGCGAAAAGCCCAGGGCGGCGTAGAGCCGCTCGACATGCCCGCCCGGCACGCATTGGAGCAGCAGACCGGTGCAGCCGAGGCCGGCGGCCTCGTGGATGGCGCGCATCGTGATCCGGCGGCCGAGGCCGCGGCGCTGGTGCGGGGCCGCGACGGCGACGTTGTAGAGGCCCGCGAGGCCGGCCTCGGCGTGGATCGAGGCGCAGGCGACCGGCTCGCCCCCGGCCCACAGGGTCAGGTGGCGGACGTGGATCCCGGGGCGGCCTTCCGCCTCGCGCAGGGCCGGGCCGTAGCCCTCCATCGTCGCCGCGTTCACCGCCGGGTTGGCCGATTGCCGCGCCATCACGCCGAGGAAGTCCTCGTCCGCGGCCGGGCGATCCGAGACCGCGATGTCGGCCTCGGCGGCACCCGCGTCGGCCGGCGTCAGGGCCCGCCACATCCAGGCCATGGCGGCGACCGGGGCGGCGTTCAGCGCCACGCAGAGGTCGCGGGCCTGCGCCATGTCGGCGGCCAGCGCCACCGCGGCGCGGCTCCGCCGCTCGGCCTGCGCCCGAAGCCACGCGCCGTCGCGGACGCCGATGCCCACATTGAGCCCGAATTCGGCGATGTGGCGCGACCACAGCCAGTGGCCGCCATCCGGCGCGGTATCGCAACCTGAGATATAGAATCCTGCCTGTAGCCGCGCATGGCTGTCGAGCAGCGTTCGCAGATCGGGCGCTCGCTGCGCCGGCTGCAGAGGAGTCAAGTCGTTGGTGGGCATGTCGTCTATTGGCAAGTTTACATCTGTTCCAATGAAGAGATTGATCTGGAATCGTTCCACATTGCAACCTCTTAGAAGAGTCTTCGTTGTCGGCCCTGAAGGTCGATGCTAAGGACCATGAGTATAGGCGCCGGCGATACGCTGAGGCCCGTATTCAATTCATCGTGACGACGGCGGAACTCGATTCGTCGCCGCCCGGAAACGGCAGGGATGCGATGCCGACGAGAACGAAGGAGGCGCCCCCCGGCGCGCTGCTGACGGTGCTGCTGAGCCGTCGCGCCGAGCTGGTGGACACGGCGCGCCGCGTGGTCCGCTGCGGGGCGCGGGCCGAGGACGTGGTGCAGGACGTCGCCCTGAAGGTCTGCCAGAACGGCGTGGCGGCCGATGTCGCCGACGCCGCCGGCTTCCTGCGCCGCATGGTGCGCAACGCCGCCATCGATGCGGTGCGCCAGTCCGGCCGCGAATGCCGCCGCAACGCCCCCCCGGAGGCGGGCGACGCGGTGCCCGCCCCCTGCGACTGCCCGCTGCGGCGCCTGGAGGCGCGCCAATCGCTCACCCTCGCGATCCGGGCCCTCGACGAGGCGCCCGCCCGCACCCGCGAGGCCTTCCTGGCCCACCGGGTCGACGGCGTGCCGCAGAAGGACATCGCAGCCCGCGCCGGGGTGTCGCCGACGCTCGTCAACTTCATGATCCGCGACGCCACTGCCCTGTGCCGGGCGGCGGCCGCGCCGTGATTCCGGGTCGCCTCGATCCCGATCGGTGATCGGGGCCGAGGCGTCCGGCGGATGAGCGCCGCCCCGCCGTCGCGGCACCGTCCTCACGCGCTCGCCTTCGCGGCCGGAACGATCCCGGCCTCCACCAGCCGGCCGTTCTCCAGCTTCACGCAGCGGTCGGCCACGTCGAAGTAGCGGTCGTCGTGGGAGATCGCGAGCACCGCCTTCCCGCGGGCCCGCAGTTCCGGCAGCAGCTTCCGGTAAAACACCTCGCGGAAGGCCGGGTCCTGGTCGGCGGCCCATTCGTCGAACAGGTAGAACGGCCGGTCCTCCAGATAGGCGACCACCAGGGCGAGGCGCTTGCGCTGGCCCTGCGACAGCGACCGGGTCGAGAGGACGCCTCCCGATACCGAGACCTTGTGGCCGAGTTCGAGCTTGGCGATCAGTTCGTTCGCCTGCGCGTCGAGGGCGGCCCCCGCGCCACTGAGGCCGTCCAGCGTCGGGAACAGGTGGAAGTCGGAGAACACGGCAGAAAAGAGCCGACGCAATCGGGCACGATCGAGTTCGGTCACGCCGACGCCGTCGAGCAGGATCGAGCCGCCGTCCGGCCGGTAGAGGCCGGTCAGCACCTTGGCCAGCGTCGTCTTCCCGCTGCCATTGCCGCCGATCAGGATCGTCACCTCGCCGGGCCGGAACGTCAGGTCGATCGGCCCGAGTTCGAACATCCCGTCCTCGGATTCGCGGTAGTAGCGGTGGCGAACCCCCTCCAGCCGCAACTCGCGGAACCCCGCCGCGGGGCTGCGCGCCAGCACCGGCTCGGGCTCGGCCACCGCCGCCATCAGCCGGTCGATCCGCCCCATCGAGACCCGCGCCTGCTGGGCGTTCGGCAGGTTGTTGAGAAGGGCGTCGAGCGGCATCATCAGGTAGAGGAACACGACGATCGAGCCGGTGACGGCGACCCCGCCGAAGGTCAGCACCCCGATCAGGGCGTGCACCAGAAAGAGGGCGGTCCCGGCCGCCGCCACGTAGACGCGCAGGCCCCGCAGGCGATGCGCCCGCACCTCCTCGATGCTGCGCTCCAGCGACAGCCGCAGAAAGGCCTCCCGGCGCTCTTGGTTGAGCTTCAACTCCTTGGCGCCGCTGAACAATCCGTCGAAGTGCGAGAACAGCTCGTCCTGGGCGGAGCCTGCCCGATCGAGCTCCTTCAGCGCCCGCGCATGGCCGAGATGGAACACCAGCGATCCCCCCAGGATCGTCGCGAGCGCCAGCCCGAAGGCGGTGAGCGAGGTCCAGGCGAGATAGGCGAGGCAGCCCGCCACGATCGTGGCGTTCATGACGATGTTGGGGACGGCGACGAGGAAGTCGGCCACCCGCGCGGCGTCGTCGGTCATCACCGACTGCACCCGCGCGGCGCCCAGCCGCTCGACGCGGGCGAACTCCGCCGCCGCGACCCGCGCCGCCAGCGTCCGACGGATGTCGAGCAGCACGCCCTCGCCGAGCCGCGCGAACAGCAGCCCGCCGCCGACCCGCCCGCACAATCCGAGCAGGGCCGCCGCCGCGAAGCCCAGGCCGAGCCAGTGCGGATCGTGGCGCCCGGCCAGCATCTCGTTCGCCGTCGCCACCATGCCGATCCCGGCCGCCGCCGCCGCGAGGCTCGCCCCCAGCGCCAGGGCGAGGTGCCGCCGCGGGCACTGCGCCAGGATGCGCAGGAGCGCGCGCCCCTGCGGGATGGCGGCCGAGGTCTCGGGTTGCATCGCCCCTCCGGCGGCTGAGTCGTCTGTAAGGACGCGTCGGGCCCGGAAGGATTTAGTCGTCTCGGCCCGGAAGAACGGCGCCTGCCGCCCGAAACGGCACCGACCGCGCGACATCGCTCCGTTTCGGGCGAAACCTCTAAATTTCGCGGGCCCCCGTCCGTCCTGCCGTCGAGAGGCCGGGTCACCGGTCGTTCCGGGAACGGTCGCACGCATGGGCATGGCAGTCAGGACGATCCGCGAGCGGACCGACGAGCCGGCGTCGCCGTTCGTTCCGGTCGGCGCGCGCATCGCCGCGCACGCCGCCGCCGAGGGCGACCGCATCGCTCTCATTCACGGCGAGCAACGCCTGACCTATGCGGCGCTGAACGCCCGCGCCAACGCGCTGGCCCACGCCCTCCTCCGCCGCGGCATCCGCACCGAGGACCGCGTCGCCCTGCGCGTGAACCGCTCGCCCGACGCCATCGTCGCCATCCTCGCCGTCCTCAAGGCCGGCGCGGCCTACGTCCCCGTCGATCCCGAAGCCCCGCAGGAGCGGCTCGACACCGTCATCCGGCAGGCGGACGCCCGCCTCCTCGTCACCGACGCCCCCGGCGACGGGCCCGTCGCCTGCCCCACCTTACGCCTCGACGACCCGGAAGCCTTCGCCGGACCCGACACCGAGCCCGACCTCGCGATCCACCCGGATCAACTCGCCTACGTCATCTTCACCTCGGGCTCGACCGGACAGCCCAAGGGCGTCGCCGTCGCCCACGGGCCGCTCGCCATGCATGGAGAGACGGTGGGGGCCCGCTACGGCCTCACCGGCGACGACCGTATTCTCCACCTCATCGCGCTCTCCTTCGACGGCGCGACGGAGGCGTGGCTCGCCGCCCTGACCCATGGCGGACGCCTCGTCATCGGCGAGCCCGGGACGTGGACCGCCGGCGACACGCTCGACGTCATCAGGCGCGAGGGCGTCACCGTCACCGGCATGTCGCCCGCCCTGCTGGCGAGCCTCGCCGAAGCGCATCGCGAGGCCGGCGGCGGGCCCCTGCCGATGCGCTCGTGGACGGCGGGCGGCGAGGCCTTCGGCATCGAGGCGTTCCAGGCGGTGCGAAACACCTTCGCGCCGGCCCGCATCATCAACGGCTACGGCCCGACCGAGACCGTCATCACCCCGCTGCTGCTCGCCATCGAGCCCGATACCCCGGCATCCGCCTGGGACGGAGCCGACTGGCTGCCGATCGGCACCCCCGTCGGCGCCCGCACGGCCCATGTCCTCGACGAGGCGCTGAACGAGGTCGGCCCCGGCGTGCCGGGCGAGCTGTACATCGGCGGCCACGGTCTCGCCCGCGGCTATGTCGGCGCGCCGGCCGAGACCGCCGCGCGGTTCGTGCCGGACCCGTTCGGGGTGCCCGGCGGGCGGCTCTACCGCACCGGCGACCGGGTGGTGCGGCGTGCCGACGGCGGCTTGGCCTATCTCGGCCGCCTCGACGCGCAGGTGAAGGTGCGCGGCTTCCGCATCGAGCCCGGCGAGGTCGAGGCGCACCTGCTGGCCCACCCGCGCTGCCGCGAGGCGGCGGTGAGCGCGGTCAAGCGGGGCGAGGAGGCGCATCTCGTCGCCTACGTCGCCGGGCGGGGCGGGGAGGAGCCGGATTCGGATCTCGCCACCGCGCTGTCGGCGCATCTCGCCGAGCGCCTGCCCGCGCACATGCGCCCGTCGCTGATCGTGGCGCTGCCCGCGCTGCCGCGACTGGCGAGCGGCAAGCTCGACCGGCAGGCCTTGCCCGCGCCGGAATGGCGGGGGCGGGACGACGCGGCGCCGGAAGGTGCCACCGAAGAGGCGCTGGCGCGTCTGTGGTCCGCTCTGCTCGGCGTCGAGCGGGTCGGCCGGGCCGACGGCTTCTTCGAACTGGGCGGCCACTCGCTGCTCGCCGCCAAGCTCGTCCAGAAGATCCGCGAGGAAATGGGCGCGCATGTCGGCCTGCCGGCCTTCTACGCCGCGCCGACGCTCGCCGCGCTCGCCGCGCAGATCGACGGGGGCGACGAGGCGCGCGCCCTCGACGACGTCGATGCCCTGCTAGCCGAATGGGAAGAGGTCTGACCATGACGGCCGCCGCCGACCGCAACCCGAGCTGGGACGGGCTCGCCCGCCGCTTCGCCGCCCTGCCGCCGGAGAAGCGCGCCGCCTTCCTCGACGCGCTCGACGCCCGCGGAATCGCCTTCGAGCGCCTGCCGATCATGCCGTTCGCCGACGACGCGCCGGACCGGCTCGCGCTCGGCCAGCGTCGCCTGTGGTTCCTCTGGCAGCTCGAGCCGGAGAGCCACGCCTACAACCTCGGCAGCGCGCTCGGCCTCGACGGCCCGCTGGACGAGGCGGCGCTCCAAAGCAGCCTCGACTGGCTCGTGACCCGCCACGAATCCTTGCGCACCGCGTTCGCGCCGACCGAGGACGGCGAGGCGCAGCCCCTGATCCATCCGGCGGCGCCGGTCGCGCTCGCCCGCGCCGACGTCGCCGACCGGCCCGCGGACGAGCGCGAGGCCGCGGCCCGCGCGCGCGCCGAGGCCGGTGCCTGCGCGCCCTTCGACCTCACGGCGGCGCCCCCGGTCCGGTTCGGCCTCGTGCGGATCGCGCCCGAGCGGCACCTGCTGTGGCTCGCCATGCACCACATCGTCTCCGACGGCTGGTCGATGGACATTCTGGTCGGCGAGCTGTTCGCTGCCTACGGCGCCTTCCGCGAGGGTCGCGAGCCGGCCTTGCCCGCCCCGCCGGTGCGCTACGCCGACTGGGCCGCGTGGCAGCGGGTGCGGCTGGAGGGCGGCGAACTCGCCCGCCAGCTCGATTGGTGGAAGGCGGCGCTCGGCGCCTCACATCCGCCGATCGCCCTGCCGACCGACCGGCCGCGTCCCCCGGCCCAAAGCTTCCGCGGGGCGCGAAAGACCTTCACCCTCGATGCCGAGACCAGCCGGCAGGTTCGGGCGCTCGCCCGGGCGGAAGGGGCGAGCCTGTTCATGGTGCTGCTCGCGGGCCTGCACGCCCTGCTCGCGCGGCTGACGGGCGAGGATGACATCCGCGTCGGCGTCTCCAGCGCCAACCGGGTGCGGCCCGAGACCGAGCGGCTGCCGGGCTTCTTCGTGACCACCCAGGTGATCCGGGCGAAGGTCGAGCCCGCGACGCGGATGCGCGACCTGATCGCCGCCGTGAAGGCGACGACGCTCGCGGCGCAATCCCATTCCGACGTGCCGTTCGAAGCGCTGGTGGAAGCGCTGCAGCCGGAGCGGACGCTGAGCTACAATCCGCTGTTCCAGGTGAAGTTCACCCAGCAGCTCGACACCCCGCGCACGATCCGCGCCGCAGGCTTGAGCGCCACGCCGGTCGATCTCGTCGAGAACGCCACCCACTTCGATCTCAGCCTCGACGTCACCGACCGCGCGGACGGCATCGAAGCGATGCTGACCACCGCGACCGACCTGTTCGACCCAGAGTTCGCCGAGCGCTTCGCCCGCGCCTATGCCGACCTGATGCGCCACGCCGCCGCCCGGCCCGAGCGCCCGCTCGGCGAGTGGGTGCCGGCGGAGGTTTCGGCTCTTGAAGGCGAGGCCGCCGACCAACCGTATCCGGACGTGCTCGCCGCCTTCGCGGCGCAGGTCGCCGCGCGGCCCGATGCGGTCGCCCTGCGGGCGGGCGACGCGACGCTGAGCTTCGCCGCCCTCGACGCCGCCGCGACGCGGCTCGCCCACGCCCTGATCGCCGACGGGCTGGCGCGGGAAGAGGTGGTGCCGGTGCTGGCCGGGCGCAGCCTCGACCTCGTGATCGCGGCGCTCGGCGTGATGCGGGCCGGCGGCGTCTACGCGCCCCTCGACCCGACGCTGCCGCCCGAGCGCCTGCGCCGGCTCGCCGCCGATGCGGGCGCCCGCCGCGCGTTGCACGATTCCGACAGCAAGGCCGCTGCGGCGAGCCTCGGCCCCGCGCCTCACGCCATCGCCGACCTCGCGGCCCGTCCGTTGCCGCCGGATGCGGCAGCGCTCGCCCCGCCGCTGCCGGACCAGGGCGCCTACCTGATCTACACCTCGGGCTCGACCGGCGCGCCGAAGGGCGTGCTCGTGCCCCACCGGGCGATCGCCGCCTACACGCAGGCCATGCTCGCACGGCTCGACCTGGCGGAGGACGCGAGCTTCGGCCTCGTCACGACCCCCGCGGCCGATCTCGGCCACACCATGCTGTTCGGCGCCCTCGTCTCGGGCCGCACCCTCCACCTGATCGAGGCGGACGCCGCCTTCGATGCCGACCGCCTCGCCGACGCGGTGCAGGGGCACCGCATCGGCGTGCTCAAACTGGTGCCGAGCCATCTCGACGGCCTGCTCGCGACACCGCGGGCGCCGGACATCGTGCCGGACACGGCGCTGATCCTCGGCGGCGAGACGCTGCCGGCCTCGCTCGCCGCGCGGGTGCGCGGGCTGCGGCCCGGCTGCCGGATCATCAACCATTACGGGCCGACCGAGACCACGGTCGGCGTCCTTGCCCACGAAGTCATGGATGCGGTCGAGGACGGCACCGTCCCGCTCGGGCTCCCCTTCGCCGGGGTCGAGGCGATGGTGCTCGATGCGAACCTCGCGCCGGTGCTGCCCGGCGCCATCGGCGAACTCTATATCGGCGGAGCGCAGGTCGCCCGTGGCTATCTCGGGCGTCCGGGCGCCACCGCCGAGCGCTTCGTGCCGCATCCGTCGCGGCCGGGCGAAAGGCTCTACCGCACCGGCGACCGGGTCCGGCTCGGCGGCGACGGCACCCTCCGCTTCCTCGGCCGCGGCGATGATCAGGTGAAGATCCGGGGCCACCGCGTCGAACTCGGCGAGGTCGCCGCGGCGTTGCGCGCGCTCCCCGGCATCGCGACCGCCCACGTCGTCCTCGACCGCACCGAGGCCGGGCGCCCGCGCCTCCTCGCCTACGTCACCGGCACGCCGGACGCTGCGTCCGGCGCGCGCGAGGCCCTGGCCCGCACCCTGCCGGAA
The DNA here is from genome assembly GCF_014199935.1 of Methylorubrum rhodinum. Classification (GTDB taxonomy): domain Bacteria; phylum Pseudomonadota; class Alphaproteobacteria; order Rhizobiales; family Beijerinckiaceae; genus Methylobacterium; species Methylobacterium rhodinum. Next base: position 62,605 of record NZ_JACHOP010000004.1, read on the forward strand.
GCGATGGTGCCGAGCCACGTGCTGCGGCTCGACCGCGTCCCGCTCACCCCCAACGGCAAGCTCGACCGCCGGGCGCTGCCCGCACCCGGGAGCCTGACCGAGGTTCGTTCACCGGAGCCGCAGCGCGCGGACACCGGCCACGCGGCCGAACGCGTCCTGTCGGAGATCTGGGCGGAGGTGCTGCGCCGTCCGTCCGTCGCCCCCGACGACAATTTCTTCGCCCTCGGCGGCGATTCCATCCTCAGCCTGCAGATCATCGCGCGCGCCAAACGACGCGGCTTCCGGCTCACGCCGAAGCAGGTGTTCGAGCACCAGACCGTGCGGGCGCTTGCAGCCGTCGCCGTGCCGCTCGCTCCGCCGCAGCCGGCCGAAGACGCGCCGAGCGCGGCAGAGCGGATTCTCTCCGGCATCTGGGCCGAGGTGCTGCGCCGCCCGAGCGTCGGCCTCGACGACAACTTCTTCGCGCTCGGCGGCGATTCGATCCTCAGCCTCCAGATCATCGCGCGGGCCAAGCGCCAGGGCCTGCGGCTGACGCCGAAGAACGTGTTCGAGCATCAGACCGTGCGGGCGCTCGCCCAGGTGGCGGTGCCGTCGGTGCCGGCAGGACAGGCCGCTCCGGTGCAGCCGGCCGCGCCCGCGGGTGGCAGCGAGGCCGAGCGCATCCTCGCCGAAATCTGGGCCGAGGTGCTGCGCCGCCCGAATGTCGGCCTCGACGACAACTTCTTCGCGCTAGGCGGCGATTCGATCCTCAGCCTCCAGATCATCGCGCGCGCCAAGCGCCGCGGGCTGAAGCTGACGCCGAAGCTCGTCTTCCAGCACCAGACGTTGCGCGCACTCGCCGCCGTCGCGGTGCCGCTCGCCGCCGCCCCGGCGCCGGCCCCCGCCCCGACCCACGCCCCGCGCCCGGCGCTCAAGGAAGTGCCGCTGACGCCGATCCAGGCCGCCTTCCTGGCGCGTCCCGTCCCGAACCGCGGCCACTGGAACCAGTCGGTGCTGCTGGTCCCGCGCGACACCCTCGACACCCCGACACTGGCGGACGTGCTCGCCGCTCTCGTCGCCCGGCACGAGGCCCTGCGCCTGCGCGTCCGCCCCCGCGGCGAGCGCTGGACCCAAGGCGTCGCCGCGGCCGAGACCGCCGACCTCCTCACCGTCCGCACCCTCGCCGACGTATCCGAACTGCCGGCCGCCTGCGAGTCCGTCCAGCGCGGCATCGACATCGGCGAGGGCCCGCTGCTGCGGGCGCTGCTGGTGCACCTGCCCGACGGCAGCCAGCGCCTGCTGCTGGCGATCCACCATCTCGCCGTCGACGGCGTGTCCTGGCGCGTGCTGCTCGACGACCTCGCCCTCGGCCTCGACCAGCAACGCCGCGGCGCGGCGATCGCCCTGCCGGCCCCCGAGACGGATTTCTCGGACTACGCCCGCGCCCTGCTGCTCCACGCCCATTCGGAGACGCTGCGGGACGAGGCGGAGCATTGGACGACGACCGCCGGTCCCTCTCTTCCGACGAGTCCGACCCGCCTCGGCGAGGCCCATCGCCGCGCCACCCGTCTCGATTCCGCGGCGACGCGGGCCGTGATGGAGACGGCGCCGGCCGGCCTCGACGCCCGCCCGCACGAGCTGATGACGGCGGCGCTGGCCCGCACGCTCGCTACCGACACCGATGCCGTCACCCTCTGGCTGGAGGGCCACGGCCGCGATCCGTCCTTCGCGCCCGCCGACCTCGACCGGACGGTCGGCTGGCTCACGAGCCTCTACCCCGTCCGCCTGCCGGTCCGCGGCGAGCGCGCCGAGCAGGTCACGGAGGTCCGAAACGCCCTGCGGGCGGTGCCCGAGGGCGGCGTCGGCTACGGGCTTCTCGCCCATCTCGCCGCGCCGGACCTGCGGGCGGCGGTGTCCGCCCCGCGCGGGCCGGTGTTCAACTATCTCGGCCGCCTCGATGCCGAGATGGCCGGCGGTGCCTTCACCCTGGCGCCGGAGGGCCCCGGCACCGAGCGCGATCCCGATGCGCCGATGCTCGACCCGCTGCGGGTCGATGCCCGCCTGCGCGACGGACGCCTCCACATCGACTGGCTGTTCGACCCCGCCCTCTACGACGCCGCCGAGGCCGAGCGGATCGCGGCGGTCTTCGAGGCCGAGTTGCGCCGGCTCGCGGGCGCCGGGCCGGCGGACGCTCGCGCGGCGGATCGCTACCCCTTGAGCCCGATGCAGCAGGGCCTGTTCTTCCACGCCCGGCTGGCGCCGGGCGACACGGCCTACGTCAACCTGCTTGGCCTCACCCTCGACGATCTCGACGTCGAGCGCTTCCGCGCGGCCTGGCGCGGCGCGTTCGCCCGCCACGACATCCTGCGCTCGACCTTCCATGCCCGCGACGACGGGGCCGAGCCGGAGCAGGTGGTGCATGCCGGTGCCGAACCGGCCTTCGAAGAGCACGACTGGCGCGGCCTGCCCGACCTCGACACCCGCCTCGCGCGCCTCGGCGACGAGGAGCGCGCCCGCGGCTTCGACCTCGCGGCGGCCCCGCCGATGCGCCTCGTCCTCGTGCGGACGGGCGAGACGGCGTGGCGCGTCCTCTGGGTGCGCCACCACATCCTGCTCGACGGCTGGAGTTCGGCCCGGCTGCTTGCCGAGGTGGCCGCCTGCTACCGCGGCGAGGCGCCGAAGGGCCCGGCCCCGCGCTTCCGCGATGCGGTGGCGTGGCTCGCCGCCCGCGACCGCTCGGCCGACGAGGCCCATTGGCGCGCCGCGCTGGCGGGCGTCGAGGAGCCGTTCCGCCTGTCCTCCGGCCGCGCCGGTCCGCGCGGTCGCGGCCGGCACATGCTGCGGCTCGATTCCGGGCGCACCGAGAGCCTCCGCGCCGCCGCCCGCGCCAAGCGCGTGACGCTCAACACCCTGGTTCAGGCGGCCTGGGCGCTGGTGCTTGCCCGCCGCACCAGCCGCCCGGCCCTGTTCGGCGTCACCATCGCCGGCCGCCCCGAGGCGTTGCCCGGTGCCGAGGACATGCTCGGCCTGTTCATCAACACCCTGCCGGTGGTCAGCGCGCCGCGGCCCGATCTGGCCATCGGCGCCTACCTCGCCGGGCTGCAGGAGCAGAACCTGTCCCTGCGCGAGCACGGACACATCCCGCTCTTCGAGGTGCAGGCGCTCGCCGGAACGGGCGGCGAGGCCCTGTTCGACACGGTCCTGATCTTCGAGAACTACCCCGTCGATCCGGAGCTGCGCGCCCCGGCACCGGGCGCGCTCGCCTTCCGCGACGTGCTGGTGAGCGAGGACACGCATTACCCGCTGACCGTCACGGTGGAGGCGGGCGAGACCGCGACGGTCGGGCTCGCCTACGCCACGGACGCCTTCTCGGCCGCCGAGATCCAAGACATCGCCGCGGCGTTCGAGCGGGCGCTCCACGCGCTCGCGGCGGCGGAGGACGCGGCGCCGCTCGGCGGCATCGCTCTCGCGGCGCCGGACGACCGTCCGGCCGCGGGACCGGCGGCGGCACCCTTCGTGTCCCTCGCGGCGCGACTGCGCGCCCGAGCACAGGAAAATTCGGAGAAAATCGCGGTCGACGGGCCGGGCGGCCCCCTGAGCTACGCCGAACTCGACCGCCGCTCGGACGCGGTGGCCGCGCGCCTCGCCGCCGCCGGCGTGCGGCGCGGCGACCGGGTCGGCGTCCTCGTCGGGCGCGGGGCCGCCATGGTGGCGGGACTCGTCGGCACGCTGAAGGCGGGGGCGGCCTACGTGCCGCTCGATCCCGACTACCCGTTCGAGCGCCTCGCCTTCATGGCGCAGGATGCCGGCCTCGCCGCGCTCCTGACCGAGCCCGACCTTTGCGCGGGCGCCCCCGCCGGCCCCTGGACCATGCTCGACATCGCGGGCGAGGCGGACGGCCCGGTCCCGGACTTCGCGCCACGCGCCGACGACCTCGCCTACCTCATCTACACCTCCGGCTCGACCGGACGGCCGAAGGGCGTGATGGTCGGCCACGGGGCGCTCGCCAACCTCCTGTCCGCCATGGACGCGGAACTCGGCATCGGCACCGGGGACCGGCTCGTCGCCGTCACCTCCCTCTCGTTCGACATCGCCGCGCTCGAACTGTTCCTGCCCCTCGTGATCGGTGCGCGCCTCCACGTCGCCTCGCGGGCGGATGCCGCCGACCCGCGCCGCCTCGCCGCCCTGCTGGAGGCGAGCGAGGCCACGGTCCTGCAGGCGACGCCGGCCACGTGGCGCCAGCTCATGGCGAGCGGCTGGGCCGGGCGGCCCGGCCTCACCGCGCTCTGCGGCGGCGAGGCGCTGGCGCCGGATCTCGCCGCATGGCTCGGATCGCGCGTGGGCACCCTGTGGAACGTCTACGGGCCGACCGAGACGACGATCTGGTCCTCCGCCGGCCGCGTCGAGCCGGGCGAGGGCGCCCCGAGCCTCGGCCGTCCGCTCGCCGCGACCACCCTCCACGTCCTCGACGACGCGCTTCAGCCGGTGCCCACGGGCGCGGCGGGCGAACTCTGGATCGGCGGCGCCGGCCTCGCCCACGGCTATCGCGGTCGGCCGGGCCTCTCCGCCGAACGGTTCGTGCCCGATCCGTCGGGGGAGCCCGGCGCCCGGATGTACCGCACCGGCGACCGCGTCAGGCGGCGCGCCGACGGCCGCCTCGACTACCTCCACCGCCTCGACCATCAGGTGAAGATCCGCGGCTACCGGATCGAGCCCGCGGAGGTCGAGGCGGCGCTCTCCGCCCACCCGGCGGTGCGCGAGGCCGCCGTGACGCCCGCCCCCGGCGGGGAGGGGCTGCTGGCCTACGCCGTCGCCGATGCGGGCCTCTCGCCGGAGGCGTTGCGCGACCATCTCGCGGCGCGGCTGCCGGCCCACATGCTGCCGGGCTCGATCCTGCTCCTCGACAGACTGCCGCTGACGCCCAACGGCAAGATCGACCGCGCCGCCCTGCCGCAGCCCGAGGCGGTCGCGGCGAGCGGCGCCGAACCCGAGGGCGAGACCGAGACCGCGCTCGCGGCGATCTGGGCCGACCTCCTCGGCCTGCCGCGGATCGCCCGCGACGACCACTTCTTCCGCCTGGGCGGCCACTCGCTGACGGCGACCCGCATGGTCGCCCGGATCGAGACCGAACTCGGCCGCCTCGTGCCGCTGAAGACGGTGTTCGAGGCGCCGACGCTGCGGGGCTTCGCGGCCGCCGTCGAAGCGGCCGGCGCCGCGGGCGGAGACGACGACAAGCTGGCCCGAGCCGACGCGCTGCTGGCGGAGCTCGACGCCTGATGAGCGCGCTCACCGACCGCCTGCGCACGCTGGCCGCGCGCCTTGCCGCGGCCAAGCCCGAGGAGCGCCCGAGCCTGCTCGCCCGCTACGAGGCGGCCGGGATCGGCTTCGACGACCTGCCGGTGCCGGCAACCGATCCGGGCAAACCCGCCCCGGCCTCCGACGCGCAAATCCGCCTCTACTTCCTCTGGCGGCTCGATCCGTCGAGCGCGGCCTATGCCGTCGGCGGGGCGGTCCGCCTCACGGGCCCGCTTGACCGCGCCGCCCTGAAGGGGGCACTCGACGGGCTCGTTGCTCGCCACGACGCGCTGCGGACCCGCTTCATCGAGGCGGAGGACGGCAGCGTGCTCCAAATCGCCGAACCGGCCGCGCCGATCCCGCTCGACGAGCACGACCTCTCGGGCGACGCGTCGGAAGCGGCCCTGCGCGAACGCATCCGCGCGACGGTCGAGACCCCCTTTGACCTCGCCGCCGGCCCGCTGCTGCGGACCGCGCTGGTGCGCCTCGGGCCGGACCGGCACGCGCTGATCCTGGCGCTGCACCACGCCGTCTGCGATGCGTGGTCGCTCGGCGTGCTGACGCGGGAGATCGGCGCGGACTACGCCGCCCACTGCTACGGGCGCGACGCCGCGATCCCGGCGCCGCCGCTGCGCTTCGCCGACTGGGCGGCGTGGCAGGCGATCCGCCAAGAGATCGACCGTGACGCCGACGCCCTCGCCCGCGCCCGTTCACGCCTCGCCGACGCAGAGCACGGCCTCGCCTTTCCCGAGCGTCTCCCCGCCGCCCAGCGAGAGGGTGGCCGGGCACGGCGGATACCGCTCGCCTTCCCGGCGCGCCTGCAGGACGCGATCCGCCGACTGGCGGCGGAAGGAGGCGTGACGCCCGCCGCCGTCATGCTCGCGGCATTCGCGGTCTTCCTCGGCCGCAGCACCGGCCGCGACGACCTCTGCCTCGGTATGCCCGCGGCCAACCGCCAGGGCGCGGCGACCCACGGCGTGGTCGGACCCTTCGTCAACACCCTGGCGTTGCGGCTGCGGCCTGCCGCCGACCGCCCCTTCGCCGACCTCGTCGAGTCCGCCGCCGCGACCTTGCGCGAGGGATTGGCGGAGCAGGCCCTGCCCTTCGACCGCATCGCCGAGGGGCTCGGCGATGCGGGCCAAAACCCCTTCGACGCGATGTTCGGCTACGAGCGCGCGCCGACGCCGCCCCGTTTCCCCGGCCTCGTTGCCGAGGCGGTGCCCGCCCCGCCGGAGACGGCGAAGTTCGATCTCGTCCTCGGCGTCGAGGAAGCGGAGGGCGGCGCGCTTTCCGGCGTCATGATCCTGGCCGAGGCGCGCTTCCTGCCCGGTACGGGCGAGCGCTGGGCCGCGCGCTTCGTCGGCCTGCTCGACGCCCTTCTGGCCCGTCCGCTCGCCCCCTGCGGCGCGGCTCCGCTGCTCACGGACGAGGAGCGTGCGCGGCTCGCCGCGCAGCACCGGATGCCGCCGGTGCCGCCCTTCGTGCCGGTCGCCACCCGCGTCGCCGCCTTCGCCGCCAATGACGGCGACCGCATCGCTCTCATCCACGGCGAGCAACGCCTGACCTATGCCGCGCTGAACGCCCGCGCCAACGCGCTGGCCCACGCCCTCCTCCGCCGCGGCATCCGCACCAAGGACCGCGTCGCGCTACGTCTCTCGCGCTCGCCCGAAGCGTTCGTGGCCATCCTCGCCGTCCTCAAGGCCGGCGCGGCTTACGTCCCCGTCGATCCCGAAGCTCCGCAGGAGCGGCTCGACACCGTTATCGCCCAAGCCGCCGCGCGTCTTCTCGTCACCGACGTCCCCGGCGACGGGCCCGTCGCATGCCCGAGCCTGCATCTGTCCGATCCGGACGCCTTCGCCGGACCCGACACCGAGCCCGACCTCGACATCCACCCGGATCAGCTCGCTTACGTCATCTTCACCTCCGGCTCGACCGGACAGCCCAAGGGCGTCGCCGTCGCCCACGGGCCGCTCGCCATGCATGCGGAGGCGGTGGGCGACCGCTACGGCCTGACCCGCGACGACCGGGTGCTCCACCTCATCGCGCTCTCCTTCGACGGCGCGACGGAGGCCTGGCTCGCCGCGCTCCTCCATGGCGGGCGCCTCGTCATCGGCGAGCCCCGCGGCTGGACCGCGCAGGACACCCTCGACGCGATCCGCCGCGAGGGCGTCACCGTCACCGGCATGTCGCCCGCCCTGCTGGCGAGCCTCGCTGAGGCGCATCGCGAGGCCGGCGGCGGCCCCTTGCCGATGCGCTCGTGGACGGCGGGCGGCGAGGCCTTCGGCATCGAGGCGTTCCAGGCCGTGCGAAACACCTTCGCGCCCTCTCGCATCATCAACGGCTACGGCCCGACCGAGACCGTCATCACCCCGCTGCTGCTGGCCGTCGAGCCCGATACCCCGGCATCCACGTGGGACGGGGCCGACTGGCTGCCGATCGGCACGCCGGTGGGTGCCCGCACGGCCCACGTTCTCGACGAGGCGCTGAACGAGGTCGGCCCCGGCGTGCCGGGCGAGCTGTACATCGGCGGCCACGGTCTCGCCCGCGGCTATGTCGGCGCGCCGGCCGAGACCGCCGCGCGGTTCGTGCCCGACCCGTTCGGGGCGCCCGGCGGGCGGCTCTACCGCACCGGCGACCGGGTGGTGCGGCGTGCGGACGGCGGCTTGGCCTATCTCGGCCGCCTCGACGCGCAGGTGAAGGTCCGGGGCTTCCGCATCGAGCCCGGCGAGGTCGAGGCGCATCTGCTGGCCCATCCGCGCTGCCGCGAGGCGGCGGTGACGGCGGCGCGGCGCGGCGAGGAGGCGCATCTCGTCGCCTACGTCGCCGAACGGGGCGGGGAGAGGCCGGAGGCGGACCTCGCCGAGGCGCTGTCGGCGCATCTCGCGGAGCGCCTCCCGGCGCATATGCGCCCGTCGCTGATCGTGGTGCTGCCCGCGCTGCCGCGACTGGCGAGCGGCAAGCTCGACCGGCAGGCCTTGCCCGCGCCGGAATGGCGGGCGCAGGATTACGAATCCCCGCAGGGAGCGACGGAGGCGGCGCTCGCGCGTCTGTGGTCCGCTCTGCTCGGCGTCGAGCGGGTCGGCCGGGCCGACGGCTTCTTCGAACTGGGCGGGCACTCGCTGCTGGCGGCGAAGCTCGTCGCCCGCATCCGCGCCGAACTCGGGCGCGACCTGCCGCTGCGCGCGGTGTTCGACGCGCCCGGGCTCGCGGCGCTCGCGGCCCGCATCGAGGCCGCACCCGCGGTCACGGCCGGGGCCGGCGTGCCCCGCGTGGCCTCGGGCCGGACGGTTCCGGCGACCGACATGCAGGCCGGGCTCTGGCACTGGCAGCGGCTCCACCCCCGCAGCGGCGCCTGGAACATCTTCGGGGCGATCCGCCTGACCGGCCCGCTCGACACCGACGCGCTCCGGGCGAGCCTCGACCACGCGGTCGCCCGCCACGAGGCCCTGCGCACCACCTTCCGCGAGGGCGAGGCCGGCCTCACCCTCGTAGTGCATCCGGCCGCGGCCGTCCGCGTCGAGCGCCTCGACCTCACCGGCCGGCCCCGCGCGGAGGCCGAGGCCGCCGCGCTCGACTTCGCGCAGGAGCAGGCGACTCGCGCCTTCGACATGGCGGCGGACCTGCCGGTGCGCGTCGGCCTCGCGCGGCTCGGCCGGCAGGAGCACGCCCTGACGCTCGCGGTCCACCACGCCGCGGGCGACGGACGCTCGATGGCGCTGCTGCTCGAAGAACTCGGCGCCGGCTACCGCGCCTTCGCCGCCGGCATCGCGCCCGATCTGCCCGAGCCGGTGCGCCAAGCCACCGACTACGCCGCGTGGCGCCGGGCGCAGGACCGGACGCCCGCCGCCGACGCCCGGCTCGCGCAGGCGCTGGAGCGCCTGTCCGGCCCGTGGCGGCCCGATCCGGTGCCGACCGACCGGAGGCGCTCGCCCGATCTCGGCACCTACGGCGCGCGGGTCCGCTTCGACGTGCCCGCCGCCACGACGGCGCGGCTGTCCGCCCACGCCCGCGCGCTGAACGCCACCCTGCCGATGGTCGCGATGGCCGCCCTCGGCGTGGCGCTCCGGCGGCGCAGCGACCGGAACGCCATGAGCCTCGGCATCCTCGTCTCCGACCGGGGCCCGGCGGAACTGGAGGCGGTGATGGGCTGCCTCGTCGCCACCGATCTCACGGTGCTCGACGTCGATCCGACCCAACCCTTCGAAAAACTCCTCGCCGCGGTGCGCGACGAGCGCCTCGCCGCCCAGGCCTCGGGCCCGGTGCCCTATGCCCGCCTGCTCGATGCCCTCGGGCGAAGGGGTCACCTGGACCGCGAGGCGGCGCCGTTCCAGACCCTGTTCAGCTACCTCCGGGTCGGACCCGAGGGCGGCGACCTCCTGCCGGGCCTGCGGGCGAGCGACCTGCCGGTGGCCGACACCAACGAGTGCTTCGAGCTCGAATTCGACTTCAAGGAGCGGCCCGACGGCAGCCTGCTCGTCTCCATCGGCTACCTCACCGACCTGTTCGATGCGGCCACCGTCGAGGCGCTGGCCGACGATTTCTCCGCCGTGCTGGCCGCCGCCGCCCGCGATCCGGACCGGCCGGTCGCGCGGCTCTGGTCCCCTCCGGCGCTTCCGGGCGCGGCGGCCTGACCTTTCGAGACACACACGGGCCGCGCGGAAAAAAAGGCGCCCCGGACCCCAACAGCGGAACGAGCGGGATGCGCATGACCCACACCACCATCCACAAGGAGAGGGACCTGATCGGCATCGGCTTCGGGCCGGCCAATCTCGCGCTCGCCGTGGCGCTCGCCGAGATGCCCGGCGCCAAGCGGCTCGACTGGGGCTTCCTCGAGCGCCAGGACGGCTTCCACTGGCACCGCGACATGCAGATCGAGGGGGCGACCGTCCAGATCTCCTTCCTCAAGGATCTGGCGACGTTGCGCGACCCGACGAGCCCGTTCACCTTCGTGAACTACCTGCACCACAAGGGCCGGCTCGAGAGCTTCATCAACCTCAAGCAGGACGCACCGACGCGGGAGGAGTTCACCGACTACTTCCGCTGGGCGGCGGCCGCCTTCGAGGACCGCGTCAGCTATTCCGAGACCGTCGAGGCGGTCGAGCCGGTCCTGCGCAACGGCACCGTCTCGCGCCTGCGGGTGCTCTCGCGCAACGCCGAGGGCGTCCGCAGCGAGCGCCTGACCCGCGACCTCGTCGTCGCGGTGGGCGGGCGCCCGCGCATCCCGGCCCTGTTCGAGGGCCTCCCCGAGGACCGGATCATCCACACCTCGTCCTACCTCTCGCGCCGCGACGCGCGCATCGCCGGGCGCGGTCCCGTCCGGGTCGCGGTGATCGGCGGCGGGCAGAGCGCGGCGGAGGTGTTTTTCGACGTCACCCAGCGCTTCCCCGAGGCCGAGGCGACGCTGATCCTGCGCGACCACGCGTTGCGCCCCGCCGACGACAGCCCCTTCGTCAACGAGGTGTTCGACGCTGCCTTCGTCGATGCCGTGCACGCGATGGAGGCCGAGGCGCGCCGCGACCTCATCGCCTCCATGCGCAACACCAACTACGCCGTGGTCAATCACGACCTGATCGAGCGCATCTACGCGATGCTCTACCGCCAGCGCGTGTCGGGCGTCGAGCCGCACCGGGTGCTGGCTGGCCGCACCATCGAGGCCGCGCGGGAGCGCGACGGCCTCCTGTTCGACCTGCGCAACGCGGTGACCGGCGAGGTCGTGAGCGAGGGCTTCGACGTGGCGATCCTGGCCACCGGCTACCGCCACGACAGCCACCACCGGCTGCTCGCGGGCCTCGCGGCCGATCTCGGGGGCTTCGAGGTCGACCGATTCTACCGGCTCAAGACGCCGGCAACCTACACCTCGCGCATCTACCTCCAGGGTTGCAACGAGAGCAGCCACGGTCTGTCCGACACGCTGCTCTCGATCCTGCCGCTGCGGGCCGCGGAGGTCGTGGGCGACCTGACCGCCGCCGGGTCCGGCCGCACGCTCGCCTCGGCGGGCTGAAACCGGGGCTCGGCCTGTCGACGACGTGGCTGTGGTTCCATCCATCGCCACGATTCCAGTTCTGTTGTGGCGTTCGCGCCACAATTCGACCGACCATCCGGGGAAAATAGGAAGTTCAGCGCTGTGATTTTTTAAAATAGAATGGTTCTAAAAACAATTCCAGACTAATCGCCATGTATTGCATGTGGCTGAATTACCGAATAGCAAGCTTGACCACAGGGCGATCTCTGCTTCGGGGGTGTTGATGCGTATCTCGGATAGGTGCCGGATGTCGGTGCTGTCTGCCGGTTCGGCGGCCTTGCTCGGCGCGGTGGGCCTCGCGGCGCCGCTCGGTGCCCTGGCCCAGGAATCGACCCGGCTCGACGAGATCTCGGTGTCGGCCGAAGGTCGGGGCCCGGTCCGTCCGGGAGCCGGCATCCGTGCGCCCGGACGCGCCAACGTGGTCTCGGTCTCCGGCGATCCGGAAGCCGGCGGCAAGGGGCCCGTCGATGGCTTCGTCGCCCGCACCAGCACCGCGGGCAGCAAGACCGCCACGCCGATCGTCGAGACGCCGCAATCGCTCACCGTCATCGGGCGCGACCGCATCGAGGTCCAGCAGGCGACCAGCGCGAGCGAGGTCTTCCAGTACACGCCGGGCGTCAATGCCGACACCTACGGCAGCAACTCGCGCTCGGACAACTACATCCTGATTCGCGGCCTGCCGGCGAACTTCTTCCAGGACAACCTGCGCCTGCCGCTGACCCGGCCCTACGGCGGCTACCGCGTTGATCCCTACACCGTCGAGCGCATCGAGATCCTGCGCGGCCCCTCCTCGGTCCTCTACGGACAAGGCGGCCCCGGCGGCACCATCAACTACGTCTCGAAGCGCCCGACTCCCGTGCCCTTCGCCATGGTCGACATGCTGGTCGGCAATTTCGAGCAGCCGCGCATCGGTGTCGATTTCGGCGGGGCGCTCAACAACGACGGCACGCTGAGCTACCGCATGGTCGGCGTCGGCCAGAACAGCCAGCTCAACGGCGGCAATCCCTTCACCGGTCAGCGCATCGCACTCGCGCCGTCGCTCGCCTGGAAGCCCGACAACCAGACCTCGCTGATCCTGTTCGGCTCGGTGCTGCAGGACGACACCCACATCGACAGCGACTTCTACCCCGCCCGCGGCACCGTGCTGCCGAACCCGTTCGGGCGCATCCAGCGCAATTTCTGGACCGGCAACCGCGACTTCGACAAGCAAATCCGCACGCAATACGCCATCGGCTACGAGTTCGAGCATCGCTTCAGCGACAATCTCGCCTTCCGCCAGAACATGCGCTACGCCAGCGTCACAACGAGCATCAACACCGTCTACGGCGCCGGTATTCCGCGGTTCGATATCTTCGACACTGCGGAGAACAATTTCAACGCCAAGCGCAACCTTCTCCGCAACGCCATCGGCGGTAAGAACGGTGCTGCCACATTCACGGTCGATAACCAGCTTCAGTTCGACTTCCTGGTTGGGCCGACCAAGCACACGGTTCTGGCCGGCGTCGATTATCTGAACCAGTACAGTTTCGACCGGCAGGATTTCCGCTCCGGGGGCGTGCTCGATCTGGTCACCGGCATCGGTCAGCCGATCGCGCCGGGGCTGCCGCTGCTGATCAGAAATGAGAAGCAGAACATCTCCCAGGTCGGCGTCTACATCCAAGATCAGATCAAAATCTTCGACAAACTCGTGCTGACGGCAGGCGCGCGCTACGACTCGGCGACGAGCGATTATTCGGACAGGGTCTCTTACGGCACCAACGTCGCCTTCACCACGGACAGCGCCCTGTCGCCGCGGATCGGCCTCGTCTACCTCCTCGACAACGGCCTCGCCCCATACATCAGCTACTCCGAGTCCTTCTCGGTCAACCCGGGCGCAGCCTCGTCGCAGGGCGTTGGCGGGGCCCTCATTCAGGGCGCGCCGTTCGAGCCGAGCCTGGGTCGGCAGAAGGAGGTGGGCATTCGCTATCAGTCGCCGGATCTGCCGATCCTGCTCTCGGCGGCCGCCTTCGATATCACGCAGACGAACGTCGTCTCGACCTTCAACTTCACGTCCTTCGCCGAGGATCAGCGCTCGAAGGGCTTCGAATTGGAGGCGCTGGTCGATCTCGGCAACGGCTTCCGGATGATCGGCAGCTACACACTGCAGGATGTCCGTATCATCAACGACCCGTCGCTCACGGGTCTCTCAACGCGTCCGACCGCGGTCCCGGACCGTATCGGTTCGATCTGGGGCGACTACACCTTCCTGACCGGCGATCTGCGCGGGCTGCGCCTCGCGGCGGGATTGCGCTACAACGGCTCCTCCTTCGGCGGCTTCGATCAGACGACCGGCATCCCGGGCGACCCGGTTACAGGTGCAGGAGGTGTGGTCTTCGACACACCGATCCGGGTGAAGGAAAACTTCCTCGTCGATGCCGCCATCTCCTACGCCTACGAGAACTGGCGCTTCTCGCTCAACGTCCGTAACCTCGCCGACCGGAAGTACATCACCGCCTGTAGCGATCCGACCTCCTGCTTCTATGGCCAGGAGCGCAAGGTCATCCTCGGAGCGCGTTACACGTGGTGAGTTCTTCGGATCAGGAATCCGCGCCCTTCGCCCTCGTCCTCGCGGACGGGCGGCGCGCCTGGGCCGAGGTCGAGGACGAGCGGGCCCGCGTGCTCGTGGAGGGGGCCGGCGCGCTGGCCCTCGCCCGGCCCGAGCGGCACGTCTTTTACGCAGCCGATGGGTTCGACGCGGAACTGCCGCCCGAAACCCTGTTGCCGCTGCTGGCTCACGTCTTCGCCCGGCGCCCGAAGGTCGAGACCGCGCAGATCACCCTGCCGGCCTCCGACGACTGGGCCTGCGAGGCGATCCGGGCCGGCGTGGTCCAGGCCGCCGAGCCGGGGGAGGGGGGCTTGCGGCTCACCGTGGGCCGCAACGCGTTCTGGCAGCATCCGGGGCTGTGGCTGAAGGGCCGCGCTAGCGGGCAGACGCCGCTCGCCTACGTGATGAGCGGCGACAAGCGCCACCCGAAGCGCCCGCCGAAGCCGGTCGGCGAGGTCTATCGGCGCCACATGCCGCGCTTCAAGGCGGATTTCTCGATCCGCGCCATCGATATCGAGGGCGACCTCGAGACCTTCAATCGCTGGATGAACCTCGACAGCGTCGCCGAGTTCTGGAACGAGCGCGGCGACCTCGACCGGCACCGGACCTACCTGAGGACCGTCGAGGCCGATCCGCACATGACGAGCTTCTTCGGCTGCTTCGACGACGCCCCGTTCGCCTATTTCGAGATGTACTGGGCCAAGGAAGACCGGGTCTCGCCGTTCTACGACGCGCAGGACTACGACCGCGGCCTGCATCTGCTCGTGGGCGATTCGCGCCATCAGGGGCCGGGCAAGGTCGAGGCGTGGTTCCGCGCCGTGGCCCATTACATGTTCCTCGACGATTCCCGCACGCAGCGGCTGATCGGCGACCCGCGCATCGATCACGTGCGCTGGATCGAGTACATGCAGAAGCAGGGCTTCGTGCGGCTCAAGGAATTCGACCTGCCGCACAAGCGCTCCGAACTCATCTTCATGGAGCGCGAGACCTTCTTCGGTCCGCCCCATTCCGGGCCGGCCTGACGGGGCCGTTTCCGAGGTTTCGGAGACGGTTCGAGTTGCGACTTCACAAGTCTGTTTCGAATCGGCGCCCCGCACGGCTTGCGCGCCGACCTGCTTCTCCTCCTTCATGCGCGAGCGTGCCGACCCCGAGTCGGCGCGCCAAGACAATGATCCGGGAGGAGTTTGGATGGGTCTGTCATCCCTGTCGCGTCGTGCGCTCGTCGTCGGCGGATTGGTCGCCGCGGCGATGCCGTTCGGCGCGCGCGCGCAAGCGCCGGCCTATCCGACGCGGCCCGTCACCCTCGTGGTCCCCTTCGCGGCCGGCGGCTCGACCGACGTGGTCGGGCGCCTCGTGGCGCAGAAGATGTCGGACATCCTCGGCCAGCAGGTCGTGGTCGAGAACGTCGTCGGCGCGGGCGGCAATGTCGGCGCGGCGCGCGTCGCGAAGGCCGAGCCCGACGGCTACACCATCCTGATGGGCACGGTCGCGACCCACGCCCTCAACCCGCTGATCCTCAAGCGCAAGCCCTACGACCCGGTCACCGATTTCAGCCCCGTGGCCCTGCTCGTGGTCGTGCCGAACGTGCTCGTGGTCAACCCGAGCCTGCCGGCCAAGAACGTGCAGGAGCTGATCGCCCTGCTGAAGGCCGACCCGACCAAGTACAACTACGCCTCCTCGGGCATCGGCACGCCGCTCCACCTCTCGGGCGAGCTGTTCAAGAGCATGGCCGGGGTGAAGATGACCCACATCCCCTATCGCGGCTCGGGCCCGGCGCTCAACGACGTGGTGGCGGGCCAGGTGCCGATCCAGTTCGACAACCTCCCCTCGGCCTCCGAATTCATCAAGGCCGGCAGCCTGCGGGCGCTCGCGGTGACGACGAAGGAGCGCGCCTCGTCCTTCCCCGACGTGCCGACCATCGCGGAATCGGGCCTGCCGAACTACGAGACCTACACTTGGAACGCGCTGTTCGCGCCGCCCAAGACCCCAAAGCCCATCATCGACGCCCTCAACGCCGCCGCGACCAAGGCCCTGGCCGATCCGGGGCTCGCCGAGCGGATGAAGGGGTTCAGCGCCAAGATCACCCCCTCGACGCCCGAGGCCTTGGCCGAGCACGTCAAGTCCGAGATCGCCAAGTGGACTCCGGTGGTCAAGGACGCCGGCATCCAGGCCGACTGATCCGGAAGCCCAGTTCGGCCGGTCTGTGGAAGGTGCCGCGCCGGCTCGATTTTCAGGCACGACGCGCCCGGCGCGCCGTGCCAGAACCCAAAACAACCACAACACAGAAAAAGCCGCCCGAGACGGCGGCACGGGACACGGGAGGAGACAGGGATGGACGCGCCCCACGACGGCACGTCGTCGCGCCGCGGCGCAGTACGGGCCCCGCAGAGTCTGGTCGCCGGCCTCGGCCTCATCGGGCTCGGCCTATTCGGCGTCTGGGCGTCGAGCGACCTCGATTACGGCTCGCTGCGGGCCATCGGCCCCGGCCTGATGCCGTTCTGGCTGTCGATCGGCGTCGCCGTCTGCGGGCTGGCGCTGGCGATCGCCGGCTTCACCCATGACGGTGCGCCGCTCCAGTCCTTCACCCTGCGCGGGCCCCTCGTCATCTCGCTGGCGATCCTGGCCTTCGCGGTGACGATCCGGCCCTTCGCCATCGGCGGCATCGTCACGCCAGGCCTCGGCCTCATCGTCGCCGGCCCGCTCGCCATCGTGATCGCGGGCTATGCCGGCACCGAGGCGCGCTTCCTCGAACTCCTGACGCTCGCGCTGTTCCTGACCGCGGGCTGCATGCTGCTGTTCGGCGACATGCTGAACCTGCCGATCCCGATCTTCCCGACCGCCTTCATCCAGGCGATGACCGGCGTCCTCCCGTCCCGCACGCTGCTGCGGATCGCGGTGGGCGTCCTCGTCCTCGCCGGGCTCGTGCTCCTCCTCGTCCAACGCCGCTCGGGCCGGCGCGAACCCATCGAGGTCGCGCGCCACTCCCTGACGACCTGACCCTCGGAGCGGATTTCCGTGACGGACCTTCTCTCCAATCTGGGCCTCGGCTTCGCCGTCGCGCTCAGCCTCCAGAACGTGGCCCTGTGCTTCCTGGGCTGTCTCGTCGGCACGCTGATCGGCGTGCTGCCCGGCGTCGGGCCGATCGCCACCATCGCGATGCTCCTGCCGATCACCTTCGGGCTCGATCCGGTGGGCGCGCTCATCATGCTCGCCGGCATCTATTACGGCGCGCAGTACGGCGGCTCGACGACCGCGATCCTCGTCAACATCCCCGGCGAGGCGACCTCGGTCGTCACCACCCTCGACGGCCACCAGATGGCCCGCCAGGGCCGGGCCGGCATCGCGCTCGGCACCGCGGCCATCGCCTCGTTCTTCGCCGGCACGGTCGCGACCCTGCTGATCGCGGCGCTCGGCGCGCCGCTGACCAAGCTCGCCCTGATCTTCGGCCCGGCCGAGTACTTCGCCCTGATGGTGATGGGGCTGGCCTTCGCCGTCGTGCTCGCCCACGGCTCGGTGCTGAAGGCGGTGGCGATGATCCTCGTCGGCGTGCTGTTCGCCGCCGTCGGCACCGATCTGGAGACCGGCCAGGAGCGGATGACCTTCGGCTTCTCGTTCCTCACCGACGGCGTCGACTTCTCGGTGCTGGCGATGGGCCTGTTCGGCATCGCCGAGATCCTGCGCAACCTCGACCAGACCGAGGCCCGCGACGTGGTGCGCGAGCGCATCGGCCGGCTGCTCCCCGGTCTGGCCGAACTCAAGCAGGCGGCGCCCGCGACCCTGCGCGGCACCGCCATCGGCGCGACGCTCGGCATCCTGCCGGGCAACGGCGCCGTGCTCGGGCCGTTCGCCGCCTACACGATCGAGAAGAAGCTCGCCAAGGACCCGAGCCGTTTCGGCCGCGGCGCCATCGAGGGCGTGGCGGGGCCGGAAAGCGCCAACAACGCCGGCGCGCAGACCGCCTTCATCCCGTTGCTGACGCTGGGCATCCCGCCGAACGCCGTGATGGCCCTGATGGTCGGCGCCATGACGATCCACGGCATCATCCCCGGCCCCGGCGTAATGACCAAGAGCCCGGACCTGTTCTGGGGCATGATCGCCTCGATGTGGATCGGCAACCTGATGCTGCTGATCATCAACCTGCCGCTGGTCGGCCTGTGGGTGCGCCTGCTCAAGGTGCCCTACCGGCTGATGTTCCCGGCGATCCTGATGTTCTGCTCGGTCGGCATCTACTCCATCAACTCGCTCCCGACCGACGTGATGCTGATCGGCTTCTTCGGGCTGATGGGCTACCTGCTGATCAAGTTCGGCTTCGAGCCGGCCCCGCTGCTGCTCGGCTTCGTGCTCGGCAAGCTGATGGAGGAATACCTGCGCCGTTCGCTCACGCTCTCGCGCGGCGACCCGATGGTGTTCCTGGAGCGGCCGGTCAGCGCGGTGCTGTTCATCATCGCCTTCGCGATCCTCGCCGCGGCCCTGTTGCCGTCGTTGCGAAAGAGCCGGGACGAAGTCTTCACCGAGGCCTGAATCATCGGGATTAAAGCTCCGACGGGCTTCGTTTCCACAGGGCGTCTTCCGGCGCCCGAGCATCGAACAACCATCGGACCCGTGGCGAATGCTGCGGGTCCACCAAGATCAAGCAGGGGGAACACCGTGAAGAAGGCTCTCGCGATCGGGCTTCTGGCAGCTCTGTCCGCTGCCACCGCCCGCGCCGATTCCTACCCGCAGCGGCCGATCACCATGGTGGTCCCGTTCGCCGCGGGCGGCCCGACCGACATCGTCGCCCGCATCGTCGCCGAGCCGATGTCGAAGGCGCTCGGCCAGCAGGTGGTGATCGAGAACGTCACCGGCGCCGGCGGCACCACGGGCATCACCCGCGCGTCGCAGGCGGCGCCCGACGGCTACACCATCATGATGGGCCACATGGGCACGCACGGCGCCGCGCCCGCCCTGTTCAAGGGCCTGAAATACGATCCGGCCACGAGCTTCGACCCGATCGGGCTCGCCGCCGGCACGCCCATCGTCATCGTCGCCAAGAAGGCCTTCCCGGCGCCCGACCTGAAGAGCTTCGTCGAGGCGGTGAAGGCGGGCGGCACCTCGATCAATCAGGCCCATGCCGGCGTCGGCTCGGTCTCGCACTCGACCGGGGTGCTGTTCGACTCGCAGATCGGCGCCAAGCCCACGCTCGTGGTCTATCGCGGCACCGGCCCGGCGCTGAACGACCTGATGGCCGGTCAGGTCGACTTCATGACCGACCAGATCGTCAACGTCGCGACCCAGATCGCCGGCGGCACGATCAAGGCCTACGCCATCGCCACGCCGGAGCGGAACCCGAGCCTGCCCGACGTGCCGACCACCAAGGAAGCCGGCCTGCCGGGCTACGAGGTCAGCGCCTGGAACGCGGTGTTCGCCCCCAAGGGCCTGCCCGAGGACGTGCGCAAGAAGCTCGTCGCCGCCCTCGATGCGGCCCTGAAGGACCCGAACGCGACGAAGCGCATCCAGGAACTCGGCGGCACGGTGCCGAAGACCGGCGAGGCGGGCCCGGCGGCCCTGCAGAAGCTCGTCGAGAGCGAGGTCGCCCGCTGGACCCCGGTGCTGCGCAACGCCGTCGAGGCCAACCAGTAGGCCTCGGCCGCAAAGCCGAGGACCCGGATCCATCCGCCACGATGATCCCGGGGCCGCGCAGCGGAACCCGGGATCCACCCGTGATGCGGGGTGCCCCGGCGGACGATGCGCCGTCGCGGCTTTCACGCCTCCGGCGCGCCCCTCCGGATTCGCCTGCGGCGCTCCGGCAAGGAGGGGGACGGATACGGGGGACCCGCTCGCGGCCTCAGAACCGCCGACAGCGCGGGGGGCCGTCGCCGGCCAGAGAGGCGGGCACCACGCGGCCGCCCGAGGCCTCGCAGGCGTCCCGGAACGGCTTCTCCGGCCGGTGGAAGCTCCAGATCGCGATCATCGGCGCCATCATCAGGAAGACGGTGGCCCCCATGATGAAGGCCGGAACCCAGCCCGGCACGCGCCGCGGCGGCTCCGGCCGGATCGGCGTCGGCGGGGCCAGGAAGGCCAGAAGGAGCAGTCCGTCGAGGGCGCTCATCGCTCGATCCCCAGCCTCGTTCCGAAACGCGCCGAGTCTCGGGCCGGACCCGGTCGGGATCAACCGGAATGCGCTGCCGCGACTTGCCGCAGCGTCGTGCCGAGGGCACCGGAGGCAAATCGAAAACCATTTTCACGAAAGCGCGCTAATCGATTCGCGCTTCAAAGGATTAAAGGTAACGCAACCGGTCGGTGCAACGCTTCGGCGTCGACGATCGGATCGACGCACGCGGCCTACAGGCCGGGTGTGCCTCCAGGGCCTGATGTCCGGCATGGTTCCTCTTCCTCCGAACGAGTTGGAGCGGCTCGAAGCCCTGCACGCGCTGCGCATCCTCGGGACCGAGCCGGAAGCGCATTACGACGCGGTCTGCCGCACCGCCGCCGCCCTGTTCGCGGTGCCGATCGCGACGGTGGCCCTGCTCGACGCGGACGATCTCTGGTTCAAGGCGAAGTGCGGCCTCTCGGCGGCGGGCGCGCCCCGCAGGCTGGTCTTCTGCGCACAGACCATCCTCTCGGACGAGGTGCTCGTCGTCGAGGATACGCGGACCGATCCGCGCTTTGCCGACAATCCCCTGGTCACGGGCGAGCCGGGCATCCGCTTCTATGCCGGCGCGCCGCTGATCCTGCGCCCCGGCGTGCGGATCGGGACCCTGTGCCTGATGGACCGGCAGCCGCGCCGCTTCGCGCAAGCCGATCGTGAGCGGCTGCGGGACCTGTCGAGCGTCGTCGTCGCCCATCTGCGCCTCTACGAGGTCCAAGCCGAACGGGAGCGGGCGACGGCCGACCGGCACGCCGCGATCCTCGGTCAGCTCGCCGAGGGCGTCATCGTCACCGACGCGGAGGGCGGCATCACCTTCGTGAACGAGGCGGCGGCGGCGATCCACGGCGTGGCCCGGCTCGATGTCGAGCCGGAGCGCTACAGCGAGACCTACCACCTCTTCACCGAGGACGGCCGGCCCCATCCGCCGCTCGAACTGCCCCTCGCCCGCGCCGTGGCCGGCGAGCGGGTGGCGGATGCGCGCTGGCGCATCCACCGTCCCGACGGGTCCCGGGTTCTGGCGATCGGCACCGCCCAGCCGCTGCGCAGCGGCGAGGGGCAGCAGGTCGGCGCCGTGCTGACGCTGCGCGACGACACCGCCCGCGAATCCGCCGAGCGGGAATTGCGCGACCTCAACGCGACGCTCGCCGAGCGCGTCGCCGAGCGGACGGCCGAGCTGGAGGCGGCGCGGATCCAGGCCGAGGCGGCGAACCGGGCGAAGTCCGAGTTCCTGGCCTCGATGAGCCACGAGATCCGCACGCCGCTCAACGGCATGCTCGGCTACACCGACCTTCTGCTCGACGATCCCGCTCTCGGTCCTGCCGCGCGCCTGCACGCCGAGCGCGTCCGCTCCGCCGGCTCGGCGCTCCTGACCATCGTGGACGACATCCTCGATTTCTCGCAGGTCGAAGCGGGCCGGATCGCGCTCGCGCCCGCGCCGTTCGCCCTCGCCCCGCTGGCCGAGGAGACCGCCGCGATCGTCCGCACTGGCGCCGAGCAGAAGGGTCTGAACCTCGCCGTCGCGATCGGGCCGGGTCTGCCGGCCTGCGTGGTCGGCGACCGCAACCGGCTGCGGCAGGTGCTGCTCAACCTCCTCAACAACGCGGTGAAGTTCACGCGCCGCGGCGGCATCGCCCTCGCCATCACGGCCTCCGAGCGAGGAAGATTGTGCTTCGAGGTGCGCGACACCGGCATCGGCATCCCGGCCGCCAAGCAGCACCTGCTGTTCGAGCGCTTCAGCCAGATCGACGGCACAATCCGGCGCGAGTTCAGCGGAACGGGGCTCGGGCTCGCCATCTCGAAGCGGCTGGTCGAGCTGATGGGCGGCACGATCGGCCTGACCAGCGAGCCGGGAGTGGGGTCGACCTTCCGGGTCGAGATCGCGCTGCCCGCCGTCGCGGCACCGGCCGCATTCGAGGCCGCGCCGGCGGGGCCGCCCCGGCACCGGCCCTGCCGGGTGCTTCTGGTCGAGGACGTGTTCGTCAATCAGGAACTCGGCCGCGCGGTCCTGGCGCTGGGCGGGCACACGGTCGATGTCGCCTCCAGCGGCGCCGAGGCGATCGAGGCGGTGGCGAGAGGCCGCTACGACCTCGTGCTGATGGACATCCAGATGCCCGGCATGGACGGCATGACCGCCACCCGCCGCATCCGCGACCTGGGCGGAGCGGCGGCGGCGGTGCCGATCGTCGCCATGACGGCCAACGTCCTGCCGCAGCAGATGCGCGACTACCTGGCCGCCGGAATGCAGGCCCATATCGGCAAGCCGTTCAAGCGCGAGGCGCTTCTGGCGACCGTCGAGCGCTGGGCGAGCCACGACGGCGCGTCGCCGGTGCAGCACGCCTGAGGCCGGTCAGGCCTTGGCCGTGAAGTGCGCGGAACAGCCGGTGTAACCCTGCACGAGCGCGGCGCCCGCCCGCTCCCCCATCACGAAGGCCGCGGTGGAGAGACCGTCGGCGAGGAGCCCGCTCGAGGCCGTCACGGTCACGCCCGAGAGCGCGGTGGGCGACAGGCCGGTCGCGGGATCGAAGATGTGATGGTCGCGCCGGTCGGGCGAGAACACGGTCGCGTCGTCGCCGGAGGTCGCGGCAAAGCCCGCGAAGGGGGCGATCACCGCGGCGGGCTCGGCCGCGCCGCGGGCGGCGAGGCCGAGCCGCCAGGGGGTGCCGTCGGCATGCGCCCCCGCGGCGGCGAACTCGCCGGTGTCGACGAAGGCGTCGGCGATGCCGTGGCGCTTCAGCACCGCCATCACTCGGTCGGCGGCGAAGCCCTGGATCAGGCCGTTGAGGGTCACGCCCATGCCCGGCCGGGTGAGGCGGATGCCGGCCTCGTCCACGGCCACGTGCCGCCAGCCGATCCGCGCCACGGCCTCGGCGCGGGCCGCCGAGCCCGGCCGCTCGCCCTTCGCGGTGAGTTCCGACCACAGCGTCCAGAGCGGCTGCACCGTCGGATCGAAGGCACCATGGCTTCGCTCGGCGAGCGCCAGGGCAAAGCGCAGCATCGTCAGCAGCAGCGGATCGGGGGCGTCGAGCCGGCCGTCGCGGTTCAGGCGGGAGAGGGCGCTGTCGGGCCGGTAGAGGCTGCCCGCCGCCTCGACCGCGCGGATCGCCGCGAAGGCGTCGCGGAAGGCGGGCTCGAAGGCCTCGTCGCGATCCGCCACCAGCGTGAGCGAGACCGTGGTGCCGAAGGAGAGCCCGGCCCGCGTCGCGGCCCGCCGCCCACGGTCGACGGCCAGCGCCCGGAACGCCGCCGGCCCGGCGGCGAGCGCCGCCAGCGCGCCGAGGCCGCCGAGCAGTACGCGGCGCCGCTCGAACGCGGGACGAAGGGAAAAACTCATTCGGCGGCCACCGGCTGCGGGACGAGGTGCTTGCCGCGCTTGGCCGCTAGCACCTGCGGTACGCATTGATGCGGATCGCCGATGATCGTCACGCACTCCATGCACTGGAAGCATTCGGGATAATCGATTTGGCCCGACGGCTCGATGGCGCCGTAGCGGCAGCGCACCTTGCAGAGCTGGCACGGCGAGCCGCACTCGGCCCGGCGCGGAATCCAGTCGAGCAGGCGCAGCCGCCCGGCCAATGCGAGGCCCGCGCCGAGGGGGCAGAGATAACGGCAGAACCCCTTGTAGACGAAGAGGTTGAGGGCGAGCAGGCCGACCGCGTAGAGCACGAACGGCCAGGACCGGACGAAGTACAGCGTGATCGCCGTCTTGAACGGCTCGATTTCCGAAAAGCCGTCGGCGAGCGGCGAGCCGAGGGCGGCAGCGAGCAGGATCGCGGCGAGAACCGCGTACTTCACCTGCCGCAGCGCCCGGTCGAGGCGGGGCGGCACGGTGATTTGCCGGATGCGCAGGGGCTTGGCGAAAAAAGCGAAAAATTCCTGCAGCGCGCCGAACGGGCAGAGCCAGCCGCAGAACGTGCCCCGGCCCCAGACCACGAGCGTCGCCAGCACGAAGCCCCAGATCAGGAGCGAGGGCGGATCGTAGAGCAGAAAGCCGAAGTCGCCCGTCTGGAACAGCGCGCGCGCAGCACCGACGAGGGTGACGATCGAGAGCTGCGCCTGGGCGTACCAGCCGACGAAGCCGAGGGTGAAGGCGAGGAAGCCGAGGCGGAAGAGCCCGAAGGGGCGGGGCTGCGCCACCAGCGCGTCCTGCCGGGCGAGCACCGGCACGAGGAGGCCAAGGGCCGCCGCGATGATCCCGAGTTCGACGCCGCGTGCGCGCCAGGAATCGGTCCAACTCGGTCCATCGTCCGGGACCTCGCGGGTGAACAGTTCGGGCGGCAACCGGTACTCGGTGGCGATCTCGCGGGCGACCTTTTCCGGAAAGATCTGGCCGCGCTCGCGCGTCACCTTCACGGAGAGCGACCAGGGGGCGGAGGGGTCGAAGCCCGCGGCGTCGCCGATCTTCAGGAGGGTCCAGGGGCCGGCGGCGAGATCGGGGGCGAGGTCGCGCCGCTCCCAGGCGGCGTCGCGGGCGTTCACGGTGAGGCCGCCCTGCTGGATCGTCAGCCGCTCCGGCACCGAGCCGAGCAGGAAGTCTTCCGGGATCGGGCTCCAACGGCCCGAACTGATCACCAGCACGGCATGGCCGCCGGGGCCGATCTCGCGCATCAAGCGGGCTTGGGCGGCCTCGCCGAGGATCGCGCGGCCGATGCTCGGCACGTTGAGATAGGCCAGCGTCAACGCGGCGAACGGCTCGTCCGGCGGGCCCGGATCGGGATCGGCGAGGCCGGTGCCGGCAAAGGCCGCATCGACCTCCGCAGGCGCGATCCGCCAGCGCTTGATCCAGCCGCGCCGCTCCAGTTCGGCGAGGCTCAGCGGTTCGACATCCGGCTTGGCCTCGACCCGCAGGCCGGCATTGACCGCGCCGAAGCCGAGCTTTTCCCGCGCGACCGCGAGCGAGGCGGCGAGCATCGTCTCGTTGATGACGCGGGTCGAGGCGGTGGCCATCGAGATGCCGTCGACGGTGGTGGCGGGCGCGGCGCCGCTGCCCCGCGCGTTCGGCCGCCCGACCCGGATCGGCTGGCGAGCCGAGAGGCCGACATACTGCTCGACGAA
This sequence comes from Methylorubrum rhodinum, assembly GCF_014199935.1. Taxonomy (GTDB): domain Bacteria; phylum Pseudomonadota; class Alphaproteobacteria; order Rhizobiales; family Beijerinckiaceae; genus Methylobacterium; species Methylobacterium rhodinum. The sequence continues at coordinate 87,664 of NZ_JACHOP010000004.1, forward strand.
GGCGAAGAGCGGCTCGGAGCCCAGCCCTTCGAGGAAGACCGGCTCGTGATGGGCGATCACCTTGGCGTCTCGAAAGGTGCCGTCGGGGGCGAGCGCGATCAGGAGGTTGGGGGCCGTGCCGCCGAAGCCGGGGATGCGGGCGAAGTCGATCGATTCGAAGGCGTAGGCGACGACCTCGTAGGAACCGGCCTCCTGCTTAAGGATCGGCCAGATGGGAAGGCGATCGTCGCGCTCGCCGACGACGAGGGGCGGGGGGAAGTTTTTCTCCATTCCGGCGCGTTCGAGGGTGCCGGCTTGGGCGGGGTGGGCGAGGAGCAGCGCCGCAAAAATGCTCACGAAGAAAAAGCGCATAGCCGCGCGCGCATCCCTCCCCCCTCTGCGGGGGAGGGTGGCCCCCGAAGGAGGTCGGGAGAGGGGAGCGACGGTTCCGAGGATTTCGCGTCGAGGGCGGCCAAGCGGAGCCTTCGCTCCCCTCTCCCGCCCGCTCCGCGGGCACCCTCCCCCGCGGAGGGGGGAGGGTACGGTGAAGCGGCCCGCGGCGTGACTCACTCGGCGGCCCCTGCCGAACGCCCGTCCTTCCCCTTGGCCTCGCCCGCCGCCGGCCGCACCGCGGCGCCCCACGGGTAGCGCCCGACCTTGATGCTGCGCAGCGCCTTCATCGCACCCGCATCGATCACCGTCACGTCGCCCGACACGCCGTTGGTCGTCACCAGCCGCTCGCCGCCCGGCAGGGCCGCGACGTGCCAGACCCGGCGGCCGACGAGGATGTAGGCCTTCACCTTGAAGCTCTCGGTATCGACCACGGCGACCCGGTCGGACGGCCCGAGCGCCACGAAGGCGTTGCGGCCATCCTCCGACAGCGCGATGCCGACCGGCTGGATGCGGTCGCCGGAAATCCCCTTGATCTCGAAGCCGATGGTCTCGACCACCTGACGGCTCGCGACGTCGATCACCGCCACCGTGCCGCCGATCTCGGAGGAGACCCAGAGCCGTTGGCCGTCGCGGGTGAACTCGGCGTGGCGCGGGCGCTGGCCGACCGGCGTCGCGTCGGTCGCCTGGAGCGACTTCGTGTCGATCCAGTGGACCATGTTGGTGGTCTCGGAGGTCGTCACCGCGAGCTGGCCGTCCGGGCTCACCGCCATGCCCTCGGGCTCGATGCCGACATCGATCTGCGCCAGCACCTTGCGGGTGTCGGCATCGACCACGGTCGTCGTCGCGTTGTTCTCGTTGGCGATGAAGAGCGTCCGGCCGTCGGGCGCCAGCGCGAACTGTTCCGGGTCCTCGCCCGAGGGCAGGTCGTGCAGCGGCTTTCCGGTGTCGGGGTCGATCACCTGCACGGCGTCGGAATCGCTGGCGCAGACGAACAGGCGCTTGCCGTCCCGCGAGAAGGTCAGCCCGCGCGGGCGCCGGCCGACGGGAAAGGTGCGGGTCACCTCCCAGGTCGCGGAATCGATCACCGAGACGGTGTTGTCGCGCTCGTTCGAGACGTAGACCTCGTGCGCCTGCGCGCCGAGCGGCATCAGCAGGGCCGCACCGACAAGAAATCGCGAAAGAATCATGGGGTGCCTCCGAAGGCGCGGCAGGCGCTCTCGGGCTCGTCGAGCCCCAGCGTGTCGAGTTCGGTGCGCCGGTGCAGAAAGCCCTCGACCGGGGCGGCGGCGACGACGGCCCCGGGCCAGAGCACGAAGACCGGCTGGCGCAATTGCCCGTTCCAGGGGCGGAAGCTGAGCGCGCGCCCCTTGAAGCCGCCGACCTCGAATTTTTTGGACAAGAGAAGGTCGCGGATCGCGGTCGGGTCGCTCGACTTGAGTTGGGTGGCGGCCTCCGTCACGGCGTGGACCGCCATCCAGCCGGCCCAGTCGATGGCGCCCATCGGGCGGCCCGCGAGCTTGGCGAAGCGCTCCTGCAACTGCACGGCGGCCCAGGCCTCGACCGGGCGGCCCCAGGCGGTCGGCGTCAGCCCCTGCGTGCCGACGACGGGGCGGGGCGAGGCGGTGTTGTAGACGAGGTTGGCCCCGAACTCGGCCCGCTCGTCGGCCACAGCCACCACGTCGTGCTCGGGGCCGCGGGTGATGACCGGAAATTCCTTCAGCGCCGAGTCGCGCAGGTCGGCGCCGCGAGCGTCGAAGCTTGCCTCGGCGACGATCCGGGCGCCGAATTTTTTCGCGCTCTTGCGGAGAGCGTCCGCGTAGAGGGCGTCGTCCGCGCCGGGGCCGGAGACCAGCAGCAGGCGGTTCCAGCGCTTGAACAGGAGGAGCTGCGCCAGCGCGTCGGTGAGCATGTCGCGCGAGGGCAGCACGTGCAGGAGCCGGGCGCGGCAGTCGCGGTCGCGCAGGCGCACGTCCGGGGCGCCGATATTGAGCATCACCGCCTCGCGCGCCTCGGGGGCGTCGGCGATGGCGAGCAGGTCGTCGGCCGGGGCGTTGACCACGAGGAAGCGCAAGGGGCCGCCGTTCTCCCGCGTCAGCGCGGCGAGCGCCGCGGGCAGGTCGGCGCCGGGTTCCACCACCGTCGTCTTGAGGGCGAAGGACAGGCCGACGAAGCGGCCGGTGGCGTTGCCGTCGCGAAGCCCCAGCTCCGCCCCGCGAAGCCCCTCGTCGTCGGGGATCGGCGGCTCGTTGTTGAGCGGGGTCGGGCGCTCCACCCGGCGCTCGACATAGTGGATCGCAAGGGGGGGGCTCTTGGGCGGGCTCGCGAGCGCCGGGGCGGCAATGAGGAGGGCGAACGCCGTCAGGAGGGGCCGCAGAGCACGCCTGCCCCAAGCCCGTTGGCCGCCGTCGGCGAGATCGGCGCGTGTCGGCATCGTGCCCCGAACGGTTCCACCCTGGATTTTGGGGCAAGCATAGGCGCGAGGTTCGCGGCGCCGATATTGGACCAAGGTCGCAGATCGACGCTCAAGCGCGTCGTACCAAAGCACAATGGGTCGCTCCCGGCCGGCTTGATACCGTGGCTCACAATCGAGGAGCGCGGGCTTTTGGCTGACCCGCCTCCCGCACGACGCGCCACCCCTCGGGGCAGGCAGGGAGCGAGACGGACATGACCACACGAATTCGTCTAGACACTCGTCCTGGATCTCGGATCCAGGACGAGTGTCTAGGTTCTTGTGCCGCATCGGCTTTCCCCCGAAAGCCGGCAGCCACCTTTCGGGCCGATGCTCTCGCGGGCGGGCTTCTGCTCGGCCTCGTGCTCGCGGGCGGCGCGCTCGCCCACGGCGACGTGCAGCCCCAGCCGGTCAATACCGACGGGCTCGACCCCCTCGGTACGGAATGGAAGGTGGAGAACCCCTATCGCGGCAACGAGAAGGCGGTGGCGATCGGCGATTCCGGCTACAACCAGAACTGCGCCCGCTGCCACGGCCTGCAGATGATCTCCGGCGGCCTCGCCCCGGACCTGCGCTACCTGCCGACCGGCAAGGAGGGCGACGAGTACTTCGTCGAGCGGATGAAGCACGGCGCCGTCATCAACGGCGTGACCAAGATGCCGGCCTTCGACGGCATCCTCTCGCAGGAAGCCATGTGGGCGATCCGCACCTACCTCGAAGCCAAGCACGAAGAGTAGCCGTGGCGCGCTTCCCCACCCGACGCGGCGTGCTGGCGGGTCTCGCGGCCCTCGCGGCGAGTCCCGCCCGGTCCCGTCCCCTCGACGAGGTGACGGGCGACGGCACCCTGCGGGTCGCGCTCTACGCCGAGAACGCCCCGTTCTCCGACCTGCGCGACGAGAAACCCGTCGGCATCGACGTGGACGTGGCCCAGGCGCTGGCCGATTCGCTGAAGCTCAAGCTCGACCTGCGCCTGGTGGATGCCGGCGAGAACGTCGACGGCGATTTCCGCCTCAACCTGTGGAAGGGCGATCTCGCCGGCTCGAAGCTCGCCGACCTGATGCTGCACGTGCCGAACGACAAGCTCTTGGGCATCCGCAACGAGCAGATCTTCCTGGTGCGCCCCTATTTCGAGCAACGCCTCGCCTTCGCCTGGGCGCGGGACAGGATGGAGGGATTTTCGAGCTTCCCCGACATCGAGGAGAATCAGGTCGCGGTCGAGGGCGCCAGCGCCTCCGACCTGCAGATCCTCATGGCCGAGAACGGGCGCTACCGGAACAATCTCAAGCACTTCCGCAACTTCGACGAGGCCGCCAAGGCGTTTCTTTCCGGCGAGACCGCGATCCTGGCCGGCACGCGCCCGGCGATCGAGGCGGCGTTGTTCGCGGCCAAGGCCGGTCCGGACCGCTTCCCCGTGGTCGAGATCGCGCTCGGCGGGCTGGTGAAGACGAGCTGGGAACTGGGCGGGGCGGTGCGCTCCGATTCGCGCGACCTCGGCTACGCCGTCGGCGAAGCGCTCGGGGCGATGACGGAGGACGGGCGGCTGAAGGCGATCTGCGAACGCTACGGGGTGACGTTTTTGCCGCCGAAGGGCTTCTGAGAGCGGCTGCCACGCTGACCGCGCATCCCCTCTCCCCGCACGTGGGGAGAGGGGGGAACTCGGCTTCCGCGGCGACCCGTTCGGAAGCTTATGAGATTGCCTCGGTCGTGAGGCTTTGAATCATCGAAAGGCCTTGGGTCGCGCCTTATGCGTGGTCCGAGGTTTTTGATGTCCGCCTCTGTACGATCGACTGCAGAATTCAGCTGAGATTCTGCCCTCTATCGATTTTCTGCGCCGCAAAAATCCTTATCTTCGACTTATGGCCAATAACCACGCCGCCCGCGCGTGGATAACTTGCCGATCATGGGAGACCGTTCGAGCGACCGAGACAAGGTCCGCCGGCCGCCCGTTCAGATCAGGAGGAAGTGCGATGAAGGTGCGTGACCGGTTCCTCGCGGCCGTGGGGGCGGCGGCGCTGCTTGCGGGCGCGTCCCAGGCGCTCGCGGCGCCCGAGGCCAGCAAGACGTCCGGCGGCGTCAGCAACGAGGCGATCCTCAACGACGCCAAGACCCCCGACGACGTCGTCACCTACGGCCTCGGCCTCCAGGCGCAGCGCTACTCGCCGCTGAAGGCCATCAACAAGGAGACGATCCAGGGCCTCGTCCCGGCCTATTCCTTCTCGTTCGGCGGCGAGAAGCAGCGCGGCCAGGAGAGTCAGGCGCTGGTCAAGGACGGCGTGATCTACGTCACCGGCTCGTATTCGCGGATGTACGCGGTCGATTCCCGCACCGGCGAGAAGCTGTGGGAATACAACGCCCGCCTGCCCGAAGGCATCCTGCCCTGCTGCGACGTGGTGAACCGGGGTGCGGCGCTCTACAAGGACAAGGTCTATTTCGGCACGCTCGACGCCAAGCTGGTCGCGCTCGACGCCAAGACCGGCAAGGTGGTGTGGCGCAAGGACATCGACGACTTCAAGGCCGGCTACAGCTACACCGCCGCCCCGCTGATCGTGAACGGCAAGATCATCACCGGCGTGTCGGGCGGCGAGTTCGGCATCGTCGGCCGGGTCGAGGCGCGCGACGCCGAGACCGGCGAGGTCATCTGGAAGCGCCCCGTCATCGAAGGCCATATGGGCGAGCTGAACGGCAAGCCCTCGACGATGACCGGCAAGGTCAACGAGACCTGGCCGGGCGACCTGTGGAAGTACGGCGGCGGCGCCACCTGGCTCGGGGGCACCTACGACGCCGAGACCAACCTCCTGTACTTCGGCACCGGTAATCCGGGCCCGTGGAACTCGGCCCTGCGCCCCGGCGACAACAAGTGGTCGGCCTCGCGCATCGCGCTCAACCCCGACAACGGCGAGATCGTGTGGGGCTTCCAGACCACGCCGCATGACGGCTGGGACTTCGACGGCGTGAACGAGTTCGTGCCGTTCGATCTCCAGAAGGACGGCAAGACCGTCAAGGCCGGCGCCACGGCCGACCGCAACGGCTTCTTCTACGTTCTGGATCGCACCAACGGCAAGTTCATCTCGGCCTCGCCGTTCGTGGAAAAGATCAACTGGGCCAAGGGCATCGGTAAGGACGGCCGTCCGATCTACGACGACGCGTTCCGCCCCGGCGACCCGTCGAAGTCCGAGGACGGCAAAAAGGGCAAGTCCGTGTTCGCGGTGCCGAGCTTCCTCGGCGGCAAGAACTGGATGCCGGTCGCCTACAGCCCCGACACCAAGCTGTTCTACGTCCCCTCCAACGAGTGGGGCATGGACATCTGGAACGAGCCGGTGAACTACAAGAAGGGCGCCGCCTATCTCGGTGCCGGCTTCACCATCAAGCCGATCTTCGAGGACCATATCGGTTCGCTCAAAGCCATCGACCCGGCCACCGGCAAGGTGGTGTGGAACTACAAGAACAAGGCCCCGCTCTGGGGCGGCGTGCTCACCACCGGCGGCAACCTCGTCTTCACCGGCACGCCGGAGGGCTTCCTGAAGGCCTTCGACGCCAAGTCCGGCGAAGAGGTGTGGAAGTTCCAGGTCGGCACCGGCGTGGTCTCCTCGCCGATCACCTGGGAGCAGGACGGCGAGCAATGGATCGGCGTCGCGGCCGGCTGGGGCGGCGCGGTCCCGCTCTGGGGCGGCGAGGTGGCCAAGTCCACCGCCGGCATCAACCAGGGCGGCAGCTTCTGGGCGTTCAAGCTGCCCAAGAAGATGGCGGCGCGCTGACATCAGGTCGGGCCGGTCCCCTCGGGGCCGGCTCTCGTGGAACGGGTGAAGAAAGCCCCCGGAGCGGTCCGCCGCTCCGGGGGCTTTCGTCGTTCGATGTCGCGGGTCTCAGCGGAAGTTGCGGGCATGCACGCGCAGCGGTCCCCGGCCGGGCTCCGGCTCCGACGGCGCGCCCTCCTCGCCGATCCGGGCGATGAGAGCGGAGCGGTCGAACAGCTCCGCGGCGATGAGGTGGACGACTGCGCCGACCTTTTGAACCCGGCCGCGGCAGGCCATCAGCCGGGCGGCCAGCACCGTGCGGCGGCTGCGCTCGAACAGGTCCGGGCGCACGATCAGGTTGGCGATACCGGTCTCGTCCTCCAGGGTCAGGAACAGGGTGCCCTTGGCCGAGCCCGGCCGCTGGCGCATCAGCACGAGGCCGCAGACGGTGAGCCGCGCCCCGTCGCGGGCTTGGCCCAGCCGGTCGCAGGGCCGGTCGCCGAGCGCCGTCAGTTCGGCCCGCAGGAAGCTCAGCGGATGGGCCCGCAGGCTGAGGCCCTTGGCGCGGTAATCGGCCACGACCTCGCCGCCCGCGCTCAGCGGTGGCAGCGCCACGGGCGGCTCGGCGATGGCGGGCTCGGCCGAGCCCTCCTGCGCCGCGGCGGCGAAGAGCGGCAGCGGTGCCGGCACCAGGGCGCGCACCGCCCAGGCGGCCTCGCGCCGGTTCAGGCCGAGCGAGCGGAAGGCATCCGCCCGCACGAGGCAGGCCAGCGAGGCGGTGGGCAGGCCGGTGCGCCGCGACAGCGCGGCCAGCGTCGCGAATTCTTTTTGAGATTTTCGCGCGGCGACCAGACGGGCGCCGTCGCGCTCAGGCAGGCCGCCGACGAGGCGCAGGCCGAGCCGCACCGCGAGCAGGCGCCCGGACTCCGTCGGCTCCAGGGTGCAGTCCCATTCCGAAAGATTCACGTCGACGGGGTGGATCGGGACGCCGTGCTCGCGGGCGTCGCGCACGATCTGGGCGGGGGCGTAGAAGCCCATCGGCTGCGCGTTCAGGAGGGCGGCGCAAAAAACGTCCGGGTGGTGACACTTCAGGTAGGACGAGGCGTAGGCAAGCAGCGCGAAGGAGGCGGCGTGGCTCTCCGGGAAGCCGTAGGAGCCGAAGCCTTCGAGCTGGCGGAAGGTGCGCTCGGCGAAGTCGCGCGCGTAGCCGTTGGCGACCATCCCCTCGATCAGCCGGCTCTCGAAGCGGTGGACGCCCCCCGTCATCTTGAAGGTCGCCATCGAGCGGCGCAGCTCGTCGGCCTCCGCGGCGGTGAAGCCCGCACCGACCATGGCGACCTGCATCGCCTGCTCCTGGAACAGCGGCACGCCGAGCGTCTTTTCGAGCACCTTTCGCAAGGCGGGCGTCGGATAGGTCACCTCCTCGCGCCCCTCCCGGCGGCGCAGATAGGGATGGACCATGTCGCCCTGGATCGGGCCGGGACGCACCAGCGCCACCTCGATCACGAGGTCGTAGAACTTTCTCGGCTTCATCCGCGGCAGCATCGCCATCTGCGCGCGGCTCTCGATCTGGAACACGCCGACCGTGTCCGCTTTCCGGATCATCGCGAAGGTGGCGGGATCGTCCTGCGGGATCGCGGCGAGGTCGAGCGGGAGGCTCTTGGCCGTGTCCAGAAGCGCGAAGGCGCGGCGCAGGCAGCCGAGCATGCCGAGCCCCAGCACGTCGACCTTCATGAACTTGAGGGCGTCGATGTCGTCCTTGTCCCACTCGATGACCTGACGGTTCTCCATCGCGGCGGGCTCGACCGGCACGAGTTCGTCGAGGCGGTCGAGGGTGAGCACGAAGCCGCCGGGATGCTGCGACAGGTGGCGCGGCGTGTCGATCAGCTCGCGGGCGATCTCCAGGGTGAGCCGCAGGCGCCGGTCGGCCGGGTCGAGGCCCAGCGCCTTCAGTTCCCGCTCGCCCGCCCCCTCGCCGCCCCAGGGCCAGGTCAGCCGGTTGAGGGCGCCGGTCACCTCCTCCGGCAGGCCCATCACCTTGCCGACCTCGCGGAGCGCCCCGCGGGCGCGAAACCGGCTGACGACGGCGGTCAGCGCGGCGCGGTGGCGGCCGTAAGTTTCAAAAATCCACTGGATCACCTGCTCGCGGCGCTCGTGCTCGAAATCGACGTCGATGTCGGGCGGCTCGCGCCGGGCCTCGGAGACGAAGCGCTCGAACAGCAGGGTCTGCTGGATCGGATCGATCGCGGTGATGCCCAGGCAGTAGCAGACCGCGGAATTCGCCGCCGAGCCGCGACCCTGGCACAGGATTTTTTGGGTTTCGGCGTATTCGACGATCGAATGGACCGTCAGGAAGTACGGTGCGTAGCCGAGCCGGGCGATCAGCCCGAGTTCGTGGACGAGTTGCCGCGCCACCGCCTCCGGCACGCCCTCCGGATAGCGCCGCTCGGCCCCGGCCCAGGTCAGGACGTCCAGCCGCTCCCGTGCGGTCCGGCCGTCGGGGCCGGATTCCGAGGGGTATTCGTAGGCGAGGTCGTCGAGCGAGAAGCGGCAGGCCTGCGCGATGTCTTGCGCGCGCGCGAGCGCTTCCGGGAAGCGGGCGAACAGGCGCGCGGTCTCCTCGGGCGCCTTCAGGAAGCGGTCGGCGTGGCGCTCCTTCAGGAATCCCGCCCGCTCGATCGTGACGCCGCGGCGGATGCAGGTCGCCACGTCCTGCAACCGGCGCCGCCCGACCACGTGGTAGAGGATGTCGCCGGTGGCGACGACCGGCACCCGCGCCCGCCGGGCGGCCCCGGCGAGGGCATCGAGCCGCGCCGCGTCGTCGGGCCGGAAGCGGCGGGTCAGGGCGCAGGAGGCGCGCGCCCCGAACAGGGTTTTGAGGCGCGCCAACTCGTCGCCGAGGCGCGGATCGGTGTGCTCCACCAGCAGGATGGCGAACAGACCCTCCTGCCACGCCTCGACGTCCTGCCACGCCAGCACGCAGCGGCCCTTGCCGCCCCGCGCCTTGCCGAGGCTCAGCAGCCGGCACAGCCGGCCATAGGCCGCCCGGTCGGTCGGATAGACGAGGAGCGGCGGCGCATCCTCGAGATCGAGCCGGCAGCCGACGACGAGGCGCACGCCCGTCGTCCTGGCCGCCTGATGCGCCCGGACCATCCCGGCGAGCGAGCCGTGATCGGTCACGCCGAGCGCCGGGATGCCGAGCAGGGCGGCTGCCGCGAACAGCTCTTCCGGGCTCGACGCGCCGCGCAGGAAGGAGAAGTGGGTGGTGACGTGGAGTTCGGGGAGGCTCACCGGGCGCCCCGCTGGGGGCGTAAGATGTCATCGCCTCGGCCGCCGCCGGGCTTCTCCTCCCCCTTGCGGGGAGGAGGTAGGAGGTGGGGGTCGGGCAGAAGGCACCGCTGCGGTTCCTCCTGAACCACCCCCACCCCTACCCCTCCCCGCAAGGGAGAGGGGAAAGCGCGAGCAAAAACCCTCACGCCTCGCCGAGCCCGTGCAGCCACCAGCGGCCCTCGGCCTCCATCGGGCCGTCGCGAAACAGCCAGAAGCGCTCACCGGCCTCGGTCTCGACTCGGTAATAGTCGCGGGTCATGTCGGTCTCGCCCGGCGCGACCCACCATTCGCCCAGGATGCGCTCCGGCCCGTCGGCGCGGGCGACGCGGTGGCGGGCGCCGCGCCAGACGAAGAACAGGGGCGGCGCGTCGGGAATCTCGGCCATCGCGGCGACCGGCTCGGGGGCGTCGAGGAGGCGGGCCGGGCGCGGCAGATCGGCGGGCCAGAGCGCGCCCGAGGGGGCACTGAGCGGGGCGACGCGGCGCACCGCGCGCTCGGGCAGGTCGCTCTCGACCGGCGCCAGCCGGTAGACCCGCTCCGCCCCGAGGCGCAGGCGCAGCGTGTCGATGAGCGCGGCGAGGTCGGCGATCTCCGGGCCCTGCCCGAGGACCGCGCCCGAGAGCTGGCGCTCGGCCAGGGGCTCGGTGCGGGAGGCGGTCAGCACCATCTCCTCGATGCCGAAGCCGGGATCGATCCGCGGCAGGCGCTCGGTCAGGAGGCGGGCGAGATGGCCTGCGTCGCGGCTGCCCCGCGCGGTGCCGACACGGATCGCCTGATCGAGGCGGTCGACCCGGCGGAAGACGAGATCGAGGCGGCGCGCCCCGAGCCCGGTCCGCTCCAGATCGGGCGCCAGCCGGGCGCAGAGATCGGCCACGACTTTCGCCAGCACCTCCGGGCTACTGACCGGCTCGGCGAAGCGCGCGGCGGCCTGCGGCATGTCGGGCGCGGTGAGGAAGGCCAGCGGCTCCGGCTCGGCGCCGAGCGCCCGGTCGAGGCGAAGCAGCGGCTCCGGACCGAAGCGGCGGCGCAGCGGCGCGCGGGGCGCCCGCATCAGCCCGCCGATTCGCGCGAGGCCGACCTCGCGAAGCGCCGCGACGGTCTCCGGCGGCAGGCGCAGGGCCGCGACCGGCAGCGGCGACAGGGCATCGCCGAGGCCGCCCGGGAGCACGATCCCGCCCGGCCCGAATCGGGCGAGCGCCCAGGCGCCGCCCGGCGTGTCGGCGAGCGAGAGGCGGGCGCACAGGCCGGTCCGCTCCAGCCGTGCCAAAAGGTCGGCCATCAGCGCCGCCTCGCCGCCGTGCAAGTGGGCGGCGCCCGCGATGTCGATCAGCAGGCCGTCGGGCGGATCGAGGGCGACGAGGGGGGCGTAGCGCAGGCACCAGAGCCCGAGCCGCATCAGCGCCGCCGCGTCGGCCTCGGGCTCGGCCGCGGCGAGGCGCAGGCCCGGCACCATCGCCATGGCCTGGGCCGCGGGCATGCCGCGCTTCAAGCCCGCGCGCCGGGCGGCGGCGTCGATCCCGGCCAGCACCCGGCGTGGGCCGTCCTGGCGCACGGTCGCCAGCGGCTCACCGGACGGCGGCGCGGCGGGGGACGCGCTCCGGCGCAGCCGGTCGGTCGGCCAGGAGGGCAGGCACAGCGAGACGACCCTGCGCATCGCAGGCCTCCACGATCCACGAGCCCGGCGCCCCGCCGCGGCAGCGCTGCAGGTCGAGCCGCCAGCGCGGGCGGCCGAGGTGACGGGGGTTGTCCGTGTCGGACGGGGCCGGGCTCACCCGCCAGCGGGTACGGGCGGCGGACGGCTCGGGCTCGGCCGCCTCGCCCGCGCAGACCCGGTGCAGCACCAGCGCGGTCACGCCCGAGCCTTCCGCGGCGAGTTGGAGCCGGCGCGACGGCGTCAGCGCCATGCGGGTCAGCTCGCCGACGACGCCGGCCAGCCCCCGGTGGCGCAGGCCTTCTTCCATGGCGGGCAGCACCTCGGCGTCGCGCCACGTCTCGCAATAGACCACCCGGTCGGGATGGAGCCCGACGCGGGCGAGCGCCGGGGCGAACAGGTCGCGGCTGTGCAGGCACCACAGCACGGGTCCGTCGAGCCGGGCCAGAATGCCGCCCGCGAACAGCACGGCGGAGGCGGCGTAGCGCCCGCGCGGGCCGCCCTCGTGGATCTGGTGCAGCGCGCCGAGCGCCAGCCCGCCTCCCGGCAGGGCGCCATCGAGACCAGAGGCCCCGAACGGCAGCACGGCCCCGCCGGTCCGCGCCGTGGCGGCAGGCTCGGCGAGGCGGCGCAGCTCGGCCAGGACGTTCTTGGCGCGCGCCGGGGGAGGTCGGCCCGCTGTCGGAGCCGTCGGATCAGGGCCTTCGTCTTCGCATCCCTTCGTGCGAACAGGATGGAGCGCCTCTCCTTCCCCTTGCGGGGAGGGGACACGCGCCAAACCCTGCCGTGGCGCGGCAGCCTGCGGGTCCGGCGGATCAGGGAGGGGGGCAGGGGGCATGGACCGGGGCGGATTGAAGGACCGTGAATAGAACAAAGAGTGAACACGGCTGAGCCGCCTCCGGTCAACCGCTCAAGCTCCACGCTCCCTGTTGAAAATGCGGATTTTATTCCAAGCCCAGCCTTGACCTTGCCGACCGGCGTTCCGAATCGGCGAAAGCCCTGCGTGCGGCGCGGGCAATCGACGCAGGTGGCCGCGAAAAGCGCATGCGGGCCGTGTGCTCATGCAACAAATCCGCCCGCTGTTGCCGTTGAATGACAGACGTTCGCGTCCGCCCATCTATCGTGCAGCGGTGCCGGAGACCCGATCGGGGAGTTCCATGCGTGCGGGTCGACCCGTGCCTCCCCCTCGGGCTCAGAATTGTGCCAGGGCCATGAGTGACGCACGACCCACGGGCCACAAGCCCGTCATTCTCGTCGTCGAGGATGAGCCCGACGAGCGCTACCTCGCGGCCGAGCTCCTCGAGGAGAAGGGCTTCGAGGTGATCGAGGCCGAGACGGCCGAGCGCGCGCTCGAGATCCTGCGCCAGCGCGGCGAAGGCATCGACGTGGTGTTTTCCGACGTGCGCACGCCGGGCACGATCGGCGGCTTCGAGCTCGCCCGCATCATCGGCGTGACGTGGCCGCGCATCCGGCTGCTGCTGACCTCGGGCGATGCCGGCGACCAGCCGAGCGACCTGCGCGTCACCGCGACCTTCATGCCGAAACCCTGGCGCGCGCCGGAAATCCTCAACTGGCTGGAGGAGGCCGCGGGCCTGCGCGAGCGCTCGGGCGAGGTGTAGAAGCTTGCCGGCTCAGACCGAGACCGGCAGCGCCGCCTGCTCGCCGACCCCGAACACCCGCTTGTAGCGGGCCACCTCCTCGGCCGGCCCCTGCGCCTTGCTCGGGTTGTCGGAGAGCTTCACGGTCGGGCGCCGCTCGGCCGAGACGACCTTGCAGACCACCGAGATCGGATCGAGCCGCCCGTCCGGCACGAGGCCGCGGAAGTCGTTGGTCAGCCGCGTGCCCCAGCCGTAGCCGATCCGCATCCGGCCGTGGAAATGGGCGTGGATGCGCTCGATGTCCGCGATATCGAGCCCGTCGGAGAAGATCGCGAGTTTTTCACGCGGGTCGCAGCCTCGGGCGCGCCAGAACGCGAGCGCCTCCTCGCCGCCCTCGATCGGGTCTTTCGAGTCGATGCGGATGCCGGTCCAGGCGGTGAGCCAGTCGGGGGCGTGTCTCAGGAATCCGGTCGTGCCGTAGGTGTCGGGCAGGATGACCAGCAGGTTGCCCTCGTAATCCTGCTGCCAGTCGGCCAGCACCGCGTAGGGCGCGGCGGCCAGCGCCGCGTCGTCGTCGCCCGCCAGCGCCGCGTAGACCATCGGCAGCTCGTGGGCGTTGGTGCCGACCGCTTCGACCTCCCGGCGCTGGGCGATCAGGCAGTTCGACGTGCCGAGGAAGCTTTTGGGCCCCAGGCCCTCGCTCATCGCCTGCACGCACCAATCCTGCCACAGGAAGCCGTGGCGCCGCCGCGTGCCGAAATCCGCGATGGAGAGATCGGGCAGGCGCTTCAGCCGCTCGATCTTCTCCCAGACGCGGGTCATGGCGCGGGCGTAGAGCACCTGCAGCTCGAACTTGCCCAGATCGCGCAGCACCGCCCGCGAGCGCAGCTCGTTGAGGATCGCCAGCGCCGGCACCTCCCAGAGCGTGGTCTCGACCCAGGGGCCGTGGAAGGTCAGCGCCACCTGTCCGTCGCGGGTCTCCAGCTCGTAGTCGGGCAGCCGGAACTCCTCGAACCACGCCATGAACTCCGAGGAGAGGATCTGGCGCTTGCCGTAGAAGGTGTTGCCGCGCAGCCAAGTGGATTCGCCGCGGCTGAGGCGGAGCGTGCGGGCGTGGTCGAGCTGCTCGCGCAAGGCCCCGAGATCGATCTCGTCGCCGACGCGCACCCGCACCGAACGGTTCTGGATGGCGAAGCTCGCCCGCACGTCGCGGTGACGGCGGAAGATCATCTGCGCCATCAGGAGCTTGTAGAAATCCGTATCGAGCAGCGAGCGGACGATCGGATCGATGCGGAAGTTGTGGTTGTAGACCCGTGTCGCGAGGTCGGGCATGGGCCTTCGGCGCTTCCTTCGGTGCGAGCGGTCGAGCTTGGGCCGGATCGCCGTTGCGATCAACGGCGGCTTAACGGCGCCGTCATTCCGGGGCCGCATAGCGGAACCCGGAATCCACCCGTGATGCGCGATGCTCGGCTGACGCTGCGCCGTCGCGCCCGATCATGGATTCCGGGTTCGCCTTCGGCGCCCCGGAATGACGCGGCGGCAGGTGTCAGGGAAACGGCGAAACCCGCATGAGCCCGTGGCCTCCACCCACGAAAACGCCCCCGCCGAGGGGCGGAGGCGCTTCGGGAAACCCCGAAAAGAATCAGGCCAGATTGACCTTCTTGGTCTCGGTCTTGGGGCTCTCGCCGGTGAGCGAGGCCTTGACGTAGCCGTAGAGGTGGACCATCGTCGAGGACGGGCTGTCCCAGTATTCGCCCTGCTCCGGGTGGATGCGGATCAGGCCGACCTCGGGGTCGTTCTTGCCGTTGGGGAACCACGTCTTGAGGCTCTCCTTCCACTTCTCGTCGATGAGCGCCTGATCGCGGATTACCTCGGCCTTGCCGGCGATCGAGACGTAGGTCTGGCTCGACGGGTCGGAATAGGCGAGGTTCACCTGATTGTCGCGGCCGATCTCGGCGGTCTTGGGGCTGTGCAGCTTGGTGAAGAACCAGATGTCGCCGTTCTCGTCGATGTCGTTGTTCCACATCGGGCGGCTGTTGAGCGTCCCGTCCTGGTCGGCGGTGGTAAGCATCGCGACCTTGACGTCTTTGGTCAGCTCGAAGAGCTTCTTCGCGCCCTCGTGGTCGCGATGGTTGCCCTGGTGCATGGGGGGTCTTCTCCAACTCGGACAATAGGATACGCATCAGGACGGCACGCACGTCGCGCGGTCCCGGCGATTGCCTCGACAACGAGCGAGGCCGGTCTTGGTTCAGGAGAGGAAGACGCGGATGAGGCATGCGGCGGCGGCACTCGCCCTCGTTCTGGCGATGGCGGGGCCGGCCTGCGCCGAGGTGCGGTTCGGCCCCGGCGTGCGGATCGGCGGGCACGATTTTTCCAACCGGCGCTATCGCGGCGTCCATATCGAGCGGGTGAAGCGGCTGCGCGGCCCCCTCGGCTGCCGGCATGTCCGCCACGGCTTCTACCGGCGCGGCGACGGCACGGTCGTGCGCGGGCCGATGGAGGAATGCAACCTGATCGCCATCCCGCCGGGACAACGGCGCTGAAAAGGCCTGCGGGCTGGTGTTTCCGGCCCGCGCGGTTAGATGGACGAAAGGTCCGAAAAAACCGCTCGATGGAGCTTCTCCCTTGGCCATCACCCGCGACGACGTGCTGAAGGCGCTCTCGACCGTCACGGTCGATCGCGGCGGCACCACGCTGCCCGGCTCCGGCCGCCTGTCGCAGGTGGTGATCGATGCGGGCGGCCGGGTGATGTTCTCGATCTCGATCGATCCGAGCGAGGCCGAGCGGTTCGAGCCGGTCCGCCGTGAGGCGGAGGGGCGGGTACTGGCCTTGCCCGGCGTGTCGAGCGTGCTGGCGAGCCTCACCTCCGAGCGGCCCAACGCACCGGGCCCCGGCGCGCCGCGTCAATCGGGCGCCGCCCCGGCCCCGCCGCGTCAGGGCAATGCGCTGCCGGGCGTGCGCCACATCGTGGCGGTGGCCTCCGGAAAAGGCGGCGTCGGCAAGTCCACCACCGCCTGCAACCTCGCCCTCGCCTTGCGGGCGCAGGGCCTCAAGGTCGGGCTCTTGGATGCCGACATCTACGGCCCCTCGGTGCCGAAGCTCCTGGGGCTGTCGGGCAAGCCGCGGGTGATCGAGGGCAAGGTGCTGGAGCCGATGGAGGCCTACGGCCTGAAGGCGATGTCGATCGGTTTCCTGATCGAGCCGGAATCGGCGATGATCTGGCGCGGGCCGATGGTGCAGTCCGCCATCACCCAGATGCTGCGCGACGTGGCCTGGGGCGATCTCGACGTGCTGATCGTCGACATGCCGCCGGGCACGGGCGACGCCCAGCTCACCATGGCCCAGGCGACGCCTTTGTCCGGCGCCGTGATCGTCTCGACGCCGCAGGATCTCGCGCTCATCGACGCGCGGCGCGGCGTGACGATGTTCCGCAAGGTCTCGGTGCCGATTCTCGGCGTGATCGAGAACATGGCGACCTTCATCTGTCCGAATTGCGGGCACGCCTCCGACATCTTCGGCCATGGCGGCGCCCGCCAGGAGGCGCAGCGGCTGGAGGTGCCGTTCCTCGGCGAGATCCCGCTCACCATGGCTATCCGCGAGACCTCGGACGCCGGTCGTCCCGTGGTCGCGACCGATCCGGACGGGCCTCAGGCCAAGGTCTACCGGGCGATCGCCGAAAAACTCTGGGGCAACCTTCACGGTGCGCCCGCGGGCCGGGCCGCACCCAAGATCGTCATAGAATGACCCATCGTCATCGAGTGATGTCTTCGCCGCCTCTCGGACTGATCCTGGCCGGCGGCCTGTCGCGGCGCATGGGCGGCGGCGACAAGCCGCTCAGGGTCTTGGGCGGCCGCACCCTGCTGGAGCGCGTCGCCGAGCGGCTCGGGCCGCAATGCGGGGGCCGACTCGCGCTCAGCGCCAACGGCGACCCGGAGCGGTTCCGCGGCGTCTTCGCCGGCCCGATCCTGCCCGACACCGTGCCGGACCATCCCGGCCCGCTCGCCGGCCTCCTCGCCGGGCTCGACGCCGCCGCAGAGATGGGCGTCACCCACGTCGCCAGCGTGCCGGGCGACGCGCCGTTCCTGCCGACCGATTTCGTCGCGCGCCTGACCGCCGCCGGGGACAAGCCGATCGCGCTCGCGGCCTCGGGCGAGCGGCGCCACTTCACCTCCGCGCTCTGGGAGGTCGCGCTTCGCGACGATCTGCGGGCGTGGCTCACGGCGGGCGAGCGCCGCGTCGGCGGCTTCATCGAGCGGCACGGAGCGGATGTGGTCTCCTGGCCGGTGGAGCCGGTCGACCCGTTCCTGAACCTCAACGCGCCGGAGGATCTGGCTGCGGCGGAAGCCGCGCTGGCGCCGGCGCCCTGAGCCATCCGCAAAGCGGGGATCGCGGGCGCTCCGCTGTTGTGCGAAAGCCGCGCACTTCATATTTAAGTAACTGAAACGACGGCCTTTGGTCGTGTGTTCTATCCCCCACTCCCCCCTCATCCTGAGGTGCCGCGTGAGCGGCCTCGAAGGAGGGCTCCAGGGATCGCCGAGATGTCTGGAGCCCTCCTTCGAGGCCTCCGCTGCGCTCCGGCACCTCAGGATGAGGGAGAGGGTGGGATAGGCTTGGGGCTGGGCCTCGCATCCTAGCGGTCTTTCCTGCCCGCCGGTCCTGTTCCGGGGGCATGGGAAAAGACAAAGAATCGAGAGAGCGACGTTGGCAGACGACAACGATCCGACCGGCACGGGCGCGCCGCCGCCGGCCACCGACATCAAGCCCGTCTCCATCACCGACGAGATGCGCCGGTCCTATCTCGATTACGCCATGAGCGTGATCGTGAGCCGGGCGCTGCCGGATGCGCGCGACGGCCTCAAGCCCGTGCACCGACGCATCCTGTTCGCGGCGCACGAGAGCGGGCACCTGCCCGAGCGCCGCTACGTCAAGTCGGCCCGCATCGTCGGCGACGTGATCGGTAAGTACCACCCGCACGGCGACCAATCGATCTACGACGCCTTGGTCCGCATGGCCCAGGACTTCTCGATGCGCCTGATGCTCATCGACGGGCAGGGCAATTTCGGCTCGGTCGACGGCGATCCGGCCGCGGCCATGCGCTACACCGAATCGCGTCTCGCCAAGCCCGCCAGCGCCCTCCTCTCGGACATCGACAAGAACACCGTCGATTTCCAGGCGAACTACGACGGGGAGCACGAGGAGCCGACCGTCCTGCCGGCCCGCTTCCCGAACCTGCTGGTCAACGGTGCGGGCGGCATCGCGGTGGGCATGGCCACCAACATCCCGCCGCACAATCTCGGCGAGCTGATCGATGCCTGCATTGCGCTCATCGACGATCCGAGCCTGACCATCGAGGCATTGAACGAGATCGTCCCCGGCCCCGACTTCCCGACCGGCGGCCTGATCCTCGGGCGCGCCGGCACGCGGCAGGCCTACGCCACCGGCCGCGGCTCGATCATCATGCGGGCGAAGTCTCACGTCGAGGAACTGCGCAAGGAGCGCGAGGCGCTGATCTTCACCGAGATCCCGTATCAGGTGAACAAGGCCACGCTGGTCGAGAAGATCGCCGAACTCGTAAAGGAGAAGCGCGTCGAGGGCATCTCGGACCTGCGCGACGAATCCGACCGCGACGGTATGCGCATCGTCGTCGAGATCAAGCGCGACGCCATCGCCGACGTGGTGCTGAACCAGCTCTACCGCTACACGCCGCTCCAGTCCTCGTTCGGCTGCAACATGGTGGCGCTGAACGGCGGGCGGCCCGAACTGATGAACCTGAAGGACCTGTTGCTGGCCTTCAACGACTTCCGCGAGGAGGTCGTCTCCCGGCGCACGAAGTTCCTGCTCAACAAGGCTAGAGAGCGCGCCCACGTGCTGTGCGGCCTCGCCATCGCGGTCGCCAACATCGACGAGGTGATCCGCCTGATCCGCACCTCGCCGGACCCGAACACCGCCCGCGAGGCCCTGATGGCCCGCGACTGGCCGGCCCACGACATCGCGCCGCTGATCGCGCTGGTGGATGATCCGCGCTACCGCGTCGCCGAGGACGGCACCTACCGGCTCTCGGAGACCCAGGCCCGCGCCATCCTCGACCTGCGCCTGCAGCGCCTGACCGCTCTCGGCCGCGACGAGGTCGGCGACGAGTTGAAGAAACTCGCCGACGAGATCGCCGACTATCTCGACATCCTGCGCTCCCGCGCCCGCATCCAGACGATCGTCAAGACCGAGCTGGCCGAGGTGCGCGCGCTGTTCGCCACGCCGCGCCGGACCGAGATCGTCGATTACGATTCGAGCGTCGAGGACGAGGACCTGATCGCCCGCGAGGACATGGTGGTCACCGTGTCCCACGCCGGCTACGTCAAGCGCGTGCCGCTCTCGACCTACCGGGCGCAGAAGCGCGGCGGCAAGGGCCGCTCCGGCATGGCGACCCGCGACGAGGATTTCGTCACCCGCCTGTTTGTGGCTTCCACCCACACGCCGGTCCTGTTCTTCTCCGACCAGGGTCAGGCCTACAAGGAGAAGGTCTGGCGCCTGCCCATCGCCGCGCCGAATGCGCGGGGCAAGGCGCTCGTCAACATCCTGCACCTGCAGAACGAGGGCGAGCGCATCTCGACCATCATGCCGCTGCCGGAGGACGAAACGTCCTGGGACAGCCTCGACGTGATGTTCGCCACCGCCTCCGGCAACGTGCGGCGCAACAAGCTCTCCGACTTCACGGTGGTGAACCGCAACGGCAAGATCGCGATGAAGCTCGATCCGGGCGACCACATCGTCCATGTCGAGATCTGCCGCCCGGAGCAGAACGTGCTGCTGACGACCGCTCTGGGTCAGTGCATCCGCTTCCCCGTCGAGGACGTGCGCGTGTTCAAGGGCCGCGACTCGACCGGCGTGCGCGGCATCAACCTCGCCAAGGACGACACGGTCATCTCGATGGCGATCCTCAACGCCTTCGAGGCGAGCCCGGAAGAGCGAGCCGGCTATCTGAAGATGCGCCGCGCCATCATCGGCGGCGAGGGCGAGGCCGAGGAGGCGGCCGACGCCGAAGAGACCACGGCCGAGGCCGCGATCTCGGGGGAGCGCTACACCGAGATGAGCGCCGCCGAGCAATTCGTGCTGACGCTGTCGGAGCGCGGCTACGGCAAACGCTCGTCGTCCTTCGAGTACCGGACCTCGGGCCGGGGCGGAAAGGGCATCACGGCGATGCGGGTCAACGCCCGCAACGGCAACCTCGTCGCCTCCTTCCCCGTGGAAGCCTCCGACCAGATCATGCTGGTGACGAATGCCGGCCAGCTCATCCGCGTGCCGGTGGACGACATCCGCATCGTCGGCCGCGCCTCGCAGGGCGTGACGGTGTTCAACACCGACAAGGCCGAGAAGGTGGTGTCGGTCGAGCATATCGAGGGCGAGGAGGAGGGGGGCGAGGAGGGCTGAGCCACACTCGTCCGCCGTCATCCCGGGGCCGCGCAGCGGAACCCGGGATCCACCCGTGAGGCGTGGCCGAGGCATAGCGTTGAGGCCAGTCATGGATTCCGGGTTCGCCTTCGGCGCCCTGGAATGACGGTGAAGGGTGACTTGATCTGTGCCGTCTACCTTCTGGCAAGCAGACGGGACGGCACCCTCTATCTTGGCGTGACAAGCAATCTCTCTCGCCGCATCTGGGAGCATAAGACGAAGGCGGCGCCGGGTTTTACGGCCCAATACGGTGTCGACCGGCTTGTCTGGTACGAGGTCTACAGCCGCATCGACGAAGCCATCGCTCGCGAGAAAGCGATCAAGAAGTGGCATCGGGTTTGGAAGGTCGCCCTGATCGAGGGGATGAATCCGGATTGGGACGACCTTTACGATCGGCTGAATGCCTGAACCATCGAGCCGGCTTGTTCGATCCTCAAACCCTCAACACCCGTCATTCCGGGGCGCCGAAGGCGAACCCGGAATCCACGACTGGCCGCGACGCTTGTCATAGCCGAGCATCACGGGCGGATTCCGGGCTCCGCTGCGCGACCCCGGTATGACGGAGCGTGAGGAGGCGTCGGGTTCCGTTCGCCCCCGAAATGCTCTACGCCCCTTCCCGTGACGACCCGCACCGCGCTCTACGCCGGATCGTTCGATCCGGTCACCAACGGCCACCTCGATGTGGTGCGCCAAGCCTGCCGGCTGGTGCCGCGCCTCGTGCTCGCCATCGGCGTGCATCCGGGCAAGGCGCCGCTGTTCTCGGCCGAGGAGCGCGCGAGCCTCCTGCGCGAGACCTGCGGGCCGCTCGCCTCCGCCGAGAGCGCCGAACTGGAGGTCGTCACCTTCGACGATCTCGCCGTCTCGGCGGCCCGCCGCTGCGGCGCCAAGCTGTTCATCCGGGGCCTGCGCGACGGCACCGATCTCGACTATGAGATGCAGCTCGCCGGCATGAACGGCGCCATGGCGCCCGAGGTCCAGACCGTGTTCCTGCCGGCCTCCACGGGCGTGCGGCCGATCACCGCCACCCTGGTGCGCCAGATCGCCGCGATGGGCGGCGACGTCACCCCCTTCGTGCCGCCGGCGGTCGCCGCGCGGCTCTCGGCGCGCTTTTCCAAAGCCTGAACCAACGGAGCCCAGCCCCGCATGAACCGCCGCCACGCCGTCCTCGGCCTCGCTCTCAGCGCGACCCTCGCCTTCGCCGCACCTGCACTCGCCGGCGAGAACACCGTCAACCTGGAGACCAAGGACGGGAAGGTCACGATCGAGCTCCGCCCAGAGATCGCCCCGAAGCACGTCAAGCAGCTCAAGACGCTGATCGGCCAGGGCTTCTACGACGGCCTGAAGTTCCACCGCGTCATCGACGGCTTCATGGTCCAGACCGGCGACCCGAAGGGCAACGGCACCGGCGGCTCCAGCCTGCCCAACATCCCGGCGGAGTTCTCCTCGGCCCCGTTCAAGCGCGGCACCGTCGGCATGGCCCGCTCGAGTGATCCGAACTCGGCCAACTCGCAGTTCTTCATCTGTATCGCCGACGCAGAGAACCTGAACAACAACTACACCGTCGTCGGCGTCGTCACCTCCGGCATGGACGTGGTCGACAAGATCAAGAAGGGCTCCAAGGGCAACAACGGCTCGGTGCAGGACCCGGACAAGATCGTGAAGATGACGCTGGCCAAATGACGGCAACCGGAGGTGGGCGATAGCGGCCCGAGGCCATAGCCGCCGCGCGGCGCTGCTGGCGCTCGCCCTGCTCTGGCCGGGCGGCGCCGATGCGTTCGGGCCGGTTGAACCCTGGCGCACGCTGCCGCAAACCCTGAGGGGTACGCTGCGGGTGCCCCTGCTCGCCGGCGAGACCGGGCCGGGGCCGGTCGATACCCTGAAGGCGCTGTTTCCGGCGCTCGCCGCCTGCTGGGAGGCGCCCGAGGGGCTGGCGAAGTTCGAGCGCACCGAGATCACGGCGCGCCTCGCGCTCCGCCGGGACGGCTCGGTGATCGGCACGCCGCGGATCACCTTCTCGCAGACCCCGGGCGACGACAAGGCCCGGGACATCCTGATCCGGGCGACGCTCGACGCGATCGCCCGCTGCACGCCGGTCCGGCTCACGCCGGCCCTCGGCGGTGCCATCGCGGGGCGCCCCCTGGCGCTGCGCTTCATCTACGACGGACCCAGAGGACAGGGAATCTAACCCATGGCAGACACCAACGAGACCATCGTCCTGGAGACGACCAAGGGCCGCGTCGTCATCGCGCTGCGCCCCGATCTCGCCCCGAACCATGTCGAGCGCATCAAGACGCTGGCGGGCCAGGGCTTCTACGACGGCGTGCCGTTCCACCGCGTCATCGACGGCTTCATGGCCCAGACCGGCGACCCGACCGGCACCGGCTCGGGCGGCTCGGAGCTGCCGGACCTGAACGCCGAGTTCAACGCCGAGCCGCACGTGCGCGGCACCTGCTCGATGGCGCGCACGAACTTCCCGCACTCGGCGAACTCGCAGTTCTTCATCTGCTTCTCGGACGCGCGCTTCCTCGATCGCCAGTACACGGTGTGGGGCAAGGTGATCGAGGGCATGGAGGTGGTCGACACGATCAAGCGCGGCGAGCCCGTGCGCGAGCCCGACCGGATCGTGAAGGCCACCGTCGCGGCGGCCTGATTCTTTTTCTTTTGGGATTTTGCGGCGCCGGGTCTCACCACCTGGCGCCGCCTCTGTTTCAGCCCGAGGCCTGCGCCGCACGCTTGGCCTCCGCCTTCTTGCGCCACGGCGCATCCGCCTCCCAGTCGCCGGCCATGATGCAGCCGTAGGGCTCCACCGTGTCGACGACTTCCGCGAGATCGTACTTGGCGATCTGCGCGCGCACCGACCTCGCGTCCTTGTAGGCGCCCGGCAACTCCGACAGGTCGGGCCGCCCGCAGAAGAAGCGCACGTCGATCCCTTCGGGCATCGCAGGCGCGTTCTCCCGCAGATACGCCTTGCGGCTCATGTTGCGGCCTGCCCCGTGCGGGGCGAAGCCGAGCGAGGCCGCATGGTCGCGGTGGCGGGCGATCAGGATCGGCTCGGCCATGTTGAGCGGGATCAAGGTGCGCCCGTCGTCGTCGGCCGAGAACCCCTGCCACGACGGGGTCGCCCCCTTGCCGTGGTAGTAGAGCCCGTCGTCGCGGCGGAACACGAAGTTGTGCTCGTTCCAGAACCGGTCCGCGACCGCGTTGCCCATTTGACGCGCCACGAGGTCGTGGAGCGCGAAGTGGCTGGCCTTGGTCCAGTCCCTGACCACCTGAAGCGCCTCCCAGTAGGCTCGCCCGTCGTCGGACTCCGCCTTGATCCAGACGTTGTGCGCCGGGATCCGCGGGGCGACGATCGACGTGTGCCGCTTCGCTACCGCCATGCCCTTCTTGTAGAGCTGGGCGCCGAGCCCGCGCGAGCCGTGATGGGTGACGAGCGCCACCTGCCCCGTCGAGGCGAGGTGCCCCACATACGCGAAGTGGTTGCCGTCACCCTGGCTGGCGAAGTGGCCGACCGCCAGCCCCGCGAACTCCGCGAGGAAGCGGTTGCCCGCGACCCCCGCCATCACCGCGTCCGGCGGCCTGACCACGCCGTTGCGCCCGCCGGGCCCGAAATGCGTCACCGCCTGCATGGCGTCGAGCACGCGCTTCGGGTCGTCGGCCCGGCGAAACACCGTGATCGCCACCGAGCAGCAGATGTCGGCCGAGTGGAAGCCCGGATGGATCGCGTCATCGCAGGCGACCGCGCCGCCGACGGGGATTGTGCCCTCGGCAAAGCCCGACGGGCAGGCATCCGGCATCACCGCGCCCTTCACGATGGTCGGCACCCGCATGAGCGCGTCCATGTGGCGGATGACGGCGGCCGCGTTCGCCCGCTCGGCCTCGGTCTCCGCGTCGAGGAAGACGCCGAAGTCGAGGGCGTTGGTGCGAAGGAGAACCGGGTTCGCCGAAGGCTCGATGGCGCGCAGGTGCGCAAGGATCGCCGCGTCGTCCGCGCCCTCCGCGCGCATCGCGTTGGCGGTTGCGACCGCCCGCTTGAACCACTCGCCGGGCTGGAAGCCCCAGGCGATGAGGTCACGTCCGTTGATCGCGGTCATGGTGCCGCTCCGTTTTTCTCGTTCTCAGGGAAGGGGCGGGCGGCTTGCGCCGTCCGCCCCTCAGCTCATCCGCCGCACAAAAAATCCGCGATCAGCGCGGGGGCCGCCGTGTCGAAGCCGACCACGTCGAGCATGCCGGCATCCTCCGGGTCGGCGATGCTGAAGCCGTTGGAGACGAGCCCCACGACCACGAGCTTCGCCGCGATCCCGGTCTTCTGCCGGTATTCCCGCAGCGCCTCGACCGGGTGGACCGGGCCGGCCCAGGTCTCCGAGTCCGTGTAGATCACGAACGCGTCGGCCTGCATGCCCCGCTCCAGGGCCCAGCGCATCGGCAGCGAGCAGTCCGTCCCGCCGAAGGGCAGGTCGGAGGTCGCCGCCACCGCCTGATCGAGCCGCATCGACGGCCCGAGGGGCAGGGCGGTCAGCCCGTCGGCCACGCGCCGGCCGCCGGTGAAGCCGACCACCTGCCACCGCTCCTCGGTCGCCGCGGTGACGAGCGCCATCGCGGCGGCCGCCTCCCGCGGCGTCAGCGCGGACCCCGCGACCGAGCCGCACGCCATGGAGCCCGACACGTCGAGCGCGAGCACGAGGCGCTGGCCCGTCGGCTCCACGCCTGCGAAGGCGGTGTAGAACGCGGCGTTCAGCGCCTCGACGATGGCCCCGACCGGCTCCCAGGAGAGCCGGCCGCGCTGGCCGTGCCCCGACGCGTAGGTCCGGAGCGCGATCAGCAGCGCCATCGGGTGCAGGCGCGCCTTCAACAGGCGCTCCCGGTCCGACAGCACGGACAGCACGTGCTCGGTCCCCGCGGAGAAGGGCGCGAGCGCCCCTGCCGCGGTGAGCCGGCCGAGCTGGCGCACGAGGGCGCCGACCGGCATGCGCTCGATCAGGGCCTCGTTCACCGCGCGGCTCGTCATCAGCCCGGTCGGCAGAGCCTCCCAGGGCAGACCGTGCGAGCGCACCTGCGCCGCCGCGAAGGCGCCGTCGACGCCCTCGGACTGCACCGCCGCGAAGGCGTGGACGAGCGCGGGCGCGTCCTCGCCGAGCGTGCCGCGGCAGATCCAGTCGAACAGCGCCTTGCGGGCGGGCTCGTCCGTCTCCGGGTGGGCCAGTCGCAGCAGGTCGCGGTGCGACCAGCCACCCCGCTGCCGGTACTTGACCGCCTGGTAGGCGAGCGCCTCCACGGACTTCGCCCGGTACCACTCGCCGACCGCGCGCCGCAGGCCCCGGCCCCAGCCGCGCATCGCCTCGACGGCGTCGGCGAACCCGAACAGGTGCGTGCCGGTGCGGCAGACGCGGGGGAGGGCGGCGAGCGCGAGGCGGCGCGTGGCCTCGGACTCCGCGGAGGCCGCGAGCGCCAGCGCGAAGATCGCCGGGTCCTGCTTCGGAGCCCGGCCCCCTTCGCTCACCGCGACGATGGCCGCCACGGCGCGCGCGCCGTCCTCCGCGATGCACCGCATCACGGCCGCCGCGTTCTCCCGCGTCAGCGTGCGCTCGCCCGCGTAGTACGAGCCGCCCTCGCACCCCAGCACAAGGAAGCGGTCGAGCCGCGCCCAGTCTCCGACCGGGAAGGCGTGGCCGCCGGCCGCGTTCGGCACGGTGCGGGGAATCGGCTCCGACTGCGGATTGCGCCGGAGCGAGAACAGCTTGCCATAGTTCAACATCACTCGCTCCTTCTCTGCCGCGGGGCGCCGATGGGCGTCCCGTGCTTCATTGCGGCCGCGCGGTCGTGGGATGGGCGAGGGATTCCAGACGCCTTTCGGCGCCTTCGGGAGTCGAACCCTGGGACCCAGATAACCCTCACCCTCCGGCCCGCGCGGCCGAATCTCTTTGTTTTTCCGTGCCTTGCCACACGGGCGTGTGGTCTCGGACGACGGACCTCACCGGGCGCCTGCGAGCGGCGCGGGCTCCGGAAAGCCCGACCCGGTCCCTCGATCACCGTCGCCGTCCGGCCCGTGCCGAGCCGTCCGAAGTCACGCGGTCATGGTGCGAGGAAAGGCGTTTGGCGCTCTACCCGACTGAGCTACGGACCTTGCGGCCCGGCGGGACTCGAACCCGCGACAACCCCAGGACAATGGTAACCTTTCCTCTTCGGCCCGCGTGGCCGGATGATTTTCCTATTGCTGGCCCGCGAACGGTCCTGCGGGCGTGGGTGCCGGGGACGGGAAGACCGAGCTACGGACCTCGCAGCCCGGCGGAATTCGAATCCGCGACCTCCGCGAGAAAAACGCGCGGCGCTCTACCGATGACCGTCCCCGATCGGCCCGCAGGGCCGTCGAGAGGGTGGGATGGGGAAGTGCGAATCCGGCCCGCCGCCTCGGGGGAGGGCGGCGCGGTGGTCACGCGGGCATGGGGCAGCGGACGATCGTGTCCTTGCGGACACCGGGCCTCACATCCGAAGACGTGAGGAAACCGATTTAACAGATCACCGTCCGCTATTGGCCCGCGTGGCCGATACTTTTGCCGGATAGTGGCCGCTCACGACCCGGACGGGCGCAGGCGGCGACGCTGAGGTCGTTCCGATACATGCGATGCACCGTCGAGGCGGGGCCAGAAGGAGACGCGGGCGTGAAAACGGGCGATCGGGGTTTTCGCATTGCAGGCGGATAACCGAACGCCCACCGGCCCGCGCCGGTGGTATCGTGAACGGTCTGCCGGTCATGAACGATCGAGGTGGACTGGGCATTGCGCCCCCACGGCCTGCGCGCCGCAGAACGTCCGCTTGGCAAGGTAACCTCGGATCACCGGCCCGGCAGGCCGATGGCGGTTGAGTACGGCCACGCCCCAGCCGCGTCAACCTGAAACTTGAAAATTCTTTCAGTTTCGACCATCTCCCCTCCATGGACCTGACCCACCCGATCACCCCCGCCCAGATCCGCGCCGGCCGCGGCCTCCTCAAATGGACGCAAGGCGCGTTGGCCAGCCGGGCCGCGGTCTCGGTGGTGACGCTGAACATGATCGAGAGCGATCAGGTCGCGCCGCGGACCCGGACGCTCGCCTCGATCCGCTCGGTGCTGGAAGGGGAGGGCATCCGCTTCATCGGCAGCGAGAGCGAGGGTTTCGGTGTGATGATGCGGCCGAGGGCCGGCGCCGAAGAATCCTCCCGAGGTCCGAGTCCGAGAAGCGAAAGCCCCAAGAAAACGACGTCGAGATCCATGCGGGCGGCCGAGTGAGCGCCCGCATCGATCTCAACGCCGATCTCGGCGAAGGCTTCGGGGCTTGGCGCATGGGCGACGACGCCGGGCTCCTCGACATCGTCACCTCGGCCAACGTCGCCTGCGGCTTCCACGCGGGCGATCCCGACATCATGGTCGAGACCGCCGCGGCGGCGCGGGCGCGGGGCGTGGCCATCGGCGCCCATCCCGGATTCCTGGATTTGCGCGGCTTCGGCCGGATGCGCATCCAAGAGAGCCCTCGGCGGATCGAACGCGACATCGCCTACCAGATCGGCGCGCTCCAGGCCTGCGCGGCGCTGGCCGGCGCCCGCGTCACCCACGTGAAGGCGCACGGGGCGCTCGCCAACCTCTCGAACGAGGACGAAGCCGTCGCCGAAGCCCTCGCCCGCGCGGTCGCGGGCGTCGACCGCAGCCTCGTCCTCATGGTCATGCCGGGCCTGCCCGCCGAGCGGGCGGGCGAGCGCGCGGGTCTCAGGCTGATACGCGAGGTCTATGCCGACCGGGTCTATGCCGCCGACGGCACGCTGATGCCCCGCGCGATGCCCGGCTCGGTGATCCACGACGCCGACGAGGCCGCACGCCGCGTCGTCCGCATGGTCGAAGAGGGAGCGGTGTTCACGGGCGACGGCCAGAAGATTTCCGTCGCGATCGACACGGTCTGCGTCCATGGCGACAATCCGGCGGCGCTCACGATGGCGCGGGCGGTGCGCACGAAATTGGAAGCCGCCGGTTTGTCCATCCGACCCTTTGCGGAGCCGTAACGGGCGGTGCGGCAGCACCGTATAGCCGGGCGCGAAGAGCGCCCCGCGCAGCGGCCTCGGTTTTCGGCCGAGGCGTCCAGCGGAGCGGGAAGCCTTGAGCATCGTTCCGAAAGGTGGTTTCCGGCTTTCGGAAAAAGACGATGCGGCACAGAAACATAGAGCATCGTCTTGGATCCGATATCCAGGACGATGCTCTAAGGTCGCGGATGCGACCGCCAGCGTCTGAGGCTAGGCATGAAACCCGTGCAATCGCTGCAAGCGACGGCACGGGGATCGAAACGGCCTCGCTCACGGTTTCTTGAGCGGCGCGGCCTTCGGTCCTTGCGCCGAGCGTGGCAGCGTCGGGACATCCGGGCCGAAATGAAAAAGTTCACCTCCGGCGACGGCTTCGTCGTCCCGCCCCGTCCCACCCGGATCGCCGCCGCGGAGACGCCGGGCGCCCCGCTCGCCTCCTCGATGATCGTGTTCGCGATCATCGTCGCCGGGCTCTATCTCGGCCGCGAGGTGCTGATCCCGATCGCCATCGCGGCGCTGCTGTCCTTCGTGCTCGGACCGCTGGTGAACCTGCTGCGCCGCCTGCGGCTCGGCCGCTTCGTCGCGGTGCTGGCGGCGGTTCTGTTCGCCACCGGCATCATCGGCGCCCTCTCGACGGTGATCGGCGTGCAGGTCGCCGAACTCGTCCAGGACGTGCCGCGCTATCAGGTGACGATCGAGAAGAAGATCCAGGGCCTGCGCGAGGGCTCGCTCGGCCGCACCATGGACTACATCGCCAACATGAACCGGGCGATCCACCAGGGGGGCGCCGAGGAGGGTAAGGAGGAGGCCGAGCGGGCCAAGCGCGAGCAGCAGGCCAAGGAGCAGCAGGCACGGGAACAGGCGCGCAAGGATCCCTCCGCCCGCAGCGCCAAGCCCGAGCCGGAACCCGCCAAGCCGATGCTGGTCCAGGTGGAGGAGCGCCGCCCGAGCCCGCTGGAACTCGCCACCACCGTGCTCTCACCCGTCATGCAGCCGCTCGCCACCGCGGGCATCGTCGTGGTGGTGCTGCTGTTCGTGCTGATGCAGCGGGAGGATCTGCGCGACCGTCTGATCCGGCTCGCCGGTTCCAGCGACCTCCACCGCACCACGGTGGCGATGGACGACGCGGCGCGGCGCCTGTCGCGCTACTTCCTCGGCCAGCTCGCCCTCAACACCGCCTTCGGCGTCGTGATCGGCCTCGGCCTCTGGATCATCGGCGTGCCGAACCCGGTGCTCTGGGCGATCTTCTCCGCGATGATGCGGTTCGTGCCGTATATCGGCGCGGTCCTCTCGGCGATCCTGCCGTTGGCGCTCGCCGCCGCCGTCGATCCCGGCTGGGGCATGGTGCTGGCCACCCTCATCCTGTTCGCGGTGATCGAGCCCCTGGTGGGCCACGTGATCGAGCCGCTGGTCTACGGCCACTCGACCGGGCTCTCGCCGTTCTCGGTGCTGATCTCGGCCCTGTTCTGGACCTGGCTGTGGGGGCCGGTCGGCCTGCTGCTCTCGACGCCGCTCACCGTCTGCCTCGTCGTGCTCGGGCGCCACGTCGACCGGCTCGAATTCCTGGACGTGCTGTTCAGCAACCGCCCGGCCCTGACCCCGGTCGAGAACTTCTACCAGCGCATGCTCGCCGACGACCCCGAGGAGGCGCAGGAGCATGCGGAGATGATCCTGCAGCAATGCTCGCTCTCGGCCTATTACGACGACGTGGTGCTGAAAGGGCTCGAACTCGCCGCCCGCGATGCCGCCCGCGGCGTGCTGACCCCGGACCAGAAGGCCGATATCCGCGCCTCGATCACCGCCCTGGTCGAGGATCTGGAGGACCGCGAGGACGGGCTGCCCGAGCCCGCCTCGAAATCGGCCAAGCTGATCCCGCCGGCCGACGACGACGTCGCCTGCTCGTCCGAACCGATCCCCGATCCGTCCCCCGACGACCTGCCGGACGTCTGGCGGCGGGAGGGGGCGGTGCTTCTCGTTTCGGGGCGAGGGTTCCTCGACGGCGCGGCCACGGCCATCGCCGACCAGCTCCTGCGCAAGCGCGGCTTCGGCACGCGCCAGGTCCCCTTCGCCGAGGTCGCGCGGGTGCGGCTCGCCGACTGGGATCCCGGTTCGCCGCAGGCCGTCTGCGTGATCTCGCTGGCGCTCGCCGGCGAGCCGACCCATCTGAGCCGCCTCGTCGGCCGTCTGCGGCGCAAACTCGACGCGGCCCCGATCGTCGCCGGCCTGTGGCGCCTCGACGAGCCGATGCTCTCGGACGAGAGTCTGCGGGCCAAGCTCGGTGCCGACGACCACGTCACCTCTCTGCGCGATCTCGTCGAGACGGTCCTGACCCTTGCCCGCTCCGGCGGCACGGCGCGGGAGCCCGAGCGCCGCGAGGCCGCCGTCCCGCCGCGTCAGGCGCTGCCGGAGCCGGCCTGACGCGGCGGGCAATCTCAGCCGCCCGCCGAGCGCCGCGCCAGGGCGACGACCTGATCGGGCGTCGGCGGATTGGCCGGATGGTGGCTGAGGCAGAGCGGGGTGCGCAGCTTGAACGGGCGCCCCGAACCTTCCGTGGCGAAGTAGAACTCGCCCGCCCCGAGCCGGCCGATATCGGCCCCGCTCCCGCCGCTCGCGGCCAGGATCTCCTGGGCCGCCGCGATGGTCGCCGGCGCGCTCTGGCGGCCGAAGAACTGCGTGGTGCAGTTCGAGACGACCTGATTGTGGATGCCCCGCGGCACCTGCGTCGCGACGATCATGCCGAGGCCGTACTTGCGCCCCTGCGCCACGAGCTTGATCCCGCTGCTCAGGCTCGCGGTGCCCTTGCCCGAGGGCAGGAAGGTCTGGGCCTCGTCCACCACGTAGAGCATGCCCCGCGGCGAGGGGTTCTTCTTGATCCAGCCGAACAGCGTCATCTGCAGCCGGTTGACGAAGTCCTCGCGGGCCGCGTCGGAACCAAGGCCGGACAGATTCACCACCGAGACGCGGGTTTTCGCGGCGTCCGGGCCCTGGAACAGTTTCGCGGGGTCGAGCACCGCGCCCTCGACCCGCAGGAGCGGGTTGGTGGCGACGGCAGCGCGGAGTTGATCGGCCATGTCGGCGGCAAGCTTCTGGGCGCTGCCGATGTCGCTGACCCCGTCCGGCAGGTCGGAGAGCAGGGCCGTGAAGTTCGCAAGCGTCCCGCCGCCCTTCTTCGCGAAGCGGCGCAGCGCGCCCGCGAGCACGCCGCGCTGGAGGTTCTTCGTCGCGTTGGCGAGCGGCCCTAGGGTCTCGGCGGCCATTTCGATCGCGTGCTGGCGCTCGTCCGGGTCCTCGCCGATCCCGGAAAAGTCCGGCATCGCGGGCAGGAACAGCGGGTTGCCCGCGCGGACGCCCGGCGTCCACACCGTCACCTCGACGCTCACCCGGTAGCGGGCCGCCTTGGCGTCGTCCTCGGCCGTGAAGGCCGTCGGCCGATCGGGCCAGGAATCGCCCAGCCGCGACAGGTCGTTATTGGGATCGACCACGATGGCCGGAATGCCGGCGAGCGCCGCCTCCTCGACGAGCCGGCGCAGCAGCACCGACTTGCCCGAGCCGGACCCGGCGATGATGGCGGTGTGCCGAGGCAGCAGCCGCAGCGGCAGCGCCACCGGCGGCGCGTCGGGCGCGATCCGGTGCCCGACCGGAATGGCGTCCGGCGCTGGCCTATCGGGTTGCACCGCGGGCGGCTTGTCCCGATTCTCTCCATGAACCTCCGAGGCGCGCGTGTCCGGCCGTGCGATCGGAGCCGTCTCCTGCGGCGGCCCCGGCGGGGTCGAAGCGGGCTCTCCGGCGAGTCCTGCCGCACGAAAGAAGTCGGTGGCGAGCAGCGGTTGCTCGGCGCGCAGCCAGCGCTCGAACCGGTCGAACCGGCCCTCGGCGGTCGCCCGCTCGCGCAAGGAACGCAGGGCGGCGAAGGTGCGCAGATCGTCGTCGTTCGGATCAATCAGGATGCCGCCCGCGGCCAGGAAGGCTTCGAAGAGTTGGCGGGTCTTGGCCCCGCTCGGCACCGGCCCGCGGCGCACCACGAGCAAATCGCGCCCCGGAATGCGGGTCGAGATGCCCGAGGCGGTCAGCGCCGCCCGCAGCCGGGCCTGGAAGGCGATGGCGTTCTGCTGCGGCAGAGCCCGGTAGCAGACATGGCGCTCGCGGTCGTTCTCGTCCCGGTGGATGAAGGTCAGCCGCCCGTGCAGCGGCGGGATTCGTTGTTCCGGCTCGCCCTTGCTGGCGATGTCGAGGGCGTCGTCGGGATCGTCCTCTATGGCGTAGAGGTCGAAGGCGGCGCGCAGCAACTCGCCCAGCGTATTCTCGTCGTCGGCGAGCAGGCCGCCGATCTCGGCGGCGCGCTTCTCGGCGGCGAGGTCGAAGCGCTCGACCTCCGGCGGCGCCTTGGGCGGCTCGGCGTCGATGAGGCTTGTGCATTCCGCGGCCTCGCCCCGGGCGAGGCAATCGCGACGGAACGCGTCGCAGCGCATCAGGATCGTGCGCGGCATCATGCCGAGCTCGGCGGCGCGCGTGATCGCGGCCTCCGAGAAGGGCCATGTCGGGGTGGGCGGCTCGAAGCCGGCGTCCCGGTAGGCCGGCGCGAGCCGGCCGCGGATCAGCGCATCCGCCGCCGCACGGTCGTTCATGCCGACGAGAATGTCCGGTGCCTCGAACCGGTCGCGCGAGGATCTCAGGCCCCATTCCTGGAGCTTCATCCACGAATCCGACAGGCACGCCACCACCGTCATGCCGCGGCCGGCCCCGTCGTGCAGTTCGAGCAGTCCCGCGGCCAAGACCTTGGCCAGCGGCGTCGCCTCCTCGAAATCGTCGGTCGCCACCGAGCGGCTCGCGTCGATCACGCCGTCGATCTGG
Organism: Methylorubrum rhodinum; assembly: GCF_014199935.1. GTDB lineage: Bacteria > Pseudomonadota > Alphaproteobacteria > Rhizobiales > Beijerinckiaceae > Methylobacterium > Methylobacterium rhodinum. The sequence continues at coordinate 121,138 of NZ_JACHOP010000004.1, forward strand.
TCGAGGGCGACGAGGGTCGGTCCGCTCAGGCCCATGATCCAGGACAAGCCGCGCACGATCTCGATCGGCGCGGGCGGGGGCGTGCGGAAGCCGAGGGCGGCGCGCTCGGACGGGTCGGCCTCGTAGCCCTGGAGCCAGGCATGGGCGAGGCCGACGGCGGAGAGGTCGCTCGCCCGCAGCAGGCAGAGGGCGCGGAACACGTCCTGATGCTTGAGGGCGTTGCCGGCATCGACGCTCATCAGCGCCTTGACCAGGAGATCGACGATCTTGCGCGCGTCGATGTTGGGCGTGTCGAAGGCCTGCTCGACCTGCCGCTCGACGTTGAAGCGGCGGGCGACGCCGGCCAGGACCGCGTCCGACTGGCGGCGCCCGTCCGGCATGGTCTTGAGCAGCGCCGTGACGAAGCTCAGCGCGGCGCTGCGCCAGAAATCGGTGAGCCCGAGCACGTCGAGCAGGACGAACCAGCCGCCCGATTGCCAGACCTCCCGGCGCAACTGCCCGATCAGGTGCGTCTTACCGATGCCCGACTGGCCGACGAGCGTCCGCCCCAGGGGCCGGCTGCCCGGATCGCGCGGCTTGCGATGAAGCTCGGCGACCAGACGCGGCACCAGGGCGTCGTTCGGGCCGCCGGTCGGCTCGGCGTCGAGCCAGACGCTGTCGAGGGTGCGCACCCAGTCGAAATCGACCCGGCGCAGGGCGTCGAGGGCTTGGCTCATGATTGGATCCAGAGGAGGTGGAACGGCTCGCCGGCCGGGCTGTAGGCGGCCGCGCGCTCGGCCGCGTCGAGGGATTTCGGGTCGGTGAACTGGCTCAGCCGCGCGCGCGCGTCGCCCTTAAGGATCGCGGCGAGGCCGGCATCGACCGTCGCCCGGTCGAGATCGGAGAGGCGGGCGCGCAGCGCGCTCAGCCGCACCGCCGTGGCCCGCTCGCCGCCGGTGATCGCCAGATAGGCATCCTCGATCCTGGCCCGGAGCGTCTTCGGCGTGAGCGTCTTCGGCGTGAGCGATTTGGCGGACTTGGTCTCCGGAGCGCGTCTCGGCTTCGGCGCAGTCTTCGGCTTGGCTGCGGTCTTCTTGTCCGCATCCTTCCTGACGGGTCGCTTGGCTTTCGCGGCGGGCGGGGGCGCGGCCTCCGGTTCGGGCGCGAGCCCGACGAGGTCGGCGAGCGTCGCGCCGGTGGCGTCGAGATGCCGGTGGATCAGGGCGAGCCAGTCCTGCAGGACGCGGGCGCCGGGCGGCAGCGGATCGCGCATGTGATCGGCGGCCCAGGCCCAGCCGCGATCGGTCACCGTGAGCCGGAGCGAGCGGCCCTGCCGGGCCGCCTCGACGTAGCGGCCTGCGATCAGGGCCTCGCGGTCGGCCCTGTCGATCTTCGGCGCGACCTCGCTCTGGAGGGCGCCGCCGTGGCGGCCCAGCAGGCACCAGAGGATCAGCGCCTGCTTCGGCGTCGGCGTGTCGGTCATCGGCTCGGTGTCTCCCCGTATGGACGGCGCAGCCGGACCACGTCGCGGATCTTCTCGATCGCGCGGGCGAGGTCCGTCTCGACCTGACGGTTGGTGAGGCGCAGGACCAGATAGCCTGCCGCCAGAAGCGCGTAGTCGCGGTGACGGTCGGCCTCGAACACCGCCGGCGCGCGATGCTCGGGCCCGTCGAGTTCGACCACGACGCGGTGGGCCCGGCAGAGCAGGTCGACCCGGACTCTCGATTCGTGTCCCGGCAGCGTCACCGCCTCGTTGCCCGAGAACAGGCCGGCGAGTTCGGCATCGCGGGCGAGCGCCGCCTCGACCCGGCGCTCGACGGCGCTGGCCGGATGGGCCCGCGAGGACGGAGGCAGCGGCGGGGGAACGAAGCGCGCGGCGAGCGGGGCGGTCTCGCGCTCGATCGCCACGGCACCGTAGAGGATGCGGTCGTAGGGCGGCGTGTCCGGCGGGGCGGCGGGCAGGGCGGCGACGATCGTCGCCCCGGCGCCCGCGCACCAGCCGAGCGCCTCGATCACCGGCCCGGCCCGAACCGGGGAGGCCGAATCGATCTCGGCGACGAGGATCAGCCCGGCCGGGTCGATGGCGAGCAGGAGCTGGGCGAGCTCGAGTTCGCGGGCCGCCCGGCGGAACCGGGGTGGCCGCCCCTGGCCGACGCGCTTGACCGCCGCCCGCCGCCACGGGCCGGAGATGCGGGGATCGGCGGTCTCGCCCGGCGCGTCCCCGCCGTACCGGTCCGGCCAGCGAAGGAGCGCGAGTTCGGCGAGGTCGTCGAGCAGCCGGTCGAGGATCGCCCCGGCACCCTGCAGGCCGTCCGCCGCCAGCAGCAGGGCGCCGCGGGCGGGATCCAGGATGTCCATGAGGCGGTCGGCGCCGAGGCCGATCACGGTGAGCCGGCCGCCGGGCGCGAGGCAGGCGACGCGCCCTGCCACGTCCGCGAGGACGAGCCGCGGCCGGGCCGGCGGGCCGAACGGGGCGGAGGACTGCACGGGCCGAAGACTCTCCCGGCGCCGGGCTTCCATCCAGGGGCGCGCGGCCCGGTCGCATGTAGCGGATTTGGAGCACAGGTTGTCGCCGCTGGCTACCCGGTTGTCTCGCTCGGTTCGCCTTCCGATACGAAAGCGCGCGCGGCGGGTTGACGCCGCCGCCGCCTGCGGCTTCGCTCGCCCGGATCAATGGGAGACTGCCCCTTCGATGAGCGTCGTCGATCTCGCCCGGTTCATGGAAGACCTCGCCACCCAGTCGGGAGCGGCGATCCTGCCGTTCTTCCGGGCGCATTTCGGCCTGGACGACAAGTCCCACGGCACCGGCCACGCCTTCGATCCGGTCACCGAGGCCGACCGCGCGGCGGAAGTCGTGATGCGGCGGATGATCCAGGACCGGTTCCCGGGCCACGGCATCCTGGGCGAGGAGTTCGGCGCCGAGCGCACCGACGCCGAATGCGTCTGGGTGCTCGACCCGATCGACGGCACCCGCGCCTTCATCTCCGGCCTGCCGACCTGGGGGACGCTGATCGGGCTGACCCATCACGGCGCGGCGGTGCGCGGGCTGATGCACCAGCCCTACCTGCAGGAGCGATTCCTCGGCGACGGCAAGACCGCGAGCGTGCGAAGCCCGAAGGGCGAGCGTCCGCTCCACACCCGCCGCTGCGACGCGCTCTCGGGCGCGATCCTCTCCACCACCGATCCGCGGCTGTTCGCGGAAGGACAGGAGGCCGAGCGCTACCGCTCGGTCGAGGGCAGCGTGCGGATGTCCCGCTACGGGGCCGATTGCTACGCCTATTGCATGCTCGCGGCGGGCCAGATCGACCTCGTGGTCGAGGCCGGCCTGAAGCCCTACGACATCGTCGCGCTGATCCCGATCGTCGAGGGCGCGGGCGGCGTCGTCACCGCCTGGGACGGCGGCCCGGCCACCGGCGGCGGCCGGATCGTGGCGGCGGGCAGCCCGCGCCTGCACGAGGCGGCGCTGAAGCGGCTCAACCCGTAGCCGCTGCCCGCTCGCGCGCAGGCGCCTCCGCCATCACCCCATGGCCCGGCACGAACGCGTCGAACGCCGCCCAGAAATCGGCGCGCACCGCGTCGCATTCCGTCAGGATCTCGTGGCGGGCGCCGGGCAGGACGATGAGATGGCCGGTCTTGAGGCGGGCGGCGAAGCGCTCGATGGCCGGCGTGCTGCACACGGGGTCCGCGCCGGCCGCGACGATCAGGATCGGCGTGCGGATGCGCCGGATCGTGGCGGGCTTCGCCAGCCGGCGCATCGCCCGGAAGGCGGCGGCGAGCCAGGCGACGGTCGGGTCGCCGACGGCACCCGCGCCGACGACGCGGGCGGCCTCGGCGTTGCGCGCGTAGCGGACCGGATCGGTCGAGAGGCGGTTTCCCGAAAACGGCTTCGTCGCGATCGAGGTCGGCTTGCCGAAGGGGATGTAGCAACGGCCGAGCCCGAGCCGCTGCAGGCCGCGCGACAGCGCCGAGGCGCCCGCCGGCCAGCGCACCATGCGGATCGCCAGCATCGGCGCGACCGCGACGAGGCGGCGGAACGGCAGCCAGCCCTCGGCCGCGCCGGTCAGCGCCACCGCGCCGCCCATGGAATGGGCGAGCCCGAAATGCGGCTCCGGCATGGAGGGAACCAGCACCTGCTCGGCGATCGCCAGGAGGTCGAGCCGGTAATCGTCGAAGTGGCGGACATGGCCCTTGTGCCGGTCGCGCACCTGCCGGCCGGAATCGCCCTGGCCGCGCCAATCGAAGGCGACGACGCAGAAGCCGCGCCCGCGCAGGTCCCGGATCGTCTCGTAGTACTTCTCGATGAACTCGGCCCGGCCCTGGAGCAGGCAGACCGTGCCCTTCACGGTCCGCGTGGTCGGGCGCCACGTCGCCGCCCGCAGCGGCACGCCGTCGGCGGTCTCGACCGGCACGAGCCGAGCCCCCGGCGGGACGGCTTGGCCGGGGGTGGGTCGCAGCGTCAGCACGGCCGGCTCATCCCCGCATTGGCCTCGCAAAATTGTCGAAACGGCACTCTTGCGCGGTTTTCGAGCCCCACCAATATCACGGATGCGCCGGCCGATACGGCGGCGCGAAGGTCCGGCCCTCGGGCGGACCTGTTCATACACAGCATGTTGCTTCTTTCGGAGGATATGTGATGCGTCAGTTCGATCTGGCTCCCCTGTACCGTTCCACCGTCGGCTTCGACCGCCTGTTCGCGGCCCTCGACGGGTTCGTGAGCGCCGAGCAGGCCCCGACCTACCCGCCCTACAACATCGAGCGCACCGCCGAGAACGTCTATCGCGTGACCGTCGCGGTGGCGGGCTTCAACGAGGCCGACCTCTCGATCGAGGTGAAGGAGAACGCCCTCACCATCAAGGGCGAGCGCCCGCCGACCGAGAACAAGGCCGAGGTCCTGCACCAGGGCATCGCCGCCCGCGCCTTCGAGCGCCGCTTCCAGCTCGCCGACCACGTCCACGTGACGGGCGCGAGCCTCGAGAACGGCCTCCTCCACGTCGATCTCGTCCGCGAGGTCCCGGAGGCGAAGAAGCCGCGCCGCATCGAGATCGCCAGCCGCGCGTCGAGCCAGCCGGTGATCGAGGGCTCGGTCCAGCGGGCCGCGTAGTCTCGCGGTCACCCGTTCAGGGGCGCGCCCCGGCCGAAAGGCCGGGGCGTTTTCATGTGCGGGCAGACCACTTTACCTCGCTCATCCGACCCGAACCTCTCATCCTGAGAGGTTGTGAGCCAAACGTCCTTCTGCGTGCGGGCATCGATCCGCGCCTTCTGTGTGAGACGCTTCGCATCGTCGATGTCCACGCTCGGGTCGTTGCGGAAGTCCGACAGGGCGTGGTGGTTCACGCCCACGCCCCCTCACGGCCAGCGATAGGCCGGCGCGCTCACGCACAGCCGCGCCACCGCCCGTGCGCTGCCGACCCCGTCGCGGGTCGCAGAGAGCCACAGCACCAGCAGCAGGTGCGGCACGGTCTGCGCCTGACCCGGCCGGCCTGAGGCGCCCGGAACTCCGCGGGGCTTGGCTGCCAGGCCCGTAGAACCGATCGAACCGGCGGGCGAGTGCTCGCACCGTCCGATAGAGCTCACCCGCCGGCCGTATACCGCCCGCGCAAACTGTTTGGCTCACAGCCTCTCAGGATGAGGGGGAGGGTTGGAGAGATGCCGGTCGGGCGCTCACCCTTCGATGCGCGAAAAGTCCGCGACTTCGCGGGTGGCGGCGCGGAGCGCATTGAGGAGGAGGAGGCGGTTTTCGCGCAGGCCCGGATCGTCGGCGTTGACCGTGACCTTCTCGAAGAACGCATCCACCGGCGCCCGCAGGCGTGACAGCGCCCGCATCGCCCCGGCGAAATCCTCGGCCGCGACGGCCGCGGAGGCCTCGGCGCGGGCGGCGTCCAGCATCTCGGCCAGCGCCCGCTCCTCGGGCTGGCCGGCGGCCGCGCGGGCGGCGTCGGGGGCGGCGTCGTAGGCGCGGCCGTCCTTCTTCTCCTCGATGCGCAGGATGTTGGCCGCGCGCTTGTAGCCCGCCAGCAGGTTCTTGCCGTCGTCGGTGCCGAGGAATGCGCCGAGCGCCTCGACCCGGCGAATTACCAGCAACAGATCGTCCTGGCCGGGCAGGGCGAAGACGGCGTCGATCAGATCGTGGCGGGCACCCTGGTCGCGGAGGTAGACCTTGAGGCGGTCGGCGAAGAAGGCGAGGAGGTCGGCCGCAATAGGAACGGATCGATATTGAAGCGTGCTCCAATCCAGATCACGCCGATCCGCTAAAGCGAAAACGAGGCTAGGTATCAATCCAGCATCTTTGCCATCTAGTAGACGATTGACGGTATCAACGATATCGCGGTCTGAGTCGCCCTGATGCCAAATTCTAAAAGCTAAAATCGCGGACGCAGCTTTTGTTGCCAGCTCAAGCAGTCTGAGCCGCAGGTTTGTCTCAATCTGAAGGCGAACGATGCCGAGCGCCGCCCGCCGCAACGCAAACGGATCCTTACTCCCCGTCGGCTTCTCATCGATCGCCCAAAAGCCCACCAGCGTGTCGAGCTTGTCGGCGAGCGCCACCGCGATCGAGACCGGATCGGTCGGCACCCGGTCGGAGGGGCCGACCGGCTTGTAATGCTCCTCGATCGCTGCGGCGACGCTCGGATGCTCGTCCTGGAGCGCCGCGTATTTGCGGCCCATCAGGCCCTGCAGTTCCGGGAACTCGCCGACCATCTCGGTGACGAGGTCGGCCTTGGCGAGGCGGGCGGCGCGCTCGGCCAGCGCCGGGTCGGCACCGACCAGCGGGGCGATTTCCTTGGCCAAAGCCGCGATGCGGGCGATGCGCTCGCCCTGCGTGCCGAGCTTTTCGTGGAACACAATGGTGTCGAGTTTCGCGAGACGGTCTTCCAGCCTCACAGCCTTGTCTGTCTCGAAGAAGAAGCGCGCGTCCGAGAGCCGGGCGCGCACCACGCGCTCGTTGCCCGCGGTGATCGCGGCGCCGCCGTCGGAGGCCACCAGATTCGAGACCAGCAGGAAGGCCGGGGCCAACTCTTCGGTGCCGCTCTTGCGCAGCACGAAGCATTTCTGGTTGGCGCGGATCGTCGCCCGGATGGCCTCCGCCGGAATCTCCAGAAACCGCTCGTCGAACGAGCCCATCAGCACGACCGGCTTTTCCACGAGGCCGGCCACCTCTTCGAGCAGGCCGTCATCCTCCACGAGGTCGAGGCCGCGGGCGAAGGCGAGGTCGCGGGCGTCGTGCAGGATGATGTCCTTGCGCCGGTCCGCGTCGAGAATGACGTGGGCGCGCTCCAGCGCCTGGACGTAGTCGTCGAAGCGGCGCACCTCGAACGGCTCGGGCGCCAGGAAGCGGTGGCCGCGCGTGGTGGTGCCCGCCGCGATCCCGTCGACCGAGAACGGCACGGTCTCCGGGTTCTCGGTCTCGGGGCCGAAGGTGGCGACGATCGATTGCAGCGGGCGCACCCAGCGCAAGCTACCGGGTTGGGCCGAGGCCGCGCCCCAGCGCATCGATTTCGGCCACGGAAAACTTTTCACGATGCCGGGCAGGATCTCGGCCAGCACGTCCAGCGTCGCGCGGCCGGGCCGCTCGATCACCGCGAGGTAGAACGCGCCCTTCTTCGGGTCGGTAACCGTGGTCGCCTGATCGAGGCTCGTGAGCCCCGCGCCCTTCAGGAAGCCCTGGACGGCGGCCTCGGGCGCGCCGACGCGGGGCCCGCGCCGCTCCTCCCGCACCGCCTCGCCGCGGGCCGGCAGGCCGGCCACGTGCAGCGCGAGGCGCCGCGGCGTCGCGAAGGCCTTGGCGCCCTCGTAGAGGAAGCCGCGCTCCACCAGCGCATCGGTGACGAGCTTCCTCAGATCCTCGGCCGCACGCCGCTGCATGCGCGCGGGGATTTCTTCGGAGAGGAGTTCGAGGAGAAGGTCGGGCATGCGCGCGGGAATAGCGGCCCGGTCGGGCCGCGTCGAGACGGGAGTCTTTGGAACCGGCCTCCGTCATTCCGGGGCACTGACAAGCGAACCCGGAATCACCTGTGATGCGCGGCATCGCACGAGGTCGCGACCGGTCGTGGCTTCCGGGTTCCGCTCCGCGGCCCCGGAATGACGGTGAGAGCTGAGGATCAGCCGATCCGCCCGCCGCCCTTGCGCGTCACCGCCACCACCGATGGGCGGGGCGGCATGTCGGGGGAGAAGTCGGGCCAGCGGGTCGAGGGTTTCTCGTAGGAGCCCAGCCCCCCCTCCTCGTCGGGCTCGCCCGGATGCTGGACCGCGACGAAGAAGGTGCGGTCGTCCGGGCTGAAGCAGGGGCCGCACATCTCGGCGCCCACCGGCACCTGCAAAAAGTGCTTCGAGGTGCCCCGGCGCGGGCCTTCGGTCTCGACCGCCCAGATGCCGTCGGCCCGGCCGGTGGCGCGGCGGTTGTTGCCGTCGGTGGAAATCCAGAGCCGGCCGCTGGAATCGAAGGCGCAGTTGTCCGGCATGCCGAACCAGCCGTCGGACGAGGTCAGCGGCGAGAACGTCGCCTTCACCTCAGGTCTCGCCGGGTCGCCGCAGCGGACCAGCACCTCCCAGCGAAAAACCTCCGCCGTATGGTCGGCGCCGTCCGGCGTGATCTCGATCACGTGGCCGAAGGCGTTGGCCGCGCGCGGATTGGCGGCGTCGATCTGGTCGGCCGTGCGCTTGCTGTTGTTGGTCAGCATCACGTAGACGCGGCCGGTCCTGGGGTTCGCCTCGATATCCTCCGGCCGGTCCATCGGGGTGCCCCCCAGAAGCTTGGCTGCGCGGCGGGTCTCGATCAGGACTTCGGCTTGGCTGGAAAATCCGTTGGCGGCGTCGAGCCCGTTCCGGCCGTGGGTCAGGGGAAGCCAACGGCCGGTGCCGTCGGCCTCGAAGCGCGCGACGCTGAGCGTTCCGGAATCGAGTAGATTCGCGTTCGCTGTACGAGTGGCCCCGACGCGCGCGGCGCTGACGAAGCGGTAGACGTGCTGGAACCGCTCGTCGTCGCCGAGATAGACGACGTAGCGCCCGTCGCCCGCCGTGATCCCTGCCGCGCCCTCGTGCTTGAACCGCCCGAGCGCCGTGCGCTTCTTCGGGGTCGAGGCCGGATCGAACGGATCGATCTCCACCACCCAGCCGAAGCGGTTGGGTTCGTTGGGGTTTTTCGACAGGTCGAACCGCTCGTGGAAGCGGCCCCAGCCGTATTGGGGCGTACCCATCCCCATCGTCTTGGCGTTGGCGGCCTCGACGTGATTTTCCGGTAGCTTGCCTTGGAAATAGTAGTGGATGTTTTCCTCACCCGAGAGCCACGTCCCCCAGGGCGTGACCCCGCCGGAGCAGTTGTTGATCATTCCCTCGACGCGCCGCCCCTCGGGATCGGCGGTGGTGGCGAGCCGGGCATCGCCCGCCGCGGGGCCAGTGATCGTCATCGGCGTGTAGGCGGTGATGCGGCGGGTGTAGCGCGACCCGATCACCGGGGCCCAGCGCTCGCCATTCCGAACAATCTCCACCACCGAACCGCCATGGGCCGCCATCTCGATCGCGACCTGCTCAGGGGATAGGGCGGCGATCACGCCCTTTCGGTCGGAGGCGCCGAGACCGGGAAACATCAGTTCGGCATTGGTGTATTCGTGGTTGACCACGAGCAGGCCGCGGTCCGGGGCGCCGTCGAGCGGGATGAAGCCGACGAAGTCGTTGTTGTAGCCGAAGCGTTCTTCCTGTGCCTCCGGCGTCTGCGCCGTCGGATCGAAGGCCGGCACGTCCGGGAACAGCGGGTCGCCCCAGCGCAAGAGCACCTGCGCCTCGTAGCCCTCGGCCACGTGGAGATGCTCGTCGACGGTCGCGGCCAGTTCGGGGAAGTCGAAGGCGGACGGCTCGGCGGCCATCGCGGGCACGGGTCCGAGGCCGGCGGCCAAAGCGGCGGCGCCCGCGCCGCGGATCAGGCCGCGCCGGGACAAGCGGACAGCGATGAGGGCATCGAGGTCGGGGGAGGCGGGTAGATCGGACATCGCGGGCTCGTCGCCAAAGCGTCGGTCGAAGCCCCGGCGCTATCCCGACCGCATGTCGCTTCGATGACGGCGCCCGCGCTCAAGCGTCACGCCGCCGCGGCAGCGCCGCCGCTCTCGGTCTTGAGCCAGGCCGCGCCGCAGGCCTTGGCCAGCTCGCGCACCCGCAGAATGTAGCTCTGGCGCTCGGTCACCGAGATGACGCCGCGGGCGTCGAGCAGGTTGAAGACGTGGCTCGCCTTGATGCACTGGTCGTAGGCTGGCTGGGCCATGCGGTGGCGGCCGGATTCGTCGGTCGGCGCGCCAGCGTCGAGGTAGCTCCGGCAGGCCTTCTCCGCGTCGGCGAACTGGCGAAACAGCATCGCCGTGTCGGCGGCCTCGAAATTGTGGCGCGAGTATTCCTGCTCGGCCTGCAAGAACACATCGCCGTAGGTGACCTTGGCCTCGCCCTCGCCCCCGTTGAAGTTGAGATCGTAGACGTTCTCCACGCCCTGGACGTACATGGCCAGACGCTCCAGCCCGTAAGTCAGCTCGCCCGCGACCGGCGCGCATTCGAACCCCGCGACCTGCTGGAAGTAGGTGAACTGGCTCACCTCCATCCCGTCGCACCAGCATTCCCAGCCGAGGCCCCAGGCGCCGAGCGTCGGGCTCTCCCAATCGTCCTCGACGAAGCGGATGTCGTGGAGCTTGAGATCGACGCCGATCGCGTCGAGTGAGGCGAGGTAGAGTTCCTGGAGGTTCGGCGGGTTCGGCTTCAGGATCACCTGGAACTGGTAATAATGCTGGAGCCGGTTGGGGTTCTCGCCGTAGCGCCCGTCCTTGGGGCGGCGCGAGGGCTGGACATAGGCCGCCTTCCAGGGCTTGGGGCCGAGCGCCCGCAGCGTGGTGGCCGGATGGAACGTGCCGGCGCCGACCTCCATGTCGTAGGGCTGGAGGATCACGCAGCCCTGCGCCGCCCAGAAGCGCTGGAGCGTCAGGATCAGGCCCTGGAACGAGCGTGTGGGCGAGAGATCGGCGTCGCTCATCTTTTGGGGGGTCCGACGGCGGAAGGAGGGGACGCCGGCTCGTTTACGAGCGGGGGGCGGGGTGTCAAGCGAGGGGGGAAGGGGGGCGTTCGCCACCCCGGTGCCGCCCGGCACATCTTTTCTTCGCCGAATTTTGGAGACGGGGAACTGCAAAGGTTGCCGCCAAGTTAATGCGGCAAGGGAATAGCCACGCTTCGCCCCACGGGGGCAGCCCAAACCACGGCTCGGAAGATCATGCGCAAGGGAATGACTGTCTTCGCCGCCCTCGTCGCCGCCTCGCTAGCGGCCACGCCGATCGTGATGGGCGCCTCCGCCCTCGCGACCTCCGACGGCACCGACACCGTCGAGACCAAGGTGACGGTCACGCCGGTCGAGGTCGCCCCGGTCGCGGCTCCTGCCGAGACCTGTGTCCGCAAGGTGCGGGTCGTCTATAACGGCTACGGTGCCGCGCCGGCCGCCTGCCGCTGAGGCAGGCTCCGCGCCCGCAGACACTCAAGAATCCGCTCGAAGGTCTCGGGCCGGTCGAGCGCGCGGGCCAGCACCACCGCACCCTGGATGCCGCCGACGATGTCCTCGGCGAGCGCCGTGGTAGTCTCCGGCGGATGGCCGACGCGGGTCAGAGCCCCGGTCAGCGCCTCGACCCACAGGGCGAAGTAGCGCCGCAAAGCCTGCCCGAACCGGTCGCGGGCGTCGCTCAGGCTCAGCGCGCCGACGAGGCAGACGCGCCGGCCCGAGCGGAAATAGTCGGTCACCGTCGTGAACATCGCGGCAATCGCCGCGGCCGGATCGTCGGCCTGTCGCAGGGGGGCGAAGACGTGGGCCTCGAACCACGTCTCGATCTCGGCCAGCACCGCCTCGACCATCGCGGCCTTTCCGCCGGGGAAGAAGTGGTAGAGGCTGCCCTTGCCGAGCCCTGTCGCCGTCGCGATCAGCGACAGGCTCGCGCCCTCGTAGCCGTGCTCGCGAAAGGTCTCGGCGAGCACGGGCAGGAGGTCGTTCCGCTGGGCGATCGCGCGGGCCACGCTACAGGCCGAGATCGCTCAGCGACGGATGGTCGTCCGGCCGGCGGCCGAGCGGCCAATGATACTTGCGGTCGGCTTCGGCGATCGGCAGGTCGTTGATCGATGCGATGCGGCGGGCCATCAGCCCGGCCTCGTCGAACTCCCAGTTCTCGTTGCCGTAGGAGCGGAACCACTGGCCGCTGTCGTCGCGCCATTCATAGGCGAAGCGCACGGCGATCCGGTTGCCCTCGTGCGCCCACACATCCTTGATCAGGCGATAATCGAGTTCGCGCGCCCACTTGCGGGTGAGGAAGGCGGCGATGGCGTCGCGGCCCTGAATGAACTCGGCGCGGTTCCGCCACACGCTGTCGGGGGTGTAGGCGAGCGCGACCTTGTGTGGATCGCGGCTGTTCCAGGCGTCCTCGGCCATACGGGCCTTCTGCGCGGCGGTCTCGGCGGTGAAGGGGGGCAGCGGCGGGCGTGACATGCGGGGCTCCGTACCGATCGGTCAAGTATGTACCGATCGGTACATTTTTCTGAGTATGTACCGATCGGTACATTTTTCTGAGGATGCCTGCAACCGTGACGGACCGTGAGCGCGCAAGCACCGTCGGGGATGCATCGGCCAGCGACGGGCCGGTCGAGGAATGGATTGCCTGATCGATTACCTGGATATATATCTTGATATGTTATGGAAGGGAGAGGGTTCCATGCCGCTCGCAATCTTTGCCACCATCACGCCCAAGCCGGAGCACCTGCCGGACGCCGTGGCGGCAATCGAGGAGATTGTGGCCGCAACTCGGGCCGACGATGGCTGTCTGCGCTTCGATCTCCATCGCGGGATCGATACGGGACAGCTCCACATATACGAGATTTGGGCTGATCGGACCGCCTTCGACCATCATCACGCCCAGTCCTACACCCAGGCGGTGTTTCGGCGATATGACGCTTGGCTGGCCCAACCAGTCGAGCTCACGTTCCTGCAGCCCGTGGCGTGATCCGACGACGAGGGTATGCGCGTGTTCTTCCTGAAAGACCTCCCGTCGCAACAGATGGTCCAAGGCTATGCCGAGGCCCATGGCGTCGAGACGGAAACGATCGCGTCGGGCCTTGCCATGATGCGCCGGGCGAGTCTGATGATCCGGCGATTGGAAAGCTACTTCAGCGAACGGGGTCTATCGCAGTTGCGCTTCCTGGTCCTGATCGTCATCGACCGTGAGCCCGACCGCGACACGCTGACCGTCGGCGAACTCACCGAACGCCTGGACGTCGCCGGCCCCGTCGTCGCGCGAACGTTGCGCCTCCTGCTCGAAGATGGGTTGATCGCCCAGGCCAAGGATAGCCGCGATGCCAGGGTCAAGCATGTCGGCTTGACGGGGATCGGAAAGGAGACGCTCGACGCGCTGCTTCCCGGATACTTGGCCATCATCGCCGAGGAAATGCAAAAGCCTCTTCGATAGAGGCGGTACGCCCCTGCCGCGGGCATGGCCGAAACGACCTACAGCCCGAACCGCGCCCAGGCGGCCCGCGCCTCGGCGGCAGCGAGCGTCGCGTCGGGCAGGTCGGCCAAGGTCTGGCCCGGCGTCGAGCGCCGCAGCAGGCGGGCGAGCAGCGAGCCGCGGGTCTCCGGCACGACGTGCAGTTCGACCTTCTCGCCGTAGCGCTCGCGCAGGGTCCCACGCAGGTCTCCCACCGAATCAGCGAGGCCGAGCGCCACCGCCTTTCGACCGGTCCAGACCGCGCCGGTGAAAAGGTTCTGGCCCGCATCGAGCCCTGGCCGGCGGGCGCGCACGAGGCCGGTGAACAGGTCCTGCACGTCGGCCTGCAGCTCTTTCAGGCGGGCGACGTCCTCGGGGTTCTCGGGGCGGAACGGGTCGAGCATCGCCTTGGCCTCGCCCTGCGTATGCACGCGCCGTTCGATGCCGATGCGCTCGATCAGCCGGTCGAAGCCGAAGCCCGCCGAGACGACGCCGATGGAGCCGACGATAGAGGCCGGGTCGGCGACGATCTCGTCGGCCGCGCAGGCGATCATGTAGCCGCCGGAGGCCGCCGCATCCTCGACGAAGGCGAAGACCTTCAACTCTTTCTCTTCGGCGAGCGCCCGGATGCGCTTGAAGATCAGGTGCGACTGCACCGGCGAGCCGCCGGGCGAGTTGACGATCAGCGCCACCGCCGCGAGGCGGGGCATCGCGAAGGCCCGCTCCAGGCTCGGCGCCACGGAGCCGATCGACAGGCCGGGCCGGATTGGCGAGACCGCGCCGATCACCCCGCTGAGCCGCACCACCGCGACCCGCGGCGTCTCCGTACGGAAACGGCGCGGCAGGAGGAAGCGAAGGCTTTCGGGCAGGCGAAACGGCATGAACGGCTCGGCGGCGAACGCGAGGGCGGCGGGGCGCCGCTCCGGGGATGCACCTCGTTAACAGGAGGCCGAATCGCGATCCATCGGGCCGGTTCCCCCGGCATCGATCACGAAGCCGAACACCGGAGAACCAAACTCGGCCGCAGGACGTTCCTCCGAGCCGTCTCCGGACGTCGTCGCGGGCGCGGCCGGGCCGCGATCCGTCCGCGCGCGTCCGCTCCAACGGGACGGAACGGAGGGAATCGTACGATGCGTCTCCTACGTTTGTTCATCCTGGCATTCGGGATGCTCGGCGGGCTCGCCGGGCTGAACGCCACCGCGCAGGCCGCGCCGCTTCCGGTCTCGCCGATCACGGGTCAGTCCGCCGAGGCGCCGCTCGTCGCCAAGGCCTATTACTACGGCTATCGCCGCCACTACTGGCGCCCGCGGGTCTACTACCGTCCGGTCTACTGGCGTCCGCGCCACTACTATCGCCGTCACTACTGGCGCCCGCGGCCCTATTATCGCCGCCATTACTGGCGTCCGCGGCCATACTGGCATCGCCGCCATCACTGGCACCGGCGCCACTTCTGGCACCGCCGCTTCTATTGAGCCGCCATCCGAGGGGTGCCCGTCCGGGCACCCCTTTCTCATGTCCGCCCATGCAAAGCCTCGGCCTCCGGCGTGAAGCGCCCGTCGGCCTCCTGCAGCACCAGTGGCGGCAGCAGCCGGAACGGCGCGCGGCTGCCCTTCCTCCCCGCGATCAGCACGCGGATCGCCGGCCGCTCCGCCCGCGCATGGACCGGGCGCACGGCGCAATCGCCGAACCGCCCCTTGAGCGCGTCGAGGCAGGCCGGCAGGGCGTCGGCCCGGTGGATCAGCCCGATCCGCCCGTCCGGCCGGGCGAGGTCGGCGCAGGCCCGCATCCAGGTCTCGAGCCCGCCCGCGTCCGGGAAGGCGTGGGCGGCGGCCCGGCCGGCGTCGGGCGAGGCACGGTGTCCCGGTCCCTCGAAGAAGGGCGGGTTGGTCAGCACGAGATCGGCGCTGTTGGGCGCCAGCCCCGCGGCGCGGCGGGCAATGCCCGACGCGAGCAGGTCGGCCTCGATCACCGAGACCCGCGCGTCGAGCCCGTTGGCGGCGGCGTTCTCCCGCGCCAGCGCGGCGAGCGCGGGATCGCGCTCCACCAGCACCACGCGGCACTCGGGTGAGAGGTGCGCGACGGCGAGGCCGACCGCGCCGGTCGCCGCGCCGAGATCGTAGACCGTCCCCCCCGGCTCCGGCGCGAGCCACCGGGCGAGCAGCACCGCATCGGTGCCGGCGCGATGCGCCCCGCGGGGCGGCTGATGCAGCAGCAGGGCGTCGCCGAGGAAGCGGTCGGGTTCAGCCGCGGGGATCATCGCGCAGTTCGGAGGCGAGGCCAGCATCCGTCAGGATGCGCCGCGCCTGGGCGGCATGGTCGTCCGGCACCAGCAGGCGTCGCCCGAAGGCCCCGATCGAGCCTTCCAGCGCATTCATGTGCTCGTCGGCGACGAGCAGCGGGATTTGCGCCCCCTCCAGCAGCGAGCGGGCGAAGCCGATCAGGACGATGTCGTTGCTGCGGATGAGTTCCGTCACGGGGCCCGTGCCTGCCTTCCGGCCGTCTTGCAACCGGCCGCGTTGCCACCGGCCTTCTTGGGCCGTGGCCTTCCCTATAGCATTGTCGCCGAAAGGGAGAGGGATGCCCGCGGCGCGGATGTCGCGCGGCGCGGGCGCGTGTTGCGATGCCGGCGGCCGCATGCGAGAGGGGGCGCCACGGGGAAGAGGGGCCGGCGCCGCGCCGGCACGCCATCCGGAGGCTCCGCGCTTGGGCGTCGTCGTTCCGTTCGAAGAAGGCCGCACCGATCCGGAGGCGAGCCTCGACGACCTCGTCCGCCTCGTCGCGGGCGGGATGGAGCGGGTCAACACCACGATCCTGTCGCGCACCGGCTCGGACGTCGCGATGATCCCCGAGGTCGCCAACCATCTGATCGACTCGGGCGGCAAGCGCCTGCGGCCGATCCTGACGCTGGCCTGCGCCGACCTCGCCGGCTACGCGGGCGGGGACGGGGCGGTGAAGCTCGCGGCGGCCGTCGAGTTCATGCACACCGCGACCCTGCTGCACGACGACGTCGTCGACGAGAGCGACATGCGCCGCGGGCGCGTCGCCGCCCGCATCAAGTGGGGCAACGAGGCGAGCGTTCTCGTCGGCGACTTCCTGCTCGGCCAGGCCTTCCGCATGATGGTCGAGGTGGGCAGCTTGCGCGCCCTCGACATCCTGTCCTCGGCCGCCACCGTGATCGCCGAGGGCGAGGTGATGCAGCTCACCGCCGCCAAGAACACCGAGACCTCGGAAGAGGAATACCTCGCCGTCATCCGCGGCAAGACGGCGGAACTGTTCGCCGCCGCCTGCGAGGTCGGCCCCGTGCTGGCCGAACGGCCGGAGGCCGAGCAGGCGGCCTGCCGCGCCTACGGCATGAACCTCGGCATCGCCTTCCAGCTCATCGACGACGTGCTCGATTACGGCGGCACCAGCGCCGCGCTGGGCAAGAACGTCGGCGACGATTTTCGCGAGGGCAAGATCACCCTGCCGATCGTGCTGGCCTTGCGCCGTGCCTCCGACGAGGAGCGGATGTTTTGGCGCCGCACGCTGGAGCGCGAGGAACTGGCCGAGGGCGATCTCGAACAGGCGCTGGCGATCCTGCGGCGCCACCGCGCGCTGGAAGACACGATGGAGCGCGCCCGCCATTACGGCGACGCCGCCCGCTCGGCGCTGGACGTTTTTTCGGGCGGCCCGGTGAAGGCGGCCCTGCTCCAGGCGGTCGATTTCTGCATCGCCCGCGCGCACTAACGCTTCCAGTATCGTGACCGGCGCGGTGGTCCTGGCTCTGCTGCCGGTCGTCCTCCTGATCGCGCTCGGGATGGGGCTGCGGAGGGGCGGCTTCCTCGACGCCGCGTTCTGGGCGGGGGCCGAGCGGCTCGCCTATTTCGTGCTGCTGCCGAGCCTGTTCTTCCACGGCCTCGCCACCGCGCAGCTCGACGCGCTGCCTGTGGCCGACCTCGCCCTGACCCTGATCGTCGCGACGAGCGCGGTCGCCGGCCTCGTCCTGGCCCTGCGGCCGCTCCTGCGGATCGACGGCCCGGCCTTCACCTCGGTGTTCCAGGGCGCCATCCGCTTCAACAATTATGTCGGGGTTACGCTCGCCGCGGGCCTCTTCGGGGGCAAGGGCATCGCGCTGTCCGCCATCTGCAACGCGGCGATCGTGCCGACGGTCAACATCCTCTGCGTGATGGTGTTCGCGCGCCACGGCTCGGCCCGGCCGACCGGCCTCGGCATCGCCCGGCAGATCGTGACGAACCCTCTGGTCGTCTCCTCGCTCGCCGGGATCGGTTTCCGGCTGCTCGGGCTCCACCTGCCGCCGGGGCTGGAGCCGGCGCTCCGCACGCTCGGCGCCGCCTCGCTGCCGTTGGGCCTGCTCTGCATCGGCGCGGCGCTCGAATTCGGCGCGGTGCGGGCCTGGATCCGGCCGATCGCGGCGGCGTCCGCCGTCAAGTTCCTGGCGATGCCGCTCGCCACGGTCCTGATCGCCCTGGCGCTCGGCCTGAGCGGACCGGCGCTGACCGTCGCGCTCCTCTTCCAGGTGCTGCCGACAGCCTCTTCGTCCTACATCATGGCGCGCCAGCTCGGCGGCGACGCGCCCCTGATGGCCGGCATCGTCGCGGCGCAGACCCTGCTGGCGCTCGCCGCGATCCCGCTGGTGCTGTCGGTGATCGCGCTGGCCGTGCCGCTTTGACGCGTCGGCCGTCAGAACGGCAACAGAATGTCCACCAATTGCTGGCCGTAGCGCGGCTGCTGCACGTCGGTGATCTGGCCGCGGCCGCCATAGGCGATGCGGGCCTGGGCGATCTTCGACGAGTCGATGGTGTTGTCCGACTCGATGTCCTCGGGGCGGACCACGCCGGCGACGATCAGCTCGCGCACCTCGAAATTGATGCGGATCTCCTGCTTGCCCTCGACCACGAGGTTGCCGTTGGGCAGCACCTGATTGACCACCGCGGCGATGTTGGTCGTCACCGTCTCGGCCCGCTGCACCGAGCCGGCACCGTCGCTCGACGAGGTCGAGGAGCCGGTGACCAGCTTGCCCGGCGTGATGCCGGCGGCGGCGATGGCCGCGCTGCTCTCCAGGCCGAAGGCGTTGGGAAGGCCGAGCCCTTCCGCGTTCGAGCGCGAGCGCTTGGTCTCGTTGTTGAGGTTGGCCCGGTCGGTGACGTTGACCTTCACGGTCAGGAGGTCGCCGATCCGCGCGGCGCGCTGGTCCTTGAAGAAGGCCCGCGAACCGGTGCGCCATAGCGAGTTCGGCGCGTAGCTCACCGGCTGGATGTCCGGCATCGCCATCCGCACCGGCTTGTAGCCGGGCTGGCTGGTCGGGTCCTCGATCGCCGACAGCGTCGGCGTCGCGCCGATCTGCGTAAGGCGGTCGGCGGTGTTGCAGGCGGCCAGCGGCGCGATCGTGGCGGCGGCAAGCAGGAGGCGGGAGAGGCGAGGGGCCATCGGACGGGACGCCTTACAGGAGAACATCAGTTGAGGCCGGGCCGCGCGGGGAGCGCGCTGGCCTGGAGCACGGGCTGCGGCGCGAGCGGGCCGACCGAGACGCGGCCGGGGCCGACCACGACGGCCTGGAGCACCTTCTTCGAGGCGCCGTTCGTCACCGCGACGCTGGCGCCGAGGCGCCCGCTCTCGTTGGCGGTGCCGCGCAGGGCGAGCGACACGCCCGCGGTCTCGAACACGATGGTCACGGCCTCGCCGCGGCCGACGAGGTCCGGGGGCGCCACGTCGCCGGAGCGCAGGATCTGGCCGGCGCCGACCGGGCGCTGGGCCACCTGACCGACCGCGAGGGTGGTCGCGCCCATCGCATCGACCGGCACCGTCTCGCGGGGGCGGCGCTCGGTCGCGAGGTCGGCGGCGCTCACCGCCTCGCCGCGGTTCAGGTTGCGGGTCAGCACCGCGACTTCGCGGATCTCGACCGCGACGCCGGAGACGCGCAGCGAAGCCTGCCGCTCGCCGAGCACGACGAGGCCGGCGACCCGGCGGTTGCGCGGATCGTAGGTGACATCGACCGCCGCCGCCGGGCCGTCGAGGTCAAGCGGGGCGAGCAGGAGCGGCGCCTCGCCGTCGAGCCGCACCGACAGGGATTTCGGATCGAGCCCGTAGGCGGATTCGAGGGTGCGCTTGAGCGCGGCCTCGATCTCCGGCGCGCCGACCCGGCGGGCGGCGCGCTGCACGCTCACCTGCACCCGGCCGCCGGTCTCGATGCCGACGATCCCGAGCGCCGCCGCCGCCTCGACGATGCGCCGGGCCTGGATCGTGCCGACCGCCCCGAGGCCGGGGGCACGGAACATCGCACGCGCCGCGAGGTCGGCGGGCGCGCCCTCGACGAGGTCGCCGAGACTGAGCGTGTCGCCCCGCGCCGTCACGTCGCCGCGCAGGCGAGGACTCGCGTCGGCGGCCATCAGCGGCGCGGCGAGAAGGGCCGCCATGGCGAAGACGGCGAGCGTCAGCGCGGCGCGACCGAGCGCGCCGCGGGTCGGCGGCACGACGGCGAGGCGGACGGGGCGGCGGATCGGGCGCAGCGCGTGCATCAGGAGGCTCCTCAGCCGCGGAACATCTGCGAGGTGGTGGAGAGCATCTGGTCGGCGGCGGTGACGACCTTCGAGTTCATCTCGTAGGCGCGCTGGGCCGCGATCAGCGACGAGATCTCGGTGACCGCGTTGACGTTGGCCTCCTCGAGATAGTTCTGCTGCAGGTTGCCGAAGCCCTCGGAGCCGGGCAGACCCGTCACGGCCGCGCCGGAGGCCGCGGTCTCGACGAACAGGTTGTCGCCGATCGATTCGAGGCCGACCTTGTTGACGAAGCGGGCCATCTGGAACTGGCCGAGCGCCTGGGGCGCGGTCTGGCCGGGGATCGTCGCCTGCACCGCACCCGTGGCGCCGATGGTCACCGAGGTCGCGGTGTTCGGCACGGTGATGCCCGGATCGAGCAGGTAGCCGTCGCGGGTCACCATCTGCCCTTGCGCGTCGAGGTCGAACGAGCCGTCGCGGGTATACGCCGTCCTGCCATCGGGCATGCGGACGCGAAAAAAACCCTCGCCGCGGATGGCGACGTCGTAGTCCTTCTCGGTCATCGTCATCGTCCCCTGGGACATGACGCGGGCGGTCGAGACCGTCTTCACGCCCGAGCCGAGCGCGAGGCCGGCCGGAAGCACGGTGTTCTGGTCCGAGGTCGAGGAGCCGGAGCGGCGCAGGTTCTGGTAGAGCAGATCCTGGAAATGCGCCTGCTGGCGCTTGTAGCCGGTGGTGCGCAGGTTCGCGATGTTGTTCGAGATGACCTGGACGTTGAGTTCCTGGGCCGCCATGCCGGTGGCGGCGGCGTAGAGGGCGCGCATCGGGGCGGGTCCTTATCAGGCGATATCGGCGAGCCGGCGGATCGCCGTGCCGCGCAGGTCGTCGAGGCGCGAGACGATGCTCGACACCATGGAATAGGTGCGGTTCACGTCCATCAGCCGGGTCATCTCGATCACCGGCTTGACGTTGGAGCGCTCCAGCGCGCCGGGCTCCAGCCGCCCCTCCGCGCCCGCGGGCTGAGCCGGCGCCTCGGAGGAGAACAGGTTGGCGCCCTCGTTCCTGAGCGCCTGCGGGTCGGCGAAGCGCACGAGCCGGACGCGGCCCCGCACGCCGAGATTGGTCGAGACCGTGCCGTCGGGGGCGATGGTCAGCCCCGTCTCCTGCGGGCCGATGGTGATCGCGCCGCCGTCGCCCTGGACGGCGTGGCCGTCGGAGTTGACGAGGTTGCCTCCGGCGTCGAGTTCGAACGCGCCGTTGCGGGTGTAGCGCAGGCCCGAGGGCGTCTGCACCGCCAGGAAGGCGTCGCCGCGCACGGCCACATGCATCGGGTTGCCGTCCGGCTCGACCGGTCCCTGGGAGAGGTCGAGCGGCGTGCCCTGGTCGATGACGTAGGAGACGCGGCGGTCCTGGCGCTGGAAGCTGTCGGCGGAGGCCACCGGCATCAGGTATTCCTGAAACCGCGCCGAGCGGCCCTTGAAGCCGGTGGTCGAGACGTTGGCCATGTTGTTGGCGATGACGTCGAGCTCGCGGGCGAGCGCGGTCTGGGCGGAGACCCCGACGAAGAGCGCGTTCTGCATGGCTGGCCTTCCGATGACGGCGACGGACGAGAGGGTCACCGCAGGGTCCGTGCCATTTCCGGTTTTTCGTCTTTTCGTCTTAATATCAGTGGCTTGGCCGATTCCGGCCCGCCGGCCGAGCCGGGACGGGCGGACCCGGCGGCAAGTCCGACCCGGCAAATTCTGCCCGGCTTAAGCGGGCGTTAACCACGCCGGCCGAGAACGGAAGCGGGGCCACACGCGCGCCCCGCGCCCACCCCGTCCCCGGTCACGAGCATCCCATGGCCAAGAAGCCGAAGAAGGCGCCCGAGGCGGACGGCGAAGGCGGCGAGGCGGACGCGCCGAAGTCGAAGAAGAAGCTCATCGTCATCGCGGCCGCGGTGCTGCTGCTCGGCGGCGGGGGCGGCGGTTACATGTTCATGAAGAAGAAGGCCGCCGCCGCGGAAGCCGAGCACGGCGCCCATGCGGAAGTGAAGATGCCCGCCGTCTTCGTCGATGTCCGCGACATGCTGGTTAACCTTAGCGCCGATCCCGGCCAGACCAAGATCAACACCCTCAAGCTGCGCATCGCGCTGGAACTCAAGGACGCCAAGGTCGAGGCCGAGGTGAAGCCGCTGATGCCGCGGGTCGAGGACGCGTTCCAGACCTACCTGCGCGAGATCCGCGCCAGCGACCTCGCGGGCTCCGCCGGCCTCTACCGCCTGCGCGAGGAACTGCTGCGCCGCGTCAACATCGCGATCCATCCGGCCAAGGTCGAGGCGGTGCTGTTCAAGGACGTGATCGTCCAATGATGGGCCCCGAGGACGACCTCGACGACGATTGGGCAGCGGCCTTCGCCGAGCAGGGCGCCGAGGGCGGCGACGCCTCGCTCGCCGAGGAATGGGGCGCGGCGCTCGCCGAGCAGGGCACGACGAAGAGCGCGAGCGACGTCGCCGCCGAATGGGCGACGATGATCGAGGACGGGGAGACCGAGAACCTCCCCGAACTCGCCGGCAACGACCGCATCCTGAACCAGGACGAGATCGACGGCGTCCTCGGCTTCTCCCTGCGCGAACTCTCCGCCTCCGGCGCGGGGGGCGTGCGCGCCATCGTCGATTCGGGCGTCGTCCAGTACGAACGCCTGCCGATGCTGGAAATCGTCTTCGACCGGATGATCCGGTTGCTGTCGACGTCCCTGCGCAACTTCTTCCAGGACAACGTCGAGGTCACGCTCGACAACATCACCTCGGTCCGGTTCGGCGACTACCTCAACGCAATTCCCCTGCCGACCCTGCTCGGCGTGTTCAAGGCCGACCTGTGGGAGGGCTCGGGCCTCGTCACGGTGGAGCAGACGCTCGCCTACTCGACCATGGACCTCCTGCTCGGGGGCAAGCGCGGCGGCTCGTCGAGCCGGCTCGACGGACGCCCGTTCACGACGATCGAGATGAGTCTCGTGCGCCGCCTCGTCGAGATCATCCTGACCGACCTGGAGATGTCGTTCCAGCCGCTCTCGCCGGTGCGCTTCGGCATCGACCGGATCGAGACCAACCCGCGCTTCGCCACCATCACCCGGCCCGGCAACGCCGCCATCCTGATCAGCCTCAAGCTCGACATGGACGGGCGCGGCGGCGGGATGCAGATCCTGTTCCCCTACGCGACGATCGAGCCGATCCGCGACCTGCTCATGCAGAGCTTCATGGGCGAGCGGCTCGGGCGCGATCAGGTGTGGGAGAGCCATCTCGCCACCGAGATCTGGCAGGCCGACGTCGAGATGGAGGCGGTGCTGCACGAGGTGACGCTGCCGCTGAAGCGGGTGCTGAACCTCAAGGTCGGCGACACGCTGATGTTCGACCGCAAGCCCACCGACCTCATCACCGTCCGCTGCGGCGACTGGGCGCTGACGCAGGGGCGGATCGGCCGGATCGACGACGCGATCGCGGTGCAGGTCGCCCGTCCGCTGCGCCAGTCCCGCACCACGCTCCAGGCCTACGAAGCCTCGATGCAGAACGTCAACGACGGCTAGGACCGCGGCGCCCCCATGACCTTCTTCGTCTCGTTCGCCGCCGACATCCTCGTCGCCATCCTGCTGGTGGCCACCATCGCCTCGTCGGTCCGGCTGTCGCGGCGGATCAGCAAGCTCAAGGCGGACGAGGCCGCGCTGCGCACCACCATCGGCGACCTCGTCGTCGCCAGCGCCACCGCCGAGCGGGCCATCGCGGGCCTGCGCGCCACGCTGGACGAGTGCGACCGCACGCTCGCCGAGCGCCTCGGCACCGCCGAGCGCTATTCCGCGGACATCGCCGCCCATGTCGAGGCGGGGGAGAGCGTGATCGCCCGCATCGCCGCCATCGTCGGGCAGGCCCGCCCGGCGGCGGCCGTGCCGGTCGCGCCCGCGCCGCGCCCCGTCGCCGTCGAGACCACGCCCGGCAACGGCGAGCGGGTCGGGGCCGCGCTCGCCGCCGCCCAGGCCCTGTCCGAGCGCGCCCTCGACCGTCTGCGGGCCAGGGCCGCATGAAGCTGCCCGCGCGCCGCCTCGCCACGCTCGCGAGCCTGCCGGCACGCCCCTTCCGGCTGCGCCTGATCGACGCCGTGATCCTGGCGGCGATCGGCCTCCTCGTGCTGAAGCTGACCGCCCTCATGGGCAGCGAGGCGCCTCCGCCCGGAGCGCCGCTGCCCGACTTCGCCAAGGTGCTGGCGCATGCGCGCTCGGGTTACGAGCCCGCCGACCCGACGACGACGGGCTCGGTCTCGCCGCCGGAGAAGAAGGCGGCGCCCGCGGCGCCGCCGGTCTACCAGCCTCCGGTGGCCGAGCCGGTCTCGCCGACCGAGCGGGCGCTGCTGGAAAAGCTCCAGGCCCGCCGCGACGCGCTCAAGCAGCGCCAGGACGCGCTCGACCTGCGCGAGCAGATGCTCAAGGACGCCGAGCGCAAGCTCGAATCGGGCGTCTCCGACCTCAAGGAGGCCGAGGAGAAGGCGGAGGCCGGCGGCGCGAAGAAGGGCGACGCCGAAAAAGCCGGCCTCAAGACCATCGTGACGATGTACGAGACGATGAAGCCCAAGGACGCCGCCCGGGTGTTCGACCGGCTCAGCCTCGAGACCCTGGTGCCGATCGTGCTGGCGATGAACCCGCGCAAGATGGCCGAGGTGCTGGCCCTGATGGGCTCCGAGCCGGCCGAGCGGCTCACCGTGGCGCTCGCCAACCGCGCCCGCGGCCTCGACGCCCCGCAGACCGCCTCCGCCGCGCAGAACCTGCCGCCGGGGGAGTTGCCCGCGATCGATCCGGGGCCGAAGGGGCGCTGAGGCGTCTTCCTGAATCAGGCCTGCTCGTCCAGCGCCCGCTCGATCGCCTTTTCCAAGGCCGCCGGCTTCGTCGCCGGGGCGAAGCGCGCGACGACGCGGCCGTCGCGGCCGATCAGGAACTTGGTGAAGTTCCACTTGATCTTCTGCGTGCCGAGAAGGCCGGGCTTTTCCCGCTTCAGATCGACGAAGAGCGGATCGGCGCCCGCGCCGTTGACCTCGATCTTGGCCAGCACCGGAAACGTCACGTCGTAGGTGAGCGAGCAGAACCGCTCGATCTCCTCGGCATCGCCCGGCTCCTGCGCGCCGAACTGGTTGCAGGGCAGGCCCAGCACCACGAGCCCCCGCCCGCGATGGCGCCGCCACAGCGTCTCCAGACCCTGATACTGCGAGGTGAAGCCGCATTTCGAGGCGGTGTTGACCACGAGCAGAACCTTGCCGCGGTACTGCGACAGCGGATGCGGCCGGCCGCGCGCGTCGAGCGGCGCGTGCGCGAGGATGTCGCTCATCGAAGGTCTCTCATGGGGCGGTCGGCTTTTGCCGAATGATCCTGGCCTTGTCCAAAGCCTATGTGCCGGATTTCATGGAACGATTCCAGGCTTGACCGGAATCGGGCCGTGGACATTGCATCCGGCGTCCCGCGGGGCTAGGCGGCCCGGAACAATGCGCAGGAGTTCCGTGATGCCGTCCCTTCCCCGCAGGACCCCACCGCTCGTCCCTCCGCGCGCGCTGCTTCTCCTCGCCGGGCTGGCCGTCGGCCTCTGGTCCGGGCCGGCGCCGCGCGCCTACGCCCAGGACGGCGCACCGGACGCCGCCCCCGAGGCGGCGCCCGACGAGGCCCCCAAGCCCAAGCCCAGGCCGCGCCGCCCGCCGCCCGCGGCGAAGCCGAAGCCCGCGGAGGAGGCCAAGGAGACCAAGGAGCCCGCCGCTGGAGCCGGGACGGTGCTGGAGCCGGCCGCCGCTCCGTCCGGCCCGGCGCAATGGCCCGCGGGTGCCCGCTCGGTCAGCGAGAGCTACGGCGACTGGACCATGAACTGCACGCGGGAGGACAACCGCACCGACTGCGTCATCATCCAGTCCCAGGGCGACCGCCGCACCGGCAAGCGCCTGTTCAGCGTCGAATTGCGCGTGCCCAAGGACGGGCGCACCGAGGGGCTGATCCTGATGCCGTTCGGGCTGCAGATCGAGCCCGGCGTGACGTTCAAGCTCGACGACCGGGCGCTCGGCAAGGGCGCGCCGTTCTCCTACTGCGTCGCCGACGGCTGCCTCGTGCCGATCAGCCTGCCGACGCTCGCCACCGACGCGATGAAGACCGGTCAGAACCTCACGGTGACGGCAGCTAAGCCGGACACCAAGGAGCCGACCGTCATCACCGTGCCGCTCTCCGGCTTCGCCGCGGCCTTCGCCCGCTCCACCGCCTTCGGCAGCTGAGGCGTCATCGGGATCGGGGCAGGCGGTGATAGGCTGCGTCCCGCCCCTCAAGGATGACGGACATCCGATGCGCCTCGACACGACGCTTCTTCTTCTGCTCTTGCCGCTCCTCGTCCTCACGACTGGCGGCGCGCGAGCCGAGGAGGCGCGGCCGGACTTCGAACAATGCCTGATCCGCCTCCAAAACCTCGCCGCGGAGCGCGGCGTGCCCGCCGCGACCGCGCGGGAGGCGCTGAAGGACGTCGCCCCCGACCCGGCGGTGCTGCCCGCGACCCGGACGCAGGCCGAGTTCGTACGGCCGATCTGGGACTATATCGACGCCTCGGTGACCCCGGAGAAGATCGCGACGGGGCAGGCCAAGCTCGCCGAATGGGCCGAGGTGCTCGGGCGCATCGAGGCGGCCTACGGCGTCGACCGGCACGTGCTGGTGGCCTTCTGGGGCGTCGAGTCGGGCTACGGCAGCGTGCTCGACGATCCCAGGATCGTCCGCCCGGTGATCCCGGCGCTCGCGACACTCGCCTGCCAGGATGAGGGCCGCCCCGCCTTCTGGCGCGACGAGTTGTTGGGCGCCCTGACGATCCTCGGGCAAGGCGATGCGGATCGCGAGCGCATGACGGGCTCCTGGGCCGGCGCCATGGGCCACACCCAGTTCATGCCGAGCGCCTACCTGAAGCACGCCGTCGACTTCGACGGTGACGGCAAGCGCGACATCTGGCGCTCCGTGCCCGACGCGCTCGCCTCGACCGCCAATTTCCTGAAGAGCGACGGCTGGCGGCCGGGCGAGGGCTGGGGTCAGGAGGTCGTCCTGCCGGACGGGTTCGACTATCGCCTCGCCGACGAGACCACCGAGCGGACCTTTTCCGAGTGGGCGGCGCTCGGCCTGAAGCCCGCGGGCAGCAAGGGGTTTCCCGCGGGCGCGGAACGGCGCGCCACGCTCGTGGTGCCCGCGGGCGCGCGGGGACCGGCCTTCCTGCTGGAGCCGAACTTCAAGATGATCCTGCGCTACAACACGGCTTTGGCCTACGCGCTCACCGTCGCCCACCTCTCCGACCGGCTCGCCGGCGGCCCGGCCTTCGCCCGCGACTGGCCGCGGGGCGACCGGATGCTGACGAACGACGAGCGCACCGACCTCCAGACCCGCCTGGAGGCCTTGGGCCATCCGACCGGGGGCGCCGACGGCAAAGTCGGCCCCAAGACCCGCGCGGCGATCCGCGCCTTCCAGTCCGCGCAGGGCCTCGTTCCGGACGGCTACGCCGAGGCCGGCTTGCTGGAGAAGGTGAGGGCGGCTTCGCCCGCGCCGTGACGGGCGCCTGCGGACAACGCGGGGGCTCGGCTTGCAATTCAGCGGCGAAGATCGATTATCCGGGAGCGGAGCGGGGAGGCGCGAACCTCCCCGCTCCTTTCAGCGATGGACTACCCGAGCTGTACGCGGAGGATCAGGAGCAAGCTGGTCCTCCGCACTCGTTTGAACACCACCGAAACGCGAAAGCGCGGCAGAAACCACACCATCGTCGCCTCCTGGGTCGTGACCGGGCGATGCCGTCGCCCGCGGACGCCCGGCGGCTGACCGGACGCGAGCCCTTGCCGGCTTGGCGCTTCCCGCGCGATCACGGTCGCCATCATCGCCGCGCACATCCCAAGCGTTGGTAAACGGACTCGGCGAAGGAGCCCTGCCGATGCGCGTTCTGCTGGTGCATTGCCATCCCCGCGCCGACAGCTTCTCGGCAGCCCTCCGCGCGACCACTTTCGCCGCCCTCGAAGCCGCGGGCCACACGGTCGAGACCATCGATCTCTACGCCGAAAACTTCGATCCGCGGCTGAGCGCCGAGGAGCGCGAAAACTACTACGACGAGGCCGCGATCCCGGCCGACATCGCCGGGCATGTCGCGGCGCTGCGGCGGGCCGAGATGCTGGTGCTCGTCTACCCGACATGGTGGTTCGGGATGCCGGCGATGCTCAAAGGTTGGTTCGACCGGGTGTGGCGGCCGGGCGTCGCCTTCGCGCTCGGCGGCGCCCGCGTGCTGCAGCCGCGGCTGACCAACATCCGCCGGATCGCCGTGGTGACGACCTATGGCTCGCCGCGCTGGTTGCTCTGGCTCGTCGGCTGGCCGGATCGAAAGCTGGTCCGGCGGGGCATCGGCGTGCTCTGCGCCCCGCGCTGCCGGCTCGATTGGATCGCGCTCACCGGCATGGACGGCGCGACGCTCGAGGCGCGGGAGCGCTTCATCGGGCAAGTCCGGCGAAATCTGTCGCGCCTCTGACGGGCCTCAGCCCGGATAGCGCTCGAAGCGCGGCAGGTCGTGCGCGTCCGCCATCCAGGCGATGCGCTCGGCGACCTGGATATGCGCCTGCGGCGGCAGGGATGCGGGATCGTCGAGGGTGCCGGTCTGCACGTCGATCATCCCCGGCAGCATCCGCTCGTTGACGTAGAACAGGCCGGTGCCGCAGCGGCCGCAGAAATGGCGCCGCCCGTGCTCCGACGAGCGGTAGACGGTGGGCTCGCCCTCGATCGTCACTTGGTCCGCCGGCACCATCGCCCAGCCGACCATCGGTGCGCCCGCGTGCCGACGGCAATCGGAGCAGTGGCAGAGCGCGTTGTGCACCGGCTCGCCCCGCATCGTGTAGCGGATGGCTCCGCAATGGCAGCGTCCGGTCGGCATCGGCCTCTCCCTCGAATCGCGAGGCCGGACCGTAGCGTTCGGACCTCTCCTGAAAAAGCAGGAAACCGCGGCAGCCCTTCGGCTGCCGCGGCTCCCTCACGGGCGGGGCGTAAGGCGTGGGACGGTACCCGCCCGGAGCTCGTTACTCGGCGGGCTGGAGGACCGGCGCCGGGGCGGGGGCCGCCTCGATCGGCTTGCCGCCG
This sequence comes from Methylorubrum rhodinum, assembly GCF_014199935.1. GTDB lineage: Bacteria > Pseudomonadota > Alphaproteobacteria > Rhizobiales > Beijerinckiaceae > Methylobacterium > Methylobacterium rhodinum. The sequence goes on from NZ_JACHOP010000004.1 coordinate 150,221, forward strand.
AGCGCGGCGTGGAGCTTGGCCTCGTCGACCTCACCCTCCCAGCGGGCGACCACGATGCAGGCCACCGCGTTGCCGATGAAGTTGGTGAGCGCGCGGCACTCCGACATGAAGCGGTCGATGCCGAGGATCAGCGCCATGCCGACGACCGGCACGGAGGGGACCACCGCGAGCGTCGCGGCCAGCGTGATGAAGCCCGAGCCGGTGACGCCCGCCGCGCCCTTCGAGGAGAGCATCGCGACCAGCAGCAGCAGGATCTGCTCGCCGAAGGTGATCGGGGTGTCGGTGGCCTGGGCGATGAAGAGCGCGGCCATCGTCATGTAGATGTTGGTGCCGTCGAGGTTGAACGAGTAGCCGGTGGGGACCACGAGGCCGACGACGGGGCGCGAGCAGCCGGCCTTCTCCATCTTCTCGATGAGGGTCGGCAGCGCGGACTCGGAGGACGAAGTGCCGAGCACCAGCATCAGCTCTTCCTTGATGTAGCGGATGAGCTTGACGATGGAGAAGCCGTTGTAGCGGGCGACCGCGCCGAGGACGCCGAAGACGAAGATCGCGGAGGTCAGGTAGAAGGCGCCGACGAGGTAGGCGAGGTTGGCGAGCGAGGAGATGCCGTACTTGCCGATGGTGAAGGCCATCGCGCCGAAGGCGCCGATGGGGGCGACCTTCATGATGATGTTGACGACGCCGAAGACGGCTTCCGACATGATCTTGATGATGTCGAGGACCGGCTTGCCGCGGTCGCCGAGGAAGGCGAGGCCGAAGCCGAACAGCACCGAGAAGAACAGCACCTGAAGGATCTCACCGCCCGCGAAGGCGCCGACGGCGGTCGTCGGGATGATGTTCATCAGGAAGTCGCCGATGTTCTGCTCCTTCGCCTTGCCGGCGTAGGTCGCGACCGCCTTGGGATCGAGCGAGTTCGGGTCGATGTGCAGGCCGTGGCCGGGCTGGAGCACGTTGGCGACGATCAGGCCGACGATCAGGGCCAGCGTCGAGAACGTGAGGAAGTACGCCAGCGCCTTGCCGCCGACGCGGCCGACCTTCTCGAGGTTGGTCATGCCGGCGATGCCGGAGACCACGGTGAGGAAGATCACCGGGGCGATGATCATCTTGACGAGCTTGATGAAGGCGTCGCCGAGCGGCTTCATGTCGGCGCCGAGCTTCGGATAGAAGTGGCCGAGCGTGATGCCGATCGCGACGGCGACGAGCACTTGGAAATAGAGCGTGCGGTAGAACGGCTTGGGGGCGGACGGCGCGTGCGGCGCGGTCAGCGGGGACGGTACGGCACCCATGGGGCTTCTCCCTGCGAGAGATGGATCGGTTCGGTGGGATCGGCCGCCGGTCCCGTCTGGGATCTCGTCGACGTCCACTCTTGCTTTTGGCCTTCCGGCACACAGCTCTGCGGTTCGGGCATGGCTGCGTTTCGCGATATGAATGGCAACCGTCGTGCCAGCTCCGAACGGCCGGTAACTTTTTGCTAACGCCTTGAAATGAGACTTATTTTTCACGTTGGTGCCCAGCGCTCCGAAGAGGCCTCTGCGGCTTTCCGCACGGGGCCGCGGGATTCGTTCCGGGATTCCGCACGGGGTCGGGGGCGATGAGCGAGCCTGCTTCCGGCGAGGTGCGTCCCGGCACGGGCCTCTTCCTGATCGCCGGGCTCGTCGCGCTGGCGCTCGCGGTCTGGCTCGGCGGGCGGCTGGCGGAACGGTTCGCGCTCGCCGACCTGCGGCGCACCGCCCAGTCGACTCTGAGCCTCCAGGTCGCGGCGCTCTCGGCCGAGATGCAGCGCCAGAGCGCGCTGCCGCTGGCGCTCGCCACCGATCCCGAGATCCTGCGCGCCGTCGGGCCCGCGCCGGACAAGGCGCTGACCGACAGCGTGAACGGCCGGCTCGCGCAGATCGCCCGCGCCACGGGAACGACGGTGATCTACGTCGCCCGCGCCGACGGCGTGACCGTGCTGGCGAGCAACGCCGAGGAGCCGCGCAGCTTCGTCGGCAACAACTACGCCTTCCGCCCGTACTTCCGTCAGGCGATGGAGACAGGAGCGGGCTCGCAATTCGCGCTCGGCACCGTGAGCGGCCGGCCCGGCTTCTACCTGTCGCGGCGCCTGCCGGGTGCGGCCGGCGTGGTCATGGTCAAGATCGAGTTCGACGGGGTCGAGGCGGCGTGGCGGGCGGCGGGCGAGAACGTGTTCGTCACGGATGCCCGCGGGATCGTGCTGGTGGCGAGCGAGCCGGCATGGCGCTTCACGGCCCTGCGCGGCCTCGACGCGGCGGAGCGCCGACGCATCGGCGAAACGCGCGATTTCGGCGAGGCGACCCTCGCGCCGCTGCCGATCTATCCGGACGGGGCCTCGGACGACCTCGTGCGGGTCGGCAACGGCGGACGGCCGGCTTGGCCCGCCCTGATGCTCGATGCCGCGGTGCCCGACACCACGTGGCGGCTCCACACCCTGACCCCGATCGCCGCGGCGGTCGAGCGCGAGCGGGTGCAGGGGCGGCTGATCGCGCTGCTCGCCACCGGCCTCGCCTGGGGCGCCCTGGCGACCTGGCTCGCGCGGCAGCGGCGGGTCCGCGACCGTCTCTCCGAGGAGGCGGCGCGGCGCGAGGAACTGGAGCGGCGCGTCGCCGAGCGCACGCAGGCCTTGAGCGACGCCAACCGCCAGCTCGTTGCCGAGATGGAGGAGCGGCGCCGCTCGGAGGCCGAGCGCGAGCGGCTGGACCGCGAACTCGCCCAGGCCGGTCGGCTGGCGGCGCTCGGGCAGTTCGCGGCCAGCATGGCCCATGAGATCAACCAGCCGCTCGCCGCGATCCGCTCCTACGCCGACAACACCGCGATCCTCGTGCGGCGCGGGCGGATCGAGGACGCCGCCGAGAACGTCTCCGCCATCGGCCGGCTGACCGAGCGGATCGGCCGGCTGACGAGCCAGCTCAAGGGGTTCGCCCGGCGCGCCTCCGGCCGGCGCGAGCCGGTGCGGCTCGCCGAGATCGTCGGCGGCAGCTTTGAGGTGCTCGGCACCCGCGCTCGGGAAACCGGCATCCGCCTCGACGTGCCCGCGCTCGCCCCCGATCTCGCCGTGCTCGGCGACGGGCCGCGCCTGGAGCAGGTCGTGGTCAATCTGGTCCAGAACGCCCTCGACGCGGTCGCCGGGCGGCCCGCCCCCTGGGTCCGGCTCTCGGTCGAAGAGGACGCGGAGCGGGTGGTCCTCGCGGTGGCGGACAACGGCCCCGGCATCCCGGAGGCCGCGCGGGCGCAGGTGTTCGACGCCTTCTTCACCACCAAGGCCGACGGCCTCGGCCTGGGGCTCGCCATCTCCCGCGGCATCGTCGAGGAATGCGGCGGCACCCTGTCGGTGACGTCGGGCGTTGACGGCACCGTGTTCCGCATGGACCTTTTGCGCGCGGGCGTGGCCGTGCGAGAGGCCGTTCAGGAGACCTCATGAGCGGCGAACCCCAACCCGATCGATCCGAGCGCATCGTCTTCGTCGACGACGAGGAGGACGTGCGCCGGGCCAACCGCCAGAGCCTCGAACTGGACGGCTTCTCGGTCGAGACCTTCGAAACCGCGGAAGCCGCGCTCGCGGCCATCCGGGCCGAGCCGCCGGGCGTTGTCGTCACCGACGTGCGCTTGCCCGGCATGGACGGGCGCGCCCTGTTCGAGCGGGTGCGGGCCGACGACCCGGACCTTCCGGTGATCCTCATCACCGGCCACGGCGACATCTCCATGGCGGTCGCGGCGATGCGCGGCGGCGCCTACGATTTTCTGGCCAAGCCCTATCCGGCGGACAGTCTGATGGGCTCGGTGCGCCGCGCCCTGTACCACCGCCGGCTCGTGCTGGAGAACCGCCGCCTCAACGCCCGGCTGGATGCCGCGATCGAGGAGGACCCGGCCTTCCTCGGCATCTCGCCGGAGATCGTGCGCCTGCGCCGTCTGGTGCGCGACGTGGCCTCGGCCGACGTGGACGTGCTGGTGCTCGGGGAGACCGGTTCGGGCAAGGAGGTGGTGGCCAGCGCCCTCCACCGCTGGAGCCGGCGTACATCGAAGAACTTCGTCGCGATGAATTGCGGCGCGCTGCCCGACAGCGTGGTCGAGAGCGAGCTGTTCGGCCACGAGGCCGGCGCCTTCACCGGCGCGCTCAAGCGCCGGGTCGGGCGCATCGAGCACGCGCAAGGGGGCACGCTGTTCCTCGACGAGATCGAGAGCATGCCGCTCGCGCTGCAGGTGAAGCTGCTGCGCGTGCTGCAGGAGCGGGTGGTCGAGCCGCTCGGCACCAACGAGCGCCGGCCCGTGGACATGCGGGTGGTCTCGGCGACCAAGGTCGATCTCGGCCAGGAGGCCGCCGCCGGCACGTTCCGCGACGACCTCTATCACCGGCTCAACGTGGTGACCGTCTCGATTCCGCCGCTGCGCGAGCGGCGGGAGGACATCCTGCTCCTGTTCCAGCACTTCCTGGTCCGCGCCGCCGCCCGATTCGGGCGCGAGCCGCCGCCGGTGACGGGGGCGATGCGCGATCACCTCACCCGCCATTCCTGGCCCGGCAACGTGCGCGAACTCGACCACTTCGCCGAGCGCTGTGCCCTGGGGCTCGCGGGCCAAGCGCCGCCGGACGCGCCCGCGCCGACGACGGCGCTCACGCTCTCGGAGCAGGTCGAGCGGTTCGAGCGCGGCCTGATCCGCGAGGAGCTGATCATGGCCGGCGGCGACGTGCGGGTGGCGGCAGAATCCCTCGGCGTCCCGCGAAAAACCCTCTACGACAAGATCGCCCGCTACGGCCTCGCGCCGACGGATTTCCGGTAGCCCGTCACGCCGCCACGCTGGTCCGCCCGCGCATGAAGCTGCGGGCGTCCTCCGCCGCCATCGGGCGCGACAGGAGAAAGCCCTGCACCTCGGTGCAGCCCTTTTCGCGAAGGCGCCCGAGCTGTTCCTCGGTCTCGACGCCCTCGGCGGTGATGGTGGAGCCGAGCCGCTCGCCGATGCCGACGATGGCGCCCACGATCGCCGCCGCCACCGGATTGTCGAGGTCGCGCACGAAAGAGCGGTCGACCTTGATCTTGTCGAAGGGGAACCGGCACAGGTAGCTCAAGGACGAGTAGCCGGTGCCGAAATCGTCGAGGGCGATCCGCACGCCGAGCGCCCGCAGGCGGTGCAGGCAGCCGATCACGGCCTCCGAATCCTGCATCAGCACGCTCTCGGTGATCTCCAGCTCCAGCCGCCGCGCGGGCAGGCCCGAGGCGGCGAGCGCCCGGATCACCGCCTGCTCCAGCCCCTGCTTGCGGAACTGCACTGCCGAGACGTTGACCGCGACCCGCATCTCGCCGGGCCAGGAGGCCGCCTCGCGGCAGGCCTCGTTGAGCGCCCAAGCGCCCATCGGGGCAATCAGCCCGGATTCCTCGGCGACCGGGATGAACTCGGCCGGCGACACCGGCCCGCGCACCGGATGGTTCCAGCGCAGCAGCGCCTCGAACCCGCTCGGGGTGCCGTCGGCGAGGGCGAAGATCGGCTGGTAGTGCAGGGCGAAGCCGCCGGTGCGCAGCGCGTCGCGCAGGTCGAGTTCGAGGAGGTTGCGGGTCGCGACCGCGGCGTCCATCCCGCGCTCGTAGAAGCGGAAGGCGTTCCGGCCGGAATCCTTGGCCCGGTAGAGGGCGATGTCGGCGTTCTTGAACAGGGTCTCGGGGCTGTCGCCGTCCTCGGGCCCGACGGCGATGCCGATCGAGACGCCGATCGCCGCCGATAGGCCGTCGAGATCGACCGGGCGCCCGAGCGACTGGATGATGCGCCGCGCCACCGCGGCGATGCGGCGGGTCTCGTCCTGATCCGTCAGGATGATGGCGAACTCGTCACCGCCGAGGCGAGCCACCATGTCGCCCTCGCGCAGGGCCGCGCCCAGGCGTTCGGCGACGACGCGCAGCAGCGCGTCGCCCGCCGGATGGCCGAAGGTGTCGTTGACCGCCTTGAACCGGTCGAGGTCGCAGCACAGCACCGCCACCCGGCCGCCCCAGCGGCGGGCGCCCGCGAGGGCGCGCCCAAGCGTCTCATGGAACAGTCGGCGGTTCGGCAGGCCGGTCAGGGCGTCGTGGCGGGCGATGTGCTCGATCAGCGCCTCGGCCCGCTTGCGCTCCGTGGCATCGGCGACCGTTCCCTCGTAGCCGGCGGGCGCTCCGTCGGCACCCGGCACCAGCCACGCCGTCTCCGAGACCCAGATCGAATCCCCGCCCGCGTGGCGGCGCACCTCCGAGACGAAGTCCTCGACCCGCCCGTCGCGGTGCAGGAGGTCGAGGAAGGCGGCGTGCCGCTCGGGATCGACGTACCAGTCGTGGCCGAAGGTGGTCTCGGGCACGAGCAGGCCGCGGCCGTGGTCGTAGCCGTGCAGGCGCACCAGTGCCCGGTTCGCCTGGACGATGACGCCGTCGAGGCGGGCTCGGTAGACGCCGATCACCGCGTTCTGGAACAGCGACTGGTAGTCGGCCTCCGCCGCGCGGAGCGCCGCCTCGCCCTGCCGCCGCTCGGTCACGTCGGTATAGGTGCAGACGGTGCCGCCCGACTGCGTCGGCGCGATTCGGACCTCCACCACGACGCCGTTGGGGCGGGTGCGCTCGTACCGGCTGATGGGGGGACGCGGGCTGTTGCCCAGCAGCCAGTCGCGCACCTCCGGCGGGGCATTGCGGAATTCGCCGGATTTGGCCTGGAAGCGCAGCAGGTCGGCGTAGCGGGCGCCCTCGTGCAGCACGTCGTCCGGCAGGCTGAGGATCGTGCGGGCGCGCTGGTTGTGGACGCGGATGCGGCCGTCGGGATCGATCATCATCAATCCCTGGCCCATCGCCTCCAGGGTCGTGCGCAGGACCTCGCCGGCCTCGCGCTGCTGCCGCTCGGAGCGGGCGAGGTCCGTCACGTCGAGACAGACGCCGTAGATCGCGACGAGCCGGCCCGAATCGTCGTGCTGGGCGATGGCGTGGACTGTGACCACGCGCTCCTCGCCGTCCGGCCGGATCACCCGCGAGCGGTGATCGTAGCCGCCGCCCTCCGCGGTGCCGCGCCCGGCCAGCGCCTCTTCGATCGCGCGGTACACCCGGGCGCGGTCGTCCGCGTGGTAGAAACCGATATGGGTGTCGAGGGGAAGGGTGCTCAGCGCCGCGTTGCGCCCGAAGATGCGGGCGACGCCGTCCGACCACGTGATGGTCCGGCTCTCCACATCGACCCGCCAGTGGCCGAAGCAGGCGGTGCGTTCGGCCATGGCGTGCGCCGCCTGGGTGACGCGGAGCGCCGCCTCCCGCTCGACGAGGCGCGCCTCGGCCCGGACGCGCTCCCGCGCCTCGGCCTCGGCGGCGTCGCGCCGCTCGTGCAATTGGAGATGGGCCTCGGCCAGCAGCGCCAGTTCTTGCAGCGCGCGCACCTGCGATTCCGAAAAATCCGGGCGCGGCACGCGGTCGATGACGCAGAACGTGCCGATGGTCCGGCCGCTGATCGAACCGATCGCCACGCCCGCGTAGAAGCGCGCCTGCGGCGGGCCGACGACCAGGGGCGAATGAGCGAAGCGCGCGTCCCGCGTCAGGTCGGGCACCACCAGCGCTTGGCCCCGGGCGCGGCGGATGGTGTGGCTGCAGAAAGCGCTCTCGCGGTCGGCGCCGTCGTCCTCGACGCCGCATCGCCCCCGGAACCAGAACCGATCCTCGTCGATGAGCGGAACCAGGGCGAGCGGCGTCCCGAACAGCTCGGACGCCGTCCGGCACAGGGCATCGAGATGCTGCTGCGGGCCCGTCTCCAGAATCGCCCGGGGAGGCGGAGGAGCGGCGTCGTGGTCGAAACTCTGCACCGGCGGGTCCAATGTCTTGGTTCGGATCTTCCGCCGAGGCCGAGACGGGCTTCGGAGCGGGCGACCCGGAACACGCAAGACATGTCCAGCCGAGCGTTAACAATCCTGTTTCATGACGACGGCAAAAGAGTATCCCGAGGCGTCCGGAGCCCCGCCGGACTGGTTCGGCCGCGCGATGATGCGGAAATCTCACTCGATCCCGAGTTTGGCCTTCAACAGCGCGTTGACCGCGGCCGGGTTGGCCTTGCCGCCGGTGGCCTTCATGGTCTGGCCGACGAACCAGCCGAGCAGCGTCGGCTTCGCCCGCGCCTGCTCGACCTTGTCCGGGTTCTTGGCGATGATCTCGTCCACCGCCGCCTCAATGGCGCCGGTATCGGTGACCTGCTTCATGCCGCGTGTCTCGACGATGGCGCGCGGGTCGCCGCCCTCGGACCAGACGATTTCGAACAGGTCCTTGGCGATCTTGCCGGAGATCACGCCCTCACCGATGAGATCGACGATGCCGCCGAGCTGGTCCGCCGAGACCGGCGTGTCCTCGATCGAGCGGCCCTCCTTGTTGAGGCGCCCGAACAGCTCGTTGATCACCCAGTTGGCCGCGGCCTTGCCGTCGCGGCCCCGCGCCACCGCCTCGAAATAGTCGGCGGACGGGCGCTCGGCCACGAGCACGCCCGCGTCGTAGGCCGACAGCCCGTAATCCTTGACGAAGCGGGCCTTCTTGGCGTCCGGCAATTCCGGCAGGCCCTCGGCCAGGGCATCGACATAGGCCTGATCGAATTCGAGCGGCAGCAGATCGGGGTCGGGGAAGTAGCGGTAATCGTGCGCCTCTTCCTTGGAGCGCATCGAGCGGGTCTCGCCCTTGCCCGGATCGAACAGGCGCGTTTCCTGATCGATCGTGCCGCCGTCCTCCAGGATCGCGATCTGGCGGCGGGCCTCGACCTCGATCGCCTGACCGATGAAGCGGATCGAGTTGACGTTCTTGATCTCGCAGCGGGTGCCTAAGCCCTCGCCGGGGCGGCGCACCGAGACGTTCACGTCGGCGCGCAAGGAGCCCTTCTCCATGTCGCCGTCGCAGGTGCCGAGATAGCGCAGGATCGTGCGCAGCTTCGTCACGTAGGCCTTGGCCTCCTCCGACGAGCGCAGATCGGGCCGCGAGACGATCTCCATAAGCGCCACGCCCGAGCGGTTGAGATCGACGAAGCTCTTGGTCGGGTCCTGATCGTGCAGGGACTTGCCCGCGTCCTGCTCCAGATGCAGCCGCTCGATGCCCACCGTGATCGAGGCGCCGTCGGGGAGATCGACCAGCACCTCGCCCTCGCCGACGATCGGGTCCTTGTACTGCGAGATCTGGTAGCCCTGCGGCAGGTCCGGGTAAAAGTAATTCTTGCGGTCGAACACCGAGCGCAGGTGGACCTTGGCCTTCAGCCCGAGACCGGTGCGCACGGCCTGGGCGACGCACTCCTCGTTGATGACCGGCAGCATGCCCGGCATCGCCGCATCGACCAGCGAGACGTGGTCGTTCGGCTCGGCCCCGAAGGCGGTCGAGGCGCCGGAGAACAGCTTCGAGCGGCTGGTGACCTGGGCGTGGATCTCCATGCCGATCACGACCTCCCAGTCGTGCAGGCCGCCCTTGATCAGCTTCTTGGGATCGACGCGCTCGGTCATGTCTGTTCGCGATTCTTCGTGCAGTCAGCGCCCGAAGGGCGCGTTTCTTCCGCAGTGTGTAGGAAGCGGGTGCCGGACGGGTCAAGCCGGCGGTTTCGCCCCCGGCCGCCGCGCCGCCAGCGTCACCGCCGGCCCGTTCACGAAGTCCGGATCGTCGGTGATGATCGTGGTCTCGCTGAGCCCGTGATGGGCGAGCACGCGGATCAGGTCGGGCAGTTTCATCCAGCGGGTCCGGTCGCGGTTGCCGCCCCAGAAGTTGGCGAGCTTGCGGTCCCGATAGGCCAGTTCGTGCAGCGACAGCCGCATCCCCTCGTGCTCGACGGATCGCGTGACGTGGCGGCGCAGGCGCCGCTCCTCGCGGAAGTAGTGGGTCCAGATGAAGATCCGGTCGGTGCGGGCGGCCGCGAGCCGGATCAGCTCCAGCGGGTCGAGCATGTGGTAGAGGATGCCGCAGCAGAAGATCATGTCGTAGCGCGGCCCCGGCGCCTCCAGATGCCGGCTGACGTCGCCGAGCAGGAAGGTCGAGCGGGTGAGCCCGGCGATGTTCTTGACGATCAACGACTTGAGGAACGCCTCCGAGTTCGACTCGACCGCCGTGATCCGCTTCGCGCCCAACGCTTCGAGCTGGCAGGTATGGGCGCCCTCCAGCGGCCCGAGTTCGAGCACGTCGTAGCCGTCGAGCCGCCCGTTCACCCCGAGATGCGCGGCGGCCTGACCGGGACGCGGATCGGCGCGGAACCCCGGCAGCCCGCCGGAGGGGAGGCCGGGCGCCAGCTCGGACAGGTCGCTCGCCCAGCGGTCGGCGAACAGGTCGGTCGCGTTGCGGTGGATCGGTGTGGTCGTGACGAAGACGCGGCTCATGTCCTGCGTGCTCGGGAACCGGGCGGCCCGCGTCAAGCCCCCGATGATTCCGATCGAGGATCGAAGGGCAACTCGAAGCGCACCCATGCCTTGATGCACCATCTTCCGCCGTCATTCCGGGGCCGCGGAGCGGAACCCGGAACCCACCCGTGATGCGCGCCTTACGGTGAGCGTCAGGGCCAGTCGTGGATTCCGGGTTCGCCTTCGGCGCCCCGGAATGACGGTGGCGTGTGATAATTGCCTCAGCCGCCCGTCAGATCACCGGCACCCCCCGCGCCTTCGCCTTGTCCCCCGGCTCGACGTGGATCACCACCACCGCCCCCTCGATCTCGGTCTCGATGGCGTCCTCCAGCCGGTCGCAGATCGCGTGCGATTCCTTCACGGTCATCTCGCCCGGAACAACGAGGTGGAAATCGATGAAGGTGGCGCTGCCGGCGTGGCGCGTGCGGACGTCGTGGGCCTCCAGGGCGCCCTCGCCGTGGGTCGAGATGAGGGCGCGGATGCGGGTGATCATCTCGGGCGAGGCCGCCTGATCCATCAGGCCGTTCACCGAATCGCGCACCATGGTCCAGCCCGACCACAGGATGTTGAGGGCGACCAACCCGGCCACCACCGGATCGAGCACCAGCGTGCCGGTGGCGTAGACGAGCCCGACGCCGATGAGCACGCCGCCCGAGGTGACCACGTCGGCGACGATGTGGCGGGCGTCCGCGATCAGTGCGGGCGATCGCAGCGCGCGGCCCTGGCGGAACAGCGCGAACGCCCAGACGGCGTTGATGGCGGTCGCCACGCCGTTGATCGCGAGGCCGAGCGTCGGCGCGTCGAGGGGCTTCGGGTCGAGGATGCCGTGAGAGGCCTCGCGCAGGATCAGCACGGCGGCGACGATGACGAGCGCGCCCTCGATCACGGCGGAAAAATACTCGGCCTTGTGATGGCCGTAGGGGTGCTCCGCGTCCGCCGGCCGGGCGGCGACGCGCAGGGCCAGGAAGGCGCATACCGCCGCCACCACGTTGATGATGCTCTCCAGCGCGTCCGAGTAGAGCGCGAGGCTGCCGGTGAGCCAGTAGGCGGAAAACTTCAGCGCCGTCACGACGACGCCCACGGCGGCGCTCGCGAGAGCGGCTTGTTCGGAGCGGGTCATGGCGGAGGGTCGGGGCGTGGCGGGGTGTCACGCCCTTAAGGCCTTCGCCTCCCGGAAGGCCACGGCAAAGGTCTTAGCCCGAGCTATCCGCTCGCGCCGTATCAGCCCTGATTGCCTCGAGCCGGCGGCTCCAGTCCTTGTTGTGTCGCGCATTCTCGCGACGAACCGGTGTCCCCTTCGTCGGAATGCGCTCAAAGTGTTCGTACCGCACCGGCTTTTCCGAAAGCCGGCGGCCACCTTTCATGCCGACGCTTCAAGCCCCGGCCGCCTCCGCGGGCAGACGCCCGCGGGCGATCTCCCTGGCGCGGCAGCGTTCGGCCAAGTCGCGGGCACGCTTGGCACGCCGTGCGTAGCCGCGGGCGAGCCAGCCGAAGGTGGCCCGCTCGGCCAGCCCGTCGAAGCGGGCCGCCTCCTTCTCCCAGTAGCGCATGGTCTGCGCGTCGAGGGTCTCGTGCGGAATGGCCATCCGTCCCTCCTCAGGCCTCGGGCGCGGGCGGCGCCTCGGTCTCATCGACGAGGAGCGCGTCCTCGTCACCCTCGTACGAGCCCGCGCCGCGGTTCGGCAGCGGCTGGCCCGGCGTGCCGAACGGCTCGCTCGGATAGGCTTGCGCGAAGCGGCGCCGGGCGTCGGTTTCATCCTCGGCCTTCAGGCTGACCTGGGGCGTCTCGGGCAGCGGCCAGCGCGGATCGGCCGGATCGCGCGGGCGCAGGGCGTACCATCTCATCTCGGCCATCGATTCTCGTCGATCGGGTTCGCGAAACCGCGGATCAACGCGCCAGTCGCGCCCCGGCTGCATCGCTCAAGCGGGAACGAGCCGGGCGAGGTAGCGGCCGGCTTTCTCCCCATCGCCCGCCGGAGCGCTGAGACCCACATAGCCGTCGGGCCGCACCAGATGGAGAAGGCCGTCCGGCGAGGGACGGGCCTCCGGGGCGAGCAGGGTGGGGAAGCGGGCGCCGAGCGCGGCGCTCTCCGGTCCGTCCTCGGCGTAGAGCACGAAGCGCGGCGCCCCGCCCGCGCCGGGGGGCGGCCCGGCATCGTGCTCGGGCGGCCAGCGCAGGCCCGCGCCGGGTCCCTCGGAGAGGACGCTGTCGGGATAGCCGATCTCGATCTCGCTCATGGTCGCGGCCATCCGGTCGCGCACCGCGTGGACGCCGAGCAGCGCCCGGAGCGCGAGGTTGCGCGCCGCCTGGGCGGCCGGGTGGGCGAGCGTCGCCGCCGCCGTGAGACGCGAGGCGTTGCGCAGCACCATCGCGCCGACCGCGTTGCGCTCGGGGCCGTAGCTGTCGAGGAGGTCCGGGGCCGCCTCGCCCCGCAGAACCAGGGCGAGCTTCCAGGCGAGGTTCACCGCGTCCTGCATGCCGGTGTTCATGCCCTGGCCGCCCGCCGGGCTGTGGATGTGGGCGGCATCGCCTGCCAGGAACACGCGGTCGGTGCGGTACTGCGAGACCTTGCGCTCGTTGATGCGGAACGGGCTGAGCCAGACCGGGTCGGACAGGAACATGCCGCCCCCGGCCCGCGCCTCGACCAGTGCCTGCATTGCGGCGAGCGTCGGGTCCGGTCGCGGACGGTCGGGATCGATCGCGCCGACGGTCGCGACGATGCGGGCCCGTCCTCCGGGGATCGGAAAGAGGACGAGCGGCCCGTCGCGGTGGAGATACACCGCGATCTCGTCCGGCGGCGGCGCGCCCGTCCCCGCGACCCGGACATCGGCGAGCCACCATTCGTCGCCCTGCGCCTGCCCCTCGAAGGGCAGGGCGAGGCCGTGGCGCACGCGCGAATGCGCCCCGTCGCAGCCGATCAGGAAAGAAGTGGCGACGTCCTCCTCGCGCCCGTCGGCATGGAGCAGCCGGGCCGTCACCGCGTCGGAGGTCTGCGAGAAGTCCGTGAGCGCTACCTCGCGCTCGATGGCGACGCCGAACCCCGCCAGATGCTCGGTGAGCAGCCGCTCAGTCTCGGCCTGCGGGATCATCAGGGCGAAGGGGTAGGGGCTGGCGATCTCCGTGAAGCGGGCGCTGCCGAGCACTTGGCCGCCGCTGCGGAGCGTCGCGCCCCGCGCCTGCAGGCCGGCGGCCAGGAAGGGCGCGGAGCAGCCCATCCGGTCCATCAGTTCGAGGGTGCGCGACCAGACCACGAGGGCCTTCGAGGTCCGCGTCGGCTCGGGGCTGCGATCGATCAGCCGCACGCCGATTCCGTAGCGCGCCAATTCGCAGGCGAGGGTCAGGCCGACGGGCCCGGCCCCGACGATAAGGATGTTTTCGAGCACCGGTGGTCCCTCCGGTCGAGCGCGTCCCTCGGCGCCTGCATGCGCCTCGGACCCGGCCGGAGCAACCGGCATTTGCCTCCCGGCCGCATCCGCGGCAAAGCCGCTTCCATGCGCGTGGACCTGTTCGACTTCGATCTCCCCGAGGAGCGGATCGCGCTGCGCCCGGCGAGCCCGCGCGACGCGAGCCGCCTGCTCGTGGTGCGGCCGGGCGCGGCGCCGCTCGACCGCGGCGTGCGCGATCTGCCGGGACTGCTGGCGCCGGGCGACGTGCTGGTCTTCAACGACACCCGCGTGATCCCCGCTCGCCTGTCCGGCATCCGCCACCGCGCCGGAGGCACCGGCCAGCGTTGCGAGGCGATGCTCCACCTGCGCGAGGCGCCGGATCGCTGGCGCGCCTTCGCCCGCCCGGCCAAGCGGCTGGCGGTCGCAGACCGCATCCGCTTCGGCCCCGTGGGGGAGGGGACGGGCGAGGTCTGCGCCCTGACAGGCCTGGAGGCGTCCGTCGAGGCCAAGGGGGAGGGGGGCGAGGTGACCTTACGCTTCGACCTCGCCGGGCCGGCCCTCGACGAGGCCATCATGGCGCTCGGAGCCCTGCCGCTGCCGCCCTACATCGCTGGCAAGCGCGCCACCGACGCCCAGGACGCAACCGACTACCAGACCGTCTATGCCCGCGAGCCCGGTGCGGTCGCGGCCCCCACCGCCGGCCTGCACTTTTCGGATTCTTTGTTGGACGCCATCGACCGAGCGGGGATCGGGCGCGCTCACGTCACCCTGCATGTCGGGGCCGGCACCTTCCTGCCCGTGAAGGCCGACGACACCGCCGACCACCGCATGCATGCCGAGATCGGCACGATCGACGCGGCCACGGCGGAGCGCCTCAACACGGCGCGTGCGAGCGGCGGCCGTGTCGTCGCGGTCGGCACCACGGCACTGCGCCTGCTGGAGAGCGCGGCCGACCCCGACGGCACGATCCGCCCGTTCGTCGGCGCCACCGAGATCTTCATCACGCCGGGCTACCGCTTCCGCGCCGTCGATGCGCTGGTGACGAACTTCCACCTGCCGCGCTCGACCCTGTTCATGCTGGTGAGCGCGTTCGCCGGGCTCGACACGATGCGCGCGGCCTACGCGCACGCGATTTCGAGCGGCTACCGCTTCTACTCCTACGGCGATGCGAGCCTGCTGTTTCCGGCGCCGCCCCCCGCTCCGTGAGTCCTTGGGAAAAGATGACAGACCCGCGCTCGACCAGCCCCGATTTCCGCTTTGCGGTCCACGCCCGCGACGGGCAGGCCCGCACCGGCGCCATCTCCATGCCGCGGGGCACCATTCGCACGCCAGCCTTCATGCCGGTGGGCACGGCGGCGACGGTCAAGGCGATGTATCCACAACAGGTGCGGGAGCTGGGCGCCGACGTGGTGCTCGGCAACACCTATCACCTGATGCTGCGCCCCGGCCCGGAGCGGATGGCCCGCCTCGGCGGCCTTCACGAATTCATGCGCTGGGACGGCCCGATCCTCACCGATTCCGGTGGCTTCCAGGTGATGTCGCTCTCGGCGCTGCGAAAAATCGACGAGGACGGCGTCACCTTCCGCTCCCATGTCGACGGCTCGGCCCACCGGATGAGCCCGGAGCGCTCCATCGAGATCCAAGGGCTGCTCGGCTCCGACATTCAGATGCAGCTCGACGAATGCGTGCGCCTGCCCGCCGACCACGCGGCGATCGGGAAGGCGATGCACCTGTCGCTCCGCTGGGCCGAGCGCTGCCGGGTCGCCTTCGGCGAGCAGCCGGGCAAGGCGCTGTTCGGCATCGTCCAGGGCGGCGACGTGCCCGAATTGCGGGTCGAGAGCGCGCGGGCGCTGACCGATCTCGGCCTGAAGGGCTACGCCATCGGCGGGCTGGCGGTCGGCGAGCCGCAGGCGGTGATGCTCGCCATGATCGAGACGGTGGAGCCGCACCTGCCGACGGACAAGCCGCGCTACCTCATGGGCGTCGGCACGCCCGACGACCTGATGCAGTCGGTGACCCGCGGCATCGACATGTTCGACTGCGTGATGCCGACACGGGCCGGGCGCCACGGCCTCGCCTATACCCGCCACGGCCGGATCAACCTGCGCAACGCCCGCCACGCCGAGGACGCGCGCCCGCTGGACGAGGCCTCCGACTGCCCGGCGGCCCGCGACTATTCCCGCGCCTATCTCCACCACCTCGTCCGCTCGGACGAGATCCTGGGGATGATGCTTCTGACGTGGAACAACCTCGCCTACTATCAGGCGCTGATGGCGGGCATGCGGGCGGCCATCGCGGAGGGGCGCCTGGCCGATTTCGTCGCCGGGACGAAGGAGGGCTGGGCCCGCGCCGAGGCCGCGCAGAAGGCTTGACGCGTCAGCGAAGATCGGCGCGCTTCTGGGCCTTGGTGTAGCTGGTGATCGCCGCCTGACAGCCGGGCGAGAGCTTGGCCTTGTTGGTCTTGAAGCAGGCGCG
Organism: Methylorubrum rhodinum; assembly: GCF_014199935.1. Lineage (GTDB taxonomy): Bacteria > Pseudomonadota > Alphaproteobacteria > Rhizobiales > Beijerinckiaceae > Methylobacterium > Methylobacterium rhodinum. The sequence goes on from NZ_JACHOP010000004.1 coordinate 166,431, forward strand.
CACTTCCGCGCTGTCGGGCGCGAAATCGCCGCAGAAGCTCAGGTAATCGCCGGTGCAGTGCTGCCGCAGGGCGTCGCGATCGACCGGCTGGGTCGCGGCGGGGGCGGCAAGCGCCGCGCCGGAGGTGAGGAGGAGGGCGAAGAGGGTGCGTCCGATCATCAAGGGGTCTCCTGCGCCCGGTCCGGCCGGGCCGGGGAGGGTAGACGCTCCGATCTGGACGAGAGTGCGACCATTGCATGGCAGGTGCCTCAGCGTCTCACGTGCATGCTCCGGACGCCTGCGCACCGGCCGGCCCGGTCGGCCGATCCACGCCGCCGACGCCCGACCGGGCGCTTGCTGTGAGATCGCCTCTCCCCGTGTTGACCCTCCCGCCCCGACCCCCTATTGCGAGCCACGCACAACGCCCGCCCCGGCTGCACCGGACGGTCCGGCGACGCCGTGCGAGCGCGTAGCTCAGTTGGTAGAGCAACGGACTTTTAATCTGTAGGTCCTGGGTTCGAGTCCCAGCGCGCTCACCATGCTCACTCGGGCTTGTCGAACGATCCCATCCTTTGTGTCAGGTAGGCGTTCAGCGTCCCTGGGCCTCCGATCGATGATTCCTTTCGGCGTTCTCGGACGATTGGATCAGACGCTCCTGTGGCCGGTCCTGTGCAACCCTTCTGATCTCCTCGTGCAGGTCCTCGACGCGAGGTGCCCGTACCGGGCTTTCATCTGGAGGCCGGAGCGCCCGAGGATGCGCGGCAAGCGGTACAGGTCGCAGCCCATCCTGCGTCTGAGCCTGCACGAAGCCGAAGCGCCAAACGTCGTGGCGGCGAGGGGGTCGTGATGGCACGCACGAGCCGTCGATGAGCCGGAGCCGGCTTCGGGGTCCATGTCGGCTGGGGACCTTCAGCGCTGCGCGCCGCCCCGGACGCAGCGCCGCGGCACTCACCGAAGATCCTGACCATGCCGTCCGGGTGAGCCTGGTTGAAGCGCAACTTCCACGCGACAGGGGCAGAGACGGCCAAGGCGGCCGAAATCGCCGCCGGTCTCTATTTCCACAACCTGCGCGGCACCTCGGTGACGATGCTCGCCGAGGCGGGGCTGCCCGGTGCCGGAGATCGCGACGATCACCGGCGAGCGTAGCGCGATCGCGAAGCCGGAAGACCACCGCCCCGCAAGGGGATGGAAACCAAAGGGCAAACCGGGGCCAGACCCATCGGCCAGACCCCGGCTAAGTCCCTGAAAAGAATGGTACCACCGCCCCGGCTCGAACGGGGGACCCCTAGATCCACAATCTAGTGCTCTAACCAACTGAGCTACGGCGGCACGCGAGGGGGACTTATCGCGGGGCTCGCGGCATTTCAAGCGCCTCGTCGCGGCTTCTCCCCGCATGGCGTTCCCGCATCGCGCCGGGCGCGTGCGGATGCTAGACCGCGGGCGCATGATGCCCGCCCGTTACCCCTGCCCGCGATGAGCCCGCCGCTTCCGCCCGCCGGCCGGGGCCGGCTCGTGCCGGTTCCGTCGCTTCTGCGGGGATGGGTGCGGGGCAGCGAGGTCGCGCTGGTGCTGCTCGCCGCCGTGACCGGCTGCATCGGCGGCCTCGCCGTCGCGGGGATGAGCGGGGCCGCCCAGTGGCTGCGGGAGGCGCTGTATCGCCTGCCCGCGGGCGAGCGGCTGAGCGGCCTGCCGGCGCTGCCGCCCGAGGGCGTGTGGGGCTTACCCTTCCTGGGGCCGGCGCTCGGCGGGATCGCCCTCGGCCTGCTGCTCCTCGCCGTCGGGCGCGGGCGCAAGCGCCGGGCCGCCATCGATCCGATCGAGGCCAACGCGCTGCATGGCGGGCGCATGTCGCTGCGCGATTCCGTGGAGGTCGCGGCCCAGAACGTCGTCTCGAACGGGAGCGGCGCCTCGGTCGGGCTGGAGGCGGGCTTCACCCAGATCGCGGCCGGCATCGCCTCGCGGCTCGGGATCGCCTTCGAGATGCGCCGCTCGGACCTGCGCACGCTGGTGGGCTGCGGTTCGGCGGCGGCGATCGCGGCGGCGTTCGGCTCGCCGCTCACCGGCGCCTTCTACGCCTACGAACTCGTCATCGGCACCTACACCATCGCGACGCTTGCCCCCGTCGTGGTCGCGGCCCTGTGCGGCAGCCTCGTCGTCCGCGCATTGGCGCCGCATGCGGCCCTGATCGATGTCGGCGCGCTCACGCTCAGCAAGGCCGGTGTCCTCGATGCCGCCGACACGCTGCCCTGCTTGGCGCTCGGCCTCGTCTGCGCCGGACTCGGCGTCGTGCTCATGCGGGGGGTCACGCTGGTGGAAGGCGCCTTCCGGGCGACGCGGCTGCCCGCGCCGCTGCGGCCGGCACTCGGGGGGCTCTGCGTCGGCGTGCTGGCGCTCGCGACCACGCCGCAGGTGCTCTCGGGCGGCCACGGCGCCCTTCACGTCCAGCTCGCCCCCGAGGCGGCGATGACCGCCCTCGCCCTGGCGGGCCTGATCGTGGCCAAGGCAGCGGCCTCGGCGGTGTCGATCGGCTCGGGCTTCCGCGGCGGCCTGTTCTTCGCCTCGCTGTTCCTCGGCGCCCTCGTCGGGCGCCTGTTCGCGCAAGGAGCGCCGCTGGTCTGGCCGGGCTTCGAAGCGTTCGGGCTCGCGCCCGTCGGCTACGCGGTGATCGGCATGAGCGCCTTCGCGGTCGCCATCGTCGGCGGGCCGCTCACCATGACCTTCCTGGCGCTGGAGATGACCGGCAGCTTCCCGGTCACCGCCCTCGTGCTGGCGGCGGTGATCGCCTCCTCGCTGACCGTGCGCAAGACCTTCGGCTACTCCTTCGCCACCTGGCGCTTCCACCTGCGCGGCGAATCGATCCGCAGCGCCCACGACGTCGGCTGGATCCGCAGCCTGACGGTGGGGCGGATGATGCGGCGGGACATCCGGCCCGTCCCCCTCGACACGCCGATGGCCACCTTCCTGCGGGCGCATCCCCTCGGCTCGCCCTCGCGGGTCGTGGTGGTGGACGAGCGCGACCGCTATGCCGGCATCGTGGTCGTGCCCGAGGCGCATGCTCGGGCGGCGGAGGAGGGCGGCCCGTCCCGCCTCGCCGACATCGCCCGCTACGCCGATGCGTTCCTGCTCGCCGACATGAACGCCAAGCAGGCGGCGGAGGCCTTCGACAATGCCGAGAGCGAGGCGCTGGCGGTGCTCGACGGGGCCGATAGCCGCCGGGTGATCGGGCTCCTGACCGAGAGCCACACGCTCAAGCGCTACAGCGACGAACTCGACCGGCAGCGCCGCGCCGTGCTCGGCGAGGCCGCGTGAGGCGAGGTTCGCTCGCCCCGGCGACGTGATAGGAGCGGAGCCATGCATCTGCGCGACCTCGCGACCGGCCTCGTCGGCTTCCACCTTGCCGCCCTCTTCCTTGCCGGTCCGGCGCGAGCCGAGTCCTGCGACGGCTTGACCGTCCGGCTGATCCGGGCGACGGGGGCCTCGCTGGTCGGGCGCAGCGGGGCGCTCGTGGTGTTCCGCGCCGCCGATGCCGACCGCTTCAGCCTCGATTGCGCGACGCCGCGGCGGCTCCTGTTCCGCTCGGAGCGGCGCGAGCCGCCGGGCGCCACTTTCGTCCTGATCGGGCAGGCCGCGCGGGCGCTGACCGGGGCGCCGGAGGAGCCGGTCGAGATCCTGACCCGGCGGCTGCATCGGGACAGCCTGCTCACCGGCATGCCGCAGCTCGGCCGCGTCGGCGGCGCCGTGATCCGCTGCGATCCCGGTGATCGCCCGGACGGGTTCGGAATTGGCACCCTCTGCCGCGTCGCCGCCGACCGTCCGTGGCGCGGCTTGCGCCGCAAGGCCGGCCTTCCCGCCGCCGCGAGCGCGGGCTAGAGGGCGGCCATGACCGATTCCGCTTCTGCCCCCGGCCCCGTCGTCCGCGCCGGCGCTGTCGCCTTCGCCAACCACCTGCCGCTGGCGCTGATCGCCGGGCCCTGCCAGCTGGAGGGGCGCGGCCACGCCCTCGAGGTCGCCGCGGCGCTGAAGGAGATGGCCGCCCGCCTCGGCATCGGCCTCGTCTTCAAGTCGTCCTTCGACAAGGCCAACCGCACCTCCGGCGCCACGGCCCGCGGCGTCGGCCTCGACGAGGCGCTGCCGGTCTTCGCCGAGATCCGCGAATCCCTGGGCCTGCCGGTGCTCACCGACGTGCACGAGGCCGAACAATGCGCCCGCGCGGCGCAGGCCGTCGACATCCTCCAGATCCCGGCCTTCCTCTGCCGCCAGACCGATCTGCTGCTCGCCGCCGCCGCGACGGGGCGGGTCGTCAACGTCAAGAAGGGGCAGTTCCTGGCGCCCTGGGACATGAAGCACGTCGCCGCCAAGGTGACGCAGGCCGGCAACCCGAACGTCATCGTCAGCGAGCGCGGCGCCTCGTTCGGCTACAACACCCTCGTCTCCGACATGCGCGCCCTGCCGATCATGGCGCAGGTGACGGGCGGGGCGCCGGTGGTGTTCGATGCGACCCATTCGGTGCAGCAGCCCGGCGGCCAGGGCGCGACCTCCGGAGGGCAGCGGGAATTCGTCGGCGTGCTGGCCCGCGCGGCGGTCGCGGTCGGCGTGGCCGGCGTATTCATCGAGACCCATCCCGATCCCGATCGAGCGCCCTCCGATGGGCCGAACATGGTGCCGCTCAAGCGACTGCCGGAACTGATCGAGACGTTGATGGCGTTCGACCGGCTCGCCAAGGCCACGCGCGATTCGGCCTGAGGCGTCCTTGCGGCTCGGCCGAGGCTTGAGCCACACCGGCTTCAGGTTCAGTTCAGGTCGCGCGGATAGTATCGTCCGATCAATTCATGAGCGCGACGGGCGGATCGAGCCAAGAAGGCCGCAGGAGTGAAACGGAACTTTCAGTCAAGCTGGACGTTCTGCCCCTCAATCCGTCGCCAGATCGAAAGGATACCATGCGCAAGCTCGCACTCGTCACCGCCGCCCTTCTCTCCGTCGGCACGCTGACCGCGACGACCTCGGCCGATGCGCGGCCCGGTCGCGGCTGGGGCCATCACCACAATGGCGGCGGCTATCACGGCGGCGGCTACGGCCGTGGTGCCTATTACGGCGGGCGCCGCCGTGGCATCGGCACCGGCGCAGCCGTCGGCCTCGGCATCGCGGGCCTCGCGGCCGGCGCGATCGCCGCCGGTGCGGCCCGTGACGCCTATTACCGCGACGGCTACCGTCGTCCCGCCTACGGCTACGGTGGCGGCTATGGCCGTCCGGCCTACGGCTACGGCGGCTACTGAGCCGTTCCATAGGGTTTGAGAGAGGGCGGCCGAGCGATCGGCCGCCCTTTTTCGTGCACGGAATCCAAAAGAATCCCAGATAATCAGCCGCGGCCGCGATAGGGCGCGACGCCCTGGTCCGGCAGCCAGACGCTCTGGAGCGGCGCCCCGCTCTGCCAGAACACGTCGATCGGGATGCCGCCACGCGGATACCAGTAGCCGCCGATCCGCAGCCAGCGCGGTTCGAGCAGGCCGACCAGTCGCCGGCCGATGCCGACGGTGCAATCCTCGTGGAAGGCGCCGTGGTTGCGGAAGGCGCCGAGATAGAGCTTGAGCGACTTCGATTCGACCAGCCAGCGATCCGGCACGTAGTCGATCACCAGCGTGGCGAAGTCCGGCTGCCCGGTGACCGGGCAGAGCGAGGTGAATTCCGGCGCGGTGAAGCGCGCCAGGTAATCCGTGTCGGCATGCGGATTGGGCACGCGGTCGAGCTGCGCCGCCTCGGGCGATTCGGGCATCGGCGTCTGCCGGCCGAGTTGCTTGGCGTGGTCTTCGATCTTCGTCATGCGGGCGCTATAAGCGCGGGCGCCGCCTCTCGCCTAGCACCGCGGGCGAATGCCGGCCTCGCGAACCTCCGAACATGGCCCATCGGTCGCCGTCGATGCGACGGCACGGCGCGGCCATCGCCTTGGATATCGTATCCAAATCCTTACTCAAGGTCCTGGCGCCGCATCGGCTTTTCCTAATGCCGGCGACCACCCAACGCACCGACGCGCCACGCGCTTGCAGGCGCTTGCCCACGCCGTTGCGTTGACGGATAAGCCCGCCTCGGAGAGCGTCGCCGATGCGTCGGGCCGGGAGCCCGTGCGGACGGCGCGCCGCGACGCAACCGAAGGAGCGCCCATGACCGCGATCACCAACATCGCCGCCCGCGAGATTCTCGACAGCCGGGGCAACCCGACCGTCGAGGTCGATGTCCTCCTCGAGGACGGCTCCTTCGGCCGCGCGGCCGTGCCCTCGGGCGCCTCGACCGGCGCGCACGAGGCGGTGGAGCTGCGCGACGGCGACAAGGGTCGCTACAACGGCAAGGGCGTGCTCAAGGCGGTCGAGGCCGTGCAGACCGAGATCCTCGACGCCATCGGCGGCATGGATGCCGAGGATCAGGTCGCGGTCGACGAGGCGATGATCGCGCTGGACGGCACCCCCAACAAGGCCCGGCTGGGCGCCAACGCGATCCTCGGCGTCTCGCTCGCCGTCGCCAAGGCCGCCGCCGAGACCGCGGGCCTGCCGCTCTACCGCTATGTCGGCGGCGTCCAGGGCCGCGTCCTGCCGGTGCCGATGATGAACATCGTCAACGGCGGCGCGCATGCCGACAACCCGATCGACTTCCAGGAATTCATGGTGATGCCGGTCGGCGCCTCATCGCTGTCCGAGGCGGTGCGGATGGGCGCGGAGATCTTCCACACCCTCAAGAGCGCCCTGAAGAAGGCCGGCCACAACACCAATGTCGGCGACGAGGGCGGCTTCGCCCCGAACCTGCCCTCGGCCGAGGCCGCGCTCGACTTCGTCATGGAATCGGTCCAGGCCGCGGGCTTCAAGCCGGGCGCCGACATCGTGCTGGCGCTCGACTGCGCCGCGACCGAGTTCTTCAAGGACGGCGCCTACCGTTACGAGGGCGAGGGCCAGACCCGCTCGATCGAGCAACAGGTCGATTACCTCGCCAAGCTGAGCGAGGCCTACCCGATCCTCTCGATCGAGGACGGCATGTCCGAGGACGACTGGGAGGGCTGGAAGCTGCTGACCGACCGGATCGGCAACCGGGTCCAGCTCGTCGGCGACGACCTGTTCGTCACCAATGTCGAGCGCCTGTCGCGCGGCATCGAGACCGGCACCGGCAACTCGATCCTGGTGAAGGTCAACCAGATCGGCTCGCTCACCGAGACGCTGGCCGCCGTCGATATGGCCCAGCGCGCCGGCTACACGGCGGTGATGTCCCACCGCTCCGGCGAGACCGAGGACTCGACCATCGCCGACCTCGCGGTCGCGACGAATTGCGGGCAGATCAAGACCGGCTCGCTCGCCCGCTCGGACAGATTGGCCAAGTACAACCAGCTCATCCGCATCGAGGAGGGCCTGGGCGCCCAGGCGCTCTACGCCGGCCGCGGCGCGATCCGCCAGCTCGCCGGGCGCTGAACCCCGGCACAGTCCTGGGGGCGGTGATCGCTCCCAGGACCGGTCAATGATCTGCCGGCCCTCAAGGCCCGGCGCGCTTCAGAGGATGAACCAGCCGAGATCGGGCTTCTCGTGGACGTCGGCGAGGAAGATCGGGTGCTTGCTGCCGGCGTCCTGGTCGGTCTGGAGGTAGATCGTCGTCCCGCCCGACGATTCCCGGTAGGAGATCTGCCCCGTCTTGCCGTGGAGCTGGTACGGCTCGATGCCGTTCTGCTTGAACAGCTCCGAGGTGCCGAGTGCCCTCACGTCGATGCGGTCGCCCTCGCGGAAGTTGAAATCGGTGATCGTCTCGGTCCCGGCCTGCGGCTCGTCGTAGATGACGAACAGGTCCGCGCCCGCGCCGCCCGTCATGTCGTCCCGGCCCGGGCCGCCGTGCAGCACATCCCGGCCCTTGCCGCCGCTCAGGGTATCGTTCCCTTCGCCCCCGTAGAGCACATCGTCGCCGACATCGCCGTAAAGCCAGTCCCCGTTCCCGTTGCCGTAGAGCTTGTCGTTGCCGTCGCCGCCGTAGAGACGGTCGCGCCCCGTCTCGGCCGAATCGTATTGGCCCGAGCCGCCGTAGATCGTGTCGTTGCCGAGCCCGCCATAGAGGGTGTCGGTGTCGGCCCCACCGTGGATCGTGTCGTTGCCGCGTCCGCCGAGAACGTTGTCGCCGCCCGCGCCGCCGTAGATCACGTCGTCGCCGTTGCCGCCGTCGAGATGTCTTTGCTGAAATCCGTGGTGTCGTTTCGGCTGCTGCCGCCGACGAGGGTATCGTTTCCATCGCCTCCGAACAGGGTGTCGGCATCACGACCGCCGACGAGGACGTCGTCGCCGCCATTGCCGTAGAGCTCGTCGCTGCCGTCCTCGCCGTAGAGCCTATCCGCCGATGTGTCGTCGCTCGGACCGGACCCGGACCCGCCGTAGAGCTTGTCACGGCCGAGGCCGCCATAAAGAATATCGGACCCGGCGGCGCCGTAGATTTTGTCCTTACCATTGAAGCCTTGGATGGTGTTGCCCAAGGCGTTGCCGAACAGCTCGTCGACGACGTCGGTTCCTTTGAGAACTCTGCCCGTCGCCTTGATCTTTGCCATGGTGTCCTCCCGGTTCAAATTTGTTGTGAAGCGCGATGGGCGCAATATTATTGATTATGAAATTGATTTCAACCGCCTTCTTATTGTGCGAATTTATTCAATATTGCAAAAATCACAGTTGGCAGACAGCGATGCGGGCACTAATATGTGAATTTTTTCCTGCACCGCAGCCGGCAGGAAAAACAATTTGGCATGGCGCGAGAACAGGATGCAGTTATGCAACCTGAAGCGCAGCGCAATTCTGGAAAGCTCTTTCAGGTTGCTTCGGCCGATGCGCCGATTCTGGTTTGATCCGGCCCGACATCCTTTCCGGTGTCGAGGGCGGTCTCTTAACCCTTTGGTCACCCTGTCGCGCGATCCTGCCGTCGCCATGGTCATCCGCCGCCGCGTCCGCGCCATCGTCGTCCCCGCCGTCCTCTGGACGGTCTCCGCGCTCGTCGTCGGATACTTCGTGCATCAGGCCGAGAGCGGCAGCCGCGGCCTGGAGGCGAAGCGGGCGCTCAAGATCGAGGCCTACGGCCTGAACCGGGACCTCGCCGCCGCCAAGGCCGAGCGGGCGACCTGGGAGCACCGCGTCTCCCTGTTGCGCAGCGAGCAGATCGACCGCGATCTCCTGGAAGAGCGCGCCCGCGTCGTGCTCGGCCGCGTCCACGCCAACGACCTCGTGATCATCGATCCGTGAGGCGAATCCTGATCTGAGTCCCAAGTTTTTCTTGTCGAAAGGCGACGCTTTCGAAGCTTATCCTTGCTTAGTCGGGGCAGGTTCAAGCGTCGCGGTGACAGCGCCTCTCCGCTGTCAGTCGCGCCCTCGCTTTCCGAAATCGGCTGGCCTAGAACCCGAGCCAACAGATCGAGTTCGGGAGGTCGCCGATGGATGCAGGCAACGAGGCGGGGAAGCCCGCCGCGAGCGCGGAGGCGCCGCAGCACCAGCCCGCACCGAATATTCCGCAATTCACCAAGGACGAGGACCTCCACGCCTATCGTGAGATGCTCCTCATCCGCCGCTTCGAGGAGAAGGCCGGCCAGCTCTACGGTATGGGCCTGATCGGCGGCTTCTGTCACTTGTACATTGGTCAGGAAGCGGTCGTCGTCGGCATGCAGATGGCCGGCGAGGACGGCGACCAGAACATCACCGGCTACCGCGACCACGGCCACATGCTGGCCTGCGGCATGGAGGCCAAGGGCGTGATGGCCGAGCTGACCGGACGCCGCGGCGGCTATTCCCGCGGCAAGGGCGGCTCGATGCACATGTTCAGCCGCGAAAAGCAGTTCTTCGGCGGTCACGGCATCGTCGGCGCGCAGGTCTCGCTCGGCACGGGGCTGGCCTTCGCCGACGCCTACCTGAAGAACGGCAAGGTCAGCTTCACCTATATGGGCGACGGCGCGGCCAACCAGGGCCAGGTCTACGAGAGCTTCAACATGGCGGCTCTGTGGAAGCTGCCGGTCGTCTACGTCATCGAGAACAACCGCTACGCCATGGGCACCTCGGTCGCCCGCGCCTCGGCGCAGACCGATTTCTCCAAGCGCGGCCTCTCCTTCGGCATCCCCGGCGAGCAGGTCGACGGCATGGACGTGCGCACCGTCCGCGAGGCGGCGGCCCGCGCCATCCATCACGCCCGCTCGGGCGAGGGCCCCTACATCCTCGAGATGCAGACCTACCGCTACCGCGGCCACTCGATGTCCGACCCGGCCAAGTACCGGACCAAGGACGAGGTCTCGAAGATGCGCGACGAGCACGACCCGATCGAGATGGTGCGCAAGCGCCTGATCGAGGCGCACGGCGTGCCGGAGGCCGACCTGAAGGGCATCGACGCCAAGGTCCGCGAGATCGTCAACGAATCCGCCGATTTCGCGACCCACGATCCCGAGCCCGATCCGTCCGAGCTCTGGACCGACATCTTGCTCGAAGCCCGCGCCTGAGGCGCGAACACCCTCCTCGCAGGACTCTGGGGGCGCATGGGCCGGCTTCGCTCCGGCGGCGGGACTTGCCCGCCGCGGAAACGCGAAGCCCGCCTCCGACGTCCCGGACGAAGGATCGATAGAGCAGCGCCATGGCGACCGACATCCTGATGCCCGCCCTCTCTCCGACCATGGAGGAGGGAAAGCTCGCCAAGTGGCTCAAGAAGGAGGGCGACGCGATCAAGTCCGGCGACGTGCTGGCCGAGATCGAGACCGACAAGGCGACCATGGAGGTCGAGGCGATCGACGAGGGCGTGCTCGCCAAGATCCTCGTGCCGGACGGCACCGAGAACGTGGCGGTCAACACGCCCATCGCGATCATCGCCGCCGAGGGCGAGGACGTGTCGGCCGCGGCCGCGAGCGGCGGCAAGGGCAAGCCGAACGGCGCCGACAAGGGCGCCGCCGCCCCGACGCCGGACATGGACGCGGAAGGCATGGCGGACAAGTCCGCCGCCACCGCCAAGACCGGCGACGACGCCCCCCGCGCCCCGGCCGCGCCCGCGATCATCAAGAACACCGCCAGCGCCCCCGTCATGGACGAGTTCCCGCCGGACTCCCCGATGGAGACGCAGAGCGTGCGCGAGGCGTTGCGCGACGCCATGGCGGAAGAGATGCGCCGGGACGAGATGGTCATGGTGATGGGCGAGGAGGTCGCCGAGTATCAGGGCGCCTACAAGATCACGCAGGGTCTGCTGCAGGAATTCGGCGCGCGGCGCGTGGTCGACACCCCGATCACCGAGCATGGCTTCGCCGGTATCGGCGTCGGCGCGGCGTTCATGGGCCTCAAGCCCATCGTCGAGTTCATGACCTTCAACTTCGCCATGCAGGCAATCGACCACATCATCAACTCGGCGGCCAAGACCCTCTACATGTCGGGCGGCCAGCTCGGCTGCCCGATCGTGTTCCGCGGCCCCAACGGCGCGGCGGCCCGCGTCGGCGCCCAGCACAGCCACGACTATTCCGCGTGGTACTCGAACGTGCCGGGCCTCAAGGTGATCGCCCCCTACACGGCCTCCGACGCCAAGGGCCTGCTCAAGGCCGCGATCCGCGACCCGAACCCGATCATCTTCCTCGAGAACGAGATCCTCTACGGCCAGTCGTTCCCGGTGCCGAAGATCGACGACCTCGTCCTGCCGATCGGCAAGGCGCGCATCCACCGCCCCGGCACGGATGTGACCATCGTCTCCTTCTCGATCGGCATGACCTACGCCCTCAAGGCGGCGCAGGCGCTGGCCGAGCAGGGCATCGAGGCCGAGGTGATCGACCTGCGCACCATCCGCCCGATGGACTCGGACACGATCGTCGAGTCCGTGAAGAAGACCGGCCGCTGCGTCACCGTCGAGGAAGGTTTTCCGCAGTCGGGCATCGGCGCCGAGATCGCCGCGCGCCTGATGGTCGATGCCTTCGACTATCTCGACGCCCCCGTCCTGCGGGTCACCGGCAAGGACGTGCCGATGCCCTACGCGGCCAACCTGGAAAAGCTCGCCCTGCCCAACGTCGCCGAGGTGATCGAGGCGGCCAAGGCGGTCTGCTACAAGTAGATGTCGGACACGTTCGAAGAGCTGGAGGTTCCGCCCGACGCCCTGGAACAGGGCGGGATCGAGATCGTGCGGGCCTCCATCGTCGATGGTGCCGTCAGCGTGGCGCTCCGGCGCGCCTTCGACGACCCGGCGACCTGGGGCCGGCTCTTCCTCGATCTCGCGCGGCAGGCCGCCCGCACCTACGCGCTGGAATCGGAGATGTCCGAGGAGGAGGCCTTCGAGCGCATCCGCGCCGGCTGGGAGGCCGAGAGCCTCGATCCCGGCAACACCCTCAATTAGCCACGGGCCGGCGACGCGATGGAACGCCCCGACGCAGAAAAAATCCGCCCTTCCCTCGTGCCGGCCCAGCGGAGGCCGTGACCATGGCCGAAGCCGCCCCCCGCCGCGCCACCTATGCCGATCTCGAAGCCGTGCCCGAGCATCTGGTGGCCGAGATTGTGGATGGGGTGCTTGAGACGCATCCGAGGCCGCGTCCTCGGCATGTGGCGGCGGCGTCGCGACTATCCGGCGAACTCGAACCCCCGTTCGGCCTTGGCCGCGGCGGACCGGGTGGCTGGATTTTCATGATTGAGCCCGAGCTTCATCTCGGCCCCCATGTCGTGGCGCCCGACGTCGCTGGTTGGCGTCTGGAGCGGATGCGGACCGAGCCGGAGACCGCCTACATCGAGACCCCGCCGGATTGGGTCTGCGAAATCCTCTCGCCCTCGACTGCACGGCTCGACCGGGGGCCGAAGCGGCGCATCTACGCGGAGGCTGGGGTCGGCCATCTCTGGCTGCTCGATCTCGCGGACGGCGTCCTCGAAAGCTTCACCCTCACCGCCGGGCAGTGGCTGCTGACCGCCACCGCGGCGCGCGGCGAGACCGTCGCCGCCCCGCCCTTCGATGCGGTTCAGTTTCCGCTCGACGATTTGTTTCCCTTCGCTTCGCCCGAGGCCTGAGACATGCCGATCAACGTCCTGATGCCCGCCCTCTCGCCGACCATGGAGAAGGGCAACCTCGCCAAGTGGCTGAAGAAGGAGGGCGACGCGATCAAGTCCGGCGACGTGATCGCCGAGATCGAGACCGACAAAGCCACCATGGAGGTCGAGGCGGTCGACGAGGGCGTGCTCGCCAAGATTTTGGTGGCCGAGGGCACGGCCGACGTGCCGGTCAACGAGCTGATCGCGCTGATCGCCGAGGAGGGGGAAGACCCGAAAGGCATCCAGGCGCCCGCTGGCGGCGCTGCGTCGGGCGCCAAGACCGCGCCGGTCGAGCCGAAGGGCACCCCCGACGAGAACGCCGCGCCGGACGGGGCGCATGCTGCTTACGCCCGCGTCGACACCGCGCCCGAGGGCGCCAAGCCCGGCGGCACGGCCCATCCGGCCGAGGCCGGCGGCCGCGTGTTCTCCTCGCCGCTCGCCCGCCGCATCGCCAAGCAGGGCGGCGTCGATATCGCCGCGGTCAAGGGCTCCGGCCCGCACGGCCGGGTGATCGCCAAGGACGTCCAGGCCGCGATCGAGGGCGGCACCGCCAAGGCCGGCGCCGCTCCCGCGAAGGCCGCCGAGGCCCCCGCCGCCAAGGCACCCGCGCCGGCTCCGAAGGCCGCGGCCGGCGCCCCGGCGGGCCTCAGCCTGGAGCAGGTCAAGGGCTTCTACGAGAAGGGCGCCTACGAGGAAGTGCCGCTCGACGGCATGCGCAAGACCATCGCCAAGCGCCTCACCGAGGCGATGCAGGTCGCCCCGCACTTCTACCTCACGGTCGATTGCGAACTCGACGCGCTGATGAAGCTGCGCGAGACGCTGAACGCCTCGTCCGGCAAGGACAAGGACGGCAAGCCGCTGTTCAAGCTCTCGGTCAACGACTTCGTCATCAAGGCGATGGGCCTCGCGCTCACCCGCGTGCCGGCGGCCAACGCCGTCTGGGCCGAGGACCGCATCCTGCGCTTCAAGCACGCCGAGGTGGGCGTGGCGGTGGCTATCGACGGCGGCCTGTTCACGCCGGTGATCCGCAAGGCCGACCAGAAGACGTTGTCCGCCATCTCGAACGAGATGAAGGATTTTGCCGGACGCGCACGCGCCAAAAAGCTGAAGCCGGAAGAGTACCAGGGCGGCGTCACCTCGGTGTCGAACCTCGGCATGTTCGGCATCAAGCACTTCACCGCGGTGATCAACCCGCCGCAATCGACCATCCTCGCGGTCGGCGCGGGCGAGAAGCGCGTCGTCGTCAAGGACGGCGCCCCGGCGGTGGTGCAGGCCATGACCTGCACCCTCTCCTGCGACCACCGCGTCCTCGACGGCGCGCTCGGCGCCGAGCTGATCTCGGCGTTCAAGGGACTGATCGAGAACCCGATGGGGATGCTGGTGTGACGAGCACCGCGGCGATCTCTCCTCCCCCTTGCGGGGAGGAGCCGGAGGTGGGGGTCGTGCAGGATGAGTCTGAACGGAGCCAACGGCGCCGTCTCGGAGGCCAAGCGGTTTCGAGAGGAGCCGGGGCTCCCGTGCCTCGCCCTTGATCAGATGGTCTGGAGCAAGCCGCCTCGGACGCATGTGACAGGTCGCGCCGCCGCCAACGCGAAAACGCTGCGGCGGCAGTTGACCGAGCCCGAGAAGCGTCTCTGGTGGCAGTTGCGCCATCGCCTTCCGATCGACGACTCATATTTTCGGCGCCAAGTCCCGATCGGTCCTTACGTGGCCGATTTCTGCTGCTTCTCGCGGCGCCTCATCATCGAAGTCGATGGTGAGCAACATGGCTTTGCCCGCGGCGAGACTTACGACGCGGAGCGTGACCAGTATCTTCGTGGTCAGGGTTATCGCGTTCTGCGGTTTCCCAACCGGACAATCTTACGCGAGATCGACATCGTCCTCGACACGATCGACGCCGCACTTCGCGCCACGCCCGGCTCTGAAACCATCTCCCAAGCGGCACCACCCCCACCCCCTACCCCCTCCCCGCAAGGGGGAGGGGAATGCGCGGAGACCTGAATGCCTGACACCTACGACGTCCTCATCATCGGCGCGGGCCCCGGCGGATACGTCACCGCGATCCGCGCGGCGCAGCTCGGCTTCAAGACCGCGGTGGTCGATCGCGAGCACTTAGGCGGCATCTGCCTGAACTGGGGCTGCATCCCGACCAAGGCCCTGCTGCGCTCGGCCGAGATCTACCACTACATGCAACACGCGAGCGATTACGGGCTGAAGGCCGACAACGTCGGCTTCGACGCGGCCGCGATCGTCAAGCGCTCCCGCGGCGTCTCGGGCCGGCTCAACGGCGGCGTCGGCATGCTGCTCAAGAAGAACAAGGTCGACGTGATCTGGGGCGAGGGCACGATCGAGGCGGCGCCGAAGGGCAACAATCCGGGCACCGTCGCCGTCAAGGAGACCAAGCGCGCGGACGCCCCGAAGGGCGCCAAGGGTGCGGGCAGCTACCAGGCCAAGCACATCATCGTCGCCACCGGCGCGCGACCCCGCGTCCTGCCCGGCATAGAGCCCGACAAGAAGCTGATCTGGACCTATTACGAGGCCATGGTGCCCGAGGCGATGCCGAAAAGCCTGCTGGTGATGGGCTCGGGCGCCATCGGCATCGAGTTCGCCTCGTTCTACCGCACCATGGGCGCCGAGGTGACGGTGATCGAACTGCTGCCGCAGATCCTGCCCGTCGAGGATGCCGAGATCGCGGGGCTCGCCCGCAAGCGCTTCGAGAAGCAGGGCATCAAGATCCTCACCGGCGCCAAGGTGACGAAGGTCGAGAAGGGCGCCAACTCCGTCACGGCGACCGTCGAGGACGACAAGGGCAAGGCGCAGCAGCTCACGGCGGACAAGCTGATCTCGGCGGTCGGCGTCGTCGGCAACATCGAGAATCTCGGCCTGGAGAAGCTCGGCGTGACCATCGAGCGCGGCATCGTCGTCACCGACGGGCTCGGGCGCACCAACGTGCCGGGCGTCTACGCCATCGGCGACGTCGCCGGCCCGCCGATGCTCGCCCACAAGGCCGAGCACGAGGGCGTGATCTGCATCGAGACCATCAAGGGCCTTCACACCCACCCGATGGACAAGGGCAAGATCCCCGGCTGCACCTATTGCCACCCGCAGATCGCCAGCGTCGGCCTCACCGAGGCGAAGGCGAAGGATCTCGGCTTCGCCATCAAGGTCGGCCGCTTCCCGTTTGCCGGCAACGGCAAGGCCATCGCGCTCGGCGAGCCGGACGGCCTGATCAAGACGATCTTCGATGCCAAGACCGGCCAGTTGCTCGGCGCCCACATGGTCGGGGCCGAGGTGACCGAGCTGATCCAGGGCTACGTCGTGGCGATGACGCTGGAGACGACCGAGGAGGACCTGATGCACACGGTCTTCCCGCACCCGACGCTGTCCGAGATGATGCACGAGAGCGTGCTCGACGCCTATGGCCGGGTGATCCACACCTGATCGCGTGATCGCCGGGCGGCCACTGCGCCGCCCGGCCTCAGCGGTTCAGGCTTTTGACGAAGCTGGCGTAGCGCTTTTCGTCGAACCGCTTCAGTTGTTCGAGCGCCCGCCGAGCGTCGCGTTCCGCCGCTTGGCGATGGCGCTTCTTGATCTCGTCCACCAGTGCGTCGAGGACGATGAGCTGTTCGAGCGGCGTCTTCGCCTCGCTCGCGTCTTCCGGATTCGCCTTCAGCGCCCCGAGGGTTTCCGCCTTGGTCTCGTCGTAGCCCGGAACGACCCGTTCGGCGAGTTCGAGCACCACCTTCGTCAGCGCCCCGAGCTGCGACCCGAAGCTTCCGGCCTCGGTGATGACCGCGACCTCGATCTCGGGCACGCCCTGATAGAGATGGTTCGAGAGGTCCTGCGTCACCGATCCGCTCAGCGGCGCGTAGAACGGGAACGACAACCACGAATACGACAGCGGACCCTGGGCCATCGGCGCCTCCTCGGGTGAACGGCAACGCTCGATTGTCGGATCGTCCGGACGGGATTCGCAAGCCCGCGCGCGTCCCTCGGCCGCGAACCCTGCGAAACCACCGTCGCGCCCTCCGCGTTGGCTCCTTGAATTTCGACAAAGGGAGGCGGTCATGACCCGCATTGGTGGAACGTCCCGCGGCGCCCTCGTGCTGGCCCTGAGCCTCGCCGCCGCGTCGGTGCAGGCGCAGACGGCGCCGATGACTTCCGTGCCGAGCCTGCCGTTTCCGGGAAGCAGCGTGCCGGCCGGCACGCTCGGCATCGCCAATGCCGGCGGGCTCGGCTTCTCCGGCGTGCTCCCGGCCGGGGGCGTCGCCGCCATCGGCGGCACCGTGCGCACCGGCGGCCTGACCGATCCCGGCGGCCTCAGCTTCGGCGGGGGAGGGGGCTCGGCCGGTCTCGCGGCGATTCCCGGCACCAGCCTGACACCCGATCTCGATGCGGGCCTGACCACCGGCTCCGTCGGCGGCACGGGAGCAGGCATCGGGACGGGTGCAGGGACCGGCGCCCGCAGCGGCGTGCTCGATCCGAACCGCCTCACGCCCGGTGTCGGCACCGGCGGGGCGGGCGGCGCGCCGGCCGGCGCCGGCATGGCGGGCGCGCCGAGCGCGGTCGATGCCTATACCGATCCGTTCAACGGACGCGGGATGCCCTGAGGCCTCCGAGTCGTCCACAAGCTTGAGGGATCGCGGTAAGGTCTCGTTAACCGTCCGCTGATGTTCTATCTTCGTTCTCATGCCGAGTCGGAGAGAGACCATGCCCGAGCCCTTGCGCCAGCCCGCTGCGCATCGCGCGATCGACTGCACCGGAGCCGCGCGGGGAGGGGACGCCGAGCCCTCATGTCCGATCGAGGACATCGCGCAGGCCTATCTCGTCACCGCCCACGGCGATGCCGGACTCGCGCTGCGCTGCGCCATCACCGACGCCCTGTCCGACCTGATGGAGGCGGAGCGCCGCGCCCGCGAGAACAGCCGGTTGATCTCCCGCGGCTATGTCCGCCACGCCGCCCAAGGGGGAACTTGAGGGTGAGCGTGCGGGTGAGATTGCGCAGAGGCGGTTGAAGCGGGGCCGCGCGGGCGCATCTACCGTCGCAGAGCATTCGGATTCCGGAGTTTTCGAAGCGATGCGCCTGCGCCCGGCCGCCCTTCTCGCGAGTGCCGTCCTGCTCGCCGCCGCGCCCGCGGCGCGGGCGGACCTGCTCATCAGCGTCGACAAGGACGCGCAGCGGATGAGCGTCGCGGTCGACGGCCAGACCCGTCATACATGGCCGGTCTCGACCGGCACCGCGGCCCACGACACGCCGAGCGGCAGCTACAAGCCGTTCCGCATGGAGGCGAGCCACTTCTCGCGCGAGTGGGACAACGCGCCCATGCCGCACGCGATCTTCTTCACCCAGGTCGGCCACGCGATCCACGGCACCACCCACACCCGCCGCCTCGGCCAGCCGGCCTCGCATGGCTGCGTCCGCCTCTCTCAGCGCAACGCCGCGACCCTGTTCGCCCTGGTGAAGCAGCAGAAGATGGCCAACACCCGCGTCGTGATCGAGGGCAGCGTCGGCGAAGCGCCCGTTGCCGACTTGCATCGCCCGGCGCCGACCGTGTCCGCTCGCCGCTACGGCGCCGACGAGGGCGTCGTCGTGCGCTCCCGCGGCGGGGTGTGGGACGAGGATGTCTACGCGCCGGTCCGGCGGCGGGCGCGCGATCCGTTCGACGATCCTTACGGGCCAGCTCCGGTCGGGTACGGGGACGTGTACTGAGACGCCGATCCGACCCACCTCCCTCATCCTGAGGCGCCCGCGTCAGCGGGCCTCGAAGAAGCGCTCCAGCCCGTCGCGCGTTTCCTGGAGCCCTCCTTCGAGGCTGCTCCGCAGCACCTCAGGATGAGGGGGGGTAGGAGACCACGAGCATCGCCTCAGTTCGAAGCCGCCGCTGCGCTCACCCGCCACACCGCGTTCCCCACATCGTCCGTCACCAGCAGCGCCCCCGTCTTGTCGAGCGCCACGCCCACCGGCCGGCCCTGCGCCTTCTCGTCGGCGTTGAGGAAGCCGGTCAGGACATCGACCGGAGCGCCCGCGGGCTTGCCGTCCTTGAACGGGATGTAGATCACCTTGTAGCCGCTCTTCGGACGGCGGTTCCACGAGCCGTGCTGGGCCACGAATAGCCCGCTCTTCCACGCATCCGGCAGGGTCGAGCCCGCGGAGAAGGCGATGCCGAGCGAGGCGGTGTGCGTGCCGACGGCGTAGTCCGGCGCGATCGCCTTCGCCACGAGGTCCGGCCGCGGCGGCTGCACCCGCGTGTCGACGTGCTGCCCCCAATAGCTCCAGGGCCAGCCGTAGAAGCCGCCCTCCTGCACGTGGGTGACGTAGTCGGGCACGAGGTCGCTGCCGATCTCGTCGCGCTCGTTCACCGCGGTCCAGAGCGCGCCGCTCGTCGGCTCTAAGGCGAGGCCGTTGGGGTTGCGCAGGCCGGTGGCGAACTCGCGCATCGCCTTGGACCGAATCGTGTATTCCCAGATTGCCGCGCGGCCCTTCTCGATGTCGAGGCCGTTCTCGCCGACATTGCTGTTCGAGCCGACCGTGACGAACAGCTTTTGCCCGTCCGGGCTGGCGACGACGTTCTTGGTCCAGTGGTGGTTGATGCCCGACGGCAGGTCGGCGACCTTTTCCGGGCTCGCCGTGATCTCGGTCTGGCCTTCCGTGTAGGGCACGCGCACCAGCGCGTCGGCATTGGCGATGTAGAGGTCGGCGCCGACCAGCGCCATGCCGAAGGGCGAGGTGAGGCCCTTCAGCAGCACGTGGCGCTCCTCCGCGACCCCGTCGCCGTCCTTATCCCGCAAGAGCACGATGCGGTTGGGGCTGTCGACGCCGGCACCGGCCAGGCTCTTCACCTTGTCGGCGACCCAATCGGTGAGGCCGGTGCTCTTGTCGCCGGATTTCGGGCTGTTGCTCTCGGCCACCAGCACGTCGCCGTTCGGCAGGACATAAGGCCAGCGCGGGTGGTCGAGGCCGGTGGCGAAGGCCGCAACGTTGAGCCCCGCCGCCGGCTTCGGCGTCGCGCCCTCGGCCCAGGGGGCGATGCGGGCGATGTTGACGGTCGGCATCAATGTCGGGTTGGGGGGCGGCAGGGTCGGGTTCGGGCCGGTGCCGGCCGCGAAATCCAGCGTCGCGCTTTCGGGATACAGCACGAAACGCGTGAAGGCGGCTCCGCCCGCCAGCGCGAGGACGAGGGCGGCGAGTCCGACCTTGGCGGCGGTGCGCATCGGTTGGACCTCAGAGCGCGGGCGCGACGGCGGCGTCGTTCGCACCCGGATGACGGCGGGTCGAGTAGTAGAGTCCGATCGCGTTCCAGAAGGCGTCGCGCTGCTCGGTGGTGAAGCGCTGGAGCGCCGAATCGAGGGCGGCGCGGCCGGCGGTGGCGGCCTCCTCGCGCAGGCGCTCGTCGAACGCTTCGGATGTGGTGGGAGCCGTGTCCGAAGAGGCCGTGTCCATGGCGGAACCTTTCTGCCGAGCGAGGCGCGAACATCATCAACGCCCAAGCTGGCGGAGCGTTCATTTCCGTCGGCGTCGGCCCGGTTGCCGGACCCGTGTGCGAAAAGACACACCGATCCGGATTCGGCCTCCAGGCTTAACCGTTCCTTTGCACCCGGCGGGCAATGGGTTCAGCTTAAGCATAACGAGCCGTCCTTCCATGCCCTCTGCCCAGCTCCGGGGAGCCTGAATGCGCAACGACCGTCACCTCCGCCTCGTCTGCCTCGCCGCGCTCGCGGTCGCCGGTTCGAGCCTTGGGGGGTGCGGCCTGTTCCGTCCGCAGCAGGAGCTGACCACGGGTTCGATCGCGGCGAACGCCAAGGTCGTGCAGACCCCGACCGCCGCCGACAAGGAGTGCCTCGCCCGCGCGATGTACTTCGAGTCGAACCGCTCCGACGAGGAGGGGCTGCTCGCAGTCGGCACGGTGGTGATGAACCGCCTCGACGCGCCCGCCTATCCGGGCCGGATCTGCGAGGTGGTCGGCCAGAAGCGGCAATTCGCCAACGGCGTGCTGACGAAGCCCGTCCGCGACCAGGATCGCCCGCGGCTGGAGAAGGTCGCCGACCTGCTGCTGTCGGGCCGTCGCCACGACGGCGTCGGCCAGGCGCTGCACTTCCACACAGCCGGCTACAGCTTCCCCTACAAGAACATGCACTACGTGGTCGCCGCGGGCGGCAACGTGTTCTACGAGAAGAGCGACCGCGAGGGTTACCTGCCGGCGGTCCGCCCCCGCGCCGTGGTGCAGGTGGCCTCGGGCCGGGTGATGCCGCTCCAGGTCGCTGCCGCGCAGTCCGGCATGATCGGCCTGCCGCTCACCGGCCGCGTCCAGCCGACGCTGACCGCCGAGTACACCGTGCCCGACCTGCGTCTCGCCGGTCCCGCCCGCTACGCCTCGGTCCCCGGCCGAAACTGATCTTTTGGTGCATCGCCCCGACCTGCGGTCGGGATCGATGCGCCCGGCGGACAGTCGCCGCCGTTCATTCGCGCGGGCAGACAACGGCTTGGCCGCCGTCTGATGCCAGCGAAGCCGTGGTTACGCATAGGGCAGGTTGTCGCCCCACCCCTTTGCGGCAGGCCCCCCGAGGGCTTAGATCGAGGTGGCGCCCGGGCCGTCCGCCGGGATCACGAGCGCTCGCCCCCCATCATGGCCGTCGTCCTCGATCTCCTCTCCAACGACACGCGCCCGAAGCAGGACGTGCGTCCGCGCCATCCCGAGAAGGCGCACCGGCCCGACACGGCGATCCAGCGCAAGCCCGACTGGATCCGGGTGAAGGCGCCGGGTTCGAAGCTCTGGGCCGAGACCAAGGACATCGTCCGCGCCAACGGCCTCGTCACCGTCTGCGAGGAGGCGGGCTGCCCCAACATCGGCGAGTGCTGGGAGAAGCGCCACGCCACCTTCATGATCATGGGCGACACCTGCACCCGCGCATGTTCGTTCTGCAACGTGCGCACCGGCCTGCCGGAGGGGCTCGATTCGGCCGAGCCGCAGAAGGTGGCCGACGCGGTGGCTAAGCTCGGCCTGCACCACGTCGTCGTCACCTCGGTCGATCGCGACGATCTGAAGGACGGCGGCGCCGAGCACTTTTCCCGCACCATCGCGGCAATCCGGCAGGCGAGTCCCGGCACCACCATCGAGATCCTGACGCCGGATTTCCTGCGCAAGCCCGGCGCGCTCGAAGTCGTGGTCGCGGCCCGGCCCGACGTGTTCAACCACAACATGGAGACCGTGCCCGGCAAGTACGTCACCGTGCGGCCGGGCGCGCGTTACTTCCACTCCGTGCGCCTGCTGCAGCGGGTGAAGGAGCTCGACCCGACGATCTTCACCAAGTCCGGCATCATGGTCGGCCTGGGCGAGGAGCGGAACGAGGTCGTGCAGCTGATGGACGACCTGCGCTCGGCGGATGTCGACTTCCTCACCATCGGCCAGTACCTCCAGCCGACGCGCAAGCATCACGAGGTCGTGCGCTTCGTGCCGCCGGACGAGTTCAAGGCCTATGAAACCACGGCCTATGCCAAGGGTTTCCTGCTCGTCTCGGCCACCCCGCTGACGCGCTCCTCCCACCATGCGGGCGAGGACTTCGCCCGGTTGAAGGCAGCCCGCCTCGCCAAGCTCGGGCCGGTCCCGCTTCCCGCCACCGCCTGAGCCGCCATGCCCTCCTTCCGCATCACGAGGAACGTGCGCCACACGGCCACGCAGATGTACGACCTCGTGGCCGATATCGAGCGCTATCCGGAGTTCCTTCCGCTCTGCGAATCGCTGCGGGTGCTGCGTGACACGGAGGGGCCGAACGGCACCATGGTGCGCGTGTCCGAGATGGGCGTGGGCTACAAGGCGATCCGCGAGCGCTTCACCACCCGCGTCACCCTCGACCCGGCGAACCGGAAGATCACCGCCGAATACATCGACGGCCCGTTCCGCCACCTCGAGAACCGCTGGAGCTTTCGCGAGGACGGCAAGGGCGGCTGCGACATCGATTTCTTCATCACCTACGAGTTCAAGAGCCGCACGCTGGGCCTGCTGATGGGCTCGATGTTCGACCGCGCCTTCCGCAAGTTCACCGACGCCTTCGAGGGAAGAGCGCGGGCGATATACGGCGCGCCAGCCTAGCTGTCTTCGGATGGCGAGCGCGTTTCTTCTCCCGCCTCGTGGGAAGAGGTTCGGGGCGGCGGCGAAACGCTCCCGGCCGGCGACTGCCGTCGTGGGCATCCACGAGACGGCGACACGGTCGCCCAAACCCTCTCCCGCACGGCGGGGCGAGGGGATACCCGGACAGCGGAGCCTTCAACCCGCCTTGCGGCCGCAGCGGATGTAGCTCGCCAGCCCCTTCGGACTCGACCAGGTCAGCCGGTCCTGCTCGACGAGGAGCCGCACCTGCGAGGTCCAGCGGCGGCCGCGCTCGCTGCAATCGGCCGCCATGGTCCAGGAGGCGCCGTCGCGGCGGTTGTTGCGGAAGCGGCAGACGGTGCGGCCGGCCTTCGCGCCTTCCTCGGTGATGGTGGCGGGCAGGAAGCCGCGGCGGCGCTGGCGCTGGCCGCAGGCCACCGGATTCGGGCCCCAGACGCCGACATAGGCCGCGCGCTCCAGCACCGGCGCGGCGGGCCGCGGCGGCTCGGGCTGGGCCGGGACCTCGGGGGCCGGCGCCACGGCGGCGACCGGCACGAGGCGGGGCTGCTGGGCGTGTTGTTGGTTCGCGGGAACGAGGAGCGGCACCCGCTCGGGCTCGGGCAGGCGCACCTCCGGCACGTCGATGCCGCCGGGATCGGCGCTAGCGTAGCGGGCCGGGCGGGACGCGGCCTCGTGACCGTCGTCGGTGAGCGCGAGCAGGGTGTAGGAGAACAGCGCGCCCCAGCCCGCGGCGAGCACGACGGGAATCGCGAGGAGCCGGCGGGACACGCCCCGCTCCGGGGCCGCCGCCCGCACCGCCTCCCCGGTCTCGCCACCGTCCTGCGTCATCGCCGACATCCCCGCGCGCTCCCGACTTAGCGCCCGAAGATGCCTTTCAGGAACTGTGCCGTGCGGTTGCGCTTCTTCTTTCGCTCGAGTTCGGCGGCGTCCTTGACCCAGGCGACCTGCACCACGCGGCGCTCGCCCTCGAACGGCTCGTGGCCGTGCCAGGAATTGTCGGCCCGCAGGAAGGCGAACATCGTCCCCATGGTCGGCGGCACCTCGACGGCGAAGGGCTCGTAGTTCTTGCCGTCGTAGAGCACCCGCAGGCGCCCGGCGGCGGGCGCGTCCCAGGCGTCGTTCATGTAGACGAGCAGCGTCATCACCTTGGACGGCCCATCGGTGTGGATCGAGCCGTACTTGAGCTGGCTCTTCTTCATGATGGTGGTCAGCCGCGGGCAAGACACGAGGTCGATGCCGAATTTTTCGCCCAGGATGCGGGAGAACACGTCGCTCTCCAGCTCGTCGATCAGCGCCTTGAAGCGGCCCTTGAGCGCCACCTCGTCCACGGTGAGGTAGCCGGGCTTGGCGATGGCCGGGAAGTCCTGGCGGATCTCGTCGATCGCGCCCGCGTTGAGCACGCCGTTGCCGAGGAAGTAGGTGTAGGGATCGCGGGAGACCGGCGCGGCGCGCACGGCGTCGACGTTGAGGATCGAGAGGCCCGACATGGCTCGTCTGTCCCGTAACAGGCGCGCGCGGCAGGGACGAAGCGGCCGGCGCGAGATGTGAGAGTGGGCCCATCGTGGCCCGGCATCAACGGTAGACGGTGCGATTGCGGCATCGGCGGGGCAGCCCCGCGGCGTCCGTTCGCAGCGGCCGCTTCCGATTCTTCTCGGCCTCGGGCGCCGCGGCCGCCTCTACGGCCTGGGGTTTCGCTCCGCTCGACGCCCCGGTGCGCGACGGGGCCGCCACGCGGGGCGCTCGTCGCGCCCGGAATGCCGCACCGTCGCTCGATCCGAACGATGGTGCGGGGCAACCCCTTCCCGGACCTCGCGGAACCTGCCATGCTCAAGCTTGGCGGTCGCCCCCGGCCGTGCCCGCACCCCGCGTGATGAAGCCCGTCGCCCTCGCCGTTCTCGGCACCACCCTGGCCTCGCTCCCGGCGATCGCGCAGCCGCGCACGCCGACCGTCCGGCTGACCTGCGCCGAGGCGATGGGCATCGTGAAGGCGGAGGGCTCGGTGGTGCTCGGAATCGGCGGACGCACGCCGGAGCGCTTCGTGCGCGACCGCAGCCTGTGCGAACTCACCGAGATCGCCGAACTCCGCTTCGTGCCGACCCGCGACAACCCGCAATGCCCGATCGGCTACCGCTGCCGCGAGCCCGATTACGGCGACTGGAACTGGAACGGGGATTGAGGGTCCGTTCCCCATCGCGAGGCGGAGCCGAGCGATCCAGGGCTCCGCACGATCCCAGAGGGTCGCGCCTCCGGCCGAACGGCCGTGACGAAGCGCGTCGGTGGGCGAGCGCAACGACGTTCAGACGTGGCGCTTCCTGATCCGGGAAGACGAACAGGTCGAAGATCGGCCCGGAAGCGGTCGTGCCCCATGCGCAGGGTCTCCCACGGACCGAAGTCGGTCGGCAGGTAGCACGACGGGCAGCCGGCCTTCTCCAGATACAGGCAGGCGTTGACCATTTTCCGCGCTCAACGCCTCTCCAGACCGCATCTCACGCACACCGTGGGCAATCACCACCGCCGCTCCGGCTACGCCTGCGCTTCCTGCAGGGACGACGAGGTCCCTGAAGGCCCTCTCCTCGCGTGCGGGGAGAAGGGGAGCCCGTCGAAGCCGACGCGCTCGAGCAGGCACCCAAAACGAAACCGCCCCCGGTCGCGGAAGCGGCCGGGGGCGGTCGTCGGGCCCTCGAAAAACCTCCCGGATCACCGGGAGGCTCTACGAAAGACGTTCAGTTGTTCGGCAGGGCGAAGACGGTGAGCTGGCCGCCGAGGTTGGTGTAGCTCGACAGGGCCGCGTAGCCGCCCACCGCGCCGAGACCGGCGTTCGGGTCGGTCAGGCCGGCCGCAAGGCCGATGCCCGCCCAGCCGCCGACGCCCGACAGGATGCCGACATACTGCCTGCCCTTGTGCTCGTAGGTCATCACGTTGCCGATGATGCCCGACGGGGTCTTGAACTTGTACAGCTCCTTGCCCGTCTTCGAGTCGACCGCCTTCAGGAAGCCTTCCAGCGTGCCGTAGAACACCACGTCGCCCGCGGTGGCGAGCGCGCCGCCCCAAGCCGAGAACTGCTCCGGGTTCGACCAGACGATCTTACCCTTCACACCGTCCCAGGCGATGAAGTTGCCCATGCCGCCGTGCGAGCCGGGGGCCGGGTACATCGACAGGGTCGCGCCGACATAGGGCTGGCCCGGGGTGTAGGTCACCTTGAAGGGCTCGTAGTCCATGCAGACGTGGTTGGTCGGCACGTAGAACAGGTTGGTCTTGGGCGAGAAGGCCGCCGGCTGCTGGTCCTTGGTGCCGAGCGCCGCCGGGCAGATGCCCTTGGAGTTCACGTCCTCGCCGTTCTGCTCGGTCGAGTACTTCGACACGACCAGCGGGCGGCCGTAAGTCTTGGAGTCCTTGTCCATGTCGACCTTGGTGGCCCAGTTCACCACCGGGTCGAACTTTTCCGCCACCAGCAGCTCGCCGGTCGCGCGGTCGAGGGTGTAGCCGAAGCCGTTGCGGTCGAAGTGGGTCAGCAGCGGGCGCTCCTTGCCGCCGACCTTCTGGTCCGTCAGCAGCATCTCGTTGACGCCGTCGAAGTCCCACTCGTCGTGCGGGGTCATCTGGTAGACCCACTTGGTCATGCCGGTATCAGGGTTACGCGCCCAGATCGTCATGGACCAGCGGTTGTCGCCCGGACGCTGCTTCGGGTTCCAGGTCGAGGGGTTGCCCGAGCCGTAATACATCAGGTCGAGCTTGGGATCGTAGGAGAACCAGCCCCAGGTGCAGCCGCCGCCGGTCTTCCACTGGTCGCCTTCCCAGGTCTTCAGCGAGGAGTCCTTGCCGACCGGCTTGCCGAGATGGGTGGTCTTCTCGGGGTCCACGAGGAGCTGGTCGTCCGGGCCGACCGAATAGCCACGCCACACCTTCTTGCCCGACTTCAGGTCGTAGGCAGTGACGTGGCACTGCACGCCGAACTCGCCGCCGGAGATGCCGACGATGACCTTGTCCTTCACCGGGAGCACGGTGGCGGTGTTGGTCTCGCCCTTCGACGGGTCGCCGTTCTTGACCGACCAGTTCACCTTGCCGGACTTGGCGTCGAGCGAGACGAGGGTGGTGTCGGCCTGATGCAGCAGGATGGCGCCGTCGGCATAGGCCAGACCGCGGTTGACGGTGTCGCAGCACATCACCGGGATGACCGACGGGTCCTGCTTCGGCTCGTACTTCCACACGATCTTGGCGCCGTCGTCGAGGTTGAGCGCGTAGACGATGTTCGGGAACGGGGTGTGGACGTACATCATGTTGCCGACGACGAGCGGCGAGCCCTCGTGGCCGCGCAGAACGCCGGTCGAGAAGGTCCAGGCGACCTGGAGGTTCTTGACGTTGCCGGCGTTGATCTGGTCGAGCTTGGAATAGCGGGTGTTGGCATAATCGACCGTCTGGAGCACCTGCTCCGCCGGGTTGGCGATGCCCTTGAGCACGCTGTCGTTGGCCAGCGCCGGGGTCGCCGCAGCGATACCCGCACCGAGGGCGAGAAGATGGACCGCTCTCATGGATTCCTCCGCATGAGGTCCGGCTTCCGGCCGCGCTGAAGCGCGGCGGGCCGGCCTGCTGCCTGATTGTGATCGTTGTCGGTTGTTGCCGGCTCGTCACCGGAGACGCGCCCCGCCCGAGACCGGAGCGGAGACGGTTCGCCCCGGCTGCCGGCCCCCGCGAGGGGAGACACTCGGATCGACCGTGAGACACATACGGCATCCGGATGAAAAGGCAATAATAAAAACATAAGTGCGACAGAATTACCCCAGTGTTTTTCAAGCAAAACATATTGCAATGCAGCACAACCCCCGGGGATTATCAAATCCACCCAGGTCTTATGCCGAATGGTCATAAGAGTTTTATATGAAAATGCTTTTAAAAGAGGACTCTACTTTCGTTGACACTCCGTTTGATCTCGCCATAATGATCTTGTTTGCGACTAGGACCAGAGAATTCTTGGAGCGAACCGCTTCAGGACATCAATCTGATCACGGCGGGGTCTCCGGACCTCGCCGATTTTCTTGTCTGTACGAAGCGACACTTTTGGCCTCGTCTCGCGGACCGGATGGAGCGGGCTCGCCGTTCGAGGATGATTTTCCTTGGTGCCGGGCGCTCCGTCGCCCTCGCATCCCTGAGACGATGGACAGTGCAGAACGCCGGATCGCACGTCAATTGGTGGGATATTTCGGCAATTTTCCTTGGTAAGTATGCGCAGAAACGCGATTTTGCTGCACCGCGGTTTCGGGAGTTTTCGGCAATTCGTTAGAGGCAAGGCGGCAATTTCTTCGGAAAAACCTCTCGCCCGCCCCGCTCGCGCGCGATCCCTCGTCCGCACATCGATTCGCGCCCTCTCATCCGCACCGGCGTCGCCCCGGCCGCGCGTTGCTGCGAACAGAGGCAGGTTCTGTCGCCGGGGCCCGGTTTGACGCAGCGTCCCGGCGTTGCGGCGCGGGGCCGGGGCCGGTACGACCGAGCCCGGATCGCGGCCTGCGACCCCGAACCCAGACGGTATTCCGCTCCCATGCGCCGCCGCACGCGTACCTTCCTCGGCACTTTCGGCATCCTGGCCTTCGTGATCGTCTACGCGCCCCTCGCCATGGCGCTGGCCGACAGCCGGATCTCGCAGGCCCATCCGGCGATCCAGACGATCGCCTACTGCATCCTCGGCATCGCCTGGATCTTTCCCCTCATGCCGCTGATCCGCTGGATGGAACGGCCCGACGGTTAGGCTCCGTGCCGGCACCGGCGTGAAGGACACGAAAAATTAATCTTGCCGGGCGACGCGGAAGGGGCGCGGCGCGCACCTTTTTTCGCCGCACTCCGCGGCGAGAAGGCGGGACGCCTGCCACGCTCAAGCTTTCCCGCCGCTTCACCCAGGGTCGCCCGCCGCATCATGCGCCGCCCGTTCCGCTCCCCATTCTTCCTGGCCGGCTGCCTGCTGGCGCTCGCCGTCCCGGCCGCGGCGCAGGGCACGCCCCGCTCCATGGCGGAGTGCGAGCGACTGAAGAACGACCTCGCCTACAACCAGTGCCTCGCGATGTTCGGCCCGCCCGCGCGCAATGTCGGCGGCGGCGACGGGGCGACGGCAAGTGCGTCCTCCACTGTGCCGGTCGCCTCGACGGCGACGATCCCCGGCATCCCGGCGGTCGAGGAGCCGGAGGTGCAGGAGGGCCGCCGCAGCCGGCGCAGCCGCTACAGCCGTCGCAGCGGCCGAATGAGCGCGGCCTTCACCGTCGGCACCGTGGACGACGGCGGCAGCGTGGCCGAAGCGGGCTCGGAAGCGCCGCGCTCGCGCCACAGGCGCAGGCGGAGATAAAGCCGACGCGCTTTCCCGGCGGAGTGTGTCTTGACAATCCAAGCTTGGCCGTTTCGGGTCGCGTCGGATTGCAGGACGAAGGAGTCCGGGATCATGACGATCGATCGTAAGGACGACGCGCTCCGCGGCTTCGAGCCTCGGGCCCCCTTTCTCAGCCGCCGCTCGTTCCTGGCCGGTTCCGCCGCCGGACTCGGCGCCCTGAGCCTCGGCGGCTGCGTCACCGCCGACGGCGCGCTGATGGCCGAGGCCGCCAGGACCTACGGGCCGATGCCCGACGAGAAATTCGCGATCCCCGCGGTCGACATCAAGAAGGTCAATCCGAAGTACTATCGCCGGACGGTGCAATACGCCTCCAAGGAGGCGCCCGGCACCATCGTGGTCGATCCGGGCCAGTACTACGTCTACCGGATCGAGGAGGACGGCATGGCGACCCGCTACGGCGCCAATGTCGGTCGCGACGGGTTCCTGTGGAGCGGCGACGCCTATGTCGGCCGCAAGTCCGAATGGGCGACCTGGACCCCGCCCAAGGAGATGATCAAGCGCCAGCCGGAAGCCGCGAAATACGCCCGCGGCATGCCCGGCGGCCTCGACAACCCGCTCGGTGCCCGCACGCTCCATCTCTACCAGAACGGCGCCTACACGCTGTATACGATCTACGCGAGCAGCGACCCCGAATCGATCGGCTCCGGCATCACCAGCGGCTGCGTCGGCCTGCTGAGCCAGGACATGATTCATCTGTACGCGCGCACGCCGGTGAAGACGAAGGTGGTGGTGCTGGCGGCGTAGGCGGACGTCTGGAAGCTCGCTTTGCCGAAGCGGTAACCGGCTCGCCGAACGGAAGCACGGCTCCGTTCGGCGGCTCAGCGGTCCGACAACGTCCGTCCGTACGCCGCTTTGATCACCTCGTGCGCCGGGACGTCGACCCAGGCGGCGGCGTTGATGTCGGCCTTTGCTTCCAGCCAATCGCCGACGATCCGATAGCCGAGCGTGTAGCCGAGCCAGCGCGGGCGCGTCCCGCCGAAGCCGAAGAACCAGACCCGGTGATCGTGGCCGTTGCCGATGAGTGTCGCGTTGTCCGGAAGGTTGGCCTTGAGCACCGCGTCGGAGACGGCGCATTCCCACGGCTCAGGTGACGATCCGAACACGTGGCTGACGAACCGCCCCGCCAGTCCCTCGCTCACCAGAGCCTCGCCCAGCGTCCAGCCGTAGCCGGGTCCAGCCATCCGCATGCAGTGGTGCGCTTCGTGGACGGCCGTACGGCGCACATCCCCCGCGCGCAGCGACGTCTCGAAATGGGGGTTGTCAGGATCGAGCGCGAGGGAGAACAGGTTTGCCCGGTAGGCGCGCCCCCCGGTTCCGGTTTCCGGGATGACGGCGGCCGGTTGGCGTTCGACGAGGATGTCGAGTTTCGGGACGGCCATCACAGCCGCGATGGCCTCCTGAGCGAGCGCGATCTCTGCAGCGATGGTATCGCGCCACGGGCGCAAGTCGCCGGAGGCTTCGAGCCAGTGGAGCGTCCACGTCATCCCTGAACCGAGATCGCTTCGTTCGACGATCCTGTTCGAAGCGGCCGCATCTGGCAACCCCGGGACTGTTTGCCGGAGTCGCGCGCAGGTCGAGCGGATGGCCTCCCGCCGGCGCAACGGCGGGTCCCGGCTCACCCCACGTTGAGCCGCCGCCCGCGGTTCCAGGCCAGGAACGGCACGCCGGACAGGAGGCTCGCCAGCGCGGCCTCCGTCTGGTGGAGCCCGTTCACCGAGACCCGCGGCAGGGCGTGGGGATGGCCCGCGTGGTCCGCGAAGAGATGGCCCGGCCGCGTCGTCACCGCGGTCGTGAAGCTGAGGTCGCGGGCCAGCGCGAAGTCGCGGGGGCCGGCCGAGGTCGGATCGCCCACGGGATAGGACAGGTGGCGGACAGAGCGGCCGGTCTCGGCCTCGATCCGGGCGCGGCTCTCGACGATCTCGCGGCGGGCGAAGGCGGGATCGTGCTTGGCCAGCATCGGGTGCGAGAGGGTGTGGGCCCCGAGCGTCACCGCGGGGTCACGGGCCAGTGCGCGAAGCTCGTCCCAGGTCAGGCACAGCTCCGCGGCGACCGTACCGGGGTTGAAGCCGGCGCGGCGGCAGAGTTCGGCGATCTCGTCGAGCAGCACCTCCTCCGGACCGGCCCGCAATACCCGGTAGGCGGCGTCGAACGCGGCGCTCTTCTCGGCGATGGTCCGGGCCGGGCAATCGAGGCCGCTCGACAGGCTTACCCGGTCGAGGCAAGCCACCGCGCGCTCCAGTTCGATCCACCACAGGCGCCCGCGCTGATCCGCGAAGTCGCCGGTGACGAACAGCGTCCACGGCGCGCCGTGCCGGGCCAGCACCGGCTGCGCGAAGACGACGTTGTCGCGGTAGCCGTCGTCGAAGGTCAGGACCGCGAAGGGGCGGCGCGGCGCCGGATCGGCGAGGCGCTCGGGGATCGCGTCGAGGCCGACGATCTCGAAGCCGCGGTCGGACAGGCGGGTGAGCGTCCGGTCGAGGAAGGCCGGGGTGATCGACAGGAGCGCGTTCGGGGCGAAGGGCTCCGGCGGCTCGGGCCGGACATGGTGGAACGTGAGGATCACGCCGCGCCCGCGGGCGAGCGGCGCGAGCCAGCGGTCGGCGCCGAGCGCGGCGATCGCGGTAAACCCGGCGCGGAACAGGCGGTGGCGGGACGAGGGCATGGCCGGCGGGTCCGGGAGGCGGAGCCGCGATCGTAGCCGCCCGCCGACAAGCATTCGTTACCCATCGCCGGAGGTCGCGACCCCGCGTCAACCGGCGCTTGAGGAAATCCGCGCCAGGGTTCGGACCTTCGCTCCGTCGGCGTCGGGCCGGCGGTGCAGCCGGGATCGCACGCCATGACGGCACTCGCCGAGGATCTGGGTCGGATCGCCCTCGACGGGGCCGCGCCCCGCCATGCGCTTGCCGTCGCGTGGGTTTCCGACCTCGCGGACGTCGAGACGGTGTGGCGGGCGCTCGAATCCGATCCGGCGGCCCTGATGACGCCCTACCAGCGCTTCGACTGGGTCGCGGCCTACGCGCAGGCCGGGATCGACGCGGACGCGAAGACGCACATCCTCGTGCTGAAAGACGAGGCGGGCCGGCCGCGCCTGCTGATCCCGCTCGCGGTCGGGCGGCTCGGGCCGTTGCGGATCGCCCGGATGATCGGCGACCGGCACGCCAACTTCCACATGCCGCTCTTCGCCTCGCGCGAGGCGGCGGCGATGCGCCCGGAGGACCTGTCCGAGGCGCTGGTGCGGGCCGGGCGCCGGGCCGGCATCGACGCCTTCCGCTTCACCAACCAGCCGCGCTTCTGGGACGGCGTGCCGAACCCGCTCGGCCATCGCGGCCTGCCGGCCCCGAGCGACGCCTACGGCCTGCTGCTCGGCCCCGACGCCGAGGCCACCCTCAAGCGCGTCTTCAGCGGCGATGCGCGGAAGAAGGTGAGGGCCAAGGAGCGCAAGCTCATCGAGGCGCTGGGGCCGGTGCGCCACCGCGTCGCCGCGACCATAGGAGAGGCGGAAGAGATCCAGGCGGCGTTCTACGCGCAGAAGGCCGCTCGCTTCGCCGCGCTCGGCGTGGCCGACGCCTATGCCGAGCCGGCTGTCCGCCGCTTCGCCGCCGCGGCCACCGCGCCCGATGCGGGGGGCCACGGCCCTGCGATCGAGGTGCATGCGCTGGAGACCGAATCGGGGCGCGTGCTCGCGACCTTCGGCGGCGCGGTCGATCGCGACCGCTTCTGCGGGATGTGGACCTCGTTCGACACCGACCCGGAACTCGGCCGCTTCAGCCCCGGCGAGATCCTGCTGCACCGCCTGATCGGCGACCAAGCGGCACGGGGCCGCCGGGCGCTCGACCTCGGCGTCGGAGAGGCGAGCTACAAGGCCAAGACCTGCGACGAGACCATCGAACTCGTCGAATCCGTGGTGCCGGTGAGCGCTGCGGGCCATCTCGTCGCCCTGGCCGCCGGGGTGGCTTCGCGGCTGAAGCACCGCGTCAAGCGCTCGCCTCGCCTGTTCGCCGCAGCCCAGCGGTTCCGGCGCCTGCGGCGAGCCTGAACGCTCCGGCGCGCGAAGAAGCCTCTCCGGTCGATGGGACCGGAGAGGGGAGGGCGGCTCAGCCGCCGAACAGGCGCTTGATCCCGGCGAAGAGGCCGCCGGTGCGGGCCTGCTCGGACGCCGCCGCTTCCGTCGCCGGTGCGGACGCCGCCTTGGCCGGAGCGGCGGCGGCCTGGACGAGGCCGAGCGCCGCCGTGTCCGTGGTCTCGCGGTCGATCAGGATCAGGCTGCCGGTGTCGCGGTTCCGGGCATAGGTGTCGACCGCGATCTGGCGGTCGAGCTGGAGCGTCACGTCGCCGATGTCGTTGACCGCGAGTCGCTCCGTGGCGCCGGTCTGCCCGGTCTCGGGGTCGATCCGGCGATGGACCGCGGCGACGCGGGCGTTGACCACCTGCGTGCCGACCTTGGCCCACAGCTCGGCCCCCACCGTCAGCTCGCTCTCGGCGGCCCAGAACAGGCGCACGTCGAGGCGGTCGGTGAGCGTCAGCGGCGCATCCGCCGTCGCGATCACGGCGCCGCGGGAGGCGTCGATCTCATCCGCGAGGACGAGCGTGACCGACTGGCCCTCGCTCGCGCGCTCCAGATCGCCGTCGGCGGTGAAGATGCGCGCGACCGTCGAGGATTTTCCGGACGGGGCGACGGTGACGCGGTCACCGGGTGCCACCGAGCCCGAAGCGATCAAGCCGGAAAAACCGCGAAAATCGGAGTTCGGCCGGTTGACCCACTGCACCGGCAGACGGAAGGCGGCGGCGCGCTCCTCCGACTTCACCGGCACCTCTTCGAGGTAACGCAGCAGCGGCACGCCCTCGTACCAGGGGACAGCGGCGCCCGGCAGCACGACGTTGTCGCCGTTCTTGGCCGAGAGCGGGATCGCCCGAACCTCGGTGAAGTTCAGCGGCGCGGCGAAAGCCTGGAAGCCCGCGACGATCTCGTCGAAGCGGTTCTGCGACCAGCCGATCAGGTCCATCTTGTTGATGGCGAGCGCGACCCGGTGGATGCCGAGCAGCGAGACCAGCAGCGCATGGCGCCGGGTCTGGCGGGTCAGCCCGTGGCGGGCATCGACGAGGATGACGGCGACGTCTGCGGTCGAGGCGCCGGTCGCCATGTTGCGGGTGTATTGCTCGTGGCCGGGGGTGTCGGCGACGATGAACGAGCGCCGCTCGGTCGAGAAGAACCGATAGGCGACGTCGATGGTGATGCCCTGCTCGCGCTCGGCCTGGAGGCCGTCCACCAGCAGCGCCAGATCGACCTCGCCGCCCTGCGTGCCGTGCTTGCGCGAGTCGCGCTGGAGCGCGGTCACCTGATCGTCGAAGATCTGCTTGGTGTCGTGCAGCAGGCGGCCGATCAGGGTCGACTTGCCGTCGTCCACCGATCCGCAGGTGATGAAGCGCAGCACCTCCTTGGACTGGTGCGTACGGAGGAAGGCGTCGTAGCCGAACGCCTCGGGTGACTGATGGATGGTCATCAGAAATAGCCCTCCTGCTTCTTGCGCTCCATGGCGCCGGCGCCGTCCTTGTCGATGACGCGGCCCTGCCGCTCCGAGGTGCGGGCCGCCAGCGTCTCGCCGATGATCTCGGGGAGTGACGCGGCCGGGCTCTCGACCGCGCCGGTCAGCGGATAGCAACCGAGCGTGCGGAACCGGACCTGCCGCATCTGCGGGGTCTCGCCGGCTTCGAGCGGGAATCGGTCGTCATCGACCATGATGAGCTGGCCGTCGCGCTCCACCACGGGCCGCTCGGCGGCGAAGTAGAGCGGGACGATCGGGATCTTTTCCTGCTCGATGTAGAGCCAGATATCGAGTTCGGTCCAATTCGAGAGCGGGAACACGCGGAAGGACTCGCCGCGCCGCTTCTTGAAATTGTAGAGGTGCCACGGCTCGGCGCGCTGGCGCTTGGGGTCCCAGCGGTGCTGGCCGTTGCGAAGGGAGACGATGCGCTCCTTGGCGCGGGAAGCCTCCTCGTCGCGGCGGGCGCCGCCGAAGGCCGCATCGAACTTGTGCTTGTCGAGCGCCTGACGCAGGGCCTGCGTCTTCATCACGTCGGTGTGCACCTCGGAGCCATGGCTCACCGGGCCAATGCCCTTGGCGAGCCCGTCCTGATTGGTGTGGACGATGAGGTCGAGGCCGAGTTCCTTCGCCCGCGCGTCGCGGAAGGCGATCATCTCGCGGAACTTCCAGGTGGTGTCGATGTGCATCAAGGGGAACGGCAGCCGCCCCGGCGCGAAGGCCTTCAGCGCCAGATGCAGGAGGACGGAGGAATCCTTGCCGATCGAGTAGAGCATCACCGGGTTCTCGGTCTCGGCGACCGTCTCCCGGAAGATGTGGATGCTCTCGGCCTCGAGACGCTGCAGATGCGTCAGGCGGGTGCGCGCGGGCGCGGCGACGGCGGCGCTCATCAGACCAGTTCCCTTCTCGATTCGCGTGAGGTCGCGGCGCTTGCCGGCTCCACGAAGGCGGCTGGCTCCTGTCCGGGCGCCACATCGGCTTCGGGGGCGTGCAGATGCAGGCCGCACTCCTTCTTGGATTCCTGTTCCCACCACCAACGACCGGCGCGCTCGTCCTCGCCGATCTTCACCGCGCGGGTGCAGGGGGCGCAGCCGATCGAGGGGAAGCCCCGGTCGTGCAGCGCGTTGTAGGGGATGAAGTTTTCGCGCACGAAGGCGTCGATCTGGGCTCGCGTCCAGTCTGCGAGCGGGTTCACCTTGATGAGCCCGCGGCCCTCGTCGGCTTCCGCCAGCGGCGTGTCGGCCCGGTTGGCCGATTGCCCGGCGCGCAACCCCGTGAACCACGCCGCGGCGCCGGCAAGCGCCCGGCCGAGCGGCTCGACCTTGCGGAAGCCGCAGCAGGCCTGCCGCGCGGCCACCGAATGGCGAAAGCCGTTGATGCCCTCACGCGCGACGAACTCTTCCTCGGCGACCCGCTCCGGCGCGTAGGCGCGGATGCGGATGCCGTAGGCGGCCTCTGTCTCGGCCCAGACGTCGTAGGTCTCGGGGAAGAGCCGGCCGGTGTCGAGGGTGACGATCTCCGTGCGTCCCTTGTTGAGGGCGATCGCATGGGTGAGCGCCTGATCCTCGATGCCGAGGCTGGTGGTGAAGACGAGCCGACCGGGAATGCGGTCCTCGACGAGGCGGATACGCCCGCGAAGGTCCAGCCCCGCCATGTCCGTGGCGAGGTCCCCGGCCGCCCGGACGAGGGCAGCGGTCATGTGCGTAAAATCGAATTGCCTGCTTGTCGGGCTTCTGAAATGTTCGCTATAACGAACGCTGTCAAGGCGTCGCACCCGCCGCACACGCAAATCCGCGTTGCGGTGCGAGCGATCCGGCAACGGCCGCCGCGGCGGATCGTTGCCCGCTCATAAAAAATTCTTCTCGTTCGGACGGTCGGGTGGCATGCGGCCAATCCGGCGATCCGGCGCCTGCCTTACCACCTTCAGAGAGGCCACCTTGGACTCGATCGACCTGAAGATCCTCGCGCTCCTGCAGAAGGACGCCACGCTCTCCATCGCCGCGATCGGCGAGCAGGTCGGGCTGTCGCAGACGCCCTGCTGGAAGCGCATCCAGCGGCTCGAAGCCGACGGCGTGATCGACCGGCGCGTGGCCGTGCTCGATCCGGTGAAGCTCGGGCTCGGGCTCACCGTGTTCGTCTCCATCGAGACGGCGGACCATTCCAAGGACTGGCTGGAGCGCTTCGCCGACCGCATCGCCGCGATGCCGGAGGTGCTGGAATTCTACCGCATGGCCGGCGACGTCGACTACATGCTGCGCGTCGTCGTGGCCGACATGGCCGCCTACGACACCTTCTACAAGAACCTCATCGCCACGCTTCCTCTCAAGAACGTGACCTCGCGCTTCGCGATGGAGAAGGTCAAATCCACCACCGCCCTGCCGCTGCCGGCGCCCCCGCCGCGGGGCCGCGCCGAACCGCGACTCGCCGTGGTCGGAGAATAAAATTTCTTTTTGCAGCGCAACGACAGACAATCTCTTCTCTCCGGCGAGCGTTCTTTAAAACGGACATCCCTCCGTTGACAGCGGCGCTCCACCGGACGACATGGCACCCACGATGTCCAAGACAGCACTCCTCCCCCGCACCGCCCCGTTCGGCGATCAGGAGCGGGCCCATCTCGACGCGGCGCTCGGCGCGGCGACGCCGATCCAGCGGGCGTGGCTCACCGGCTTCCTCGCCGGCCTCGACGCGGCCGCGGGCCAGCCCGCCACTGCCGCCGCCGTCCCGGCCGCGCCGTCCAAGGCCGCCGAGCCGCTGACGATCCTGTTCGCCTCCGAATCGGGCAATTCCGAAAAGCTCGCGGGCGACGTCGCCAAGCTCGCGCGCAAGCAAGGCTTCAAGCCGAAGATCGTGGATTTTGCCGAGCTCGACCTCGCGACGTTGCCCAAGGCCGGCAAGCTCGTCGCCATCGCGGCGACCTGGGGCGAGGGCGAGCCCCCGGCCCGCGCGGTGCGGGCCTATGGCGAGCTGATGGGCGAGGCCGCGCCCCGCCTCGACGGCGTCGAGTTCGGCGTGCTGGCGCTCGGCGACACGAGCTACGCGGAGTTCTGCGCCATCGGCAAGGCGCTGGACGCCCGGTTCGAGGCGCTCGGCGCCAAGCGCGCCTATGACCGCGCCGACCTCGACCTCGACTTTGAGAAGCCCGCCGCCGACTGGATCAAGGGCGCGCTCAAGGCGCTGGCCCCGGCCGAGGCCCCCGCCGGCAACGTCGTCGCCGTCGATTTCCGCGCCGCGGGCGGCGAGGACGAGGAGGCCGAGGTCAGCCGCGAGCCGGTCACCGTCGAGGTGATCGACCACGTGAACCTCAACTCGTCGCGCTCCGACAAGGAGACGATCCACCTCGCCCTCGAATTCGAGGACGGGGCGCCGGCCTACGAGCCGGGCGATTCGCTGGAGATTTTTCCGGAGAACGATCCGCAGCTCGTCGAGGACATCCTCAAGGCCGCGGGCCTCTCCGGTGACGAGGCCCTGCGCAAGGCGCTGCTGTCCGAGCGCGACATCACCACGCTCTCGGTCACGACCATCGAGCGCTTCGCCAATGCCACGGGCCATGCGGACGCCCAGAAATTCGTGGAGAGCGGCGAGGCGAAGGCCTGGATCGAGGGCCGCCACCTGATCGATCTGCTGGAGCGCTTCCCCGTGACGCTCACGGCGGACCACCTCAACACCGTGACCCGGCCGCTCCCGCCCCGAGCGTACTCCATCGCCTCATCGCGCAAGGAAGTCGGCGACGAGGTGCATCTCACCGTCGCCGCCGTGCGCTACGAGACCCACGGCCGCGCCCGCTCCGGCGTCGCCTCGGTCCACGTCGCCGATCGGATCAAGAACGGCGCGAAGCTCCGGGTTCGGGTGAAGCCGAACAAGCACTTCCGCCTGCCCGCCGACCCCGCTACCGACATCATCATGGTCGGCCCCGGCACCGGCGTCGCCCCGTTCCGCGCCTTCGTGCAGGAGCGCCGCGCCACGGAAGCCCCCGGCCGCTCGTGGCTGTTCTTCGGCGACCGCCACTTCACCCACGACTTCCTGTACCAGCTCGAATGGCAGGACGCGCTGGAGGACGGCTCGCTGAGCCAGATCGACGTCGCCTTCTCCCGCGACCAGCCGGAGAAGATCTACGTGCAGGATCGGATCGACGCACATGCCGCCGAGGTGGTGGCATGGCTCGACGGCGGCGCCCATTTCTACATCTGCGGCGACGCCAAGAACATGGCCAAGGATGTCCACGCCGCCGTGGTGCGGGCGTTCCAGACCGTGAAGGGCCTGTCTGCTGCGGACGCGGAGGCGCATGTCGCCGGGCTGGAGCGGGCCAAGCGCTACCAGCAGGACGTTTACTGAGGGAATCACCGAAACCTCCCCCCTCCGCGGGGGAGGGTGCCTGCGGAGCAGGCGGGAGAGGGGCAGCGCGACGCCGCCGCGGATGGCGCAGTCAGAACTGTCAAGATTATTCTGGCACCGGCGCTCCCCTCTCCCGACCCTCGCTGACGCGAGGGCCACCCTCCCCCGCAGAGGGGGGAGGGTTAGTATCCGCGCCAGACGATTTCGAATCGGATCACCGCCATGGACGACCACAAGCCGATCGACACCCCTGACGGCCCCGCTCTGGAGACGCCCGGCACGGGCGCGCGCCGCTACGATGCGCCGCCGAGCGACCGCCCGATCACGGAAGCCGAGGCCGCGCGCGCCGCCGGGCTCGCCCACAACGAGCACCTGAAGATCGCCTCCGGCTATCTGCGCGGCGGCCTCGCCGACGGGCTCCTGAAGCACGCCACCGGCGCGATCTCCGAGGACGACGGGCAGCTCGTCAAGTTCCACGGCATGTACATGCAGGACGACCGGGACATCCGGGCGGAGCGCACCAAGAAGAAGCTGGAAAAAGCGTTCAGCTTCATGATCCGCCTGCGGATCGCGGGCGGCGTCGTCACGCCGAAGCAGTGGCTGGCGCTCGACGAGATCGCCACCACCTACGCCAACGGGACGCTGCGGGCGACGACGCGCCAGACCTTCCAGTATCACGGCGTCATCAAGTCGAACCTCAAGCGCACCATGGCGGCGATCGACGCGGTGCTGCTCGACACCATCGCGGCCTGCGGCGACGTGAACCGCAACGTCATGGCGGCGACCAATCCGGCGCAGGCGGGAGCCCACAAGGCGGCCTACCAGCTCGCCAAGGACATCTCCGACTCGCTCCTGCCGAAGACCAATGCGTGGCGCGAGATCTGGCTCGACGGCGAACGCGTCGTCGGCGGCGAGGACGAGGTCGAGCCGGTCTACGGCAAGACCTACCTGCCGCGGAAGTTCAAGACCGTGGTGGCCGTGCCGCCTTCGAACGAGGTCGACATCTTCGCCCACGATCTCGGCTTCATCGCCATTCTCGACAAGAAGAATAAGGTGACCGGCTGGAACGTCACCGTCGGCGGCGGCATGGGCATGACCCACGGCGAGCCCGACACGTTTCCGCGCACGGCGGATGTCATGGGCTTCTGCAAGCCCGAGGACGCCCTGAAGGTCGCGGAGGCCGTGATGACGGTCCAGCGCGACTGGGGCAACCGCAAGAACCGCAAGAACGCCCGGCTTAAGTACACGATCGAGCGCTTCGGCCTCGACGCGTTCCGGGCGGAGGTCGAGAACCGGATCGGCAAGAAACTGGGAGCGCCGAAGCCCTTCGCGTTCGACGGCAACGGCGACCGCTACGGCTGGGTCGAGGGCGAGGACGGGCGCCATCACCTCACGCTCTACGTGCCGTCGGGCCGCATCAAGGACGTCGAGGGCGGCCCGCAATTCCTCACCGGCCTGCGCCGCATCGCCGAGGTGCACGAGGGCGACTTCCGCCTCACGGGCAATCAGAACGTCATCATCGCCAACGTGCCGGCCGCCAAGCGCGCCGAGATCGAGGCGCTGGTCGATCAGCACGCCATGACCAAGGGCGCGGGCGCCCTGCGCCGCAACTCCATGGCCTGCGTCGCGCTGCCGACCTGCGGCCTCGCGCTCGCCGAGAGCGAGCGCTACCTGCCCGACCTCCTCAGCGAACTCGAAGAGCTTCTGGCGAGCCACGGCCTGGAAGACGCCGACATCACGATCCGCTCGACCGGCTGCCCCAACGGCTGCGCCCGGCCCTTCATCAGCGAGATCGGCCTCGTCGGCCGCGGCCCGGAGCGCTACCACCTCTATCTTGGCGCCGCCTTCGACGGCTCGCGCCTGAGCAAGCTCTACCGCGAGGACGTGACGGCGGGCGAGATCCGCGGGGTGCTCGATCCGCTGTTCGCCGCCTACGCCAGGGACCGGCAGGCGGGCGAGCGCTTCGGCGACTTCGTCATCCGCGCCGGGTTCGTCGCCAAGACCACCAACGGGCCGGACTTCCACGAGCGCACGGGACCGCTGAAGGCGGCGTGACGCCGCCTTCCGTTCACGCGCCCGCGCCGGGATCGCCCTGCAGGCCGGCGGCGATGTGGTTGTTGAGCGAGACGAGCGACTCGATCTTCTCGCGGGTCGGCTCGATCATCGCATCGACGATGGTGCGGAACACGTAAATCGAAAGACGGCCGATGCCGGTGCGGATCTCGTCGGGGAGCGGGTTGGCCGGATCGGTCGCCGCGGAGGCCAGGATGGTCCAGACCTTCTGGTTGAAGACCAGCGCCTCGTTGAGGGCCATGCCGGACGCGAGCTCGGGGCCGAGGGCCTGGAGCTTGCCGGCGGCCTTGAGCAG
The DNA here is from genome assembly GCF_014199935.1 of Methylorubrum rhodinum. Classification (GTDB taxonomy): domain Bacteria; phylum Pseudomonadota; class Alphaproteobacteria; order Rhizobiales; family Beijerinckiaceae; genus Methylobacterium; species Methylobacterium rhodinum. The sequence goes on from NZ_JACHOP010000004.1 coordinate 208,142, forward strand.
AACGGCGGCCTCCGCCTCACGGGGTGGAAGCGCGACGCGCGCAACCTTCGCGTAGGCACTGGCCCCGTACGACATCGCCTGATCCCTCGGACACCGGACGCATACGCCGCCCGTGCCAATCCTGTGGCACGCGGTTTGTTAAAAGGCGGTGTGCGAGATCGGTCGCCGCATTGGCGCCCCGAAAGGGGAAGAGGTGTCCGTTGTGGACAACTCGCGCCGCGACCCGGGTCCGGAACCCGACTGGAATGACGAACTTCTTCCTCGGTCTCATCGCCGGCTGCATCATCGCCGGCGTCGTCACCATCTCGGCGGCGCGCAACCCGGTCGTCCAGTCCCGACTGGGGTTGTTGCCGGCCGCTCAAGCCGCCGCACCTCCGTTGCCGATGGCCCGTATCGAGCCGCCGCGCTGCCCCGAGCAGAGGTCCGAGACCCCGGTCGGCAAGCCGGAGATGCTGTTCTCCCGCAGCCGCCTCTGGTCGATCAAGCCCTGATCGAGGCTCCGGATCAGACGCTGGTGCCGAGCAGCAGGATCACCATCGTGGTGGCCAGCGTGCTGCCGAGGAAACCGCACAGGGCCGCGGTGAAGGACGGGCCGGTCTGGAGCGCGGTGGCGGCGACGGTCGTCTCGGTGGTGTTCATGTTGGCTGGCTTTCGAATCGGGTGGTTTCGATAGGGTGACGATGCGGCGCACGGCCACGGTCGGCGGTGCGGGGACGCACGTCGGCTAAAGACGCGGCGAGACTTCCGCCGCGACGGGTGTTGATGGTGGGATCGGGAGCGCCCCGGCGGGCGCCGTTCTAAGGTCTTCGGACCGGCATCACCCTCTCTCGGGATGATGCTCTAGTCACAGCGGTTCAGGCGCTTGGCGACGCGCAGATCGCGTAACTCGCTGCGCAAATCGATCGCGACCACGTCGGCTCCGCAATCCTCGAAGGCGTCCTGTGCCTCGTGGAAGCGGTCGCCCACCTCGTCGAGGGTATCGCAGACCCGGTCGCGATTGCCGAGCCGGGCTTCCTGATTGGCCTGGTAGCGCAGGGCGCTGGCCTCTTGGACCTTCCGGCGGCCGTCGAGGCAACCGGGCGCCGCGACGGCGGACGTGGCGATGCTCGCGCCGACGAGAACGGCCGTGAGGCCGGCAAGAACGGTGGGACGCATGGGCAAACCGACGCTGTTTCGACCGAGGTCGTGAAGGTTTCGAAGGGGGCGGGTGCGGTGCCCCAGCTTTCGCTGCGGTGCATCGTCTCGCTGTCGGTCTGATGAACGGTGCGGCTAAGCCGATGGTTCCGGCCTCTTTTCGACAGGCTTGACGGAACCTTTGCCGGACTTGCCCCCGCCTCCGCCCCGGCGGCGGGAGATCAGAATCCGCTCCAGCGTCACGGGCTGCAGGCCCTGCGCATCGACGCCGACATCGTATTGGCGCGGGATCGGCTTGAGCCGTCCGTGGGAATGTCCGTGCAGATTGATCGCGCCGCGTCCGAGGCCGTTCCAGGTGCGGAAGGCGTAGTGGCACAGCACCAGCCGCCGATCCTCGACCGCGATCTCCGCGTAATGCGCGACCGACGCCCAGCCCGTCGCCGCCAGGGTCGCCGGGCCGTCGTTGTTGCCGACGATGAGGTGCTTGCGCCCGTTGAGCGAGCCCAGCAATTCGCCGATCCGCTCCGGCGGCGGCCCGAGGGCGAAGTCGCCGAGGTGCCAGACCGCGTCGTCCGGCCCGACGACGGCGTTCCAGGCCTCGACGAGAGCCCGGTCGTGCGTCGGCAGATCGGGGAACGGGCGCCGGTCGATCCGCAGGATGCGGGGATCGCCGAAATGCGTGTCGCTGGTGAAGAAGGTCGCCATCCGCGCCGCTTGTAGCGCGGGAGGGCCGGGCGCGACACGCCCGGCCCTCGATCACATCCGGTTCTTGAGCATCGTCTTTTTCCGAAAGCCGGAAACCACCTTTCGGAACGATGCTCTAGCCGCCGAAGCGCATCGGCACCGTCACCGAGAGGCTCTGCTGATCGAACCCGGCGGGGGCCGGGGGGAGCGAGCCCCGCACGGCCGAGAGCGCGGCGGCGTCGATCGCCGGGATGCCGCTGCTCGACACCAGGGAGGCACTGGTCACCGCGCCGGAGCGGGACACCGTGAACCGGACCGTGGCGACGCCGCCGCCGGTGCCGGCCCCGGCGCCGCGGTTCATGCGGCCCCTGATGGTCGAGGACAGCATCCCCTTCCACGCCGCGAGGGCGTTGGGATCGCCGCCGCCGCTGCGCTGAGGCCGGCTCTCCCGCTGGTTCTGCTGACTGGCGCCCTGGGCGTTGTCGGTCTTCCGGCGCGCGGCGTCGCGCTCGGCCTTCGCCTTCGCGGCCGCCTTGCGGATTTCCTCGCGCTTCTCCTCACGTTTGGCCTCGATCAGCTCGCGGCGCTTCGCCTCGCGCTCGGCCTCGCGCTTCTTGTCCAGCAGCTCCTTGCGGCGCGCCTCGGCGATCTTGGCCGGATCGGGCTCCTTGGGCTTGGGCTTGACCTCCTTTACCGGAGCCGGCGGCGGGGGCGCCAGCGGCTCGGCCTCCGGCGCCTGCGAGGTGATCACCTGCTCCTCCGGCGGCGGGGGCGGGGTCTCCGGCGGCGTCTCGGCCACGGCCTCGGGCGGCGGCGGGGGCGGCTGGACCTCCTCCGGCATCACCTGGGTCATCTCGGTGGGCGGCGGCGGCTTCACCTCCTCCGGCATGACCTGGGTCATCTCCGGCGGCGGGGGCGGCGTCGCCTCGTCGGGCTTGGCCTCGGTGACCTCTTCCGGCGGAGGCGGCGGGACGGGCGCCTCCTGGGTCTCGACCGGATTGACCGTGGTCGGCTCTTCCTCGGGCTTGGCCTCGTCCGGCTTGGGCTCGGACGGGGCGGCCTCCATCGCCTCCACGGGCGGGGCCTCCTCCATCGCCGGGCTCAGGTCGAGGGTGATCTGCTGCTCGCCCGTCGCCTCCGGCGGGGCCGTGCGCATGAGGGCGAGGCCGGCCAACGCCGCCAGATGCAGCAGCAGCGCGACAGCGAAGGCGGCGGCGAGCGGGCCCTGGCCCCCCTCGGGGCCCCCGGGCGCGCGTTCAGCGTAAGCGGCCATGATGCTACTTGGCGGCTCCATTGGCGGCCCCGGCGGCCGGGGCCGCGCCGCCCGGCGACTGGGCGATCAGCGAGACCTTGGTGAAGCCGGCCTGACCGACGAGGCCCATCACCTCCATGATCTTGCCGTAGGGCACGTCCCGGTCGCCGCGCACCAGCACGACCTGCTCGGGGTTCTGGGCCCGCAACTCCTTCAGCCGCGGCAGGATCGTCTCCGGGGTGAAGCCGTCCTTGGCGATGAACGGGTTGCCGTCCTTGTCGATGGAGACTTCCAGCGGCTTCTGCGCCTGCGCGACCTTGGCCGCGCTCGTCTTCGGCAATTGCACCGGTACCCCGGTCGTCATCAAGGGCGCTGCCACCATGAAGATGATGAGCAGCACCAGCATCACGTCGACCATCGGCGTGACGTTGATCTCCGACATCGGCGTGGCGTCGAGGCCGTCCTCGTCGTCGCCGCCCCCCGAGCGCAGGGAACCCATGGCCATGTGTCTCGCCCTCCCGGGCGTCGCGCGGCCCGCCGGCCGGGCGGCGCTCGCGTCGAATTGGAGTTTCGGTGGGGAGCGCTCCCGCCGAACGGCGGTCCCGGTCGGCGAGAGGAAGCGCGTCGAAGCGATGGCGGGAGCCGCCTTGGACCCAGCGGTGTCGAGACCGGCTCCGGGTCGGCTACTCGGCCGCGGCGGCGCGGGCGTGCGGGCTGCGGTCGCGGGCCAGCCGGTTGCCGAGCACGGCGATGCAGGAGACGAAGCCCGACTGGATGCGGGCGAGGTCGCCGGAGAGCTTGTTGTAGGCCATCACCGCGGGGATCGCGACGACGAGGCCGATGGCGGTGGCGAACAGCGCCTCGGCGATGCCCGGCGCCACCACCGCGAGGCTGGTGTCCTGGCTCTTCGCGATCGACGAGAACGAATTCATGATGCCCCACACCGTGCCGAACAGGCCGATGAACGGGGCGGTGGAGCCGGAGGTGGCGAGCAGCGGCAGGCCGCCCTGCAGGCGCTTCACCTCGACGCCGAGCGCGCCCTTCATGGCCCGCTCGATGCGCTCGCGGCGCTCGGCCCGGCTCTCGCTCGGGTCCTGGTCGCGCCACGCGTCGAGGCCGGCCTTCACGATGTGTCCGCTGATGCCCTTCTGCCCGGTATCGACGGCGCCGTCCTGGCGCACCATCGCCTCGAACGCCTTGGCCTGGCGCTTGGCGGCGGCGAGCCGGACGATCTTCTCGAACACGACCGTCCAGCAGGCGAGCGAGGCGACCACGAGAAGGATCATCACGCCCTTCACGATCGGATCGGCCTGGAGGAACAGGCCGACGAACGAGAAGTCGTGGCCGGCGGCTGCGGCGGCTTCCACGGGCGCGGATGTCGGATCCATCTGGAAACTCCTCGAATGTCGGTGTCGGTGGGCCGCCCGGCCGATCCTTGCGGTTCGCGTGCGGCTCGGATCAGCGGTCGAAGGCGGCCGGCGTCTTGGTCGCGGTCTCGATCCGCTCCAGGCAGGTCTCGCGGCTGGCGTCGGCGCCCTCGCAGGCGAGCACGTCGTTGAGCAGGATGCGGCCGATCTTGGGGCAGGCGAGGCCCGCGAAGTCGAACAGCCGCACGACGGTCTTCTTCTCCTGCACGGGACCGAGTTCGACGGCGAGGCGCTTCTGCGCGACGCCCTCGGTGTCGAAGGCGAACAGGTCGACCTTGAGCGACTTCAGCGCCGGCCCGCGGCCGTTGTCGACGAGCATGTAGGTGCGGCAGGCCTCGCCCGCGGGCTCGAGCCGGTTCAGCTCGATCTTGAGCGGCGCGCCCTTGGTCCCGCTCTCCTGCGCACCCGCACCCGTGGCCGTCAGGGCGAGGGCGACGCCCGCCAAAGCTGCGATTCCGCGTACCATTCCGGCTGCCTGCATCACGACGCTCGTCCCTCTCTGCCGCGGTCCGGTCCTTCGCCGCGCCGCGGGCCTCGATTGCGCCCGTCACGGGCGTGAAGATCCTGGCGCGCCCGGAACCCATCGTCCGGCCCGTCGCGGACGAGGTCCGCGCGGATGATCCCGCGATGTCCGAGAGACGGCAAAGCCCGAGCACGGCGCTCCCGTCTCGGGAGCACCGCCCATGTCGGCGGCGTGCGTATCCGAGAAACGGGTGCGGGATCAAGGCGACGACTGAATTTCAGAGCAATTCCAAACTGTTACTCGACCTCAGCTTGGCCGGAACATATTGCCTTTTCATCCCGGTTATTCTTGCATCTTGATCCCGAAAGGCCGCGGTTCAACGCTGCTCCCTCGGGCTGCGGCCAAGACCTTGATCGCTCCCGATCCGCTTTCCATATCAACGCTCAAGGGTGCTGCCGCAGGGCGGGCCCGAGACCGAGGGGTGCCGCCGGGACGCTTGTCCTCAGGGCCCCGCCGGAGGTTCGAGTTCACGATGACGCGGCCATCCCCGTTCGGGCACCCGTTCCTGCTCGGCTTCGACGAGATCGAGCAGGCGCTCGACCGCGTGGCGAAGGCCGGCAGCGACGGCTACCCGCCCTACAACATCGAGCGCGTGACCCGCAGCGAGAGCGAGCCGGAGCGCCTCCGCATCACGCTCGCGGTCGCCGGCTTCACCCAGGACCAGCTCGACATCTCGCTCGAAGAGAATCAGCTCGTCGTGCGCGGCCGCCAGGTCGACGACAAGTCGCGGCAATTCCTGCATCGCGGGATCGCGGCGCGGCAGTTCCAGCGCGCCTTCCTGCTCGCCGACGGCATGGAGGTGCTCGGCGCCGACCTGTCGAACGGGCTCCTGTCGATCGATCTCGTCCGGCCTGAGCCCGAGCGGATCGTGCGCAAGATCACGATCTCCTCGAAGGACGCCTGACGAGGACGCGCACCGGGCCCGACGCGGCGACGCACCGCAGGCCCCTCGGACGGGAACGCGCAGTTCCCATCACCCATCCGTTTGTGGCCGCCGCCTCGCGGGACCATATCCGGCTCACGCTCTGCCTCGGAAGGAGGGCAATCATGAACGACCTGACCGTCGACACCACCGCCACCCCCGCCATCGATCCGGCGGAGTTCGCCGCGCTCGGCGAGGGCCACATCGCCTATGTCCGGCCGATCCGCTCGGACGAGGTGCGCGCCCTGTTCCCGCAGGCGCCCGAAATGAGCCCCGGCCTCGACCTGTTCGCCCTGCTCTCGGCCTCGGGCGCGCCGATCATGCTGACCGATTCCCGCGAGGTCGCCGTCGCGAACGCGATGGCCCACTCGCTGTACCCCGTCAGCCTGCATTAGTTCGGGCACCGGCGACCGCGTCTGCGAGCTTTCCCGCATCCGAAATGCGATACGCCGGCCTCCGGCCGGCGTTTTCGCGTCAGGCGCCCCGCGCCATCGCCTCGACCGTCCGCACCAGAAGCGCGATGTCCTGCGGGCGGGACAATCGGTGGTCGGCGTCCTTGACGAGGGTGAGCCGCGTGCCCTCCGCCGGAAGGCGCTCCAGGATGCGCAGCGCGTGGGCGTAGGGCACGTCCGGGTCGCGCATCCCCTGGAGGATGTGGACCGGCCCGCCGGGTTCCAGATCCTCGCCCAGCAGGAGATGCCGCCGCCCGTCCTCGATCAGCGCCATGCGGATCGGGTCGGGTTCGGGGGCGTAGTCGGTCGGGCGGTACCAGACGCCGTCGCGCGCGAGCCGCTCGCGGATCTCCGGCGGGAAGGACGCCCACATCAGCTCTTCCGTGAAGTCGAGGGCGGGGGCGATCAGCACCATGCCGCCGAGCGATCGGCCCTGCCGGGCCCGGTTGCGCGCCACGAGGCAGGCGATCCATCCGCCCATGGACGAGCCGACGAGGATCGGCCGCTCGCCCGCATGCGTCGCGATCACCGCTTCGGCATCGTCGAGCCAATCGGAGATCGTGCCGTCCTCGAACCGGCCCTCCGACTCGCCGTGGCCGGAATAGTCGAACCGCACCATGCGCCGGCCCTCGCCCGCGGCCCAGGCATCGAGGGCGGCGGCCTTGGTGGCGCGCATGTCGGAGCGGAAGCCGCCGAGCCAGACCACGGCCGGACCTTCGCCCTCGCGGATCCGCACCGCGAGCCGCCGGGGCCGCGGGCCCTCGACCGTCAGCGCCATCACGGGCAGTTCGTCGGGGGAGGGGGCCGATGAGGTCACGTCCGCGTCTGTCCTCGTACGTTGGGATGAATCCGGTGAGGCAGCGTTTACCGAACCGTAAAGCGCCTGGGCGATTCTTAAGGGATGAGTGCGTATCGAGCGACCCTCCCGCGGCCGCGGGGCCGGCGATGAATGGGGTCGGTTTGTCCGGGGGGCCGGTGCGCGCCGCCGAGCCGCCGCCGCTCGCCGGCGTCACGATCCTGCAGATCATCCCGGCGCTCGAGGCCGGAGGCGCGGAGCGCACCACCGTCGACGTCGCCGCGGCGCTCGCCGAAGCCGGCGCCCGGGCTCTGGTCGCCACCGAGGGCGGCCGGCTGGTGGGCGAATTGCAGGCCAAGGGCGGCATCTGGGTGCCGTTTCCGGCCAATACCAAGAACCCGCTCGCCATGGCGCTCAACGTCGAACGGCTCGCCCGGCTGTGCCGCCGCGAGGGTGTGCAGATCCTCCACGCCCGCTCCCGCGCCCCGGCCTGGGTGGCCCTGGGGGCCGCGCGTCGCCAGAAGATACCCCTCGTGACGACCTATCACGGCAGCTATTCCGGCCGCACCAGCGTCAAGCTGCTCTACAATTCTGTGATGGCGCGGGGCGACGTCGTCATCGCCAACTCGCACTACACCGCCGATCTGATCCGCCGCTCCCATCCCGAGCAGGCCGGCGACCGGATCGTGGTGATCCACCGCGGCACCGACCTCTCGACCTTCACGCCCTCGGCGGTCGCCCCCGCCCGCGTCGAGGCCCTGCGCCGGGCCTGGGGGGTCGCCCCGCACGAGCGGGTGGTGCTGCTCGCCGCCCGCCTCACCGCCTGGAAGGGCCAGCGCGTGCTGATCGAGGCCGCCGCCCGCCTGCGCGACCTCGGGCTCAGCGACCTCGCCGTGGTGCTGGCGGGCGACCCACAGGGGCGCTCGGCCTACGAGCGCGAACTCGACGCGCTGATCGAGGCCCGCGGCCTCGCGGGCCTCGTGCGCCGGGTCGGGCACTGCACCGACATGCCCGCCGCCTTCCGCGCGGCCTCCGTGGTGGCGGTGCCCTCGGTCGAGCCCGAGGCGTTCGGGCGCTCGGCGGTGGAGGCACAGGCGCTCGGCATCCCGGTGGTGGTTTCCGATCTCGGCGCGGTGCCCGAGACGGTGCTGGCGCCGCCCGACGCCGACCCGGCCCAGCGCACCGGCTGGCGCGTGCCCGCGGGCGACGCCTACGCTCTGGCGGACGCCCTCGCCGAGGCGCTGTCTCTCGGCGCCAGCGCCCGCGACGCGCTCGCCCGCCGGGCGCAGGGTCATGTCGAGGCGCATTTCTCGCTCGACCGGATGATCGCCGGCACGCTCGACGTCTATGCCGGCCTTCTCGCGCGAGGTCGGTGACGGGCGTGAACCGAACGCGGCTCCGCGAGTTGACTTGCCAAGAAGATTTGCCAAGTTAGTGCCGTCCGGCCGAGCCGGATCGATCGGTGGCCGGGGCTCGCTCGATGCGGGGTCTTCAGGCTGCCGTTTCGTCGTTGATACAGGAGAACCAAGCCATTCGCAGACCAATGAGAGCCATGCCGGCCCCGCAGAAGGACGGGCCGCGCGCCAACCGGGACATCCGCGGCGTCCGCGACGTCCAGCTCATCGATCAGGACGGCCAGAACAAGGGCGTCGTGCCCTTCTTCGATGCCCTGGCGATGGCCGAGGAGATCGGCCTCGATCTCGTTGAGATCGCTCCGAATTCGGTCCCCCCCGTCTGCAAGTTCCTCGATTATGGGCGCTTCCGCTTCAACGAGCAGAAGAAGCAGAACGAGGCGCGCAAGCGGCAGAAGACCGTCGAGGTCAAGGAGATCAAGCTCCGCCCCGGCATCGACAAGCACGATTACGACGTGAAGATGAAGGCGGTGCACCGCTTCTTCGAGGAAGGCGACAAGGTGAAGGTCACCCTGCGCTTCCGCGGTCGCGAGATGGCCCACCAGGACATCGGTCTGCGTCTGCTCGAGCGGGTCAAGGTCGAGACGGCCGAGATCGCCAAGGTCGAGAGCGAGCCGATGCTCGAAGGCCGCCAGATGATCATGATCCTGGCGCCGCGCTGAAGAGATTCGTCCGGCCCGACCGGACCAATGCGCTGTCCCCGAGAAGGGACGGCGCATTTTTTATGTATCGATGCACCGCCGTCATTCCGGGGCGCGAAGCGAACCCGGAACCCACCCGTGATGCGCGGCCCCACTCGCCGTCGTGGCAAGTCGTGGAATCCGGGTTCCGCTCCGCGGCCCCGGAATGACGGTGTGGGGGATTTGGGCCGCCCCGCCGGAGAGGCGAGACGGCCAAACATCCCAAAAGCCTATTTCAGCAACGAGATCTGCACGTCGCCGACCCTCCGGGTCACCGCCACCGTCACGTCGTGGCCGTGGCGGTGTAGGCGGATGTCGGCCCGGGACGTGCCGAGCTTGAGGTTGAACAGCTCCACCGCCTCCAGGAACTTCGGCAGCACCGGGTTGCGGAAGCGGATGCGGTTGCGGGCGTGGTCGAGTTCGAGCCCGAGGCTCGCCGCCAGGAAGGCGAACGGGGCCGCCGCCGCCCATGCCTGCGGCGAGCAGGCGACCGGGTAACTCACCGGGCCGCGCTGGCGTCGCCGCATGAAGCCGCAGAACAGCTCCGGCAGCCGCTTCTGGTCGTAGTAGAGGCTGGTGTCGAACATGCCCTCGAACACGCGGGCCGCCTCGTCCTTGAGGCCGTAGCGGGCGAGCCCCATGGCGCAGATCGCGTTGTCGTGCGGCCAGATCGAGCCGTTGTGGTACGACATCGGGTTGTAGCGCGCCTCGCCCTTGGCGACGGTGCGGATGCCCCAGCCGTTGAAGCCGTCCTTCGACAGCAATTGCTCCGCCACCCGTGCCGCCCGCTCCGGCAGGGCGATGCCAGTGTACAGGGCGTGGCCGGTGTTGGAGGAGCGGACCGTGCAGGGCCGCTTGGCGCCGTCGAGCGCGAGCGCGTAGGTGCCGATCTCCTCGCACCAGAACGCTTCGTTGAATTTTGTTCGGAGTGTTTCGGCGTCCGCCGTGAGGCGCGTCGCCAGATCGTCCTCGCCCAGCAGGCGTGCGAGCTTCGCCGCGCCCTGTTTGGCGGCGTAGACGTAGCCCTGCACCTCGCAGAGCGCGATCGGGCCCTTGGCCATGGCGCCGTCGGCGTGGAAGATCGAATCGTGGCTGTCCTTCCAGCCCTGGTTCGCCAGCCCCTGCTCGGTCTCGCGGGCGTACTCGACGAAGCCGTCGCCGTCGCGGTCGCCGTATTGATCGATCCAGTCGAGCGCGAGCTTGAGCTGCGGCCAGATCGAGCGGATCGTGTCGAGGTCGCCCGTCACCTCGTGGTACTGGGCCGCCAGCATCACGAAGAGCGGCGTGCCGTCGATGGTGCCGTAGTAGTGCCGAAACGGCACCTCGCCGAGCATCGCCATCTCGCCGCGGCGCGTCTCGTGCAGCACCTTGCCGGGCTGGGCGTCGGCGGCCGGATCGACCGCCTTGGCCTGGGTCGCCGCAAGGAAACGCAGCACGCCCTTGCCGAAGTTCGGGTCGATCCACAGCGCCATCATCGCCGTGATGATCCCGTCGCGCCCGAACACCGTCGAGTACCAGGGAATGCCGGCGAACGGGTAGAGGCCCTCCTGGGTGCGGGTCGCCAGCATGTAGAGGTCGGCGGTGGCCCGGCAGAGGCCCTCGTTGAACTGGTCGTTCGAGGAGATGATCGTGGTGATGCCCGCCGTGAGCCCGCGGAGATCCCGGCGGTTGTCCCGGTAGGCGCGGGCGAAGATGCGGCCCTCGCTCAAGCTGCGCTCCGGCCGGTCGGCGAGACTGCCCGCGGCCCGCGACAGGGCGGCGGCGGCGGCCTCGCCCGCCTTCTCGGGACCGGGCGCCTTGGTGAAGGCGCGGTGGGATTCGAACGCGACGCGGATGAACAGCGAGGTCTGGGCACCGGGCGCGAGTTCCACCACGAACTCGGCCTTGCCGGGCTCCAGCAGGTGGGGCTTGGGCCCCAGATGCACCGAGGTGGTGCGGACGATGTCGTCGAGGCCGGCATAGCGGAACTGGACCTCGGTGTCCGAGCGCCGCTCCACCGTGCGCTTGCCGCGCTTTAGCCGATCCGAGCCGCGCACCTCGAACAGGTCTCGGAAATCGGCATCAAACGTCACGCCGATGCGAAGCTTGCGGCGGCGGGTGTCGTAGTTGCGAAGTCCGATCCGATCGTAGCAGGTGCCCTTGAACAGGAACTTCGTGCGCTCCAGCGCGATCAACTCGCGCGGGATCGACGTCTCGTCGCCCGCGTCCAACCGGATGTCCGGCGTGGTGAGATCGACCGATAGCGCGCCGTTGTCGTCCTGCATGGCCGAGGACAGCATCATCGGCCGCTCGTCCTCGACGGTGAGCGCGAGGCGCGAGAGATAGCGCGTGTCCTGGAAGTAGAGGCCGTCGGCGCCGGGATACCAGCCGATGTCGCCGTAGCTGTCGAGGACGGCGAAGGCCTCGCCGTATTTCAACGAGCGCAGCGGACGCTCGACCAGCGAGGCCTGGGCCTCGATGTGGTACTGGGGCAGCGCCTCGTCCGCGTCCTGAAAGCCCGCTTTCGGTGCCTGCTGGGTCTCGTGCTCGGCCTGTCGGGCTCTTGCCGCGTCGTCCTGTGCCGCCATGCGAAGCGCCTCCTGCCGATGATCCGTGCGAGTCTTGGGTCCCGACCCTCGCAAGGTCCGGACCTTCGAATCGAAAGCCGCCGGTCGTGTGGCACGACCGGCGGCGCGGGTGAGGATCGTTCAGTTAGGCGCCGGACCGGCCCCGGCGAGGGGGCCGGCCATCGCTTTTGGGTGGTCGGCTTCTAGGCCGGCATGGCGGCGACGTGGATCGGCGCGCCGGCCTTGCCGTTCAGTTCGCCGTACTGGGGCGAGAAGGCCCCCGCCGACGGCATCTTGATGACATTGCCCTGGCAGGCGAGCAGCTGCTCGTAGGCCGAGACGTACTTGCGGACCATCACCTCGGCGGTGAAGCGGCCCTCGAAGTGGCTGCGCACACCGGCGCGGGGAAGATCGCGCACCTTGCGGCAGGCCTCGACCGCCTCGTCCATCGAGTTGACGATGTAGCCCGACACACCGTCCTTGATGACCTCGGGGACCGAGCCGTTGCCGAAGGCGATCACCGGGGTGCCGGCCGACATCGCCTCGATCATCACGAGGCCGAAGGGCTCCGGCCAGTCGATCGGGAAGGCGAGCGCCAGAGCGTTGCCGAGGAAGTCCTTCTTCTGCTCCTCATTGATCTCACCGATGTACTCCACCAGCGGATGATGGATCATCGGCTCGATCTTCTCGTCCCAGTACTCCTGGTCGGCCTTGTCGACCTTGGCGGCGATCTTCAGCGGCGTGCCGGAGCGAATCGCCATCTCGATCGCGCGGTCGGGGCGCTTCTCGGGCGAGATGCGGCCGAGGAAGGCGAGGTAGCCGCCCTTGGCTTCCGGGTAGAACGGGCAGTTCTGCTTCGGCAGGCCATGATGGATCGTGGCCAGCCAGTTGGAGCTCTCCGGCATCGGCTCGCGCTGGTTGTCCGAGATCGAGACCAGCGGCATGCCGGTGAAGGTGTTGTAGACCGGCATGAAGTCCGGCACGTCGAGGCGACCGTGCATGGTCGTCAGGCACTTGTGGTACAGGTCCTCGAACATCGGGTACTGCAACAGGTCGATGTGGAAGTGGATCACATCGAACTCGTGCGCCCGGCGATGCACGTGGTGCAGCATCGCGAGGTGACCGGCGGTGTGGTCGCGGTAGCCGAGAAGGCGCAGGCCTTCCGGATGGCAGGCGGCAAGCTTGGCCGACGTCTGCGAATCACCGCTGGCGAACAGCGTCACGTCGTGACCCTGACGAACCAGTTCTTCCGTGATCCACGACACGACGCGCTCGGTGCCGCCGTAGAACTTCGGAGGAACAGCTTCCGCGAGCGGGGCTACCTGGGCAATGCGCACGAAGACGTCTCCTGTGACCGGGTATGGGATGTTGCAGAGACTAATGGAGGACGCGGCCTGAGCGGGACATGAACGAAACCGACGGCCAAGGTTTATGGTTCCGCTCCGTCCCTGGCGCGACGGGGAATCTTTGCAAGCCCACCGAATGCCGGCTTTCCACAGGTAAGGCGCAACACAGACTTGCCGACACTGTCGCGGTGATGTGCACGCAATGAACGCGCCGATTCGTGCGCAGGTCCCGCGATTGCCGAACATGGAGAGAGCAGGGCTATGGCTCGCATCCGAACGCATCCCGGCGACATTCTCCTCGAAGAATACCTGCGTCCCTTGGGGCTGAGCGCCGGCGCGCTCGCCCAGGCGATCGAGGTGCCGGCGAACCGCATCAGCGAGCTTCTGCGCGGGCGCCGCGGCATGAGCGCCGACACCGCCTGCCGGCTCGGGCGGTTCTTCGGGACCACGCCGGAATTCTGGATGAACCTCCAGACGGCGCACGACCTGTCGAAGGCGGTGGCCGAGCACGACACTTCCGGCCTGCGCACCCTCGAAAGCGCATGATGGTCGTCCGGCTCACGATCGATTGAAACCGCAGGCGGTTTCTGCCATAAGCCGCCCGCGTCGAACCGCCCGGCCGATCCGGGCTGCCGTGGCGGTTCCCGTTGCTCCAGCAGCATCACAGCGCAAGGCTCCGGCTCTCCGGCCGGCCCGCCGTTGCGTCAGGAGAGCCAAATGCCCAAGCTGAAGACCAAATCGGGCGCCAAGAAGCGCTTCAAGATCACCGGCACCGGCAAGGTGATGTACGCCCAGGCCGGCAAGCGCCACGGGATGATCAAGCGGACCACTAAGCAGATCCGCAACCTGCGCGGCACCACGACCCTGTTCGAGGGCGATGCCGCCAACGTGAAGAAGTACTTCCTGCCGAACCAGCGGTAAGCCTTCGCGTCCAGCCGAATCTGTCTTTCTAAAATCCGAGGAGATCTCCCATGGCCCGCGTCAAGCGCGGCGTGACCAGTCACGCGAAGCACAAGAAAGTCCTGAAGGCCGCCAAGGGCTATTACGGCCGGCGCAAGAATACGATCCGCATCGCCAAGCAGGCGGTGGAGAAGGGCCTCCAGTACGCCTATCGCGACCGGAAGAACAAGAAGCGCACCTTCCGCGCCCTCTGGATCCAGCGTCTCAACGCGGCGGTGCGCGAGCACGGCCTGACCTATTCGCGCTTCATCAATGCGTTGGCGAAGACCGGCATCGAGGTGGACCGCAAGGCGCTGTCCGAGCTCGCCATCCACGAGCCGGCCGCCTTCGCCGCCGTCGTCGAGAAGGCCAAGTCGGCCCTGCCGAAGGCCGCCTGATCCGCTGGGCCGCCCCGACGGGCGGTCCGCGATCCTTCCATTCAAGGCGCGGCGCTTCACGGGAGCGCCGCGCCTTTTCGTTTTTCGGACCACGACGGCGGCGGCCCCTTGCGGGATCGCGGGCAACGCGGAACAAGCGGCCCGCGGCCCAAGAAGGCTGCATTGCGGCCGCCTTCAGGGACAGTGAGGTGTGATGGATCTCGACGCTCTCGAACGCGACCTCCTCGGCCAGGTCGAGCAGGCCGGTGACGAGGCCGCTCTCGAAGCCCTGCGCGTCGCCGCGCTCGGCAAGAAGGGCAGCGTCTCCGAACTGCTCAAGACCCTGGGCGCGATGACGCCCGATGAGCGCAAGGAGCGCGGCCCGCTCATCAACGGCCTGCGCGACCGGGTGCAGGGCGCGATTTCTGCCAAGCGCGAGACCCTGGCCGAGGCCGCCCTCGACGCGCGGCTCGCCGCCGAGCGCATCGACGTGACGCTTCCCTTGCGCGAGGCGCCGGAAACGCGCGGGCGCATCCACCCGATCAGTCAGGTCATCGAGGAGATCACCGCGATCTTTTCCGATCTCGGCTTCTCGGTGGCGGAGGGGCCGGACATCGAGACGGACGAGCTGAACTTCACCGCGCTCAACTTCCCCGAGGGCCATCCGGCCCGCGAGATGCACGACACCTTCTTCTTACGTCCCGACCATCTCGGAAAGCGCAAGCTCCTGCGCACCCACACCTCCCCGGTGCAGGTGCGGACCATGCGGGCCAAGCAGCCGCCGATCCGCGTGATCATGCCCGGTCGCACCTACCGGCACGATTCCGACCAGACCCACACGCCGATGTTCCATCAGGTCGAGGGCCTCGTCATCGACCGCTCGGCCAACATCGCCAACCTGAAATGGGTGCTCGAATCGTTCTGCCGCGCCTTCTTCGAGGTCGACAGCGTGACGATGCGCTTCCGCCCCTCGTTCTTCCCCTTCACCGAACCGTCCGCCGAGGTCGATATCCAGTGCTCGCGCAAGGGCGGCGAGCTGCGCTTCGGCGAGGGCACCGACTGGCTGGAGGTGCTGGGCTGCGGCATGGTCCACCCCAACGTGCTGCGCAACGGCGGCCTCGACCCGGATCAGGTCCAGGGCTTCGCCTTCGGCATGGGCATCGATCGTCTCGCCATGCTCAAATACGGCATGCCGGACCTGCGCCCGTTCTTCGAGGCGGACGTGCGCTGGCTCGACCATTACGGCTTCCGGCCGATCGACGTGCCGAGCCTGGTCGGCGGGCTGACGGGGTGAGCTGAGACGGGAGGGAAGCGATGACGGATAGGGAGATCCATTCCCTGGTCGAAGACGTGCTCGCTCGGACGATGCGTGATGCGGGTTTCGAGAGTGCGTCGGTGGAAGCGAAGCCGAACCACGCCGACGAGGACGCCCTCTTCGTGACCGTTCGCTTCCATCCGGGTGCCGGCGTGACCCGCGGGCGTGTCACGGCGGACGCGCTGGTCTCCCTTCGTCGTGCTCTCGAGGAACAAGGAGAGCATCGCTTTCCCTATCTGACCTACGACTATCCCGACGATCCGCCGCCTTACGCCGAAGACCCTGTGGCGGCCGAGTGATGCCGCGCAAGCTGCCAGGACCGATGATCGATGGTCTGATGGCCGTCTCCGAACAGCTCGCGCACGCGAGCGGTTCGATGGGCGTCCGGCAGGCCTCCATGCGCCGAGGTGTGAGCAGTGCGTACTACGCGCTGTTCCACGCCCTCTGCACGCTCTGCGCCGACGAACTCGTCGGTTGGAGCAAGAAGGGCAGCCTGCCGCCGATCTACCGTTCGCTGGACCACGGCCTCGTGTCGAAGAAACTCAGGAGCCAGGAAGCGAGGCTGATCGATCCGGCTATCGAGACGATCGGCGCCTTGTTCCAGAACCTTCAGGAAAAGCGCCACGCTGCCGACTATGCGCCGCCCTCCGCCCTCTTCAGCCGGACGGAGGCGCTTGCCCTCATCGACGAAGCGCGGGACGCGATCACCCTGATCGAGGGGCTCGACGCGAAAGCCCGACTGGACCTCGCCATTCTCCTGCTGGCCCGCCCGCGCGCCGCCTGAAACGAAGCGAAGCGATGAAATTCACCCTCTCCTGGCTCAAGGACCACCTCGACACCGAGGCCTCGCTCGACGCGATCAGCGAGACGCTGACGCGCATCGGCCTGGAGGTTGAAGGCATCGAGGACAAGGCCGCCGCGCTCAAGCCCTACGTGATCGCGCGGGTCGTCTCGGCCGAGCAGCACCCGAACGCCGACCGCCTGCGCGTCTGTCAGGTCGATGCGGGTGACGGGCAGCCGTTGCAGGTCGTGTGCGGGGCGCCGAACGCGCGCGCCGGCATGCTGTCGGTGTTCGCGCCCCCCGGCACCTACGTGCCGGGCAAGGACATGACCCTGTCGGTCGGCACCATCCGCGGCGTCGAGAGCCGCGGCATGCTGTGCTCAGGCGCCGAACTCGGCCTCAGCGAAGACCACGACGGCATCCTCGACCTGCCGCAGGACGCGCCGGTCGGCACGCCCTACGTGGTCTGGGCCGAGCTCGACGATCCGGTGATCGAGATCAACCTGACGCCGAACCGGGCCGACTGCGCCTCGATCCACGGCATCGCCCGCGATCTCGCCGCCACCGGCATCGGCACGCTCAAGCGCGAGCCGCTGCCGCCGGTGCGCGGCGAGGGCGCCTGCCCGACCGAGGTGACGCTGAAGTTCGACGCGCACGACAAGGGTCTCTGCCCGCTCTTCGCGCTCCGACTCGTGCGCGGCGTCAGGAACGGCCCGTCGCCGGAATGGATGCAGAAGCGGCTGCGCGCCATCGGCCTGCGCCCGATCAACGCGCTCGTCGACATCACCAACTACCTCACCTTCGACCGCGGCCGGCCGCTGCACGTGTTCGATGCCGCCAAGGTCGCGGGCGGCCTCGTGGTGCGCCGCGCCGAGGACGGTGAGAGCGTGGTCGCGCTCGACGGCAAGACCTACCGGCTGGACGACGACACCATCGTCATCGCCGACGCCAACGGCGTCGAATCGATCGCCGGCATCATGGGCGGGCAGGCGTCCGGCTGCGACGAGGGCACCACCGACGTGCTCATCGAATCCGCCCTGTGGGACCCGCGTAACATCGCCCGCACCGGGCGGCGGCTCGGCATCGTCACCGACGCCCGCTACCGCTTCGAGCGCGGCGTCGATCCGGCCTTCGCCCTGCCGGGGCTCGATCTCGCGACCCGCCTCGTGCTCGACCTGTGCGGCGGTTCGCCGTCTCAGGCCACCATCGCCGGCGAGGTGCCCGAACTCTCCCACGTCATCGACTTCCCCTGGACCGAGGTGCGGCGGCTGGCCGGCATCGAGCTGTCGCGGGCCGAGATGAAGGTGACGCTGGAGGCGCTGGGCTTCCACGTCGCCGGCTCCGGCGACCGCGTGAAGGTGCTGCCGCCGTCCTGGCGAGCCGATGTCGAGGGCAAGGCCGACCTCGTCGAGGAGATCGTCCGCATCGCCGGCCTCGACCGCATCGAGCCCAAGCCCTTGCACCGCGTCGAGACCGTGGCGCACGAGCCGATGCTCACCGTGCTGCAGCGGCGCACCCGCCTCGCCCGGCGCGCCTTGGCGAGCCGCGGGCTGATGGAGGCGGTGACCTACTCGTTCATCGCCGCCGAGGATGCGCGCCTGTTCGGCGGCGGCGGGGCCGATCTGGCGCTCGCCAACCCGATCGCCGCCGACCTCTCCGACATGCGCCCGAGCCTCGTGCCGGGCCTGCTGCGCGCCGCCCAGCGCAACGCCGACCGGGGATTTGCCGACGTCGCCCTGTTCGAGGTCGGCCAGTGCTTCGCCAGCGACGAGCCCGAGGGCCAGTCGGTGCGCGCCGCCGGCATCCGCCGCGGCACCGCGCGCCACGCGGGCGCCGGGCGCCACTGGGCCGGCGCGGCGGCGCCCGTCGATGCCTTCGAGGCCAAGGCCGACGCGCTGGCGCTGCTGACCGCGCTGGGCGTGCCGACCGGCGGGCTTCAGGTGGTGGCGGGCGGTCCCTCGTGGCTGCACCCCGGCCGCTCGGGCACGCTTCAGTTCGGGCCGAAGACCGTCGTCGGCCATTTCGGCGAGCTGCATCCGCGGCTGATCAAGGCGATGGACCTCAAGGGCACCCAGGTCGCCTTCGAGATCGTCCTCGACGCCCTGCCGCTGCCGCGCCACCGCCCGACCAAGGCCAAGCCCGCGCTGACGCTGTCGGGCCTCCAGGCGATCTCCCGCGACTTCGCCTTCGTGGTAGCGCGCGACGTCGCCGCCGCCGACATCCTCAAGGCGGCCCAGGGCGCCGAGCGCAAGCTGATCGCCGGCATCGACGTATTCGACCTCTACGAGGGCGTCGGCATCCCGGAGGGCTCGAAATCGGTCGCCGTCGCGGTCCGGCTCCAGCCGAGCGAGCGCACGCTGACCGATGCGGAGATCGAGGCGGTGAGCGCCAAGATCGTCGCCGAGGTAGCCAAGAAGACCGGCGCGACGCTGCGCGCCTGACGCGGATTGAAGGAGGACCGCCATGGACGCCGATCTGGTCGAGCAGTTCTCGGTCGCCGAGACCATGCCGAAGCAGGCCCTGCGTCAGGCGATCGCCGAGCCGGAGGCGGTGGCCGAGCCCGTGCTGCGGGTTCTGGCCAAAGCGGCGGACGCGCCCGATACGGTGGGCGACAACGAGGCCAACCTGCTGTTCTGGGGCCTGCACGCGTTGGCGGCGGCCCGCGACACGCGGGTCTACGGGCCGCTGATGCGCCTGCTGCGCCACGACGGCGACACCGTCGATTCGATCCTGGGGGATGCCGCCACCATCACCACGGCGCCGATTCTGGCGAGCGTGTTCGACGGCGACGTGGCCCCGCTCCACGCCTTGATCCT
Organism: Methylorubrum rhodinum; assembly: GCF_014199935.1. Classification (GTDB taxonomy): domain Bacteria; phylum Pseudomonadota; class Alphaproteobacteria; order Rhizobiales; family Beijerinckiaceae; genus Methylobacterium; species Methylobacterium rhodinum. The sequence continues at coordinate 227,544 of NZ_JACHOP010000004.1, forward strand.
CGACAGCGCCGCCGACGGCTTCGTGCGCTACGAGGGCTTCAAGGCGCTGGCCTTCCTGACTCGCCAGGGGCGGCTATCGCTCGACGATGCCCGCACCCTGCTGCTGCGCTTCCAGTCCGCGCAAGCGGCGGTCGAGGGCGACATGGCCTGGGTCGGCTGGGAGGAGGCGATCGCCTATCTCGGGCTGACCGATCTCGCGCCCAAGGCCGAGGCGGCGCGGCGCGACGGGCGCCTCACCGACGAGTTCAGCGACGCCGCGTGGTTCCGCAAGGCGCTGCGCCAGGCCAGCGCCGAGCCGCCGGATCTGTCCGAGTTCGGCGACGGCTACGGCACCCTCGACGATCCGGTCGCGGCGCTCGCCTGGACCGAGGAATCCTACGGCCAGCCGGTGGTGAACCCGTACAAGGATGTCGGCCGCAACGATCCCTGCCCGTGCGGCTCGGGCAAGAAATTCAAGAAGTGCTGCCTCAACGCAGCGGAGCCGGAGAATGGCCCAGGCCTGAAGCTGCCGGGGCTGTCGTGAGGCCATTCAGCGGGTTGTCCGGGTCCCAGGCGTAGCCCAGGGTCTCGAACCGCATCGAGCGGGCGTCCACCATCAGCAGGCGCCCGACCAGCGGCTCGCCGAACCCGGCCACCGCGCGGATCACCTCCATCGCCATCAGCGAGCCCATCACGCCGGCCAGCGCCCCCAGTACCCCGGCCTCGGCGCAGGGCGCCACCGTGCCGGGCGGCGGCGGGTTCGGGAACAGGCAGCGATAGGTCGGGTTCGGCGTGCCGTCGGCGCCGGTCTCGTGCGCGCGGATCGTGGTGAGCGAGCCGTCGAAGGCGCCGAGCGCCGCCGTCACCAGCGGTTTCTTGGCAATGAAGCAGGCATCCGAGACGGCGTAGCGCGTGGCAAAATTGTCCGAGCCGTCGGCGACGAGATCGTACTTCGCCATCAGCCCGGCGGCGTTGTCGGGCGTGATGCGGCAGGCATGGGCCACTACGCACACATGCGGGTTGAGCCGGGCGACCGCGTCCGCCGCGCTCTCGACCTTGGGGCGGCCGACGTCGGCCGTGCCGTGGATGACCTGCCGCTGCAGGTTCGACAGCGACACCGCGTCGTCGTCGACGATGCCGATGGTGCCGATGCCGGCGGCGGCGAGGTACTGGATCAGCGGCGCGCCGAGCCCGCCCGCGCCGATCACGAGCACGCGCGCCGCCTTCAGCCGCGCCTGCCCCGGCCCGCCGACCTCCCGCAGCACGATGTGGCGGGCATAGCGTTCGAGTTCGTCCGACGAGAGAGCCATGCCGGCCATGTAAGCGTGAGGCGCGCGCGGCGGAAGCGGTGGTTTGGGCAGGCGCAGGGGCGTGGTACCGCTGCCCCACGATGCGACGGCTGATCCTATCCATCCCCCTCATCCTGAGGTGCCCGCGATAGCGGGCCTCGAAGGAGGGCTCCCGTGTATCGCGCGCTTCGCTGGAGCCGTCCTTCGAGGCTGAGCTAACGCTCAGCACCTCAGGATGAGGGGAGTGGGTGGGAGGACGCGTCGTCCGTCCCCGCGTTCACGGTGTCGCCTTGCCCGAAACCTCCCCCCTCGCCCTCGCCCAGTCCCTGATCCGCTGCCCCTCGGTCACCCCGGAGGAGGGCGGTGCCCTGTCCCTCCTCGCGGACGTGATCGCGAAGGCCGGCTTCGCGGTCGAGCGCCCGATCTTCTCCGAATCCGGCACGCCGGACATTCAAAACCTCTACGCCCGGATCGGCACCGGCGGCCCCGTTCTGCTCTTCGCCGGCCATACCGACGTGGTGCCGCCGGGCGAGGCCGACGCCTGGAGCCACGGCCCGTTCTCCGGCGAGGTCGCGGACGGGATGCTCTACGGACGCGGCGCCGTGGACATGAAGGGCGGCATCGCCTGCATGCTGGCCGCCACCCTTCGCTTCCTTGAAGCGCGCGGCCCCGGCTTCGGCGGCTCCATCGCCTTCCTGATCACCGGCGACGAGGAGGGCCCAGCGCTCAACGGCACCGTGAAGCTGCTGGATTGGGCGCGCGAGCGCGGCGAGCGCTTCGACCATTGCCTGCTCGGCGAGCCGACCAACCCGGAGCGCCTAGGCGACATGATCAAGATCGGCCGGCGCGGCTCGCTGACCGGGCGCATCACGGTCCACGGGCGCCAGGGCCACGTCGCCTACCCGCACCGGGCCGACAACCCGATTCCCGGCCTGCTGCGGCTCGCCTCGACGCTCATCGCCGCGCCGCTCGATGGCGGCACCGCGCATTTCGACGCCTCGAACCTCGAATTCACGACGATCGATGTCGGCAACCCGGCCACCAACGTGATCCCGGCAACCGCCCGGGCCGTGTTCAACGTGCGCTTCAACGACGACTGGACCGCCGCAACGCTGGGCGCCGAGATCCGCCGCCGCCTGGAGGAGGCCGCGGGCAACGCGATCCGCTTCAGCCTCGATCTCCAGCCCTCGAATTCACCCGCGTTCCTCACCCGGCCCGATGCCTTCGTCGATCTCGTGGCCGACGCGATTCAGGCCGAGACCGGCCATCGCCCGGCGCTCTCGACGACGGGGGGCACCTCGGATGCGCGCTTCATCAAGGATGCCTGCCCGGTGATCGAGTTCGGCCTCGTCGGGCAGACCATGCACGAGGTCGATGAGCGTGTGGCGGTCGAAGACCTCGACCGGCTCACCGCGATCTACGGCCGCGTGCTCGACGCCTACTTCCCGGCGTAGTCGACGCCGACGAAGGTCAGCCCGCAGGCCGGCGCCAGCGGGCCGCAGCGATGCTTGGCCTTGGACGCCAGAATCTCCGCCACATCGTCGGCGGAGAGGCGCTTGCAGCCGGCGAGCATCAGCGTGCCGGCCATGGCGCGCACCTGATGGTGCAGGAACGAGCGGGCCGAGGTCGCGATCACGATTTCCTCGAACAGGCCCATCCGCTCGCGGGTGACGTCGAGCTGCTCCAGGGTCCGCACGGGGCTGTTGGCTTGGCACTCGGCGGCGCGGAAGGCCGAGAAATCGTGTTGGCCGAGCAGGCGTTGCGCGGCGGCGTGCATCAGTCCGGCATCGAGCGGCCAGGGCACGTGCCAGACATGGGCGCGCGTCAGCGCCGCCGGGCTGCGGCGGTTGAGGATGCGGTAGCGGTAGTGCCGCTGGATCGCCGAGTGGCGCGCGTCAAATGTCTCCGGCACCACCTCGGCCGAGATGACCGCGACCGGCTGCGGACGCAGATGCGCGTTGAGCGCGTCGCGCACGGTGTCGGTGCGCCAGTCCTTGGCGAGGTCGAGATGCGCGACCTGATGGATCGCGTGGACCCCGGCATCGGTGCGCCCGGCGCAGGTGAGGCGGGCCACCTCGCCGGAGAAGCGCTGCACGGCGGTCTCGATGGCGGCTTGCACGGTCGGGTGGTCGGCCTGCCGCTGCCAGCCGCAGAACGGCGCACCGTCGTACTCGATGACGAGCTTGTAGCGGGGCATGTCAGGGCGCCGCCGCCGCCAAAACCCTCCCCCCCACGAATCTCGGGCTTGCCCGAGATTCGCAGACGGAGACCCAAGTCAGGCAGGCCTGACTTGGGTGGGGGAGGGTGCCCGCGGAGCGGGCGGGAGAGGGGAGCGACGGGTCCGCTCGGCCGCGGTCGAAAACGAATTCTCCGGAAGCGTGGCTCCCCTCTCCCGACCCCCTTCGGGAGCTACCCTCCCCCGCAGAGGGGGGAGGGAGGGGCCGCGCGGTTTTCACGCGAACGTCGCCCCGGGCGCCAGCCGCGCCCCGCGCAAAAACTCCTCGCCACTCGCCCTCCCGCCCTTGCCGGCCCGGCGCAGTTCGAGCAGGCGCACCGCGCCCGTCCCGCAGCCGACAGTGCAGGCGGCGTCGAGCAGCGTGCCCGGAACTCCGGAAAAACCCTCGGCGGTCAGCGCGCGCAAAACCTTCACCCGCTCGCCACCCTTGCCGAGATCGGCCTCGAAATAGGCGCCCGGAAACGGCGACAGCCCGTTGACGTGGCGCGCCACCTCGGCGGCCGGGCGCGACCAGTCGATGCGCGCTTCCGCGTTGGTGATCTTGTTGGCGTAGACCACGCCCTCCGCGGCCTGCGGCGTGAAGCGCAAGTCCTCGGCGTCGAGCCGGGCCAGTGCCCGGCCCATCAGGTCGGCGCCCGCCGGCATCAGCGCGTCGTGCAACTCGCCCGCGGTCATGCCCTCGGCGATCGGCACCCGCGCTTCCATCGCCACCGGGCCGGTGTCGAGCCCGGCTTCCATCCGCATCACGCCGACGCCGCTCTCGGCGTCGCCCGCCATCACGGCCCGCTGGATCGGCGCGGCGCCGCGCCAGCGCGGCAGCAGCGAGCCGTGCAGGTTGAGGCAGCCATGGCGCGGCAGGTCGAGGATTCTCTGCGGGAGCAGCATCCCGTAGGCGACGACGACCGCGACGTCCGCACCGTGCCCGGCAAAGGTCTCGGCGGCCTCGTCGCTCCTCAGCGTCGCGGGCATCAGCACCGGCAGGCCGAGCGCCTCGGCGCGGGCATGGACCGGCGAGGGCCGTAAGCTCATGCCGCGCCCGGCCTTGGCCGGCGCACGGGTGTAGACCGCGGCGATCGTATGCCCGTCGGCGTGCAGGCGCGCGAGGGTGGGCACGGCGAAGTCGGGCGTGCCCATGAAGACGACGCGCATCGAATCGCTCTCAGGCGGCGTCGCGCTTGGCGGCCTTGGCGAACTTCTTCAGCACCCGGTCGCGCTTGAGCTTCGACAGGTGGTCGATGAACAGCACGCCGTTGAGATGGTCGATCTCGTGCTGGAGGCAGGTGGCGAGCAGGCCGTCGGCCTCCTGCTCCACGCTCTCGCCCTCGAGGTTCATGTAGCGCACGCGCACGCGATCCGGCCGCTCGACCTCGCCGTAGAAGTCGGGGATCGACAGGCAACCTTCCTCGTAGACCCGCTTCTCCTCGGACGACCAGACGATCTCCGGGTTGAGGTAGACGGTCGGGTGCTTCGCGTTCTCGTCCTTCGAGGCGTCGATGGTGACGACGCGCTTCATCACGCCGATCTGCACCGCCGCGAGCCCGACGCCGGGGGCGTCGTACATCGTCTCGACCATGTCGGCGGCCAACTCGCGAATCTCGTCCGTGATCTCGGTGACCGGCTCGGAGACGAGGCGAAGCTGAGCGTCTGGCAGGATGACGAGGGGGCGGACGGTCATGGTCTCGGTCGGGGTCGGGAGCGGGAAAAGCGGCGTGGTCTTCCGCAGATAGGCGGCGGCGCGGGGGCGGTCAAATGATCGTGGGGGTGTCTCACATCCACCGCCGTCATTCCGGGGCCGCGCAGCGGAACCCGGACCCGGAGGGGCGCGCTGGAGGCGTGCAATCCACCCGTGATGCGCGGCAGTCGATCGGCGTCGCGGCCAGTCGCGGATTCCGGGTTCGCTTCGCGCCCGGGATGACGGTGGTGGTACGACTTAAGGGCGCGGTGCAGCCTGATCGCCTAAAACGCGGTCCGGCTGCGGATCGCCGCCGTGAGCGTGCCCTCGTCGAGATAGTCCAGCTCGCCGCCGACCGGCACGCCGTGGGCGAGCCGTGTGATCGTGAGCCCCAGGGGTTTCAGCGATTCGGTGACGTAGTGCGCCGTGGTCTGGCCATCGACGGTGGCGTTGAGCGCCAGGATGATCTCGCCCACCCCCGGCTCGGCCGCCCGCTCCACCAGGCGGGCGATGTTCAGGTGCTCGGGGCGCACCCCGTCCAGCGCCGAGAGCACGCCGCCGAGCACGTGGTAGCGCGCCTTGACCGCGCCCGAGCGCTCCAGCGCCCAGAGGTCGGACACGTCCTCGACCACGACCAGCATGGTCGGGTCGCGGCTGTGGTCGGCGCAGATGGTGCAGGGATCGCGGGTATCGACGTTGCCGCAGGAGCGGCACACCACGATCCGCTCGGCGGCGACCCGCATCGCCTCCGCGAGCGGCGCCAACAGGGTCTCGCGCTTCTTGATGAGCTGCAGCGCGGCCCGCCGGGCCGAGCGCGGACCGAGGCCCGGCATGCGCCCGAGAAGCTGGATCAGGCGCTCGATCTCCGGGCCGGCGACGGCTTGGGGCATGCAGGGCTTCGACGGTGTCCGAGGGAAGGCGGCGGGCGCCGCCCCTCACATAGGCCTTGTCCGCGGCTTTTGCCCGTTCATCGAAGCGACAGGCAAGCGGAGCCATAGCTGGCGAACGGCACAAGAAAAATTTGGTCTGATCCCAAAGTTTAGTTGACGGCTAAGCCAGGGATCGGCCCATTGCAGCGTCGGGCCGGCGAACCGGCGTGCGGCGGCCCTGAACGACCGCACGGACGGCCCCGAACGAACGACACTTCAGCGCCGACGACGGCGCCGACGGCCGCGATCAGGGCCGCTCTAGGGAGACAGACCGTGACTCATATCGGCGACTTCAACGCGGCCCACGGCCCGGAAGCGATCGGCCTTGCCGACCTCGCGGCCGTGCACTGGAACCTCGAGGCGCCGCGCCTCTACGAGGAATCCCTGAAGCGCGGTGAGGCGCAGCTCGCCCGCGGCGGCGCGCTGGTCGCCACCACCGGCAGCCACACCGGCCGCTCGCCCAAGGACAAGTACGTGGTCCGCGACGAAGGCACCGAGAACGAGATCTGGTGGGACAACAACGGCTCGATCACCCGCGCGCAGTTCACCACGCTGCTGGAGGATTTCCGGGCGCATGCGCGCGGCAAGGAGCTGTTCGCCCAGGATCTTTTCGGCGGCGCCGATCCGGCCCACCGGGTGCGCGCCCGCGTCTACACCGAGTTCGCGTGGCACTCGCTGTTCATCCGCAACCTACTGATCCGGCCCGAGCGCGACGCGCTCGCCGCTTACGTGCCTGAGTTGACCATCATCGACCTGCCGAGCTTCCAGGCCGATCCGGCCCGCCACGGCTGCCGCTCCAAGACCGTGATCGCCATCGATTTCGCCCAAAAAATCGTGCTGATCGGCGGCTCGGCCTATGCCGGCGAGATGAAGAAGTCGGTCTTCACCTACCTGAACTACGTGCTCCCCGGAGCGGGCGTGATGCCGATGCACTGCTCGGCCAACGCGGCTCTGGATGAGTCGGGCGACTCCGCGCTCTTCTTCGGCCTGTCCGGCACCGGCAAGACCACCCTCTCGAACGATTCCTCGCGTCAACTGATCGGCGACGACGAGCACGGCTGGGGCAAGGACGGCATCTTCAACTTCGAGGGCGGCTGCTACGCCAAGACCATCCGCCTCTCGCGCAACGCCGAGCCGGAGATCTACGCCACCACCGAGCGCTTCGGCACGGTGATGGAGAACGTGGTGATCGATCCCGCGACCCGCGCGCCGGATTTCGACGACGCGGCGCTCACCGAGAACACCCGCTGCGCCTACCCGCTCGACTTCATCGCCAACGCGAGCGCCACGGGGCGCGCCGGGCACCCCAAAAACATCGTGATGCTGACCTGCGACGCCTTCGGCGTGATGCCGCCGATCGCCAAGCTGACCGGCGCCGAGGCGATGTACCACTTCCTGTCGGGCTACACCGCCAAGGTGGCTGGGACCGAGCGCGGGCTGACCGCGCCGGAGGCGACGTTCTCGACCTGCTTCGGCGCGCCGTTCATGCCGCGCCACCCGAGCGTCTACGGCAACCTGCTGCGTGATCTCATCGCCGAGCACGGCGTCGATTGCTGGCTCGTCAACACCGGCTGGACCGGCGGCGGGGTCGGCACCGGCCGCCGCATGCCGATCCGGGTGACGCGCCGCCTGCTCTCGGCCGCGCTCGACGGCTCGCTGTCGCAGGTCGCGTTCCGCCGCGATCCGTATTTCGGCTTCGCGGTCCCGGTGGAGGTGCCGGGCGTCGAGACGCAGGTGCTCTCGCCGGTCGAGACCTGGACCAACAAGCCCGCCTTCGCCGAGACGGCGACGCGCCTCGTCACGATGTTCCGCGAGAACTTCAAGCGGTTCGAGAGCCACGTCGATGCCGAGGTGCGCGCCGCCGAGCCGGTCGCGGCCCCGATCGCTGCCTGACGCCGAAACACGAAGCCCTGCCGCTCCCCTCGGGACGGCAGGGCTTCGTATGTCGAACGGGCCTGCGCGAAAGAATGGCTCCGCCGGCCGGGAGTCAGGCCGGCGGAACCTGCCGGGCCGCAATGGGGGGCAAGGTCGGCCCGGCGCGAAGACCATGCCGCCGCGCGCGGGGCAGCGCTTTAACATGGTTTGGATTCGGGACGACGCGGCTGGGGAAACCTACGCCGTCGTCGCGGGCCACCCCGCCGCGATCGACGAATTTGTGGACATCCACAAGTTCGACCGACCGGTAATAGGCGTCGCCGGCCGCCGTGGAGCCGGTTGGATCCTTGCCGAGATCGTAGGTGGCCAAGCGGATGTCGCCCCGGCCGGGATCGGCTTCGAAAAAGCGGATGCCGCTGGCGTCGCCCCATTGCTTCAGGACATCGCGGGCCGCCGACTTCTCGGCCTCGGTCAAGGGCTTGAAGGACGCCCGGAAGGCGTTGGAGTGGGACGGCCCGGCCACCTGCTCGTAGGATTCGTTCTCGAACGAATACGTGATGAAAGCCGACTTGCCGACCGTGCCGCTGCCCCACCACGAGGAACCGGAGAGCAGAGCCCGGTCATCCTCCACGATGGTCGCCATCGCCGTCCCCCGAAAGCTTTTTTCGAGCGATTGGAGGATGGCCGACGACGCGCAAGCATCAGAGCATCGGCTCGAAAGGTGGAGGCCAGCTTTCGGGAAAAGCCGATCCGGCACAAAAACTTCGAGAATTGTCCTGGATCCCAGATCCAGGACAATTCTCTAGCGCGTGATCGGCCTCGATGTTTCACTGGCCTCGTCCGGCCGGCGACGACAAGCTTTCCGCTTCGCCGCGATCACCACGCGACCGTGTAGGCGACTTCGAACGAGCGGGGACGGCCGAGATACCAGCTGGTGCTCGTGCCCCTCGTCATACCGCCGGTCGCGACGCTTCCATCGATCGCATAGACCGTATCGAGCAGGTTGAAGACCCGGAACGACAGGCGCGAGGCCGGCGTGACCTGATGGTCGAGTCCGAGGGTGACGAGCGTGTAGTCGGGACGTGGCGCGCGATTGGCGAAATCGCTGAACACCGCGCCGACATATTGCACCCCGACCCGCGCCTCCCAGTCGCGGGCGAAGGCCCAGTTGATCCAGAGGTTGGCGACCTGTTCGGGCACGTTGACCGGCTGGTTCCCGTTATAGGGGATCTCGGTCGGAACACCGTTGATGTCGACGGTCTCACTGAAGGTGTCGTACTGGGCGTCCAGCAGGGCGAGGTTGGCGTCGATGCGCCAGCCCGGCGCGGGAAGCCAGGAGAGCGCGGCCTCGGCGCCGAGGGAGGATTGCTGGCCGACCTGCGCCGTGCGGGTGGTGTCGCCCGGCACCGCCGTGATCAGGTCGTTCTTGACGATACGGTAGCCGGCGAGCGTCCACTCGACCGCGCCGCCGAAGGCGAGCCCCTTGGCGCCGATCTCGACCTGCCGGCCGGTGGACAGCTCGTACCCGGCGAGCGATCCAGACAGCGAGATCAGGCTGTTCACCGGATCGGTGGCGGTGGCGTATTGCGCGTAGAGCGTCGTCTCGGGCGACACCGCGTAGACGAGGCCGAAGCGGTAGCCCAGCGCCCGGTACGAGCGCTCGAAGGACGAGCCGTTCAGCAGGTTGAGGCGGGCAAGACGCGGTGCGTCGAAGCGCACGCCGGCGAGCAGCGAGAGCCGGTCGGTCAGTTCCAGCCGGTTCTCGGCGAAGACGGAGGCCTGGTTGGTGGTCGTGGCGTAGGCCGGGACGGCGCGGCCGTTGGCGGGGAACAGCCCGGGATCGTAGCCGAGGAGGGGAACGCTCGTCGGCGTCTCCTGGAAGGTTCCGCTGAAGTTGTTGGCGTGCCGGAACGAGATGTGGTTCACGTCGAAGCCGGCCGTGAACTGGTTCGGCAGCCCGAACAGCGACCCGCGGAACGTCGCGTCGAAGCGATTCCCGATCTGTTCCTGGCTGTGGGTGATGTCGAGATAGTCCGAGCGGTTCACGCGGCCGGTCGAGGGATCGTAGGCGTACTGCTCCACGTCGAGCCAGTGGCGCCGGCTCCGGAGGCGGTAGGCGGTGTTGCGCACCGTCACGTCGGCGGACGGCGTCCACTCGGTGCGCAACTGCGTCCAGTTGTCGGCCCAGGTGATCTTGGCGTCGCGGACGTTGTAGTTGTTGAAGCGCACCGCATCCAGCACGCGCCCGTTCACCAGCGGCGTGCCCCAGTAGCGCACCGGCTCCTGATAGCCGAGGTCGTGGCTCAGGGTGAAGGCGAGGTCGGGGGTGGCCTGCAGCGTGAGTGCTCCGGAGACCGCGAGGTTGCGGAACTCGCCGTTCGGCGCGATCCAGCCGTCCGCGCGGTTGCCGCTGACGTTGAGGCGGTAGGCGAGGGACTCACCGATCGGACCGGTCGAGTCGATCGCCGCGCGCACCAGTCCGTCCGAGCCGAGGCCGACGCGGGCGACGTTGAGAGGCGTGAACAGCGGCTTCTTCGAGACGACGTTGACGATGCCGCCGATGGCGCCCTCGCCGTAGAGCACCGAGGCCGGTCCGCGAAGAACCTCGATGCGCTCGACGTTCCACGTGTCGAACGGGAAGGTGAGGGTGTTGGCGCCGACATAGAGCCGGGTGCCGTCGAACAGCGTCTGGATCGAGTTCTGCCCGGCAAAGCCCCGGCTCGTGAAGGCGCCGAGGCCGAAGCCCGGCGAGCCGAAGGCGGTGATGCCGGTGCCGTTCTGCGAGACCGCCTCCAGCACCGAGGATTGGCCGCGCAGCCGGATGGTCTCGCCGGAGATGATGTCGAGGCTGGCCGGCGTCTCCAGCGGCGTCAGGCCGAGCCGGCTCGCCCCGCGGGAGGGCGTGCGCAGGTTGAGGCCGACTGGCGAGGCCTGGGTCAGGCTCGGCTTGCGCAGGGTGGCGGCGGCCTCCGCGCCGATCGCGTCGGCGGGCGCGTTGGCCGGCACTGCGCGGTCGCCGGCGACCGCGATCTCGTCGAGCCGGGTCTCGGCGGGGGCGAGGATCTGCGCCGAGGCGGAAAAGGGGAGGGCGGCCGACAGGACGGCGAGGATCGGCCGCGCATGGCGGCTTCGAGAGAAGGACATCGGGTTTCGGGCCTCGAACGGCGACGGTGGCACGTCACCGCGAACGAGGCCGTGGCACGGGTCCGCTCAGGGGGCACCCGCGCTCCGACACCCGCCGAGGCACCCCGCCCAGCGCGTTTCGCGTGTGACCACGACGGACGGCAGGTCTCCTGGCTCGCGGGTCGCCGTCCCCTCATCGTCTTCCCAGGCGAGGCGCCCAGTGACGTGGTGATGGGGGACTCTCCGCTCACAGTTGCGGGGGCAGCCGCGGGGTCGGGCCCAAACCCTCACCGCGTTCCCTTTTGATCCCTCTCGGGAACCGTCCACGGCCAAGCTACGGGTCCGGGCCTATGGCGGTCAATCGGATCGTGCGGGCATCCCTCGGATTTTTGGCGATGGCGGCCGGATCGGATGCGCCGGGCGCGAGGCAAGAAAAAAGGCCGCCCCGAATGGAGCGGCCCGAAGTCTAGGGAGGAAACGCCCAAGAAGGGCAGCGGGACCGCGACGCCATCGCGATCTCGCATGTCCTTCAATCCCACGCTGCGTCGCACAAAACAATCGCGGGAACATGATCCCGCCCATGCACTCCACGCATGCGGTCGGTTTCCGATCGCCGTCGCCCCGCATCTGCGTGGGTTGCGCAGGCGGAAATGCCGTCGATGCGGTTCACGAACGGCGCGTTGGCTCGCGCGTAGGAAATCCCGATGCTTCGCTGGAGGCTCGTTCGTTCCGAGGCTGCCCTGCTGCCGGTGATCGTGTTCGCTTTCGACAGCCCCGGACCGGCCTGGACCCGGGACACACACGTCACGAAGGGCGGCGCGGGTGGCAGTCCCGGTCGGAAGCCGGCCTTTCCGTGAGATGCGAGCGGCCGGGACGCCTCCGCCGCTCCTTGCACGAGCCTTGCTTCCCCCGGAGAGCGAACTCTCCGAGGCCTCGACGACGATGCGGCTCCTGTCCCTGCTGCCGGTCCTGCTCACGACCCTACCCTCGCCGGCCGAGGTGATGGCCATGGAGGCGCATATCGCGGCCAACGAATTCTCGGTCGCGGCCGATGCCCGGATCGGCGAGCGCGTGACCCTGGACGACTGCCATCTCGTCTTCGCCACCGAGAGCGAGGCGACCTGCATCGGCCTCGCGAAGCAGGCGGACGCCAGCGGAGAGGCGCCGCCGGTGCGCCGCGTGCTCGTCCGACTGGCGGAGGTCGGCGGGTCGGAATGGCGCCGGGCGCGCGGCTCGTGCGACGGCGGCGCATTGGACGATGCCTGCCATGTCAGCGTCACGGGCGTGGTCGAGGACCAATCCGGCGCCTTCGGACTCGCCGACCGGCACGTACTCGGCCTGCGCGACGGCAGGATCCACTGGCCGGACTGACCGGGGACCGGCCGTCGATCTCGATCGGGTGAAACCGGTCCCTCATGCGGGCGTTGAGCCACGAGGGAGCTTCACCATGACCATGCGCATCCTGATCACGACCGCCTTCGCCGTCGCCGTCGCGACCCCGGCCGCGGCGCAAGCCCCGCAGACCGGGACCGGCGGCGGCCCGACCTCGACCGTCACCGCGCCGAACACCTCGGCCGTCGGCCGCACGATGCCGCCGGCCGGCGGCGGCGGCCTCGAGCGGATCGACCGCGGCGAGGCGCGCTCCATCGAGCGGGAGAGCCGCACCGAGCGCCGGAACGACAAGATCGACACCGGCATCTGCATCGGCTGCGACAAGTAGCCGAGACCGCGGCGCCGCTTGCTTGCGCGTCGGCGCACCACCGGGACCCGCGTTTTCGCGCGCCTAATCCCACTCTCGCGGCCAACTCTCTTCCAGATGCGGTCCGAGCCGCACTGCCCAGACCTTTCGGGCGAGCCCCGTCGCGTCGTCGGTCTCGACCGCGACGCCGCACAGCGTGCCGGGGCCGGTGGCGGTCTCGAGCCGCGAGCCGGGCGTCTTCTGGAGGAAGCGGCGCACCGGCTCCTCCTTCTGCATGCCGAGCACCGAATCGTAGTCGCCGCACATGCCGGCATCCGAGAGGTAGGCGGTGCCGTGGGGCAGGACGCGGTGGTCGGCGGTCGGCGCATGGGTGTGGGTGCCGACGACGAGGCTCGCACGGCCGTCGAGGAAGTGGCCCATCGCCTGCTTCTCGCTTGTCGCCTCGGCATGCATGTCGACGATCACGGCGTCCGCCGCCGCCCCCAGCGGGCAGGCCTCCAGCTCGCGGTCGGCCGCCGCGAAGGGGTCGTCGAGCGGGTCAAGATAGATGCGGCCCATCACGTTGACGACGAGGACGCGGGCGCCGCGCGCCGTCTCGATCACCGTGGCGCCCCGGCCCGGCGTGCCCGGCGGGTAGTTCGCGGGCCGGATCAGCCGCGGCTGGCGGGCGATGAAGACGAGCGCCTCGCGCTGGTCGAAGGAATGGTTGCCGAGCGTCACCGCGTCGGCGCCGGCCTGCAGGATCTCGTCGCAGATCGATTCGGTGATGCCGAAGCCGCCCGCCGCGTTCTCGCCGTTGATGACAACGCAATCGAGCCGCCAGCGCTCGCGTAAGCGGGGCAGGCGCTCCGAGACCGCGTGGCGGCCGGGGCGTCCGACGATGTCGCCGAGGAAGAGGATGCGCATGCGTTCAGGTCTGCCGCAGCGGCGCTGGTCGCAGAGGCACTTGGCCCTGCTCGGTGACCATGTGGTCGAGGGGCCGGTCGTGCGGCTCGGCCGGGACTTCCGGGATTTCCTGCACCGAGAAGGCGATGCCGATGGTCAGCACCGGGCCGTTCTTCGACAGACGCTCGATCGCCTGATCGTAGTAGCCCGCGCCGTAGCCGATGCGCTGGCCGGCCCGGTCGAAGGCGGCGAGGGGCACGATCAGGGCGGTCGGATCGAGCGGGGGCAGGTCGTCGCGGGGCTCGGACAGGCCGAAGCCGCCCTTCACCAACTCCTCGCCGGCCCGCCACTCGCGGAACACGAGGCCCTGCTTCGTCACCTTCGGCAGGGCCACGCGCTGGCCACGGGCGAACAGGGCTTCGATCAGCGGGCGCGGATCGATCTCGCTGCGGATCGGCCAGAAGGCGCCGACGAGCGGCGCCAGCGCGAGTTCGGGAATCTCTTTGAGGATCGTCTCGGCCGCGGCCTGCGCGCCGGCGGCGCGGGCCTGAGGCGAGAGAGCGTCGCGCCGGGCCAGAACCTCGGCGCGGAGTTGCGCCTTGTGGGCGCGGAGGGGGGAGGAGTGCGGAGCCACCTGAGCCGTTGGAGTGTCGATCCCGGGAAACCTACGGAGTAGGTGGGCGCCGTGTTGGCCAAGTCCACGGACGAGGCCAGGAACAGCTCCCTGGGGAGTCGATAAGGCCCCGGGGAAAGTTCTCCTGACGAACCCGGCAGCCCCGCCCACGAGATGTAGAGCCGGCGCGGCTCCGGCGCTAGGGGGAAACGTGCGGCCGATGCCGGGCGGGGCGTAACGACGCTGCGCGGACGGGCGCTTGACTGCGTGCGCATCCCATACACATTTTGATCGGCAGTGCTTTCTTGCCGAGCTGCGCCGCGGATGGATTCGAGGGACCTCATCCGCGAGTTGGAGGCGGCCGGCTGGCGCTGGCACTCGACGACCGGCAGCCACCGCCACTTCAAGCATCCGATGAAACCCGGAAAAGTGACGGTTCCTCATCCGCGCAAGGACATGCACCCGAAGACGGTGCAGTCCATCCGAAGGGCCGCAGGGCTGTGAGGCGCTGATGCCAAGTGACAGGGGACGCGGCAGACCATGACCGCCTACATCGCGTTTCTCCACCCTCCGGAAGACGGTTCGACCTGGGGCGTCACCTTCCCGGACGTGCCCGGCTGCATCTCGGTCGGTGACACCTTCGAGGAAGCCGCGGAGGAGGCCCGCGAGGCCCTGTCCGGCCATCTCGCGGCCCTTCGGGCCGATGGCGATCCCATTCCGGTCCCCCGCTCGTGGCAGGTGCTGGAACAGGACGCAGAGGTCATGGCTGACGCGCGCGGCGCCCATATCCACCTCGTCACGCCGCGCCTGATCCCCAGCGAGCGCGTGCGGGTCAACATCACCATCGACAAGGGGTTGCTGCGTCTGGCCGACGAAGCCGCCGAGGCCCGCGGGCTGACGCGCTCGGGGTTGATCGAGTCGGCGCTCGCGGCGGTGGTCGAGGGCTGACGTCGGCGGGCTTACCCCCCCGTATGCCCCGACAAGGCTCGCGCCAGCCGGTCGATGCGCTCGGCGGCGACGCCCACCCCCGCGGCGAGGCGGGCCTGCTCGCCGGCCTCGCGGGCGGCGTCCCGCTCCATCTCGGCGATGCGTCGGCGGGCCTCCTGCAACTCGTCGACCAGCGTCAGCGCCGCCATGACCTGGAGGCGCATGTCGCCGATCTCGCCGAAGGCTCCCCGCATGTCGGCGACCCGCTTGTCGAGATCGCCGGCCAGGGCTTCGAGATGGCTCTCCTCGCCCGCACCGCAGGCCATCCGGTAGCTCTTGCCCGCGATGGTGACGCTGACATGGGGCATGGGACGCGCAACTTTCGTCTTACGAGCCGGCGGGGCCGGACAAGACATCCTTGACGGTCTCGATGGCGCGATCGAGGCGGCGCCCGACCTCGCCGGTGGTGGCGTTCATCCGGGCGAGCCGTGCGCCCGCGGCGTCGAGTTCGGCGGCCAGCCGCGCGCGGTCCTCCTCCAGCAGGGCGAACTCGGTCTCGCGGTCGCCGCGGCTGCGCTCCGCCTCCAGCCGCCGCGCCACCGCCATCTCCAGCAAGGCCAAGGCGGCATCGAGCCGGCCGATCGCTTCCTCGAGCGGGATCGCCGCCGCCCTCTCACCCGTCTTCGCCATACCGCCGGATCGATTCCTCTTTGGCCTCGAATGCCGGCGGCCGCTCCGCCGGGTGCTCTTCGCGCCCGGCCATTTGGTGCGATCGCTCGGTTCGAGCGATCGCGCGTCCCGCCGATTCCCAACAGGTTTCAGCCAAGCGCATTCGAAATTCCAGCCTGTTCGCGGCGGCACCCCGATCTTTGACAGCCCCGGTCCCCATGGTAGAGAGCCCGCGCCCGGCCCCGCACGCCCTTTGCGCGCCGCCGCCCAACGGAATTCCGACCGTGCCCCTCACCGGCTCCCCGCGCAGATCGTCCGCCGTCCGGACGAGCGCGGGTGCGGTCCGGCCCGCGGTTCATCCCAGGTTCAGTGCGGTCCCGCTTGGAGCGGTCCCGCATTCCGCGGCGCGGCACCTGCCCGTCGCCTCCCCGCTTCCCCGTCGGCGCGAAGGCGCGCCCCAAGCCCAAGGAGTCACGCCGTGACCGTCAAGGTTGCCATCAACGGCTTCGGCCGCATCGGCCGCAACGTGCTGCGCGCCATCGTCGAGGCCGGCCGCACCGATATCGAGGTCGTGGCGATCAACGATCTCGGGCCCGTCGAGACCAACGCCCACCTGCTGCGCTACGATTCCGTCCACGGCCGTTTCCCGGCCGAGGTCGCGGTCGAGGGCGACGCCATCGTGATCAACGGCAAGCGCATCCGCGTCACCGCCGTGCGCAACCCGGCCGAGCTGCCGCACCGCGATCTCGGCGTCGACGTGGCGCTCGAATGCACCGGCATCTTCACCTCGAAGGACAAGGCCAAGGCGCATCTCGACGCGGGCGCCAAGCGCGTCCTCGTTTCGGCGCCCGCCGACGGCGCCGACCTCACGGTCGTCTACGGCGTCAATCACGAGGGGCTGACCGCCGACCACCTCGTCGTGTCGAACGCCTCCTGCACCACGAACTGCCTCGCCCCGGTCGCCAAGGTGCTCAACGAGACGGTGGGCATCGAGCGCGGCTTCATGACGACGATCCACTCCTACACCAACGACCAGCCCTCGCTCGACCAGATGCACAAGGATCTGTACCGGGCGCGCGCCGCGGCGCTCTCGATGATCCCGACCTCGACGGGCGCGGCCAAGGCCGTCGGCCTCGTCCTGCCGGAGCTGAAGGGCAAGCTCGACGGCACCGCGATCCGCGTGCCGACCCCGAACGTCTCGGCGGTCGATCTCGTGTTCACGGCCAAGCGCGCGACCAGCGTCGACGAGATCAACGAGGCGATCAAGGCGGCCGCCGCCGGCCCGCTCAAGGGCGTGCTCGGCGTCACCGACCGGCCGAACGTGTCGATCGACTTCAACCACGATCCGCACTCGTCCACCTTCCACCTCGACCAGACCAAGGTCATGGACGGCACCTTCGTGCGCATCCTGTCCTGGTACGACAACGAGTGGGGTTTTTCGAACCGCATGGCCGACACCGCCGTCGCCATGGCCAAGCTGATCTGATCGCCTCAATCAGCCCGCGGGGGCGGCCGGCCGGTGCCGGCCGCCTCACGCATGACCGGGGCCTGGCGCCTCGCTGACAGATATGGTGTGCACGCGATGACCGAGACCTCGCCGACCAAGTCGTCCGGGACCGACTTCATCCCGACCACCCCGGCTCCCGCCGCGACGGTCGCCCCCGCGCCGGCCGCGACGCCGACCCCGTCGCCCGCTCTCGGCAATGCGGACCTGCCGGCCGCCGCGCCGGTCAACCATTCCGACCAGCTCGCCCGCATCGAGGACAAGGCGGCGCGCATCGAGGACAAGTACGCCCGCTCCGAGGCGCTGCTCTCGCGCGTCGAGGACAAGGTCGAGAACGCCTCCTCCCGCATGAACGAGGCCGCGCGCCAGGCCGACCTCGCCTCGCTGCGCAGCGAAGTCCGCGGCATGGCCGACCGCATCAACCGGCTGCCCGGCACCGGCGCCCTGGTGCTCACCGCCCTCATCACCGCCGTACTGACCGTGGCCCTGATGGTCGCGGTGCAGCGGGCGAACCTCGACAAGCTGCTGCCGCCGAGCCTCGGCGGCCAGACGCACACCACCACGACCAACCCGTAAGAGCGCCATGACGGATTTCCGCACCCTCGACGATGCCGGCCCGCTCCAGGGCAAGCGCGTGCTCCTGCGCGTGGACCTCAACGTGCCGATGGAAGCGGGCCGCGTCACCGACGCGACCCGCATCGAGCGGGTGGTGCCGACGATCCGCGAGATTTCCGATCAAGGCGGCAAGGTGATCCTGCTCGCTCATTTCGGCCGCCCGAAGGGCAAGCCGGACCCGAAGGATTCGCTGAAACCCATTCTGGCGACGCTCTCGGACAAGGTCGGCAAGCCGGTCGCCTTCGGCGAGGATTGCGTCGGCGAGGCCGCAGCGAAAGCCGTCGACGCCCTGAACGATGGCGACGTACTTCTTCTCGAGAACACCCGCTACCATGCCGGTGAAGAGAAGAACGATCCCGATTTCACGAAGGCGCTCGCCGCCAACGGCGACCTCTACGTCAACGAGGCCTTCTCCGCGGCCCACCGGGCGCATGCCTCGACCGAGGGTCTCGCCCGTGTGCTGCCGGCCTATGCCGGGCGCCTGATGCAGGCCGAACTCGACGCGCTCACCAAGGGGCTGGAATCGCCCGCGCGGCCCGTGATCGCCATCGTCGGCGGCGCCAAGGTCTCGACCAAGATCGATCTTCTGGAAAACCTCGTCGCCAAGGTCGACATGCTGGTGATCGGCGGCGGCATGGCCAACACCTTCCTGCACGCGCAGGGCAAGGATGTCGGTAAGTCGCTGTGCGAGAAGGATCTGGCCGAGACCGCGCAGCGCATCATGGCGGCGGCCAAGGAGAAGAACTGCACCATCATCCTGCCCGCCGACGCGCTGGTGGCGCGCGAGTTCAAGGCGAACGCCGAGAACGAGACGGTGCCGGTCGATGCCGTGCCCTCGGATGCGATGATCCTCGATGTGGGCGCCGCCTCCATGGCCACCATCGACGGCGCCATCGACGAGGCCCGCACGCTCGTCTGGAACGGCCCGCTGGGCGCCTTCGAGCTGACCCCGTTCGACACCGGCACGGTCGCGGTGGCCCGGCACGCGGCGGCCCGCACCAAGGCGGGCCAGCTCGTCAGCGTGGCCGGCGGCGGCGACACGGTGGCGGCGCTCAACCACGCGGGCGTGGGCGAGGCCTTCTCCTACGTCTCGACCGCGGGCGGCGCCTTCCTCGAATGGCTGGAAGGCAAGGAGCTGCCCGGCGTCGAGGCGCTGCGGGCGAAGGGCTGACGCGTGGTCGGGCGATGACGGCGCGAGCGATGGAAGCGGCGGCCGAGCCCATCTGGTTCAAGCCGTCGCGGAAGCGCGTCGTCATCGCCTTGTTTGTCGCCGCCCTGGTCCCGACCGCCCTGTTCGTCAGCCTTTCCTTGTTGCCCGAAGGGCATCGCCCCGAAATGCCGCTCGGGCGGCTCGTCGTCCTGTTCGCGTTCTGGATGGCGGCGGGGCTGACCCGCATCGTTCCGGCCCTGCTCGTCGGCGGGCTCATCTACGCGGTTCTCGCGGGGAGAGTTCGCCGAGACTCCGCCGGGCTCCTCATCGCATGTCTGCTGGCCGGTGGTCTGGCCGCCGTACCGATCGACATCTGGATCGGCCTGCGAGACCTGATCGGCCCGGCGCCGGGGAGCCGCTTCTCGTTCGCCGACGCCGGCGGGTCGATCTATCTGGACTGTGCGCGGACAGCCTACGGCTGGCGCGACTACGCCGCCAACACCGGAAAGACGTTCACATACGGGATGCTCGGCGGCGCGATCTTCTGGTGGATCGCACGACCGAAGCGCCATGCGACACGAAGTTCGGCCTTACAGTGACCGCCCGGTTTTCGGGTGACGGGCCGCTATGGGCCTTCGCTCCGTTCTCCATCCACGCTAAGGCTGCCACCAGTCCCGCTTAACAAGATTCAGAGATAGGCCATGGCACGCATCACCCTCCGGCAGCTCCTCGACCACGCCGCCGAGTACGGTTACGGCGTGCCCGCGTTCAACCTGAACAACATGGAGCAGGGTCTCGCCATCATGGCGGCGGCGGATGCCACCGATTCGCCGGTGATCCTCCAGGCGAGCCGCGGCGCCCGCGCCTACGCCAACGACGTGGTGCTGGCGAAACTCATCGACGGCCTCGTCGAGATCTACCCGCACATCCCCGTTTGCATGCATCTCGACCACGGCAACAACGAAGCCACCTGCGCCACCGCGATCCAGTACGGCTTCACCTCGGTGATGATGGACGGCTCCCTCAAGGCCGACGGCAAGACCCCGGCCGACTACAACTACAACGTCGAGATCACCCGCAACGTCACCAAGATGGCCCACTGGGCCGGCGTCTCGGTCGAGGGTGAGCTGGGTGTGCTCGGCTCGCTGGAGAGCGGCACCGGCGAGGCCGAGGACGGCCACGGCGCGGAAGGGGAGTTGTCCCACGACCAGCTTCTGACCGACCCGGACGAGGCGGTGAAGTTCGTGCGCGAGACCAAGGTCGATGCGCTGGCGGTGGCCATGGGCACCAGCCACGGCGCCTACAAGTTCACCCGCCAGCCCGACGGCGACGTGCTCGCCATGAACGTGATCGAGGAAATCCACCGCCGCCTGCCGACGACCCACCTCGTCATGCACGGTTCGTCGTCCGTGCCGCAGGAGCTTCAGGACATCATCAACAAGTTCGGCGGCCAGATGAAGCCGACCTGGGGCGTGCCGGTCGAGGAGATTCAGCGCGGCATCAAGCACGGCGTGCGCAAGATCAACATCGACACCGACAACCGCATGGCGATGACCGGCCAGATCCGCCGCGTGCTCACGGAGACCCCGGAAGAGTTCGACCCGCGCAAGTACCTGAAGCCCGCCATGGAGGCGATGACCAAGCTGTGCAAGCAGCGCTTCGAGGAGTTCAGCACCGCCGGCCAGGGCTCGAAGATCCGCCCGATCTCGGTCGCCGAGATGGCCAAGCGCTACGCCAACGGCTCGCTCGATCCGCGCATCGACGCCTGAGGCCAATATCGTGAGCGAGCCGCAAGCGGCGGGCCCCAAGCCCCGCCTCGCCCTCCTGTCCCCCTACGGTCTCGGCCCCGATCAGGCCGAGGCGACCGCGGCGGCGCTCGATGCGGCCTGCACGGCCGGCGACGTGGCGGCGGTGATCCTGCGACTCGCGAGCGCCGACGAGCGCAGCCTCGTCACCCTGCTGAAAAAGCTCTGCCCGGCGGCGCAGGAGCGGGGCGCGGCGGTCGTCGTCGCCGTGCCGGACTTTGCCGGCGACCTCGTCTCGGTCGCCGCTCGCGGCGGGGCGGACGGCGTGCATGTCGAGCGCGCCGACGACGAGACCCTGCGCGATCTGCGCGGGCGCCTGCGCGACGGGCGCATCCTCGGAGCCGGCGGCGTGCTCGGCTCGCGCGACGCCGCGATGCTCGCGGGCGAGGCCGGCGCCGATTACCTGCTGTTCGGCGGCCTGTTCCCCGACGGCGTCGCACCCGAGGCGGGCGAAGTGCGGGAGCGCGCCGTATGGTGGGCCGAAATCTTCGAGACGCCCTGCATCGCCGTCGCGGCGCAGGCCGACGAGGTGGCGGCGCTCGCCGCGACGGGCGTGGAGTTCGTCGGCCTCGAAAGCGCCCTCTGGCTCGGCGATGCCGAGGGCGTGCGGACGGCGCAGGCGGTTCTCGACCAGGCTCGATGATTCTTTTCGACGTTTCGGATGTGTCCCTGTCTCGGCGCCGCGGCGGCCGAAGGCTTCGGCACGTCTCCGCTGCCGTGCTCGCGGGCCTGTCCTTCCTGCCGGGGATGGCGGGGGCGGCGCCCAAAGTGCCCGCCGCCGCGTCGCCGGCGAAGGAGGCGGCCCAGCCGAACGTCGCCGGCAAGGGCTTGGACCGCGAGCTGCCCTCGCCCTACAGCGCGAAGTCCGACGGGGCGCTTCCGGCCAAGCCCCATCCGAATCCGGACGCGGCCTACGGCGCCTATCAGCGCGGGCGCTACGTCACGGCCTTCCGCGAGGCGACGAAGCGCATCGAGGCGAACCCCAAGGACGCCCCGGCGATGACGCTGCTGGGCGAACTCTACAACCAGGGCCTCGGCCTCAAGCAGGATCCGAAGCGGGCGCTCGAATGGTACCGCCTCGCCGCCGCGCAGGGCGAGCCGCACGCCATGGCCTCGCTCGGCCTGATGGCGATGGACGGACGCGGCCAGCCCAAGGACGCCAAGGCCGGGCGCGACTGGCTGGAACAAGCGGCCCGGCGCGGCGAGCCCAGCGCCGCCTACAACCTCGCCCTGATCCAGATCGCCGACCCGAGGCCGGAGGAGCAGGCCGCTGCGGCCGTCAACTTCCGCAAGGCGGCGGAGGCCGAGATCACCCCGGCCCAGCACGCGCTGGGCGTGCTCTACCTCCAGGGCAAGGGCGTCGCGAAGGACACGGTCCAGGCGGCGCAGTGGTTCCGGCGCGCCGCCGACAACGGCGACCTCGCGGGCGAGGTCGAGTTCGCGATCCGGCTGTTTCTCGGCGACGGCGTAACCAAGGACGAGGCGCGGGCCGCCCGCTACTTCCTGCACGCGGCCCGGCGCGGCAACGCCATCGCCCAGAACCGGGTCGCCCGGCTCTATCTCGCCGGGCGCGGCGTACCCAAGAACCTCGTCGAGGCGGCGGGCTGGAACCTCGCCGCCGCGGCGCAGGGGCGCTCCGACGAGATGCTCGACCAGGCGACGGCCGGACTCAGCCCGGAAGAGCGCAAGCGCGCCGAGGCGCTGGCGAAGGAACGGGCTAATCAGCAGCCGTAGGCGGTGGCTTGCCGACGCACCCCCGATCGCGAGGCGGAGCGATCCAGGGCGCAACCTCTTAGGAGGGGCGCGGCCGAGCCGACGAGGCGGCTCCGCGAGCGACCGTTCCCGCGAGTGCGAAGCGCCGGATTGCTTCGGCTTGGCCCCGCGAGGACGGAGCGGGTCCCTCGGACCCACTCACGAGACCTGCTATCAGTGATTCTCGGAGGTCGAGCCGGTCTCGATGACGTCGTCCGTCAGGGCCGCCTTCTCCGCCGGGGGCTCGGCGCTGGCGACCGACTTGGTCTCCAGCAGCGGCTGAAGGCGGGCGGCGAGCTGCTTGTCGAGATGGCGGGCGTAGGCGCCCTTGAAGTAGCGCTCTCCGGTGCCGCGGCCGTAGATCTGATCGTGGGCCACCGCCATGCGTTGCACCTCGGGACGGCACAGGAAGCCGATCACGCCGGCCGCCTCGTACCAGCGCGCGTCGCGGGCGAGCCGCATCGCCTTCGGGTTGGACATCACGGTCTCGGCGAAGCAGGCGGTCGCCGCCTCTTCGAGGGGCGTCAGCACGGCGTGCGCCGTACCGGGCACGTGCTGGCGAGCGGGTCGCGCTTCCGCCGCGTGGGAGACGAGGGCGACGGCAAGACCGCAGAGCAGCACGGCTTTCATGGGGCGTCTCGAACCAGTGTCGAACGCCCGCATTCTTCGCTGAACAAACCGACAGATCTAGGGCATCCGGACGCACTTCATGCCGCAGCGCGAGACAAAGTTCGGATGTCTCCCGGCCGCCACAGGGGTGTTGCCCGAAGGCTCAGCCCCGGCGTACGGCGTTCCAGTTGCCGCTGCAGCTGATGAGGCCGTTGCCCACCGTCTGCCACGTGCCCGAGCCGCTGCCGCCCGTGGTCAGCCGCCCGGTCACTTGAGCAGCGTCCTGGCCGCGGGAAATGATGCCGCGGACCGCGCCGTTCGGCGAGACACGGCCCTGGATATTGACCTCGCCGCCGCCATACACCGCCTCGCCGCGCTGGATCTGCACGCCGTAGCGATAGGCCCGGTCGCAGGGGCCGTCCTGCGTGACGACCTCGATGCTCCAGCGGCCGTCGTAGCGGTGCGGCACCTGCACCTTGCGCTTGGCGGCATCCGCCGGCCCGAGCGCCGCCACGGTGACGACGGCGGAGAGGCAGGTCGCGAGTATCGGCAGGCGCATGGGATCGAGTCCGGCTGATCAGAAAGGGGCTTGCGCCCCGCTCCCGGCCGAAGATTGGCACGCCGCCCCGAAGATCAAGGCTTGTCCTTACTGCACCGGGTGCGCCAGCGCAGGTCGCGACCCTTCGCTGCCCGAATTAGCCCTTCGCCCGCTCGCCCGCCTCCGTCAGCAGCGCCAGCAGGTCGCAGCCGGCGAACAGGAAGCCGTCGATGCCGGCCTGCTTGAGAGCCGCTTCGTCGGCGGGCTTGCCGGCGAGGTAGAGCGTGGTGCAGCCCGCCGCCTTCAGGGCCTTGGCGGCCGGCACGGCGTCAGACTCGTAAAACTTGTCCGACGAGCACAGGCAGGCGAGCCGTGCGCCCGACGCCTTGAAGGCCTCGGCGAGAGCATCGGGGTCCGAAAACCCGTCATTGCCGAGCGCCTCGATGCCGCCCGCCGCGAAGGCGTTGGCGGCAAAGGTCGAGCGGGCGTTGTGGACCGCCACCGGCCCGAGATTGGCCAGGAAAACCGCCGGGCGCTTGCCGGACTCGGCCAGCACCGCGTCGGAGGCGTCGCGAAGGGCTTCGTAGGGCTCGGCGAGGCGTCGCGAGGGGAGGGCGCCGTCCGCCCGCGCCGCCGCCTCGCGAGGGGTCACGTCGAGCACCGCCACGGGCTTCTCGGCGAGGAACGGGAACTCGCTGGCGCCGGTCAGCGGCTGCCGGCGGGTCGCGACCGCGCGCTCGCGGGCCTTGCGCACCGTCTCGATCCGGCCGGCGAGCGCCCCGGAGGCGAGGCTTGCGGCAATGCCGCCCTCGCGCTCGATCTCCTGGAAGGCGGCCCACGCCTTCTCGGTCAACTCGGCGGTCAGCGCCTCGAAGCCGCCCGCGCCCGCGGCCGGATCGGACACCTTGGCGAGGTTCGATTCCTCGACCAGCACGATCTGGCTGTTGCGTACCACGCGCCGGGCGAAGGCGTCGGGCAGGCCGAGCGCCAGGGTGTAGGGGAGCGCCGTGACCGAATCGGCACCACCCAAGCCGGCCGAAGCGGACGCCATGGCAGTCCGAAGGATGTTCACGAAGGGATCGCGGCGGGTCATCATCCGCCACGCGGTCTCGGCGAGCACCCGCAGGGGCTTGGGCTCCAGGCCGCAGGCCTCCTCGATCCGGGCCCAGAGCCGGCGGATCGCCCGGAACTTGGCAATGGTCAGGAACTCGTCGGCATCCGCCACGAGCAGCACCGAGATGGCTTCGCGCGCCCGCTCCAGATCGTGCCCGCCCGCTTCCAGCGCGCGCAGGTAGGCGACGGCGGTCGCGAGCGCGGCGGCCAGTTCCTGTACCTCGCTGGCGCCGGCCTCGTGGTAGGGGCGGGCGTCCGATAATGCCACGCGGCCGCGGTAGCCGGAGAAGTCGGTGAGCGCCTGGGCGAGCTTGGCTTCCCAGCCGTCGATCGCTTGGCCGGTCGCGGCCTGCACCCCGAGCGGATCGAGGCCGAGATCGACGTCGAGCTCGGCCGGATCGTCGCCGCGCCGCTCGACCAGCTGCCTGAGGAGACCCGCCGCCTCGAAGCCACGGGCGCCCGCCTCGAGCCGCAGGGCGATCAGCGGCAGCATCACGCTCTTGAGCGCCGCGTCGAGCCCGTCCACGTCCGTGAGATCGAGGCCGAAGCCGCGGGCGGCGGGCGCTCCGGCATCGACCAGGACCAGGGCATCGGCGCCGCCCTCCAGATCGGCCAGCGCCTGCGCGGCGGCCTTCTCCTTGTCCGGATGGTCGATGCGCTGGGCCAGCCGCCACGGGCCGGGCGCCCGCACCGGCTGCGTCGTCGGCTCCGCCGGGGCATAGAGCGGTTCGATGCGCAGACCGTCCGCGGTCTTCGAGACGAGGCGCTTCTCGAAGTCGCCGCCCTTCAGCGCGGCCTCGACCGCTTGGCGCCAGCGCTCGGCAGTCGCGGGCTCGAACAACTCGGCGAGCGGACGGTCTTCCATCGTGAACCCTGGCGTGCGGCGTTTCCGATCCGCCTCTGTGGGAGAGCGGCGGCGTGGCCGCAAGCCCTCGCACGGCGTGCGGCGGAACGACAACCGACTTTAGTCCGGGAGCCGGCGCAGACCTCGTTCAAAATCCTGAAGGCTCAGCCAAAAATAATCAGTCCCGCGAAGCCGAGCGAGCCGACGATGATGCGCCACCACGCGAACAGCCAGAAGCCGTGGCGCGAGACGTAGTCGAGCACGGTGCGCACCACGATCAACGCCGAGACGAAGGCGGCCACGAACCCGATCACGATCAGGAGCGCGTCGTCGGAGGAGAGGTTCTTGTAGTTGTCGAGCAGGTCCTTGGCGAAGGCGCCGGCCATGGTCGGCATGGCGAGGTAGAACGAGAACTCCGTGGCCGAGCGCTTGCTCGCGCCCATCAGCATCGCGCCGACGATGGTGGCGCCGGAGCGCGACACGCCGGGGATCATGGCGAGGCACTGGAACGCGCCGATCTTGAGCGCCATCGGCAGGCTGAACTCGAACACGTCGGTCTTGCGCGGGCTCTCCACCGTGTCGGTGTGGCTCTCGCCCTCCGGCGTCGCCTTCGGCTCGCCGACCATGTCGTCGATGACGAGCAGCACGAGGCCGCCGGCCACCAGCGTGGCGCAGATAATCCACGGATTGAACAGGTAGAACTTGATGTATTTCGAGAACAGGCCGCCGACGATCGCTGCGGGCAGGAAGGCGAGCAACACCGCCCCGACGAAGCGGCGCGCCTTCGGATCGTTCGGCAGGCGCGTGGCGATGCCCCAGAGCTTGCCGAAATAGGCGTAGAGGATCGCGAGCACGGCGCCGAGCTGGATCAGCACCTCGAAGGTGTTGTTGGGCGAGTGGAAGCCGATGAAGTGGCCGACCAGCAGCTGGTGCCCGGTCGAGGAGACCGGGATGAACTCGGTGGCGCCCTCCACCACGGCGAGCAAGAGCGCCTTCGCGATCAGGACGAGATCCATGGGCCTGCTCTTCCGTGCCTTCGCGTCTGCGCGGATCGCGCGGGGCGCGGCAGACGATGGCGGTGCGGCAGCTTTGGGGCGGCAGGGTTGCCAAGCGGTTACCGCGATGCGGCGAGCGTGTTAATCAGGCGGCAAGGAACGGGCAATAATCCTGGCCCGTCGGCCGGAGCCCCGCCCGGCCGCGACGAGTTGCCGAGCCGGCGGCTTTTCAAAGTGTCACGCTGAAATCACGGCCTTCATGGCGACCCTCCACCACGCACCGTTCTGCCCGAACTCCCGCTTCATCCGCCTCGCCCTCACCGAGATGGGCATGGAGCCGGTGCTCGTGGAGGAACGGGCCTGGGAGCGGCGCCGGGACTTCCTGATCGTCAACCCGGCCGGGACCACGCCCGTGCTGGTGGAGCAGACCGGGCTCGCCGTGCCGGGCGCGGGCGTGATCGCCGAGTATCTCGACGAGACGCGGGGCCTCGGGCTCAACGGGCGGCGCCTGCTGCCCGACACCACCACCGCCCGGGTCGAGGTGCGCCGCCTGCTCGACTGGTTCCTCGTCAAGTTCAACGGCGAGGTGACCGAGTATCTCGTCACGGAGAAGATCGACAAGCGCTTCATGCCGAGTTCGGAAGGCGGCGGCCCGCCGGACATGAACGCCATCCGCGCGGCGCGCACCAATGTGCGCTATCACCTGAAGTATATCGGCTATCTCATCGGCCAGCGCCGGTGGCTCGCCGGCGACCACCTGACCTATGCGGATCTCGCGGCGGCGGCCCATCTCTCCTGCGTGGATTATCTCGGCGACGTGCCATGGGACGAGGACGAGATGGCGAAGGACTGGTACGCGCGGGTGAAGTCCCGCCCGTCCTTCCGTCCGCTCCTGGCCGACCGCGCCCCCGGCATGCCGCCGGCGGCCCATTACGCGGATCTGGATTTCTGAAAGCCGAGAAGGCGTTCCTGACTGGCGCCGCGCTGCGCGAGGTCGTCGAGGCGCGGGCGAAGAAGCTTGGGTTCGACGCGTTGCGCGTCACCCGGCCGGACGCGGTGCCGCTCACCCGCGAGCGCCTGCCGGCCTGGCTCGCGGCCGAGCACCACGGCAGCATGGACTGGATGGAGGACCGCGCCGACCAGCGCGCCGACCCCACCGTGCTGTGGCCGGAGGCCCGCAGCGTCGTCGTGCTCGGCATGAATGCCGGGCCCGAAGCCGACCCGCTCGCACTCCTGGCGCAGAAGGAATGCGGCGCCATCGCGACCTACGCGCAGCGACGCGACTATCACGAGGTCATCAAGGGCAAGCTGAAGGAACTCGGCGGCTTCCTCTCGGCCCGTTCGGGGCGCCCGGTGAAGGTGTTTTGCGACACCGCCCCGGTGATGGAGAAGCCGCTGGCCCAGGCCGCCGGCCTCGGCTGGCAGGGCAAGCACACGGTCCTGCTCTCGCGCGAGCACGGCAACTGGCTGATGCTGGGCGCGATCTTCTGTGTGGCTGACCTGCCGGTCGATCCGCCGGAGACCGACCATTGCGGCTCCTGCCGCCGCTGCCTCGACGCCTGCCCGACCGACGCCTTCCCGGCGCCCTATCGGCTGGATGCCCGCCGCTGCATCGCCTACCTGACGATCGAACACGCGGGGCCGATCCCTTCGGAATACCGCGAAAAGATCGGCAACCGCATCTTCGGCTGCGACGACTGCCTCGCGGTCTGCCCCTGGAACAAGTTCGCTCAAGCCGCGCGGGAATTCCGGATGGCGGCCCGCGCCGACCTCGCCGCACCGCCGCTGGCGGAGCTGGCCCGGCTCGACGAGGCGGGGTTTCGCCGCTTCTTCGCCGGCACGCCGATCAAGCGCACCGGCCGCGACCGCATCCTGCGCAACGTGCTCATCGCCATCGGCAATTCGGGCGATTCCTTGCTGGCCGAGGAGGCGGCCCGCTGCCTCGCCGATCCGGACCCGGTTGTGCGCGGCGCCGCCGTGTGGGCGTGTGGGCGGCTTTTTCCGCAGGCGCGGCTCGCTGCTCTGTTCGACGCCCATGGCCAAGCCGAGGCGGACGCCCATGTGAGGGCCGAATGGCGTCTCGCTCGGCCGCTGCCGGACGCGCCGCCGGCTCACTCAAGCTCGTCCCCTCCCCCTTGCGGGGAGGGGAGCGGGGTGGGGGTGGTGCAGGAGGCACCACCCCCACCTCCTCCCTCCTTCCCGCAAGGAGGAGGAGAGCCCGCGCTTTCGCCGGAAGCGACAGAGGCTTCGGCCCCGCGAAGCGTCACGGAGACATGACCCGCATGAACCTCTTCGTCTTCGGCCTCGGCTTCTCCGCCCGACACTTTGCGGAAGCGGAGCGGGCGCGCTTCCGGGCGATCCGCGGGACCGTGACGGAGGCCGCGCGCGCCGAAAAGCTTGGCCCCGAGACCGGCTTCACCCTGCGCGCCTTCGGCCCAGACGCGGACGATCCCCGCATCGTCGAGGATCTGGCCGACACCGACATCCTCCTCGTCTCTGCCCCGCCGGGCCCCGGCGGCGACACCGCGCTCGCCCGCTACCGCGACGTCATCGCGAGAAGCCGCATCGCCTGGATCGGCTATCTCTCGACCATCGGGGTCTACGGCGACCAGGACGGCGCCTGGATCGACGAATCCACGCCCGCGACCCCGAAAAGCGCCCGCTCGCGGGAGCGCCTCGCCGTCGAGGAGGCATGGCTCGCCTTCGGCCGGGAGACCGGCAAGGCGGTGCAGGTGTTTCGGCTCTCGGGCATCTACGGCCCAGGCCGCAACCCGATCGTGAAGCTGCGCGACAAGCGCACCCAGCGCATCGTCAAGCCGGGTCAGGTGTTCAACCGCGTCCACGTCGCCGATATCGCGGCGACGCTCACGGCCTCGATCGAGCGCCCGCGCAACGGCGCGGTCTACAACGTCACCGACGACGAGCCGGCGCCGCCCCAGACGGTGATCGAGTATGCCGCCGAGCTCACCGGCCTGCCTCTGCCGCCCGCGGTCGATTTCGAGACCGCCGACTTGAGCCCCATGGCCCGCAGCTTCTACGGCGAGAACAAGCGGGTGCGGAACCGGCTGATCCGCGAGGAACTGGGCGTGAACCTGACCTACCCGACCTATCGCGAGGGGTTGGCGGCGCTGGTCGCGGACGCGGAACGTAGCGGCTGAGCGCCTACACGAACCGCACCCCGAGCTCCCCGCCGCTCCGCCGCACCACCTCGCAGGCCCGCGGCGCCTCGCCGTCGATGTGCAGGGTGAAGCGGTCCGGCACGGGCCGGTCCTCGATCGACAGCTTGGCGCCGGTCTTCGAGCGGTTGAGCAGCAGGGCCGCGACGCTCCGCTCGCCGCCGCGCTCGATCGCGAAGGTGACGCGAACGGGCGTCAGGCTGCGCACGCGACCGTTGCTGCGGCGCTCCTCCAGGCCGACGCTCCACGAATCGAGCTTCTCCGCGAAGCTCGCCACGGTCTCGGCGGTGGCCTGCATGTCGGCGCTGACCTGGCCGGTGGTCGCGCGCTGCTGGGTGCTGGCCGCAACCGTCTGGGTGATGAAGCCCTGGACCGTGTCGACGACCGAGGCCGTCGAGGAGAGCGCCTCGCCGACCTCGCGCGAGACCGCCTGCATCGCCCCGATCTCGCCGGTGATGCGGGAGGTGGCGGCCCGTGCCTGCTCGGCGAGGCCCTTCACCTCGGTCGCGACGACGGCGAAGCCGCGGCCCGCCGCCCCGGCGCGCGCGGCCTCGATGGTGGCGTTGAGCGCCAGCAGGTTGATCTGGTCGGCGATTCCGGTGATCGCCTCGACCACGCCGTTCATCGCGGCGGCTGCCGCGCCGAGCCGCTCCGAGAGCCGGCCCGCCGCCTCCATCCGCTCCTGAATCTCGCCGACCGCCCGGTTCGAGCGGTCCATTTGCCCGGCGATCTCGCTCGAGGTGCGGTGCATCTCCTCGGAGGCCGCCGCGACGCCGCGCACGCGGCCGAGCGTCTGCTCCGCCATGGCGAGCGCGCTCGACCGCAGCGTCATGCTCTGCGTGATGTCGAAGGCGTATTTCACCACCTTCACCGGCCGCCCGCTCGCGTCGAGCACGGGGTTGTAGGAGGCCTGGATCCAGACCTCCCGCCCGCCCTTGCCGAGCCGCTGATAGGCGGCCGAGTTGAACCGGCCCTCCCGCAAGCCCTCCCAGAACGCGGCGTAGGCGGCGCTTCGGGCGTAGTCCGGCGTCACGAACAGGCTGTGATGCCGGCCCGCGACCTCGGCCAGCGTGTAGCCCATGGCGGACAGGAAGTTCGCGTTGGCGTCCAACACGGTGCCGTCCATGGCGAACTCGATCACCGCCTGCGAGCGCCGGGCGGCCTCGACCTGTCCGGCCATGTCGGCGGCCACGACCTTCGCCGCGGTCACGTCGCTGGCGTATTTCACCACCTTGAACGGGCGCCCGGCCAGATCGAGGATCGGGTTGTAGCTCGCCTGGATCCACACGTCCCGGCCGTCCCTGGCCCGGCGCTTGAACTCGCCGGCCCGGTACTCGCCCCGCGCCAGCGCCTGCCAGAAGTCGCGGTATTCCGGCGACGCGGCCTCCGCGGGATCGACGAACAGGCTGTGATGGCGGCCCTGGACCTCGGCGAGTTCGTAGCCGAGCGCGCCGAGGAAATTGGCATTGGCGTGGCGGATCGTGCCGTCGAGATCGAACTGGATCACCGCCTGCGAGCGGTCGATCGCCGCGATCTGGCCGGCGGATTCTGCGCTAGCCAGACGCTCGGCGGTGACGTCGAGGGCGAACTTGACGATCCGCACCGGCCGGCCGCGGGCGTCGAGGACGGGGTTGTAGGTGGCGCGGATCCAGACCTCGCGCCTGTCCTTGGTGATCCGGCGATACTCGGCGGCCTGGAACGCGCCCTGCCGAAGGGTCTGCCAGAAGGCCTCGTAGGCCGGGGCGGCGGCTTCGGTGGGGGCGACGAACATCCGGTGATGGCGCCCGCGGACCTCGTCGAGGCGGTAGCCCATCAGGTCGAGGAAGTTCGCGTTGGCCTCCTCGATGGTGCCGTCCAGCGCGAAGGTGATGACGGCTTGGGAGCGGTGCAGCGCTTCGAGTTGGGCGTTGGCGCCGGAGCGACCCCTGAAGGCGAGCATGTTCGAGTCCGGACTGGCGCTGACCGTCCTCGATTGAGCCGCACCGCCTTAAGGCCCCGCTAAATCCCGACCGAAAAGCAGCATTTGCTGCTTTTTGTCACGGCACCGTGACCGGTGACGGGAAAGGTAGGCCGACGGACATCAGATGTGTTCCCGCAGGCTCCTGCCGTGGCGCTCGTAGTAGAACGGGATCGGCCGGTAGGGCGGGAACCCGGCCTGCGCTGCGCCCTCCAGATCGTCGAGGACGATCCGGGTGATGCGCGGCAGTTCCAGTTTCCGGGCATCGTCGAGGTCGACCCAGGCCAATTCGGTCAATTCCGAATCGGGCCCGACGAGGCCGGGCCGTTCGGCGGCGACGCTGCGGCGATCGACGGCGAAGAAGCGGGTGTCGAACCGGCGCGGGCGCTTCGGCGGGGTGATGGCGCGGGCCACCAGATGCAAGCCTTCGAGATCGGGCATCACGCCCTCTTCGAGAAATGCCTGCCACGCGCCTTCGGGCGCCGTCTCCGGCGGGCCGTAATCGCGGGTGCCGATCAAGAGGCCCGTCTCTTCGTAGGTCTCGCGGATGGCGGCCAACGCCAACGAGCGGCCGAGATGATGCGGGGCGCGGGGGAGCTTGGCCCGCAACGCGTCGTCGGCCCGCTGCGACAGGGCGCCGGCCACCGGCATCTGCCGGTCGGAGGGCTCGATCCGGCCGCCGGGGAAGACGAACTTGCCGCCCATGAAGGCGAGCCGCTCGTTGCGCCGGCCCATCAGCACCCGCAGGGTCTTGCGGGAGCGGTCGAGCACGATCAGCGTCGCGGCCTCGCGCGGGCGGAGCGCAGTCGCGGCTTTGACGGGGGAGGGGGCCTCAGGCGTTGCCGAGTCCGGGGGCGTCGCCTGTTCGGGTTCCTGCCTCACCGCCGCGCCTCTCCCCGGCGCCGAGGACCGGCGGCGCCACGCCGAACCCGTGCATACCGAACGCGTATTGCAGGCCGATCACCGCGCCCTTGACCGGCTGAAGCAGCCCGAGCGCCAGGACGAGGGTGAGCAGCGGCCAGACCGTGAGCGACAGCCAGAGCGGCACGTCGTAGCCCATCTCGACCTGCAGCACGAGGTAGCCGACGATGTGGCCGACGAGGAAGATCACGAGGTAGGGCGGCAGGTCGTCGGCCCGGTGGCCCTCCATCGACAGGCCGCAGGCCTCGCATTCCGGCCGCACCTTGAGGAAGCGGCCGAACAGCTTGCCCTCACCGCAATGCGAGCAGCGGTTGAGGAAGCCGCGAGCCATGGCCGGGACCAGCCGCGTGCGCGTCGCGGCCGCCGTGTCCGGCGGGGGGAATGCCTCGATATCCATGACCCGATCCTACCCGCTCCGGCTCAGCGACGCGAGCCGCGATGACGCCGCGACCCGTCGCCGTCGGAGGCCGGGGGTTTTGCGGAGGCGCGGCCGGGCCGGGATTGGGCGGATTTCGCCTTCTCAAACTTCGGCTTGGCGCCGAACTTCGCCTTGCCGGGCTTCGTCGCGCCGGGCCGGCGCGCCCCGCCCGAGCGGCTGCGCCCTTCCGAGAGAATCTCGAAGCGGAGCGCACCGGCCACCGCCGCGGCTTCCACGAGCCGCACCTCGACCGGATCGCCCAGCCGAAACGTCTCACCGGTGCGGTCGCCGACCAGCGCGTGCAGGGTCTCGTCGTGGCGGTAGAAGTCGGCGCCGATGGTGGCGGCGGGCACGAAGCCGTCGGCCCCGGTCTCGGCGAGCTTGACGAAGAGGCCGGCGCGCGTGACGCCGGAAATGCGCCCCTCGAAGGTCGCGCCGACACGGTCGGCGAGGTAGCCGGCGATCAGCCGATCGATGGTCTCGCGCTCGGCCGCCATCGCCCGGCGCTCGGCCCCCGAGATTTGCTCGGACACCGCGTCGAGCATCCCCGGCGTGGTGTCGTCGGGGAGCCCGTCCTTGCCGAGGCCGCAGGCGCGCACCAGCGCGCGATGGACGATGAGGTCGGCGTAGCGCCGGATCGGCGAGGTGAAGTGGGCGTAGCGGCGCAGGTTCAGCCCGAAATGGCCGAGATTTTGCGCGGCGTAGACGGCCTGCGCTTGGCTCCGCAGCACCACCTCGTTGACGAAGATGGCGTGCTCGCTCTCGGCCACCTGCGCCAGGATGCGGTTGAACAGCGAGGCCTTGAGCGCCCCGGCCTTGACGATCTTGATGCCGATGGAGGCGAGCACTTCGGAGAGCGCCCGCATCTTCTCCAGAGCCGGCTCGTCGTGGACGCGGTAGATCAGCGGGGAATTGGCTTTCTCCAGGGTCTCGGCCGCCGCGACGTTGGCCTGGATCATGAACTCTTCGATGAGGCGGTGCGCCTCCAGCCGTTCCGGCACGATCACCCGGTCGACGCCGCCGTCCGGCGTCAGCAGCACCTTGCGCTCGGGCAGATCGAGGGAGAGCGGTCCGCGGACATCGCGCGCCCGCTTCATCGCCTCGTAGGCGGCGTAGAGCGGGCGGAGCGCGCTCTCCAGGATCGGCCCGCTGGTCTCGTCGGGCCGGCCGTCGATGGCGGCTTGCGCCTGGGCATAGGCGAGCTTGGCGTGCGAGCGCATGAGGACGCGGTGGAACGTGTGCGCGCGCTTCACCCCGTCGGCGCCGATCACCATGCGCACGGCAATCGCCGGGCGGTCCTCGCCCTGGCGCAGCGAGCAGAGATCGTTCGAGATGCGCGCGGGCAGCATCGGCACCACCCGGTCGGGGAAGTAGACCGAGTTGCCCCGCAGCAGCGCCTCGCGGTCCAGCGCCGAGCCGGGGCGGACATAGGCCGCGACGTCTGCGATGGCGACGGTGACAAGGAAGCCGCCTTCGTTTCCCGGATCGGGATCGGCTTGCGCCATCACGGCGTCGTCGTGATCCTTGGCGTCGGGCGGGTCGATGGTGACGAGCGGGGCCTCGCGCCAATCCTCGCGCCCGCGCTTGGTCGCGCGCTTGGCCTCGTCGGCCTCGGCCAGCACGGCGGCGGGGAAGACGTGGGGGATGTTGTGGACGTGCAGCGCGATCAGGCTGACCGCCTTCTCGGAGCCGAGCGCGCCGAGCCGCTCGCGCACCCGGCCGCGGGGCAGGCCGAAGCGGGTCTCGCGCTCCACCGCGACGTTGACGAGGTCGCCGTCGCGCGCCTCGCCCTCCTCGCCGGGGGGAATCGCGATCTCCTTGCCCTGAGACTTCTTGTCGACGGGCAGGATGCGGCCGCCGTCGCGCCCGGCGCGAAAAATGCCGACGATCTCCGCGCGGTTCTTGCCGATCACCTTGATGACGCGGCCGGTGTAGCGGCCCGGCGCCTCGCCGTCGGGCGCGACGCGGATGAGCGCCCGGTCGCCGATGCCCGGTGCCGGGCGGTTGCCCTGGCGGCCCGCCCGCGGCAGCTCGACGACGATTTTCGGAGGCTCGCCTTCGCCCTCCCACTGCGCCGGCCGGGCGACCAGATCGCCGTCCCGGTCGCGGGAGACGATGTCGGCGACGACGACGTCGGGCAGGCTGCCGCCTTTTCGAAAACCGCCGCGCTGGCGCTCCAGGCCGCCTTCGTCCTCGATCTCCCTGAGGATCGCCTTCAGCCCGATCTTGTCGGCGCCCTTGAGGCCGAAGGCCTTGGCGATCTCGCGCTTGCCGGTGGCGCCCGGCGTCTCGGCGACGAAGGCGAGGATCTGCGCGCGGGTGGGAAGGGGCGGGCGCTTGCCCTGCGGATCGATGCGTCTGGCCAAGGAGGGGTCCGCCGCGGCGCTTTTTTGGATGAAGGCGGCGCGGTCTTCATAGGTGGGTGAGAGAACGGTGCGAGACCGTGATGCAGGCTCAACATGGGCTCTTCTCGGCCCGGCCACAACGTCCCGGTTTGCGGCGCCAACAGTTTCGCCGAAGTCGTCTCGGCGCGTCATACCCGTTTTCGATCGATCGCCTCGGCTTCCACCCCGAGCCGTCATCGCGAGGCGGAACTGACGCGATCCAGGGCTCGACCACTCCGAAGAGGGCGAGCCCGCGCCAACGAAACGGTAGACCGCGCGAACTCTCTCGGAGAGTGCGGATCGCTGGATGGCTTACGCCTTCGCCTTGCAATGACGGAGAGGTTCACTCCGTCGGATACGTGATGTACTCCATCAGCGAGCCGTCGGGATCGCGGAAATAGACGCTGACGCCGGCCCCCGCCGCCCCGTTGCGCTCGACCGGCCCGAGTTCGACCGGCACCCCGTGCGCGGAAAGATGCGCCATCGCGTCCTCGATCGCCCCCGACCAGCGGAAACACAGGTCGCTGCCGCCGGGCATCACGGGTTTCGCCGCCCGGGGCTCGCCGATCCGGCCCGGACCGTGGACGTTGAGCTGCACCCCGCCGAAGCGGAACGCGACGCCCCGGCCCGCCGGGATCACCTCGGCGCCGAGCACGTCGCGGTAGAACGCGGTCGCGCGATCCCAGTCCGAGACGTGGATCACGCAATGGTCGAGATGGATCGCGGGCGCGAGCGCCGCGGCGTCGAGCGGCACGTCCGCGGCGGTCAGGGTCTCGGTCTCGGGCATGGCTGTCGGGCTCCGATGTGCGGGCGCCGTGGTCAAGATAACGCGAGGCCGCGCCCCGGCGAGGCGTCGTTCCTGGGCCGATGCGGCCCTCAGGTCACACCCGAACGGCCCGGCTACGGCTAGTCATGGGGCATGACGTTTCCTCGACCCCCGTCCCGCGACGCCCGCAACGGAGTGGCCATGCCCGCCCGCTCGTTCGCCCGTTCCTCCGCCGGCCGGACGCTCCTCGCCGCGCTCTGCCTCGTGCCGCTCGCCGCCTGCAAGTCCTCCGGTCCCGGTCCGACGGCCGCGCTCGACGACGAATCGGCGTGGTATATCGGCACCAAGCCGGACAAGCCGCACGACGTACCGCTGGTCGACACCTCCCGGCTCGATCCGAAGTACCGCCGCCAGGAGGTCGCCTATGCCGGCCCCGAGGCGCCGGGCACCATCGTGGTCGACATCGACCGGCGCCAGCTCGCCCTGGTGCAGGAGGGCGGCCGGGCGATCCAGTACGGCGTCGGCGTGGGCAAGCTCGGCTTCTCGTGGAAGGGCGAGGCGCGCATCGCGCGCAAGGGCGTCTGGCCCGACTGGACGCCCACCACCACCATGGTCTCGCTCAACCCGGAGATCGACCGCTCGCGCAAGGGCGGCGTCGACAACCCGCTCGGCGCCCGCGCGCTCTACCTCTACCAGGGCAGCCGCGACACGCTGTTCCGCATCCACGGCACCAACGAGCCGTGGAGCATCGGCGAGCAGATGTCCTCGGGCTGCGTGCGCATGCTCAACGAGGACATCGTCGATCTCTACGAGCGGGTGCCGGTGGGCACGCGGGTGCTGGTGAAGCGCGGCGGCCGCTATCGTATTTGAAGTTTCTTGCAAATCTAGAATTTTGTAGCAAAAATTTTTGAATTGTTCTAATATTTTCTGCCGAAACTCTTCGATCTCGTCAGATTCTATTTGATATTTCCGCTTCTTTCGTCTATTATATTGGGTACGGCTTATTTATGGAGTAAAAAATCTCCGCGCTCAAGTTTCAATACAAGATCTTTGGAGAATTGCAATGGCAAAACTTACAATAACAAATCATGTCATGTCAATCGGCGGCCGTATCATACAGATTAAGAATATAGCTGAAGTGGGTGTTGTCGAAGATAAATCAGATCAATCTAAGTCAGGTTTCTTATTTATGGTTGGAATTGGTGGTATATTGGGAGGTGCTATGATACCTTCTTTTCTCGTTTTCTTGTTTGGTGGCGCAATGATAGCGCTCGGTGTATATATAAACAAAAAGAAATATCTTTTGATGCTGCAAACTAATGCAGGAAAAATTACTCCCTTGAGATCCAAAGATCTGACTCTTCTCGAGTCAATAGTGGAAAAATTAAACGATGCAATGTCGCGCGAAACGGTTAGCTATTCGATAGATATATCGGACAGCATTATAATGGACTCGCAGATCAACCAAATTTCAAGGTAAGGCAAGCGGGAGAAATAAAATGTCTAACATCAATATAAGTGGAAGCTATGTCCAAAATTCTCAGATTGGCACTTTCACAGGAAGTAATACGAACAACGAACTCAGCCCTGTCAGCGACCCTAAGGCGCATGCGGTAAATCAACAGATTTTGCAACCTGATAAATTACCGCTTCAAGCGGCGTGGAAGAATCTGCCAGTTGTAAACGCATGCATTCAAATTCTCCGCGCACTGCACGTGCCAATCTGAGAGTTTTTCGCAAGAGAAACTAAACTCTATTTAAAAATTTAAAACGGAAAAGCACTCGAAAGATTAACCATATTGTAGCGTACTCATAGTTTCTTGAATCGAGCCTCATTATTTTATTGCTCTGAATCGACGTAGAGAGCATTTCATCGCCCTCACGATCTCCCACCTCCAGCCGATCGCCACCATCGCCGCCGGCATCCTGATCCGGATCGCACTGCGGCTCCTCAACTACATCGTTGCGATCTACCTCATCGTCGTCGGGCTGATCGGCCTGGGCGTCCTGCGCCACCTCGGGTGAGGCTCTGACAGAGCGGGTCCTTCGTCACCCCCGCCGGCGGGGCGCGCGAAGCTTCTCCT
This sequence comes from Methylorubrum rhodinum, assembly GCF_014199935.1. Classification (GTDB taxonomy): domain Bacteria; phylum Pseudomonadota; class Alphaproteobacteria; order Rhizobiales; family Beijerinckiaceae; genus Methylobacterium; species Methylobacterium rhodinum. The sequence goes on from NZ_JACHOP010000004.1 coordinate 266,071, forward strand.
TGCGCCGCGGCAGGAGTTGGGCCACGCCCGCGGGCACGGCTATGATTATGAGCACGCCATCCGCCAGCGGAGAGCCTGATGACGAAATGGGTCTATTCCTTCGGTGACGGCAAGGCCGAGGGCGAGGCGTCGATGCGCAACCTCCTCGGCGGCAAGGGCGCCAACCTCGCCGAGATGTCGAACCTCGGCCTGCCGGTGCCGCCCGGCTTCACCATCACGACGGAAGTCTGCACCTACTACTACCAGCACGGCGAGACCTATCCGGCGGAACTCGCCGAAGAGGTGAAGGCCGCGCTGGAGCAGGTCGGCGCGCTGACCGGCCGCCGCTTCGGCGACGCCGAGAAGCCGCTCCTCGTCTCGGTCCGCTCCGGGGCGCGCGCCTCGATGCCCGGCATGATGGACACCGTGCTCAACCTCGGCCTCAACGACGCCACCGTCGAGGCGCTGGCCAAGGACGCCGACGACGAGCGCTTCGCCTACGATTCCTACCGCCGCTTCATCACGATGTATTCGAACGTCGTGCTCGGCGTGGAGCACCACGCCTTCGAGGAGGCTTTGGAGCATTACAAGGACGGCAAGGGCTTCAGCCTCGACACCGAGCTGACGGCCGACGACTGGAAGCAGCTCATCGGCACCTACAAGAAGATCGTCCGCGACGAGCACGGCTCGGATTTCCCGCAGAAGCCCGAGGACCAGCTCTGGGGCGCCATCGGCGCGGTGTTCAGTTCGTGGATGATCCCGCGGGCCAAGAAGTACCGCGAGCTGAACCAGATCCCGGAGAGCTGGGGCACGGCGGTCAACGTCCAGGCCATGGTGTTCGGCAACATGGGCGACACCTCGGCCACCGGCGTCGCCTTCACCCGCAACCCCTCCACCGGCGAGAGCGCGCTCTACGGTGAGTTCCTCATCAACGCCCAGGGCGAGGACGTGGTGGCGGGCATCCGCACCCCGCAGGACATCACCGAGAAGGCCCGCATCGAGGCGAAGTCGGACAAGCCGTCGATGGAGAAGGCGATGCCCGAGAGCTTCGCGGAACTGACGCGGATCTACGGGGTGCTCGAAAAACACTACCGCGACATGCAGGACATGGAGTTCACCATCGAGCGGGGTAAACTCTGGATGCTCCAGACCCGCAACGGCAAGCGCACGGCCAAGGCCGCTCTGCGCATCGCCGTCGAGCTCGCGGGCGAGGGTCTGATCTCCAAGGACGAGGCGATCCTGCGCATCGAGCCGGGCGCGCTCGACCAGCTCCTGCACCCGACCATCGACCCGGATGCCGAGCGCAAGGTCATCGCCACCGGCCTGCCCGCCTCGCCGGGCGCGGCGGTCGGCGAGATCGTGTTCAACTCGGAGGCCGCGGAGGCCGCCAAAAAGGCCGAGCGCAAGTGCATCCTCGTGCGCATCGAGACGAGCCCCGAGGACATCCACGGCATGCACGCCGCGGAAGGCATCCTGACGACGCGGGGCGGCATGACCAGCCACGCGGCGGTGGTCGCCCGCGGCATGGGCAAGCCCTGCGTCTCCGGCGTCGGCTCGATCCGCATCGACTACAAGGCGCAGACGCTCACGGTCGGCGGCGTGACCCTGAAGGCGGGCGAGGTCATCACCGTCGACGGCTCGACCGGCCAGGTGATCCAGGGCGAGGTCAAGATGCTCCAGCCGGAGCTGTCGGGCGACTTCGCCGCGCTGATGGAATGGGCCGACGCGGTGCGCACCATGAAGGTCCGCACCAATGCCGACACCCCAGCCGATGCGCGGGCCGCCCGCAAGTTCGGCGCGGAAGGCATCGGCCTGTGCCGCACCGAGCACATGTTCTTCGAGGGCGACCGGATCGTCGCGGTGCGCGAGATGATCCTGGCCGACGACGCGGAAGGGCGCCGCGCGGCGCTCGCCAAGCTCCTGCCCTACCAGCGCCAGGACTTCGTCGAGCTGTTCACGATCATGTCGGGTCTGCCCGTCACGATCCGCCTGCTCGACCCGCCGCTGCACGAATTCCTGCCGCACACCGACGAGGAGGTGCAGGAGGTCGTGGCCGCGACCGGCGTCAGCGAGGACAAGATCCGCCACCGCACCCGCGAACTCTCCGAGCACAATCCGATGCTCGGCTTCCGCGGCTGCCGGCTGGCCATCGCCTTCCCCGAGATCGCCGAGATGCAGGCCCGCGCGATCTTCGAGGCCGCGGTGCAGGCCGCCAAAGACACCGGCGCCCCGGTGACCCCGGAGGTGATGGTGCCGCTCGTCTTCACCCGGATGGAGTTCGACATCGTCAAGGCCCGCATCGACGCCATGGCGAAGGCCGTGGCGGAAGAGACCGGCGCCAGCTTCGAGTATCAGGTCGGCACGATGATCGAGCTGCCGCGCGCGGCGCTCAAGGCCGGCGAGATCGCCGAGACTGCGGAATTCTTCTCCTTCGGCACCAACGACCTGACCCAGACCGCGCTCGGCATCTCGCGGGACGACGCCGCGACCTTCCTCGGGCCCTACACCCAGAAGGGCATTCTGGCCGTCGATCCCTTCGTGTCGATCGACCGCGAGGGCGTGGGCGAACTCGTCAAGATCGCGACGGAGCGCGGCCGGGCGCAGCGGCCCGACATCAAGCTCGGCATCTGCGGCGAGCACGGCGGCGACCCGGCCTCCATCGGCTTCTGCCAGGAGGTCGGCCTCGACTACGTCTCCTGCTCGCCCTTCCGCGTGCCGATCGCACGGCTCGCCGCCGCGCAAGCGGCGCTGGGCAAGGGCGAGTGATCGTCGGCGTCCCGGGGATCGCGTCCCGGTAGCAACCAGGGCCGTCATTCCGGGACCGCGCAGCGGACCCCGGAATCCACCTGTGACGCGACGCCCAAAAACAGCGTCGCGGCCGGTCTCGAGTTCCGGGTTCCCCTCAGGCGCGCCGGAATGACGGCAGGGGCGTGTGGCACGGGACACGCCGATCGTTCTGCCCATCCACGGGATCGTCACGCTCGGCCCACGCCTTGCCCCACCGTCGGCAAAGCAACGGGAGCCGTCCCATGCGGGGGCGGTTCGTTCCGCTTCGGATCAAGCGTGATGCCGATCGAAGACCCCGGCGACCTCGACCGCGTCGACGTGGCGGTGATCGGCGCCGGGCTCGGCGGCACCGCCGCGGCCTCGATGCTCGCGCGCGCCGGGTACCGGGTCGCGCTGATCGATTCGCACACGGTGTTCCCCCAGGAATTCCGCGCGGAGAAGCTCGGCGGCGCGCACTGGGCGCTGTTCGAGCGGCTCGGGCTCGACGGGGCCGCGCGCCCTGCGCTGACGGCGATCGGGTCGATCGACATCCACCGCCCCGGCGCCCGCCCGGTGCGGCGCGTCGCCGACGAGTACGGTTTCGTCTATTCCGACCTTGTCAATGCGTTGCGAGCCGGCCTGCCGCCCGATACGGCCGTGCGGGTCGGGCGCGTCGAGGCCCTGGATACCGGGCCGGAGCGGCAGAGCGTGTCGCTCGCCGACGGCCGGCGCATCGAGGCGCGCCTCGTCGTGATCGCCACGGGCCTCGGCGACAGCGTGCGCCGCAAGGCCGGCATCGGGCGCGTCATGACCGGGCCCGGCCATTCCCTCTCACTCGGCTTCTTCCTCGACCGGAGGGCGGCCGCTTACCCGTTCGAATCGCTCGCGTGGTACGGGCGCGGCCCTGCCGACCGCACCGCCTACCTCACGCTGTTCCCCGTGAACGGCGCCATGCGGGCCAACCTGTTCGTCTACCGCGAGACGGGCGAGGAGTGGACCCGCGCCTTCCGCCGTGAACCGGCCCGGGAACTCGCCGCGCTGCTGCCGGGTCTGGAGGCGGCCTGCGGCGGTCTCGGCATCGAAGGACGGGTGCAGATTCGTCCCATCGACCTGACCATCTCCGAAAAATACCGGCGCGATGGTGTGGTGCTCGTGGGCGACGCCTTCTGCACCACCTGTCCGGCGCCGGGTGTCGGGGTGCGGCGGGTGCTCACCGATGTCGAGCGTCTGTGCCGGGTCCACCTGCCGGGCTGGCTCGTCACGCCGGGCATGGGGGCGGACAAGATCGCCGCCTTCTACGACGACCCGGTCAAGCGGGCGAGCGATGCGGCGGCGATCCGGGCGAGCCAGTTCTCCCGCGCGATGGCGGTCGAGCCCGGCGCGGTCTGGGCGGCGCGGCGACTGCGCAACGGCTGGGCGCGCCGGGCCGCTTCCCTGTTCGGCAGACGGATCGCGGATGCCGTACCGGACGACGTGCCGACGATGATGGGTTCGCAATGAAGCTTCGCCGGACTGTCACATGAGGGTGCTCTAAGCGGCGGGACGAACGACCACCGGACGTGAATCCCGACCATGAGCGAAGACGGCATCCGCCTGCGGGACGACGAACTCGAAGCGATCCGCCGCGAGATCGCCGACAGCTACGACGAGGAATGGGAACTCGAACTCGACGAGGCCCGCCTCGAAGGGGAGTCCGGCGAAGGCCTCGACCGGCGCACCTACTTCCGCGAGCTGCTGCGGCTCCAGCACGAGCTGGTGCGGCTGCAGGACTGGGTGAAGAACGAGGGCCTGCGCATCGTCGTGCTGTTCGAGGGGCGCGATTCGGCCGGCAAGGGCGGGGCGATCAAGCGCATCACCCAGCGCCTCAATCCCCGCATCTGCCGCGTCGCCGCGCTGCCCGCGCCGAGCGAGCGCGAGCGGACGCAATGGTACTTCCAGCGCTACGTCAGCCACCTGCCGGCGGCGGGCGAGATCGTTCTGTTCGACCGCTCGTGGTACAACCGCGCGGGCGTCGAGCGGGTGATGGGCTTCTGCAACGAGACCGAGGTCGAGGAGTTCTTCCGCTCGGTTCCCGAGTTCGAGCGGATGCTGGTGCGCTCCGGCATCGTGCTGGTGAAGTACTGGTTCTCGATCACCGATGCCGAGCAGGCGATGCGCTTCCGCATGCGCATCCACGATCCGCTCAAGCAGTGGAAGCTCTCGCCGATGGACGTCGAGTCACGCCGCCGCTGGGAGGACTACACCCGCGCCAAGGAGGACATGCTGGCCCGCACCCACATCCAAGAGGCGCCGTGGTGGGTGGTCGAGGCGGTGGACAAGAAGCGGGCGCGGCTCAACTGCATCAGCCACCTGCTGGAACAGGTGCCCTACGGCACGGTGGAGCATCCGCCGGTGGTGCTGCCCGACCGGGTGCGCAACGCGGATTATCTGCGCCATCCGGTGCCGCCGGAGATGTTCGTTCCGGCGCGGTATTGACCGGCCGTCCCGTCATTGCTTCGGCTCTGGCTCGGAATGACGGCGTGAGGTGATATCCGGTGCAAACAGCCAGACTTGGCTAGACTCCGCCGCGCTCGGCCAGCCGCTGGTTGGTCTGCTCCAGGCGTAGCGCGAGGTCGCGCATCACCGCGATGCCGATCTGCGGGAACTGCGCCAGCAATTCGAGGAAGACGTCGCGGTCGATCCGCAGAGCCGTCGTCGCGCCGTCGGCGGTGACGGTGGCCGAGCGGGGCTGGTCGGCCAGGATGCCCATCTCGCCCACCAGCGCGTTGGCGGCCAGAAGCGCGAGGCGCACGGGACCGTGCGGCCCGTCGATCGTGACGGCGGCACCGCCCTCCAGGATGAGGTAGGCGGCATCCGCCGCCTCGCCGCGGGCGAAGAACAGCTGTCCGTCCTCGAAATGCACCCGCTCGCTGGTGAAGGCGAGGAGCTTGAGGCGCGCGGGCTCGACCTCGCGGAACAGCGGCACCTGCCGCAGCGACGTCACCTCGTTGTCGAGGGTCATGGCTCTCTCCGATCCGCCGCCTCAGGAGCGCGGCGCCTAGCCCCGCCGGTCGGGCCTGTCAAAGCGGCAGGGACGACGACGCTCGGCGGCACGTCAGGAGCGGTGATCGGTCGAGAGCCCGATTTCGCCAGGCGCGGGCGGGTCGCGCTCGAGGCCGGCGTTGGGCTGGGGCGAGTCGATCGGCTCCTCCCGCACCGTCGGGGTGCGGCTGTCCTCCGGTGCGGGCATCGGCGGCAGCGGGTGCCGGTTCGGCTGCTGCGGCCCGGATTCCCCGGGGGGCTTGGCCGCAGCGTCAGGCTTTACCATATGACGATTGGTCATTTCCGGCTCCTTCCGGATGTGGCGCGGCCTGTGGGAGGCCTGTTCACAAGTCCGCGCAAATCCTTGTCGGAACGCTCGTAACGTCTGGACTGGACAGGGGTTTCGCACTCGACCGCGATCGATACGGCCAAGGAACCATCGATTGCGCTGAAGGTTGAGGAAAGTGTGAAAAATCGAGCCTGAGGAGGCGTCAATGGCAACAGGAAATTCGACCTCGAAGAGAGGTTTCGCGTCCATGAACATTGAGCGGCAGCGCGAGATCGCCAGCAAGGGCGGCCGCTCCGTACCGGCCGAGAAGCGCTCGTTCTCGCAGGATCGTGAGCTGGCCTCGTCCGCGGGCCGCAAGGGCGGACAATCGACCGGGCGCACCGGCGAAGCCTGATCCGGACGGGGTGGCGCACCGCGCGTCGTCCGCGCCGTGCCGCCCCGGCCGAGAAGAACGAGAAACGTCAACCCTCTTCGACAGGCGCCCCCGGCGTCTGTTTTTGTTTGCCCGGCCCCTCCGCATCCGCCCGCGCCAGGGCACGCCACTTCAGCACCAGGGCCTCGAAGGTTTCGAGTTCGCTCGGGTCGAGCTGCCCGAGGGTCCGCGCGACATAGGCCGCCTGCGCGTCGATGCCGCGGGCCGCGAGGGCCGCGCCGGTCGGCGTGAGATGGAGCGCGTGCGAGCGCCGGTCGCCGGGGATGGGCCGCCGCTCGACGAGGCCGGCCTCGACGAGCCGATCGATCAGCCCCGAGACGTTGCCCTTGGTCACGTAGAGCCGCCCGGCCAGTTCCTGCTGGGTCAGGCCCTCGCGTTCGGACAGCGTCGAGAGCACGTCGAATTGCGGGATCGACAGACCGGTGCCGCGCAGCTCCGCCGCGACGGCGGCGGTGACGCGCCGGCTCAGGCGGATGAAGCGGAACCAGACGCGCAGCGGATCGGGCTCGGTGCTCGGCTCGGGGTGAGGGGGCTGCGACATGCTGCTCAGGCCTATAGCAGAGCGAGCGAACGGATGCAGGCGATCGCGCGTACGAGCGGTGGCCACCGTATTCCGAGCGCCAAGAGCACTCCGCGTAGCGGGCCCCGGCTTGCCGAGGCGTCTGGCGGAGCGAGAGCCAAGGCCGCGAAGGCGGCCGCCGGCGCGTGAGGCCGGCAAAAAAGCAGGGTGATCGCTGTCGGCGATGACCCTGAAGCGGGCAGCCGAGTGGCGTGGGCTGTCCCCAGGCGATACAGTCCGGCTTCCGTCAGCAATCCTTGCTCCAGGCGATGCGCCGTCAGATCCTCGACGAACCGGTGACGCGCGCGGGCCGCTACGCCCGCACCCTCGCGATCCTGTCCGTCCTCGTCACCGGGATGGCGGTGCTGCTCGTGCGCAGCCCGTCCGCCGAGGCGATGCCGGCCATGGCCGTGCTCGGCAGCGGCGTGGCCCTGTCGGTGGTGGCGATCCTGTTCGCCCTGTTCGCCTTCGTCCGGGTGTGGCGCGAGGGGGCGGGCGGGCTCGGCGCGGCGGTCGGCGGGCTGTTTCTCGCGAGCCTCGTGCTCGCCTATCCGGCCTACGCGGCGCTGAAGGGCGTGCGGCTGCCCGCCATCACCGACGTGACGACCGACACCGAGCGTCCGCCCGCCTTCTCGCGCTCGCGCCTCGCCTTCGCAGCGCGCGAGGGGCGCTACCCGCCCGATCCCGGCCCCAAGGCGCGGGAGCTGCAGCGGGCGGCCTATCCGCAGATCGCGCCGCTGACCCTCGACGTGGAGGCCGATCAGGCGTTCGAACTCGCCCGCAAGGCGGCGGTGAACCGCAAATGGCAGATCGTCGAGGCGATCCGCCCCGGCGGGCGCATGGGCAACGGCCGGATCGAGGCGGTGGCGCATACGCGCCTGCTCAACCTGCCCGCCGACATCACCGTGCGGGTGCATCCGCGGGCGGACGGGGCGCGGATCGACGTTCGCTCGGCCTCGCGCCTCGGCACCCGCGATCTGGGCGACAACGCCGACCGCATCCGCTCCTATCTGGACGAGGTGGCCAACCTCGCCATCGCACTGAAGTAGGTCAGGTCGGCAGTAGGTCAGGTCGGCCGGAACCGCCCGCTCAGCAGCGGCGGCCCGTCGGTGGCGACGAGGCCGCGCTCCACCAGATCTTCCAAATGGGCGAAGACCGAGAGCGCCGCCGCCCCGAGCAGCTTGGGGCTCAAGCCCTGATAGACCGCGCCGACGATGGCGCGGATGTCCGCGTCTCCCGCCGCCAGCCGTGCCCGGATCGCCGCCTCGCGCTGGCGGCGATGGGCGGCGAGCCCACGCACGAAGCGGCGCGGGTCACGCACCGGGCCGCCATGGCCCGGCCAGTAGAGCGTCTCCGCGCGCTCGCGCAGCCGGTCGAGCGAATTCATGTAGGCGCGCATCGAGCCGTCCGGCGGGGCGACGATGGAGGTCGACCACGCCATCACGTGGTCGCCCGAGAACAGCGTGTTCTCCTGCGGCAGGGCGAAGGCGAGGTGGTTCATGGTGTGGCCGGGCGTGGCCACCGCGGTGAGCGTCCAGCCGTCGCCGTCGAGGCTCTCGCCGTCGGCCAGCTCCCGGTCGGGCCGGTGCTCGCGGTCGGCGCTGGCGTCAAGCACGGGCAGTTCGTTCTCGGCGAGGTCGCGGGCGGCGCGGTGCGGGCCGCAGCCGACGATCGGCGCCCCGGTCAGCGCCCGGAGCAGACGCGCGCCCGGCGAGTGGTCGCGATGGGTGTGGGTGACGACGATCGCCTCGACGCGCTCCGAGCCGAGATCGGCCAGCAGCGCCTCGACATGGCCGGCGTCGGAGGGACCGGGATCGATCACCGCGACGCGGTCCCGCCCGACCACGTAGCTGCAGGTGCCGCTCGCGGTGAACGGGCCGCCATTGGGGCAGATCCGCCGCCGCACCAGCGGGCTCACGGTCTCCAGACGCCCGGCGGGCGGCAGCGCGGCCTCGAAGCCGGGGGAAGGCGCGGAAGCGGCCTGCGCCTCCTCGGGGGATCGGCTCATGCGATAGGCTTCGTGGGCGGGCGCGCCGGAGCGCGGAGATGTCCGCCTACGACAGCCGGGCCGGTTCGCCAATGGTGCCGGTTCAGCGCTCGAACGGCGAGGGGGCGACGACGCGGACCGGGCGGAAGCCCGCGCCCGCCTCGCGCGGCTCCGAGAAGCCGAAGCCGGGCTCGGCGCCGTCCCTACGCAGCCGCACGACCTGCGCCTCGGCGGTGCGGATGCGGAGCGCGCGGTTCTCGGCGAGCCGCAGCACGCGCCGGAAGGCCGCCGCGTCCGCGTCCCGGCCGATCGCCCCGACGCGCGCCTCGATGGCGCGGCGGCGGACCTCCGTGATGCCCGCCTCCCGGTAGTCGGCCAGAACCGGGCCGGTGCGCGTCACCGCGGTCACCACCTCGGCGCTGTCGGCGGTGGCGAACACGTCGCCCGCCCGCACGGTGGGATCCTCGGCGGCGCTCGGGAGTGGACCCGTCGCCCCGGCCGGGCGGCAGGCGCAGTGGGCGACGCGCTTGGTCCGGTAGAGATTGGCCCAGGAGGCCGACAGGTAGGGCTGACCGGCGAGGCTGACGGCCTGCTCGAACTCGGTTTGGCCGGAAGCGAGGGTGAACAGGTCGGTGCGGGTTCCGGGGCAGGCGGCGGCGCAGGCCGCCTGATGCACCGGGAGGTCGGTGGGGTTGCGCAGCCGGCCGAGGGGGAAGGCGTAACCGTCGCACAGGCGCACGCACACGGTCTGTGTGCCCTTGAGCGGCGCCGGCCCCGGACCGGCCGCGGCTTCCGCGACCGGAGGCCGTATCGCGCGGGCCCGAACCCGCGGCGTCTGCTGCGCCAGAGAGCGGCCGGCCTTCAGGCTGCGCGCATCGGGCAGGGCCGAATAGCGCCGCGGCGTCTTGCGCGGCATCTCGACGGGCGCCGCCACGGGCGCCGCGGCGGGCTTCGGCGGACCGAACAGCGCGTCGAACATCTCGGCGAAGATGCCGCGCTCGGACGCGCGCACCATCGTGGTGGCGGCCCCCATGCCGGCAAAGCCGAGGGCGAGCCCGAACAACGCGGTCGTCCATGCGCGCCGCCGCCGGATCGGCGGGCTCACGCGGACGGGCGTCCGCCTCCACGCTGCCGAGGCACGCTTGCCGAAGGCCATTCCCGTCCGTCTCCCGCTGCTGCGGGTCCGGCTTGCTCCGGTCCGCGCCGGGGCAGCTAGGACGGCCCCGTGCGGGCGGACAATTGCGGGAAACCGCGGAGGTGCGCGGGGGGCGGACCCCACTGGCCGGAGCGAAGGGCCGCTTCCCGTCGCAAGGCCTTGGCGGACCGCCGGAAACGGATTCGCTGCACGATCCGCGCCCGGTAACGCTAACGCGACAGGGGTGTGGAAGGACCCTCCACAACGCAGAAGCGCCGCCCGGGGCGGGCGGCGCTTCTGGAATCCTCGAGGCGGTGTCTCGGTGGCGTCAGCGGCGCCGGCCCGACTTCACCCGGACGGGCACCGGCTGAAGCACCGGCTGGGGCACGAGGGCGGAGAGCCGCTCCACGGCGGCGTGCACGGCTTTCGCGAGAGCGGCTTTGATGGATCCGGTCTTGGTCTGTGCAGGCACGCCGAACGCCTCCTTCGAAATTCCTGAGGGCCGTCGAGAGATAGCTGGTGACGAACGGCCCGTTCCGCCACCCGGTTCCGCCCGGCATCTCGCCGCAGGGCGACGAAACGCACGTCACAGGAATCGTGGGGACGGCGCAGGAACCGCGGCCCGCCAAAGGAACCGACTGTGAAACCTTGACGTTATTGCGGTCAAGAGGCCGTGGCACGTGCCGCGCCAGTTCTTGGAAGGAACTTGCAAAATGCTCGGTTGGGCCGTTACATTCCTCGTGGTCGCCCTGGTCGCCGCCCTGCTGGGCTTCGGCGGTATCGCCGGCACGGCCATGGAGGCCGCCAAGCTCGTCTTCTTCGTCGCGATCGTCCTGTTCGCCATCTCGGCCGTCATCGGCCTGATGCGCGGCCGCTCGCCGACCCTGTAACGACGTTCCGTCGCGCGCCCGCCCTTACCGGGACAGCGCGCGCAACAAAAAAGCCTCCGGCGCGCCCGCAAGGTCGCGCCGGAGGCTTTTTTCGTGTCCGCCCGGAGACACGCGTCGAGACTTCGTCACGCCGCGACCAGCAACGCCGCTCCGGCGACGACGGAAAGCGCCAGCCGCAGCCGGCTCATCCAGCCGGGCACCATGCCGCGGCGTGAGAGATCCTGATCGATGAAGCCCCACAGAAGGACCAGCGCCCCGAGCATGCGCAGGTCCCACGGGGCGGGCGCCGCGAGCGCCGCCCAGGCGAGGAGCGAGGGAACGATCGCCAGCAGGTAATCGGGCCAGCCGGCCCCGCGGGCGGCGGCGACGCCCCAGCGGATGCCGCCGAGGAACGAGGCGATCACCGCGCCGTAGGCGGAGAGCATCGTGCGCGGCGACAGGCCGATCGTGCCGAGGCCGCCGTCGGACCCGCTGACCGCGAGCGCCGCGAAGCCCACGAACGGGATCAGCCCGGCGATCCCGAGAAGGACCGCGCTCACCGGAACCGTGGTCAGCCGCGCCATGCCGTCTCCCGGTCCTTGTCGGTTGCCGTCCGTCCACGGCGATCCGGTGCCGCCCCGGCCCCCGTCCGCCCTCGATAGCGCAACGCCTACACGCGCAGATCCGGGCAACTCCCGCAACCGGGACCATTTGCTGCACCGCGAGAGATCGAGCCGTGTGTCGTCAAGGTTCCGGCTCCGGGAATGGGGCCGCCGGCCCTGCCCACCGGATAACGGACAAGCGGGCTTGGCGGCGAGGGGACCGGCCCGGCAAGATCCCTGCAAGATCGCCGCATGGGACCTGTCCGCCGGACGATCTCCACCCCGATTCCCGGATGCCATTCCTCTGATGCCATTCCTCTGATGCCATTTCTCTGATGCTATGCCGCTGAGTCCCTCCGTCCTGCGATCCGCCCTGCAGCGGCTGCGCGTCCCCTCGCCCGATGCCTGGACGGTGCTGCGGCGCCGGGCCCTGTTCGTGGCCGGCGGCGTCTGCGTCGGGCTCGCCGCCGTGCTGATGGCCTGGGCCGCCGACGCCGCGCAGGCCGCGTTCCGCCGCGCACTCGATCTCTCGCCGTGGCTCGCGCTCCTGCTCTGCCCGGCCGGGTTCGCCCTCGCCGCATGGCTGGCGCGGGGCGTCTTCCCCAACTCGCAGGGGTCCGGCATCCCCCAGGTCATCGCGGCGCGCGCCATCGACGATCCGGCGGCCCGCCACGCGCTGGTCTCGCTGCGGGTCGCGGGCGGCAAGGTCGTCGTCATGGTGCTCGGCCTCCTCTGCGGCGCCTCGATCGGCCGGGAGGGGCCGACGGTGCAGGTCGGGGCGGCGATCATGGCCACCTTCGGCCGGGTGAGCCCGGCGCATATGCTCGGCCTGCTGCTCGCGGGCGCTGCCGCAGGCGTGGCGGCGGCCTTCAACGCGCCCCTCGCCGGCATCGTCTTCGCCATCGAGGAACTCGGCCGCGCCTATGACAGCCGCGGCAGCGGGCTTGTCGTGGCGACGATCGTCGCGGCGGGCCTGACCTCGCTGGCGATCCTGGGCGACTACACCTATTTCGGCACCACCGACGCCCGTCTCTCGCTCGCCGCCGGCTGGCTCGCCGTCCCCTTGATCGGCGTGGCGGGTGGGCTCGCGGGCGGGCTGTTCAGCCGCGCGGTCATCGCCGTCGCCCGCGGCCTGCCGGGGCGGAGCGGGGCCTTCGTCGCCCGTTTTCCGATCGCCTTCGCCGTCCTGTGCGGCCTCGGAGTCGCCCTGTGCGGGCTTGCCTCCGGCGGTACCGTCTACGGGACCGGCTACGAGGAGGCGCGGGCGATCCTGCACGGCGAGAGCGCCGCCCGCATCGAATTCGCCCCGCTGAAGTGGCTCGCGACCCTGCTCTCGTCGATCAGCGGCATCCCCGGCGGCCTGTTCGCGCCCTCGCTGGCGGTGGGCGCGGGGATCGGCGCGGAGGCGGCCCTGCTGCTGCCGCAGGTGCCGGTCGGCGCGCTCGTGCTGATCGGCATGGTCGCCTACCTGACCGGCGTGCTTCAGGCGCCGATCACCGCCTTCGTCATCGTCACCGAGATGACCCAGGACCACGCCATGATGATCCCGTTGATGCTGGCCGCGCTGATCGCCGACGCGGTGTCGAAGCTCGTCTGCAGCAGCGGGCTCTACCATGCGCTGGCGGAGGTGCTGGTGCGGCAGGCGGCGGCCCCGACCGAACGATAATCGCCCGATCATCGCGAGCGGACGGAACGCTGCGGCCCCGGCGTCGATTATCGCGACGCTTACGCTTCGGAGTTCCGCGTCATGACCCTCCTGAAATGGGCCGCCATTGCCTTCGTGATCTCTCTGGTCGCGGGCGCGCTCGGCTTCACCGGCATCGCCTCGGGCGCGAGTTCCATCGCCCGCATCCTGTTCGGCCTCTTCCTGGTGCTGGCGATCATCATCGTGGTCATCGCGGTCGCGATCGGTCAGGCGGTGTTCTGAGCCGGATGGCCGTCGATCTGCGCGGGCGCACCGCCCTCGTCACCGGCGCCACCTCCGGGATCGGCGCCGAGACGGCTTTGGGCCTCGCTCGCCTCGGCGCGCGAGTCGGGGTGGTCGGGCGCGATCCCGCCCGCACCGAAGCGATCGTCGCGCGCATCCGGCGGGAGACGGGGGCGCAGGCCGACGGCTTCGTCGCCGACCTCTCGGAGCAGGCGCAGGTCCGCCGGCTCGCGGCGGAGGCCGGTGCGCGCTATCCGGCCCTCGACATCCTCGTGAACAACGCGGGCGCGATCTTCTCCGAGCGCCACGTCACCGCCGACGGGATCGAGCGCACCTGGGCGCTCGACCATCTCGCCTACGTGCTCCTGACGCACGAACTGATGCCGCGGCTCGCCGCGGCGCCGTCCGCCCGCATCGTCAACGTGGCGTCCGCCGCCCATACCCGCGGCCGGATCGACCTCGACGATCGCGACGGCGCCCGGCGCTATGCGGCGATGGGGGCGTATTCGCAGGCCAAGCTCGGCAACGTGCTCTTCACCTACGCCCTGGCGCGGCGGCTGTCCGGCACTCGGATGACCGTCAACGCGGTGCATCCCGGCGTCGTGGCGAGTGGGTTCGCGGGCAATACCCACGGGATGCTGAAGCTGGCGTGGCGCCTGATCCGCCCGTTGCTGATCACGCCGGAGAAGGGGGCGCGCACGTCCTTGTTCGTGGCGACGGCGCCGGAGATCGCGGGCGTGAACGGGCGCTACTTCGCGCGCTGCCGCGAGACGGACACGTCGCCGCTCAGCCGGGACCAGGCGTTGCAGGAAAAGGTCTGGACGCTGAGCCGGCGGCAGGTGGGGATCGAGGAGTGAACGCCCCCCGTCGTCCCGCGGCCGCATAGCGGAACCCGGAAGCCGCCCGTGACGGGCCGCCGTACGACGTGTCGGGCCCGGTCGGGGGTTCCGGGCTCGCTGATATAGGCGCCCACAAATGCCGGGCGCAGGACGGGAAACCGTTCTCAAAAGTGGCTGAACGAGCCCGCCCCGAACGTCATCGCCTCGCCCGCATCGTCGACCACGAGCGGCGGCGCCTCGCCCGGTTCCACGAGACCGATCTCGGCCGCAGGGACGCCGACGCGCTCGGCCTCGGCGAGGAAGGCCGGCAGCGAGTCCGGCGGCACCGCGCAGAGGATCTCGTAGTCGTCGCCCCCGGTCAGTGCCGTGGCGAGGCGGGACGGATTTTTCGCGATCAGCACCCGAGCGGCAGCCGAGAGCGGGACCCGTGCGGCCTCGATCCGGGCGGTCAGGCCGGTGCCGGCCAGCATCTTGGTCAAGTCGCCGACGAGGCCGTCGGACACGTCCATCGCGGCACGGGCGTGGCCGCGCAGCACGGGCGCAAGCGCCAGCCGCGGGCGCGGATGCAGGTAGCGATCCTGCAAGACGTCGCGATGGGCGACGTCGAGCCCTGCGTCGGGGGCGAGCCGCAGCGCGAGGCCGAGCGCCGCATCGCCGATGGTGCCGCTGACGCAGAGCCGGTCCCCGGCCCGCGCCGTCTGCCGCCGCACCATCGTGCCGGTCGGCACCTCGCCGAAGGCGGTGACGCCGATCAGGGCCGGACCGCCGGAGCGCACGGTATCGCCGCCGAGCAGCGGGCAGCCGTGCGTGCGGGACATCGCGCCGAGGCCCTCGGCGAAGGCGGCGAGCCAATCCTCGGTCCAGTCGTCGGGCAGCGCCAGGGTCAGCAGGAAGCCGCGCGGGGTGGCGCCCTTGGCGGCGAGATCGGAAAGGTTGACGCCGAGCGCCTTGACCGCGATCGAGCCCGGCGGATCGTCGGGGAAGTAGTGGACGCCCGCCACCACTGCGTCCGCCGTCACGACGAGGTCGTGGCCGGGGGAGGGGGTGAGACTGGCGGCGTCGTCGCGCAGACCGTCGGCGCCGGGGCCGCTGAGCGGCGCGAAGTAGCGCGCGATCAGGGCCTCTTCCCCCGCCCGCGCCATGCGCCGTCAGCCCTTCTTCGGCGCGGCCGGGATGCCGAACTCGGTCGAGCGCACCTCGCGGCCGACGCGGTCGAGCACGGCGTTGACCATGCCGGGCTCGTCGCCGGCATAGAAGCTGTGGGCGACATCGACATATTCGGAGATCGCCGCGCGGGCGGGCACGTCGCGGCGGAACATCAGCTCGTAGGCGCCGGCCCGCAGGATCGCGCGCAGGACCACTTCGAGGCGGCGCAGCGGCCAGCCCTTGGCGAGCGCGGCGTCGAGCTTCGGGTCGATGGCGCGCTGCTCCTCGACCGCCCCGCGCAGCACGTCGCGGAAGAAGGCGGTCTCGGCCGGCGGATGGACGACGCCGTCGACCTCCTGGCCGATCCAGAACGCCTCGAACTCGGCGAGCGCCTCGATCACGCCCTTGTCCGAGATCTCCATCTCGTAGAGCGCCTGCACCACGGCCAGCCGCGCGCCCTTGCGCAGGCTCAACGGGGCGGGTTTCGGCTTGGGAGCGGTCTCCGGCGCGGCCGGACTCTCGGCGGGCTGGCTCATCGGGCGGATTCCAGTCTGGCGGCGCGCTCGATCGCGACGAGGCTCAGGGCCGCCTCCGCCGCGCCGCCGCCCTTGTTCATCTGCGAGACCCGGGCGCGCACCAGCGCCTGCTCCATGGTCTCGACGGTGAGGATGCCGTTGCCGAGCGGCAGCCGCTCGGACACGGAGAGGTCCATCAGGGCGCGGGCGCTCTCGCCCGCGACGATGTCGTAATGGCCCGTCTCGCCGCGGATGACGCAGCCGAGCGCCACCGCCGCATCGTAGGGCTCGCCCATACGCTCGCCGGCCTTGAGCAGGATCGCCATCGCGGCCGGGATTTCCAGCGCGCCCGGCACGGTGAAGACCCGCGCCTCGGCGCCGACCGCCGCGATCGCAGCGCGGGCGCCGGCCAGGAGTTCGTCGGCGATCTCCTCGTAGTAGCGCGCCTCGACCACGAGCACGCGGGTGCCGGCGAGGCTTTCGAGGATCGATTTCGGCGCGGCCGCGTCGCGGTTCTGGGCTACCATGGGCTCGGACGGGTCCGGGGATGGGTTGGGCAAGGGGAGGGGCGGAGGGTTAGCCCAGAAGCCTTCCGCTCCACAAGCGGCGCGGCGAGCCGTGCGGCGATGCGCGGGACGCCGTGCGCGACGAAGCGGTGTAGCCTGCCCCGGCGGCGAGGAGCGGGAGAGGTCATGAGCGAAGGGATCGAGGCGGCTCTGGCCACGCTCGAAGCGGAGCTGAGCGCGACGCAGCAGATCGTGAAGCTGCTGCTGGTGCAGCATTCGCTCGACCGCTCCCGCACCGAGCCGACCCGGACGATCGACGATCTGGGACGCGATTTTTCGCGCATCCTGGCCGAACTCTCCCGCGGCGCCCCCAGCACCGCCGAGCGCCAGCACTTCGCGATGGTGACGGAGGCGCTGGAGGCGCAGCTCGACAGCGCGCGGCAACTCGCGCGCTCGTTCGCGGTGAGGGACCCGGAGGAGTGAGCGAAGGCTTGGCGCCGGGCGCAGGTCCATTGTCTTGCTGCCGTCATTCCGGGACGCTGATAAGCGAACCCGGAATCCACCCGCGATGCACGGCTGCGAGCGGTGTCGCGGCCAGTCGTGGATTCCGGGTTCCGCTGCGCGGCCTCGGAACGACGGCGGCAGATGATAGAGTTCGTCAATATTAACCGAATAATACCGCGTAAAATTTGACTGAAATCCAATCGCGTCGCTCAAGCAAGAACTTGGGAAGGCGAGCACACATCGAGCCGATCCCCGCCGATTTAACCCGCACGAAGCCGAGCCCGTCCGAACGTCGTCGAGACGAGGCGGAGGTCCGAAGACCGACCCGCCGGCAAGAACAGGCGGGCATCATGGGCATCGCGAGCGTTCGACGGGCGGCAGCATCCGCGCCCACAATCATCCCGGCCGCCGCGCCGCGGCCGGTGCCGCTGGTGATCGATCTCGACGGCACGCTGCTGCGCACCGATCTGCTGCTCGAAGGCGCGGTCTCGCTGCTTCGGCGCAACCTGCTGATGGTCTTCGCGATGCTGCTGTGGCTGCCCCGCGGGAAGGCCTATTTCAAGCGCAAGGTCGCCGAGCGGGCGGTGCTCGACATCGCGACGATGCCGGCGAACGCCGCACTCATGGCCCATATCGAGGCCGAGCGGGCACAGGGCCGCGAGATCGTGCTCGCCACGGCGGCCGACGAAGTGATGGCGCTCAAGGTGATGCAGGCCTTTCCCGTCTTCGACCGGGTGGTGGCGAGCGACGGGGTGAGAAACCTCAAGGGCGCGGCCAAGGCGGAGCAGCTCGCGAGCCTCTATCCGCAGGGCTTCGACTATGCCGGCAACGCGGCGGCCGACCTTCCCGTTTGGGTGCGCGCGCAAAAAATCATCGTCGTCGAGGCGCCGGGCGGCGTCGCGCGGGCGGCCCGGGCGCTCGGCAAGCCGGTGCAGGAATTTCCCGCGGCCTCCCGGCTGCGCGCTCTGGCGAAGGGCCTGCGCCTGCATCAATGGGCCAAGAACGGGCTCGTCTTCCTGCCGCTCGTCCTCGGCGGAAAGGCCGGCGACGCGGCGGCCTGGGGGCTGGCCTCGGCGGCCTTCCTGGCGCTCGGCCTCGTGGCCTCGGCGAGCTACCTCCTGAACGACCTCCTCGACCTGCCGCACGACCGCGCCCACTGGTCGAAGCGCGAGCGCCCCCTGGCGAGCGGGCGGCTGCCGCTTCTCGCCGGCCTCTTCGCCCTCGTCCTCGGCCTCGCCGGCGGCCTCGGGGTCGCCTTCGCGGCGGGACCGGCGGTGCTCGCGGGCGTGCTCGCCTATCTCGCGCTGACGCTGACCTACTCGGCCTGGCTCAAGCGGGTGCCGATGCTGGACGCGCTGACGCTCGGCAGCCTGTTCACGCTGCGCATCGCCGTGGGCGTGGCCGCCGTCGCCGTGGCGTGGTCGCCGTGGCTGCTGACCTTCTCGATGTTCCTGTTCACCTCGCTCTCCTTCGCCAAGCGCCACACCGAATTGCGGGGTGCGGCCAAGCGCGGGCGCTCGGGCAAGCTGTCGGGGCGGGGCTACCAGAGCGCCGACGAGCCGGTGGTGCTGGCCTTCGGCATCGCGGCCGGGCTCGCCAGCGTCGTCATCTTCATCCTCTACCTCGCCAACGAGGCGTTTCGGCACGCCGTCCTGGCGGCGCCGCTGGCGCTGTGGGCCTTCCCGATGGTGCTGGTGCTGTTCATGGGCCGGGTCTGGCTGCTGGCCGGACGCGACGAGCTGAACGACGATCCGGTCGCCTTCGCGGTGAAGGACCGGCCGAGCCTCGCCCTCGCCGGAATCGCCGGCCTCGCCTTCGGCATCGCCGCCTTCGGCCTGCCGCAGGGGCTGATGTCCGGATGGGGGATGTGATGCGAAGCACCCTGAACAGCGAGGTCGTCCGCTTCCTGATCGCGGGCGGCTCGGCGGCGGCGATCAACTGGCTCGCCCGCATCCTGCTCTCGTTCGTCCTGCCGTTCGAGGCGGCGCTCCTCGTCGCCTATGTCATCGGCATGGCCGCGGGGTTCTGGCTCTACCGTCGATTCGTGTTCCGCGGCGCGGGCGCCGGTTCGGTGCGGGGGCAACTGGCGGTGTTCGTCGCGGTCAACGCGGTGGGCGCCGGCGTGGTGCTGGCCGTGAGCGCCGGCCTCGTCGCCGGGCTCGGGGCTCTGGTGCCGGGCGTTCCGCTCGCCCTGGCCGAGGCTCTGGGCCACGGCGTCGGCATCGCTGTGGGCGCGGTGGCGAACTATCTCGGCCATCGCCTCCTGACCTTTTCGACGCGCTCGGGCGAGCCTCAGACCTTGTAGGCCGACAGCACGGCGATCACCGCGAGGTTGGCGACGACGCCCCAGGTGACCAGCAGCGGCAGGGCCGCGAAGGCCGCCGGGCGCGTCCCCCGCGCCATCAGCACGATCAGGATCGGCAGCCAGTCGAGGGCGTAGCGCTGGGTCGCGATCTGCTCGGCGCCGTTCGAGTGGTAGAGCAGCGTGATCCCGGCGATGATCGCGATCACCGCGGCGCCCGCCGCGAACACCCGGTCGAGCTTGGCATAGAAGGCCAGGAGCACCCAGGGGCTCGCCACCAGCAGGGCCGTGCCGGCCTTGTCGAAGCCGGTCAGCGTGGTGAGGCTCGGGCCGCCGAACTCGAAGTGGATGCCCTGCAGGAACAGGTAGAGCGTGTTGAACAGCAGGTACTCGCGCGAGAACAGGCCGATCTCGCGGATGCGGTGCCAGATGAAGCTCGTCTGGTCCGGGTTGTGGATGAAGCCGTAGCCGGTCTCGGTCGGGCTGCCGAAGCGGGCATAATTGTAGGCGAAGTAGACCGTGAGCGCCGCCGCCACCGGAATGCCGGCCAGCAGCACCGGCTTCACCGCGCCGCGGAGGGCTTCCAGCAGGGGCCGTTCCCGCGGGAGGCAGAGGAACAGCAGGAACAAGGGATAAAAGATCGCCATCTGCCGGCACAGGAAGGCGAGGCCGACGAACAGGCCTGCGAGCGGCAGGGACTTCCGGCAGATCGCCGCCCACAGGCTCGCCGTCACCATCAGGAAGCCGACGGCTTGCGCGTAGAACCACACGCCGTCGGCGCGCAGCGTCACCTGATAGAGCGGGCTGGCGAAGGCCAAGGCCGCGACGAGCCACAGCGCGTCGGCCCGCGCCACGCCGAGCGCGCGCAGGATCGCGCGCCAAGCCAGCAGGCTCAACGCGCTCAGGGCGAGGCCGAGGAAGACGAAGCCCTTGAAGCCGGGAAAGCCGAAGAGCGCCACGAACGGCATCGCCACCAAAGCCGGCAGCGGCGGGAAGATCACGTAGGTGCGGCCCTGGTAGAGCGCGCAATCGATCTCCGGGCAGCTCTCGATCCAGAGCCGGCCGTGCAGGAAGGCGTCGGCGAGCGCGCCGTGCGAGTTGAGCCCGGTATCTTTCAGGCCGGCGCGCAGCAGGAGCAGCGCTAGCAGGGCGGCGCCCGCGAGCGCGGTCACCACCGCCAGCACCCGGTCGCGCCGCGCCTCGAATCCGTGTCCCGTCATGGCCGCAGGCCGTCCCTCGCTCGCGAATCGCGGGGCTCAGCCTCCGGGAGGAATGGTTAAGGCGCGATTCACCTCGACCGGCCCGTTGGCCTGCGCGGATGGATCGCCCCGGCAAGCACCGAGACGAAAAAAAGCCCCACCGCGGGCGTTCCGCGGCGGGGCGATGGAGCCTGTCGGTGCCTTGAAGCTTACTTCGGCGCGGCGCTGGCGGCCGGGGCAGCCGGAGCCGGGGCGGCGCCCTGCTGCTGCTCCAGCTTCTTTCGCATGTCGTCGCTGCGCTTCTCCATCTCGGCCTGGAGCTTCTTCTGCTGCTCCTCCAGCACCTTCGGGTCGATCGCCGGGCCGTCGAAGGCCTTGCCGAAGCCGGTGAGCGGCACGGCGAAGACGACCTCGCGCTGGGTCTGGTTCTGCACCGAGACGTTGAGCGTCCCCCCCTTCTTGAAGGCGGCGAGCAGCTCGGGCGAGATGCTCGGGGCCTCGGCGAAGCAGCCGTTGGGGAAGCAGACGGCGAACTTGCCGGCGGTCGCCTCCTTGCCGTCGATGCTGAAGCGGATGCCCGGCGCCAGCATCAGGCCGAGCGGCAGGAGGAAGCGGACGACCTTCACCTCCTGCTTCACCGTCGCGTTCTTCATGTCGTAGAGCGCGACCGCCATCACCGGCTGGCCGGAATCCGACACGAAGTCGCGGGTGGTGTAGCAGACGTCGGTGCCCGACCCGTTGTCCTTGCCGCAGACCTTGGTCCACTCGGGCTGGCTGGGCTCGGACTTGACGTTGATGATCTGCGGGCCGGTCTGCTGGGCCTGCTGCCCGGCGGGCGCCGCCGGCTGGGCCTGGGCGGGGGCGGGCGTCGGGGCGGGGGCCGCCGGCTTCTTGGCGGGCGCCTGGGCGAAAGCGGCCCCGCCCAGGCCGGCTCCGAGGCCCGCCATGGCGAGGAAGGCGGCCACGCGCAGCGGGCGCGCGGAATGCTTGGCCATGGAAGACTTGGCAAGGAACATCGGCGTTATGACCCCTTCAGCGGATGTCGCGTGGGACGCGGCGCCTGTTTGCAGGTTGCGCACCGGTCTTGACGAAGAATGCGGCCCGCCCCGTCGGAGGATGAGCCCCCGGCGCGCCATGCGCACCCGGACGAGCGGGCGGTCTGCTTTCCCCTCGAATGCGGCGAAGGCATGACGCCTGCGCCGTACACGCCCAGGCCCGAGGGCTCAAGCGGGGGTGAGCGGGCGACCCCGCCTTCGCGCCGCCGTCAGAACATCCGGCCGTAGCGCGCGGTCTCCCAGGCGCCGACCGCATGGTGGTATTCGGCCCATTCGCGGCTCTTCGCCCGGACGAAGGCGCCGCGCAGGGCCGGCCCCAACGTCCGCCCCACGAGGGGATCGGCGGAAAACGCCTCCACCGCCTCGCGCAGGGTCTGCGGCAGGGGCGCGATGCCGCGGCGGCGGCGCTCGGCCGGATCGAGGGCGCCGAGATCGTCGGCGTTGGGCGGGCCGGGATCGATCCGCTCGCGCACGCCTTCCAACCCGGCGGCGAGCATCAGCGCGGCGGCGAGATAGGGGTTCACCGCCCCGTCCGGGATGCGGTTCTCCAGGCGCCCGCCGCCGGTCGGCACCCGCAGGGCATTGATGCGGGCATTGCCGCCGTAGCTGTTGAAGGTCGGGGCCGGGCCGTGGATCGACGTCCCGTTCACGGAAGAGAGGCGCTTGTAGCTGTTCACCGTCGGGGCGAAGGCCGCGCACAGCCCGCGCCCGTGCCGCAGCACCCCGCCGAGGAAGTGGATGCCGGTCTCACCGAGCCCGAGCCCGTGCGGGTCCTCCCCCGATCGGCCGGCGAAGGCGTTCTCGCCGGTGGCGAGGCGGCGCAGCGACAGGTTGAAGTGGGCGCCGTTGCCCGCCGCGTCGGCGAAGGGCTTGGGCATCGTCGTGGCGACCAGCCCCTCCTTCTCCGCGTAGTGCTTGATCATCGTCCGGAACAGGATCAGCCGGTCGCAGGCGGTCAGGGCGTCGGCGTAGCGGATGTTGAACTCGAACTGGCTCTGCCCGGATTCGTGGGAGACGGCCTCCAACCCCCAGCCCAGTTCCCGGATCGCGCCCGCGACCCCGTCGAGCCAGGAGCGGCCCGCCCGCAGCCCGCCGAGGTCGTAGCAGGGCAATTCGAGGCCGCCGGCCTGCGGCGGTTCGAGCGCGCCGTCCGCGCCCCGGCGCAGCAGCGACACCTCGCACTCGATGCCGAGGTCGCAGGCAAAGCCCATCGCCTCGGCCTCGGCGAGGACGGCCTTCAGGACGACGCGGGACGACATTGGGAACGGCTTGCCCTCGAACATGAGGTCGGCGGGCGCCCAGGCCCGGTCCGGCTCCCAGGGCAACCGGCTCAGGCGTGACAGGTCGGGGAGCGCCGTGGCCTCGTCCGTCTCCTGCCACGAGCCGAACCCCTCCATCGAGAAGGCGGTGTGCCGCTCGGCTCCCGCCGCCCATTCGGGCAGCCGCTCCAGCGGGACGAGCTTGCCCTTCGGCAGACCGTGGAGATCGACGAAGGCCGCGACGAGGGTGCGGATGCCGCGCCCGCGCAGCTCGTCCTGAAGGGCGCGGAGGTCGGCGCCGGCCTCGTCGTCGGTCATGCGGGGACATGTCTCGCGTTCGGGGCGGCGCCCGCCGCAGCGGGCGCCGGGGAGGGCGTCAATCCTTCACGACCACCTTCGTGCCGACCTTCACCCGGTCGTAGAGGTCGACCACGTCCTTGTTGGTCATGCGGATGCAGCCGGAGGAGACCGCCGCGCCCATGGTCTCGGGCTCGTTGGAGCCGTGGATGCGGTAGAGCGAGGAGCCGAGATACATGGCGCGCGCGCCGAGCGGGTTGTCCTGGCCGCCGGCCATGTAGCGCGGCAGGTCGGGGCGGCGGGCGAGCATCTGCGCCGGGGGGCGCCAATCCGGCCATTCCTTCTTGCCCGTGACCGTCTTGGTGCCCGACCACGAGAAGCCGCGACGCCCGACGCCGACGCCGTAGCGGATCGCCGCGCCGCCGCCGAGCACGTAGTAGAGCCGCCGCTGCGAGGTCGAGACCACGATGGTGCCGGGTCGCTCCTTGCCGGCATAGGCGACCGTCTCGCGGGGAATCGCCTGGGTCTTGAACACGTTGATGAAGTCGGCGACCGGCCCGCTGTCGAGCAGGTCGGCGCGGGCGGGCTCGGCGGTGCCCATGGTGCCGGCAAGAGCCCCGCACAGACCCAGGGCCGCGGCGAGGCGCGGCAGTCGCGGATGACGGTTCGTCACGTTCGAGTCCTCCTCGAAGGGTCGGCCCGGCGCGCTCCCGCGACCGGACCATGTCGGTTTCTGGGCCGGGGGAGGGGGCGGGAGAAAGGCGAAAGCGTTGCCGTTCGGCAACACCTGCGCCGAATGGGACGCCTCCCTGCGTGCCGGCGATGACAATCCGTTTACCGCTCCGGGCGATGCTGGGGCGGAAAGTTCGTATGAAACATGACGTTCTCGGAGATGAATCACCCCCCGGAAACCGGACCGGCCAGAATGTCGCAGTCGATTGAACGGAACGGTTTCCTCCCCCACACTCGTATTACCGTGACGCTTCTCAACCGCACTGCCCGTTCCGGCCGCGCCCAAGCAGGCCTCCCGACCCGCCTCGTCCTGTCCATCCTGGCCGGGCTGATGAGCCTGCTCGTCGTCGCCGGCCTGCCGACCGACGCGTCCTTTGCCGCGAGCCCGCTCCACGAGACCGCCTTCGAGCAGCGCCCGACCCGGGAGCCGGTCACGGGCCAGCGCCTCGACCGCGCCGCCCTCGATCTCGAGGAATCGGAGACGCATTGGCGCCTCGGCCCGATCGTGCCCGCTCCCGTGCCGGATGCGCTCGGCGCGAGCGGCCGGCCCTGCTCCGATGCCCGCCCCGACGGCACCGACCACCCGCGGCCCGAGCGCCCGCCCAGGGCCTGAGCCGGCGCGTCGCGGCGACGCATCGGGGCCGACGGTCTCCCCGCGCGTCGCGGGAATGCCAAACTTCGGCCCCAGGATGCGCCCGACCGTAAAGGCCCGCGCCCCGCGGCCGTCTTCCCCCTCGGATGCTCCGGCATCCGTCCGACGGGCCCCCGACGAGCGTTCCATCGCTCTGGCCCGGCGATTGCCAAGGCACTTTCACGGCCCCTTCGGCCCCGTCCGGGGCGCGGCCGTGGTCCCTGACACGAGGCGGCCCCCGCTTGTCCGCGGGCGGCGGCACGCGTCGAGCGTATCGTGAGGAGCGACCCCATCGTGACGCCGTCCACCCAGACGCCCGAGACTCTCCCCGGCCCCGCCGGGTTCGAGACCGGGCGCCCCCGTTCCCGCTGGACCGTTTCGGCCACGCTGCTGGTCAGCGCCGTGATGGTCGCGGTCTCGGCCTGCAACGAGCAGAAGGCCGCCGCCCCGGTGCCGGGCCCGCCGCCCGAGGTCAGCGTCGTCAGCGTCAAGCCGCAGCCGATCCCCTATGTCCGCGACCTGCCCGGCCGCGTCGCGCCGATGCGCATCGCCGAGGTGCGCTCCCGCGTCTCCGGCCTCGTGGTCAGGCGCCTGTTCGAGCAGGGCAGCCAGGTCAACGAGGGCGACGTCCTCTACAAGATCGATCCGGCCCCCTATCAGGTCGAACTCGCCAGCGCCGAGGCGACGCTCGCCAACCGCGAGGCTGCCCTGGTGCTCGCCAACCAGCAGGCCGATCGCCTGGAGACGCTGCTCGCCCGCAACACCGCGAGCCAGGCGCAGTACGACACGGCGTTCGCCGGCAAGAAGCAGGCCGAGGCCGAGGTCGCCGGCGCCAAGGCGGCCCGCGACCGGGCCAAGCTCAACCTCTCGTGGACCGACGTGCGCGCGCCGATCTCCGGCCGCATCGGCCGGGCGCTGCTGACCGAGGGCACCCTGATCGAGTCCGGCACGACCGGCGTGCTGGCGACGATCCAGCAGCTCGACCCGATCTACGTCGACATCACCCAGTCGGTCGGCGAGCTGAACAAGCTGCGCCGCGACATCGCCTCGGGCGAATTGTCGAAGCTCGCCCACGACACCGCCAACGTCCACCTCATCATGGACGACGGCACGCTCTACGGCTCGGCCGGGCGCCTGCTGTTCTCCGACGTGACCGCCGACCCGAGCACCGGACAGGTGACCCTGCGCGTGCTGTTCCCCAACCCGCACGACGAGCTGTTTCCCGGCATGTATGTCCGTGCCCGGATCAAGCAGGGCATCGACTCCGACGCCATCGCGGTGCCGCAGCAGGCGATCCAGCGCTCCAACGACGGCAAGCCCGAGGTCTGGGTCGTCAAGGACGACGGCAAGGTCATGCTCCAGCCGGTCGAGGTCGGGCCCGTCGTGGGCGGCAACTGGCTGATCCGCGAGGGCCTGGAGCCCGGCCAGAAGGTCGTGGTCGAGGGCTTCCAGAAGATCGTCGCCGGCACCGAGGTGAAGGCCGTCCGCTGGAAGACCGAGGCCTCGCCCGACGCCGGCAAGCCGGTCGATGCCGACAGCCACGACACCGACGGTCGCGACAAGGAGGCCGCCACCGGCTCGGTCGCCCAGCCCATCGTCGCCCACCAGTTCCAGGACTGATTTTTTCGGGATTTTCGGCCGATGACCTCCCACCCACTCCCCTCATCCTGAGGTGCTGAGCGTCAGCTCAGCCTCTAAGGAAGGCTCTAGGGATCGCCGAGCGAACTGGAGCCCGCCTTCGAGTCCGCTTCGCGGCACCGCAGGATGAGGGGGAGGGTGGGAGGAGGGATCGAGAAACCCTTCAGCGCCCGCGCCCTCGGCGGACCCACGGGTCCGCCGCTCCGACAGAAATCGACAGGACGCACCGAGCCCCATGGCCCGCTTCTTCATCGACCGCCCGGTCTTCGCCTGGGTCGTCGCGCTGTTCATCCTCCTGGGCGGCGCGCTCTCGATCCCGAACCTGCCGATCGCGCAATATCCGGTCATCGCGCCCCCCGCGATCGCGCTCTCGACCGCCTATCCGGGTGCCTCCGTGGAGAACCTCTACACGGGCACGACGCGCCTGATAGAGGACGAGCTGAACGGGGCGGCCAACATCCTGAGCTTCGAATCGGCCTCCGATTCCTTCGGCGTGGTCGAAATCACGGCGAGCTTCCAGCCCGGCACCGATCCGGGCTACGCGGGCGTCGAGGTGCAGAACCGCCTCAAGCGCGTCGAGGCGCGTCTGCCCGCGGAGGTGCGCCAGCAGGGCATCCTCGTGGAGGAGGCCTCCGCGGCGACGCTCAACATCATCACCCTGGTATCGACCGACGGGAAGACCGACGAGGTGGGACTCGGCGACTTCCTGATCCGCAACGTCATCAACGAGATCCGCCGCATCCCCGGCGTCGGCCGCGCGACCCTCTACTCGACGGAGCGCAGCCTTCGCGTCTGGATCGATCCGGACAAGCTGCGCGGGCTCTCGCTCAACGCAGCCGACGTCACCAAGGCGATCGAGAACCAGAACGTCCAGATCGCCTCGGGCGCGGTCGGCGCGCAGCCCTCGCCGGAGCGGCACGCGGTCAACTTCCCGATCATCGTCAAGGGTCAGATGACCGAGCCGGAGGCGTTCGGCGCCATCGTGCTGCGGGCCAACCCGGACGGCTCCAACGTGCGTCTGCGCGACGTCGCGCGGATCGAGCTCGGCGGCGAGGACTACAAGTTCACGACCCGCCTGAACGGCGGCCAAGCGGCGGGCATCTCGGTCACGCTCGCGCCCGACGGCAATGCCATCGAGACCGCCAAGGCCATCCGGGCCAAGATGGTCGAGCTGTCCCAGTTCTTCCCCGACACCGTGAAGTGGGACATCCCCTACGACATCACCCCGGCGGTCGACGCCTCGATCGAGAAGGTGCTGCACACTCTCGTCGAGGCGGTGGTGCTGGTCTTCATCGTGATGTTCGTGTTCCTGCAGAACATCCGCTACACGCTGATCCCGACCATCGTCGTGCCGATCGCCCTGTTCGGCACATGCACGGTCATGCTGCTCGCCGGCTTCTCCATCAACGTGCTGACGATGTTCGGCATGGTGCTGGCCATCGGCATCCTCGTCGACGACGCCATCGTCGTCGTCGAGAACGTCGAGCGCATCATGAACGAGGAGGGGCTGCCGCCCAAGGAGGCCACCCGCAAGGCGATGAGCCAGATCACCGGCGCGATCATCGGCATCACCCTGGTGCTGGTGGCCGTGTTCATCCCGATGGCGTTCTTCCCCGGCTCGGTCGGCATCATCTACCGGCAGTTCTCGATCGCGATGGTGACCTCCATCGCCTTCTCGGCGCTGCTCGCGCTGACCCTGACGCCCGCGCTCTGCGCCACGCTGCTCAAACCCATCGAGAAGGGGCACGGCCACGCCAAGGGCGGTGTCTTCGGCTGGTTCAACCGCGTCGTCGATCGGGAGACCGCCCGCTACGGGCGGGGCGTGGCCGCCTTCATCGCCCGATCCGGCCGGGTGATGGCGATCTACCTCGTGCTGGTCGCGGGCGTCGGCTACGCCTTCATGCGCCTGCCCGAGGGCTTCCTGCCGCTGGAGGACCAGGGCTTCTTCACCGTCGACATCCAGACCCCGCCGGGCTCCTCCTTCAACCGCACGCTCGCCGCGGTGAAGAAGGTCGAGGAGCACCTGATGGCGCAGCCCGGCGTCGCGACCGTGACGATCATCAACGGCTACTCGTTCTCCGGCCAGGGCCAGATGACGAGCCAAGCCTTCGTGACGCTCAAGCCCTGGGGCGAGCGCGACGCGGCGAACTCGGCGGCCAACCTCGTGGCAGGCACCAACAAGGCGCTCTCCGGCTACAGGGACGCAGTGATCCAGGCGCTGGAGCCGCCGCCGATCGACAACCTCGGCAACGCCTCGGGCTTCTCCTTCCGCCTGCAGGACCGCGCCCAGAAGGGCTACTCGGCGCTGATGGCCGCGCAGGAGCAGTTGCTCTCGCTCGCCAAGAAGAGCCCCATTCTCAAGAACGTCTACGTCGAGGGCCTGCCGCCCGCGCCCCAGGCCGAACTCGTGATCGACCGCGAGAAGGCCGCCGCCCTCGGCGTCGGCTTCGAGGACATCAACAACTCGATCCAGGTCAATCTCGGCTCGGTCTACGTCAACGACTTCCCCAACCGGGGCAAGATGCAGCGCGTGATCGTGCAGTCCGAAGACATCCAGCGGCTCAACGCGTCGGACCTCCTGAACTACGCCGTCAAGAACAGCCAGGGCACGATGGTGCCGATGTCGTCCTTCGCCGACCTGAAATGGAGCGTCGGCCCGGCCCAGATCATCGGCTTCAACGGCTACCAGTCGGTCCGCATCACCGGCGAGCCGGCCCAGGGCTACACCACCGGCGACACGCTCAAGGAGATGGAGCGGCTGATGCAGCAATTGCCCAAGGGCTTCGGCTACGCCTGGACCGGCCAGTCGCTGCAGGAGAAGGAGGCGGGCAGCCAAGCCTCGCTGCTGCTGGCCCTCTCGGTGCTGATCGTGTTCCTGTGTCTGGCCGCGCTCTACGAGAGCTGGTCGATCCCGTTCTCGGTGCTGCTCGTGATCCCGCTCGGCGTGATCGGCTCGGTGGCGGCGGTGTATCTCCGCGGGATGCCCAACGACGTCTACTTCAAGATCGGCCTCATCACGATCATCGGCCTGTCGGCCAAGAACGCGATCCTGATCGTGGAATTCGCCCGCGACCTGTGGAAGCCCGGCACCAACATCGTCCAGGCGACGATCCAGGCCTCCACGCTCCGATTCCGCCCGATCGTGATGACCTCTCTCGCCTTCATCTTCGGCGTGGTGCCGCTGGCGATTGCCACCGGCGCCGCCTCGAAGAGCCAGCAGGCGATCGGCACCGGCGTGATGGGCGGCATGATCACCGCGACCGTCTTGGCGGTGTTCTTCGTGCCGGTGTTCTTCGTGGTGGTGATGCGCCTGTTCAAGTCGAAAGAGGTCGCCGCCGGCGACAACGTCGAGGCGGCGCCGGGAGCGGTGCACGGCCACGGCCACGGGCATTCGGTGCCGGCGGAGTAGCAGAAACGTTTTGGCGCGAAGCTTGGAGCCGCGTTTTCGATCCTCGGATCGGGGACGCGGCTCCAAGTGCTTCTGCTGTTTCTCTTTTCAACAATCCTCCCACCCATACCCCTCATCCTGAGGTGCGTAGCGAAGCAAAGCCTCGAAGGCGGGCTCCAGGGATCGCGTGATACGCTGGAACCCTCCTTCGAGGCCCGCTTCGCGAGCGCCTCAGGATGAGGGGGGATTGCTGGGATACGGACGGGATTGCTGGGAAAGGCGGCTGCCCGCCGAGCGCGCCTGCGCTAGAACGCGCCCATGTCGCGCTCCCCGATCTCTGCCGAAGTCGACGCCCTCACCGAGGAGGCCGCGAGCGCGCGCCACGCCGCGCTCTCGGAAGCGATTGCCGAGGCCGACCGGCTCTATCACGGCGAGGACGCGCCCGAGATCTCGGACGCCGAATACGACGCGTTGCGCCGCGAACTGGAGCAGATCGAGGCGCGCTTCCCCGCGCTCGCCGGCACTGGCCGCGCCTCGGCTTCCGTGGGTGCCAAGCCGTCGAGCCGCTTCGAGAAGGTGCGCCACGCGGTGCCGATGCTCTCTCTCGGCAACGCCTTCGCGGACGAGGAGGTCGAAGAATTCGTCGCCCGCGTGCGCCGCTTCCTCAACCTCGGCGCGGATGATTGCGTAGCCTTCACCGCAGAGCCGAAGATCGACGGGCTGTCGCTGTCGCTGCGCTACGTGGACGGACAGCTCGACACCGCGGCCACCCGCGGCGACGGCGAGGTCGGCGAGAAGGTCACGGCCAACGCCCGGACCGTGGACGACATCCCGGAAAAACTCTCGGGCGCCGGCTGGCCGAAGGTGCTGGAGGTGCGTGGCGAGGTCTACCTGTCCCACGCCGACTTCGCTGCCATCAACGCGCGCCAGGAGGCGGAAGGCCTGCCGATCTTCGCCAACCCGCGCAACGCCGCTGCCGGCTCCTTGCGCCAGAAGGATGCGGCGATCACGGCGTCCCGCCCGTTGCGCTTCTTCGCCTATGCCTGGGGCGAAGTGTCGGAGCCCTTCGCCGACACGCAATCGGCGGTGCTGGAGCGCTTCAGCAGTTGGGGTCTGCCGGTCAACCCGCGCACGAAGCGCTGTGAGAACGCGGCCGAGATGATCGCGCATTACCGCGCGATCGAGGCCGAGCGGGCCGATCTCGGCTACGACATCGACGGCGTCGTCTACAAGGTGGACGATCTCGGGTTCCAGCGTCGCCTCGGCTTCGTCTCCCGCGCGCCGCGCTGGGCGCTGGCCCACAAGTTCGCCGCCCAGGAAGCCATCACGCAGCTTCTGGCCATCGACATCAATGTCGGCCGCACCGGCTCGCTCAACCCGCTGGCGCGGCTCAAGCCCGTCACCGTCGGCGGCGTGGTGGTGTCGAACGCAACCCTCCACAACGAGGGCTACGTGCAGGGCGTGGGCGGCGACGGCGAGCCGATCCGCGAGGGCCGCGACATCCGCGTCGGCGACACGGTCATCGTGGTGCGGGCCGGCGACGTGATCCCCAAGGTCAGGGACGTGGTGCTCGACAAGCGCCCGGCCGACGCCGTGCCGTACGTCTTCCCCGAGAACTGCCCGGCCTGCGGCAGCCGGGCGGTGCGCGAGTTGAACCCGCGGACCAAAAAGATCGACGCGGTGCGGCGCTGCACCGGTGGCCTGATCTGCCCGGCGCAGGGGCTGGAGCGGCTGAAACACTTCGTCTCGCGCAACGGCTTCGACCTCGAAGGGTTCGGGCAGACCTATATCGAGGTGCTGTTCGAGGCCGGCCTCGTGCGCCAGCCCGCCGACCTGTTCCGCCTCACGTTCGAACCGCTGAAAACGGCAATCGTCGCCCGGCGCGAAGAACTCTCGGCCCAGCGCCGTGCGGAAGGCGAGCCGCCGCCGAAGAAGCCGACCAAGAAGAAGGGCGAGGAGGAGGACAAGGCGATCTACAATCTCCTCGCCTCGCTCGATGCGCGGAAACACATCGCGCTCAACCGCTTCCTGTTCGCACTCGGCATTCCCCATATCGGCGAGTCGACGGCCAAGGCGCTCGCCAAGCGTTTTTCCGACATGCGGGCCCTGATGGCGGCCCTCGACGCGGCCGCGGCAGCCCAGGCCGGCCGCGACTGGCTGGAGCTGTCGGCGCTGCCGCGGATCGGCCCCGGCACCCGCGACAAGCTCTTTGAGACTCTCGACCCGACGCCCGGCGAGCAGATCGAGGGGTTGAGCCTTGGGGGCCGGCTGCGGGCGCGGCTCACGCCGTCGCAGCGGGAGGCGGTGCTCGCCCATTACGGCAGCGAGGCGGAGGCCGAGGCCGCCCTGGAGCGGGCGTCGGGCCAGAAACCGGGCGACGCCTACCGGGTCTTCGCCGACGACGGCGAGATCGGGCCTGTGGCCACCGACTCGCTGATCCAGTTTTTTTCGGAGAGCCACAACCGCGACGCCGTGCTGGCGCTGCTCGAACAGGTCGAGACGACGCCGATTGAGGCCGCGACTTCTGCGGCAGCCTTCGCCGGCAAGACCGTGGTCTTCACCGGCACCCTCGAAAAGATGACCCGCAGCGAGGCCAAGGCCACCGCTGAACGGCTCGGCGCCAAGGTCTCGGGCTCGGTCTCGGCCAAGACCGACCTCGTCGTCGCCGGCCCCGGCGCCGGTTCGAAGCTCAAGGACGCCGAGAAGCACGGGGTGAAGGTGGTGTCGGAGGACGAATGGCTGGGGATGCTGGCCCAAGCCTGATCCGCGCTTGACCCCGGCCCGCGCCCGGCGCAAGTCCGGCGCCGGATCAGCCGGCCGGGCAGCCGCTCCGCGTCAGCGGGGAGGAAAGTCCGGGCTCCATGGAGAGGCGGTGCCGGATAACCTCCGGCGGGGGCGACCCCAGGGACAGTGCCACAGAGAGCAGACCGCCCCGCAGGGACACGCGTCCTGTCGGGGTAAGGGTGAAAGGGTGCGGTAAGAGCGCACCGCGGACGCGGCAACGCGGACGGCACGGCAAACCCCACCGGGAGCAAAACCGAATAGGGGCGACACGCCCTTCCCCGCGGGGGAGGGCAGGCCCGCTCTCCAGGCCCGTCGCCCGGGTTGGTTGCTCGAGGCGGTCGGCAACGGCCGTCCCAGAGGAATGGCTGCCACGCTCGACAACTCTTCGAGTTGTTTGGGCCCTACAGAACCCGGCTTACAGGCCGGCTGATCCACCCTCGAAAAGCGAAAATGCGTTTGCGCGCCGCGGCCTGAGCGGGGCGCGGGCGAGCCGGCCTGCCGGGACCGGCCGGCTTTTTCCGCCCGCCATTAGCGCTCGGTTAACCTTGCCGGGGTCTGATCAGGGGCCGCCCGCATGGCCGAGCTCGTTGACGCGTTTCGAGGGCCTATGTTACCCCGCGCCATCCCGTTGACGCCCGATACCGGATCGGCCGACACTCGTTCAGGTTGCCTGACGAGGGATCGCGCGCGTGTCCAGGGCCGACGAGTCGGCAACGCCACCATCGTCCGGGCCGCTGCCGCGTGGTCCGTCCACGCAGCAGGCCATCATGCATTTTCCCGTGACGGAGACCGTCGGAGCCGTCCGGGCTTTCCGCGCCTCACGACGCCCCGCCTTCGCGGAGGCCTGCCGATGAGCCGCCCGCCGCGCCGGCCGCAGGGCGACCATGCCCGCCACCTTCCCGTGCTGCTGCCCGAGGTGCTGACCGCGCTCGACACGAGCCGCGGCGGCCTCGTGATCGACGGCACCTTCGGGGCCGGCGGCTACACGCGCGCGCTGCTCGACGCGCATCCCGATATCCGTGTCGTCGCGATCGACCGCGACCCGACCGCCATCGCCGCGGGCGCCGAGATGGTGCGGGCGGCGGACGGCCGGCTTCGCCTCGTGCCGGGCCGCTTCGGCGATCTCGACACGTTGCTCGCCGGAATCGGCGAGAGCGAAGCCGATGCGGTGGTGCTCGATATCGGCGTGTCGTCGATGCAGCTCGATCAGGCCGAGCGCGGCTTCTCCTTCCGCCAGGACGGGCCGCTCGACATGCGCATGGGCGCTGACGGGCCCTCGGCCGCCGACATCGTCAACGAGGCGGAGGAGGTAACCCTCGCCGACATCTTCTACCATTTCGGCGAGGAGCGCCGTTCCCGCGCGGTCGCCCGCGCCATTCTGGAAGCGCGCCGCCGCGGCCGGATCGAGACGACGGCTCAGCTCGCCGACCTCGTGGCGAGCGTGGTGCGGGCCGAGCCCGGCAGCCCGATCCATCCCGCGACCCGCGCCTTCCAGGGCCTCAGGATCGCGGTGAACGACGAACTCGGCGAGCTGGTACGCGGCCTGCACGCCGCCGAGCGCATTCTGAAGGCCGGCGGGCGGCTCGCGGTGGTGACGTTCCACTCGCTCGAAGACCGCATCGTCAAGCAGTTCTTCGCCGCCCGCAGCGGGCGCACGTCCCACGGCTCGCGCCACCTGCCCGGCGTCGAGGCGCCGGCGCCCAAAAGCTTCCGGCTCGTCACCAAGGGCCCCGTCCTGCCCTCCGAGGCCGAGACCGACGGCAACCCGCGCGCCCGCTCGGCGAAGCTGCGCGCGGCCGAGCGGACCGAGGCGGCTGCCCCGCCGCCGCTCTCGGCCATCGAGGCGCTGGCGAGCCTGCCCGCAGTTCAGAAGGGGGGACGGCGGTGATCCGGCTTCTCAACGTGCTGGCGATTGCCGGCCTGATCGGCTCGGCGATCTACGCCTACTCGATCAAGTACGACACGCTCTATCAGGCGGGGCAGGTGTCGAAGCTCAAGAGCGCGCTGCACAAGGAGCGGCAGGCCATCGCCGTGCTGCGGGCCGAGTGGCAGCTGCTGACCCGGCCGGACCGGCTCCAGGCCGCGGTCGAGCGCCATCTCGCGCTGGAACTCATCGGCGACGAGCATCTCGCCCGCTTGTCCGACCTGCCGGCCCGCCCCGACCGCGGCGACGAGATCGGCCGGCTGCTCGCCTCCACGGCGACGCCGACCGCGACGCCCAAGGACAAGCCGCTGACGCCCCGCGACGAGCCGCGCACCACCGGCTCGGTCGCCACCCGCACCGTCTCCACCCGCAATCTCTCCACCAGTCCTTCGGCCACGAGGTAGCGTTCGCCGTGTCGCACGACTCTTCCCAGGAGCCGCACACCCCGGCCGTGCCAGAACCACAAGTGGTCGAAGCCCCGGCCGTCCTGCAGGCGGAGGCCGGCCCCGAGCGCGTGGTGGCGAGCGAGCCGCCGGCCTCGGCGCTCACCCGCTTCACCCGCACGATGTTCCGGCTCGCCATCGAGCGCTCGCATGCCCGCGTCGCCATCGTCGGCCTCGCCTTCGCGGCGGTGTTCGGCGCGATCTCCCTGCGGCTCATTGTGGTGGCGGCCACGCCCGCCGACAACAGCAACGACCACCGCGTCGCCGCCGCCGCGACCACGGCGGTGCGCCCCGACATCATCGACCGCAACGGCGAGATGCTGGCCACCGACATCCGCACCGTCTCGGTCTTCGCCGAGCCGACCCGCATGGCCCGCACCTTCGACCGGGACGAGGCGGTCGAACTCCTCACCGCGGTTCTTCCGGAACTGAACGCCGCGGAACTGCGCGCGAAACTCGCGTCGAAGAAGGGCTTCGTCTGGATCAAGCGCGAGATCACGCCGAAACAGCAGCTCGAGGTCCATCGCCTCGGCATCCCCGGCGTCGGCTTCCTGCCCGACCACAAGCGGGTCTACCCCAACGGCACGGCGGCCGCCCACATCCTCGGCGTGACCAACCTCGACAATGTCGGCATCGCCGGCATCGAGAAGTACATCGACATGCAGGGCAACCGCGCGCTCAACGAGTTCGGGCTCGCGACCAAGCAGACCGACCTGAAGCCGGTGCAGCTCTCGATCGACCTGCGGGCCCAGTTCGCCGTGCGCGACGAACTCGTGAAGGGCGTCGAGCACTTCAAGGCCAAGGCCGGCGCGTCGATGATCATGGACGTGAACACCGGCGAGCTGATCGCGCTCGCCTCCTACCCGGATTTCGACCCGAACGAGCCGAAGGACGCACTCTCGGACGACCGCATCAACCGGATGAATGTCGGCGTCTACGAGATGGGCTCGACCTTCAAGGCGATGACGCTCGCCATGGCGCTCGATTCCGGCAAGTACAACGTGAATTCCACCTTCGACACCCGCGGCGGCGTGCTGCATTGGGGCCGGCAGAAGATCCACGAATATCACGGCACCAACCGCGTCATCACCATGCCGGAGGTGTTCACCCACTCCTCCAACATCGGCTCGGCCAAGATGGCGCTCGGCGTCGGCGTGCCCGGTCACAAGGCCTTCCTCAGGAAGATGGGCCTGCTCGACCGGCTGCGCACCGAATTGCCGGAATCGGCGATGCCGATCGTCCCGTCGCGCTGGACCGAGATCAACACCATCACCATCGCCTTCGGCCACGGCCTCGCGGTGGCCCCGCTCCAGGCGGCCGCCGCGGTCGCGGCCATCGTCAACGGCGGCGAGCTGATGACGCCGACCTTCCTCAAGACCACCGAGGCCGAGGCCCACGCCAAGTCGACCCGGGTGATCAAGCCCGAGACCAGCGAGGCGATGCGCTTCATCATGCGGCTCAACGCGGTCGAGGGCTCGGCCAAGAAGTCGGCGGTGCCGCTCTACTACGTCGGCGGCAAGACCGGCACGGCCGAGAAGGTCATCAACGGGCGCTACGCCAAGAACCGCCTGTTCACGACCTTCACCGCCGCTGCGCCGATGGACAAGCCGAAATACCTGTTCGTCACCATCATGGACGAGCCGCAAGGACTGCCGGAGAGCGGCGGCTACGCCACCGCCGCCTGGAACTCCGGCGTGGTGACGGGCCGGATCATCGAGCGCACCGCCCCGGTGCTCGGCCTGCCGCCGAAGTTCGAGGCGCCGGTGAAGCCGTTCCCGCTGATGGTGAAGCTCGGGGCGTACCACGCGCTGCAGACGGGTGGGCCGTGATTGCTGCCCGCCCCGGCGAATAGGATAGGGCGCTCTCCTCCCCCTTGCGGGGAGGAGGTAGGAGGTGGGGGTGGTTCAGGATGAGGCGAAGCGGTGCCTTCTGCCCGACCCCCACCCCTGACCCCTCCCCGCAAGGGGGAGGGGAACCCGCAGACACTCGGGAGCCTCGCATGAGCCAGCCCACCCTCGGCCATCTCTTCGGGGATGCCGCCACCGATCACGCGGGAAAACCCGTCGCCGGCATCACCGCCGACAGCCGCAAGGTCGTGCCCGGCGGCGTCTTCGTCGCCGTGCCCGGCACCACGGCCGACGGGCGGCTCTTTGCCGCCAAGGCCGCGGAAGCGGGTGCGGTCGCCGTCGTTGGCGAGGGCGAGCGCCCGGCCGATCTACCCGCGGCCACCGCCTGGATCGCCGTCGCGGACGCCCGCCGCGCGCTCGCTCTCGCCGCCGCCCGCTTGTCGGGCCGCCAGCCCACAACCGTGGTCACTGTGACCGGCACCAGCGGCAAGAGCTCGGTCGCCGACTTCGTGCGCCAGATCCTGTCGCGCATCGGCCGCGACGCCGCGAGCCTCGGCACGGTCGGCATCGTGACCAACCGCGGCGCCGCCTACGGCTCGCTGACGACGCCCGATCCGGTCACCCTGCACGAGACCCTGGCGCGGCTGGCCGACGAAGGCATCACCGATCTGGCCATGGAGGCCTCCTCCCACGGCATCGAGCAGCGCCGCCTCGACGGCGTGGAACTGAGGGCGGC
The DNA here is from genome assembly GCF_014199935.1 of Methylorubrum rhodinum. Taxonomy (GTDB): domain Bacteria; phylum Pseudomonadota; class Alphaproteobacteria; order Rhizobiales; family Beijerinckiaceae; genus Methylobacterium; species Methylobacterium rhodinum. The sequence goes on from NZ_JACHOP010000004.1 coordinate 303,383, forward strand.
CGCCTTCACCAATCTCGGCCGCGATCATCTCGACTACCACCCGACCGTCGAGGACTACCTCGAAGCGAAGCTCCGCCTGTTCACCACGCTCCTGCCCAAGGGCCGTCCGGCGGTCATCAACGCCGACGGCGCCTATGCCGAGCGCGTCATCGGCACCGCCGACGCCGCCGGCCACGCGATCCGCACAACCGGCCGACACGGCGACTTCATCCGCGTCCTCGACGCCCGCACGGAAGGGTTCGCCCAGGCCCTCACCTTGGCGCACGGACGCGACACGCACAAAGTGCGGCTGCCGCTGGTCGGCGGGTTCCAAGTGGAGAACGCCTTGGTCGCCGCGGGCCTTGCCCTCTCGACGCCGGCCGGCGAAAAAGACCCGGCTTCCGTGTTCGCCGCGCTCGACCATCTCACCGGCGTGCCCGGTCGCATGGAGCGGATCGGGGAAGCCAACGGCGGCCTATGCCTCGTCGATTACGCTCACAAGCCCGAGGCGCTGGAGCACGTTCTGACGGCTTTGCGCCCCTTCGCGACGGGTCGGCTCGTCCTGGTCTTCGGCTGCGGCGGCGACCGCGACCGCGGCAAGCGCCCGATCATGGGCGACATCGCGGCCCGGCTGGCCGACCGCGTCATCGTCACCGACGACAACCCGCGCACCGAGGAGCCCGCGAGCATCCGCGCCGCGATCCTGGCCGCCGCGCCGGGGGCCGAAGAGATCGGCGACCGGGGCGAGGCGATCCGCGAGGGCGTGCGGGGCCTGGAGCCGGGCGACGTGCTGGTGGTGGCCGGCAAGGGCCATGAAACCGGCCAGATCGTCGGCACAAGCGTGCTTCCGTTCTCGGATCACGAGGTTTTACGCGCCGCGATCGCTGAGGTGAACGGATGAGGGCCCAATCGCTCGCTGCGCAGGACGCGCACAACCCTCCCCCCCAAGGATATCGGGCCAGCCCGATATCCGCACTCTTAAGTGCTCAAGTCGGGCAGGCCCGACTTGAGATGGGGGAGGGTGCCCGCGGAGCGGGCGGGAGAGGGGCAGCGCGACGGCTCCGCTTGGCCGCCTTCGTCCAGATATCTCCGGAAGCGTCGCTCCCCTCTCCCGACCCCCTTCGGGGGCCACCCTCCCCCGCGGAGGGGGGAGGGGTTTCTCGCGCTTCATTCGTCCAAGAGATTGCCCGATGACCGAGCTCTGGACCCCGGCGGCCCTCGAATCCGCCACCGGCGGCACGCTGCACGGCGCGCCGCGCCCGATCGGCGGCGCCTCGATCGACACCCGGACGCTTCAGCCCGGCGACCTGTTCTTCGCCATCCGCGGCGAGGCCCGCGACGGCCACGACTTCGTCCGCGCCGCCCTCGACAAAGGCGCGGGCGCCGCCGTGGTCGCGCAGTCCCGCGCCGAAGAATTTTCGGCATTCGGCCCGGTGCTCGCGGTGCCGGAGGGCTCCGAAGACCCGGTGCTGGACGCGATGCGCGCCATCGGCACAGCCGCCCGCGCCCGGACGAAGGCGGCGATCGTCGCAGTGACGGGCTCGGTGGGCAAGACCGGCACCAAGGAGGCCCTGCGCCACGTGCTTGGCGCGCAAGGCGAGACCCACGCCTCCGTCGCCTCCTACAACAACCACTGGGGCGTGCCCCTGACGCTCGCGCGCATGCCCGAATCCGCGCGCTTCGGCGTGTTCGAGATCGGCATGAACCACGCCGCCGAGATCCTGCCGCTGACCGCCCAGGTACGGCCGGACGTGGCGCTGATCACCACGGTCGAGCCGGTCCATATCGAGCACTTCCCCTCCCTCTCGGCCATCGCCGACGCCAAGGGCGAGATCTTCTCCGGACTGGCGCCGGGCGGCGTGGCGGTGATCAACCGCGACAACCCGAACTTTTCGCGCATGCTCGCCCACGCCCACGCCTCGCAGGCCGGCCGGGTCATCACCTTCGGCGAGCACGAATCGGCGGATGTCCGCGCCCACCGCATCCTGACGCGCCCCGACATCTCGGTGGTCGATGCCACCGTGATGGGCGTGCCCGTCACCTACCAGCTCGGTACGCCGGGCCGGCACGTCGCCATGAACTCCCTCGGCGTGCTGGCCTGCGTCCACGCGCTGGGCGCCGACCTCGCCCGCGCTGCCCTGTCGCTCGCCGGGCTGAAACCCCCGGTCGGGCGCGGCGAGCGCACCGCCTTGCGGATCGACGAAGGCGACGCCTACCTCGTGGACGAGAGCTACAACGCCAACCCGGCCTCGATCCGCGCGTCGCTGGTGACGCTCGCGGGCATCGACACCGGCGCCAAGGGCCGCCGCATCGCCGTGCTCGGCGACATGAAGGAGTTGGGCGAGGCCGGCGAGCACCTGCACCGGGAACTCGCCGAGGCCGTAAAGGCCAACGGCATCGACCTCGTCTTCACCGCCGGTCCGCTGATGCGCCACCTGTTCGAGGTGCTGCCGATGGACAATCGCGGCGTCGCCGCCCACACGGCGGACGAGTTGACCGACGCCGTGGTCGCGACCCTGCGCCCCGGCGACGCCGTGATGGTCAAGGGCTCGAACTCCATGCGCATGGTCCGGATTGTCGAAGCGGTCAAAGCCCGCTACGCGCTGCCCCCGGACCAGCGCGAAGCCTCGCTCCAGGCGGTTCGCTGAAGACAATCGACGGTCGGGCCCGATTCGCGCCCGCCCAACCGTGAGTCCGGAGGCGCGCCCCGCGCGGCCGAACTCGAAACCGAACCTGGCCGCGCGCGGACGGAACCGATGCTCTATCTCCTGTCGGAACTGAGCGGCACGCTCACGCCCCTCAACGTGTTCCGCTACATCACGTTCCGCACCGGCGGCGCGCTGTTCACGGCGGGCTTCTTCGTGTTCTGGTTCGGGCCCTGGATCATCTCGCTCCTGCGCATCCGCCAGGGCAAGGGCCAGCCGATCCGCGAGGACGGGCCGGCCAGCCACCTGACCAAGCGCGGCACGCCGACCATGGGCGGCCTGATGATCCTGGCCGGCGCCATCGTCTCGGTGCTGCTCTGGGCCAACCCGCGCAACCACTACGTCTGGGTGACGCTGGCCGTGACGCTGGGTTTCGGCGCGATCGGCTTCTACGACGACTACCTCAAGGTGACGAAGCAGTCGCACAAGGGCTTCTCCGGCAAGTTCCGGCTCCTGCTCGAATTCGCCATCGCGGGTGCTGCCTGCCTGCTGATCTCGATCTACTCGCCGGTCTCGCTTCAGAACCAGCTCGCCTTCCCGGTCTTCAAGGATGCGCTCTTGAACCTCGGCTGGTTCTGGGTGCCGTTCGCCGCCTTCGTGATCGTGGGCGCGGGCAACGCGGTCAACATCACCGACGGACTCGACGGGCTGGCCATCGTCCCCGTCATGATCGCCTGCGGCACCTTCGGCATCATCGCCTACCTCGTCGGCAACTCCTTCACCGCGGGCTACCTGCAGGTGAACTACGTCCGCGACACCGGCGAACTCGCGGTGGTCTGCGGCGCGGTGATCGGGGCGGGGCTCGGCTTCTTGTGGTTCAATGCGCCACCCGCGCAGATCTTCATGGGCGACACCGGCTCGCTGGCGCTCGGCGGCCTGCTCGGCTCGATTGCGGTGGCGGCCAAGCACGAGATCGTGCTGGCCATCGTCGGCGGCCTGTTCGTTCTGGAGATTCTTTCCGTGATCATCCAGGTCGCCTCGTTCAAGCTCACCGGGAAACGCGTCTTCCGCATGGCGCCGATCCACCACCATTTCGAGCAGAAGGGCTGGAAGGAGCCGCAGGTCGTGATCCGCTTCTGGATCATCGCCGTGATCCTGGCGCTGGTCGGATTGGCCACGCTGAAGCTGCGCTGACCGCCTTCCCTCCCCCTTGCGGGGAGGGTTAGGGTGGGGGTGGTTCAGGATCGAATTCTGAGCCACATCCGGCACCACCCCCACCTCCGGCTCCTCCCCGCAAGGGGGAGGAGAGGTGCACCGGCGGCCTCCGCCGTCTGTCGAGATCGCCCATGACCCCCGCCACCACCTTCGCCGGCCGAAAGATCGCCCTGTTCGGCCTCGGCGGCTCCGGGCTCGCCACCGTCCGCTCGCTGCTGGCCGGTGGGGCCGACGTGCTGGCCTGGGACGACAACGCGGCCAGCCGCGACCGCGCCCGCGATCAGGGCATCACGGTGGCCGACCTGCGCGAGGCCGACTGGTCGGGTTTTTCGGCCCTCGTCCTGGCGCCCGGCGTGCCGCTCACCCACCCCGAGCCGCACTGGACCGTGTCGCTGGCCAAAGCCGCCGGCGTCGCGATCATCGGTGACATCGAGATTTTCTGCAGGGAGCGCGCGGCGCTCGCCCCCGACGCCCCGTTCGTCGCCATCACCGGCACCAACGGCAAGTCGACCACGACGGCGCTCACCGCCCACGTCTTGCGGGAAGCGGGCCGCGACGTGCAGATGGGCGGCAACATCGGCACCGCCATCCTGTCGCTGGAGCCGCCGGCAGAAGGCCGCGTCCACGTCATCGAACTCTCGACCTTCCAGATCGACCTGACGCCCTCGCTGGCGCCGAGCGTCGGTGTGCTGCTCAACCTCACGCCGGACCATCTCGACCGCCACGGCACGATGGAGAAGTACGCCGCGATCAAGGAGCGGGTGGTCGCGAACGCCGGCCTCGCCGTAATCGGCGTGGACGACGCCTATTGCGCCGCCATCGCGGCCCGTCGCGCGGAGCCGCGGGTGCGCATCCATGTCGAGGGCCATGGCGAGGAGACCGGCGACCTGATCGTGCAGGGCACCCGCATCGATGAGGCGAACGGCACCGTCCTCGCCGACCTTACCGGCATCGGTTCGCTGCGCGGCGCCCATAACGGCCAAAACGCGGCGGTGGCCGTCGCGGTCGCCCGCGCGCTGGGGATCGAGGGCGAGACGCTGGCGGCGGCCCTCAAAAGCTTCCCCGGCCTCGCCCACCGCATGGAGGGGCTGGGGCGCCGCGGCCGGGTGCTGTTCGTCAACGATTCCAAGGCGACCAACGCCGACTCGACCGAGAAGGCGCTGCTCGCCTTCCGCGACATCCACTGGATCGTCGGCGGCAAGGCCAAGGAGGGCGGCATCGAGCCGTTGAGCCCGCTGTTCGAGCGCATCGCCCACGCCTACCTGATCGGCGCATCGAGCGAGGCCTTCGCGGCGACCCTGGAGGGCAGAGTGCCCTACACAAGCTGCGAGACGCTTGAAGTCGCCACCGAAACGGCGGCGAAGGCTGCCGCCGCCTCGGAAGCCCCCGAGCCGGTGGTGCTGCTGTCGCCGGCCTGCGCCTCCTACGACCAGTTCCCAAACTTCGAGGTCCGCGGCGATCGATTCCGGGCCCTGGTGCAGGCGCTTCCCCAATAGGCCAAGTATCGGGATCCCAAAGGACGAGTCCTTTGGCGGGGCAGCGGGGCAGAGCCCCGCTTCCCTTCGAGCCGGGACGCTGCCCGATATGCGCTCGGATCGGGCGTCTCGGGCGTTGCCGGCCTGGAAGGGTCGTTTGCGCGGCGGCGCGCGACCGCGTCGGGCGGAGGCCGGGCCGGGATCGGGCGTGCCTCCGTCGCCGTCCGCACCGCGTGCTCGACCTTGGCCGCTCCTGCTCGGGCAGGGCTCCCACAGTGTGGGATCAAACCCTTAGCGGAGATCGGGCCGAGCCCTGGATCGGCGACGGGCTTGCCCTTCGAACCTGAAGTCTCTCCTGTGATGCGGCCTATCGGCCTCCGAGGCGTGTGACGACGGCGAGCGCCTCGGCGAAGGCCGCGTCCGCGTCGAGTTCGGTCGTGTCCAGCACCACCGCGTCGTCCGCCGCCTTCAGCGGTGCGGCGGCGCGGCTCGAATCGCGGGCGTCGCGGGCGCGGATGTCGGCGAGGATCGCGTCCGGCGAGGCCGCCTCGCCGCGGCCGGCGAGTTCGCGGTGACGGCGCCGCGCCCGCTCCTCGGGCGTCGCGGTGATGAAGAGCTTCACCCGGGCCTGCGGGCAGACCACGGTGCCGATGTCGCGCCCGTCGAGCACCGCGCCCTCGGGGCCGCCGGCGAAGCGCTGCTGCCAGGAGAGCAAAGCAGCCCTCACCTGCGGCACCGAGGAGACCCGCGAGGCGGCCTCGCCCATCGCCCGCTCGCGCAGGCGCGGGTCGTCGAGCCCCTCCGCCGAGAGCGCGGCGGCGGCGCGGGCGGCGGCGGCCTCGTCGCCGAGATCGGCGCCGGCATCGATCAGCGCGAGCGCCACGGCGCGGTAGAGCAGGCCGGTGTCGAGGTGCGGCAGGCCGAAATGCGCGGCCAGGCGCTTGGCGAGCGTGCCCTTGCCGGAGGCGGCCGGGCCGTCGATGGCGATGACGAGGCGCGCGCTCATGCGGAGGCCGCCTCCTCGACGATCTCGGCGCCGAGCGCCGCCATGGTCGGGCGGAAAGTGGGGAAGCTCGTGGCGATCATCGCCCCGTCATCCACCGTGACCGGGTTCTTCGAGGCCATGCCCATCACGAGGAAGGCCATGGCGATGCGGTGGTCGAGATGGGTCGCGACCGTGCCCCCGCCCGCGGGCGGCGCGCCGCTTCCGGTCACGATCAGGTCGTCGCCCTCGACCCGGTGATCGACGCCGTTGGCGGAAAGCCCTGCCGCGACCGCGGCGAGGCGGTCGGATTCCTTCACCCTGAGTTCGTGCAGGCCGTTCATCCGGGTGGCGCCCTCGGCGAAGGCCGCGGCCACCGCGAGGACGGGATACTCGTCGATCATCGAGGGCGCGCGCTCGGCCGGCACGTCGACACCCTTGAGCCGGCTCGCCCGCACCCGGAGGTCGGCGACGGTCTCGCCGCCCTCCTCGCGCTCGTCGAGGCGCTCGATCTCGGCGCCCATCTCGATCAGCGTGGTGATGAGGCCGGTGCGCAGCGGGTTCATCATGACGCCGCGCAGGGTCACCTCGGAGCCCGGCACGATCAGCGCCGCCACCAGCGGGAAGGCCGCGGAGGACGGGTCGGCCGGCACGATCACGTCGGTGCCGCGCAAAGTGGGCTGGCCGGTGAGCGCGATGGAGCGGCCGTGGCCGCACTCGCCGTAAGGCTCGACGGTCACTTGAGCGCCGAACAGGCGCAGCATCCGCTCGGTGTGGTCGCGGGAGGCGGCGCGCTCGATCACCGTGGTGACGCCGGGCGCGTTGAGGCCGGCGAGCAGCACCGCCGACTTGATCTGCGCCGAGGCGACGGGAAGCTCGTAGCGGATCGGGATGCCCTCGCGCGGGCCCCGGATCGTCAGCGGCACGCGTCCGCCCTCGGCCTCCGACAGGATCTCCGCGCCCATCTGCAGCAGCGGGTCGAGGATGCGCCGCATCGGCCGCTTGCGGAGGCTCGCGTCGCCGTCGAAGGTCGCGGTGACGGGCTGGCCGCCGACCACGCCCATCATCAGCCGCGAGCCGGTGCCGGCATTGCCGAAATCGAGCACGCCCGCCGGGTCCTGCATCCCGCCGATGCCGGTGCCGACGACGCGCCAGCGGCCCTCGCCCTCGCGGGTGATGGTGGCGCCGAGCGCGCGGGCGGCGTCGGCCGTGCGCAGCACGTCGTCGCCTTCGAGCAGGCCCTCGACGCGGGTCTCGCCGATGGAGAGCAGCCCGAAGATCATCGCCCGGTGCGAGATGGACTTGTCGCCCGGCGGCTTCAGGTCGCCGTGGAGCGCGTGGCCCGGACGCGCGGTGAGGGGCTGCGGAGCGGAATCGTGCGACACGGGGAGGCCAGGGCTTCCGGCGAGAGGGCGGGGCGGTCCCGCACGACGTCGAACCGAACGCGGGGCCTTGCCGGGCGGTGAGGCCCGGCCGGATCGCGGCCCGTTACCATGCGGGCCCGGCCGCGTCATCCGGAAGCCCGGTCGCGCCCTGCGGGCGAACCGGAGCACCCGGGGCCAGCGCGCGAAGAGCGCCGCGTGCAGCGGGCCACGGCTCTTGCCGAGGCGGCGGGCGGCGCGAAAGCCCGAGGGGACTCCACTTCCGCGGAGGCAGGCGCCGACAACGGAGGACGACCAGCAAGACCGACTCGACAGATGCTAACATATGTCTATGACTAGACCCTATGACGCCCGTGCGCCGTTGTCTCCGCAAGGTCGAACACGCTGCCGCGACCGCCGATCCGGCGCTCGCCGAGCGCATCCGCGAAGCGTTGAGCGAGCTGGAGGCGGCCTATGCCCGCCCGAGCGAGCGCATCGTCGCCCTCGAAGCCGTCCTCCACGAATTCAAGAAGAGCCGTCCGGGCGGAGAGACGCTGCTCGGCCGCCTGCTGCGCGTCGCCGTCGACCGGCGCCAGGGCGTCTGGGCCCGCCGCGCCCGCAGGCGGGGCACGACGCAGACGCGGCGGCCGACGGCGTCGCTGCCGGCGAACGCTCTGTGACGGATCGATGACGAGGGCGGCCTGTAGCCCTGTTGCCCCTCGGGCACAGCGAAGGCCGGGAGGATGCGGTAACGCGTTCGTCAGTTCCTTTGTGAGACCCGGAACCACCTGAAGGCGCGCGCATCCACCCGGATGGCGCGCCTTGCTTTTTTTCCGGATGGGCGCCGGGCCGCAGGTCTATTTGACATGGGCGGAGGCTGCGACTAACGGGGCCGCTTCTCCCGACCCCCTTCGACATCTGCCCAGAGGTTCGCTGCCGTGGCTAGACCGGAACTCGGCGTCAAGCGCCAGTGCATGAATTGCGGTGCCAAGTTCTACGACCTCGACCGCGATCCGGCGACCTGCCCGAAATGCGGCACGATCTATCAGGTCGCCACCAGCCGCGTCGCCCCGCCGATCGCCAGCCGCGCGGCGGACGACGACGAGGAGGAAGAGGAGAAGGCCGGCCCGGAGATCGTCTCCCTGGATGAAGCCGAGGCCAGCGACGATTCCGACGACATCAGCGTGGACGACGAGAGCGGCGACGAGGCCAGCACGGGCGGCGACGACGACACCTTCCTGGAAGAGGAAGACGGCGACGACGACGTCTCGGACCTGATCGACAACGATACGGACAACGACGAGGAGGGCTGAGGCCCGCCTCGCTTTCCAACCCACCGCCGTCATTCCGGGGCCGCGCAGCGGAACCCGGACCCGGAGGGGCGCGCTGGAGGCGTGCAATCCACCCGTGATGCGCGGCTGTACGAGGCGTTGCGGCCGGTCGTGGATGGCACGCCTCCGCCGCGCCCCTCGGTTCCGGGTTCGCCTACGGCGCCCCGGCACGACGATGGAGAGGGATCGACCGACCCTCGCATCGGCCGCTGGCGTCGATTCGCGGCCCGTGCCGACGGCCCCGGTTTCCTTGCACCCCTGCCGAAATCGTTGCAGAAGTGCGCGCCGTTCCGGACGCGCCGCCGTGCCTCCCGCCGGCCTCCCGCTCGGGGGGCCTGAGAGCCGTCACCGCCGTCCGGGCCGCACACCCGAACCCACCGAGACGGCACGCCCATGACCCAGACCCTTCGCCTCGGCATCGCCGGTCTCGGCACCGTCGGCGCCGCCGTGGTCGGCATGGTGGCGCGCCGCGCCGAGGCGCTCGCCGCCTCCGGTCGCAAGGTCACGGTCACCGCCGTCTCGGCCCGCGACAAGTCCCGCGACCGCGGCCTCGACCTCTCCGGGTTCACGTGGTTCGACGATCCGGTGGCGCTGGCGCGGTCCGGCGACATCGACGTGTTCGTGGAACTCGTGGGCGGGGCGGACGGCCCGGCCAAGGCGGCGGTCGAGGCGGCCATCGCGTCCGGCAAGCATGTCGTGACCGCCAACAAGGCGCTGCTCGCCCGCCACGGCGCGGCGCTCGCCAAGGCCGCGGAAGAGAAGGGCGTCGCGCTCGCCTACGAGGCCTCGGTCGCGGGCGGCATCCCGGTCATCAAGGCGATCCGCGAGGGGCTGGCCGGCAACGCCGTCGCCCGCGTCTACGGAATCCTCAACGGCACCTGCAACTACATCCTCAGCCGGATGGAAGCCGAGGGGCTGACCTTCGAGGCCTGCCTCAAGGACGCGCAGGCCCTCGGCTACGCCGAGGCCGATCCGACCTTCGATGTCGAGGGCTTCGACACCGCCCACAAGCTCGCGATCCTGACGAGCCTCGCCTTCGGGGTCGAGATCGACGCGGACGGCGTCTCGGTCGAGGGTATCTCCGCCATCCAGCCCCTCGACCTGACGATGGCCGACGAACTCGGCTACCGCATCAAGCTGCTCGGCGTCGCCCAGGCGACGGAGGCCGGCATCGAGCAGCGCGTCCACCCGACCATGGTGGCGAAGGCATCCGCCATCGCCCAGGTGATGGGCGTGACCAACGCCGTGACGGTCGATGCCGACGCCGTCGGCGAACTCACCCTGATCGGCCCCGGCGCGGGCGGCAAGGCCACGGCCTCGGCGGTCGTCGCCGACATCGCCGACGTGGCGGCCGGCGTGCTGCGCCCGACCTTCGGCCGGCCGGTCGCCGCACTCTCGGCTCCGCGCCGGGTCGAGATGCAGCGCCACGAGGGCGGCTACTACATCCGGCTGACCGTCCACGACCGCACCGGCGTCGCCGCGGGCGTCGCCACCCGCATGGCCGAAGCCGGCATCTCGATCGAGAGCATCGTCCAGCGCCGTTCCGCCAAGGCGGCGTCGAGCGACCCGCAGGGGCTGTCGGGCCAGCCGGTGCCGCTGGTGCTCATCACCTACGCGGCGACCGAGGGCACTGTGCGCAAGGCGCTCTCGGCCATCGACGGCGACGGGCTGCTGGCGGAGGCCCCCCAGCTCATCCGCATCGAGCGCGAATAGCGGGGATGCCGCATCGGCAGGATCTTGCCGGACTTTTCGGCAAGCGACGGCTGCGGCATGAACTCTCGTTCATGGCACGTGTTAGAGTGCCCCACGAAATTCCCGGACCCGACGGTGCGACGGGCGTTTCGTGAGAGACACTCAGGCACCGACGGAACGTCGGGCTTTCCGGGACGAGGAACCCAAGGGCGATGTCGGTGGCCGATACCGGAATCTTCAGCGATCCCACCGCGCGGGGCCTGACCCTCGAACTGGTGCGCGTCACCGAGGCCGCGGCCATCGCGGCCGCCCGCCTGCGCGGGCAGGGCCGCGAGAAGGAGGCCGACCAGGCCGCCGTCGATGCCATGCGGGCCGAACTGATGGCGCTCGCCGTCGAGGGCATCGTGGTGATCGGCGAGGGCGAGCGCGACGAGGCGCCGATGCTCTATATCGGCGAGCGCGTCGGCAGCGGCTCGGGGCCGGCGGTGGACATCGCCGTCGATCCGCTGGAGGGCACGACGCTGTGCGCCAAGGACATGCCGGGCGCCATCGCCGTGATGGCTTTGGCCGAGCGCGGCACGCTGCTCGCCGCCCCCGACGTCTACATGCAGAAGATCGCCATCGGCCCCGGCTACCCGCCCGGCACGGTCGATCTCGACTGGAGCCCGGCCCAGAACATCGCCTCGCTCGCCAAGGCCAAGGGCGTCGATCCCTCGGGCCTCACCGCGATCATCCTCGACCGGCCGCGCCACATGGACCTGATCGCCGCCGTGCGGGCCACGGGCGCGGGCATCCGCCTGATCTCGGACGGCGACATCGCCGCGATCATCCACTGCACCAAGCCGGACGAGACCGGCGTCGACATCTACATGGGCACCGGCGCCGCGCCGGAGGGCGTGATCGCTGCGTCCGCCCTGCGCTGCATCGGCGGCCAGATGCAGGGAAGGCTGATCCTCGATTCCGCCGACAAGCGGGCACGCGCCGCCAAGATGGGCATCACCGATCCGGCCCGGAAATACGACATGCACGACATGGCCCGCGGCGACGTGATCGTCGCGGCGACCGGCGTGACCACGGGGGCGCTTCTCAGCGGCGTGCGCTTCCGCCCCGGCCGGATCGAGACCGAGACGGTGGTCTACCGCTCCAACACCGGAACCGTCCGCCGCATCGCCACCGAGCACCGCCGGCCGGAGGCGTCGTCCCCGCGTGGCTGAGCCGCGCGGGGGCTCGCCCTCCGGAAGCGCCCGTTTCGTCAGCTGGCCACGGCCTCGCCGAACAGCATGTCGGCGACGCGGCCGGCCTCGACCGGCTTCTCGCAATGGATCGCGTCGCGCAGGCGCTCGGGGATGACGGTGCTCTCGTAGCCGGTGGCGAAGACGAACGGCACGCCGCGCTGCCGCAGCAGGTCGGCTACGGGATAGACCGGCACATGGCGCAGGTTGATGTCGAGCACCGCCCCGTCGATCCGGGGCGCGCTCGCGACGATCTCCAGCGCCTCTTCGACACGGCCCACCGGGCCGATCACCGTTGCGCCGCTCGCCTCGAACGCGCGGCGCATGTCGTCGGCGATGAAGTACTCGTCCTCGACGATGAGCAGGATGCGCCCGTCCAGCGACCGGGATCGGATCATCGTTCGCCTCCCTGGATGCTCTCCGACGCCGGCGCGCGGGGCGCCGGGACCGGAAACGATCGACGGAGGAACGCCCCGAACGGTAACAGGTTCGTGAACGGGATGTCCGACACCGGAGCGATCGAACCGGAAAAGACGAGCGCGGAGCCTTAAAAGAGTCCGCCGCCGCCTTGCATGCGGCCGATGCCCTGCTTGGCCATGGCGTTGCCGGGGTCGAGGCGAGCCGCCTGCTGGTAGCTCTCGCTCGCCTCCTTGCGGCGGTTCGTCTTCTCGTAGGCGAGCCCGCGATAGGCCCAGGACGCGGAGTCCTTGGAGTTCACGTTCAGCGCCGCGTTGAAGTCCTCGATCGCCTTGTCGTACTGGTTCAACGCGATCAGGCTCTGGCCGCGGGCGGCGTAGGGCGCGGCGACGAAGGGGTTGCGGTCGATGGCGGCGGCGAAATCGCCGACCGCGTCCGGGTTCTGGCCCTGCTTCTGCCGCACGAGGCCCCGGGCATGATAGGCTTCCGCCGATTCCGGGGCGAGGCGGATCGCGACGTTGAGGTCGTTGAGCGCGCCGTCGAGGTCGCCCTGCGCCCGCTCCAGGTTCGCCCGGCCGATATAGGCGGCGGAGAAGTTCGGATCGTTGGCGATGGCCTTGGAGAAGTCCTGCATCGCCGCGTCGGTGCGGCCGGTCTGGCGGTAGGCGAGAGCGCGGTTGTTGTAGGCCGAGGCCGAGTTCGGATCGAGCTGGATCGACTTGGTGAAGTCGCCGATCGCGTCGCCGAACTGGCCCGAGCGGGCATAGGCCGCGCCGCGGGTGTTGTAGGCGCCGGCATCCGACGGATTGCGGGCGATCACGTCCGAGAGCGAGGCGATGTTGACGTTGGTGGCCCCCGTGGTGTCCGTCTCCATCACGGCGAACTGGCGCGGCGCGGTGGCGGTGCCGTAGGTCTCGCAGCCGGCGAGCGCCGCGGCCGTCAGCGCGACGGCGCCGATCAGCCTCGCCTTCGGCCCCTGCAGCGTCATCCCGATCATTCTCGATTCTCCCCCGCGTCGCTTCCGCGGATGCCGGCCCCGGCGGACCTGAGTTCCATGCGTCGCGCACACGCTGGCGCAACACGGTGAACGGGCGCTTAAGGTCCGCGGAAACGGCGCCCCGTCCCGCTGCTCAAGCGGCGCGATGTGGCGAAGGTGTGGCCCGTCCCACCCTCCGCCGCCGACCGGCCGGCGGGCGGGCCAATCGGTCGCCCGCTGTTGCAGATGAGCGACAGGACCGGGCGGCGTCGTTCAGGCTCGTCCGTCTCCCGGCGTCCGGGCTGGAACCTTCGCCGAGCCGCACCCGATGGCTGCCGATCGGCTCCGTCCCGCCCCGAACCGGAGACTCGCGCCGGCGGCTCAATCCGCCGCGGCGAGCGGGATCAGCCGGGTGACGTGGCCCATCTTGCGGCCGGGGCGGGCCTCGGCCTTGCCGTAGAGGTGGAGATGGGCGCCGGCCTCCGCGAGCAGTGCGGGCCAGCGCTCGGAATCGTCGCCGATCAGGTTCTCCATCTCGACGGCCATGCCGCCGGTGCGGGCCGTGTCGCCGAGCGGCCAGCCGCAGACGGCGCGGACCGTCTGCGCGAATTGCGAGGTCAGCGCGCCTTCCGTGGTCCAGTGCCCGGAATTGTGCACCCGCGGGGCGATCTCGTTGACGACGAGGCGGGCGGCGCCCGCCGCACCCTCGACCTCGAACAGCTCGACGGCGAGCACGCCGACATAATCGAGCGCCTCGGCAATCGTGCGGGCGATCGCCGCCGCCGCCGCCGCGGTCGCCGGATCGAGGCCGGGGGCGGGCACGCGGGTGAGCGCCAGGATGTGGTCGCGGTGCTCGTTCTCGCAGGGCTCGTAGGCGGCGAAGGCACCGTCCGGTCCGCGGGCGGCCACCACCGAGATTTCTCGTAGAAACGGCACGAACCCTTCGAGGATGCAGGGCGCGCCGTCGAAGCCGGCGAGGATCGCCGCCGCGTCGTCGCCCTCGCGGATCGAGCGCTGGCCCTTGCCGTCGTAGCCGAAGCGGCGGGTTTTCAGGATGGCCGGCCGCCCGAGATCGGCGAGAGCCGCTTCCAGATCCTGCGCCGTGTCGACCGCCCGGTAGGGCGCCGTCGGAATGCCGAGGCCATTCACAAAATCCTTCTCGACCAGCCGGTCCTGCGTGGTCAGCAGGGCCTGCGCGCTCGGGCGCACGGTCGCGTGCTCGGCCAGGATCGCGGCGGTCGCGTGCGGAATGTTCTCGAACTCGTAAGTGACCACGTCGCAGGCCTCGGCGAAGGCCGCGAGCGCCGCCGCGTCCTCGTAGGCCGCGACCGTGTGGGCGGCGGCGACGTCGAAGGCCGGGCTGTCGGCGTCGGGGGCGTAGACGTGGACCTTGAGGCCGTAATTCGCCGCCGCGAGCGCGATCATGCGGCCGAGCTGGCCGCCGCCGACGATGCCGAGGGTGGCGCCGGGCCGGATCGGCGAGGGCGTGGAGGTGATCATCGGATTCTGGCGTCTGTCAGGGCTGGCAAAACGATCAGGGCTGGGTGGTGTCGGGCCGCTCGGACACGGACTCGCTCTGGCGGGCGCGCCATGCGTCGAGCCGGGCGGCGAGGTCGGGGTCGGTCAGCGCCAGCACCGCGGCGGCCAGCAGCGCGGCGTTGACCGCGCCGGCCCGGCCGATGGCGAGCGTGCCCACGGGAATGCCAGCCGGCATCTGTACGATCGAGAGCAGGCTGTCCTGCCCCGAGAGCGCCTTGGATTCCACCGGCACGCCGAAGACCGGCAGCGGCGTCATCGCTGCCGCCATGCCGGGTAGGTGGGCGGCCCCCCCGGCGCCCGCGATCACCACCTTGAAGCCCACCTCCCGCGCGCCCTTGGCGAAGGCGACGAGCCGGTCCGGGGTGCGGTGGGCCGAGACGATGCGGGCGTCGTAGGCGATCTGGAGCGCGTCGAGCGTCTCGGCGGCGTGCCGCATGGTCGCCCAGTCCGACTGGCTCCCCATGATGATCGCGACCGGGGGAGATCCCGCCATCGTCGTCCTGATCCGCTGCGCACGAGAGACGGGCCCGCGCCCGCGAAGCGGGTCGCATAACAGGGGCGCGCGTGCGCTCGCAAGCGCGGCCGGAGGATCGGGCCGGAAGCGGCGGAAAAACTCGGGGAACCGAGCGTTTTGCCGGAGCCGAAGCCGGGGAACCGCGTTGTGAGCGTAACAGCCCTTATGGGGCCTCCCTTACAACCAGCGAGTCTTCCGATGTCCGTTCAGGACCCGACCACCCGCGCCCGCACGCCCTCCCACATCGACATCCACGACACCACCAGCCGCCGCCACTGGGCCGATCTGCTGCAGGTCTCCGACGAGCGCCTGCGCAAGGCCGTCCGCATGGTCGGCACCCGCGTCTCCAGCGTCACGGCCTATCTGGCGAAGTGAACGCCGACAGCGTGGCGCCCGGCATCAGGCGATGATGTCGGGCGTCATCTGGTCCTCGAGGAGGTTGATGCGGTCGCGCAGGATCAGCTTGCGCTTCTTCAGCCGCTGGATCTGCAACTGATCGCCCGCCATGCTCAGCTTGAGCGCCTCGATCGCCTCGTCGAGATCCCGGTGCTCCTCGCGCAACCGGCTGAGCTCGCCCGCCGGATCGGGGCTTGGATCGTTGGCAACCTCTTCCGCCATCATCGCTCGAAACACGCCATCGCACCGACCGCCGCGACCATGCGCCAAGCCTCCCAGCGGAGCAAGGCGGCAGGATCGACTTGGCCGATTCGGCCGGGGATGACGGGCCTGAAAAACCCTTCCGCAAAGTGGCACGATTTTGAAATCAGCTTGTTAGCCCAGGGTACATTTTGCCGCCGAATGGCTTCGACAGCGGCGTCATCCTGTGCCAGTCTACCCGTGTCGGAAACGATGAGAGGAGCCACACCTCATGTCCTTGCAGACGCATTTGAGCCAGCTCGCCGCCAAGCACGACGCCCTCGAGCGCGAGCTTCACGACGCGATCC
Organism: Methylorubrum rhodinum; assembly: GCF_014199935.1. Classification (GTDB taxonomy): domain Bacteria; phylum Pseudomonadota; class Alphaproteobacteria; order Rhizobiales; family Beijerinckiaceae; genus Methylobacterium; species Methylobacterium rhodinum. The sequence goes on from NZ_JACHOP010000004.1 coordinate 319,685, forward strand.
AGTCGCCTTCCACCAACGACCTGCGCATCGCCGAACTCAAGCGTAAGAAACTGCAACTCAAGGACGAAATCCAGCGCCTCCAGTCCGGCGAGACGCTGCACTAGGCGCCCATCCCGAGGCCCGCGGCACCCGCCGCCGGGCCTTTTTCTTTGTTCATCGCGTTTGCCGCCGCCTGGGCCTCCAGCGCGGCGGTCTTCGTTTTCGGGGTGCGGCGGGCAAAACCGCGCTATCATCGCGGCCGACGAGCCCGGAGCGAACCGGGCCCCGCGAGGAAGCCCCGAGACTGCCATGACCGACGCCCCGCGCCGCTACGCCGACCTCCACGCCGCGTCGCTCGCCGACCGCGAGGGCTTCTGGCTCGATGCGGCACGAGCCATTGATTGGGACGAGGCGCCGACCCGCGCCTTCGACGAAGCCCAAGGCGCCTACGGCCGCTGGTTCCCGGAGGCCCGGCTCAACGTCTGCCGCAACGCCGTCGACCGCCACGCCGAGGGAGGCCGCGCCGACCAGCCCGCGATCATCCACGATTCGCCCGTCACCGGCACGCAGCGCACGATCACCTACGGGCAATTGCAGGACGAGGTGTCGGTCCTCGCGGGACTGCTGGCCGATCTCGGCGTCGGCCACGGCGACCGGGTCGTCGTCTACATGCCGATGGTGCCGGAGGCGCTCTTCACGATGCTGGCCTGCGCCCGGCTCGGGGCGATCCACTCGGTGGTGTTCGGGGGCTTCGCCGCCAACGAACTCGCCGCCCGCATCGAGGACGCCGCGCCCAAGGTGATTCTGGCGGCCTCCTGCGGCATCGAGCCGACCCGCGTCGTCGCCTACAAGCCGCTGCTCGACGCCGCCATCGACCGCTCCGCCCACAAGCCGGAGGCCTGCCTGATCCTGCAGAGGCCGCAGGCCGTGGCGGACATGACCGAGGGCCGCGACCGCGATTGGGCGACAAGCGTCGCGCAGGCGCGGCGCGACGGGCGGCGCGCCGATCCGGTGCCGGTGGCGGCGACCGACCCGCTCTACATCCTCTACACCTCGGGCACGACCGGGCGGCCGAAGGGCGTGGTGCGCGATTCCGGCGGCTACTGCGTCGCGCTGACGTGGTCGATGACGAACCTCTACGACGTGGCGCCGGGGGAGGTGTATTTCTGCGCCTCCGACATCGGCTGGGTCGTGGGCCATTCCTACATCGTCTACGCGCCGCTGCTGCACGGCTGCACCACGGTGCTCTACGAGGGCAAGCCGGTCGGCACGCCGGATGCCGGCGCCTTCTGGCGGGTCGCGGCCGAGCACGGCGTCTCGACGCTGTTCACCGCGCCGACGGCCCTGCGCGCGATCAAGAAGGAAGACCCGCGCGCCCAAAAACTCGCCGATTACGATCTCTCGCGCCTGCGTGCCCTGTTCCTCGCGGGCGAGCGGGCCGACCCGGATTCTGTCGCCTGGGCCGAGCGGGCCTTAGGGAAACCGGTGATCGACCATTGGTGGCAGACCGAGACCGGCTGGGCCATCGCCGGCAACCCGCTCGGCGTCGAGCCCCTGCCGGTCAAGCACGGCTCCACCGCCAAGCCGATGCCGGGCTACGACCTCCACGTCCTCGACGAGGCCGGCAAGCCGGTGCCAACCGGCACGATGGGCACCATCGCGCTGAAACTGCCGCTGCCGCCGAGCTGCCTGCCGACCCTGTGGAACGCCGACGAGCGCTTCCGCCAGAGCTACCTCACGACGTTTCCCGGATATTACGACACCTCGGACGCGGGCGTCGTCGATGCCGACGGCTACGTCACCGTGCTGGGACGGACCGACGACATCATCAACGTCGCCGGCCACCGTCTTTCCACCGGCGGCATGGAGGCGGTGCTGGCCTCGCACCCCGATGTCGCCGAATGCGCCGTGATCGGCATCCGCGACGCGCTGAAAGGCGAAGCGCCCTGCGGCTTCGTCGTCCTCAAGTCCGGCGTCGACAAGCCGCCGGAGGTCTTGGAGCGGGAGTTGGTCGCCAAGGTGCGCGACGAGATCGGCCCGGTGGCGGCCTTCCGCCTCGCGCTGACCGTCGGGCGCCTGCCCAAGACGCGCTCGGGCAAGATTTTGCGCGCCACGATGAAGCGCATCGCCGACGGCGAGGATTTCGCCATGCCGCCGACCATCGAGGACCCGGCGGTGCTGGAAGAGATCGGGGTGAGCTTGAAGGAGCGGGGAATCGGGGGGTGAGACGTCGCCATCGCCGTCGCAGAGTGTTCGAGCGCCGGAAGTTCTGTCAGGATACGGTATGGCTCACGACCTGAAACTCGCCCCTGACCTGCAGGCCCGCGTCGATGCCGTCGCCGCGCGAGCAGGCCGCTCGGCGGGCGAGGTGATCGCCGACGCGCTCGAACACGGCCATTCCCTCGAATGGCAGGAGCGGTTCGTCGAGAAGGTCCGCGCCGGGATCGAGGACGCCGATGCCGGCCGCTTCGCCACGCCCGCCGATTTCGAGCGGGTTCGGAATAAATATCGCCAAAGCTGATGCGCGTCTTTTGGACTCGCGCCTCGCTGGACAGCTTGGAAGCGATCACGGACTACATCGGGCATCATAATCCCGCCGCTGCCGCGCGGCTGGTCGATGACATCTTGGATCGCACGAACGCTCTGCTGTCTGCAAATCCGGCGGCGGGTCGGACAGGACGCACTGACGGAACCCGCGAGTTCGTCCTGTCGGGTACGCCCTACATCGTTGTCTACAGGGTTCGAGACTGCGTGGAAGTTCTTGCCGTCATCCACGGCGCCCGACAATGGCCTGACGATTTCTGATTTCGCATGCCATTGCGAGATGACGTGCGGTGATCGGATGTTTTTCCCGAAACTGCGCTCCCCCCTCACTTCATCTGCAAGCTATCCACCACCTGCCGGAACAGCGGCAGCACGTCGGAGCGCTGGTCGGCGCGGGTGACGCCGACGGCGCGGATGTAGCCGTCGGGGTTGAAGCGGATGGTCTGGGCCACGACGACCGGCGTGCTGGACGGGATATCGACGGCGCGGGCGACGATTTCGTGCCAGTCGATGCCGTTCTGGCGGTAGCTCTGCGAGCGCTCGATCTGGAAGTCCTTCATGGTCTGGTTGGCGAACAGGGCCTGACGGGCGAGGCCGTCGCGCTGCTCCTGCGGCGTCGCGCTCTGGAACGCCTGGGCGATCACGAGGATCGGTTGTTCCATCGCCGCGATCTGGTCGCGGGGGCCGAGCGTCATCAGCACCGAGTTGCCGGCGAGCGCCCGCAACGGGCGGAAGCCTGCCGGGTCGCCGACGCGGAAGGGCAGGGCGGCGACCTGCTCGTCGAGGCCGAGCGCCGGGCGCAGCTTCACGCTGGTGAGCATGGAGCGGATGGCCTCCTCGCTCTCGACGCCGCTGGCAGCCTGGGCGATGACGAGGCCGGTTACATCGGTGCCGCCGACGATGAGCAGCCACTTGTTGACCGCGGGCACGCCCTGGGCGTCCGAGGCGGTGGCCTCGCCGGTGAACAGCACGCCCGGCATCCCGTCGGCGAGCGTCACCGACTCGCGCGAGCGCACGACCAATCCTTGCGTCTTCAGGGTCTCGTCGGTGAAGCTCTGCTCCATCTCCGTGTAGGCCGGGCCGGGCAGCTCGACCACCGAGACGACGGCACCGCCGCCCTTGCGCTCGAAACCGGTGAAGCGCTTCGAGATAACCATGTCGGCGGGCGCCGCGAAGCCGAAGCGGGAACTCGGCGGGAACACGGCGTCCTGGGCGAGGGCGCCGCGCGGAATCGCGGGCATCGCCGCGCCCGCGAGCAGGAGGGCGACCGCCAGGCGGCGGAGGGACTGACGCAACGGTGTCACCACTCGTCTCCGAAAAGCACGCGCCCGCATGGAGCGCGCGGTTGCGATGGGTCGGCTGCGGCGCCGGGCCTGTCAAGCAGGAGCGTCGCGCGGCACAGGCGCCGCCGCCTGGGGACGGCGTGGCGGAACTTAACGGATGTTGCAATTCATCGTTGAGGATCGGCGGTCCGCCCCCTAAAGCTTGGCCGTTGCGAGAGGGAGCGTGCGGGAACGATGCGGCGTGCGATCGGAGCCATGGGCCTGCTGCTCCTGTGCTTGGTCGGCCCGCCCCCGGCGCAGGCCTCCGACGCGACCGAGGTCTCGGGCGTGCAGGCCTATCGTCAGCAGCTCGCCCGCACCTTGATGCAGAAGGTCAGGAACCTCCGGCACAGGACGCCGGGCGGAACGGTCCTCGTCCGCTTCGTCGTCGGCCGCGACGGGGTCGTGACCCAGTCGGGGATCGAGACCTCGTCGGGGGCCGAGGCGACCGATCGTCTGGCCGCGAGGATCGTTCCGGTCGGGACGAAGCTGCCGCCCCTGCCGGCGGAGGCGCCGATCCCGTCGCTGGCCGTGACGGTGCCGCTGCACTTCGTGGGGCGGGAGGCGCCGATGACCGAGAGCCTGAACGCCTACCGGCTCGAACTTCTAAGGCTGTTCGCGTACCGGGTTCGGGGGCTGCCGCACAGGATGCTGACCGGCGGCAGGCTCGCCATCCGATTCACCGTCGAGCGGGAGGGCCTCGTCACGCATTCGGCCATCGCCCGCTCGTCGGGCAACCAATCCATCGACGAACTCGGATTGCGGATCGTGCCGGTCGGCCTGAAGGTGCCGCCGATGCCCCCGGATCTGGGGCCCCGGATGCAGATCACCTTGCCGCTGCGGTTCGGGCTGGCCCCAACATCTGATCAAGGCTGCCGCTCCGCCCCGGCCTCGTCCTTCTTCGGGCGCCAGCGCCGCCATTGCCGCTCGATCCAGCGGGCGGCCTTCTCCATCGGCACCTTGAGGGCGGGCACGTCCTGCGCCAGCAGGGCGAGGCCGAGCGGCAGCATCCACAGCCCGAGCACGGGCAGGATCGAGAAGATTCCGCCCAGGATCAGCAGGACCGCGGCCAGCACCCGCATGGGGAAGCGCGCGGGCTCGCGCAGCCACGCGACGATCCTCCGGCCGCGCTCCGGCAGCTTGGCGCAGGCGCGGTCGACCCGCGCGTCCCAGTCCTGCGCCGTCACCACCCTGGGCTCGTCTGTCGCGTGTTCCATGCCTCTCATATGGTGAGGCGCGCCGAAAAAGCCTCAGCCCGCGATGAACAGGCCGGCGATGGCCGCGCTCGTCAGGTTGGCGAGCGTCCCGGCCAGGATCGCGCGTAAGCCCAGCCTTGCGATCTCGGCGCGGCGCTCGGGGATGAGGCTGGTGAAGCTCGCGAGCTGGATCGCCACCGATGTGAGGTTGGCGAAGCCGCAGAGCGCGAAGCAGACGATCGCGGCGGTGCGCGGATCGAGGGTGCCGGCCTTCAGCGTCGGCGAGAGGGTGGCGTAGGCGAGGAACTCGTTGAACGCGATCTTCTGGCCGATGGCGCCGCCGACGAGTCGCGCCTGCTCCCACGGCGCGCCGAGCAGCCACGCCAAAGGTGCCAGGAGCCAGCCCAGGATGCCCTCGATCGAGGTGCCGGGAAATCCAAAAAGCCCGCCGGCCCAGCCGACCACGGCGTTGACGAGCGCGATCAGCCCGACGAAGGCGATCAGCATGGCGCCGACCGCCACCGCGACGGCGAGCCCCTTCTGCGTGCCGTCGGCCGCCGCCTCGATCAGGTTGGCCGCGCGCGCCTCGCCGAACTCGACGCGGGTCGTCAGCACGCGGGTCGGCTCGTCCGAGGGGAACAGGATCTTGGCGTAGAGGAGGCCGCCGGGGATCGCCATGAAGGAGGCGGCGATGAGGTACTCCATCGGCACGCCGAGCGCCGCGTAGCCCGCCAGGATCGAGCCGGCGGTGGAGGCTGCCCCGCTCGTCATCACGGCGAACAATTCGGCGCTGGTGAGCAGGGCGAGGAAGGGGCGCAGGGCCACCGCGATCTCGCTCTGGCCGATGAAGATGGTGACGACCGCCGAGAACGACTCGATCGACGAGGTGCCGAGCACGCGCCGCAGGCCGGCGCCGAGGAGGCGCGCCAGCGCCTGCATGACTCCGAGATGGTAGAGCACGCCGATCAGCGCCGAGACGTAGAGGATCTGCGGCAGAACCCTGAGCGCCAGGATGAACCCCGACCCGCCGAACAGCTCGAACATCCGCGGCTCGACGAGGCCGCCGAACAGGAACGCGGTGCCGACATCGCCGAAGGACAGCACCTTGGTGACGAGCCCGGCGACCCATTCGAGGGCGATGCGCCCCGCCGGCACGAACAGGATCAGCGCCCCGATCCCGACCTGGAGCGCGAGCGCCGCCCCCACCACCCGCGGCCGCACCGCCCGCCGGTTCAGCGAGAAGGCGAAGGCGACCGCGAGGAGCAGCGCGACGCTCGCGCCGGCGTGGAGCACCCTGTCGAGCATGTTTTTTTCAGTCGCGCCTGAACCGAGCCGTCGACAGGGCGCATGCGCGATCCGGGCCAAGGCCGCAAGGGTCGGTCGACCGGTTCAGACCAGGCCGAGGTCGGCCGGCGCGGCCCCCGGGAAGATGCGCCCAAGGCTCGCCCGATCCAGTCCGTAGAGGCGTTGCAGCAGGCCGGCGAGGAGCGCGCGGTAGTTCGTCAGCACCGGCAGGTCGCGATGCTCGAACAGGGCGCCCTCGTCGAGGCGCTTCTGCGGACCGGCGATGCGCCCGCCACGCACCGAGCCGCCGAGGATCCAGTAGGCGCTGCCGTAGCCGTGATCGGTGCCGCCGCCGCCGTTCTCGCGGAAGGTGCGGCCGAACTCCGACAGCACCACGACGACGGTGTCGTTCCAGCCGGGGCCGATCTCCCGCGCGAAGGCGGCCAAGCCCTGGCCGAGGTCGGTCAGCTGTTTGGCGAGGTAGCCCTTGGCGCCGCCCTGACCGACATGGGTGTCCCAGCCGCCGACATCGACGAAGCCGAGGGTGAACTGCTCGCGCATCAGCCGCCCGATGCGCTCGGCCGCCAGCGCGAACCCCTTGGACGAGACCGCGCCGCGGTCGGCCTGGTCCCGATGCGCGCTGATCGCCTCGAACACCTCGCCGCGGACGCGGAAGCCCTCCTGGACGGAGGGGGCCAGCGGGCTCCCTTCGTACATGGCGGCGATGAGCCGGCTCTGCCGCTCGTCGAGGATCGGCTTGCCGGTGCGGGCGACGCCGACGTTCGGCACCGGTTTTCCCCCGGCGGCGGTGCCCTGGAAGATCAGCGGACGCTGCTCGGTGAAGGCGATCGGCCGCGTCCGGGTCAGCTCGGCGGCGAGCCGGGCCATGAAGCCCGAGCGGTAGTCGCGGCCCGGACCGAAGGTCTGGCCGAGCTCGATCGTGTCCTGGGTCTGGAAGTGGCTGCGGGTCGCGTCGTCGGTGCCGGCGAAGGGCACGAAGGCAAGCTGCCCCGCGGCGAAGAGCGGGTGGAGCGTGTCGCGCAGGGCCGGATGCAGGCTCCAGTCGGCGTCGAGCGGCAGGCTCGCCTCCGGCGAGGCCGGGTCGGGCCGGGCCACGGCGATCCTGGGTCTTGCCCGGTAGTAGAGTTCGCTGCCGGTCGGGATCACCACGTTGGCGGCGTCGTAGGCGCCGCGCAGGAACACGACGAGCAGGCGGACATCCGCCCGGGGCGCCGCCCAGACCCGTCCGGCGACGGTGGAGAGGCCGAGCGCGAGGGAGGCCTTGAGGAGGTCGCGGCGATCCATCGGAGCGCTCATCGCAGGGACTCCTGGGGGGCGAGGCCGTGCATGAATTCGGGGGAGGCGAGCAGCAGCATGTTCCACTCCGGTCCTGGCTTGGCCTGCGCCAGGGCCGCGAGCGTCGGCGCGCCGAGGCGTCCGTGCAGCACCGTCGCGTAGACCTCGTTCCGGAGGGTCGGCGGCGGGGGCTTCGGCCCCTCGGGGGGCGGCGTCCCCTCGACCGGCGAGGCGAACAGGGTGGGCGCGCCCCCGCCGATCAGGCTCGCCACCTCGAAGCGGGCCACCATCTGGCCCGGCCCGTTCCAGGCCGCCGCATCGGAGGGATAGCCGTCCGGCGTCGTGCGGAAGAACAGCCCCTCGCCGAGCCGCTTCAGCCAGCTCTGGATCGCCGTGGGATTGCGGATCGCGCGGTCGCCGTAGGCGAGCCGCACGGCCGACAGCACGTACCGGACCGGATCCTTGAAGCCGCGCCCGACGCCCGCGGCGAAGTCGGGGTCGCGCACGAGCGCTCCCACCACCCGCGCGATGTCGCCGTCACTGTCCGTGAACACACCGGCGAGACGCCCGACCATGGCCTCGGAGGGATCGGCGCCGAGGATGGCGCGGGCCAGCGCCGCCGAGACGTGCCGCGCCGTGGCGGGATGCCGGGCGAGGAGGTCGAGCGCCTCCTCGACCTCGGCGAAGCCGCCTCCCTTGATCGTGCGGCCGAGGAAGCGCTTGTCGCCGTAATCGTGCCGCGTGGGATCGAACACGAACAGGCCGTCGCGGCGATAATCGCGCTGTCGGTCCGGCGGCATGCGCGGCTCCGGCGCGAGGCCGTATCCGACCCCGGTCAGGATGCGGGCGAGCTGCTCGACATCGCCCTGCGTGTAGCCGCCGTTCACGCCGAGGGTGTGCAGCTCCATCAGTTCGCGGGCGTAGTTCTCGTTGCGCCGTTCCGCCGTGTTCTTGGCGTTGTCGAGATAGTCCAGCATCGCCGGGTGGCACAGGACGGCGCCGAGGAGGTCGCGGAAGCGCCCCAGCGCGTGAGGCCGGATCGCCGCGTCGACGTAGTCGCCGACGACCAGGCGCAGGTGACTCTTCATCTGGTAGACGCTGAAGCGATTGAGCCAGAACCACGTCATCCGCTCGCGCAACTGGTCCGGCGAGGCGAGTGCCGCGAGGATCGTGCGCGCGACCGCCCGTTCGCCCGCCCGGATCGCGGTCGAGCCGACTTCCTTGGCGAACCGCCGTCGTTCCTCGCCGTCCGGCATGGGGACGACCGCCTTGACCTGGCTGCTGTAGGCCGAGAAGGCATCGAGGACGGACGTCTCGTCGCGGAAGGGCGCGCTGGCCGCCTGCGCCTCGGGCGGGAGCCGCAGGCCGGGCGCGGGATGGAGCTGCGCGTCGAGCCATGCCTCGCGGCCCATGGCCCGCATCCGCGCGAGGTCGTCGGCGGTGATGCCGAAGCTCAGCGCATCGAGCAGGGCCGCGTCGTCGACCGACGGCGCCACCCGGGCCGGGGCCGGGGGACGCGAGGCCGCCACTTCGGCCCTGGCGGGGGCGCTCGCGCAGAGGAGCGCCAGCGCGAGAAGGCCGGTGAGGCGGCGCATCGGGATCGGCATCGCGGGCGGGCTCCTCGGCGAGCGCCGTGTGAGGGCGGGACCCGGACTCGGCACCCGAAATGCGGCCGTGATGTGGGCCCCGCCCGAGTGCGGCAAGCCCTCAGCGGCAGGGCATGCCGGGGGGACAGCCGTGGCCGCCGCCGAGCCCCCCCGGCCCCGGACGCGGCGCCGCCTGCTGGCGCTGCATCATCATCTGCTGCTGGCGTGCGGCCTGTTGGGCCGCCTGTTGCGCCTGCATCTGCTGTTGCTGCATCTGTTGCTGGCGCTGAGCCGCGGCCTGTTGCTGCATCATCTGCTGGCGCTGGGCCGCGGCCTGCTGCGCCTGCTGGGCCTGCATCTGCTGCTGACGCTGGGCCGCGGCCTGCTGGGCTTGCTGAGCCTGCATCTGCTGCTGGCGTTGCGCTGCGGCTTGGCGTGCCTGATCGGCCTGCTGCTGCTGGCGCTGCTGTACGGCCTGGGCCTGCTGGGCCTGCATCTGCTGCTGGCGTTGCGCTGCGGCTTGGCGTGCCTGATCGGCCTGCTGTTGCTGGCGCTGCTGCGCGGCTTGGGCCTGCTGCGCCTGGATCTGCTGCTGGCGCTGGGCCGCCGCGTCCTGCCGCTGCGGGGCGGGATTCGGCGGGACGAGGCCGAGGGGGGCGCCGGGGCGACCGACCTGCTGGGTGGCGGGACGATCGGGCGCATCGGAACCGGGTGGGGTCGCCCCCTGCGGACGACCCGCCGGGCCTCCGATGGGTCCCGGACGCCCGGCCTGTGGCGGCAGCGGCGCGCCGGCACCGGCACGAGCGGCCTGCGGCGCATCGAGGCGGTCCTTCGGGTCTGCACCCGTGCGGCCCGCCTGCTGCGGCGAGAACGGCTGCCCATTCGCGCCGGGAAGCGGCCGGCCCGCTTGTTGCGGGGCGGCCTTGTCCTTGGCTTCGGGGGCCGCCGGGTTCGCGCCGGGCCGGCCGGCCTGCTGGCCGTCGGGCCTGTCCTTGGCATCCGGGCCGGGGCGACCGGCTTGCTGGGGCGGCAGCGGCTGTCCGTTCAGGCCCGGCAGCGGATTACCAGCCTGCTGCGGCTCCGGCTTGCCCTTGGAGTCGGCCCCCGGCGGGGTCGCGCCGGGTGCACCCGGACGGCCGGCCTGCTGAGGATCGGACTTGTCCTTGACGTCGGGCCTGTCCCTTCCATCGGGGGCGGGGCGGCCCGCCTGCTGCGGTGGCAGCGGCTGCCCGTTGGCGCCCGGCAGCGCTTGACCCGGTTGAGCTTGGCCCGGCTGCCCGCGGCCGGCGACGCCGAGCGGCGCGTTCGGCTGGCCGGGCTGACCCGGCGCCGTGTCGGGCTGGGCGGTGCCCGGACGTCCGGGCTGCTGCGGCAAGGGTTGACCGTTGGGGCCGAGGGCCGGGCGGCCCGCCTGTTGCGGGTTCGGCTGGCCGGGAACGGTGCCGGGCAATTGCGCCGGGAACGGGCCCGGACGGGCGGCCTGCGGGTTTCCGCCCTGCGGTGCGCTTGGCGGATTGCCGAACGGGCCGGGCATGCCGGGATTCGGGTTCGTCGGCGGATTGCGCAGCGCCGCCTTCTGCGCGACCGCCGGGGGCAGGGCGACGCGAGCGGCCGCCGCACCGATCACCGCGCCGGCCACCGCGCCCGCACCGGCGGCGAGGCCGGGCGAGACCGCCGGGACGGAGCCCGGATCGCGGGAAGAGGCGCGGTTGCTCTCGTTGATCGTGTTGATCACCGTGACGTTGTGGATGTTCTGGTAGATCACGTTGTTGGGCGGCGGGACGATGTAGTCCGGCGCGCTGACATAGGTCGGCACGGGCACGAAGGCCGGCGTCGGCAGGGCGTAGTAGGCCACCGGCGGCGGCGGCGGCGCCAGATCGACGATGTAGGCCGGCGGCGGCGGCAGGAAGATCGGCGGCGGCGGCGGGGGCGGGGCCAGCGCGTAGACCGGATCGTCGAGGTAGAGCGCCGGGCGCGCGACATAGACGATCTCCTCCGGCGGGGGCGGCGGCACGTCGTAGCTGATCGCGGTGAAGCGCGGCGGCGGCTCCAGGGCGGCGGCGAGCTGGCGGAGCCTGCGGCGGGCGTCCCAGGCGTGAGGGCCGCGCGGGTAGCGGTCAAGATAGGACCAGTAGGCGTCGCGGCTGTCGGCCATCCACGTGCGCCGCCACGTCACCGCCTCGCGGCGGGCGGCGATGAGGGCGCGCACGCGCTTGGCCATGTCGTCGCGCGGGTAGGCCTGGACGAATTCCTGATAACCGTCGAGCGAGTCGCGCTGCAGGCAGACCGCGTAGGCGTCGCGCGCGCCGATCTCCTTGAGCGGGCGCGAACGGAGCGAGGCGACCTCCTCGGGCCGGCCGATCGGCGGCGCGTCGGGCGCGCGCTCGAAGAAGGTGAAGGCGGCGTCGATGCGGGCGGAATGCCAGGGCACCTCGGCGCCCTTGGTGGTTTCGTCCACGCGCAGCCGCACCCGGTCCAACAGCTGAGCCGGCGCGAGGCCGCCCTCGCGGATCATCTCGACCAGCGCCGTGGCGTAGGCGCCGTAGGGGCCCTTCTCGTCGGGGCCGACCGTGCCGGGGCTGGCGTTGAAGGCGATGAGCGAGCCCGGCTCGGCTTCGGTCAGCGCGAGGCCGCCGGCCAGCGGGTCGCCGTTGCGGGCGAACGGATTGTTGCGGGCGCCATCCAGCACGACGAAGCGGGCGGCGAGCGGCAGGGCGGCGAGTTGGCGGGTATAGTCCGACAGGCGCAGGGCGCGGGACGGCACGTCGGCGGCGGCCGGGATGCGGGCGTCGACCGGGACGAAGTAGTTTTCGCCGGCCGATTGCAGGCCGTAGCCCGCGAGGTAGAGGAAGGCGACCGTGTCGGGACCGGACTGCTCGGCCTTGTCGGTGAAGTCGCGCAGGGCCTTGCGCAGGGAATCCTCGTCGAGGTCGCGGGCGCCGACCACGTCGAAGCCCGCCGCCTGGAGCGTCTGCGCCACGAGGCCGGCATCGTTGGCCGGCGTATCGAGGGCGCCCGACTCGTAAGCGGCGTTGCCGACGACGAGGGCGATGCGTTTCTGGCTCTTGGACGCGTCCTGCGCCGAGGCCGAGAGGCCGGGCGCGAGGCCGATCACCAGACAGAGCAGGGCTGCGACGATACGGGACGACCAGGACATGGACGCATCTCCTGCCCGGCGGGCGCATGTCCGCCGGGTCGCTGCCGCGTCATTGGAAACCCGCGGCTTGAATGCCGCCTGAACGCCAAAATCGGCAATTTCGGGATGATGCGTTCAGGCTGACCGGAATGTCCACACGCGCGACGTCTTGATCTCGGCATCCTCCAAATCGCGGGTGACCGGGACTTCGTAGGTCGCGAGCGGCACGAGCCGCGCCTTCGGCAAGTAGGCGCGGCCGGGATCGCCGATGAGGACCGTCCGGCCCGCCGCGTGCAGACCTGACAGCCACGCGGTGACGGCCTCGCCGAGGTCCCGCTCGTAGAACACGTCGGCCGCGAGCACGCATCCCGCGTTCATCGCGGCGTCGCTGCCGATCAGATTCGCGCCGGTCGTCGCGATCCGGTTCGCCACGCCGTTGGCGGCGGCGTTGAGCGGGATCGCGTGGAGCGCGAAGGCGTCGAGGTCGCTCGCCAGCACCCGCGCCGCCCCGGCCTTGGCCGCCGCGATGGCGACGAGGCCCGAGCCCGAGGCGAAGTCGACCACCGTGCGCCCCGCGACCGTCGCAGTGTTGTCGAGGAGGTAGCGGGCGAGCGCCTGTCCCCCGGCCCAGGCGAAGGCCCAGAACGGCGGCGGCAGGCCGATTTCCTGCAACTCGTCCTCGGTCTTCTGCCAGAGCGCGGTCGCCTCGTCGGCGACGTGCAGCACGATCTCCGGTGCGTGCGGCACCGGGCGCAGGCGGGTGTGGGTGCGGATGAAGCCGAGGGGATCGCGCGCCGGCGTCACGACGCGAGAAGCTCGGCGTAGATGCGCGCGACCGAGGCGGTGACGGCCTCTTCGGTATATCCGCCTTCCAGAATGCGCGCCCGCGCCGCCGCACCCATCCGCTCGACCGTGCCCGGATCGGCGGCGAGCCGGGTCAGCGCGGCGGCGAGTGCCGCGACGTCGCCCGGCTTCACCAGCAGGCCCTCGACGCCGTCGCGCACCAGCGCGCGGCAGCCCGGCACGTCGCTGGTCAGCAGGGCGCGCCCGCACGCCGCGGCTTCGAGCAACGTGCGCGGCAGGCCCTCGCCGCCCCGCGAGGGCAGGCAGCCGACATGGTGCGCGGCAAACACCCCGGCCACGTCGCGGGTGGGGCCGTGCCACGTCACGCCGTCCCCGGTCCAGCCGCGCAGGGTCTCTTCGGGGATCGCCCGGCGGTTCGACGGGTCGGGGGCGCCGTAGAGCGAGAGTTCGACCGCCGCGCCGCCGCTGCGCGCCCGGCGCACGGCCTCCACCGCCACGTCGATGCCCTTCGACCACAGCATCCGGGCGACGATGGCGACCCGGAGCGGGGCGGGGGGCGGCAAAGGGCGCGGCGCGAAGATTTCGGGATCGACGCCCGCCCCGCCGACGATGGTGACGGCGGTGTCGGACGGGTCGAGGCCGAGCGCACGGGCGTCGTCCGGGTTCTCCAGCAGGAAGCGGGTCCGGTTGCTCGCCAGCGGGCCGCGGATCAGGCCCTTCAGGGCGAGCCGCGACAGGCGCCCCGTCGCATCTTCGCGGGCGCCGAGCAGGCCGAGGCCGGTCAGCGCAAAGACCCGGCGGGGGATGCCGGCCATCGCCGCCGCGGTGCCGCCGACAAGAATGCCGCGCAGCGCGATGCAGTGGACGATGTCGGCGCTCAAGGCCTTCAGGATGCCCGAGAGCTGGCCCGCGGCGTAGCCCGCCGCCATCGGGTTGAGGCTGGAGCGCTCGGCCTCCAGCGGCACGACGCGGACGCCCGCCGCCTCGATCACCGCGCGGTGATCGCGCACCCGCGTCACCACCGCGACCGACAGCCCCATGGCCACCGCGGCGCGGGCCATCGGCAGGAAGTGCGAGGCGAAGAACCAGTCCTCCGTGACGACGAAAACGAGTGTTTTGGGGGAGTCGGGCGCGCTCATCCCCGGGGCCATAGCACGGTCCGTCCCCCGGTATGGAGCCGCAGGCCGGAACAGCGCCCCTGGCCTCCCGGTTGTCGGCTCACGTCGTGGAGTCGCGGGAGGTCGCCATGCTGGCGGACGAGGCCGGAGCCGGGGTGGTCGAGCCGCGCGAGGCCGCGCGCGAAGCGGGCCTGCGCTACGTGGACGACGCCAAGCCCGGCCTGCGGCGCAAGCGCAGCGGCAAGGGCTTTCGGTTTCTCGACGCCAAGGGCACGCCGATCCGCGACGCGGACGAGATCGAGCGGCTCAAAAGCCTCGCGATCCCGCCCGCCTACACCGACGTCTGGATCTGCCCCCACCCGAACGGCCACATCCAGGCGACCGGCCGCGACGAGAAGGGGCGCAAGCAGTACCGCTACCATCCGCGCTTCCGCGAGGCGCGGGAGGCCTCGAAATTCCACCGCATCATGGCCTTCGCCGAGGCCCTGCCGGGCATCCGTGCCCGGATCGACGCCGATATGGGCCGGCGCGGGCTGCCGCGGGAGAAGGTGCTGGCCACCGTCGTGCATCTCCTGGAGACGACGCTGATCCGCGTCGGCAACGACGATTATGCCCGCTCCAACAAGAGCTACGGCCTCACCACGCTGCGAGACCCGCACGTCAAGGTGGCGGGCTCCGAGATGCGTTTCCGCTTCAAGGGCAAGAGCGGCAAGGAATGGTCGGTCTCGGTGCGCGACCGCCGCGTCGCCCGCATCGTCAAGGCCTGTCAGGACCTGCCCGGCCAGGAGCTGTTCCAGTACATCGACGACGAGGGAGAGCGGCGCGACGTCACCTCGTCCGACGTCAATGCGTACCTGCGCGAGATCACCGGCGAGGATTTCACGGCAAAAGATTTTCGCACCTGGGCCGGGACCGTGCTGGCGGCCCTGGCGCTTCGGGAATTCGAGGCCTTCGACAGCGAGACACTCGCCAAAAAGAACCTTCGCGCGGCGATCGAGGCGGTGGCGGCCCGGCTCGGCAACACGCCGACCATCTGCCGCAAGTGTTACATCCACCCCGAAATCCTGGGCTGCTACCTCGAAGGCGGCCTGCTCCTGCAGATCAAGGACGCGGTCGAGGGCGAACTCAGGAACGGGCTCGACACGTTGCGGCCCGAGGAGGCGGCGGTGCTCGGCCTCCTGCGCAGCCGCCTCGCGCGGGCGACGGCGGAGCCGCCGCGCCGGACGGGGAAGCGGAGGGGCGGCACTGTCGCGAAGCGGGGTGCAGCGAAGAAGGCGGCGTGAGCGCCCGCTCGGTCACGCCTCCCGGTTATCCCTTCCCCTGCACGATCACCCCGTACCAGCCGAGGCCACGATAGGTCTCGTAGCCCGGCGTGCGGTGGAAGGCCGTGACGGTGCCCGCCGGATCGCGAACGGCGCCGCTCGCGCGCGGGCCCGGATCGAAGGCCAGAATCTCGGTCAGCGCGCCCCGTCCGTCCGAGGCGGCCAGCACCCGGCGTCCGGCATCGACCAGCAGCACACGGGTGCGGGCGCGGTCCTCGGCGGCGATGCGCACCCCCTGAACGATCGCCCGCGCCTGCGGCTCCCAGTCGAAATGGATCGCCAGCACGCCGCAGGTCGCCCCCGCCTCCTCGCGGATCGGCGCCGCGTAGGTCGCGACGCGGGCGCCGTCGAGATGCGGCTCGGCGCGCACCTCGCCGGCCACGTAGGCGTCGGCGCTCCGCTGGGTGATGGCCGCGCGGAACCAGGGCGCGTCGGCGACGCTTCGGCCGCGCAGGGTCGGGTACCGGTCGGGGCGGCCGTTGGCCAGGACGGTGCCGTCGCGCCCGCACAGCCAGATGTCGAGATAGACCGTGTAGGCCGAGAGGATCACGCCGAGGCGTGTCGCGGCGTAGGCCGCGGCCGCCGCTTCGGGCCGGCTCGCGCAGGTCACCACGGACGGATCGGTCGCCCACCAGCGCACGTCGCAGGTCCGCTCGTAGAGATTGCGGTCGATGAGTTCGACGGCGTTGAGCGCGAGGTCGATCAGGCGCTCGCCCTGCGCGTCGTCGCTCACGGCGTCCGTGGCGCGCTGCAATTCGCCGATGCGGGCGGAGAGCTGCGTCTCCAGTTCGCGCGCCAGGGTCTCGATCGACGTCCCGATGGCGCGCACCTCCTGTGCCACCACCGAGAAGCCGCGGCCCTGCTCGCCCGCGCGGGCGGCCTCGATCAGCGCGTTGAGCGCCAGCATCTTGGTCTGGGCGGTGATGCGCTGGATATGCCCGATCTTGTCCTGGGCGATGCGGCCGACCTCCGCCGTGAGGGCCGGAATCGTGCCCGCCGCCGTCGGCGTGGCCGCCCCCGGCCGCGGCGGGCACGGCTTTTTCAGTTGCTGCATTGATCGACACTCCCCCCGGAGCGTCGATCCTCTGCCAAGTCGGTTAAGAGACCACAAAAATTCAGTCCAGGATCAGGTAATTCAGATCCGGTCGCATGACGTGATCTGACTGAGACCGGCGCGGCGTCACAACCGTGCCGCGTGGACGGCGTGGTGGGCCGGGGCGCGGGGTGTCTCGCTGTCTAGCACCGGCTTGAGGCCGAGTTGACGGGCCAGCATGACCAGATCCTTGAGCCGGCCGGTCTGGGTCTTGCGGCGCAGGTTCAGCCGGTGGGTCTCGACCGTGCGCACGCTGAGCGACAAGCGCCGCGCCACCTCCTTGTTGCTGAAGCCCGCGCTGAGGAAGCGCAGCACCTCCGCCTCCCGCGGCGTCAGGCCGATCGCGTCCGGGGCCTTCTCCGCTGCCGCCGCCTCGGTGCGGGCGGGGAGGGGGGCCGCTCCGCCGAGCGCCAGCACGATCGCGCAGACCTCGCGCGCCGGGGTGCCGCGCCCGACGAAGGCGTCCGCGCCCGCCTCGATCAGCCCGAACATCGCGCCCGCGTCGAGGGCGTGGAACGCCACGAGCACCCGCATCCAGGGGCGTCCGTCCCGCAGGGCCGCGATCCGGCGGCAGCCCATTTCGGGATGGGCCTCGTGCACGAAGACGAGCGAGACCACCGGGCGGTCGCCGTCGCCGGTGAGATCGTCCTCGCCGACGGTGCGGAGCGCCGGCTCGTGTTCGAGGATGTCGCGCAGCGTCGGGTCGAGGCCCGGCGGCTCGTCGATGATCAGAACGTCAACGGCTGAACTCATGCCGCCCCCCCTTCCGTTCCGGCGCAAGACGGCGCCGCGGCGTACGGGTAGGAAAGAACAAGAGTCGTTCCAGGCGTTTACGGCCGATTAACCATTCCGAATCGTGCAATCCGGGGAAAATACCGACGAAGGGCGGCGACGGCTGTCCCGCTTCGGAACGGTCGGCGCCCAGCGCCCGTCGACGGCCGCGGAGCCGACGGCCGGGCGATGCGGGGGCTTCAGCCCGCGCGGGCGAGGACGAGTTCGTTCGTCGCCGAGACCACGCGGTTGCGACCACCGTTCTTGGCCTCGTAGAGGGCGATGTCGGCCCGCTTCAGCAGGCCCTCCACGGTCTCGCCCTCGCCCCACTCGCTCACGCCGAAGGAGCAGGTCAGCCGCACGGGCCCTCGAGGCGAGCGGATGCGCAGGTCGGCCGCATTGAGGCGCAGGCGGTTGGCTGCCGCCTCCGCTTCCGTCAGGTTCCGGCCGGGCAGGACCAGCGCGAACTCCTCGCCGCCGAGGCGGCCGGCGATGCCTTCCTGCGCGATCAGCCCGGTGACCGCCTTGATCGCCGTATCGCCGACATCGTGGCCGTACTCGTCGTTGATCCGCTTGAAGTGGTCGATGTCGAGGAGCACCGCCGAGAGCCGCCCGAACGAGCCCGCCCGGCCCGCGGCCTCCCGGGAGCGCAGCAGGAAGGCACGGCGGTTGAGCAGGCCGGTGAGCGGATCGGTCTCCGCGAGGCGGATCAGCTCGCTCTGAAGGCTCGTCAGGCGCTCGGCGGCGCGCAGGCGCGCCTGCAGCTCTTCCGCGCCCGGAGGCTTGTCGATGAAGTCGTCGGCGCCGCTGTCGAGCGCCTCGGACAGGTTGCGGGCGTTGCGCACCGAGGACATCACGATGATCGACAGCGGACGGCTCGCTTCCGCGAGCAGCCGCGCCGACCAGCACAATTCAAGCCCGCCGATCGGGCGGACCTCCAGACTGGTGATGAGCGCGCGCACGCGGGGATTATCGGTGACGTAGGCAAGCGCCTCGGCGGAGTCGGTGAACTGGGTCACGACGTGGCCGCGCGGCTCCAGCATGCCGGCAACGACCTTCAGGATGACCCTGCTCGAATCGACGATGACGATGTGCACGGTCTTCCCCCCTCGATCCGCCAGGGAAGATCGTGCACAGGATAGCTTAACGGCTTGTCACGATGCGACGCCGGCCTCGACCGAGGCCCGCAGGTGTCCAAACGAATCCATCGGTGGGTGACCGAACGCTCGCCCGGTTGCCGGTCAGCGCGCCGGCACCCGCACCGAGACCACCTGCGCCCCGCTGCGCTCGACCGCCGCGCGCTCGGACGCGCCGAGCGGCAGGTCGGTCCACTGCCCGTCGCCGCCGCGGGAGACGACGCGGGCGCTGCGGCGCGGCAGCAGGCGGTTCTCGGTACGGCCCTGCCGCTCGATCACGTAGAGCGCGGGACGGGCCGAGGGGGCGTCGCGGACGCCCGCGACCGTCGGCACGCCGTAGGTGCCGTAGCCCCAGGCCGGCGGTACGAGGCGGCTCGGACTCGGGATGCGGGTGAAGGGCGCGCCGATATAGCTGCCGTCGATGGCGTTTCCGGCGAAGGCGTAGCCGCCCGCGGCATAGACCGGATGGCCGTATCCATGACTTTGGACCGCTGCACCGTAGGTTCCCGGTTCGGCCCTGGCGCCGGTGGCGGCGAGGACGAGGAGGGCGCTCGCGGCGAGGAGCCGGGCAGGACGATGCGGGGAACGTTGCACGGGACGGGTCTCCGGACGGGGGCGCCGCGCGGAGCGGCGGGATACGGGCGATTCGAAGGATCAAATCCTTCCGGCCATGCTCGTTCCGGATGCGCGCCCGGCGCCAGCGATGCAGAATGCTGAGAGCCCAGGGAACCGATCAACGGCAGATCGTCACCCGGCGCACGAGCCAGCCCTCACCCTCGATCCACAGCCGCCGCCGCAGCTTGCTGCAATTGGCGCCCTCCTCCTCGGGTTCCGCCTCGGCGGGGCGAGTATCGGAGACCGGACGAACCTGTGCCGCCTCCGCCACCTGCCGGGCTCCGCGGTCGGCGGACGGCGCGGCGGAGACCGGACCGGCGAGCGCGCCGAAGAGGACGAGGCCGAAGCCGGCCGCGGCGAAGTGGTTCGAGATCATGATATCACGCCCGCGCGCCGTCACGTGGCGCGCTCCCTGTGCTCGATCGGATGCCGTCCGCTCGCCCGTTCTCCGGGCGGCGCCGCGCCTTTGCCTAACAATCCCCAACGTGGCCGCAGGGTTTCGTCGCGAATCGGAAAAGGGGCCGAAATTTGTCACGCCCGCGAGGCATTCCGCGGCGCTCGCGCGCGGCTTCGCCGCGAGGGCAGACATCTCGTGGACTCTCGCGGTGGCGCCGCAAGCATTTGTCGCGCGGCGACGGACGACTGATCGCCGGACGGTCTGTCACGCGAAGGACGCTCGACTTGTTCCGGGCGATCCTCGGCAATCCTCTACACGGCAATGTCGGGGCGTCATCCAGTCCAGCCGCGGTCTCGCGGAGTCTGTCGTCTGGGCGGCGGCGGACGGATTTCGCCCGGTCGAGCCACGGGTGATCGGAGGCGGAGGGCGGATCGACCGTCGTGCAGGCCCTCACCATCCCGTTCCCGAACGCGCTCGCCGAGGGCGTCGACGGCTTCGTTCGTGGCGATGCAGTGGCCCGCCTTCCCCCTGCCGACGCGGCCGATGTTCGTCGTGACCTCGGCCTTCCTGTTCCCGATGGGCCCGCTCATGGTCGGCGAGGCGTTCCGGGAACGTCAGGAACAGCAGATCCTGCCCTATACCACCGACGGAGTACCGGCCTTCTTCCCCCGAGCAAGGCCTCAACGACGCCACCTGGGAGGTGATCGGCGTGCAGGCCGCGCTGCTGCCGGTCGCCCTCGTCGTCGGCATCTCGATGCTGCGGCGCCGGGCCCGGCGGCGTCGCCCGAAGCGTCAGAGCCTGTTTGAGGTCCTCCACCGTCCGTCCCCATCTGTCTCGTGTCACGAACACGCAATCCGTCTGGCAGGACGGAGGAGAGAGCAGATGTGGACGGACCGGCATCGGACGCGTCATGAGACGCGCCTGAAGGATGTAGTGATGCAAGCGGGCCTGGACGAGGTAGCCCGCTTCCTGGAGCGGGCGGACCCGCCGACCCGTCCGAACGCCAAGTCAGCGCGGGCGGTGATGGCGGCCGTTGCTTGGCATCTGCGTACAGGCGGCGGGTGGCGGGCGCTGCCCGAAGGTTTCCCACCGTGGCGCACGGTCTACGGCTGGTTCCGACGCTGGGTAGAGAAGGGCCTGTTCGAGACCCTGATGCGC
>NZ_JACHOP010000005.1 GCF_014199935.1 Methylorubrum rhodinum
GCCCTCATGCGGCGCCTCATCGTCATCGCAAACGCGCGCCTGCGCGACGCCTTCGCCGAAAAACGACAGGTCGCCACGAACTGAGTTGATGACGGGGGAGGATCGTTCGGCTGCATCGGCGACTTCCACCTCACCCCGCCATCGCCCGCTCCAACTCCGAAAACACCCGCGGCTCGGCGCATTGGCCGACGTTGAATCGCAGATAATCCCCCGCGCCCTGGCTCAGTGAAAAGACATTGCCCGGCGCCAGTACGACGCCCCGCGCCAGCGCCCGGCGGGAGATGTCGGCGGCATCCAGCCCGTTCGGCAGGCGCGCCCACAGGAACATGCCCCCCGTGGGCACGAACGGCACGGTGAGCCCGGCCTCCGCCAACCGTCGCACCACCCGGCCGCGCTGGTCGGCGAGCCGCGTGCGGAGCGCATCGAGGTGATGGCGGTAGCTGCCCTCGGCGAGGAAGCGGTGGATCGTCGCCGCCGCGAGGTGCCCGTCGCTCAATGACACCGCGAGCTTGAGATCGACCAGCCGCTCGACCCAGTCGCCGCGGAGCGCCACGACGCCGGCCCGCACCCCGGTCGAGAGCGTCTTCGAGAAGCCACTGACATGGATCACCCGGTCGAGCCCGTCGAAGCCCGCGAGCCGCGGCCCCGGCTCGACCTCGAAATCGGCATAGGCGTCGTCCTCGACGATCAGGGTGCCGTGCACCTCGGCGAGCCGCAGGATGCGGTGGACCACCATCGGCGTGAGGCTCGCACCCGTCGGGTTGTGCAAGCCGGAATTGGTGACGTAGAGCCGCGGCTTGTATTCGGTCAGCACCCGCTCGAAGGCGACGAGATCGGGCCCCTCCGGCCCGAACGGCACGCCGACCATCCGCAGGCGGTGGGCGCGGGCGAGCGCCTGGAAGCTGAAATAGCAGGGATCGTCGAGCAGCACCGTGTCGCCGGGCTCGGTGAGGAAGCGCAGGGTCAGGTCGAGCGCCTGCGTGGTCGAATCGGTCAGCACGAGCTGGTCGGGATGTGCCAGGATGCCGCGCTCGGTCAGCCGCCGCGCCATGAGCTGGCGCAACGGCGCGTGCCCCTGCGGCGTGTCGTAGAACAGCACCGCCTCGCTGCGCCGCGCCACCTGCCGCAGGGCCCGGCGCAAAGCGTCTTCCGGAAGCCAGTCCGGCGGAAGCCAGCCGCAGCCGGGCTTGAGATGGTCGGGGCCCGCCTCCAGCGATTGCCGGGTGATCCAGACGGGGTCCACCGCCCGGTCGAGGCGGGGCCCGAGCGCCGTGAGGCAAAGCGGCTCGGCCCGCGCCGCGACGTAGAAGCCCGAGCCCGGCCGCGAGACGATCGCTCCTTGCGCCGCCAGCCGGTCGTAGGCCTCGACCACGGTCGATTTCGACACCGCCATGCTCTCGGCGAACGCCCGCACCGAGGGCAGCCGGGCGCCGGGCCCGAGCGCGCGGCTCTGGATGCGCGCCTCGATCGCCCGCATCACCGCCTCGACCCGGCTCAAACCGACGTCCCGCGGCAGCTCCGTCATGGCCGATCCTCCAAACCGTACCGGCGGATGTCCCGGACAGTTCATCGGAATTGTACTGCAATCGTCCCTGTCGGGACAGGCCGGCGGCCGGCATATCGGGGCCGCATCCTCGAAACCCGACAGGAGAGACCCATGACCTTCACCGAAGACGTCGCCGCCCAGAAGAGCGGATCGCTCGCCTTCCTCGCCCGCCGCGTCCGCGATGCGATCGTGCTCGCCGCCGGCGCCGCACTCGCCCTGCCGCTGATCGTGCCGTTCGCGTGAGGGCGCTCGGCGTCGCGCCGTGAAGCCGTGACTTCGAGCTGGGAAGGGCAGGACATATGGACGATCGCTTCCGGTCCCAGCCCGCCGTCGCGGCGGACTGGCGCGCTTTCGGTGCCCGCGACGCGATCGTCTTCGGCGTCGGCTTTCTTCTGGCCCTCCTGCTGTTCGCCCCGTCCTCATGAACCGCGAGCGGGCGATGAACGGGCCGCCGCTCGCTTCCGCCTACGCGGGAGCCGGCACCCCGGCCTGGGTCGACGGGCTGATCGGCGTGGCGATCTTCAGCGGATCGCTGCCCGCGACGCGCATCGCGCTGACCGGATTCGACCCGCTGTTCCTCACGCTGGCCCGCGGCGCGCTCGCCGGCCTCGCCTCGGCGGCCCTGCTCGCCGCCGTTCGACCCAAACTGCCGGAGCGGAGCGATGTCGCCGCCTTCGGCGTGTTGTCGCTCTGCGTGGTGCTGGCCTTTCCGCTGCTGACGGCGTTCGCCCTGATGCGGGTCGAATCCGCCCACGCCATCGTCTTCATCGGCCTGCTGCCGCTCGCCACCGCGGGCTTCGGCGCGCTGCGCGCCGGTGAGCGCCTGTCGCGCCGTTTCTGGCTGTTTGCGTGCCTGGGCAGCGCCATCGTCGCGGGCTTCGCGCTCCGCGACGGGCTGACGCTCGAGGCCGCCGACCTCTTGATGCTACTCGCCATCCTGGCGGGCGGGCTCGGCTATGCCGAGGGCGGGCGCCTGTCGCGGCGGCTCGGCGGCTGGCCGGTGATCGCCTGGGCGAACGTCGCGGCGCTGCCCGTCACCCTGCCGCTGGCGTGGTGGCTCGCGCCGCCGGGCGTGTCCGGGATTCCGGCCGGGGCTTGGGCCGGGCTCGGCTACGTCGCGCTGTTTTCCATGCTGATCGGCTTCGTGTTCTGGAACCGGGGGCTCGCCCGCGGCGGCATCGCGGCGGTGGGCCAGCTCCAGCTGCTCCAGCCCTTCCTCGGGCTGGCGCTCGCCGCGCTGCTGCTCGGCGAGCGGATCGAGCCCGCCATGGTGATCGCCGCGCTCGCCGTGGTGGCCTGCGTCGCGGGCGCGCGCCGGGCGGCGTGAGACGGGGCCTCACCCCTCGGCGCAGTTCGCCTCGTACAGCGCCTTCGCCCGCTGCATCGCCTTGAAGGCGGCGGGGCTCCCTGGGCTGCGCAGTTCCGGCCCCTCCGGCAGGCGCCCGAGGAAGTTTTCGGAGAGGTCGGCGACGAAGGGCTGGGGCCCGGTATAGGTGCCCATGCGGTTGCGCAGATCGACGCTGCCGCAGAGCGCCCCGGCGCGGCCCTTGCGCAGGCCCGAGACCCGCGCCTCCGGGTCGCGCATCTGCCGCCCGATCAACGCGATGACCGTGCCCGCGGTGTCAACGCCGAGGCTCGCGTCCGAGCCGTCCACGACGGTCTGCGCCTGCGCGGCGGAGGCCAGAAGCGGGAGCGCCGCGAGGGCGGCCATCCGTCGGCGCATCTCAGCCCGCCTTCGCCAGCACTTCGACGTCGCGGTCCATGCCGCTCTCGACCTTGAACTCGCGGGTATAGACCTGCCCGTCGTGGCGGGCGATCAGCACGTAGTCGCCTTCCGCCAGCGTCACAGAGGGGAAGGCGCCGATCGCCTCGCGGATCGTGTCGCCGCCCGGCGTCAGCACGCTGAAGGCGGTGCCGGCGAAGGCCTCGGTGCCGGGGGCGGCGACGAGCTTGAGGGTCACGGTCGCGGCGCGGTGGTTGAGGGTGGCGTCGGTGATCTTGCCGGTCTCGACCTTGAGGTCGGCGCGCTGGATCGCGTTCGACTCGCCGTAGTTCGACACCACGTGGTAGACGCCCTCGGGCAGGCGCACGATCTCGCCGGCCTTGATGCCGCTGCGCACGAGGCGCCCCTCGGAATTGGTGCCGGCCGGCACGAAGACCGAGAAGGCGAGCTGGTTCGGCACGATCTTCTGGTCGCCGATGGCGCCCGAGAGCTTGAGCGCGCCGGCGGCCACCTTGAGCTGCTCGCTCAGCGGCTGACCCGACAGCGTGACGCGCTTCGAGGCGCTGGCATAGCCGTAGGTCACCGTCGCCACGTAGGAGCCGGCCGGCAGCTTCAGGGTCGGCGCGGGCTCGTTCGAGCGGGCGACGATGACGGGCCGCCCGGTCTCGCCCTTGTCCTCGAAGATGCGCCAGCTCAAGCCCGAGCGCACCGGCTGGTTGGCGCCGACGAAGCTCGCCGAGAGCGACAGGTCCGAATCGGCCTCCGGCACCGGCGGCGGCAGCATCGGCGAGGTGATGCCGGGCGACGGGAGGCTGGGGCCGAACGGATCCTGCGCGGGGGCGGCGGTGGAACTCGCACCGAGAAGCACCGTCGCCCAGGTGATCCGGCACCCGCGTCCCATCGTCCCGTTCCCCTGCACGAAGCCCCCGAATGACCCTCGGCTCTTGAAACCCGACCGTGGCGGCGGCAAGGCCAGATCACCTTCGGCCCGAGCCCGCGGATTGTCCATGGCCTCCTCCCCTGCGACTCAAGACGCCCGCACCCACGACCTGCTGCGCACCCGCCGCTCGGTGCCGCCGATCAACCTCGACGGGCCCGGCCCCTCGCCGGAGGAACTCGGGTCCTGGCTCGCCATCGCGGCGCGCGTGCCCGACCACGGCAAGCTCGCCCCCTGGCGCTTCCTCGTGATCGAGGGCGAGGCGCGCCACCGCCTCGGCGAGGTCATCGCCCGCACCCATGCGGCGGATTTTCCCGATGCCGACGCCAAGCGCCTCGATCTGGAGCGGGGGCGCCTCGCCCACGCACCGCTCGTGGTCGCGGTCGTCTCGAGGGCCGGCCCCCATGTGAAAATTCCGGAATGGGAGCAGGTGCTGTCGGCGGGCGCCGTGTGCATGAACTTCGTCGTGGCGGCCAATGCCGCGGGCTACGCCACCGCGTGGCTGACCGAGTGGTTCGCCTACGACCGGCGCGTGCTGGACGCGCTCGGGCTCGATCCGGCCGAGCGGATCGCCGGCTTCATCCATGTCGGGCGCGCCCGCGAGGTGCCCTCCGACCGGCCGCGGCCCGACCTCGCGCAGCTCGTCACCCGGCTCTGAGGGCGCCGCGATGCATTACGAGGCGGACGCTCCGAGCCTGCCGCACAACCCGCTCAAGGCCATCGTCGCCCCGCGCCCGATCGGCTGGATCAGCGCCATGGACCGGCAAGGCCGCGTGAACCTCGCGCCCTACTCGTTCTTCAACGCGGTCGGCGGCGATCCCGACATGGTGATGTTCTCCTCCTCCGGCCGCAAGGACGCGATGACCTTCGCGGAGGAGGGCGGCGAGTTCGTGTGCAGCCTCGCGACCTTCGATCTGCGCGAGGCGGTCAACGCCACCTCGGCGCCGCTGCCGCGGGGCGAGAGCGAGTTCGCCTTCGCCGGCCTCACCCCGGCGCCATCCAGAAAGGTGCGCCCGCCGCGGGTGGCGGAATCGCCGGCCGCGATCGAGTGCAAGTGGCTCCAGACCGTGCCGCTGGTGCCGCTCGACGGCTCGGCGCCCAACAACTTCCTCGTGATCGGGCAGGTGGTCTCGCTCTACGTCGACGACCGCTTCGTGCGCGACGGCCGCGTCGATACCGGCGCCATGCGCCCGATCCTGCGCGGCGGCTATTTCGACTACTTCATCGCCGAGCCGGAAACCCGGTTCGAGCTGCGCCGGCCGAAGGGCGGGGGCGGCTGATGGTCTCGGCATCGGCCGCGTGCGAGCCGAAGGGGCACGATGCTCCGCATCCGGCCGCCTTCCAATCCGCACCCTCGTCCTGAGACGCGGCGCGCAGCGTCGCCCTCGAAGGAGGGCTCCAGGGATCGCACGCGAACCGGAGCCCTCCTCCGAGGCTCAGCCTCCGGCTGAGCACCTCGGGACGAGGGGGTTGGATGGGACAGCCCGGTCGAGCGGACCTCCGTGCCCGCCCGTACTCGGCGCCCTTACTCGGCGCCCTTCTTGGCGTTGTTTTCCTTGCTCTTCTGCATGTGCGCCCGCCGATTCTCCTCGAACTCATCGACCGCGGCCGGGCTCTTGCTGGCGGCAGCCGAGCCGGACTTGGCGCTCGCGGCGTCCGACTTCGAGCTCTGGGCCTGCGACGGCGTCGAGAGGATCGAGAAACCGGCGACGGCGGCGACGGCGAGCATCAGCTTGAAAGGGTGCAACATTGTTCATTCCTCCCTCATGGGCGGAACGATCATGCAGCTTCCGTGAAGTATTGCAATGAAGCGCGGCGGATATTAATTCTTCGAATGCGCTATTAATAAGTGCATTATGATGGCGTTTGCGCAGGCGAATGCTGATTTCTCCACGGCCGTCCTGCTCTTAAATCTGTGATCGGGTGCGCCGCCTGTCCGCCGGACGGGCCGGCGGATCACGCCTCGATCCCGAGCGCAGCCTCGACCCGGCCGATCCAGGCGCGCACGCCCGGATAGGACGCGAGGTCGAACCCGCCCTCGTGGGCGAGCCGGGTGTAGGCCACCAGCGCGACGTCGGCGAGGCTGATCGCCTCCCCGACGAGGACATCGCGAGAGCCGAGCGCGCCCTCCATCAGGCCGAGCGCCGCGTGGCCGCGCTCGGCCAGCTTGGGGTCGATCTCATCCTCGGGCCGGCCGAGATAGAGTCGCTGGAACCGCCGCACGGCGATGTACGGCTCGTGGCTGTACTGCTCCCAGAACAGCCATTGCCGCATCTTGGCCCGCGCGAAGTCGTCCGCCGGGATCAGCGCCGAGCCGCGGGCGAGATAGCCGATGATCGCGTTCGATTCGGAGAGGGTCCGCCCGTCCTCCAGCACCAGCGTCGGCACGCGCCTGTCCGGGTTGAGGGCGAGGAAGTCGGGCGTGCGGGTCTCGCCCTTCAGGATGTCGACCGCGCGCCAGTCGAGCGGGATGCCGAGATGGGCCGCGACCCACGCGACCTTGAGGCAATTGCCGGATTTGTCGTCGCCATAGACGGTGAGCATGAAGTGGCTACGGTTGCGGAAGGCCGTACCTGATCCGCCGTGCCGGGCGGTGGCAAGCCTGACGCTGGCAAGCCTCACACTCGGACCGGCGACGAGGCCCTCACGCCGCCGACCGGCGCGCGGGCGGCGCCCCGGTGGGCCTGCCGCATCTGCGTCCTGCGCCGATACATCGCCGCATCGGCCGCCTCCAGGGCGGTCGCCGAGGTGTCGTCGAGGACGCTGGAGGCCGTTCCGGTGCTCGCGGCGAGCGGCGACGAGGTCGGCGCGATTGCGCACGGCACGGCGTGTGCGACGGCAGGAGGTCAGAGCGCGGCGCCGGACGCGCGTTCGATCAGCAGCCCAAAACCTTCCCGCCGCGCCCGCGCGAGCGCGCGCTCGATCCCGTCCGGTCCCGCCGTCGCGAAGGCCGTGACGCCCGCCGCCGCCGCCGCGAGGCGGACCAGGGCGCGCGCCCGGTCGACCGTCTCTCCCGCCGCCTCGGCACCGAGACCCGCCGCGAGCGCGGCTTCGTCGAGCCCGAGCCCGGCGAGGCGCGGGCTCGCCCCGGCGAAGCTGCGCGCATCGAGCACGCCCGCCGCATCGGCGATCTCGGCCAGGATGCGCACGCTCCCGTCGAGCCAGCCCCGCTCGGCCTCGTGCACCGCGAGCCGCGCGCCGAGCGCCGCCACGTCGCGGCCGGAGCCGGCACGGGCGAGCAGCACCGCGTCCGGCGCCTCCGGGGGGAGCGCTGCGTCCGGACCCGCAAGGACGAGGACGAGCCAAGTCGAGCCGCCGCGCGCCCGCAGGCCGGGGGGGAGCGCGCCCTCGATCACCAGCCCGTGCGCCCCGTCGGCGTGGCCCGGCGCGGCGTCGGCGGTGCAGCGGATCGCGAGGCGCGGTGTGCAGGATCGGGAGCGGCAAGATGCGGTGATCATTCAACGTTTCTTTACCATGCGAGGCGGAAAGTCCGGCTTCGAGGGGCCGATCGCCGATCCCTGCGGACCGCGTCATGTTCCTGTTCACCAATGCTCCCGTCGGCACGCGCGAGACCGGCCCCGCCGCCTCGTCCGCGCGCCCGGCGCAGGCGGCGAGCGGCGAGGTCATCGCGGCGATCCGCGACGGGGCGCAGACCAGCGGCGTCGGCTTCGACTACCTGCTCGCCACGGCGCAGCGCGAATCGAGCCTCAACCCCACGGCCAAGGCCGGCACCTCGACGGCGACCGGCCTGTTCCAGTTCATCGAGCAGACCTGGCTCGGCGTGATGAAGAGCACGGGGGCCAAGCTCGGCCTCGGGACCTACGCCGACGCCATCACGGCGCGTTCCGACGGCACCTACACGGTGTCCGACCCGACGACGCGCCAAGCCATCCTGGATCTGCGCCGCGACCCGAAGATCTCGGCGACGATGGCCGGCGCCCTGACCCAGCGCAACCGCGAGGCGCTCGGCGCGACGCTGGGGCGCGAGCCCACCGCCGGTGACCTCTATGCCGCCCACGTGCTCGGCGCGCGCGGCGCCACCACGCTGATCGCGTCGGCGCAGGGCAGCCCGGCCCGCTCCGCCGCCCTCGACCTGCCGGAGGCGGCCGCCGCCAACCGGAGCCTGTTCTACGACCGCGCCGGGCGCCCGCGCTCGTCCTCCGAACTCTACGCGCTGCTCGCCACCGCGACCTCCGGCGCGGCGACGCCGGTCGCGACGACCGCCGGCCTCTCCGATGCGCCCACCGCCTACGCCTCGCTGGAGGGCGGTATCCGCTCGCTGTTCCAGACCGACCGGCGCCAGGGCGCGATCTCGGAGGGCGTCGCCCGGATCTGGCAGGGGCGGACGACCGGCACCGAGGCGCGGTCGAGCGCGCCGTCCTACTTCCCGCGCTCGGACGCCGCCGACGACGTCGTGCATACGGGCTCGATTCCGACCTCGCTCCCGGCCGCCTCCCAGGACGCCGCGCTCGCCGCGCCGATCGTGGTGCCGCTCCCGCCGCGCCGCCCGGCCGGCCTCGGCACCGCCGCGGCGACGCCGATGGCGCTGACCGCAGCCGACGCGGCACGGCCCTCCGAAGCGTCCGCCCCGGCGGCGCATCGGCCGAAGACCATTCTGTTCGATCTCTCCTCCTACCGCCTACGGAACGGCCCATGATCCTCCGCCAGTTCCTCGCCCTCACGCACA
Source organism: Methylorubrum rhodinum (assembly GCF_014199935.1). Classification (GTDB taxonomy): domain Bacteria; phylum Pseudomonadota; class Alphaproteobacteria; order Rhizobiales; family Beijerinckiaceae; genus Methylobacterium; species Methylobacterium rhodinum. The sequence goes on from NZ_JACHOP010000005.1 coordinate 8,894, forward strand.
ACGCCTCCGCCGAGCGGCGGGCCGAGGCCGCCGGCACCCTGGCCGGGGCCTATCTCGACGGCAGCCTCGGGTCCGACGCGGCCTGGGAGGCCAAGACGGCCCTGCTCGCTCTCCTCGACGATCCGGCGCTCCCCGTGCGCCGAGCGCTCGCCGAGGCCTGCGCCGATTCGGCCGCCGCGCCGCGCCCCCTCGTGGTGGCGCTCGCCTCCGACCATCCCGAGATCGCCTGCCTCGTGCTGGCGCGCTCGCCCGTACTGATGGATGCCGACCTCGTCGATTGCGTCGCCATCGGCTGCGAGGCGGCGCGCTCCGCGGTCGCCTCGCGGCCGGACCTGTCGAAGCCCGTGGCGGCCGCGCTGGCCGAGGTGGCGGGTCCTCCCTCCCTGATCGCGCTCGCGAAGAACCCGCGCGCCGCCATCGGCACCGCCGCCTTCCTGCGCATGGTCGAGCGCCACGGCGAGGACGCGGAACTGCGCCGCGCGCTGCTGGCCCGGCACGATCTCGCCATCGAGGTGCGCCACGCCGTGGTCGCGCTGCTGGCCGAGCAGCTCGCCCGCGTCGGCCAGGAGGGCGGCTGGATGAATTCCGAGCGCGGCGCCCGCGCCGCCCGCGAGGCCCGCGACTCGGCGGCGCTCGCGCTCGGCGACGAGGCCGGCGAGACCGGGCTCGGCCGCCTCGTCGCGCATCTGAGGGTCCAGGAGCAGCTCACCGCCGGGCTGATCCTGCGGGCGATCCTGTCGCTGCGCCTGCCCTTCGCCGAGGCCGCGCTCGCCGAACTCAGCGGGCTGAGCCGCGCCCGCGTCGCCGGGCTGATGTTCGAGCCGCACGGCGCCGGCTTCACCGCGCTCCACCGCCGCGCCGGCCTGCCGGCCCTGCTGCTCCCGCCGATCCAGGCGGCGCTGACCGTGTGGCGCGAGGCCGCCGACGGGCGGGGCGGCCCGAGCGGGCCGCGGCTCGCCCGCTCGATGATCGAGGCGGCGCTCACCGCCTGCGAGGACCTGCCTTTCGCCGAGGCCCGCGGCCTGATGGCGCTTCTCGCCCGCTTCGAGGCGGAGGCCGCCCGCGACGAGGCCCGCCTCTTCGCCCAGGAGCAGATCGAGGCGCATGTCCGCGAAGGGGCCGCAAATCTCCTGGCCGCGCCCGAAGCCGCGGCAGGGAGCGACGGCTGGACCGACGGCTGGACCGACACCCTGGCGCAGGCCTGGCAGGAGACCCGGGACGAGCCCGAGGCGCGGGACCTGCCGGAAGTGATCGAACTGCCCGGACCGGGCGCCGTGTCCGAGCCGGAACCGCGCGCGCCGACGACGGTCGAGGCGGGTCTACCGGATGCGGGCGCCGCCTGGCCGCTCGCCCCGCGCCCGGAGGAGCGCCTCGGCGCACCGGTCGCGGCCGAGGCGCCGTCGGCGCTTTCCGCCGAGGCGTCCGAGGCGGTCCTGGCCGGCCTCTCCGATGCCCTGATGGCGAGCTTCCTGGCCGGACGCCCGGCTCCGGCCGCCGCCCCGCTGCCGGATGTCGCCCCGGAGGTGCGTCCCGAGCCGCGTCCCTCGGCCCGCCCACGCGAGATCGCGCTCGCCGTCGCCGCCGGGATGATCCCGCAGGAACTGGTTCTGAGCTACCGCGCCGACCGCAGCCGCGAGCGGCTCGCAGCCTGACGGACACTCAACCGGCTCATCCCATCACAACCCCTCAGGACGAGGGCCGGGGTCGAAGAATCGCGGCGTCGAACCGGCTCGAAGGCCGCATGTTCAGGACGGCGCCCGCGCGAGGTCGTGCACCCGCCGCAGGTCGTGGACGAAGGCGCGGTAGGCCTCGTCCTTCGCCGCGTCGGGCAGGCGCAGCAGGTAGGACGGGTGGACGGTGATGAAGCCGCCGAACGGGCGGCCGAACTCGGCCGGGCCCCGGGCGCGGGTGATCGGGATCGATTTGCCGGTGAGCGCCAGAACCGCGGTGGCGCCGAGCGCCACCACGAGCTTCGGAGCGACGAAATCCAGCTCCCTGTCGAGCCACCAGCGGTAATGGCTGACCTCGCCGGCGGTCGGCTTCTCGTGGATGCGCCGCTTGCCGCGCAACGTGAACTTGAAGTGCTTGACCGCATTGGTGAGGTAGGCCGCCGACCGGTCGATGCCGGCCTCCTCCAGCGCGCGGGAGAGCAATTGCCCGGCCGGCCCGACGAAGGGGCGGCCCTGCCGGTCCTCCTGATCGCCGGGCTGCTCGCCGACGAAGGCGATGGCCGCGCCCACCGGCCCCTCGCCGAGCACGGCCTGGGTTGCGCCCGGCACCAGCGGCTCGGAGCGGGCGATGACGGCGTTCAGCGCCGCGAGCGACTCCGGTTCGTCCCGCGCCATCCGCTCCACCGCCCGGACCGGATCGCGCTTCTCCGGCATCGTCGGCGCTTTCTCGATCATCGCTTGGGCCCGCGCGCCTGCGGCCCGCACCAGGGCGGGAATCGCCGCGGTCTCGGGCATGTTCCGCCAGTACTTCCGGGGCATCTCGGCGCGCATCGCGTCGAGGTTCAGGCGGGCCGGGTTGAACGTGCTCTCGTAATAGTCGCGCCAGCCGGCTTCAAAACTGTCGCCCTCCGGCGCGTCCTCGCGCCGGCCCGGCGGGCCGAAGGTGAGGGCGCCGTCCCAGTGGGCGGAACCCTCCGGCGTCAGGATCGACCAGCGCAAGTTTCGGAATCGATCGACGAAGAACGGGGCCGCCGCCTCCAGGATGTGGTGGTCGGGCTCGAACCACGCGACGTAGCGCTCGGGCTCGCCCGGCACGCGGCGGAAGCGCAGGAAGGCGTGCATCTTGTGGAGGTCGCGGGCGATACCCTTGCGCATCCGGTGGAGGCGGTGGACCAGCGGATCGCTCGCCACCTCCATCAGACCACGCTCGCCGTGCAGCACGCGCCAGATCAAGGCGTAGAGCAGGCCGTAGCGCTCCGGATCGCGGTGGGGGACGACCATCGGGATCAGGTCGGTGACGGCGCGGGGCAGGGCGAGCGGCGGGGCGTCCGTGGGGGCGGTGTCGTTGCCGAACAGGCTAAGGGACTCGGTCTGCCAGACGGTTGCCTCGGGGGGCACGCCGACGGCGATCAAGCGGCGGGCGGCGGCGCGGAAGCCGGGCAGGTCGGCGCCGGGGACGAGCGTGGCGACGTGGATGCCGCCACGCAGAGACCCTCCCCCCTCTGCGGGGGAGGGTGCCCGCGGAGCGGGCGGGAGAGGGGCAGCGCGACGGTTCCGCTCTGCTGCGCTCGTCCAGCGATCTCCGGAAGCGTCGCTCCCCTCACCCGACCCGCTTCGCGGGCCACCCTCTCCCGCGGAGGGGAGAGGGTTATGAGCGTCGGCGCCCATCAAAACAGACTCAACTGCTCGGCCGGCTCCGCGAGCTTGGCCCGCAGATCCAGCCGGTCGGTCAGCGTCGTCGGCCGAAAGTCCTCGGCGATCAGGAACGGCCGCGCCCGCTTCAGCCCCGAGGTCAGCCGCGCCACGTCGTCGAGGCGCAGGCGCCCGTGCCGGCGTGCCTTGATGAGGGCGTCGACCGCCCGCGCACCGAGCCCCGGCACCCGCAGCAGCATGGTCCGGTCGGCGCGGTTCACGTCCACGGGGAAGAGGTGGCGGTTCTTGAGGGCCCAGGCGAGCTTGGGGTCGATGTCGAGGGCGAACATCCCGCCGTCCGCCGCGTTCGCCACGTCGTCGGGGGAGAACTCGTAGTACCGGATCAGCCAGTCGGCCTGATAGAGCCGGTGCTCGCGCCGCAAGGGCGGGGCCTGCGGCGGCAGCGCGGAGGAGGCGTCGGGGATCGGGCTGAAGGCGGAATAGTAGACGCGGCGAAGGCCGTAGCTCCCGTACAGGAGTGCGCTCTTGCGGATCAGCGCCTCGTCGGTGGTGGCGTCCGCGCCGACGATCACCTGCGTCGATTGCCCGGCGGGGGAGAAGCGCCGCTTCTCTTCCTTGGCCTGCGCGATGCGCTCGCCGATCTGCCCCATCGCCCCCTCGATCGCCGCGCCGTCCTTCTCCGGCGCGAGGCGGGTCAGGCTTTCCTCGGTCGGCAGTTCGAGGTTGATCGACAGCCGGTCGGCGTAGAGCCCCGCCTCCTCGATCAGCCAGGGGCTCGCCTCGGGGATCGACTTGAGGTGGATGTAGCCGCGAAACCCGTGCTCGCGCCGCAGCTTCTTGGCGACGCGGGTCAGCATCTCCATCGTGTAATCGGGCGAGCGGATGATGCCGGACGAGAGGAACAGCCCCTCGATGTAGTTGCGCTTGTAGAACTCGACCGTGAGCGTCACCACCTCCTCGACCGAGAAACGGGCGCGGGCGACGTTCGAGGAGCGCCGGTTGACGCAATAGGCGCAGTCGAACAGGCAATAGTTCGTCAGCAGGATCTTGAGCAGCGAAACGCAGCGTCCGTCCGGCGTATAGGCATGGCAGATGCCGGCCCCGGTGGTCGAGCCGAGGCCGTCGGCCCCGGCCTTGCGCTTGGGGGCGCCGGACGACGCGCAGGACGCGTCGTATTTGGCGGCGTCCGCGAGGATGCGCAGCTTGCGCGCGAGCTTGTCGTCCATCGAACGGAAGATGAACGCGGTCGCGTGAGGATCAATGCGGCGCGTTGCCTTTCGCACCGGAAAACGCCTTCCCGAGTCTCGCCCGGGAAGGCGAGACGCATCAGCCTTGGGCGAGCGTCTTGTCGAGCGTGATCTCGGCGTTCAGCAGCTTCGAGATCGGGCAGCCCTTCTCGGCGTTGCCGGCCAGCTCATCGAATTTTTGCTGATCGATGCCGGGGATGACAGCCTTCAGCGTCAGGGCCGACTTCGTCACCTTGAAGCCGTCGCCGTCCTGCACGAGAGTGACCACCGCCTTGGTGTCGAGCGAGGTCGCCTTGAGGCCCGCGCCCTGGAGCTGGAAGGCGAGCGCCATGGTGAAGCAGCCGGCATGCGCGGCGGCGATCAGCTCTTCCGGGTTGGTGCCGGGCTCGTTCTCGAAGCGCGTGTTGAAGCCGTAGGGGTTGTTCGAGAGCACGCCCGATTGGGTCGTGATCTGGCCCTTGCCGGTCTTGCCGTCGCCCTCCCAGTGGGCGCTCGCGTGGCGGTCGGTCATGCAATCGTCCTCGAAATCAGCCGCGGACCCTGCCGCGTCGGGGCGACGTGGTGCGATGTGCGAGGAAGTCGAGGGGTTTTGCCTATTCTTCCTCGTCCGTCGCGGCGCCGATCACGGCGCGGGCGAGCGCGTAGGGGAAGCCGGCCCGCGCCATGGCGGCGAGGTCGCGCTCGCGGTTGGCCTCCCGCGCGCCCGGCGGGCGGTGGGGGCCGAGGCGGCGGCGGCGGGCATAGGCCAGCGCCGCCTGACGCTCGGTGTCGGCCTCCGCGTCGGCGTCCTCGGCCTCCTGCCGCTCGTCGCTCATGGCGGCACGGATCGTGTCGGCGTCGATGCCCTTCTCGGAGAGCTTGGCCCGCGCCTGCCGGGTCGAGGCGCCGCGCCGCCGCAGGGTGGCGAGGCGGGCGGCGGCGAAGCGCGCGTCGTCGATCAGCCCGGCGCGCTGGGCGCGGGCCACCGTCTCGGCGATCAGCCCGGCATGGACGTCCGCGGCCTCGTCGCGGGAGCGGCAGCGCCGCTCGACCCGGCGGGCCAGCACCCGGCGCAGCATCTCGGAGGAGGCGCCGTAGCGGTCGAGATAGTGCAGGGCCACCCGCTCCAGCCACGCGGCCGTGACCGGCGGCTCGGGTCTTGCTTCCCGAACCTCCCGCTCAGTCCCGTGACAATTGCGTGAACCCTTCGTCGCGATCATCCGTTCTTCACGGTTCTGCCTTGGTCCTCGTCCCATGCTTGTCGGATGGATCGCTCTGGAATGCGAGGGCTGCGCCACCGTGCAGCGACCGTCCTGATGCGGCGCGAGTGGCTGTTCGTCCTGCTCGCCTTGGGTCTGGCGGCCGTCGCCGGCCTCGTCGCCTATGTATCGCGCCCCACCGTCCTCACCGTCGCCGTCGGCCCCCGCGACGGCGCCGAGGCCGCCTTGATCGAGGCCTATGCCAAGGCGCTGGTGCGCAACCACGAGGACGTGCGGCTGCAGGTCACGCCCCATGCGGACGTGCGCGACAGCGCGCTCGCCCTGCAGAAGAACCGCGCGGACCTCGCGGTGGTTCGCCCCGACGTGCTCCTGCCCGACAACGGCCTGACGCTCGCCATCCTGCACGACGAGGCGCTGATCATCGCCGCCCCTTCGGCGGCCGAGATCGAGAGCTTCTCCGACCTCTCGACGCGCCGCCTCGGCATCGTCGTGCGCCACGACGCCGACCTGCCCTTCGTGACGAACCTCCTCGATTTCTACGACTTCAAGCCCGCGACCGCGGCCGAGATCGCGGCGAGCGAGGCGCTCGGTGCCGGCCGCGTCGGGCTGGTGCCGATCAAGGCCAACGAGGTCACGCAGGCGCTGGAGGCCAAGCGGGTCGATGCGGTCGCGGTGGTCGCGAGCCCCGCCGCCAAGGTGACCCTCGGCGTGCTGCGCGCGGTCGAGGCCGCCTCGCCCGAGCGCAGGATCACCTTCGTCGGCGTGCCGGACGGCAAGGCCATCACCCAGCGCTTGCCCGAACTCCAGGTGGTCACGGTCTCGGCCGGCACCTTCGGCGGTCGGCCCAAGCGCCCGGAGGAGGATGTCGAGACGGTGGGCGTGTCCTACCGCCTGATGGCGCGGGGCGCGGTGAGCCGGGTCGCCGTGGCCTCGGTGGTGCAGCACCTGTTCGAGTGGCGCTCGCGGCTGGCCGCGCTCGCGCCCATCGCCAACGCGATGAAGCCGCCGGACTACGACACCACCGTCACGGCCACCAGCGCGCGCCTGCCCAACCACCCCGGCGCGGTCGACTATTTCGAGCGCGAGCAGCAGACCTTCCTCGACCGCTACGAGGACTGGATCTACCTGCTCGCCTTCTTCGGCGGCACGCTCGGCTCAGGGATTGCGTGGCTCGGCCAGCGCCTCGCCCGCAAAAGGCGCGAGCGCATCGACGTGGTGCTCGACCGCCTCCTCGACATCCTGGCCGAGGCCCGCGACGCGCGCGAGGTGGACAAGCTCGACGAACTGACCCGCGAGACCGACGCGCTCATCGCCGACGTGGTCCGCCACGCCCGCGAGCGCACCATCGACAGCCGGATGATCTCGGCCCTGATCCTCGCCATCGACGCGGTCAACGGCGCGCTCGACGACGGGCGGCGCGCGCTCGATCCGGGGGCGGGCGCGGGGGTGGGCGGTGGGGCGCGCTCCCGGACGGCGCGGCTGCTGTCGCTGAGCCTGCCCGCGGCGGAATAGGGCTCGGCTCGGCAGGTCGCGTGACCGCGTCCGACCCATCGCCGAGGTGGGCGAGGTCCGCTCCTGAGCGACACGGCAGGAAAGCCGGCGCCGCATCCCCGATCGCGACCGATCCGTCCCGGACGGGGATACCCGTCGGCGGTGATCACCGATTCATCGCCGCTGGCCCACGCGACGGCGCGGCGGCGGGCTTCCGCCGGACGCCCGAAACAGGATCCGTCGGTCCTGTTTCGGGCCGCTCGGTATCGGCGCATCGTCCTCGATATCGGATCCGGGCGGTTCTCTCGATTCCTGTCGCCGCATCGTGGTGTGCGAAAGCCGGAAACCACCTTTCGGGACGGTTCTCCGAAAAGGTTCGCCGGTTTGCCTCACGCTTACCGCACGTGAAGCGGCATCCGGAACGTGAAGCGGGTCTCCGCGGGCATCGAGGTGACGTCCAGCGTACCGGCATGTGCCTTGGCGATCTCGGAGGCGATGTGGAGGCCGAGGCCGAGGCCCTGCTGACTGGGCCGGACCTCGCCGCGGAAGAACGGTTGGAACAACCGCTCCAGGGCAGGCTCCGGGATGGGGGCGCCGCCGTTCGCCACCGAAATCGTCAGGGTCGCTCCGTCGACGTCCGCACGAATGCGCACGGGTTCGTCCTTCGCGCCGTGCGTGAGAGCGTTGCCGAGCAGGTTGGAGACGAGTTGGGCGATGCGCGACGGGTCGCACCGGATCGGTCGGGGAAGGTCGAACGCGGTCTCGATAAGGCGGTCGGGCACCCCGATCCGCAACTCGGTCACGACCTGATCCAGGACCGGCCCCAGCATGACGTCGGGGCGCAGGTCGAGCGGGATCCCCGCTCCGAGCCGTCCGCGCGCGAAATCCAGAACGTTGTCGATGAGGCCGCTCATCCGGACGACGCTGGCCTGGATCGCCGCGAACAGCTGCGTCCTCCGCTCCGCCGGCAGGTCTCTCTGGAGAAGCCTCGCCCCGGACGAGATGGACGCGAGGGGGTTGCGCAGGTCGTGCCCGAGCACGGCGATGAACTGCTCGCGCAACTCGGACGTCTCGCGTTCCGTCGCCAGGATGGCCTGCGTCGCCCGCTCGGTGGTCTCGCTCCTGTCCCGGGCGTCGAGCAACTGGCGTTCGTAGAGCCGGCGGCCGGTCGACTTCAGCAGGGCGAGACGCGTCGAGCGATGCTGCCCGTCGGCGTCCCTGACGACCCGTGCGCTGCCGAACACGGCGAATTTGCCCCCGTCCGCCGTCCGAAGGTCGAGCGAGGCCTCTTCGAAGTGGCCTTGCATGGCGAGGAGCGGTGCGTAGCTCGTCTCGTAATGCATCATGGTCCCGGTCGTCAGAAGGTCCCGGAACCGTTTGCGGGGAAGATCCTGCGCCGGGCATCCGATCCAAGCCGCCAGCGTGTCGTTGGCCATGACGATACGGCCGTCCCCGTCCAGCGAGACGTAGGCGAACGGCGCGTTGCGGTAGAGGTCTTCGTATTCCTCGATCATGCGCTGCCGATCAGACGAAGTCGCGGATGGCGGCGATGACCTCGGACGGTGCGCTGAGGTTCGGGCAGTGGCCTGTCGCCCGCAGGTGAACGAGCGTGCTGTCCTTGACGTGGCGGTGTACGTATTCGCCCACCGGGGTCGGCGCGATCACGTCGTCGCTGCACTGGAGGACCAGGGTCGGAACCCGCACGTTGGGAAGGTCCGTCCGGTTGTCCGACGTGAAGGTCACGCGCGCGAAGTCGCGGGCGATGCGGGGATCCATGCGGCAGAAGCTGTCGGTGAGTTCGTCTCCGAGTTCGGGGCGATCCGGGTTGCCCATGATGGCCGGCGCCATGGCGCTTGCCCATCCCATGTGGTTCTTGCCCAGGAAGTCGAGCAGTTCGTCGACTTGCGGAGCCGAGAAGCCGCCGACGTAGTCGCCGTCGTCGACGTAGCGGGGAGACGGGGCGACCAGGATCAGGCATCCGAACAGCGCCGGTTTCCGGATCGAAGCGAGCGCGCCGATCATGGCGCTCACGGAATGGCCGACGAAGACGGCGTCCCGGAGGCCGAGTTCCTCGGCGATCTCGATCAGGTCGTCGGCGTAGCCGGACAGGCTCGCGTACTTGGCCGGATCGTAGGCCGCCCGGTCGGAGCCGCCCGCCCCGACCTGATCGAACAGGACCGTGCGGAACTGGGCCTCGAAGACTGGCGCCACGTAGCGCCACATGTTCTGGTCGCAGCCGTAGCCGTGGGCGAACACCATGGTTCGCGGACCGCTCCCGCTTACTCTGACATTGTTGCGCGCGACGGCCGACATGTCGTGATCCTACGATCAAACGACCGAATTGCCCACCAAGAGCCGAAGTTGCCGACTCTCCGGCGAATGTCGCTTTTGGGAGCGCCTGGGACCGATCCGAATGGCCGGCACGGGTCGGATACGGGACATCCGCTTCGAGGTCGAGGGGCGGGTTGCGCTCGCCGTCCCAAGCGGCCTCTCGAACGGCCGGAGGGACGGCCCCCGTCGCTATCCCACCCCGACCGGATGCTTCACCACGAAGGGCGTGCGCATCGTCACCAGTTCCTCGCCCAGCGTCGGATGGACCGCGATGGTGCGGTCGAAATCGGCCTTGGTGGCGCCCATCGTGACGGCGATGCCCACCGCCTGGATGATCTCGCCCGCGTCCGGCCCCATCACGTGGACGCCGACCACGCGGTCGCTCGCGCGCTCGACCAGCACCTTCATGATGACGCGCTCGTTGCGGCCGGACAGCGTCGCCTTCATCGGGCGGAAAGCCGCCTTGTAGACGTCGACGGCGCCGTAACAGTCGCGGGCCACGTCCTCGTTGTGGCCGATCACGCCGATCTCGGGAGTCGAGAACACCGCGGTGGCGATCAGGCGGTGATCGACGCACCACGGCTTGTTGCCGAACACCGTGTCGGCGAACGCATGGCCCTCGCGGATCGCGATGGGGGTGAGCGCCGCCCGCCCCGTCACGTCGCCTACCGCGTAGATCGAGGGCACGGATGTGCGCGAATCCGCCTCGACGGGAATCGCACCGCGCGCGTCCAGCGCGATGCCGACGCGGTCGAGCCCCAGGCCGTCGACGTTCGGGCGGCGGCCCGTCGCCACCAGCACGCCATCGACGTCGAGGTGTTCGCCGTCGTCGAGCGTCGCCCGGATCGCGCCGTCATGGCGGTCCAGCCGCTCGACGGTGCGCCCGAGGCGCAGGTCCATCCGCTCGGCATAGGCCTCGCCGAGGGCGGTCGCGATCTCGGGATCGAAGCCGCGCAGCAGGGTCTTTCCGCGGTGGAGCAGGGTGGTCTTGGTGCCGAGCGCGGCGAAGACGCCCGCGAACTCGACCGCGATATAGCCGCCGCCGACCACGAGGATGCGCGCGGGCTGGGTCTCCAGATCGAACACGCCGTTCGAGTCGATGGCGAGTTCGGCGCCCGGAATCAGCGGCTCGCGCACCGGGCTCGCGCCGACCGCGATCAGGATGAATTTCGCTCGCACGGTCCGATCCGAGCCGAGGAGGCGCACCGTGTGCGGGTCCTCGATGACGGCGCGTTCCGCCACCACCTCGACGCCGGAGCCGGCGAGGTTGCGGCCGTAGATGCCCTCCAGCCGCGCGACCTCGGCGTCGCGCGAGGCCTTGAGCGCCGCCCAGTCGAAGCGCGGCGGCTGGATTTGCCAGCCGAAGCCCGCCGCGTCGGCGAACTCGTCGGCGAAGCGCCCGGCATAGACCATCAGCTTCTTCGGCACGCAGCCGCGGATCACGCAGGTGCCGCCGACGCGGTATTCTTCCGCCAGCATCACCCTGGCGCCGTGGCCGGCGGCGATGCGCGCCGCCCGCACGCCGCCGGAGCCGCCCCCGATCACGAACAGGTCGACGTCGAAGTCTTCGCTCATCGCAATCTCACTCGCTTTGTATCGGCCCGGCCGCGAGCGCCGTGCGCAGCCATGCCAGCGCGGTGCCGAGGCCCGCGGTCCACCAAGCCTGCCACGCCCCGTGCTCGACGAACATCACCGCCACCGCCGCGCCGAGCAGCCCGAGCGCCGTGGCGAACAGCCCGCGCGGCAGCGTCGCCGCCGCCCTCAGGGTCAGGAACGCCGCCAGGCTCCCCAGAACCGCGCCGACGAGGCCGAGTTCGGCCCAGATCTGGAGGAAGCTGTTGTGGGGATGGCCCACCGCCAGCATCGTCCGCATCTCCGGCTCCAGGCCGGCGGCGGCCGGCACGTCGGCGAAGCGCGCGCCCGTGCCGTAGCCGGAGCCGGCCAGGGGCGCCTGCGCCACCGCCGCGCCGAAGCTCTGGGCGATGGCGACGCGGGCGCGGGACGAACTCTGCGTCAGCCGCTCGTGCGCCGCCTCCGGCATGAAGCGGGCGAGGATGTCGCCCTCCACCGGCGCCAGCGCGAAGGCGAGGCCGAGCGTCAGCCCCGCGAGCGCGAGGCCGGCGCGCTTGGGCGAGAGCCGGGCGATCGCGAACAGCCCGGCCCCGGCGAGCAGCCCCAGGGCCGCCGCCCCGCTGATCGAGCGCAGGACCGCGAGCGCCGTGACCGCGAGGAGGGCGAAGGCCGCGAGGCGGCGTCCGCGCAGGACCAGCCATGCGGCGAGCGGCCCGGCCAGGAGCAGGAATGTCAGCAGCGGCCGGTTGAACATGAACAGGGCCGTCCGCTGCCCCAGCGCCCGCTGCGGCGCCAGATCCAGGGCAAGGCTCGCCACGACGAACAGGCAGGCCGCCGCGAGCCCCGCGGCGGCGAGGGCGGGCCCCCAGCCCGGCATCCGGACCGGCGCGAGGCGGGCGAGCAGGTAGGCGGCGAGCAGCGTCGGGGCGAACTCCGACAGCGTCCGCGCCGACAGGCCGGGAAACGGGCTCCACAGGAACGCGGCGAGGCACCAGCCGAGGAAGGCGAGCGCCGCGAGGCCGAGGGGGCTCGCCAGCGGGCGCAGGACGAAGCGGAGCGTCTCCGCGCCGCGTTCGGCCACCGTTCCGGCGAGGAACAGGAGGGCGGCGATCCCGACCACGAGCGGGCTCGACCGGTTGGCCAGTGCCAGGGCCACGGGAACCAGCGCCAGCACGACGGTGCCGGCCGCGTCGAGCCGGGCCGCGGCGCCGGCTGCGCCGATCCTCACTGGAGCGAGTGGCCGCGCTTGCCCATCTCGGCCCGGGTGCGGACCATGACGTATTCCGAGACCTCCTGGGTCCAGTCCTGCATGGCGCCGACCATGTCGTCGAGGATCTGCGGCTGGGTCTCGACGTAACGCTTGCCCGCGGGCGAGCGGAAGAACACGATGATCTCCTTCAACTCGGCCTCGGTCAGGCGCTTGGCGTAGATGCGCGCGGCGATGTCGATCAGCCGGTTCTTCTGCAGCGTCATCTCCGGCTCGAGGCTCTTCAGCACTTCGTCGAGGTCCTTGCCGAGGTCGGGCCGGGTCACCGCGTTCTTGCGGATCTGATCGGCCATGGTCGGGATGATCGAGTCGAACGAGCGGCTGATCCCCGAACTCAGCATCACCTCGCGGGCAAGCGCGAGGTGGGAGGCGGTGATCTCGGGCTCGGCCGGGGCTTGCGGCGCGGGCGTGCCGGGCTTGGCGGTCGGCTTCTGCGCCGGGGCGGGGGGCGTGGGCTTGGTGGCCTGGGCGAGGGCGGCCTGCGGCAGGCCCGCCGCGAGGAGGAGGCTGGCCAGAACAGCGAGACGGGGCAGCATGCGGACGGGGCTCCGAAGAATGCGAAGGGGGCGAAGGTCGAACGGCGTCGCCGGAAGGGTCACGGGCGGCTGAGAACGGTGACGCGGGCCTCCGAGCCGGAGGCCTCGGCGAGGAAGGCGGTGTCACTGATGCCGAGGAACAGGCCGTGCTCGACCACGCCGGGCACCGCCCAGAGCCGGGCGGAGAGGCCCTCCGGGTCGGGGATGGCGCCGAGATGCGCGTCGAGGAGTGCGTGGCCGCCGTCGGTGACGAGGGGCTCGCCCGCGGCATCGAGCCGGCGGGTGAGCGGCTTCCCGGCGCAGCCGCTCTCGGCGAGCGCCCTCTCGACCGCGCGCCACGTCGCGCCGAGGCCGAAGGCGTTCACCTCGATGGGGAGCGGGAAGGCGCCGAGCGTCTCGACGCGCTTGGCCGCGTCGGCGATCACCACCATGCGCCGGCTCGCCATCGCGACGATCTTTTCCCGCAGCAGCGCGGCGCCGCCGCCCTTGATCAGGCGCAAGCGGCCGTCGACCTCGTCGGCGCCGTCGATGGTGAGATCGAGTTCGGGCAATTCGTCGAGGGTCGCCAGACGGATGCCCTCGCGCTCGCACGCGATCCGCGTCGCCTCGGACGTCGGCACGCCGATCACGTCGAGGCCGGCGCGCACGCGATCCCCCAGGAGCGCGATGAAGGCGGCCGCGGTGCTGCCGGTGCCGATGCCGAGCCGCATGCCGGGCTCGACCAGTTCGAGCGCGCGCGCGGCCGCGGCGCGGCGCAGGTCTGGCGCGCTCACGAGATCGTCTCCGGGATCGGATGCGGGTGCGTCATGGGCGGATCGGCCCCGGTTCGCGGCTAGGACGGGCAGGCCCCTAGCACGCCTCCCCGCCGCGGCAAAAGCCGGACGAGGGGCGCGAGGCCGCGTCGCGCCGTCGTCGACCGTTCGTCAGGGCCGGCCCTGCCCACCGCCTTGCCCGCTGGCCTGTCCCCCTTGCGGCGGCGTCGCGCTCGGGCCGGCGCGGCCGGGGGCCGGGCCGGTCGCCGCCGCGCCCGCGCCGCTGGCGGTTCCGGCGGGCGGCGGGCCGGCCTGCTCGGTGCAGACCACGAGTTCCTGCCGGATCTGCACGTAGCAGGCGCTCATCGCGCCGGTGCGGTGGTTGACCCGGTAGATGCCCGACTCGCGGGCGTGGCGGGAGGCGATCAGCCCGTATTCCCCCGGCGCCTGCGGCCCGGCGCCCTCTCCGGCCGCGAAGCACAGGGTGACGCCGACGCTGTCGTCGCGCAGGCCGTACTGGCAGGAGGTGACCTCGCCGGTGGCGCGGTCGATCCGGTAGATCCGGTTGAGATCGACGGCCGGCGCGGCAACGAACTCGTAGGAGCCCGCGGCGCGCGCCGCGCCCGATCCGCAGGCGAGCGCCGCGACCAGCGCGCAGCCGGCGAGATGGGCGGGGGAAAGGGCCGGATGAGAGCGCATGGGCGGGGCCGTGGTGAGGAGCGGGGATAACGGGGACAAGTCGAGGTCCGTGGCGGCGCCATCAGACCCCGGCTCCATGGCGGAGCTTGGGCAAACAGCCAGAAACGCGGGGCGGCAGGAACGCAACAGGAAGGCGCTCGCTAACGCTCGGTCAACCGCCGGGGTTGATCGTCGCGGCGACGACAGCTAGCCAGCTTGACAGTGTTTCGATTTGGGACGCCGATGACCGTTCTTCCCCCGATCGCCGTGTTCGATCTCGACGGGACGCTCGCCGAGACCGCGGGCGACCTCGTCGGCACCCTCAACGTGATCCTGGCCCGCGAGGGCCACGCGCCGCTGCCGCTGGAGCAGGCCCGCGACCTCCTGGGCGCCGGCGCCCGCGCGCTGATCCAGCGCGGTTTCGCCGCCTCGGGCGCCGAACTGAGCGTCGAACGGCTGGAAGTCCTGTTCGAGGCGTTCCTGGAGCATTACGGCGCGCATCTCACCGACAATTCCTACCTCTTCCCCGGCGTCGTCGCCGCGCTCGACCGGCTGGAGGCCGAGGGCTTCGTGCTCGCCGTCTGCACCAACAAGGTCGAGGCGCACGCGGTCGCGCTGCTCGACGAACTCGGCGTGCGCGACCGCTTCCCCGTCATCGTCGGCAAGGACACCTTCGCCTTCTCCAAGCCCGACCCGCGCCACATCACCGCGACCGTCGCCCGCGCCGGCGGCGATCCGCACCGCGCCGTGATGGTGGGCGATTCCCGCGCCGACGTGGCGGCCGCCCAGGCCGGCGGCATCCCGGTGGTCGGCGTCACCTTCGGCTACACCCCGGTGCCGATGCGGGACCTGAAGCCCGACTGGACCATCGAGCATTTCGACGAGCTGGTGGACGCGGTCGCCGCGCTGGTGCCCCATGCCTTTCGCAGAGCGGAAGTGAAGCCTGCGGCTTAACGTGCCGGGCCTCAAGCGCCGGCGGTCGCGTCCGCGACCTTAGGCTTCTCACTCCGTTAGACGCCTCGGCTGGCGCCGAGGCCCACTGCGCGGGGCGCTCTTCGCGCCCGGCTAACCGGCCGTTCCGTCTTGAACGTGGTTCGGCCGATGCTGACAGGCTCCGCTTGCACCGCCCCGGCGCCTGCGCCACTGAACCGGGGCCGGGCGGCTCCGGCGGCGCGAGAGGCACGATGAGCGACCCGACCCCCTTCGAGCTGACGCTGGAGCGCATCGCCCTGATCCGGCGGCTGGTCGTCGCCTGGAACCCGGCCGGGATGGGCGCGCCGATCGTCCACCCGGACGCGCCCTACGGCAGCGCCGACCGCGACGACGACATCTTCAACGTCACCGGCGACGACGAGGGGGCCGCGGAGGAGCACCGGGCGATGGGCGACGCGCTCGCCGTGTTCCTGCGCCACGCCGTGCTCCGGCCCGGCCGCTACCAGTACCACAACCCGCTCGCCAAGCTGACCTCGACGGCGCTGGGCGACGTCTTCCGCGACGACGAGACCGGCGAGACGCCCGAGCACATCACCTTCGCGGTGACCGACGCCCACCTCGCCCTGATCCCGCGCCTTCAGGTGCGTTGGGACGAACGGGGCGACGTGCCGGCGATCGACACGGCGCAGCCCTACGGCGCCGGCACGCAGGCGGAATCCGAGCGCCTGCACCGTGAGATGCAGCCGGCGATGCAGATCTTTTTGCGGTACGGCGACCTCGCTCCGGGGTTCTTCGCGAAGGGGTCGGCGGGCTGGGAAGCGGCCTGAGCCTCTCCGCCGTCATTCCGGGGCGCCGAAGGCGAACCCGGAATCCACGACGGGCCGCGACGCTTGCCACCCGCCGCGCATCACGGGTGGATTGCACGCCTCCGGCGTGCCCCTCCGGTTCCGGGTTCCGCTGCGCGGCCCCGGAATGACGTTCGCGGGTTGGACCCGGCCTGTCGGCCTCAGCCCTCCCGCTTCTTCCTTTGCGCCAGCGTGCGCAGCCGCAGCGCGTTGAGCTTGATGAAGCCCGCGGCATCCCGGTGGTCGTAGGCCACCGCGCCTTCCTCGAAGGTGACGAGATCCTGATCGTAGAGGGAATGCGGGCTCTCGCGGCCGACGACGTGGACGCCGCCCTTGTAGAGCTTGAGCCGTACCGTGCCGGTGACCTTCTCCTGGCTCCTGTCGATCAGCGCCTGGAGCATCTCGCGCTCGGGCGAGAACCAGAAGCCGTTGTAGATCAGCTCCGCGTATTGTGGCATGAGCTGGTCCTTGAGGTGGGCGGCACCCCGATCGAGCGTGATCGACTCGATGGCGCGGTGGGCCGGCAGCAGGATGGTGCCGCCGGGCGTCTCGTACATGCCGCGGCTCTTCATGCCGACGAAGCGGTTCTCGACGAGATCGAGGCGGCCGATGCCGTTGGCGTGGCCGAGTTCGTTGAGCTTCGCCAGGAGGCTCGCGGGCGAGAGCGCCTCGCCGTCGATCGAGACGGCGTCGCCCCGCTCGAAGCCGATGGTGATGACGGTCGGGGTGTCCGGCGCCTCCTCCGGCGAGAGGGTGCGGGAATAGACGTAGTCCGGCACCTCGACGGCGGGGTCCTCCAGCACCTTGCCCTCGGACGAGGCGTGCAGGAGGTTGGCGTCGACCGAGAACGGGCTCTCGCCGCGCTTGTCCTTGGCGATCGGGATCTGATGCTGCTCGGCGAACGCGATGAGCTGCTCGCGCGAACGCAGATCCCACTCGCGCCAGGGGGCGATCACCGTCACGTCGGGCTTGAGCGCGTAGTACCCGAGTTCGAACCGGACCTGATCGTTGCCCTTGCCGGTGGCGCCGTGACAGACGGCGTCGGCGCCGACCTTCTCGGCGATCTCGATCTGCTTCTTGGCGATGAGCGGCCGGGCGATCGAGGTGCCGAGCAGGTAGACGCCCTCGTAGACGGCGTTGGCCCGGAACATCGGGAAGACGTAGTCGCGGACGAATTCCTCGCGCAGGTCTTCGATAAATATGTTTTCCGGTTTGATGCCCAGAAGCTCGGCCTTGCGCCGCGCCGGCTCCAGCTCCTCGCCCTGGCCGAGATCGGCCGTGAAGGTGACGACCTCGCACGCATAGGTGGTCTGTAACCACTTGAGAATGATGGAGGTATCGAGCCCGCCCGAATAGGCGAGCACGACCTTCCTGACGGCTTTGTTCGGGCTGGCGTCGGACATGGCGAGGCTCTTGGGTGGGGCTCTGGACAAGGGTCGGGCGCGCGTGCCCGGAAGGGTGCGGCTTAACAGCAGGCCCGAGCGCGGCGCAACCGCGGCGGCGCGGTTCGGTTGAAGCTGTGCGGTTCGCTTCATGCGGCGCCGTCGTGTCTTGCGGTCGGGGGATCCCGGGACGACGATGCGGAACCCGGTAAGGAGGCACGCTGGATGGCGCGACGGCCGACCCTGGAATTCTGGTACGAGTTCGCCTCGACCTATTCCTACCTCGCGGCCATGCGCATCGAGGCGCTGGCGGAAGACGCCGGCGTCGAGATCCGATGGCGGCCCTTCCTGCTCGGTCCGATCTTCGCGGCGCAGGGTTGGACCAACTCGCCGTTCAACCTCTACCCGGCCAAGGGCCGCAACATGTGGCGCGACCTCGACCGCGAGGCCGCCCGCCTCGGCCTGCCGCCGGTGACGCGCCCGAATCCCTTTCCGCAGAACTCGCTCTCGGCCACCCGCGCGGCGACCTACGGCATCGACCACGACTGGCTGGTGCCGTTCTCCAAGGCGGTGTTCGAGACGAGCTTTTCTCGCGGCGAATCGATCGCCGAACCGGCGGCCGTCGCGAGGATCCTCGACGGTCTCGGCCTCGACGGCACCGCGATCCTCAGGGCGGCCTCCGCCGAGACCAACAAGGGCCGCCTCAAGGTGGCGGGCGAGGAGGCGCGCTCCCGCGGCATCTACGGCGCGCCGAGCTTCCTGGCCGAGGACGGCGAGCTGTTCTGGGGCAACGACCGCCTGGAACAGGCCCTGACCTGGGCCGCCGGCGACCGGCCCGCGGGATTGCGGTAAGCTTGGACCATCTGCGCCGCGCATCCCGCTCTCCCGGTTCCTGCCCCGGGCGCATGGAGCGAGGGCGGAATGCGGCCCTGAACCCGGCGGCATGCCACGAGAGGTCCTGATGACGGACGATGTTCCCCACGGTTCCGCGACGGCGCGCGCCGAGCCCGGTCGCCGCGCCTTCTTGAAGACGAGCCTCGGCGCGGGCTTCGCGCTCGCAGTGCTCCCGGTTTCGGCCGCCACCGTCACGACGCCGGCCGAAGGGCTGACCGTGGGCGAGGTGACGGTGCCCTCGCTCGGCGTCGAGATTCCGGCCTACCGGGCGATGCCGGCCTCGGGCGGTCCGTTCCCGATCATGTTGGTCGTTCAGGAGATCTTCGGGGTCCACGAGCACATCAAGGACGTGTGCCGGCGCTTCGCCAAGCTCGGCTACTACGCCATCGCCCCGGACCTGTTCGCCCGCCAGGGCGACGCCACCAAGGCCGACATCCCGACGATCCGGAAGGAGATCGTGCCGAAGGTGCCGGACGCGCAGGTGATGGACGACCTCGACGCCACGGTGGCGTTCGCCGGCCTGAGCGGTGCGGCGGACGTGAAGCGGCTCGGCATCACCGGCTTCTGCTGGGGCGGACGCATCGTCTGGCTCTACGCCGCGCACACCAACACGCTGAAGGCGGGCGTGGCCTTCTACGGCATCCTCGGCGGGGCGGCCTCGCCCCCCTCGGAGCTGAAGCCGCGCAACCCCGTCGACATCGCCGCCGATCTCAAGGCGCCGGTGCTCGGCCTCTACGCGGGCCAGGACGACAACATCCCGATGCCGATCATTGAGCAGATGCAGAAGGGCCTGAAGGACGCCAACGGCTCGTCGCGGATCGAGGTCTTCCCGGACGCCCCCCACGGCTTCCACGCCGATTACCGCCCGACCTACCGGGAGGGCCCCGCGACCGAGGCGTGGGGCAAGGCGCTGGCGTGGTTCAAGGCGAACGGGGTCGGATAGGACGCTTTCCCCTCCCCCTTGCGGGGAGGGGTCAGGGGTGGAGGTGGTGCAGAAGGCACCGCTTCCGCCTCATCCTGCACCACCCCCACCTCCTACCTCCTCCCCGCAAGGGGGAGGAGAGGCGCCTTGTTTTGCGGCTGTCGCGTTCATTGAACACGGTCACCACATGCGCGTCAGCCGACGTGTTCACGCCGCCACCGGCACCGGTTCCCGCGGTCGCGTGCCCACGAACAGGGCCATCATCGCCGCAGCGATACACAAAAGCCCCGCCGAGACGAAGGCCGAAAAATAATCCCCCGTGCCGGTGCGGACCGCGCCCGCGGCCCAGGCGGCGCTGGCCGCGCCGATCTGGTGGGCGGCGGCGATCCAGCCGAACATCAGCGCGGCGTTCTCCTCGCCGAAAACCTTGCCGGCCAGACTCACGGTCGGCGGCACGGTGGCGATCCAGTCGAGGCCGTAGAACACGGCGAACAGCGACAGGCCGTAGACGCTGAAATCGAACGAGTAGGGCAGGAACATCAGCGAGAGCCCGCGCAGGCCGTAATACCACGCGAGCAGGCGACGCGGGTCGTAGCGGTCGGTGAGCCAGCCCGAGGCGGTGGTACCGACGAGATCGCACAGGCCCATCAGCGCCAGCACGCCGGCGGCCGTCACCGCCGGGATGCCCCGGTCGATGCAGGCCGGGATCAGGTGGGTGCCGATCAAGCCGTTGGTCGAGGCGCCGCAGATGAAGAAGGTGCCGGACAGCAGCCAGAAGTCGCGTGAGCGCAGGCCCGTGGCGAGGCCCTGGAGCGCGCGCCGGGCCGGATTGATCCCGCCCTTCGGGGCCGGCTGCACTGTCGTTTCGCCGAAGCGGGGCAGGCCGAGATCGGACGGACGGTCGCGCATCAGCCACGCCACCAGCGGCACCAGCGCGAGCGCGGCGAGTGCGACCGTCAGCGCCACGGAGCGCCACCCCTGGCCCTCGGCGAGGTGGGCCAGCACCGGCAGGAACACGAGCTGCCCCGTGGCGGCGCTCGCGGTGAGCAGCCCGACCACGAGGCCGCGATGGCGCCCGAACCAGCGCGCCGCGATGGTCGCGCCGAGCACGTTCGCCACCATGCCGGTGCCCGCGCCGACGACGAGACCCCACAGCAGCACCATCTGCCAGACCTCGCGCATCAGCACGGTGGCGGCGGTGCCGACGGCGAGCACGACGAGCGTGGTGCAGACCGAGCGGCGCAGGCCGAACCGCTCGATGATCGCCACCGCGAACGGGCCGATCATGCCGTAGAGGAAGATGTTGAGGGCGATGCCCCCGCTGATGGTCGCGGTGCTCCAGCCGAATTCCCGCTCCCACGGCACGATCAGCACGCCCGGCGTCGCCCGCACGCCCGCGCCGACCAGCAGCACGAGGAAGGTCAAGCCCGCGACGATCCAGCCGTAATGCAGGCGCGTGGGGACTGGCGGCGTGGAAGAGAGCATGCCGGGCTCCGGGGAAGGTTGCGTTCAAAGAAGCGGCGAGTGAACAGGACCGGACGCCTCTCCTCCCCCTTGCGGGGAGGAGCCGGAGGTGGGGGTGGTTCAGAAGGCACCGCTGCGGTTCCTTCTGAACCACCCCCACCCCGAACCCCTCCCCGCAAGGGGGAGGGGACCCGCGCCTGCTCCGTCATTCACGATGCTGCGCAGGCACCTTGGTCCGAGACGGCGGTCAGGCGTACTGCGCCTCGCCGTTGCCGAAGGACCAGTTCTCCTTGGGCACCTCGACGAGGCTGATGAACACGTCCTCCCGGCGCAGGCCCAGCCGCTCGTGCAGACCGTCGGCGACCGCCCGGTAGAAGGCCTTCTTCAACTCGACGCTGCGCCCGGCATTCAGGGTCACCTGGATCATCAGGGCGTCCGCGCTGCGCGCGATCCCGAGATAGGTCGGATCGATCACGAGGCCGCCCGCCGCATGCTCGGCGATGACCTGGAAGCGGTCGTTCTCCGGCACGTTGAGCGTCGTCCGCATGGCCTCGTAGACCACGTCGCCGACGGTCTGCCGGTATTCCGGCGGCTTGCCCTGGGGCAGGTCGATGCGAACGAGCGGCATGGTCCGACAATCTCCGGTCAGGTGGGATCGATCCGGGCGAGCCGGCCGGCGAGGTCGGCGACGATGGCCGGCGGGAGCGCGGTCTCGACGCGCGTTTGCGCCTCGCGCCACAGTGGCAGGGCGGCACCGAGCGCCGCGCGGCCCTCCTCGGTCAGCGCGGCGACGCGCTCGCGCTGGTCGGCGGCGTTGACGGAAAGCCGCACGAGGCCGCGCCGCTCCAGCGGATCGAGGTTGCGGCCCATGGTCGAGCGGTCGAGTGCGGCCTCCGTGGCGAGCCGCGTCACGCCGACGGGGCCGAGCCGCTCCAGGATGCGCAGGATCGAGAACTGGGTGATGCGCAAATCCACCGGCCGCAGCGCCGCGTCGTAGGCGGCGGTGACCGCGCGGGTGACGCGGCGCAGGTTCGCACAGAGGCAGGGCGAGTCGGCGGCCATGAAGCGGGTATATACCCTTTTCTCGTCCCGTCCAGTCCGGAGGTGCGTCCGCCGGCACGGCCGGCGTCCCCGATGGGCGGTCTTGCGGACGGTCGGACACAGGTCTCGTGCGATCGATCAGGCGGCGGGTGCAATCGTGCGGCGGCGCTTGACTTGGAATGCGACCTGCATCCCACTCGCCGTCGATCGTCGAGCGCATCGACCGAACCGGGAGCGAGGCCGCGCCGTCCCGTCACGCTTGCGGCAGGCCGGTATCCTGCCTTCGAGGAGCCGCGCCATGGCCGCCGTCAACGCCAGCAGCCTCATCCGCGTCTCGATCTCCGACGCCGAGGTTCAGTCGGGCAAGGGTTCGTACTCCCCCTCCATTTCCGGGAGCGGGCGCTTCGTCCTTTTTCTGAGCGACGGCACCCTGGCGCCGAACGACGCCAGTCCGGTCCAGGATCTCTTCCTGCGCGACCTCGCGGCCGGCACGACCACGCTCGTGACCGTGGCGACCGTCGCCTCGGGCGCCAACAACTATAGTTGGAGCGGTTCGGTCTCCGACGACGGACGCTACGCGGCGTTCTACAGCCCCGCCTCCAACCTCGTCGACGGCGACACGGACGGGGCCAACGACGTGTTCGTGCGCGACCTGCACTCCGGCGCGACCTTCCGGATCTCGCAGGCCGCGGACGGGACGGCGGGCAACGCCGAGAGCCTCTCTCCGGAGATGTCCGGCGACGGACGATGGGTCGCCTTCTACAGCCGCGCCTCCGACCTCGTCGCCGGCGACCTCAACAACGACCTCGACGTGTTCGTCTACGACATGCTGAGCGGCACCAACCGGCTCGTCTCCCTTGCCGTCGACGGCCGCCAGGGCAACGGGTCCAGCTACGGCGCCGACATCTCGGCCGACGGCCGCTACGTCCTGTTTCAGAGCGATGCCACCAACCTCGTGAC
Source organism: Methylorubrum rhodinum (assembly GCF_014199935.1). Lineage (GTDB taxonomy): Bacteria > Pseudomonadota > Alphaproteobacteria > Rhizobiales > Beijerinckiaceae > Methylobacterium > Methylobacterium rhodinum. The sequence goes on from NZ_JACHOP010000005.1 coordinate 31,731, forward strand.
CGGCGACACCAACGCCGCCGCCGACGTGTTCCTGCGCGACACCCTCGCCGGCACTACCACCCGCGTCTCGCTCGGCGCGGGCGGCGCGCAGGCCAACGACAACTGTTACGCGTCCGGCCTGTCCGACAACGGCCGCTACGTCGTGTTCAACGGCTACGCCAGCAACCTCGTGGCCGGCGACACCAACGGCACGTCCGACGTGTTCCTGCGCGATACGGTGGCCGGCACGACCAAGCTCGTCTCCGTGAGTTCGGCCGGCACGATCGCCAACGATTCGAGCTTCGATGCCGACATCTCGGCCGACGGCCGCTACGTCGTGTTCGAGAGCAATGCCGACAACCTCGTGGCCGGCGACACCAACGACACCGCGGACGTCTTCCTGCGCGACACGGTGGCCGGCACCACGATCCGCCTCTCGGTGTCCTGGAACGGCGCCGAGGCGAACGCCTCGTCCGGCGACGCGCACATCTCCGCCGACGGCCGCTTCGTCACCTTCTCCAGCAGCGCGAGCAACCTCGTGCGCGGCGACACCAACGGCGGCTACGACATCTTCCGGGTGTCGCTCGCCGCCTCGGAGGCGGCCGACCGGATGATCGGCTCGGACGGGGCCGACACGATCAGCGGCCTCGGCGGCGCCGACATCCTCGACGGCGGGCGCGGCGCCGACACGCTGATCGGCGGGAGCGGCAACGACACCTTCATCGTCGACAGCGCGAGCGACCGGATCGTCGAGGCGGCCGGCGGCGGCTTCGACAGCGTCCTGACCCGCGTCAGCTACACCCTCGCCATCGGACAGGCGATCGAGAGCCTCGCCACGGTCGAGGCCGGCGCGCGCGACGCCGTGAACCTCACCGGCAATGCGTTCGCCAACACGCTGACGGGCAATGCCGGCGCCAACGTCCTCAGCGGCGGGGCGAGCGCCGACACCCTGATCGGCGGAGCCGGCGACGACACCTTCGTCGTCGACACCGCCGGCGACCGGGCGTTCGAGGCGGCGGGCGGCGGGCGCGACACGGTGCTGGCCTCCACGAGCTACACGTTGTCCGCCGGGCAGGAGATCGAGGCGCTGCAGCTCCTCGCCTCGACCGGCTCGGCCGCCCTGGATCTGACGGGCAATGCGTTCGGCCAAGCGCTGGTCGGCAACGGCGGCGCCAACGTGCTGAACGGCGGCGGCGGTGCCGACATCCTGACGGGACGAGGCGGCAACGACACCTATCTCGTCGACGCCCTCGGCGACCGGGTCGTCGAGGCGGCGGGCGGCGGCAGCGACACGGTGCTGGCCTCCGTCAGCTACGCGCTGGCCGCGGGCCAGGAGATCGAGGCTCTGCAACTGCTTTCCTCGACCGGCTCGGCGCGGCTGAACCTCGACGGCAACGCGTTCGGCCAGAAGCTGGTGGGCAACAACGGCGTGAACGTCCTCGACGGCAAGGGCGGCGCCGACCTGCTGACCGGCCGGGGTGGCGCGGACAGCTTCCAGTTCTCGACGGCGCTCGGCGCGGGCAACGTCGACCGCATCACCGACTTCGCGGCCGAGGACACGGTTCGGCTGGCCAAGAGCGTGTTCTCGGTGCTGGCGACGGGACAACTCGCCGAGAGCGCGTTCAAGAACATCAGCGCGGGCGCGGCGGATGCCAACGATCGCATCCTCTACAAGCAGGCGACGGGCGAGCTGTTCTACGACGCCGACGGCTCGGGCAAGGGCGCGGCGGTGAAGTTCGCCGTCATCGACACGAAGGTGGCGCTGACGGCGGTCGACGTCTTCGTGGTGTGACGCGCGGGTCGCGCCGCCGTGCTATCGGTCGCGGCCCGCAGCAGCCAATGGCCCGTCCTCCTTGCGCCTCCTCGTCGTCGCCGTCGGACGCCTGAAGAACGGGCCGGAGCGGGATCTCGCCGCCCGTTACCGCGAGCGCGCCGCCGCGCTCGGGCGCGGCCTCGGCGTCTCGGCTTGCGATCTCGCCGAACTCCCGGAATCCCGCGCCCGACGCGCCGCCGACCGGGTGGCGGAGGAGGCCGAGGCGATTCTCGCCCTGGTGCCCGCGGAGGCCGCGCTGATCGCCTGCGACGAGCGCGGGCGCTCCGACTGGCCGAGCGAGCGCCTCGCCGCCCGCATCGGCGAATGGCGCGACCGGGGCCGCCCGGCGCTCGCTTTCGTGATCGGCGGGGCGGACGGGCTTCACGAGCGCGTGCGCACGCGGGCCGACCATATTCTCGCCTTCGGAGCGGCGACACTGCCGCACGGGCTGGTGCGCGTGCTCGTTCTGGAGCAGGCCTACCGGACCCTCACCATCCTGGCGGGCCACCCCTACCACCGCGGCGATCCCGACGCATGAGGCTTCTTCGGACGAGGGCCGCGCTCCTCCTGGCCTGCCTGGCTGGCCCCCTATCGGCGGGGGCGCAGGAAAACGCCGACGCCCTGCGACGGGCGCAGGAGGAGCGCGACCGGCGCGCCCAGGGCCTCAAGCAGATCGAGGACGCGCTCGCCGCCAGCGCCGGCAACCGCGCCGCGCTGGAGGCCGAGATCGCGGCGATCGGCACCGACCGGGCCAAGCTCAGCATGGCGCTGCTCGATGCCGGCCGTCAGGCCCAGGCGACCGAGGACCGTCTGAGCCGGCTGGAGGAGCGCCTGCGCTCGCTCACCGAGAGCGACGCGGCGATCCGCAAGTCGCTCGATTCGCGCCGCGCCGTCATCGCCGAGATCCTGGCCGCGCTCCAGCGGATGGGCCGGCGCCCGCCGCCCGCCGTGCTGGTGCGGCCCGAGGACGTGCTCGCCGCGATCCGCACCTCCATGCTGCTCGGCGCCGTGGTGCCCGAACTGCGCGGCGAGGCCGAGACCCTGGCGGGCGACCTCGCCGAGCTGGTGCGGGTGCGCGGCCTCATCGCCGCCGACCGCGAGGCGCTGCGAAAGGATCTCGCCGGCTGGGCCGGCGAGCGGCAGCGCCTCGACGCGCTGGTCGCCGCCCGCCGCGCCCGGCAGGTCCAGATCGAGACCGACCTCACCCAGGAGCGCCGCAAGAGCACCGAACTCGGCACGCAGGCCAAGACCCTCAAGGACCTCGTCGATCGCATGGAGGGCGAGTTGTCCACCGCCCGCCGCGCCGCCGACGAGGCCCGCGCCGCGGAAGAGCGCGAGCAGCGCAAGACGCAGGAAAAGTTCGCCGCCGCCGGCGCCCGCGATCCGGCCAAGCTCGCCCCGAAGGTAAAGTTCGCCGAGGCCCGCGGCGATCTGCCCAGGCCGGTCAGCGGCACGCTGGTGCGCGGCTTCGGCCAGCCCGACGGGCAGAACGGCACCACCCGCGGCATCTCGCTGCGGACGCGGGCCAAGGCGGTGGTCTCCGCTCCGGCCGACGGCTGGGTCTCGTTCGCCGGGCCGTTCCGCTCGTACGGCCGTCTCTTGATCATCAACGCGGGCGACGGCTACTATCTCTTGTTGGCGGGCATGGACCAGATCAACGTCGAAGTCGGTCAGTTCGTGCTGGCGGGCGAACCGGTGGCCGCCATGGGCGAGGGTGGCGGCCCGGCTGTGTCGCAGGCGAGTGCTTCGTCGGCTGCGTCACAGAGGGACGATGATCGGAACGATCCCGTCCTGTACGTCGAGTTCAGGAAAGACGGCGGCTCCATCGACCCGGAGCCGTGGTGGGCGAGAAGTTCCAGCGAGAAGGTTCGCGGATAATGCGCAAAGTGTCCCTCGTGTTGCTCGGCGCCGCCCTCGGCATCGGTGCATCGGCCGTGTCGACCCAGACCCAATTGCTGTCCGGCACCAGCGCGGTCGCGGCCTCCGCCGAGACCTACCGGCAGCTCAGCCTGTTCGGCGACGTGTTCGAGAAGGTCCGGACCGACTACGTCGAGAAGCCCGAGGAGTCGAAGCTCATCGAGTCGGCGGTCAACGGCATGCTGACCTCGCTCGATCCGCATTCGAGCTTCATGGACGCCAAGGCGTTCCGCGACATGCAGACCACCACCAAGGGCGAGTTCGGGGGCTTGGGCATCGAGGTCACGATGGAGGACGGCCTGATCAAGGTCGTCTCGCCGATCGACGACACCCCGGCCTCCAAGGCGGGGCTGCTGGCCAACGACATCATCACCCAGATCGACGACGATCAGGTCCAGGGCCTCACCCTGAACCAGGCGGTCGACAAGATGCGCGGGCCGGTGAACTCGCCGGTGCGCCTCAAGATCACCCGCAAGGAAGCCAAGGATCCGATCGACGTCACGCTCAACCGCGACATCATCAAGATCCGGCCCGTGCGCTCGAAGGTCGAGGGCGGCGACATCGGCTACGTGCGCCTGACCCAGTTCAACGAGCAGACCTTCGACGGCCTCAAGACCGCGATGGACAAGCTCCAGACCGAGATCGGCAACGACAAGCTCAAGGGCTACGTGGTCGATCTGCGCAATAACCCCGGCGGCCTGCTCGATCAGGCCGTGATGGTCTCCGACGCCTTCCTCGACCGCGGCGAGATCGTCTCGACCCGCGGCCGCAACCCCGACGAGACCCAGCGCTTCTCGGCCAAGGCCGGGGATCTGGCCAAGGGCAAGCCCATCGTCGTGCTGGTGAACGGCGGCGCGGCCTCGGCCTCCGAGATCGTGGCCGGCGCCCTGCAGGATCACAAGCGCGCGACCATCATGGGCACACGCTCCTTCGGCAAGGGCTCGGTGCAGTCGATCATCCCGCTCGGCGGCCAGGGGGCGCTCCGCCTCACCACCGCGCGCTACTACACGCCGTCCGGCCGCTCGATCCAGGCCAAGGGCATCGAGCCGGATCAGGAGGTGCTGCAGGAGGTGCCCGACGATCTCAAGGGCAAGGACGAGACCAAGGGCGAGGCCGGCCTGAAGGGCCACCTCAAGCAGAAGGACACCGAGGAGCGCGGCGGTTCCTCGGCCTACATCCCGCCGGACCCGGCCAAGGACAAGCAGCTCATCGCCGCGGTCGACTTCCTGCACGGCATCCAGAAGGGTGCAGCCAACGTGACCAAGCCCGCGACCCAGAACTGATTTTTCCGAATGGCCGGGCGCGAAGAGCGCCCTGCGAAGCGGGCCTCGGCGTGAGCCGAGGCATCGAGCGGAGCGAGAGCCGGGGCCCGCGGAGGCGGGGTGGCGACCGAGGCCGAAAAAAGGAAATCAGAGCAATCGCCCTCGGCGATCGCTCTGGATTAGGAAAAGATTAACCATAGCGGCCCGCAATACCGGCTCAGACCGGTACTGCGGGCCGTTCGCGTTTCGCGGAAGCCCACGCCGGTCGCATGGTGAACTGGCAAGAGCGGGACGGCGGGTGAGCGAGTCGGCCGACGATATCCTGACGAAGCCCCTCGGGGTCGGGGCCAAGGGCGGCGCCAAGGCCGGCCTGAAAGATCGCCTGCCGCGCCCGAAAACGGCGCATGTCGCGGGGGCGGCCTGCGCCGTCCTCGCCCTCCTGGCCGGGGGCGTCGCGCTGACCGGCGACCCGCGCGGCGGCGAGCCCCGCGCCGGCGCCGTCATCGAGCGGCGCGAACCGGCGCCCGTCGCCGCGCGCGTCGCCGAAGCGACACCGGAAAAACCGGCCGGCCCCTCCCAATCCGCCCAGGAAATCGAGCAGGCTTCCGGCGTGAGCGTGTTTCGCCCGGCCGGCGCCACGGCGCCCGACGCGCCGGTCATCATCCGCGTGCCGAACGCGAGCCAGATCCGCCTCAACCCCGCCCCCGATCCGCGCCTGACCGAGCGCGGCCGCAACGGTCCGCTGCCGAAGATCGGCGAAGGCAAGCAGCGCCCGCTCGACGTCTACGCCCGCCCGGAGGAGCCGGGCCAGGGGCCGCGCATCGCCATCCTCGTCTCGGGGCTCGGCATCGGGCAGGCGGCGACCCTCGGCGCCATCGCCCGGCTTCCGGCCGCGGTCAGCCTCGCGCTCTCGCCCTACGGCAGCGACCTCGACAAGACCGCGGCCCGCGCCCGCGAGGCCGGGCACGAAATCCTGGTCCAACTGCCGATGGAGCCGTTCGACTATCCCGACAGCGATCCGGGACCGCAGACGCTCCTCACAGGCTCGCGCCCGGCGGAAAACCTCGACCGGACGAGCTGGGCGCTCAGCCGCTTCCCCGGCATCGTTGGCGTGGTCAACCTCATGGGCGCCAAGTTCTCCGGCGAGGCCGGCGCGCTGGAGCCGGTGCTGAAGGAGATCGCGGGCCGCGGCCTCGGCTTCGTCGACGACGGCACCGTGACCCGGCCCCTCGTCGCCGGAGCAGCGGCCAAGACAAAGCTCCCGGCCGCCCGCGCCGAGATCGTGATCGACGCCGCCGCCCGGCCCGATGCCATCGACGCGGAACTGGCCCGCCTCGAAGCGCTTGCCCGCCAGAAGGGCTTCGTCCTGGCCTCGGCCAGCGCCGCACAGCTCACGATTGACCGCCTGTCGCGCTGGACCCGCGATCTGGAGGCCCGCGGCATCCGGCTGGTGCCGGTGAGCGCGGCCCTGCGTCAGGCCCCGTCCGTCGGAAAGCTATCCAGCGCGGCGCCCTGAGGTCCGTATCTCACGCTCTGCGCTGGCCCCACGATTCCCACGCATTGTTCGGAGCCGGGGCCCGCATTCGGTGTCGGCCGGCACAGTTTCGGTACAATAGTTCGCGATGTCGTAACCTTTCGGTCGCCACATGGAAGCAGGGTCGCCGCTAAAACGGTGACGCGATGTCCGTTCGGAGCCGGCCGTGTCGTTTCCAGCCTTTTCGATCCGCAACAAGCTGATCGCCTCCTTCGCTCTCCTGACCGGTTTCCTCGTCGGCCTCGGCGTGCTGGGGCTCTTCAGCATGGGGGTGCTGCGCGACCAAGCGCTGTCGATCGAGCGCAACTGGCTGCCGAGCGTACGGGCGCTGGGCGAGATCGACACCCTGTCGGCGCGCATGAACGGCGTCATGCTGCGCCACACCCAGGCCACCGAGCCGCAGATGCTGGCCGGCATGGAGAAGGATTTCGAGCGCTTCGGCGGCAAGATCGCGGAGCGGCAGGCCCTCTACCAGACGCTGATCGCCTCGCCCGAGGAGCAGGCGCTCTACGACGGCTACCGGGCCCAGCTCGCGGTGTTCGAAGCCGAGCGCGCCAAGGTGCTCGATCTGTCCCGCGCCGGGAAGAAGGCGGAGGCGTTCGCCTACTACGAATCCAAGGGTCTCGCGCCGCGCCGCGCGATGTCGAACGCCCTGGAGAAGCTGATCGCCTTCAACAACGAGGGCGCCACCCGCGCCATGGCCGAGGGCGAGGCGACCTTCCAATGGGCCCGCAATGCGGCGCTCGCGGCGGTCGTCCTCGGCTTCGGGCTCTCGGGCGTGCTGGCCTTCCTGATCGTGCGCAGCATCGCCCGCGATATCGCCTCGGTGGTCCGGCCCATGCAGGCTCTGGCCGCGGGCGATCACGACGCGGCGATCCCCCACCGCGGCGCCCGCACCGAGATCGGGACGATCGCCGACGGCGTGCAGGTGTTCAAGGACAGCCTGATCCGCATGCGCCGGCTGGAAGAGGAAACCGAATCGGCCCGCGCCGGAGCCGAGGCGCAGCGCAAGGCGGCGACCCGCGAGATGGCCGACGGCTTCGAGCGGGCGGTGGGCGGCATCGTCTCGCTCGTGTCCTCGGCCGCGACCGAGCTTCAGGCCACCGCCCAGGGCATGGCCGGCGCCGCGACCCAGACCGCGAGCCAGTCGGTCAGCGTCGCGGCGGCCGCCGAACAGGCCGCGACCAACGTCAACACCGTCGCCGCGGCGGCCGAGGAACTCGGCGCCTCGGTGCAGGAGATCGGCCGGCAGGTCGGCGGCTCGTCGATGCTGGCCCAGGCCGCCGTCGCCGAGGCGGCGCGGACGGAAGGGCATGTGCGCGAGTTGAGCGACGCGGTGGCCAAGATCGGCGACGTGGTGACGCTCATCACCACCATCGCGGGCCAGACCAATCTCTTGGCGTTGAACGCCACGATCGAGGCGGCCCGTGCCGGCGAGGCGGGGCGCGGTTTCGCGGTCGTCGCCGCGGAGGTAAAGGAACTCGCCAACCAGACCGCACGGGCCACGGAAGAGATCGCCGGCCAGATCGGCCGCATCCAGGGCACCACCGGGGCTGCCGCGGCGGCGATCGCCGGCATCACCGGCCGTATCGAGGAGATCAGCGGTGTCGCCGCCTCCATCGCGGCGGCGGTGGAGCAGCAGGGCGCGGCGACCCAGGAGATCGTCCGCAACGTCGCCCAGGCGGCGTCGGGCGCGGCCGAGGTGACGGGCAACATCGCGGGTGTGGCGAGCGCCGCCGAGGAAGCCGGCACCGCCGCCGATCAGGTGCTCGCGGCCTCGACCGAACTCTCCCGCCAATCCGAGCACCTGAACGGCGAGGTCGCCCGGTTCCTCGCGAGCGTGCGGGCGGCCTGATCCGGAACCGACGAGGCGCGCCGACCCCGGAGCACCGCCCTGGATAACGTATCCGGGACGGTGCGCCGGGGTCTTGCGCCGCATCGGCCCGAAAGCCGGAGGCCACCTTTCGGGCCGATGCTCTCAGGTCGGCGTTGCCGCTGATGCGCGCGCCGTCCTATGGTCGCGCCGCCATGACAAGCCCGAGCGACGACCTTCCGCCCCTGCCCGAGGGCGGCGCGCTGCCGTACCGGCCCTGCGTCGGCGTGGCCCTGTTCAACCCGGCGGGCCTCGTCTTCGTCGGCCGGCGCAGGAGCGAGGCGGGGCCCGAGCATGTCGCGGACGGCCATGCGTGGCAGATGCCGCAAGGGGGCATCGACGAGGGCGAGGCACCGCTCGCCGCGGCCCTTCGCGAGCTGCACGAGGAGACCAACGTCCCGGCCGAGGCCGTGACGCTCCTGGCCGAGGCCCGCGACTGGCTCGCCTACGACCTTCCCCCCGACGTGATGAAGCAGGCCTGGAAGGGCCGCTACCGCGGCCAGCGGCAGAGATGGTTCGCCTTCGGCCTGACCGGTAGCGAGAACGTGATCGATGTCGAGGCGCCGGGCGGCGGTGCCCATAAGCCGGAATTCGATGCGTGGCGCTGGGAGCGGCTGGAGGCGCTGCCGGGCCTCGTCATCCCGTTCAAGCGGCCGGTCTACGAGGGCGTCGCCGCCGCCTTCGCCGGCCTGACCGGCTGGCACCTCGCCGGAGCGCGGACGTGAGGCGGCCTTGCGCCCGAGCGCCTCGGCTTGTCCCAAAAGCCGGCACCCACCTCGTCAGACCGATGCTCTAAGCCGACGATGCGCTGGTGGTCGATTCCCCTCCTGGCGGCGCTGGCTTGGCTCGCCTACACGCTGACGCCGTTCTGGTCGCTCTACGAACTCGCGCGCGCCGTGCAGGCGGGCGACGTGGCGGCGGTCGAGCGGCGGGTCAATTTCCGGACGCTGCGCCTCTCGCTCGCCCGGCAGGTCTCCGCCACCATCCGGGCCGAATCCGCCGCCGAGCCGCGGGAGCGGCAGCGCCTCGCCGATGCGGCGGCGGCGCTCGCCCTGCCCGTGGCCGAGGCGCTGGTGACGCCGAGGAACGTGGTCGATCTCCTCGACGACGGCTGGCCCCAGGCGCTCGACCTGCCCGAGGCCACCACCCGTCACGAGCGCCGCGACGGCCTGCGTATCCCCGATCTCGGCCGGGCGCTGCGCTACTACCTCGCCTCGGACCTGCGGGGCTTTCGCGCGGTGGTCATCCCCGTGCCGCCGGACCGGCCCCGCGCGGAGCAGTTCCGCATCCGCCTGCGCCTGCACGATTGGGGCTGGCGCATCGTCGACATCGAGCTGTCCGAGGACCTGCGCGGGCGTATCGCCGAGCGGATCGCCGCCGGGGTCGCCCGGCTGCGCGACAAGGCGGGGCAGGAGAAGGCCGCCCCCGAGCCGGCCCCGCCGCGCGGGCGCTGACATCGCGTGGCCGGTGACGCGGATGTCACTGGACGAAGGGCGGGCGCAGCTTAGGTTGAGACGGGCCGCCCTCAGAGCGGTTACGCTTCGCGGAGCGCACCCTTGAGCGCAGCGTCGGCCCCTTCTTCCCGAGACGGCTCCCACGGCAGTGCGGAGGCTTCGGACCACGGGCCCGAGCGCCGGCTCGGGGCCGGTCTGCTGCTGGCCACGCTCGGTGTCGTCTACGGCGATATCGGCACGAGTCCGCTCTACGCCTTCAAGGAGACCGTGCGGGCGGCAAGCCACGGCCAGCCGCCGACGCCGGTGGCGGTGACGGGTGCGGTCTCGCTGATTCTCTGGTCGCTGATTTTGATCGTCTCGGTGAAGTACGCCGTGCTGATCCTGCGCGCCGACAACAAGGGCGAGGGCGGCATCGTCGCCATGCTGGCACTGCTGGGCGCGCGGCACGCCAAGCCCGGCTCGCGCCAGGGCCTGCTCCTCGTCGTCGGCCTCGTCGGCGCCGCGCTCCTCTACGGCGACGGGGCGATCACGCCCGCGATCTCGGTGCTCTCGGCGGTCGAGGGCCTGAAGGTCGATGCGCCCGCGCTCGACCGCTACGTCGTGCCGATCACGATTCTGATCCTCATCGGCATCTTCATGGTGCAGAGCCGGGGCGCGGCCTTCATCGGGCGCATCTTCGGGCCGGTGATGCTGGTGTGGTTCGTGGTGCTCGCGGCGCTGGGCATCGGCGGCATCATGGAGGCGCCGCAGATCCTGCGGGCGATCAATCCGCTGGCGGCGGTGGAGTTCGTCGGCCATGCCGGGCTCGGGGTCGGCTTCGCGATGCTGGGGGCGGCCTTCCTCGCGGTCACCGGCGGCGAGGCGATGTATGCCGATCTCGGCCATTTCGGCGCCAGGGCGATCCGCGCGGCGTGGTTCGGCCTCGTGCTGCCGGCGCTGATGATCCACTATTTCGGCCAGGGCGCGATCCTGCTCGCCGACCCCTCGGCCATGGAGAACCCGTTCTACCGCCTCGCCCCGGACTGGGCGCATTACCCGCTGATCGGTTTGGCGACGCTCGCCACCGTCATCGCCTCGCAGGCGATCATCTCCGGCGTGTTCTCGCTGACCCAGCAATCGGTGCAACTCGGCTTCCTGCCGCCGATGCGCGTGGTCCACACCGCGCCCGACGAGCGCGGCCAGATTTACGTGCCGACGGTGAACTGGCTGCTCGCCGCCGCCACCCTCTCGGCGGTTCTGATCTTCCGCTCCTCCGACGCGCTCGCCGGGGCCTACGGCATCGCCGTGTCGCTGCTCATGGCGATCACCACGCTGCTCGCGGGACTGGTCGCCCGCAAATGGGGCTATGCGCTCTCCGCGGTCATCGCGGTCAACGGCTTCTTCCTCTTGATCGACCTGATCTTCCTCTCGGCCAACAGCGTGAAGATCATCGAGGGCGGCTGGTTTCCCCTGGTGCTCGCCGGCACGGTCGCGTTCCTGATGCTGACATGGCGCAAGGGCAACCTCTGCATGGAGGACTCGCGGATCAACCAGCGCCCGTCCGAGCCTGCCTTCATCGAGCGCCTGCGCACCGACCCGCCGATCACCCTGCCGGGCTCGGCCGCCTTCCTGTCCTCGGCCACGAACGGCATCCCGCTGCCGATGGTGCGCGTGGTGGACCGCCTCGGCGCGCTCCACGCCCGGGTCGTCATCATCACCGCCCTGTTCGAGGAAACGCCGACGGTGCCGCCACACGAGCGGGCCGAGGTGAGCGCGATCACCCCCGACATCCAGCGGGTGATCCTGCGCTACGGCTTCATGCAATCGGCCTCGATCCCCGAAGGCCTGCGCTGCGCCGTCTCCTCCGGCTGCCTGCCGGAGGAATTCACGCACGACCTCACGGTCTTCGTCGGCCACGAGACCATCATCCCGGTCGCGGACCGGCGCGGTATGTCGAACTGGCGCGAGGCCCTGTTCGCGGTGATGCAGAACAACGCCGAGCACACCGGCGCCCATTTCGGCGTGCCGGCCCGTCAGGTGATCGAGATCGGGACCGAGATCGAGATCTGAGCCACCCCCGTCATTCCGGGGCGCCGCAGGCGAACCCGCAATCCACCCGTGATGCACGGCCTATGATGGGCGTCGCGGCCAGTCGTGGATTCCGGGTTCGCTTCGCGCCCCGGAATGACGGGTGTCAGGGGGGGCCACGTCGTCGGGCTCTCTCCACACTCAATCGTCGGGCTGGGCCTTCATCCTGAGCTGCGAGGCGACGCATTCGCGCATCGCGTCCTCGATCCGCGCCTTCTGCGCGTTCGAGTAGCCCGCCACCTCGTCGATGCACTTCACGAAATAGCCCGCGGTGAAGCTCTCGTTGACCGAGACGAACGACTTGCCGAAGCGGGTCGCGAGCTGGAGCCGGTCCATCGCCGAGCTTTCCCGCCACGCCTGGAGCGTGTCGGTCATCGACAGGGCATGGGCGGCGCCGGGCATCAGCAGGGCGGCGGCGAGGGGCAGGATGGTCAAGCGGCGCATGTTTTGCGACTTTCTCCCGATGACGTTTTCTGGTTTTCTGCCGCGTAACGGCAGTCGTGCCTATTCAAGGCTCGACTTTATTATTTTGATGCAAGGATATAGCCCGCATCGACGCATGCGGAAGCAGGGTTTCGGTGCGGATTTCTTAATTTGCTCTGAGACGATGCCGCTCGATCGCAGCGCGACCCACCTCAGCCTCGCAATGACGGCGCGGGATGTCTGGGGCGTCGTCGCGAGCGACAGCGGCGCTTTTCGGCCGGGTGGGCCGCCTACGCCTCCGGCCCCCACAGCCACGCCGCACCCCGCACGCCGGAGGCGTCGCCGTGGAGGCTCGCCCGCACCGGCGTGTCGAAGGCGTCGGAGAAGACGTGCGGCGCAATTCTTTGGGGGAGCGCGGTCACCACGCTCTCGATGCGCGAGAGCCCGCCGCCGAGCACGATCACGTCCGGATCGAGGACGTTGACCACGTGGGCAAGGCCGCGGGCGAGGCGGTCGAGGTAGCGCGCCATCGTGGCGGCGGCGCCCGGCTCTCCGGCCAGCGCAGCAGTGACGATCTCCTCGCCGGTGCGCGTCTCGCCGGTCCGCAAAAGATGGTCGGCGGCCAGCCCCGGGCCGGAGAGCCACGTCTCGATGCAGCCCCGGCGGCCGCAATAGCAGGCGGGACCGGGGCGCTCGTCGTCGCGGGGCCAGGGGAGGGGGTTGTGGCCCCACTCGCCCGCGATGGCGTTGCGGCCGGTCAGCGCCTGCCCCCGCAGGGCGATGCCGGAGCCGACGCCGGTGCCCAAGATCACCGCCCAGACGATCTCTGCGCCCGCGCCCGCGCCGTCCACGGCTTCCGACACCGCGAGGCAGTTGGCGTCGTTCTCGACCCGCACCGGGCGGCCGAGCCGGGCCGCGATGTCCCCTGCGAACGGCTGTCCGTTGAGCCAGACCGAGTTGGCGTTCTTGATCAGGCCGTTGTGGCGCGACACCGCGCCCGGCATGCCGATGCCGACGCTCGCCCCGTCGGCACCCGCCTCGGATTCCAGTGCGGCGACGAGCCCGGCGATGGCCGCGAGCGTGCCCGCATAGTCGCCCCGCGGGGTCGGCACGCGCGTCTCGGCCCGCGTCGTCCCGTCGGGCGCCAGCGCGATCCCGGCGATCTTGGTGCCGCCGAGATCGATCCCGATCCTGAGCCGTCCGGCCTCGGACAAGCGGCTACTGCGCCGCCACGGCCTTCGGGGCCGGCGCCGCCTCGTCGCCGGGGCTGACCGGCGCCTCGTCGGAGATCTCGGTGCCGATCGAGACCGGATGCGCCATCACCTGGGCGAGTTTTTCCCTGTCGAGCTCGCCCTCCCAGCGGGAGACGACGACGGTGGCGACACCGTTGCCGATGAGGTTGGTGAGCGCGCGGCACTCCGACATGAACTTGTCGACGCCGAGCACCAGGGTCATCGCGGCGACCGGCACCGGGTTGCCGGGGATGGCGGCGAGCGTCGCGGCGAGCGTGATGAAGCCCGCGCCCGTGACGCCCGAGGCGCCCTTGGAGGTCAGCATCGCGACGAGGAAGATCGTCGCGTACTGGCCGATCGAGAGGTCGGCGCCCACCGCCTGCGCCAGGAACAGCGTGGTGAGCGTCATGTAGATGTTGGTGCCGTCGAGGTTGAACGAGTAGCCGGTCGGGATCACAAGGCCGACGACCGAATCCGAGGCGCCGAGGCGCTTCATCTTGGTCATCATGTGCGGCAGCACCGTCTCGGACGACGAGGTGCCGAGCACGATCAGCAACTCGTCCTTGATGTAGGCGAGGAACTTGAGGATCGAGAAGCCGGCGAACGCCGCGATGCCGCCGAGCACGACGAACACGAACAGGAGCGACGTCGTGTAGAAGGTGCCGACCAGCCACGCGAGGTCGATGACCTTGCCGATGCCGTACTGGCCGACCGTGAAGGCCATGGCGCCGAAGGCGCCCAGCGGCGCGAGCTTCACGATGAGGCCGATGATGCGGAAGAACACCTGACCGGCCGCGTCGATGCCGTGGGTGATGCCCTCGCCCTTCTTGCCCATGCCGGTGAGCACGACGCCGGTCAGGATCGAGATGAGGAGCACCTGCAGCAGGTCGCCGGTGGCGAAGGCGTCGAAGAAGCTCTTGGGGATGATCGCCATCAGGTGGGCGACCGTGGAATCCGCCGCCGCCTTGCTGGCGTAGCCCTCGACCGCCTTGGCATCGAGCTTGGTCACGTCGGCGCCGAAGCCGGCGCCGGGCTGGATGATCTCGCCCACCAGAATGCCGACGAGCAGCGCCACCGAGGAGACCACCTCGAAGTAGATCAGCGCCTTGAGGCCGACGCGGCCGACCTTCTTCAGGTCGCCGATCGAGGCGATGCCGTGGACGATGGTGCAGAAGATGATCGGCGCGATCATCATCTTGATCAGCGCGATGAAGGCGTCGCCCATCCACTTGAACGACTTGCCCCAATCGGGCGCGATCCAGCCGACGAAGATGCCGAGCGCGATGGCGATCAGCACCTGGATGTAGAGCACCTTGTACCAGGGGGTATGCGCGGCGGGCGCGCCCGCGCCATGGAGCGCGGCATGAGCGGAATGGGCCATGTTTCCTCACCGGTACCGTGTCGCGCGGCCTTGGCCGGGCGGCTTGGCGCGACGCTAGTCCGTTTAATCCGCGCCCTCAATCGCGACTCGGTAGTCGGCCGCGGCTTTGTAACCCGATCCGGCTGTCGACAACTCGGCTCGGGCCCTTTCGCAACCGAAACACCAGCGCGATCAAGGGGAAGCGGCCGAGTCGGCGCCCCGCCGGGCGTCGTGGCCGCGGAGGTTCGAATCCCCGTGCCGATCGCTCGCGCCCTCGCCGCCGTCGTCCTCGCCGCCGTCGTCCTCTCGGCCCGGCCCGCCGCGGCTTCGGTCGTCGCCCGGGTCGATCAGTCGGCCCAGCGGATGCAGGTCTATGTCGGCGGCGTGCTGGCCTACGACTGGCCGGTCTCGACCGCGCGGCGCGGCTTCGTCACGCCGAACGGCCAGTTCCGGGTCGGGCTGATGGCGCCGATGTGGCGCTCGCGCAAGTATCACGGGTCACCGATGCCCTACGCGATGTTCTACAGCGGCGGCTACGCCATCCACGGCACCTACGCGGTCGGCGCGCTGGGGCGCCGGGCGAGCCACGGCTGCATCCGCCTGCATCCGGCCCATGCCCGCGAATTGTTTCAGCTCACGCGGGCCTATGGCGGGACGCGGGTGGTGATCCGCAATTAATTGTCACTTCTTTTGTTGGTTGATGCGGCTTCCGTCCCCCGCGCCGTCATTGCGAGGCGGAGCCGAAGCAATCCAGGGCGCGCGTTCCCCGGACAAGGCGAGACACTGCCGACGCAATCGTCAAGCGCGCACCCTCCCTGGGGAATGCGGAGCGCTGGATTGCTTCGGCTTCGCCTCGCAATGACGGGGAGGGGCGGGAGGCGCGGCGACCGGCCGGAAGCCTCAATGAGGCTTCCCCTTTTCCGGGGCGCATTCTAGAAGCGCTCCCATGTTCGGCCTGATCTCCTCGGCGCAGCGAATTACGGGCCCGGCTTCCGCGTAGGCACCGCCTCCTGGCGGCCGCCGGATGCCGGGTGACCTGACTTCGCCCCGTCCCCTTTTTTGCCCGTTGAAGACGCCGAACCCGCCATGAGCGACCAGCCCGACGCCGCCCCCGCGGCCGCCCGCGACTATTCCAAGACCCTCTTCCTGCCGAAGACCGAATTCCCCATGCGCGCCGGCCTGCCGGCCCGCGAGCGGCTCCTCCTGGAGCGCTGGGCGCAGATCGGCCTCTACGAAAGAATCCGCGAGGCCGCGAAGGGCCGGCCGCGCTTCGTGCTGCATGACGGCCCGCCCTACGCCAACGGCAACATCCATATCGGACACGCGCTCAACAAGATCCTCAAGGACGTGATCGTCCGCTCCCAGGGCGCGCTCGGGAACGACGCCGATTACGTGCCGGGCTGGGACTGCCACGGCCTGCCGATCGAGTGGAAGATCGAGGAACAGTACCGCGCCAAGGGGAAGAACAAGGACGAGGTGCCGGTGCTGGAATTCCGCCAGCAATGCCGGGCGTTTGCCGCCGACTGGCTGAACGTCCAGCGTGACGAGTTCAAGCGCCTCGGCGTCACCGGCGACTGGGACCGGCCCTACTCGACCATGGCCTACCCGGCTGAAGGCCGCATCGCTGCCGAGTTGATGAAGTTCGCCGCGAGCGGCCAGCTCTATCGCGGCTCGAAGCCGGTGATGTGGTCGGTGGTGGAGAAGACCGCACTGGCCGAGGCGGAGGTCGAGTACGAGGAGCATGTCAGCGATACGGTGTTCGTGGCGTTCCCGGTCGTACGGAAGTCCGACAGTCGACTTGCGCCTTTCATGTCTATCGATACGCCGGCCAAGGTCGCGCCCAGTCCCGATCCTCTTCTCAAGGGAGCATCTGTCGTTATCTGGACGACGACGCCCTGGACGATACCCGGCAACCGGGCCGTCGCATATTCGAAGAAAATCTCCTACGGCGTCTATGAAGTGACGGCCGCTCCGGAAGAAAATTGGGCAAAGGTTGGAAGCACCTACGTCCTAGCCGACAGTTTGGCTGAGACCGTGTTCAAGGCTGCGAAGGTTGAGAGCTTTGAGCGGCTCGGGAGCTTCTCGCTGGACGACGTTGCTTGGTTGGAGCACCCGCTCCATGACTTCGATTCGGGCTATGGCTTCCCTGTCCCGATGCTTGACGGCGAGCACGTGACCGACGAGGCCGGCACCGGCTTTGTCCACACCGCGCCGGGCCATGGCCGCGAGGATTTCGAGGTGTGGATGGCCAACGGCCGCCGGCTTTCCGAGCGCGGCATCGAGACCCGCATCCCCTACACGGTGGATGCCGACGGCGCGCTCACCAAGGAGGCGCCGGGCTTCACGGGCAAGCGCGTCTTCAACGACAAGGGCGACAAGGGCGACGCCAACAAGGCGGTGATCGAAGCACTGCGAGTCGCAAAAACTTTGGTCGCAAAAGGCGTGCTGCGCCACCAATACCCGCATTCCTGGCGCTCGAAGAAGCCCGTCATCTTCCGCAACACCCCGCAATGGTTCATCGCGATGGACCGGCCGGTGGATTCGCTCGGCAACCGGACGCTGCGCGAGACGGCCTTGCACGCCATCGAGCAGACGCAGTGGGTCCCGCCCCAAGGCAAGAATCGGATCAACGGCATGGTCTCGGGCCGGCCCGATTGGGTGGTCTCGCGCCAGCGCGCTTGGGGCGTGCCGATCACGGTGTTCGTCCATCGCGACACCGGTGAGGTGTTGCGCGACGAGGCGGTGAACGCGCGCATTTCTGAGGCCTTCGCGGCGGAGGGCGCCGATGCGTGGTTCAGGGACGACGCGACCGCCCGCTTCCTCGCCCCCGAACACGATCCGGCGCAGTACGAGAAGGTGACCGACGTCCTCGACGTCTGGTTCGATTCCGGCTCGACCCACGCCTTCGTTCTGGACGACCCTCAAGCCTTTCCGGGCCTCGCCGGCATCCGCCGCGCGGTGGACGGCGGGTCGGACCGGGTGATGTATCTGGAGGGCTCCGACCAGCATCGCGGCTGGTTCCAGTCCTCGCTGCTCGAATCCTGCGGCACCCGCGGCCACGCCCCCTACGATGTGGTGCTCACCCACGGCTTCGTCCTCGACCCCAAGGGGGAGAAGATGTCGAAGTCGAAGGGCAACGTCGTCGCGCCGCAGACCGTCATCAAGGAATCCGGCGCCGACATCTTGCGCCTGTGGGTCGCGGCTTCGGATTACTCCGACGATCTCCGCATCGGTCCGGAGATCGTGAAGACGTTCGCCGAGACTTATCGGAAGCTGCGCAACAGCTTGCGCTGGATGCTCGGTTCGCTGGCGCATCGCGTGCCGGGCGACGACGTGCCCTTCCAAAAAATGCCGGAGCTGGAGCGGCTGATCCTGCATCGGCTGGCCCAGCTCGACGGCGAAATCCGCGAGGCCTACGCGACCTACGACACCAAGCGGATCGTCGCGCTGCTCAACGGCTTCATGACCGGCGACCTCTCGGCCTTCTACTTCGATGTCCGCAAGGACGCGCTCTACTGCGATCCGATCTCGTCGGTGACGCGTCGCGCCGCGCTGCAGGTCATCGACGAGGCGTTCCGCCGCGTCACGATCTGGCTCGCGCCGGTGCTGGCCTTCACGGCCGAGGAGGCGTGGCTCGACCGCACCCCGTCGGAGGCCGGCTCGGTGCATCTCCAGACCTTGCCGGAGACGCCCGCGGACTGGCGCGACGACGCGCTCGCCGCGCGCTGGCAAAAAATCAGGAGGGTGCGCCGGGTCGTGACCGGGGCGCTTGAGATCGAGCGGGCGGCCAAGCGCATCGGCGCGAGCCTGGAGGCGGCGCCGGTGGTCTACGTGTCCGATCCCGACTTGCTGGGGGCGCTCGACGGCGTCGACTTTGCGGAAGTCTGCATCACCTCCGCCATCACGATCCGCGACGGCGAGGGGCCGGCCGACGCCTTCCGTCTCGACGAGGTGAAGGGCGTGGCCGTAGTGCCGGAGCGGGCGGAGGGGCGTAAATGCGCCCGCTCGTGGCGCGTGACCGAGACGGTTGGCGACGACGCCGATTATCCCGACGTGACCCCCCGCGACGCGCAGGCGCTGCGGGAGTGGGACGCCGCCAACCCGGCCGCCGCGTGATTCTCGTCGCCGACCGCGGGTCGACCCTCCCCCCTCTGCGGGGGAGGGTGCCTGCGGAGCAGGCGGGAGAGGGGAGCGACGCTTCCGTTTGGCCGCATTCGACCCGAATTCTCCGGAAGCCGGGTTCCCCTCTCCCGACCCCCTTCGGGGGCCACCCTCCCCCGCAGAGGGGGGAGGGTTCTGCCGGGCTCGCTCCATGACCCCCTTCCGCGCCGGCCTGCTGGCCGCCCTCGCCACCCTGCTGCTGGATCAGGCGACCAAGCTCGGGCTCTATTTCGGCACCGATCTCGTGCTGACCGGGCCGTGGCGGGTGGCACCCTTCGCCGACCTCGTGGTGGTGTGGAACCGCGGCATCTCCTACGGCCTGTTCCAGCAGGAGGGCGGGGTCGGGCGCTGGCTGCTGGTGGCGCTGTCGCTCGCGGCCTCCGTCGGGCTCTCCATTTGGATGAGCCGGGCGGCGACGCGGCTGCTCGCGGTGGCCCTCGGCCTCATCGTCGGCGGCGCGCTCGGCAACGCCATCGACCGGGCGGCCTACGGCGCGGTGTTCGACTTCGTGCATCTCCATGCCGGCACGTGGTCGTGGTACGTGTTCAACGTGGCCGACGCCGCCATCGTGGCGGGCGTCGTCGGCCTCATCCTCGACAGCCTGCGCCCGGCCGCGCGGACCGGTTCGTGACGCCCGACGAGCCGCGTCCGACGCGCAATCGACGTCGAGGCACGCCGGAGCGGCTCCCCGCCATACGATCGCCCGAAACCCGTCCCACGCCAGGGCCGGGGATCGAAGTGACGGCGTCCGGAACACGATCCGGCCGTCCGGCCCCGGGAAAAGCCGGCCTGAGAGAGTCGGCCCGAAGGCGGGAGAGGGCGAGATGAGCGGTCGGCGCGGTGTGTCTGTGGCCCGGACGTCTCGGGTCGTCCGTGGCCTCCTGGCCTCGACGGCGCTCGCCGCCGTCCTCGCCGCCGCCCCTGCCCGAGCCGAGGGCGAACTGATGCGCGACGCGCTCAGCGGCATCGGCCTGATCGAGCCCGAGCGCCCCGCCATCACCTATCGCGAGCGCGCGCCGCTCGCCATGCCGCCCAAGCTCGGCGGCCAGCAGGATCTCACCGCCGGCCTGCCCGTGCCCCGCGCCCGCCAAGCGGATCCCGCTTGGCCGAAGGACCCCGAGGTGATCCAGCGCGAGCGCGCCGCGATCGAGGCCAAGAAGCCGATCACCCGCGGCGCGCAAGGCCGCATGAACGACAACAACGAGACGCTTTCGGTCTACGAGATGGAGGCCGGCCGCCGCGCCGGCGCGGGCGGGCTCACCGGCCCGGCCGGAACGCCGGGTCAGGGCGACACCCGCGACTCGACTTGGCTCAACCCGTTCGAGATGTTCAGCGGCAAGGCCGAGAAGACCGAGCCCTCGGTGGCCGAGCCCGACCGCGACACGCTGACCGATCCGCCGACCGGCTACCGCAAGGCTCCGGTCAAGGTGGCCAAGCCCCAGGGGACGCCGGTGGGCGGTCCGATCAGCGACCGTGAAGAGGCCGACCCGCGTGCCTATCTGAGGAGTCCGGGACGCTACTGAGCGAGGCGGGACGTCGACGGAGCGCAGCCGCGCGTCCGGTGCCTGTCCTGGCTTGAGACGTGAATCCCGACGCGGAACTGCGGCGATTCGCTCGAAACGGCGATCGGGAGTGGCCGCGCGGACACGACGCGCGGTACGGTATTTGCGCCCGGCACGCATTCTCGGGAGAATGCCGGGCAATCGGGACGGAAAGCGCGGACGGGCGGAAGAGCCCCCGCACAGGGACAGACAATGCACCTCTACCGGAAGGCCACCCTCCCTCTGGGACCGCAGCGCGGCTTCGCGCATGCCGGCCGGGTGGAGGCGGCCCCGTTCGGGCGATCGGAGGCCGGCGGGCCGGAGGTGTCGTCCTTCGCCCTCGACAACGGCCTCGACGTGGTGGTGGTGCCCGACCACCGCGCCCCCGTCGCGACCCACATGATCTGGTACCGCAACGGCTCGGCCGACGATCCGCTCGGCCAGTCGGGCATCGCCCACTTCCTCGAGCACCTGATGTTCAAGGGCACGGACAAGCATCCGGCCGGCGCCTTCTCGAAGGCGGTCTCTGGCTTAGGCGGCCAGGAGAACGCCTTCACCAGCTACGATTACACCGCCTATTTCCAGCGCGTCGCCCGCGACCATCTCGGCACGATGATGGGCTTCGAGGCAGACCGGATGAGCGGCCTCGTCCTCGACGACGCCGTGGTGGCGCCCGAGCGCGACGTGGTGCTGGAGGAGCGCCGCATGCGGGTCGAGACCGATCCGTCGGCCCAGCTCTCCGAGGCGATGGCGGCCTCGCTGTTCGTGCATCACCCCTACGGCATCCCGATCATCGGCTGGATGCACGAGATCGAGGAGCTGAACCGCAGCCACGCGATCGACTATTACCGCCGCTTCTACACCCCCGAGAACGCGATCCTCGTGGTGGCCGGCGACGTGACCCCGGACGAGGTGCGGCGCCTCGCCGAGGACACCTATGGGAAGGTGACGCCCCAGGGCGCGCGGCCCAGGCGCCTGCGCCCGCGCGAGCCGGAGCCGCGGGCGATGCGCCGCATCGCGGTGGCCGACCCCAAGGTCGAGCAGCCGACGCTGCAGCGGCTCTACCTCACCCCCTCCTGCATGACCGCCCGTGACGGCGAGGGCCACGCGCTGGAACTGCTGGCCGAGGTGATCGGCGGCGGCGCGACCTCGTTCCTCTACCGTCAGCTCGTGCTCGAACTTGGCGTCGCGGTGAATGCCGGCGCTTGGTACATGGGCTCGGCGATGGACGACACGCGGTTCGCCGTCTACGCCGTGCCCGCCGAGGGCGTGAGCCTGGAGGCGCTGGAGGAGCACGTGGACCGCGTGCTGCGCCGCGCCGCCGAGGCCCTCGATCCCGAGGCGATCGAGCGGGCCAAGATCCGGCTCGTGGCCGAGACGGTCTATTCCTCCGACTCGCAATCCTCGCTCGCCCGCATCTACGGCTCGGCGCTCGCCATCGGCGAGACCGTCGAGGAGGTGCGCCGCTGGCCCGTCGACATCGAGGCGGTCACCCGCGACCGGCTCGCCGCGGTGGCCGCGCGCTACCTCGTGCCCGCCCGCTCGGTGACCGGCTACCTCACCAAGGCCCGCGACCCCGACGTCGCGGTCGCCTGACGCCGGACCTTAGCCCTTTGACGGCGCCGCCTCCGAGGCAAGGCGCCGATTTCAGACGTATCTCAGGAACCCTCCGATGAACCTCGCCGAGACTGGCACCCGCACCGCGACCTCGCCGACCCAGGCGCTGCCGGTGGCGGCCGCCCCCGGCATCGAGGCGTGGCACGTCGCCTCGCCCGTGGTGCCGATGATCGCCCTGTCCTTCACCTTCGAGGGCGGCGCGGCGCAGGACCCCGAGGGCAAGGCCGGCACCGCGCAGATGCTCGGGCGCCTGCTCGACGAGGGCGCGGGCGACCTCGATTCCAACGCCTTCCAGGAGGCGCTGGCGGCGCGTGCGATCGAGCTGAGCTTCCACACCGGCCCCGATTCCATCGGCGGCTCGCTCAAGACCCTGCTGACCCATGCCGACGAGGCGATCCGCCTGCTGGCCCTGGCGCTGGCCGAGCCGCGCTTCGACGCGCCCTCCGTCGAGCGGGTGCGGGCGCAGATGATCGCGAGCCTGCGCTATCAGCAGAACGATCCCGGCGTGCTGGCCTCGCGCCGCTACTTCCGCACCGCCTTCCCGGATCATCCCTATGGCCGCCCGTCCTCGGGCACGATCGAGACGGTCTCGGCCATCACCCGCGACGATCTCGTGGCGATGCATCGGGCGCTCATCGGCCGCGGCGGCCTGAAGGTCGCCGCCGTCGGCGCTTTTGAGGCGGACGGCATCGCCGCGATGATCGAGCGCGCCTTCGGCGGCCTGCCCGAGGCCGGGCCGCTCAAGCCCGTGCTGGCCACGAGCATCCGCGAGTTGGGCAGCCGCATCGTCGTCGATCTCGACGTGCCGCAATCGGTGATCCGCTTCGGCCTGCCGGGCATCGCGTGGCGCGATCCCGACTTCATCCCAGCCTACGTGCTGAACCACATCCTGGGCGGCGGCGCCTTCACCTCGCGCCTGTTCCAGGAGGTGCGCGAGAAGCGGGGGCTGGCCTACTCGGTCGGCACCTCGCTGACCTCGCACCGGGCGGTCGCCATGACCTGGGGCTACACCGCCACCAAGAACGAGCGCGTGACGGAGGCCCTCGACGTGATCGGCGACGAGATCGCCCGCCTCATCACCGACGGCCCCTGCGACGAGGAACTGCAGAAGGCCAAGGACTACCTCACCGGCTCCTACGCGCTCGGCTTCGACACCTCGACCAAGATCGCCGGCCAGCTCGTGCAGATCGCCTTCGAGGGCCTCGGCATGGACTACATCGCCCGCCGCAACGACATGGTGGCGAGCGTGACCCAGGCCGACATCCGCCGCGCCGGGGCGCGGACGCTCGGCGACGGCCAGATGCTGGTGGTGGCTGCGGGCCGACCGACGGGGATGTGACACGACGCTTTCGGGATTGAGAAATAGAGGCCGGCACGCGGGGATGCGGTGTCGGCCCTTTTTTTGGAGCGGCGGATTGGGAGGTGTGATGCCATTTCCGGATGATCAGATCGGTTTCGCTCTTTGGGGTCACACAGGATCAGACCGATCTGATCATCCGGAAACGGTATGAGACATGGCAGTCTCGTGCAATCCGCCCTGCACAGAACGACGCCATGACGCTCAAAGAGGCTGCTTTTTGCCTAGCGCATGCGCGCTGGGCGGGGCTGATCTTCAGAACCGACGCTCCTCCCGCGCTGCAACAAAGGCCATATTCGGAACGTGTCCGGCCGCATAAATCAAGTGCAGCGGCCATGTGTCCGAGGTTAAGGCAATGTTCATCAAGCTGACGGAAGGTGTTCTCTCCTATCTCCGCGCCAGGGAGACGGAAACCGCGCTCGCCGACCTGAGCGATGCCGCCCTCGACGACATCGGGCTGACCCGCGCCGAGATCGGCGGCCGGCCGGTGCAGCCGGAGGCGGCTTTCCCGGCCATCAGTCTGACCGGATCGCTGTTCGCGCTGCCGTTCGCGCCCGTCGCCCAGGCCGCGTGATCGCGTCGGCGATGATCCTGAATCATCGCCGGCCGTCGTTCTGCTGAAGGGCCGTCGAGTTCAAGGCACGGAACGGGACCGCTGGTCCCGTTCCGTGCTTTTTTCGTTCAGGCCGCTTCGGTGTCCGCCTGCGGCAGGGCGAAGGCGGTCACCTCGTGGCCCTCGGCGCGCAGCACCCGCACGAGATCGTCCGGCACGAGGTTGAGCGTGCGGGTGCTCACCAGCGGATGGACGTTGATCCGCGTCTCCTCCAGCAGGCTGTCCTGGACGAAGATTTTGACGCTGCCCGGCGCGGCGTTGAGCGCGGCGAGCGGCGAGACCGCCCCGCTCTCCACGCCGAGCTGTTCGCGCAGGGCCTCCGCGCTCGCGAAGGACAGCCCGCCCCGAGCGCCGAGTACCGCGCGGAACGCCTTGAGATCGATCGCCGCGTCGTGATGCAGGGTGACGAGGAAGTACGTCTTCTTCCCGTCGCGCAGGAAGAGGTTCTTGGTGTGCGCGCCCGCGATGTCGCCGCACACGGCCATCATCGCCTCGACGGTCAGCACCGGCGGATGCTCGAACAGCGTGTAGGCGATGCCCTGCTCGCGCAGGCGGGTCAGGACGTCGTCGGGGCTCAAGGGCATCGCGGACAAACTCAGCGGTTCGGTTTCGAAGACTCGGGGAGCACGCCGATCTGGCGCAGATAGGCGAGGATTTCGCGCGCCGCCTGCTCGGGGTCGGGCTCGACGAGGAGCCGCCCCTTGGCGGCCGAGCCGCCTTCGCCGGTCGCGGCCTTCAGCCGCTCGGCGGCCGAACCGCCGGTCGGCGCCCCCTTCACCAGCTTCGGGCGGCGGCGATAGGGCCGCTCCTCGACGACCGCTTCCGGCACGTTCGCGGCGGCGGCGGTATCCACGCGTTCGATCGTTCCGCGGCGGGCCTTGCCGAAGGCGTAGGCGAGGGGAGCGGCGGCGTCCGGATGCACCGTGGCGAGGACGGGCCCGCGCACGGCGACCCGCCGCAGGGCGCCGCGGCCGAGGCTCTGGTCGAAGGTGAGCGTCTCCGCGCCGCCCGAGACCGCCACCACGTCGGGGATCAGCAGCAGGTCGAGGGCCTCGGCCAGCGCGTAGGGGACGACCCCGCTCTCAGACCCGCCCTGGCCGCGCCGCCCGGCGAGCACGAGGTCGGGCGCCATCGCGGCGAGCCGGGCACTGAGCGCCGGCACCGGATCGAGATGTTCGCCAAGGGCGATGTGTTCGATGTGGGTGAGACCGAGGCCGAGCGCTTCGCGCACGGCGTCCGCGTCCGGCCCGGCATGGAGGCCGATGGCCTCGCCGAGCGCAGTGGTAAGCCGGATCGCCTGCGCCTCCATCCGCGGCAGGACGGGGGTGCCGGAGACCGGATGGCGCCCGGCCGAGAGCAGGACCACTATCTTCAAGAGGCGTCTCCCGCTTCCTGCGCCAGCAGCTTGAGCAAGGCTGGCATCACGGCTTGCGCGTCCTGCACGATGGCGAGGCCCGCGCGCTCGATCATCGCGGCGTGCAGGTCGGTGTTGACCGCCACCACGTGCTCGCAGCCGGCGACACCCTGAAGGTGCTGCGGCGCGCCGGAGATGCCGAGCGCGAAGTAGCAGGTGGCGGCCAGCACCGTGCCGGAGGCGCCGACCTGGGTGTGGCGCGGCATCAGCCCGGCATCGCACAGCACGCGGCTGGCGCCGGGCGTGGCGTGCAAGGCTGCCACCACCTGCCGGAACGTGTCGAGGTCGGTGAGGCCGTTGCCGGCGGAGGCCACGAACTCGGCGAGCGCCAGCGGCACCGTCGCCGGGTCCGCCGGAACCCGCGCCGCCGAAACGATTCTTTTAGGACTTGGCGTCGATGCTTCGGCCTCCACGGGAAGCAAGCGGGCCTCGCGGGGTGGGCCGCCGTACTCGGCGACCGCGTCCGGCGCGACGGTGGCGAGCAGCCCCGGCGCGATCCGCTGCTCGACGCGGCGCCCCTTGGCCGGGCGCACGAGGCTGTTGGCCGCGACCACCTCGGCATTGGTGAAGACGGGCTCGCCCAGCCGCACCGCGACCCGGCGGGCGAGGTCGCCGCCGTCGAGGGATTCCGGGAACAGGACGTGGCGCGGTGCCAAAGCCGTCAGCGCCACCGCGACGCGGGCGGCCTGGGTCGCGGGGTCGTAGCCCTCCGCCGCCTCGAGCGGGAGCCAGCGGTCGGCGCCGGCCGGGCCGACGCCCTCGCACGCTCCGACGGTGAGGATCGTCACGCCGCCCTCGCGGCCGGCCAAAGCGCGGGCGGCGCCGAGCACTTGCCGGTCATGGGACGAGAGCCGCCCGCCGGGAGCGTCCGGCACCACCGCGACGAGGAAGGCGGGGTTTTCGAGGATAAGGATTTTCGAAGGCGCCGCCGCTGCGGTTTTGGGCTGCGTGTTGGCGACCACGGCTGCGTCGAAGCGCAAAGTCTGGCTGAGATCGTAGCGCGGGCGCGCCTCCGCGGCGACCCGCTGGCCGGCGCGCTCGGCCCGCGGATCGCGGCGAGGGCGACCGCTGCCCATGCGGCGGGCCGTGCGGTCGAAGCGGGGCCGGGCCTCGCCCGCGACCTGGATGGAGGCCCGCTCGGCGCGCGGATCGCGGCGCAGGCGGGTCATCGGCCGGCCTCCACCGCCTGGAGCAGCAACTCGGCGATGTCGCGGATTTCCGCTGTCCGACCGGTGACGCCCTCCAGCATCGCCGTGCAGGATG
Organism: Methylorubrum rhodinum; assembly: GCF_014199935.1. Lineage (GTDB taxonomy): Bacteria > Pseudomonadota > Alphaproteobacteria > Rhizobiales > Beijerinckiaceae > Methylobacterium > Methylobacterium rhodinum. The sequence goes on from NZ_JACHOP010000005.1 coordinate 58,611, forward strand.
GGCAGGCGACGGCGACGATGCCGGCGCCGGTCTCGGCGGCCTGGGCCATGCGGAGGTCGGGGATGCGCCGCTCGCCCGGAATGTCGCTGACCGGCGCGCCGCCGCCGCCGCCGCAGCACATCGCGCGTTTCCCGGAGCGGGCCATCTCGGAGCGCGAGACCCCGATGGCGTCGAGCACGGCGCGGGGCGCCTCGGTCTCCCCGTTGTAGCGGGCGAGGTAGCAGGGGTCGTGATAGGTCACCGAGAGGTCCGGCAGTCGGGCCGGATTGAGCTTGCCGGCGCGGATCAGCTCCAGCAGGAGGGCGGTGTGGTGGGTGAGCGTGTAGCGCCCGCCGAAGGCCGGATACTCGTTGCGGAGCGCATGCAGCGCGTGCGGGTCGGCCGTCACGATCCGTTCGAAGCGGTATTTGGCCAGCGTCGCGATGTTCGCCCGCGCCAGCGCCTGGAAGGTCGCCTCGTCGCCGAGCCGGCGGGCGAGGTCGCCGGTGTCGCGCTCTTCCGCACCCAGCACCGCGAAATCGACGCCCGCTTCGTGCAGCAGGCGGATCAGGGCGCGCAAGGAGCGGCCGTAGCGCAGATCGTAGGCGCCCTCGCCGAGCCAGAGCAGGATATCGGCCCCGCCGCGATCGGCCATCACCGGCAGATCGACGCCGGCGGCGAAGTCGGTGCGGGCCGAGAGCGGGCGCCCGCCGGGATCGCCGGACTGGCGCAATTCGGTGACCGGGCCGACGGCTTTCTCGGGCAAGGCGCCGCGCTCGAGCGTCTGGTGGCGGCGCAGCGAGACCACCGCATCGACATGCTCGATCATCATCGGGCATTCCTCGACGCAGGCGCGGCAGGTGGTGCAGGACCAGAGCGTGTCCGGATGGATGCGGGCATCCGGCCCGATCAGCCCGGCGAGCGGTCCGCGGTCGCCCTGAGGCTGACGCCCGCCCGGATAGGGATTGCCGGCGTAGGCCGGCTCGGCGGGAGAGAGGCCTGCGACGAGATCTTGAATAAGCTTCTTCGGATTCAGCGGCTGGCCTGCGGCGAAGGCCGGGCAGGCGATCTCGCAGCGCCCGCAGCTGACGCAGGCGTCGTAGGAAAGCAGCCGGTTCCACGTGAAGTCGGCGGGCATCTCCGAGCCGAGCCGGGGCGCGTCGAGGTCGAGGGGCTGGAGCGCGGTATCGGGCCGGCCCTCGAACCGGCCGGGCCGGGGATGGGCGACGAGATGCAGCGCGCCCGCCGCCGCGTGGCGCATCGGCCCGTGCCGCACCTCGAAGGCGAGCCCGAGACCACCGGCCGCCGCGAGCGCCAGGGCGAGCGGCGCGAACACGCCACCGATGCCGAAGGCGAGCAGCAGGGCGGTGGCGGTGCCGCCGACCGCGTAGGCGACGAGCAGGAACGGCAGGATCTGGAAGCGCCCGGCGGAGAGGCGCTTCTGCTTTTCCGGATAGCGCCGGGCGCCCACCAGCAGCGCGCCGACGGCCGTGACGCCGAAGGCGAGCGCCACGACGCACCAGTAGGGGCGGAAACCCGCGATCGGCGGCAGGATGGCGAGCGCGGTGAGGATCGAGGCCGCGAGCAGGCCGCTGGCCACGACCGCGTGCATGCGCGAGGCGTAAGGATCGCGGGCCACCACGTGGTGGACATCGATGAGGTAGCGCTTGGGCAGTTGGGCGAGCCCGTCGAGCCACGCCACCGGCGCCGCGGCCCCGACCCGCCAGAGCGCGGCGCGGCGCAAGCCCTGGACGAGGGCGAGCGCCGCCATCAGCCAGACGAGGCCGGGAAACACCGTGGTCAAGGGCATGAGGCTGGTCATGACGGTGCCTAAGGGCTTGGCGGCAGCACGAACCCTCCCCCCTCTGCGGGGGAGGGTGCCTCGCGGAGCGAGGCGGGAGAGGGGAACCACGGTTCCGCTTGGCCGCGCTCGACCCGAATTCTCCGGAAGCGGGGTTTCCCCTCTCCCGACCCCCTCCGGGGGCCACCCTCCCCCGCGGAGGGGGGAGGGAAGTGCGGCGGCGCGTTAGCGCCTCAGATGTCCTTGCACAGCCGCAGCGCGTCGTAGATCGCCGCGTGGATGTTGCGGCCGGCGACCGCGTCGCCGATGCGGTAGAGGGCGTAGCCCTTCGACAGGTCGTAGGGCTGCGGCTCGCCCCGGATCATCGCTTCGGCGTCGGTCTGGCCGCGGTTGATCGAGGCATCCTTCAGCGCGCGGTAGAGCCCTTCCACCGGCAGCGTGCCGTGCTCGACCACGAGGCGGTCGATCACGCGCTCCTCTTCCGCCTCCGTCATGGTGTTGCGAAGCGCCGCCACCAGCCGGTTGCCTTCCGGGTAGACTTCGATCAGCTCCAGGTTCGGGCTCATCACCACGCCGAGCTTGTACAGTTCGCGCAGGTGGATCGGCTGGTTCGTGGTGCCGACCTCCTCCGCGATCATCCGGTCGTGGGTGGCGATCTCGACGAGGCAGCCGCGCTTGGCCAGCAGTTCGGCGACGGAGGCGGCATTGTGCTGGCCCATCTCGTCGTAGAGCAGCACCGAGCCGGTCGGCTCGACCGTGCCGGCCAGCACCTCGGCGGTGGTGACGGCGTGCTCGGCGGCGCCCTTGGCGTGGCCGCGGAACGGCGTGCCGCCGGTCGCGACGATCACCACGTCGGGCTTTTCCGCCAGAACCGCCGCTTGCGTGGCCTCGGTGTTGAGGCGCAGATCGACGCCGAGCTTCGTCACCTGGGCCACCAGCCAGCGCGGGATGCCCGACATCGCCTCGCGCCAGCCGGCCTTGGCCGCGAGGCCGATCTGGCCGCCGGCCTGCCCGCTCTTCTCGAACAGCACAACGGCATGGCCGCGCTCGGCGCAGACGCGGGCCGCTTCCAGGCCGCCGGGGCCGGCGCCGATCACCACGACCCGGCGGCGGACATCCGCCTTGCGGATCTCGTGCGGCATGGTGGCTTCGCGGCCGGTGGCGGCGTTCTGGATGCAGAGCGCGTCGCCGCCGACATAGATGCGGTCGATGCAGTAGCCCGCGCCGACGCATTGCCGGATGTCGTCGGCCCGGCCCTCGGAGAGCTTCTTCACCAGATGCGGGTCGGCGATGTGGGCGCGGGTCATCGCGACCATGTCGACGTGCCCTTCCGCGACCGCGCGGGCCGCGGTGGCCAGATCCGTGACGCGCTGGGCGTGGAACACCGGCACGTCGACCTCGCGCTTGATCGCGCTCGGCAGGAACAGGAACGGCGCCACGGGGAAGGACATGTTCGGCAGCGAGATCGCGTGGGCGATGTGGTCGCGCGCCTGCCCGCCGAGGATGTTGAGGAAGTCCACGAGCCCGCGCTTGGCGTACTCGGCGGCGATGGCGACGCAGTCTTCCTGGGACAGGCCGTCGGCGATCATCTCGTCGCCGGACATGCGGATGCCGATGACGTAATCGTCACCGGCCTCGGCGCGCATCGCCTCCAGCACCTCGATGCCGAAGCGCATCCGGTTCTCCAGGCTGCCGCCGTACCGGTCGGTGCGCTGGTTGCAGGACGGCGACCAGAACTGATCGATGAGGTGGCCGTGGGCGGCCGAGACCTCGCAGCCGTCGAGCCCGCCCTCGCGGCAGCGGCGCGCGGCCTGGGCGAAGCTCTTCACGATGCGGGCGATGTCCTCGGCCTCCATCTCCTTCGGGAGGGTGCGGGAGGCGGGTTCGCGCCGGGGCGAGGGCGAGACCGTGGGGAGCCAGTGCTCCGTGTCCCACTTGGTGCGCCGGCCCATATGGGTGAGCTGGATCATCAGCTTGCCGCCGTGCTGATGCACCCGGTCGGCGAACTGGCGGAAATACGGGATCACCGAATCGTCGGCGACCGAGATCTGGTTCCAGGGCGCGGCCGGGCTGTCGACGGCGACCGAGGAGGAGCCGCCGAACATGGTGAGCCCGATGCCGCCCTTGGCCTTCTCGGCGTGGTAGAGCTGGTAACGCTCCTGCGGCTTGCCGTCCCGGCCGTAGCCGGGGGCATGGCTCGTGGACATCACCCGGTTGCGGATGGTGAGGCCCTTGATGGTCAGGGGCTTCAGAAGCGCGTCGGCATTGGCGATCACGGGACGACTCCCGACGGGTTGAACGATGTTTTGCGAGTTTTGAACGGGCCGGGCGCGCGCTTCAGCGCTCGACCACAAGGTCGCTCGTCGGCTTGGAGCAGCAGAGCAGCGCCATGCCGGCATCGATCTCGCGCTGGCGGATGCCGCCCGCGTGGGTCATCGAGACGGTGCCCTTGGTGAGCTTCGACTTGCAGGTGCCGCACAGGCCCTTGGCGCAGGACGAGGGCAGTCGGATGCCGGCCTTGCGGGCGGCGTCGAGCACGGTCTCGGTCTCGGGGCATTCGAGCACGCGCCGGGTCTTGGCGAACTCGACCCTGAAGGTGCGCACGCCACCCGCGGGCGCGGCGTCGAGGCTCTTCTCGGCGTCCGTGGCGGCGGCCTGCTCGGCCTCGGACAGCTCGCCGAAGTCGAAGCTCTCCTGATGGTGCCGGGCCATGTCGAAGCCGGCTTGCCGCAGCAGAGCCTGCACGGCGTCCATATAGGGCTTGGGGCCGCAGACGAAGATCTCGCGGTCCATGAAATCCGGAACCGCGTCCCTTAAGGTTTCGAGCGTGAGACGGCCCTTAGGCCCGGACCACACCTCGTTGGGAGCGTCAGCCTCGCAGACCGCGTGGAAGCGGAAACCTGCGTCGAGCCGCGCCATCGTCTCGAGTTCCCTGCGGAACACGATGTCGGCGGGCGTGCGGGCGGAGTGGACGAAGGCGACGTCGCGGGGCTCGGCGAGGTCGTGAAACGTGCGGGCCATCGACATCATCGGCGTCACGCCGCTGCCGCCCGACAGCAGCAGGTATTTCTGCGCCGGATGCCGGAGGCAGGAGAAGTCGCCCATCGGCCCCAGCGCGCGGACGGTGTCGCCGGGCTTGAGATTGTCGTGCAGCCAGTTCGAGACCGGGCCGCCGGGCACGCGCTTGACCGTGAACGACACGGCGTGCGGCCGGGTCGGCGTCGAGGAAATCGTGTAGCAACGGTGGATCGTATCAGTGCCGATCTCGAACGAGAACGTCAGGAACTGGCCCGGCGCGTAGGCGAACAGCCGGGGTTCCTTGGGTGCCAGCACGAAGGTCTTCACGTCGTGCGTCTCGTCGCGCACCGCGAGGCAGACCAGCCTGTCGTCGGCCTCCGCATCCCAGGGCGCGGAGGCCGCCAGCCGCTGGGCGGCCGGCTCGGAGGAGGGGGCCGACGCCATGGCTCTAGCGCCCCAGATGCGCGGTCATGCGACCGACGTACCAGTTGCAGAACTTCTCCACGAGCATCTCGGTGTTCGGCGAGTAGGGGCCGGGCTCGTAGGCCGGGCTCTTCACGCCCTGCTGGCAGATGCCGACGAGTTCGCTGTCCTGATCGTTCGTGGCTTCCCAGACGCCGATCAGGTTGGCGAGATCGTAATCGACGCCCTCGACCGCGTCCTTGTGGACCAACCACTTGGTGCGCAGCAGCGAGCGCTCGGCGTCGAGCGGCAGCACCGAGAAGGTGACGATGTGGTCGCCGAGGAAGTGGTGCCAGGAGTTGGGCTGGGTCCAGACCGAGAGGCCGCCGAGCTTGGCGTTGGTGAGGTTGCCCAAGAGCTTCTTGCAGGCCGCCTTGGTGTCGAGGGTGTGGGACTCGCCGTCGCCGTCGAGCGGCAGGCGCTCGGTGCGGAAGGCGGTGACCATAGTGTCGAGCTCGTCGATCTCCCGCGAGGGCAGGCCCTCGGCCTCCCACTCGGTGTGCCGGGCCTTGAGCAGGCAGCCGTAGCGCTCGGCGTTGGCGCGGTCGTGCTCGTCCATCTCCTCGGGACTGAACCCGAAGCCGTAGGCGAAGAGCGGCACGGTCAACTCGGGATGGTTGGCCCCGCAATGGTAGCACTCGCGGTTGTTCTCCATCGTGAGCTTCCAGTTGCCCGGCTCGATGATGTCCTTCTGGAAGGCGACCTTGGTCTCGCGCACGTTGTGGGGGGCGATATACGGCCCGAGGCGAGCGGCCATCTCGTCGAAATCGGCCGGCGCTTCTTCGGCGAGGCAGATGAACAGCAGGCCTTCGAGCGAGCGGACGTGGACCGGCTTCAGGCCGTGGCAGCCTCGTCTGAAATCGGGGCCCATATACTCGGCATGGATCAGGTTGCCGGTCAGGTCGTAGGTCCAGGAATGGTAGCGGCAGACGAGGTTGCCGACGGTCGACTTCTCGTCGTGGACGAGCCGCGCGCCACGATGGCGGCAGACGTTGTGGAAGGCGCGGATCTCGTTGTCGTCGTCGCGGACGATGGCGACCGAGGTCCTGCCGATATCGACGACCATGACGTCGCCGGCCTCCGGCACGTCGGGCTCGACGCCGACATAGATCCAGTGCCGGCCGAAGATGGCTTCCATGTCGGCCTCGAAGATCTCGGGGCTGAGATAGAAGGGGGCCGGAAGGGTGTAGCCGCGGCGGCGCTCGCGCAGGAGGCGCTGCAGAGGAGTCGGCGTCACGTCGAGCATGGTGGCCTCGCAAAGCCATGATCAGGCTTGAGACGACTATCGCGGGTACCGCCCCGGCCCGCTGCCACGGCAGCGACATTCCCTTGGCTCGCCGCGACGTGCGGGGCCTGCACTTTCGTTCATGAGGCTCGTCGATGAGCTCGTTCGGGGCGCGCCGAGCCGCTGACCAGAATCCGCCGACCGGCCCCGCCAGTCTTTCCCGATCCTTCGGCGGCGAGGACTACTCCGACGTGCCTAGACAGTCTTGGTGGGCCGCGATCGATCCATCGAATGACGCTCTTTGGGATAACACGAATTTGTGATCTTCAATCGAAGCTGCGGCGTCTGCTTAAGTTGGTCGATTCCTGGCTGATTAATGAATCAACAACAATTCGCTGCAATATAACGGTCGGCGCCGGCCGTGGCGCCGTGGAGAAGACGCCGTGTCGTTGTTCCGTTCCGATTCCGGCTCGCTCGTCGCCTCGATCGACCGCTCCATGGGTCGGATCGAGTTCGCGCTCGACGGCACGATCACCGACGCCAACGCGACCTTCCTGGCCCTCATCGGCTACAGCCTCGACGAGTTGCGGGGCCGCAAGCACGCCCAGCTGATGCCGGAGGCCGAGCGCGACGACGCCGCCTACCGGGAATTCTGGGATGGGCTTCGCCGCGGCGAGTTCCGCTCGGGCGAGTTCCGGCGGATCGCCAAGGACGGGCGTTCGATCTGGATCCAGGCGTCCTACAATCCCGTGCTCGACCGGCGCGGGCGCCCGTTCAAGGTCGTGAAGTTCGCTGCCGACATCTCGGCCCAGACCCAGCGCAACGCCTTCTACGAGGCCCAGATCGCGGCCATCAACCGCTCGCAAGCCGTGATCCACTTCACGCCCGAGGGCACCATCACCGACGCCAACGACAAGTTCTTGGAAGCGATGGGCTACCGGCTCGACGAGATCCGCGGCCGTCATCACAGCCTGTTCGTCGATTCCGAGGAGGCCGCGGGCGCGGAGTACGCGACCTTCTGGACGGCGCTCGGCGCGGGGCAGTACCGGGCCGGCGAGTTCCGGCGGATCGCCAAGGGCGGGCGCGAGGTCTGGATCTACGGCTCCTACAACCCGATCTTCGACAGCGAGGGCCGTCCCTGCGCCGTGGTGAAGTTCGCCAGCGACGTCACCACGCAGGTCGCCGACCGCCTCCGCCGCGCCGAAGGGCAGCGCGCGATCCAGAGCGAACTCGGCGACATCACGCTGGCGATGTCCGACGTGACCCGTCAGGCCAAGGAGACGGCCGACGCGGTGGCGGTGACCTCGGGCAACGTCCAGGCGGTGGCCGCGGGCTCCGAGGAATTCGCCGCCTCGATCTCCGAGATCAGCCGGCACGCGGCGCAGGCCAAGGGCGCCTCGGACGAGGCCGTGATCCGGGCCGAGGAGGCGAGCGGCATCGTCGTCGGCCTCACGTCGGCCGCCGAGCGGATCGGCGAGGTCGTCTCGGTGATCCGCTCGATCGCCGACCAGACCAACCTCTTGGCGCTCAACGCCACCATCGAGGCGGCCCGCGCCGGGCAGGCCGGCCGCGGCTTCGCCGTGGTCGCCACCGAGGTGAAGGCGCTGGCGAGCCAGTCCTCGCGGGCGACCGAGGATATCGGCCATCAGATCGCGGCGGTGCAGGATTCGACCAACCGCGCCGTCGAGGCGATCCGGGCGATCGCCGCCACGATCGGCAACCTGTCCGAGATCTCGATGAGCGTGTCCTCGGCGGTGACCGAGCAGGCCGCCGTCACCCAGGAGATCTCGACCAACATGCAGGTCGCCGCCCGCAGCGTCGACGCGGTCCGGCGCAACGCGCAGGGCATCGCGGAGGCCGCGGGCGAGATCGACGGCTCGGTGCAGAAGGTGACGTCGGCGGCCCGCGCGATCGGCTGAGCCGGGCAGCATGCGGCCGGGATCGCCGCTCGAAACAGGAACGGCCGGATGGCCGGGCGCGAAGCGAGCAGCCTAAGGCCGCGGACGCGGCCGCCGGCGCTTGAGGCCGATCATCAGGACGCCGTGGCGAAGGGCCAACGCGCGCGTGCCGGCGCCGTGAGATCGTCGACCAGACCGAGGCGCAGCCGCTCCAGCCCGGCCCAGGCGATCATCGCGCCGTTGTCGCCGCACAGCGGCAGCGGCGGGGCGACGAAGCTGAGGCCCACCTCGCCGGCCTGGGCGGCGAGCGCCCGGCGGATCGCGCCGTTGGCGGCGACGCCGCCGGCCGCCACGAGCGCGGTCGGATGGCCGGCGACCGATCCGAAGCCGCGCAAAGCCACCCGGACGCGGTCCACCACCACGTCGACCACCGCGGCCTGGAAGCCCGCGCAGAGATCGGCCACGTCCCGGCTCGCCAGCGGGGCGAGGCGCTCGGCCTCGATGCGCAGCGCCGTCTTGAGCCCGGAGAGCGAGAAATCGGCCTCGCGCCGCCCCAGCATCGGCCGCGGCAGGGCGAAGCGCTCCGGGTCGCCGCTCTCGGCCAGCCGCTCCACCTCCGGCCCGCCGGGATAGGCCAGCCCCAACAGCTTCGCGACCTTGTCGAAGGCCTCGCCGATGGCGTCGTCGATGGTGGTGCCGAGGCGGACGTAGTCGCCCACGCCCTTGACCGCGACGAGCTGGGTGTGGCCGCCCGAGGCCAGCAGCAGCAGGTAGGGGAAGGCGAGCCCGTCGGTGAGGCGCGGCGTCAGCGCGTGCGCCTCCAGATGGTTGACCGCCAGCAGCGGCTTGCGCGCCACCAGCGCCAGCGTCTTGGCGGTGACGAGCCCGACCAGCACGCCGCCGATCAGGCCGGGCCCGGCGGCGACCGCGATGCCGTCGAGGTCCGAGAGGCCGGTGCCGGCCCGCTCCAGGGCGCGGGCGATCAGCCGGTCGAGCACCTCGACATGGGCGCGCGCGGCGATCTCGGGCACCACGCCGCCATAGGCCGCATGCTCGGCGATCTGGCTCAGGATTTCATTGGACAGGATGTGTCCGCGCTCGCCCTCGTCGAGGGCGACGACGGCGGCGGCGGTCTCGTCGCAGGTCGTCTCGATGCCGAGGATTTTCATCGGGTCTTCAACGGGCCTTCGCTGGATCTTCGACCGACCTTCGATCGTGTGGGCCGTGCGGTTGCGCGGCGGAACCCCGCGCGCCACCTTCCCGGCCTCGCAGGCGAGGTCTACGCAAAAACCGCGGCTTCCGACAGGGAAGGTCCGGCGCTTTCGGTGGAGCGGCGCCCGCGCGGGGACGGCGGGGTAGGGTCGGGGGAACGGTCGAATGCGGATCTGGGTGTCACGGCCCGAGCCCGGCGCCGCGCGCACGGCCCGGCGCCTCGAAGCGCTCGGCCACGCCGCCCTGGTCGCGCCGGTGCTGCGCATCGTCCCGACCGGGGCGCCCCCGCCGCAGGGCGGGTTCGACGGGCTGATCCTGACGAGCGGCAACGCCGTGCCGGCGACCGAGGGCGTGCCGCGCGACCTCCCGGTCTTCGCCGTCGGCGCCCGCACCGCCGAGCGGGCCCGGCGGGCGGGTTTTTCGCACATCCGCTGCGCCGAGGGCGATGCGGTCGACCTCGCCGCCCTGGTGACGAAGACCCTGCGCCCGGGAAGCAGCCTGCTCCACGCCGCGGGAGAGGACCGGAAGGCGGAGCCGGCGGCAAGCCTCGCGGCGGCGGGGTTCTCCGTCGCCGTGTGGACCGCCTACGCCGCGCGGGCGGAAGGCGCCCTGCCGGAGGTCGCGGCGCGGGCGCTGCGCGACGGGGAAAGCGCGGGGCCGGCGGCGGTCCTGCATTTCTCAAGGCGCAGCGCCCGCGCGGCCGCCGAACTGTGCCGGGAGGCGGGTCTCATGGGAGCGTTTCGGGCCCTGAATCATTACTGCCTGTCGCCGGACGTGGCCGCAGGACTGGCCGAGTTCGGACTCGCGGCCCATTTTGTGGCGACGCGACCGAGCGAGGACGCCCTCCTCGCCGGCCTTCCGCCCTCGGATCGACCATCCCCCGCCCGCCAGGCGCCGGGGTGAGGTCCGAGGTCGGACGCGGAACGATTTCGGATGGATGGCGCCGCCCGACCGCTCTATGGGAGCGCGGTGCCTCGAAGGTGGCCAAGGGAGCGAACGCCGGTGAACTCACCCAAGGATGGTCCGAAGCCTGCGGACAAGGGCGCGTCCCCCGCCTCCACCAAGCCCGGCACGGTCCCGCCCTCGGGCAAGCCCGAGTTCAACAAGTCCGAGCCCGCAAAGCCCGGCCCGACCGGCAGCAGCGCCTTGTCCGGCGGCGGCCCGTCCTCGGGCCGCGGGACGCCCGGCACCTCCGGCCGCCCCCAGGACGCGCGGCCGGCCGAGCCCCTCAAGCCCGGCTCGACCGGCAGCAGTGTCGTGCCGCCGGTGGGGGCCAAGCCTTCGGAACTCAACAAGCCTTCGGAGCCCTACAAGCCTTCGGAGCCCAGTAGGCCGTCGGAGCCGGGCAAGCCCGCGGGCGCCGCTCCGTCGTCCCCGACCACGGGGGCATCGTCGAGCGCCTCCGCCGGCGGCCCGCCCAAGCCCGGCACGAGCGGCAGCCCCGTGCCGCCTGTGGGCTCCGGCCCCAAGCCGTCCGACCCCATTAAGCCCGCAGGCGCCGTGCCGTCCTCGACCGGCGCCCCATCGAGCGCGCCGGCCGGCAGCGCGCCGCTGAAGCCCGGCGCCACCGGCAGCAGCGCGGTGCCGCCCGTCGGCGCGACGACGAAGCCGGACGAGCCGAAGCCCGACAGCCCGGCCAAGGCCGGCGCGACCGGCAGCAGCGCGATCAGGCCCGATGCCCCGCCCTCCGGCGCCAAAGCTACGGATACCAAGCCGTCCGGCGCGAGCCCGTCCGGTTCCTCCTCCGGCCCGTCCGGCGCGGGGCCGACCCGCGTGACCGAGACCGCCTCGCTGACCGACGGGCCGATCCTCGACATGAAGGCCAAGCGCGTCCCCGACCCGGCCGAGGCCGGCAAGGGCGGAGTGCGGCCGGATGCGGCCAAGGATGCGGCCAAGGATGCGGCCAAGGATGCCGTGAAGGACGCGACCCGCGGCACGGCCGGGTCCACCCCCCCGACGGCGGCGAAGGCGGGGCCGGGCCTCGGCGCGGTGGCGGCCTCCGGGCTGCTCGGCGGGCTGATCGGTGCCGGCCTGCTCTACGGCGTCACGACCTTCCAGCGCTCCGGGGATTCGAGCCTCGACAAGGCGGTGGCGGGGCTCGCCACCAAGGAGTCCGTCGCCGGGCTCGACAAGCGCATCGCCGCCAACGATCAGGCCCTGAAGCCGCTGCCCGAGGCGATCAAGCGCGCCGAGGCTGCCGCCAAGGCCGCGGCCGACAAGGCGCAGGACGCGCTGCAGAAGGCCGCCACCGCGCCGGTCGCCGCCGCTCCCGCCGGTGAGGGCGCGGCGCCCGCACCGGCCGTGCCCGCCGACCTGACCGCCCGCCTCGACGCCCTCGACCAGCGCGTCTCGGCGCTCCAGGAGGAGCCGGGCCGCGACGGCAACGCCGAGCCCAAGGCGGTGCAGGCGCAACCGAGCGACGGCACCGCGCTCGCGGCGCTGGACGAGCGGATCAAGACCCTCGAAGCCGCGGGCAAGGACGCGGGCCCCGCGCCCGACCTCAGCCAGAAGCTCACCGCGCTCCAGGGCGAGATCGAGAGCCGCACCAAGGCCAACGAGACCGCCGATGCCGGCCTCGCCAAGCGTCTCGACGCGATGCAGGCATCGCTGGACGCCAAGGTCGGCGCCGCGACCCAGGCCGTGCAAGAGGCGACCCAGGCCGGCAAGCAGGCGGCGGAGGCGTCCCAGGCCCGCGCCGAGGAGACCGCGAAGGGCATCGACCGCCGGCTGCAGGAGCAGGGCGACAAGCTCGCCGCCCTCGACAAGGCGCTGGACCAGACCGCCAAGGCGGCGACGGTGCAATCGGCGCTGCGGATCGTCGCGGCCGACCGCATCGCCACCGCCCTCGACGCCGGCCAGCCCTATCCGGAGGCGCTCGCCAGCCTGCGCAACGGGGAGCCGGCGGATTCGAAGCGCGTCGCGGCGCTTGGCGCTTTCGCCGACAAGGGCGCGCCGACGGCCGCCAAGCTCGCCGCCGAGTTCCGCGGCATCGCGGCCCGGATCGCCGAGGCCAAGCGCGCCGCTCAGGCCAAGGCGGTGGCCGAGAGCGGCAGCGTCGGCGACCGGCTGATGAACATGGCGACGTCCCTCGTGCAGGTGAAGCGCGCCGACGCCCCGGCTCAAGGCCAGGGCACCGCGGGCGGCGGCTCCGAGGGCTCGACTGCGCAGGTCCAGGCCGCCCTCGACGGCGGCGACCTGCCCGCGGCGGCGGCGGCCTTCGCGGCTCTGCCAGAGGATGCGAAGGCGCAGGCTGGCGATTTCGGCGCGCGCCTGACGGCTCGGGCCGAGGCCGGCAAGGCGGCGCAATCGCTGCTCGCCGACGCCTTCACCGGCCTTCCTCCGGCGCGCTAGGACCCTTCCGGCCGATGGCGGTGTTTTCGACGAAGAGCCCGGTTTCCGGGCCACCTCATGACGAGAGCGATGCACGCGGGCTTCAATCCCTTGCGCGCTCTCATTGCCGAGATGCCCTGAACGGTGCGCTACATCCTCATCTTCGTGGTTCTCGTGAACATCGTGCTCTTCGGAGTCTTCTTGGCGACCGATGGTCAGCGCATCATCGTTCTCGTCTGGAACGGCTACGATATTCGAATGAGCCTTGGCATTGCGCTGATCATCGTATCGGCGGCGGTGACGGTGTTCGGCGTAATCTGGGCGATGATGTTCGGCATCGTCCGGTTGCTTTCACGATGACGGGTCCGCGTTCCGCGCGCCCTCATTACCTTCTTCCTGCTTGTCCGCCGGGCCGCGAGCGCCCGCTCGCCGTGCTTCCAAGGAGGCCCTGACCCATGTGGCGCGCCCTCGTTTTCCTGGCCCTCCTGGCCCTCGCGGCCTACGGGGCCGTGTGGATCGCCGACCATCCGGGCACCGTGAACGTCGCCTGGGGCGGCTACGACGTCCAGATGAGCCTCGCCATCGCGCTGACCGGCGTGCTGGTGGCGGCGATCGTGGTCGCCCTGATCTGGGCGATCGTCACCGGCGTGATCGGCCTGCCGGCGAGCATCAGCCGCTCCACCCGTGAGCGCCGCCGCAACAAGGGCCTCGCCTCGCTCTCCCGCGGCATGATCGCGGTGGGCTCGGGCGATCCGCTGGCGGCGCGCCGCCACGCCAGCGACGCCGAGCGGCTGCTCGGGTCGCAGCCGCTGACGCTGCTGCTCAAGGCGCAGGCCGCCCAGATCTCGGGCGACCGCGACGCCGCCGAGCGCGCCTTCCGCAGCATGGCCGACGAGCCCGAGACGCGGGTGCTGGGTCTGCGCGGCCTGTTCGTCGAGGCCCGCCGCCGCGAGGACGAGGGCACCGCCCGCGCCTATGCCGTGGAGGCCGCGCGCCTTGCGCCCAGCGTCACCTGGGCCAACGAGGCGGTGATGGAGGCCCATTGCGCCGACGGCGACTGGTCGGCCGCGACCGAGACGGTGGAGCGGCGCGCCTCGCTGGGCCTGATGGACAAGCACGCGGCCCGTCGCCAGCGCGCCGTGCTGCTCACCGCCGCCGCCCAGAGCAACGAGGCCGGCGCCCCCGACACCGCCACCGAGCAGGCGCTCAAGGCGGTCAAGCTCGCTCCCGACCTCGTGCCGGCCGCCGTCATCGCCGGGCGCCTGCTGGCGCGCCGCAACGACCTGCGCAAGGCCGCCAAGATCCTCGAGGCCGCCTGGAAGGCGACGCCGCATCCCGAGTTGGGCAAGGTCTACCTCAACCTGCGCGCGGGCGATGCCGCCCGCGACCGCGTGGCCCGCGCCGAGACGCTGGCCAAGCTCTCGTCCTGGGACCCGGAGGCCCGGCTGGTGCTGGCCCAGGCCGCGGCCGAGGCCAAGGAGTTCGGCCGTGCCCGCGACACGCTGGCGCCGCTGCTCGACGACCGCCCGACCGTGCGGGTCTGCCGGATGATGGCGCGGATCGAGGCCGCCGAGCACGGGGCCGACAGCGGGCGTTCCCGCGAGTGGCTCGCCCGCGCGGCCCGCGCGCCGCGCGATCCGGCCTGGGTGGCCGACGGCGTGATCTCCGAGCGCTGGGCCCCGGTCTCCCCGGCGACCGGCCGCCTCGACGCCTTCGTCTGGAAGACGCCGCCGGAAATCCTGGCGGCGCCCGAGGACGAGGAGGCCTCCGGGGCTCCGGAAGCCGAGGCCCACCGGATCGAGGCGGCCTCTCTCCCTGCCGGCGCTCCGGCCCCCGCCGCGCCGCTCCCGGCCGCTCCGGCGCCGGCCGCTCCGCCGCCGGCCCCCGCCGATGCTACCGCCGAGGCCGTCCCTGGGTCGAAGCCCGGCTTCCTCGAGACCGGAGCCGGTTCCTCCGCGCCCGCGACCCCGTCCACGACGGCACCCGCGTCCCCGGCCATCCCCCGCGCCCCGGTCCCGCCGGGCACTCCGGTGGAGCGCCCGCGCCACATCGCCTGACGAAGCGGGGCGCCGGCCCCGGCAAGCGAATCGGACGCCTGCGCGGCGATCGATCGAGAGTGGCCCGCTCCCGCTTGCCAGAAGCCGACGCCCCGGCTACAGCACGGCGCCCGCCGCGCGGGACCGCACCGAGCCCGAGCGCTCACGGCGGTTCCCGGCGGGCCCCGGAGGGGTGGCCGAGTGGTTGAAGGCGCACGCCTGGAAAGTGTGTATACCGGAAACGGTATCGCGGGTTCGAATCCCGCTCCCTCCGCCACCTAACTTTCCGCAATCCCCATACATATCAATGGCTTAGTCCAGAACCGTTGGCAGGCCGTGCCCCATAGGGACGCGATCTTGTCCAACGTGTCGTACAGCGTTGGCTGGCGCCACTGGATCGCAGCGAAACCCGCGGCATGGCGCGGGTGCGCTTCCGGATCGACAGAGGAGCGGGCGAGGTCGCGGCGACCGAGATCCACACGTCCTCCGGCATTCCCGACATCGACACCTTGGCCTTGGCGGCGGCGCCGGGCTGCCGCCGATCTCGGAACTTCCGAAATCGTGATCACCGTGCCGCTGCGGTTCCCGTCCCGATCCCACTGAGGCGCGCAGCGCCTTCCGCTCCTATCCGACGAGGCTCAGGGCCTCGCCCGCCCGCAGGGTGCCGCCGTTCAGCACCTCGGCGTAGACGCCGCAATCGCTGTGGCCGAGGTTTTTCGACAGCGTCGGCGGGATCGCCAGATCGCGGATGCCGGTCTCCGGATCGACGTTGACCGCCGCGCAGCGCACCGTGCGGCGGACCAGCTTCAGCCGCACCCCGTCCGGCGTCTCCAGCACCTTGCCCAGAAGGTCGAACTCGCCCCAAGCCTCCAGCCCGTCGAGATAGAGGTTGGCGCGGAAGCGCAAGGGGTCGACGGGGGCGCCGATCATGTCCTCGATTGCCTGCACGCTCGCCCGGTTGACGAGCGAGACGTAGCCGTCGCGGGCATCCGTGAAGCGGTAGCCGGGCGGCGAGGCCAGCACCCGCGGATCGCCGCGCAGCTCGTGCGGCACGAACCCCTTCATGAACGCGGCGACCGCCTCCCGGCCCTCCGGCGTGTTCAGATCGGCCGAGACCGCCTCCTCGCCGTTCTCCTCGATCGTCAGGCGATGCGTGGCCGGATCGAAGCGGGTGCGCAGGCGCGCCAGCGCCTCGTTGCGCATCAGCATCAGGTAGGCGACCTTGGGCAGGTGGCGCGGCGCCACCGCGTTGAAGCCCGAGGGCCCGTTCTCGATGGCGTAGAGCCGGTCGCCGGGAAAGTAGCCGCTCGTCTCCAGCTCGGCGCTCTCCAATGCCTCCGGCGAGAGGCCCTTCACGGGGTAGCGGTAGAGGGCGGCGATGCGCGGCGTGTCGGTCGTCATGCGCCTTGGCTAGAGCCGGTCGCCGGGGCTTGGCAAGCGCGCTCGACCTACGACGAACTGCGGATGGCGTCCGCCGCGCCGTTCCGCGAGCCTGCGGCCTTCTCAGGGAACCCGCTCGCATGGCTCACGTCACCGCTCTGTACCGCTATCCCGTGAAGGGGCTCTCGGCCGAGCCCTTACCCGCGCTCGGCCTCAGTCGCGCCGCCGGCCTCGCTCACGACCGCGAATATGCGCTCGCGCTCGGCACGACGGCGTTCGATCCGCAGGCGCCGGAGCCGCTCGACAAGGGCTACTTCCTGATGCTGCGCGGCAACGCGCCCCTGGCGGCGCTCGCCACCCGGTTCGAGCCGGAGACGGGTCGGCTCACGATCGTGCAGGGCGGGCAGGACGTGCTCTGCGAAGACCTTTCGACCGAGACCGGCCGCGAGGCCGTCGAGCGGTTCTTCGAGTCCTATATCGGCCCGGCCGCCAAGGGGCGCCCCCGGCTGGTGCGGGCCGACGGGCACAAGTTCACCGACGGCAGCGTGATCTCGCCGGCCTTCATGCGGGCGGTCTCGTTCGTCAACCTCGCCTCGGTGCGGGCCCTGGAGGAGCGGATCGGCACGCCGCTCGACCCTTTGCGCTTCCGCGCCAACATCTACGTCGACGGGCTCGCGCCCTGGGCCGAGCTGGACTGGGTCGGGCAGGAGATCGGCATCGGCACCGTCCGCTTCCGGGGCCTCGCCCGCACGCCGCGCTGCGCCGCGGTCGATGTCGATCCGGTCACCGCCGCGCGGGACACCACCCTCCCGCGCGACCTCAAGCGCCATTTCGGCCATGTCGATCTCGGCATCTACCTCGAAGTGCTGGCCGACGGGACGGTGGCCGCGGGCGATGCCGTGCGCATGCCGTCACCGGTGTCCGGCGCGGCCTGATCCGGGGCCCGCGGCCGGAGGAACCGGCTCGAACGGCCGGCGGCGTGCCACTGGTGCAGACCCGCCATGAACGGCCGCGTCCCGGCGGTCCGCTCCCCCTTGTGTTACGAAAAGGCAACACCCAATTCAGCCTCGCCGACGGCTTCCACAGCGTCGGCGCTCCGGCGGGGCCGATCCCGCGGGGCAACGCATCGGACTTTTCGTGCCGCGAAGGCGGGCGAAAACATTCGATCCGGGGGAAGGACACGCGAATGAATTTCGAAAAGTACACCGAGCGCGCCCGCGGCTTCGTCCAGGCGGCGCAGAATCTCGCCGTCCGCGAGGGCAACCCGCAGCTCGCGCCCGGCCATCTCCTCAAGGTCCTGCTCGACGATTCCGAAGGGCTCTGCGCCGGGCTGATCGACCGGGCCGGCGGCCAGTCGCGCGTCGCGCTGGCGCAGGCCGAGCAGTGGCTCGCCAAGCAGCCGAAGGTATCGGGGAATTCCGCGCAGCCGCAGGCGACGCGCGACCTCGTGCGCCTGTTCGACACCGCGGAAAAGGCCGCCGAGAAGGCGGGCGATTCCTACGTCACCGTCGAGCGGCTGCTCCTGGCCTTCGCAGTCGAGAAGGACTCGGAGGCCGGGCGCATCCTGGCGGCGGCGGGCGTCACCGCGGCCTCGCTCAACGGCGCGATCAATGCGCTGCGCAAGGGCCGCACCGCCGACAACGCGTCGGCCGAGAACGCCTACGACGCGCTGAAGAAATACGCCCGCGACCTCACCGAGGCCGCCCGCGAGGGCAAGCTCGACCCGGTGATCGGCCGTGACGAAGAAATCCGCCGCACCATCCAGGTGCTGTCGCGGCGCACCAAGAACAATCCCGTGCTGATCGGCGAGCCCGGCGTCGGCAAGACCGCCATCGTCGAGGGCTTGGCGCTGCGCATCGTCAACGGCGACGTGCCGGAGAGCCTGAAGGAGAAGAGCCTGCTGGCGCTGGACATGGGCGCGCTGATCGCCGGTGCCAAATACCGCGGAGAATTCGAGGAGCGGCTGAAGGGCGTGCTGTCCGAGGTGACCTCCGCGGAGGGGCAGATCGTCCTGTTCATCGACGAGATGCACACGCTGGTCGGCGCCGGAAAGGCCGACGGCGCCATGGACGCCTCCAACCTCCTCAAGCCCGCGCTCGCCCGCGGCGAGCTGCACTGCGTCGGCGCCACCACGCTCGACGAGTACCGCAAGCATGTCGAGAAGGACGCGGCTTTGGCGCGGCGCTTCCAGCCCGTCTTCGTGTCCGAGCCCACCGTCGCGGACACGGTCTCGATCCTGCGCGGCATCAAGGAGAAGTACGAGCAGCACCACGGGGTGCGCATCCAGGATTCGGCGCTGGTGGCGGCGGCCACGCTGTCGAACCGCTACATCACCGACCGCTTCCTGCCGGACAAAGCCATCGACCTCGTCGACGAGGCGGGTTCGCGGCTTCGCATGCAGGTCGATTCGAAGCCGGAGGAACTCGACAACGTCGACCGCGAGATCGTGCGGCTGAAGATCGAGGGCGAGGCGCTGAAGAAGGAGACGGATTCCGCCTCCCGCGACCGGCTCCAGCGCCTGGAGAAGGAGCTTGCCGACCTCGAGGAGCAGTCCGCCACCATCACGGCGCGCTGGAAGGCCGAGAAGGACAAGCTGGGGGCCGCCGCCGAGCTGAAGAAGAAGCTCGACGAGGCGAGGAACGACCTCGCCGCCGCCCAACGCCAGGGCCAGTACCAGCGCGCGGGCGAACTCGCCTACGGCGTGATCCCCGGCCTGGAGAAGCGGCTCGCCGAGATCGAGGCGGCGGGCGAGGGCGGAGCGGCCCGCGACGGCATGGTCGAGGAGGCGGTGACGCCGGCCCACATCGCGGGCGTCGTCTCGCGCTGGACCGGCGTGCCGGTCGACAAGATGCTGGAGGGCGAGCGCGAGAAGCTCTTGGCGATGGAGGACGCGCTGGCCAAGCGCGTCGTCGGCCAGCGCGAGGCGGTGGAAGCGGTCTCGACCGCGGTGCGTCGCGCCCGCGCCGGTCTTCAGGACCCGAACCGGCCGATCGGCTCGTTCATGTTCCTGGGGCCCACAGGCGTGGGCAAGACCGAGTTGACCAAGGCATTGGCCGGCTTCCTGTTCGACGACGACACGGCGTTGGTCCGCATCGACATGTCCGAGTACATGGAGAAGCACGCGGTTGCCCGCCTCATCGGCGCGCCTCCGGGCTATGTCGGCTACGAGGAGGGCGGCGCGCTGACGGAAGCCGTGCGGCGCCGACCGTATCAGGTCGTGCTGTTCGACGAGGTCGAGAAGGCGCATCCGGACGTGTTCAACGTCCTGCTTCAGGTGCTCGACGACGGGCGCCTGACCGACGGGCAGGGCCGCACGGTCGATTTCCGCAACACGCTGCTGATCATGACCTCGAACCTCGGTGCCGAGTTTCTCGTCAGTCAGCCGGCCGGCCAGGATACCGACGCCGTCCGTGACGAGGTCATGGGAGTCGTCAAGAACCACTTCCGACCGGAATTCCTGAACCGGGTCGACGAGATCATCCTGTTCCACCGCCTCGCGCGCTCGGAGATGGGTGCGATCGTCGACATTCAGCTCGGGCGCCTCGCCCGGCTCTTGGAGGATCGCAAGATCACCCTCGACATCGACGAGGAGGCCCGCACCTGGCTCGCCGACAAGGGTTACGACCCGGCCTACGGCGCGCGCCCGCTCAAGCGGGTGATCCAGAAGAACGTGCAGGACCCGCTAGCCGAGGCGCTCCTGTCGGGCACGATCCACGACGGCGAGGCGGTGCCGGTGCGGGTCGGGCCCGCCGGCCTGATGATCGGCGACATCGCCGCCGAGCGCCGGCCCGCGGGGGTGTTGCTGAACTGACGCGAAAGGCCCCGGCGCGGGAGACCGCGCCGGGGCCTTCTGTCGTGCTGGAGCATCGTCGCGATCGCCGGTTTCCGGCTTTCGAGACGATACTCGAAGCGCTCGTCGTATCAGCGAATCGCGATGTGGTAGCGCGCGCGCAGCACGCTGCCATACTTCCCGACCACTTCGAGGACGAAGTCGTCCTCGCCGACGAAGCCGGGCGCCGATTGATAGATGAGCTTGTTGCCCGCGAGTTTGCGAGTATTGCAACGGGCGCGCGGGTTGTTGGGCGGGTAGTTGGGAAAATCGACCCCGCGTTCCATGCTGACCCGGCCGTGGGCTGGACCTTCGAGAACCGCGAAATCGCCTGAGCCGGTCAGGTGGCAGTCCGGATCCATGGTCGTGATGAAGTTGATCTGTTGCGGCCGGCCCGATGCGACGACGCGCTGGAGCGTCGGCATCTGCTGCGCCCAGCCGGCAGCGGGGGCGGCGCAGCACAGGAGCGCCGCACCGATCAAGAACAGGCCACGCATCGTCTCATTCCTCCCCATCCGCCGCTCGGGCGTGATGGCGGCGGTTGCATACACGCGTCGGTTAGGGCCTGATATCGAAACCTCGGTTTAATCCATTGTAAGATCATCACGTTTGTGTGATCGCCCGATTGCAGATTGCCGTCGCGGGACTTCGCCCCGACCGAGGCGACTGTCTTGCATCGCAAAAAAATCCCGACGACAACGGCAGCATGACCGCCGAGACGCTCACCTACGCCATCGGCGACATCCATGGCTGCGCCGACCTGCTCGACGCGCTCTTGGAGCGCATCGACGCCCACGCGGCGGGGCGCGCGAAAAAACTCGTGTTCCTGGGCGACTACATCGACCGCGGGCCCGACAGCGCGCGGGTGATCGAGACGCTTCGCAAACTGCAATGGCGCGAGCCCGACGACGTGGTCTGCCTGATGGGTAACCACGAGGCGATGCTGTTGAAGACGTTGCAGGAGCCCGGAGCCCTCGACCATTGGCGGGTCAACGGCGGTGACGCGACCCTCACGTCGTTCGATGCGGCGGGGCCCGAAGAGATCCCCGGCGACGTGCTCGACTGGATCGAGGGATTGCCGACCCTGCACTCGGACGATCTGCGCTGGTACGTGCATGCCGGTTTCCGGCCGGATGCCGAGGTGCCGGACCCCGATCCGGAATCCCGTCTGTGGATGCGCGAGCCGTTCCTCTCGGCGGAGCACGATTTCGGCCGCCATGTCGTCCACGGCCACACGCCGCAGACCCGCGGCGGGCCGGAGCTCAAGCGCTTCCGCACCAACCTCGACACCGGCGCGGTCTACGGCAATGCCCTGAGCGCGGGCGTGTTTTCGGGGCAGCAGGGCCGGCCCACCGAAATCTTGAGCGTTCCGGCCCGGTGAAACCCGCGCGCTCTTGAGGCGCCCCCCGCTTCCGCTGCATACCTCGACCGTCGGCGCCCGAAGAGCGCCTCGGGAAGCGGACGGGACCATCATGACGCCGGACAGCCGACGCCGCGAGGACAGCGCGCTCGCCCGCCTCGCGCTCCGCTTCACCGACTGGGCGGAGAAGTGGTTCCCCGACGCCTTCGTGTTCGTGGCGATCGCGGTGGTGATCGTGGCGGGCGCCGCGCTCATCAACGGCGCGCCGGCCCAGGCGGTGAGCAAGAGCTTCGGCGACGGCTTCTGGAGTCTGATCCCCTTCACCATGCAGATGGTGTTCGTCACCATCGGCGGCTACGTGGTGGCGACCTCCGCGCCCGTGCAGGCGCTGATCGAGCGGATGGCGCTGGTGCCCAAGACCGGCCGGGGCGCCATCGGCTACATCGCCCTCGCCACCATGCTGTCCTCGCTGCTCTCCTGGGGGCTCAGCCTGATCTTCGGCGGCCTTTTGGCCCGCGCGCTCGCCCGCCGCACCGACCTCCGGATGGATTACCGCGCCGCGGGTGCGGCCGCCTATCTGGGCCTCGGTGCCACATGGGCGATGGGCCTGTCCTCGTCGGCCGCGCAGCTGCAGGCCAATCCGAAAAGCCTGCCGCCGGGGCTGTTGCAGATCACCGGCGTGATCCCGTTCAGCGAGACGATCTTCCTCTGGCAGTCGATGCTCATCACCGTGATCCTCGTGGTGATCTCGGCGGTGATCGCCATCGCCTCCGCGCCGGGGCCGGACACCGCGGTGACGGCGCAGGATCTCGGCGTCGACGTGACCAAAGAGGAGCAGGCGGTGGAGCCGCCGAAGCAACCGGGCGAGTGGCTGGAGCACGCCCCGATCCTGACGGTGCTGATCGGCCTGCTCGCCGCCGGCTGGCTGATCCAGGAGTTCCAGCGCCAGGACTGGATGGTCGCGATCTCCAGCCTCAACACCTACAACTTCCTGTTCCTGATGACCGGCTTCGTGCTGCACTGGCGGCCCAAGCGCTTTCTCGTGGCCTTGGGCAAGGCGGTGCCGGCCACCGCCGGCATCCTGATTCAGTTCCCGTTCTACGCCGCCATCGCGGCGATCCTGACGGGGGCCAAGAACGCCGCCGGCCACAGCCTGTCGGACGTGATCGCCCACGCCTTCGTCGCGCTGAACACGCAAGGAAGCTTCCCGCTCGCCATGGGCGTCTACTCGGCGCTGCTCGGCTTCTTCATCCCGTCGGGCGGCGGCAAGTGGCTGTTGGAGGCGCCCTACGTGATGCAGGCGGCCAACGAGCTGAAGGTGCATCTCGGCTGGGCGGTGCAGGTCTACAACGCGGCCGAGGCGCTCCCGAACCTCATCAACCCGTTCTTCATGCTGCCGCTGCTCGGCATCCTGGGCCTGAAGGCGCGCGACATCGTCGGCTTCAGCTTCCTGCAGCTGGTCATCCACCTGCCGCTGGTGCTGTTCCTGCTCTGGGCGCTGGCCTTCACGCTGGAATACCACCCGCCGGTGATGCCGTAGGCGTGCTCCAGGTTTCGAAAGGACAAGTCCTTTCGTGGGTCCGGGGCAAAGCCCTGGTCGGCGAAGCCAATCTCGGGGCTCTGCCCCGAGGTCCCGCCAAAGGGCTTGCCCTTTGGGAACCCGTTACGGGATCAGGGCGACGACCGCGGCCAGCAGCCAGCCGGCCATCAGCACGAAGCCGCCCGTGGGTGCAGCCATCGGGAACAGGGCCTGCCCGGCGAGCGCCCGCATCGCCAGGTCGCCCGAGAACAGCGCGAGCCCGACGACCAGCGCGCCCGCCGCCGTGCGGGTGAGGGCGCCGCGGGTCAGGCCGGCGGCGGCGAGCGCCACCAGCGCCAGGATCGCTGGGGCGTGGAACAGCAGGAATTGCGAGGCCGTCTTCAGCGTCTCGCCGCCGCTCGTATGCGCCGCCGCCGCGCTGCCGGCGACGCCGAGGAGGCCCGCGAGCGCGGCCAGCGCCGCGAGGACACGGTCGAGGCCGGTCACGCGCCGCGCTCCTGCAGCAGGCGGGCGATGCTGGCACGCAGCTCCGGCACGCCCAGATCGTCGCGGCTGGAGGTCAGCAGCACCTCGGGGTAAGCCGCCGGGCGCTTGGCCAGAGCCGCGTGGATGCCGGCGATGCGCTTCTCCATCTCGGATTTCTTGAGGGCGTCGCCCTTGGTCAGGACGAGCTGGTAGGACACCGCGGCCTTGTCGAGCCCGTCGAGCAGCGCGGTGTCGATCTCCTTCAGACCGTGGCGCGAATCGATCAGCACGTAGACGCGGGCGAGGTTCGAGCGGCCCTTGAGATAGGCGTGAATCAGCCGGGTCCAGGCCTCGACCTTGGCCTTCTCGACCTGGGCGTAGCCGTAGCCCGGCATGTCCACGAGGGTGAAGCGCTCGCCGATCCGGAAGAAGTTGAGCTGCTGCGTGCGGCCCGGCGTGTGCGAGGTGCGCGCCAGCGTGTTGCGCCCGGTGAGCGCGTTGACGAGGCTCGACTTGCCGACGTTGGAGCGCCCGGCGAAGGCGATCTCGACGCCTTCCATCGGCGGCAGCGCCCCGAGTTCGGGGGCGGCCCAGGTGAAGTCGGCGGCGCCCGCGAAGAGCAGGCGGCCGGCCTCCAGCAGTTCGGGGGTGGGTTCGTCGGCGGCGAGGGTCATGAAGGGTGGCCGCTGCTTTCCCCTCCCCCTTGCGGGGAGGGGGAGGGGTGGGGGTGGTTCGGGAGGCACCGAAGCGGCCTCTCCTGAACCACCCCCACCTCCGGCTCCTCCCCGCAAGGGGGAGGAGAGTAACCTGCGTCAGCTCTTGGCCGCGGCGCCCTTGTCGCGTTTGAACGTGCCCTTCAGGTTGTCCCATAACTCCACCTTCACGCCGTTGCGGCGCATGATGACGTATTGCTGGATCACCGAGAGGGTGTTGTTCCAGGCCCAGTAGATCACCAGACCGGCCGGGAACGAGCCGAGCATGAAGGTGAAGATGATCGGCATGAAGGCGAAGACCTGCGCCTGGACCGGGTCCGGCGGCGCGGGGTTCATCTTCATCTGGACGAACATCGTGAAGCCCATGATCAGCGGCCACACGCCGAGATGGACGAAGTCGGGCGCCGCCCACGGAAGGGCGCCGAACAGGTTCAGGAGGCTCGTCGGATCGGGCGCGGCAAGGTCCTGAATCCAGCCGAAGAACGGCGCGTGCCGCATCTCGATGGTGATGAACAGCACCTTGTAGAGCGCAAAGAAGACCGGGATCTGGATCAGCACCGGCCAGCAGCCGGCGACCGGATTGATCTTCTCCTTCTTGTACAGCTCCATCATCGCCTGTTGCTGCTTCATCTTGTCGTCTTTGTACCGCTCCCGGATGGACATCATCTCGGGCTGCACGGCCTTCATCTTGGCCATGGAGACGTAGGAGCGGTTGGCGATCGGCAGGAAGAAGATCTTCAGGATCAGGGTCACGAGCAGGATCGAAACACCGAAATTGCCCGCGAGGTGGAAGAAGAAGTCCAGCGCGCGGAACATCGGCTTGGTCAGGAACCAGAACCAGCCCCAGTCGATCATCGAGTCGAACTCGAGGATGTTCAGCTCGCGCTTGTACTCGTTGATCTGGTTGACCTCCTTGGCGCCCGCGAACAGGCGCTGCGTCGAGGCCGAGGAGGCGCCCGGCGCCACCGCGACGGCGTCGCCCCGCACGCTGGTCTGGTAGACCTTGGTGGCCCCGTCGGTGCGCTCGGTGAAGGCGCCGGTATAGGGCTTGTCCTGCTCGGGGATCGCGGCGGCGGCCCAGTACTTGTCGGTGATGCCGACCCAGCCGCCGGTCACGTTCGACCACGCCTTGCCGTGGGTGCTGGCGCCGCCGTAGGCCGGCTCCTTGGCGATGGCGTCGTAGCTGTATTCCTGCAGGCGCTCGCCGCCGAGCCAGCCGATCAGGCCCTCGTGCAGCACGTAGTAGCCCTGGGTGACCGGCTTACCCCAGCGGGAGACGAGGCTGTAGGGATAGAGGGTGACGGCGTTGGCCGACTTGTTCTCGACCTCGTCGCGGACCGTGAACATGAACTTGTCGTCGACCGCGAGGATGCGCTTGAAGACGAGGCCCTGGCCGTTGTCCCAGGTCAGCGTCACCGGCTTGCCGGGCGCCAGCAGGTCGCCCTCGGCCTTCCACAGCGTGTCGGCGTTGGGCAGCGGGCCGGCATTCTGCCCCACCCAGCCGAACTCGGCGTAGTAGGGGTTCGGGCTGCCCGTGGGCGAGAGCAGGACGATGCGCGGGCTCTCGTCGCTGACGGTCTCGTGGTAGTTCTTCAGGCTCACGTCGTCGATGCGCGCGCCCTTGAGGGCCACCGAGCCGTAGAGCGCGGGCGTGTCGATGCGGATGCGGGCCGAGCGGGCCAGCGCGTCCTCGCGCGAGACCGGGCCGGCGGCGGGCGTCGGCAGGGTGCCGGGCACGGGCGCCGAGGGGCCGCCCTGCTGCGGGCTCGGACCGGGCACGCCGTCGGCGGGCGAGGTGCCGCCGGGCTGCTGCGTGGTCTGGCTCTGCGCCGCCGCCTGTTGCTGCCGTTGCTTCTCGGTCGCCGGGCCGGTCACGAAGTAGTGCCAGCCGAGCAGGACCACCAGAGACAAGGCGATCGCGACGAACATGTTCGTCTTGTCGTTACCCATCGGTCGATCCGTCAGGCGCCATCGGTGCGGGAAGGGAGGAAGGCATAACAGAGGAAGGCTTGCCGGCAGGCCGATCCCGGCCGCGGCGGGGGCCGCGGGCCGGGTTCGGCCGGTCGGAGGATGGTTTGGGGCCCGGAGGCTTGGTCACCGTGCGCAGCGCTCGGCGCAGGTCCTCGACGAGGCTCTCGAACGGCGCGTCGATCGCCGGGCGGCGGGCGATCACGACCACGTCGGCCCCGATCTCGGGCGCGCCGTCGGCCGCAAGGGCGAGCGCGCTGCGCAGGCGGCGGCGAATCCGGTTGCGTTCGGTCGCATGGCCCACGCGCTTGGTGATGGTGAAGCCGAGGAACAGGCCCTCAGCGGGCGCGCCGTCGCGCTGCTCGTCCGGCTCGCGCAGACGCCCCTGGGCGCTCATGCGCTCGGTGTGGAAGCGCCGGCCCCCGGCCGCGGCCAGGAAGTCCGGGCGCCGCCGGAGTCGGCGGATCGTCGACACGGGCGCTCCGAGGCCGGCCATGCCGAGGCAGGGCGGCGAAAGGGCACCGCCGAGGGGCGGCGCCGGATTCCGTCAGGCCGAGAGGCGCTTGCGGCCGTGCGCGCGGCGGGCGGCGATGACCTTGCGGCCACCGGCCGTCGCCATGCGGGCGCGGAAGCCGTGACGGCGCTTCCGGACGAGCTTGCTGGGCTGGTAGGTTCTCTTCATGGCGGGTCTCCGGCGGCCGAGGGGACGGCCCGGCGGCGCTTCACCAGCGCGCGAACCGGCCTTAAGCCTCGAAATGGGATCTGCAAACGCGAAGGGCGCCCGGACGGGGCGCCGCTTCGCAATGGCGCGGCTTATGGCGGAGGGGAGGGGCCAAGTCAATGATGGGGCTATCGGTCGCCGTCGTGCCCGCCGCTCATTAACGCCGCCGTCATTCCGGGGCCGTGCAGCGAAACCCGGAATCCACCCGCGATGCGCGGCCTCATGCGGCGTCGAGGCCCGTCGTGGATTCCGGGTTCGCCTCCGGCGCCCCGGAATGACGGGCGTTCGTGAGAGGACGGCGCTGCGCTTAACCGCCCGTTAACCTTTCCAGGGTACGAAGGAGCACATCCAGATTGTCTGGATCCTGAGTGGGTCTTCTGTCCACTCTGTTTGATGCCTCCCTGTAGACTCGCGACAAGCCGCTCTTCGGAGCGGCTTTTTTTTCGCCCCGGCGCCGCCGTCGGCTCGCCGCGCCCGGCCCGCGCCGTTAACCTTAAAAGATCGTGAAGCCCCTTCCGCGGCCCGATCGGCGCTACACTTGCCCCCGTCACCGCAGCCGCACCGAACCCGTCCCGCTTCGGGACGAAACGAGCGCCGCGCGGCACAGGAGGCAGGATGACCGAGTTCGACGTGACGTTCCGGGACGAGCGCCATTGGGTGAGCTTCGGCGAGTCCTACGTGGCGTCGGAGGGGTTCCGCACCCTGTTCCGCGAGGGGATGCTGCTGGTCGAGGAGACCGCGGCCTATCTCGACGGCGAGGGCCGGACCGAATCGCGGCTGATTTCCCGGGACGCGACGCTGGCCTATGCCAGCGAGAGCATGCGGCTCACCACCCGCCTGATGCAGATCGCGTCCTGGCTCCTCGTGCAGCGGGCGGTGTCGGAAGGCGAACTGACCCTCGGGCAGGCCCAGGAAGAGAAGACCCGGGTGAAGCTCAACGAGACCGAGCGGGTGCCGGCCGAATCGACCGAGGCCTTCGCCGCCCTGCCGCTGCGGCTCCAGGATCTCGTGCGCCGCTCGCGCCGGCTCCACGCCCGCATCCTGCATCTCGACCGGTTGATCAGCGAGGATCGCCCTGCGCCGGTGCCGCTGGAGAGCCCGGTGACGGCCCAGTTCGGGCGGCTTCAGGCGGCGTTCGGGGGCAAATAGCCCTCGTCGTCGTCGATCCGGAAACGAAAACGGCGCCGCAAGCGGCGCCGTTTCAACGAATCGGGCCAGCGCCCGAATCCCAGAAGATCACTTCTTGGCGAAGCCGAGGCCGGCGAAGCGGGTGTTGAAGCGCGACACGCGGCCGCCTCGATCGAGCATCTTCTGCTCGCCGCCGGTCCAGGCCGGGTGCGTGGTCGGGTCGATGTCGAGGTTGAGGACGTCGCCTTCCTTGCCGTAGGTGGAGCGGGTCCGGTACTCGGTGCCGTCGGTCATCACGACCTTGATGAAGTGGTAGTCGGGGTGCTCGGTCCCCTTGGCCTTGTCGGCCGCATTCTTTGCCATGACGCATTCCTGAGGTAGCAACCCGACCGGCCACGCCGCCGTGAAACCGGCCTAGGGCAAAAGATCGCGCGCATTCGGTTGAGGGCGCGCCTATACCTCAGCGTCCAGGGCCGGACAAGAGAGCCGAGAACACGGGTATCGTCCGATCCGAGGAATTGTGCCGTATGACCGGGCGCGAAGAGCGCCCCGCGAAGCGGCCTCGGCTCGGCCGAGGCGTCTAGCGGAGCGAAAGCCTAAGCCCGCGGAGGCGGGCGCCGGCGACTGAGGCTATAAGGAAGGAAAGGGATCGTCGCGGGAGCGAGGATCCCAGGGGAAGAAACGATGACGAGGAACGATGGCCCGCGCGCGTGAGGGGATGTCCGGAGCCGCGGACGCGACTGCCCGAGGGAAGGCGCCGCTCGGCGCGCTGAGGCCCCTGGTTCCGTTCGCCGCCCGCTACCGCGGCCGCATCCTGGCGGCGCTGATCTCGCTGATCGCGGCGTCGGGCGCGACGCTGGTGGTGCCCGTGGCGATCCGGCGGGTGATCGATCACGGCTTCTCGCCGGAGGGTCAGGCCTTCATCAACTCCTACTTCATCGCCCTGCTCGGGGTGGTGGCGGTGCTCGCGGTGTCGAGCGCGGGCCGCTATTACTCCGTCGTCACGCTCGGCGAGCGGGTCGTCGCCGACCTGCGCTCGGCGGTCTTTGCGCGATTGACCAGCCTCGATCCGACCTTCTTCGACAAGTCCCAATCCGGCGAGATCGTCTCGCGGCTCACCGCCGACGCCACCCAGGTCAAGGCGGTGTTCGGCGTCTCGATCTCGATCCTCTTGCGCAACCTGTTCCTATTCGTCGGCGCCGTCGTCATGATGGTGTGGACGAGCCCCGGCCTGTCGATCCTCGTGCTGGCCGCGATCCCGCTCATCGTCTTTCCGCTGATCGTCTCGGGCCGCGGCGTGCGCCGCCGCTCGCGCGCCGCGCAGGACCGGCTGGCCGACGCCTCGGCCTATGCCGCGGAAGCGGTCGGCGCGATCCGCACGATGCAGGCCTTTGGCATGGGCCGCACCACCGCCGAGCGCTTCGCTGCGGCCTCCGAGAACGCCTACGGCGCGGCCCGCGCCTCGATCACGGCCCGCGCCCTGCTGACCGGCGTGGCGATCTTCCTCATCTCGGCCTCGGTCGTCGGCGTGATGTGGTACGGCGCCAAGGAGGTGCTCGCGGGCACCACCTCCGCCGGCCAGCTCTCGCAATTCGTGCTCTACGCGGTGTTCGGCGCGAGCGCGCTCGGCCAGCTCTCGGAGGTCTACGGCGAACTCGCCCAGGCCGCGGGCGCCGCCGAGCGCCTCGGCGAGATTTTGGCGACCGAGCCGGTGATCCAGTCTCCGGCGAACCCGGTTCCGCTGCCGAGCCCGGCCCGCGGGGCCATTGCCTTCGAGAACGTGCGCTTCCGCTACCCGACGCGCCCAGAACACGCCGCGCTCGACGGCGTCTCCTTCGCGGTGGCGCCGGGCGAGCGGGTGGCTTTGGTCGGGCCTTCGGGGGCCGGCAAGACCACGGTCCTGCAATTGCTGCTGCGCTTCTACGATCCGGACGAGGGCGCGGTGCGCCTCGACGGCGTGAGCCTGCCCCATGCCGACCTCGACCCGTTGCGCGCCCGCCTGTCGCTGGTGCCGCAGGACCCGGTGGTCTTTTCCGGCACGGTCTCGGAGAACATCCGCTACGGCCGGCCCGAGGCCAGCGACGCGCAGGTCGAGGAGGCGGCCCGCCTCGCCAACGCGGACGGGTTCATCCGCGCCCTGCCGCAGGGCTACGCGACGCTGCTGGGCGAGCGCGGCACGACGCTCTCCGGCGGCCAGCGCCAGCGCGTCGCCATCGCCCGCGCGATCCTCAAGGACGCCCCCGTGCTGCTCCTCGACGAGGCGACCTCGGCGCTCGACGCCGAGAGCGAGCGCGCGGTCCAGACCGCCCTCGACCGGCTGATGCAGGGGCGCACCACGCTCGTCATCGCCCATCGCCTCGCCACGATCCGCGCGGCCAACCGCATCCTCGTGTTCGACGGCGGCCGCATCGTCGAGGAGGGCACGCACGAGAGCCTGCTGGCGGAAGGCCGGCTCTACGCGCAGCTCGCGAGTCTGCAATTCACCGACGCCTTCGACGAGAGCGCGCGCTCCCGCGATCCCGGCCCGAAAGTCGCGGCGGAGTAGGCCGGGAGCAGGCGCCTTGGACCTCACCCGCTTCCCCCGCGCGGCGCTCACCGACGGCCCGACGCCGATCCGCTCGCTCGACCGGCTCTCGACCCATCTCGGGGGAGAACTGAACGGCGTGCGCCTGTTCGTGAAGCGGGACGATGTCGGCCCCGTGGGCGGGGGCGGCAACAAGTTGCGCAAGCTGGAATTCCTGCTCGGCCAAGCGCTGGCGGAGCGCGCCGACACGGTGATCACCGTCGGCGCCCTGCAATCGAACCATGCCCGCCTCACCGCGGCGGCGGCCGCCCGCCTCGGGCTCGCCTGCGAGCTGTTCCTCACCCGCAGCGTCCCGCGCGACGACTCCGACTACACCGGCAACGGCAACCGCCTGCTGCACGAACTCTTCGGCGCCCGCGTCCACCTCCTGCCGGGGGAGGCCGATTCGCTTGGATACGCCGAGGCGCGGGCAAAAACCCTGCGCGGGGAGGGCCGGCGCGTCTGCGTCTTCCCCTCCGGCGGATCGAGCCCGCTCGGCTGCCTCGGCTACGCCGCCTGCGCCGCCGAGATCGCCGAGCAGGCCGCCGTGCTGAGCCTCGACTTCGCCCGCGTCGTCGTCCCCAACGGCAGCGCCGGCACCCATGCCGGCCTCGCCGCCGGCTTTTGGGCGATGGGGCACGATCCCCGGCGCGTCCTGTCCTACACCGTGCTCGCCCCGCCGGATGAGGCTGAAGCCGCGACCCTCGCGCGAGCCCGCGACACCGTCGCGCTGATCGACCCGACCCTGGCCTTCCCCGACGACGGCATCGCCCTCGACGGCGCCCACCGCGGCCCCGGCTACGGCATCCCGACGGAGGGCATGCGGGAGGCCGTGCGGCTGATGGCCCGCACCGAAGGGCTGCTGCTCGACCCGGTCTACAGCGGCAAGGCCTTTGCCGGCCTGCTGCACGACGTGCGCGCGGGAGCCTATCCGGCGGGGGCGGCTTTGCTGTTCGTGATGACCGGTGGGGTGCCGGGGTTGTTTGCGTATCGGGGGGCGATTGCCGGGGGGTGAGGGTTTGGGACTGCGCTCCCACCCATCCCCCTCATCCTGAGGTGGCGCCGCGCAGCGGCGCCCTCGAAGGAGGGTTCCAGGGATCAACGAGACTTCTGGAGCCCTCCTTCGAGGCCCGCCGAGGCGGGCACCTCAGGATGAGGCATTTGGGTTGGACGAGAGAGGGATGGGTCGGCCGCCCGTTGTGCGCCGAGCCGCTTGGCCGCCGCCTGCAACCCGTCCCAATCGCCGCGGATCAGCGCTTCCTTCTTCGCCCGGCTCCATCCCTTCAGCCGTCGCTCGCAGGCAACCGCCTCGTCGAAGCGCTCGAACGGCTCCGACCAGACGAGCATAACCGGGCGACGCGAGCTGGTATAGCCGGCAAAGGTGCCGGCCTGATGCTCGCCGACCCGTTTCTCCAAGGACTCCCCGCGTGACGAGCCGACGTAATAGCTGCCGTCGGCGCAGCGAAGCATGTAGACGAAGGCAGGCATGGGTCGTGCGGCGACTCGATGGTGATCCGCGTCATCCTACCAAACTCCCTCATCCTGAGGTGCTGAGCGTCAGCTCAGCCTCGAAGGAGGGCTCCAGGGATCGCGCGATACGCTGGAGCCCTCCTTCGAGGCTGCTTCGCAGCACCTCAGGATGAGGGGGGTGGTTGGGATGAAGGAAGGCGACGCCCTCAATGCGCCTCCTCCCAATTCCCCGCCGCCCGCGCCTCCACCACCAGCGGCACGCTGAGCGTCAGAGCCGGAGCCGGCGCCTCCTCCATCACCCGCGCGATCACGGGGATCGCCCGCTCCACCTCCTCGGCATGCGCCTCGAACACCAGTTCGTCGTGCACCTGCAGCAGCATCCGCACGTCGAGGTTTTCCGCGGTCAGCGCGTCCTCCATCCGCGTCATGGCGCGGCGGATGATGTCGGCGGCGGTGCCCTGGATCGGGGCGTTGATGGCTTGGCGCTCGACGCTCGCCCGCTCGGACGGGTTGTTCGAG
Source organism: Methylorubrum rhodinum (assembly GCF_014199935.1). GTDB lineage: Bacteria > Pseudomonadota > Alphaproteobacteria > Rhizobiales > Beijerinckiaceae > Methylobacterium > Methylobacterium rhodinum. Next base: position 91,228 of record NZ_JACHOP010000005.1, read on the forward strand.
CGGATCTGCGGATAGTGGCAGACGCGGCCGAACAGGGTGGTGACGTAGCCCTTGTCGCGGCACGAACGCTTCGTCGTGTCGATGTAGTCGCGGATGCCGGGAAAGCGCTCGAAATACTGCTTGATGAAGGCGGACGCCTCCTCGCGGCCGATGCCGAGGCGGTCGGCGAGGCCAAAGGCCGAGATGCCGTAGATGATGCCGAAATTGATCGTCTTGGCCCGGCGCCTGAGATCCCCGGTCATCTGGTCGAGCGGCACGCCGAACATGGCGCTGGCCGTGGCCGCGTGGATGTCGAGCCCCTGCTCGAACGCCTCCTGCAATTGCGGGATGTCGGCGATGTGGGCGAGCAGCCGCAGCTCGATCTGGGAATAGTCGGCCGAGATCAGCCGCTTGCCCTCCGGCGCCACGAAGGCGCGCCGGATGCGGCGGCCCTCTTCCGTGCGGATCGGGATGTTCTGCAGGTTCGGGTCGGAGGAGGAGAGCCGGCCCGTGGTGGTGGCGGCGAGCGCGAACGAGGTGTGGACCCGGTCGGTCTGCCGGTCGGCGTGCTCCTGCAGCGAGTCGGTGTAGGTCGATTTCAGCTTCGCGAGCTGGCGCCAGTTCAGGATCTTTTTGGGCAGTTCGTGGCCGGCCTGGGCCAATTCTTCCAGCAGCGTCGCGGGCGTGGCCCATTGGCCGGACGGCGTCTTCTTCGCGCCGGGCAGGCCCATCTTGCCGAACAGCACGTCGCCGATCTGCTTCGGTGAGGAGACCTGAAATCTCTCGCCCGCGTCCTCCTGAATCTCCTCTTCGAGGCGCGCCAGGATCTGCGAGAAGTCGCCCGAGAGGCGGCTCAGCATGTTGCGGTCGATGCGGATGCCGGCCCGCTCCATCCGGGCGAGCACCGGCACCAGCGGGCGTTCCAGCGTCTCGTAGACGGTGACGCGCCGCTCGGCGACGAGACGCGGCTTCATCATCCGCCACAGCCGCAGCGTCACGTCGGCGTCCTCGGCGGCGTAAGCCGTGGCCTTGTCCAGCGGCACCCGCTCGAAGGTGATCTTGTTGCGGCCGGTGCCGCACACGTCCGAGAAGGTGATCGGCTGGTGGCCGAGATGGCGCCGCGCCAGTTCGTCCATGCCGTGCCCGCCCTTGCCGGCATCGAGCACGTAGGAGATCAGCATCGTGTCGTCGAACGGCGTCACGTCGATGCCGTAACGGTGCAGGACGGACAGGTCGTATTTGAGGTTCTGGCCGATCTTGAGGGTGCCGGCATCCTCCAGCAGCGGCTTGAGCAGCTTGAGGGCGGTGTCGAGCTTGATCTGCTCCGGCGCCTTGGCCTCCGCAGCGCCGTCGCCGAACAGGTCTCCGCCCTTCTGGTCGGGGGCGACGTGGGCGAGCGGGATGTAGCAGGCCCGGCCCGGCGCGGTGGCGAGCGAGACGCCCACCAGCCCGGCCTTGGCCGCGTCGAGCGCGTCGGTCTCGGTATCGACCGCGATGACGCCGGCCTCGTAGGCTTCCGCGATCCAGGCTTCCAGCTGCGCCACCGTGGTCACGGTCTCGTAGGCTGCCGTGTCGAACGGCTTTACGGACTCTGCCGCGCGGGCGGCGACCAGCGTCGAGGGTGTGGGCTCCGAGGGGCCGCGCTTCTTCGGCGCGGCGTCGGGTAGATTCAGATCGGCGAAGGGATCGGCCTCGCCCGCTTCCGGCGGAGCGGCGCCGTCGGTGCGTTCGGGGGCCGCCGCGGTCTCGGGATCGACCGGCACGGCATCGCCGAAGAACGGCACCGCGTCCGAGCCACCGGCCGCGTTGGTGTAGGCGTGGGGCTGCGCGCCCGGTAGCAGCGCCGGATCGGGCTTCACCGCTTCCGGATCGACGTGGAGCATCTGGGCGATGCGCCGCGTGAGCGTGTTGAACTCCATGGCTTTCAGGAAGCCGACGAGCTTTTGCGGGTCCGGCTCCGGCACGCCGAGCTCGTCGAGCGGCACCGGCACCGGCACGCTCTCCTCCAGCGCCACGAGGCGGCGGGAGAGCTTGGCCTGGTCGATGTTGGCCAGCAGCGTCTCGCGGCGCTTGGGCTGCTTGATCTCAGCGGCCCGCTCCAGAAGCTGCTCCAGGCTGCCGTATTCCTTGATGAGGGCGGCGGCGGTCTTCAGGCCGATGCCGGGCACGCCCGGCACATTGTCCGAGGTGTCGCCGATCAGCGCCAGCGCGTCGCCGATCTGCTCCGGGGTCAGCCCCTCCCACTTGGCGATAATCGCGTCGCGGTCGAGGTTGCGCTCGGGCCGGTAGCCGGGCTTGCCCTTGGCGCCCGACTCGAAATCGTAGAACCGGATCTTGTCGGAGACGAGCTGCATCAGGTCCTTGTCGGAGGACACGATGATGACCTCGGCGCCCCGCGCCTCGGCTTGCCGCGCGTAGGTCGCGATCAGGTCGTCGGCCTCGTAGCGGATCAGCTCGACCGCGTGCAGGCCGAAGGCGCGCACCGCGTCGCGCATCAGCGGCATCTGCCGCTTGAGGTCGTCCGGCGCGTCGGGGCGGTGGCCCTTGTAGTCGGGAAACAGCTCCTTGCGGAACGAGCCCTCGGACTTGTCGAAGACGATGCCGAGATGGGTCGGCTTCACCCCCGCCGCGCCGTCCTGCAGGAACTGGGCGATCTTGGTGCAGAACAGCCGCACCGCCCCGGTCGGCAGGCCGTCGCTCGGCCTCGTGTTGTACTTCTGGTCCTGGTTGATCGACTGGAAATACGCGCGGAAGATGAAGGACGAGCCATCGACCAGGATCACCCGGTCGTCGGCGCCGACGGGCTTGGCCGGGGCGGCGTGGGTCTCGTCGGTCATCGGGCAAGCCACCATCGGCGGGACGAAAACGGGCAGGGCGAAGCCATAGAGCATTTTGGCTCGTCCTCGCCATCGCCGGAGCCACGGGAAATGCCGCAGGTCCCCGCCTCGCGCGCGATCGAGCCCCGCCGGGATCGGGGCGCCGGCCGAACCGTCCGGCTGCCCCTGGGCCCCGTGCGTCGTCGCACCTGCCGCGCGTGCGCTGCAAAAACGACGCAACCGTTTGACATTTAATGTTAATTCACAATGCGCATCCTGTCGCTGCACCAAAATTCATCGCGGATAGTCTATTCCGCATTATAACGATGGTGCGGTGCGACAAAACGGGCATTGTCGTGCCGATGATCAGCACCAAATCGGATCCATCGCAAACGAGCGGTGACAGTGCAGCCGGCGAATACGCTGACTGTATCAGTCGCACCGCTCAAGATGCACCGTCAAAGGATCGATCATGAAGACCTTCACCAAGATCACCGCCGCCGTCGCCCTGTCGCTCGGCATGGCCGCCACCCCGTCGCTGGCTCAGGGCGTCTACGACAGCCCCAGCTACAACCGTGACGGCACGCTCAACGTCTGGGGCGCGCATATCGAGCCGACCCGTCCGGGCACCGGCCTGCTGGGCGGCGTCGGCTCCGTGGTCGGCGGCGTGACGGGCGCGGCGGGCACCATCGTCGGCGGCACGCTCGGCGCGGCGGGCAACGTCGTGGGCGGCGTGGTCGGCGGCACGGTCCGCGCGACGGACGACATCGTCACCGGCTCGGTCGGCCCGCGCGGCGACCGCTACACCGACTACTCGGCCCGCGCCGGCAACGCCGAGCAGACGAACCGCACTGTGCCGCAGTACGGCCGCGTCAGCGGCGGCCCGGCCGCTTACTGATCTCGACACCATCGTGAACTGACAGGAACGGCGGGGCAGGAGCCCCGCCGTTCCCTTTTGCGTGATGGGCGGGCGCCGCGGCAACGATGCGGGCGAACGGGCGTTGGGCCGCGAACCTGCCCGCCGACATCATGCCGAGAATGACGATGCAGCTTCGAACCGCCCTGACGGCCGCAGCCCTCTCCGCCCTGCTCGCAACTCCCGCCTTTGCGGCCGGCAAGCACGGGCATTCCGCCGCCGTGACCCTGCCGGACGGGGCCGCGATTCAATGGCAGCCGGGACCGGCGAACCTGCCCAGGGGCACGCAGATCGCGGCGCTGGCGGGCGATCCGGCCAAGCCCGGCCCGTTCGTGCTGCGGATCCGGTTCCCGGCCGACACCGTGATCGCGCCGCACACCCACGCGAAGGACGAGACGCTGACGATCCTCTCCGGCTCCATCTACCACCAGCACGGCAGGACGTTGGACAAGAGCAAGGGCGAGCCGCTCAGGGCCGGCGGCTTCGTCTACCTGCCGGAAGCCATGCCGCATGCGCTGTGGACCACCGACGAGGCGGTGGTGCTGCAGGTCAACGGCAGCGGCCCGTTCGGCGTCGATTACCTGAACCCCGCCGACGACCCGAGCCGCGCCCAGAAATAGCGCTCAGGCCGCCGCGCCGACGGTATCGGCCATCTTGGCGTCGCGGTCGCCCAGGGGCTTGGGCGCGCCGACCGTGGTGTCCTCCGCGGTCTGGTGCTCGGTCTCCGCGTTGATCTGCGCGCCGAGCAGCACGATCGTGGTGGAGATCCAGATCCACGTCATGAAGCCGATGGCGGCGCCGAGCGAGCCGTAGGTCTTGTCGTACGAGCCGAAATTCGCGACGTACCACGAGAACAGCAGCGAACCGGCGAGCCACAGGAAGGCGGCCAGCGTGCCGCCCGGCGTCACCCAGCGCCAGCGGGGCGCGTCGCGGCTCGGGCCGTAGCGGTAGAGCACGGCGAGCATCCCGAGCACGACGAGGAAGAGCGCCGGCCAGCGCAGCAGCGCGATCCACCAGCCCTCGGTGCTGAGGCCCAGCGTCTGAATCGCCACCGGCACGGCGACGATGCCGGCGAGCGCCAGCACGACGAAGAGCAGCGCGCCTGCCGTGAAGGCGAGCGAGACGAGGTTCAGCCGGAAGAAGCCGCGCCGCTCCCGCTCGTCGTAGACGAGGTTGAGCGCGTCGAACACGTGCTTCACCCCGCCGTTGGCGCTCCAGACCGAGAGCGCGATGCCGGTGAGTGCGGTGAGCCCGAGGGTCGTGTCGCCCTTCTCGGTGACGCGCTTGACCTGCTCGGCCACGATATCGAGCCCGCCCGAGGGCAGGACGCCGCGCAGCGACGCGATCTGCTCGTTGATCGTCGCGACATCGGCGATCAGGCCGTAGACCGAGACCAGGGCGGCGACCGCCGGGAAGAGCGCCAGCAGCACGAAGAAGGTCACGCCCGCCGAGACCAGCATCAGCCGGTTCTCGCCGACGTCGCGGTAGGCGCGCTTGAGGATGTCCCACCAGCCCGCCGCCGGAATCTTTTCGGGGCTCTCCGCGGCGCGTCCGCGATGTTTTTCCGCCTGCGCCACCCGGTGCGCGTCCGCGCCTTCGTGAGAGGGGGATTCCTGACGCGCGGCATCCGTGTTTCGGCCCTGCGACGAGGCGACCGCCCGCGGCACTCCGCGGCGCGGCAAGGCGACGAGGCCGAGGAGCGCGGCCGATACGGCGAGCGTCCACAGCGTCGCGTGGCGCGGGTCGGACGGAGGGGAGGGGAGGGGGCGGTCGTTCGTCGGCATCGGTCGCTCGGCTCCGGCCGCGACGGGAGGCGGCTTGTCGGCAACCGAACCACGATGCCGGCGGTTCACATCGGCGTGAGAGTCGATGCTCGGTGCCTTGAAAAATTCACAATTCAGACACCGTTCCGCCGGAACCGCAAAGCTCGGCCCTTTGTTGTTGGCGCATCGGTCGAACGCGACCCCTCGCAGCGTGTCTCTCACGACTTTTCCCGCCGCGTCGGGTGGGAAACGGACTCCCGAGGACCGGGAGCGTCGTGAGGCCAATTCAGGAGCCGACGATGCCCGCGATCCTGCCCCGCTCCGGACGGCGCGTCGCGCTCGTCCTGGCCTCCTCGGCCCTGGTTCTCTCGACGGTCGCGGGCGTCCACGCCCAGGAGGACGGCTTCAGCGGGGTGTTCGGCCATCTCTTCGGCGGCACCCCGCGGCAGACGGTGGCTCCGGCGCCCGCGCCGGTCCAAGCCGCGCCGAGCTACTACGGCGGCGGTGAGGTGAACGAGCGCTACCGCTGGCGCCGCCACGCCCGCGGCGCCGAGCGTCGTGCCAAGCCCAAGGTGCGCTACGCCGCCCTGCCCAATGCCGAGGACGTCTCCGGCGTCAGCGGCAAGCAGCCGGTCGATCAGAAGGCGATCGCCGCCAACCCCACCGCCGCGCTCCTGCGCGACGAAACCCTGCGCCCCGGCGACATCGTGGTGATGCCGAACGGCCCGAAGGTCTTCCTGGGCCACGAGGAGCGCGGGCGCGGCGCCAAGGCCAACCGTCACCGGATGAGCGACTTCGAGGACGTGCGCAACTCCCGATCCGTCGATTCGAAGACGCGCAAGCAACTCCTCGCCATGATGGTCCCCCAAGGCGCCATGCCGGCGGAAGAGGCCCGCAAGGCGCTCGCCAAGGCCCGCCGCCTCGCGCCGAAGGAGGAGATCGAGACGCTCACCCGGCAGGCGCGCAACGAGACCGGCGAGGGTACGCGGGTGATCAGCCTGTGGAAGGCGGCGCAGTAGGCCGCCGGTCCATCCGCTCCCCGGATCGAGCCGCCGCACCGCTCGCGAGGCGGCTCGTTCCCGATTAGTGCTCGTGACCTTGCACGGCGGGCGATGGGGCCGGATTCACCTATCCGGACATTCGGCGCTGAAACCACCGGGCGTTCGGGCCCGATCTGCAATTTCTGTTTACCTCGCGAACCCCAGACTCGCGCCCGGACCGATCAGGCTCGGCACGTAAGGCCGTGCGCCTCTCCGGCCGCGTCGCGAGGACTGAGAATGGCGTCAGAGTCCGACCCTGCCGACGCCTCCGGCAGATCGCGATGGCCATCGTTTCGGGTTACGCGATCGGGCGGACGGCGATGAAGCCGGTCTCGTCCGCCTCCGTGGCCTTCGCGGCGCTTTCACTCTGGGCTGTCGGCCATTTCGCCGACATCGCCGATGTCGTGAGGGATCGGTCCGGAGCCTCGTCCAGCGAGACCGCCGCCTCGACGATCACGCCTTCGGTCAAACGCGTGGCCGTTCGAATCCAAGCCCACGATCCGGCACTGCCGGCCTCGTACCTCGACGGCGTTCGCATCATGCACACGGCGTCCCCGTCCTCGAGGCCCGAGGCAACCGCCGACGACAGGGCGGAGCGCGAGCGGGATCGAAGCGTCTCGCCGACCGATTGGCTCGGAGAGCCGCGCGCCGTACGCACGGTCGTGGTGAAACGGGACGAGACCGCTCCGCCCTCCGGCACCGCCCCGATCCGCGGCGACGCGGCGCAAGGCGAGGCGCGCCGATCCGGGAGCGATGCGCAGGCGATCTTGCGGGAGATGCGGGTCGAGTACGGGCCGGTCGCCGGCCAGCCCGAGATGATCCCCCGGGCCGGGGCGGACGGCACCGTGGTCTACCATGTCCGCGTCGGTCCTTTCGCCCGGGACGATGCGGAGCGACTCTGCAACGCGCTGCGAGAGTCGGGCGGGCCCTGTCCTACGGCGCGGGAGTGACGTCGGCTCGGTGGCCCGTCGGTCTCTCTCGGATTCACCGGTGGCTGCGACCCGCGCTCTTGCATAAAGAGAACAAAACAAGTACGAAATGCATCGGCCCGGGCGCATTGAGCCTCGCGCCCCTCCCATGCATAAGGAGCCTCACGCGATGGCCCAGCCTGCGCTGAAGATGGTGGAATCCACGACGATGGCTGCTGCGGACAAGGACAAGTCGAAGGCGATCGAGGCGGCGCTGACGCAGATCGAGCGGGCCTTCGGCAAGGGCTCCATCATGCGGCTGGGCAAGTCCCACAAGGTGCAGGAGGTGGAGACCGTCTCCACCGGCTCGCTCGGGCTCGACATCGCGCTCGGCGTCGGCGGCCTGCCGCGGGGCCGCGTCATCGAGATCTACGGGCCGGAATCGTCGGGCAAGACGACGCTGGCGCTCCACACCATCGCCGAGGCCCAGAAGAAGGGCGGCGTCTGCGCCTTCGTCGATGCCGAGCACGCCCTCGACCCGATCTATGCCAGGAAGCTCGGCGTCAATCTCGACGACCTCCTGATCTCGCAGCCCGATACCGGCGAGCAGGCCCTGGAGATCACCGACACGCTGGTGCGCTCGGGCGCCATCGACGTGCTCGTGGTCGACTCGGTCGCCGCGCTGACGCCGCGGGCCGAGATCGAAGGCGAGATGGGCGATCAGCAGCCCGGCCTCCAGGCGCGCCTGATGAGCCAGGCCCTGCGTAAGCTCACCGGCTCGATCTCGCGCTCGAACTGCATGGTCATCTTCATCAACCAGATCCGGATGAAGATCGGCGTGATGTACGGCAGCCCCGAGACCACGACGGGCGGCAACGCGCTGAAGTTCTACGCCTCGGTGCGCCTCGACATCCGCCGCGTCTCGACCCTGAAGGACCGCGACGAGGCGATCGGCAATCAGGTCCGCGTCAAGGTGGTCAAGAACAAGGTCGCGCCGCCGTTCAAGCAGGTCGAGTTCGACATCATGTTCGGCGAGGGCGTGTCCAAGGTCGGCGAGTTGGTCGATCTCGGCGTGAAGGCCGGCATCGTCGACAAGTCGGGCGCGTGGTTCTCATACGACAGCCAGCGCCTCGGCCAGGGCCGCGAGAACGCCAAGGGGTTCCTGCGCGACAACCCCGACATCGCCAACAAGATCGAGGCGTCGATCCGACAGAACTCGGGTCTGGTGGCCGAACGCATCCTCGAGAACGCCAAGCCGACGGCGGACGACCTCGACGAGGGCGAGGCCTGACGGCTCCCTGAACTCCTGAGCACGATCCGCGGGGCGGGAGGTTCATCCTCCCGCCCTTTTTCGTGCCCGCTGGCGGGCCAGGGGAGCGCTTCGAGAAAACCTCCGCCGCGCAAGCCCGTGCGACGGCGCGGCCTGCGCCAGCGCACATCACCGAACGCACAGCGGAGTTGGTATACCGTATACGTGGATTAAGGGGACATCTGGCTCTCTATAGAATAGTCCCAGCGTAAGATTTTCTCGATCGAGATACTTTCCCGGATTAAATATCTCTCCCGTCTCGTCCGTCCTCATAGCTGCGGACGACGCAGCGCCTCCAGAAATGACTTGGCCCGCCGCGGGCGGCGGGCCTCTTTCTGCGCGATCAGAGATGCAACAGACGATTTCGACGCTGAACCAGAGACAGATGCGGGCCCTGCAATGGCTGGCCGATCAGGAAGCCTACCGATGGATCCCGGTCCACGACAGCGGCCCCTGCCGCACCACCCTCAACGCCCTCGTCCGCCGCGGCCTCGCGGTGCGGTCCTCGGCCAACGCCGATCACTACCGGATCACGATGCAGGGCCGCGCCGTCAGCCCTGCCGTGTGACGCGAGGGCTCAGGCCCCGTGCTCCGCGTCGAACGCCGCCGCGTAGCGGGCGCCGGGGCGATCCATGCAGCGGTCCACCCAGGCGTCGATCGCCGGCACCCCGGGCTTGCCGAACCACGCATAAGGCGAGTGCAGCAGCAGGTCGGCCGCCGTGTATCGGTCGCCGAGCAGATAGGGCCGGTCCGCCAGGGCCGCGGCGAGGCGGGCCTTGAGGTCGTCGCCGGTGCGGAACGTCTTGGCGATCCCCGGATGGTCCAGGCCGAGCGCCTGCAGTACCAGCACCGGCTCGACCACGCCCGCGTACCACGCGAGCCAGCTCAGATAGGCGCCCCGCCGCGGGTCCCCGACCGGTACACCGAGGCCCGCCGCGGGAAACAGCTCGGCGAGGTGCTGGATGATCGCGCTCGATTCCCAGATCGGGTGGCCGTCCTGCACGAGGAAGGGCACCTTGCCGTCCGGATGGGGATTGCGCGGATCGCGGGCGCCGCTCCCGTCCTGCCGCGGGATCGTGACGATCTCGATGGCGACCTTATCCAAGGCGTCGAGATCCTTGAGGAGCGCGACGACCCGCGTCGAGCGGCTGTTGGGCGAGTGGTAGAGCGTGATCATCGGCGGGCTCCTGCTGGCCGGTTGGCGAGGCGTGATATACCCCACCCCACCTGCCAGTTTCCGTCAGCTGCCCGATGGCCCGCACCGACCGGCTCTTCCGCCTGCTCCACGCCATGCGCGTCCTGCCCGCGCCCGTCACGGCGGCGCGGCTCGCCGAGGAGACCGGGGTGTCGCTGCGCTCGCTCTATCGCGACATCGATGCGTTGCGCGCCGCCGGCGCCCGGATCGAGGGCGAGCGCGGCTACGGCTACCGCCTGATCGAGGACGTGGCGCTGCCGCCGCAGACTTTCGACCGCATCGAGATCGAGGCGCTGGTGCTCGGCCTGTCCGAGGTGCGCCAGATGGGCGACCCGGCGCTCGCCCAGGCCGCGGCCTCCGTGCTCGCCAAGGTCGCCGCGACCCTGCCGGACCGGGCCGAGCAGCACCTGCTGCACGCGGTCTCCCAGGTCCGCCGTTTCGAGGCGCGCTTTCCGCGCGTGCTCGACTTTGAGGGCGTGATGGCGACGATCCGGGCCGGGTGCTGGCACGAGGAGGCGCTGTCGCTCCGCTACGCCGACAAGGACGGCGCCGAGACCGAGCGCACCATCCTGCCGCTCTCCATCGTCTATCTCGACAGCAAGATGACCCTGCTGGCGTGGTGCACCTTGCGCGACGCCTTCCGCATGTTCCGCCTCGACCGCATCCGCGCGGTGGCGGCGACGGGGGCGAGCTTCCGGCCCCGCCGGGCGGCGCTGTTGCGCGGCTATCTCGCCGAACTGCGGGGCGGCCCCGCTGCGCAGGATACCCAGACGTGACTCGCAGGGCGCCGGCCCGTATGAGGGCCGGATGCGGCCGCGCTCGCCCGAGCCGGCCTCCCGACGCGACTTGATTCCCGAGCCTATCCGATGAGCGGCGTCAACGAGATTCGATCGACCTTCCTGGACTATTTCCGGGATGCCGGGCACGCGGTGGTGCCGTCGTCCTCGCTCGTGCCGAAGAACGACCCCACGCTGATGTTCACGAACGCCGGCATGGTGCAGTTCAAGAACGTCTTCACGGGGGTCGAGAAGCGCCCGTATGTGAAGGCGACCTCCTCGCAGAAGTGCGTCCGCGCCGGCGGCAAGCACAACGATCTCGACAATGTCGGCTACACCGCCCGGCACCACACCTTCTTCGAGATGCTCGGCAACTTCTCGTTCGGCGACTATTTCAAGGCCGACGCGATCGAGCTTGCCTGGACGCTGATCACCAAGGAGTTCGGGCTCTCTGCCGAAAAGCTCCTCGTCACGGTCTATGCCGACGATGATGAAGCCGCTGGTCTGTGGAAAAAAATCGCGGGGTTCGGCGACGAAAAAATCATCCGCATCGGCACCTCGGACAATTTCTGGCAGATGGGCGACACCGGCCCCTGCGGCCCGTGCTCCGAGATCTTCATCGACCAGGGCCCGGCGCTGCAGGGCGGCCCGCCCGGCTCGCCGGACGAGGACGGCGACCGCTTCCTCGAGTTCTGGAACCTCGTGTTCATGCAATACGAGCAGATCGAGCCGGGGGTGCGCAATCCGCTGCCGCGGCCCTCGATCGACACCGGCATGGGCCTGGAGCGCATGGCCGCGATCCTCCAGGGCGTCCACTCGAACTACGACACCGACCTGTTCCGCGCGCTGATCGATGCCGTCGCGCACGCCGTGTCGAAGGCGCCGGAGCCCGCGACGCGCGCCTCATACCGCGTCATCGCCGACCACCTGCGCTCGACCTCGTTCCTCATCGCCGACGGCGTGCTGCCCTCGAACGAGGGCCGCGGCTACGTGCTGCGCCGGATCATGCGCCGCGCCATGCGCCATCTCGAACTGCTCGGCGCCCGCGAGCCGGTGATGTACCGCCTCGTCCCCGCGCTGATGCGCGAGATGGGGCAGGCCTTCCCCGAGCTCACCCGCAGCGAGGCGCTGATCTCGGAGACCCTGCGTCTGGAAGAAGGCCGATTCCGCAAGACCCTGGAGCGGGGCCTCGCCATCCTCGACGCCGAGACCCGCGATCTCGGCCAGGGTCAGAACCTGTCGGGCGAGACCGCCTTCACCCTCTACGACACCTACGGCTTCCCCCTGGATCTCACGCAGGACGCCCTGAAGGCCCGCGGCATCGGCGTCGACACGGAGGCGTTCTCCGCCGCGATGCAGCGCCAGAAGCAGGCCGCGCGCGCCGCGTGGCAGGGTTCGGGCGAGGCCGCGACCGAGACGGTCTGGTTCGGCATCAAGGAGCGCACCGGCGCCACCGAATTTCTGGGATACGACTCGGAGGTCGCCGAGGCCGTGGTCGGCGCGGTGCTGCGCGAGGGCGCCGAGGTCGAGGCGCTCGAGGCCGGCGAGAGCGGCCTCGTCGTCGTCAACCAGACGCCGTTCTACGGCGAGTCCGGCGGCCAAGTGGGTGACACCGGCATCATCGCCGGCCCCGGCCTCAGGGCCCGCGTGACCGGTACGGAGAAGAAGCTCGGCGACCTGTTCGTCCACCACGTCACGGTGGAGGAGGGCACGCTCGCGCGCGACGCCGCCATCGAGCTGAAGGTGGACCACGCCCGCCGCGCCGCGATCCGCGCCAACCACTCGGCGACCCACCTGCTGCACGAGGCGCTACGGCAGGTGCTCGGCGACCACGTCGCGCAGAAGGGCTCGCTCGTCGCGCCCGAGCGCCTGCGCTTCGACATCAGCCACCCCAAGCCCATCGACGAGGCCGAGCTGACCCGCGTGGAGGAGATCGCCAACGCGGTGCTGCTCCAGAACGCCCCCGTCGTGACCAAGCTGATGGCGGTGGACGAGGCGATCGAATCCGGGGCGCGTGCCCTGTTCGGCGAGAAGTACGGCGACGAGGTGCGCGTCGTCTCCATGGGCCGGCCCGTGGACGACGATGGGCTTGAGGTCGAGGGCGGGCGGCTGCCCAACTTCTCCATCGAACTCTGCGGCGGCACCCACGTGGCGCATCTCGGCCAGATCGGCCAGATCACCGTGCTCGGCGAGAGCGCGGTGGGCGCCGGCGTGCGCCGCATCGAGGCGATGACCGGGCACAATGCCCGCCGCCACCGGCAGGCCGAGAGCCGCACGCTCTCGCAGCTTGCCGGCCTGATCAAGGCGCCGGTCGCCGACGTGCCGGACCGCCTCGCCTCCCTCATCGAGGATCGCCGTCGGCTGGAGAAAGAACTGGCCGATGCGCGGAAAAAGATCGCCATGGGCGGTGCTGCCGGCGGGGGCGACGAGGCCCGCGAGGTCAATGGCGTGAAGCTGATGGCGCGCGTGGTCGAGGGCGTCGAGATGCGCGACCTCAAGGGTCTGGCCGACGAGGGCAAGACCCGGCTCGGCTCCGGCATCGTCGCCATCGTCGGCGTCGCGCCGGACGGCAAGGCTGGGCTCGTCGTCGGCGTCACCGAGGACCTGACCGGGCGCTACGACGCGGTCGGCCTCGTGCGCGCGGGCGCGGGCCATCTCGGCGGCAAGGGCGGCGGCGGACGCCGCGACATGGCCCAGGCCGGCGGCCCCGACGGCAAAGGGGCGGACGCCGCGCTGGCCGCCATCGCCGAGGCGCTGGCCGCGGCCTGAGGCGCCGCTCGCCCAGCGAAATGCATGAAAAGTTTATCGATCACGGAACGGTGAGGGAGATCGCGGCTTGTCTGGCCGCGCCCCCACCCGCGTTCGGCCGGACGGCCCGCATCGTCGGCGGCCCGGTCTCGCACGCCCGTTGCATCGAAGGCGTCCCGTCGCCTTCAGGACATCCGTGATCCGATGAAGCTCTTTCGCTGCCAGTCCTGCGACAACATCCTGTATTTCGAGAACCGCACCTGCCAGCGCTGCGGCCACCGGCTCGGCTACCTGCCGCAGGCCGGAACGCTCTCGGCGCTGGAGCCCGCGGGCGACAACCATGCCTGGACGCCGCTGGCGGTCCCCGAGAGCCCGAGCTTCCTCTGCACCAACGCCGCGCACGACACCTGCAACTGGCTGGTCCCTCCGGGCTCGACCGACGCGTTCTGCCTCGCCTGCCGCCACAACGGCACGGTGCCGGACGTCTCCGACCCGGTGAACCTGCAGCGCTGGCAGGAGATGGAACTGGCCAAGCACCGGCTGTTCTACACGCTGCTGCGCTGGAACCTGCCGCTCCAGACCCGCGCCGAGGACCCGGAGCACGGGCTGATCTTCAACTTCCTGGCCGACCCGCCCGCCGCCGAGGGCCCCAAGGTGATGACCGGCCACGAGAACGGCGTCATCACCATCGCCCTGATCGAGGCCGACCCGGCCGAGCGCGAGAAGCGCCGCACCGGCATGGGCGAGCCCTACCGGACGCTGCTCGGCCATTTCCGCCACGAGGTCGGGCACCATTACTGGGACATCCTCGTGCGGGATGCGGGCAAGCTCGAGCCCTGCCGGGCGATGTTCGGCGACGATTCGCAGGATTACGGCGAGGCGCTCAAGCGCCACTACGACCAGGGCCCGCCCGCCGACTGGCAGGAGAACTTCGTCTCGGCCTACGCGACGACGCACCCCTGGGAGGACTTCGCCGAGACCTGGGCCCATTACCTCCACATCGTCGACACGCTGGAGATGGCCTCGGCCTTCGGCCTGCAGGTGAAGCCCGACGTGGATCGCTCCGGCGAGATCTCCACCCGGATCGCGTTCGACCCCTACGCCGCCGAGACGATCGAGCAGATCGTGGATGCGTGGCTACCGCTGGTGTTCGCGCTCAACAGCATGAACCGGGCGATGGGCGAGGGCGACCTCTACCCGTTCGTGATCGCCCCGCCGGTGGTGCGCAAGCTCGGCTTCATCCACGGGCTCGTGCACGGGCGGGTGTGACGTTCATGACACCCGCACCGTCATTGCGGGCGCTGATAAGCGAACCCGGAATCCACCTGTGATACCATTTCCAAATGATTAGACCGCTCTGATCATCCGGATACGGTATGACTGGCTCGTCCCATCAAACCCTCTCATCCTGAGAGGCTGTGAGCCAAACAGTTTGCGCGCGCGGTGTATACGGCCGGCGGGTGAACTCTATCGGACGGTGCGAGCGCTCGTCCGCCGGTTCGATCGGTTCGACGGGCCTGGCAGCCAAGCCCCGCGGAGTTCCGGGCGCCTCAGGCCGGTCGGGCGGCGCGCAGGCGGCGTTCGGTGAGGATGTTGAGCGCCAGGGCGAAGCCGCTCATCCAGTTCTGGACCTTGCGCAGGCCGCGCACCCGCAGGCGGTCGAGGCTGAGGTTGCGCAGGTGGGCATGGATCAGTTCGCAGCGGGCGCGGCGCTGGACCACCGCCTGGACTTGCGGCGTCGCCATGCGGGTGCGCCAGGTGGCGACGCCAGGGCCGTCGGTCTTGCGGACGCGGTAGGGATCGGTGCCGGCCGCGTGCGCCGCCTCGATGTCGGCCGCGCACTGGAAGCCGCCATCGACGAGGTAGCGCCGAGCCCGATGCCCGTAGCGGGCGGCGAGCGCGGCCGCCATCGGCTCGGCCAGGCCGCGGTCGGAGCCGACGTTGCCCACCTGCACGCCCACCACGAGCCCGCTGGCCGGCAGGCTGGCGATCTGCACGTTGTAGGCCGGCCTGTCCTTCGACAAGCTCAGGATGAGGGCCGCCGTCGGCCATCTTCATCACCCGCGCCTGCGGATCGGTGGTCGAGGCCCGCGGCGCCTTCGGCTCGGCGGCCTTCCCCGAGCCCGTCTCGGCCCCTGTCTCGACATCTTGGGGCGCAGCTGTCGGAACGGCGGCTGGCTCCTGGGTTACGCTGCCCGCGCCACGGTCCGTGTCGTCGCCTTGGCTCCTGCCGTTGCGGCCCCTCTCGCGGGCCGCGCGCTGTGCCTCGATCTCCCCCAGCGCGGTCAGCGCCTGCCCGACGCGCGCCAGACGCTCGCGCGCCGCGCTCTCCCGCCGCGCCTGCCGCCGCCGGCCCGAGGCCCCGGGCGCCGCCGCCTCGTCCTGCGCCAGACCCGCCAGAACCGCCTGCGCCCGGGCGTAGGCCTCCTCCAGCGTCGCCCGCCGCCGGAACGAGGCCGCCCCCGCACTCGCGCGCACCCGCACCCCGTCCTGAGCGATCTCGTCGAGATCGACCAAGCCTGCCAGCGACAGGCTCGCCACATGGCGCGCCAGCAGGTCGTCGATGTCCACGCTCGGGTCGTTGCGGAAGTCCGACAGGGCATGGTGGTTCACGCCCACACCGCCGCACAGCCAGCGATAGGCCGGCGCGCTCACGCACAGCCGCGCCACCGCCCGTGCGCTGCCGACTCCGTCGCTGGTCGCAGAGAGCCACAGCGCCAGCAGCAGGTGCGGCGCGGTCTGCGCCTGACCCGGCCGGCCCTCGCGCGCCTTGATCCGCGCCTCGAAGCCCGAGAAGTCCACCTGCGCGGCATAGGCCCAGATCGCCCGCGCCGGATGGTCCGCCTCGATCAGCCCGTCCAGATCGAGCCAGTCCAGCCGCACCTGCGCCCGGCACGGCATCCGCAGGCGGGCCCCGCCGCGCGAACCCGGCGAGGCCGGAACCGGATGCTCCGCAAGCTCCGCAAACAGCCCGCCCATCCCGGCTTCTCCCTCGCTCAACACGGGGAACCACCCAGGCTCGCCTCCTGCAACGACGCAGTCGAAAAATTCACAACCTCTGAGCACGGCCTCGGCCTGACCCGAGCCTTGGGCTCAAGCGGCGAGCCCCTATCTGGAGCCCACCCGGCTCCTCCCGCCTCAAGGCCCCGCGATGCAGCTCACCGGACTCCACCACGTCACCGCGATCACGGCGCGCGCGGCCGACAACCTCGCCTTCTACACCCGCGTGCTCGGCCTCCGGCTGGTCAAGAAGACGGTCAACCAGGACGACGTCTCGGCCTACCACCTGTTCTACGCCGACGGGCGCGCCTCGCCGGGCTCGGACCTCACCTTCTTCGACTGGCCGGCCCCGCCGGAGCGCCGCGGCGGCAACAGCATCGTCCGCACGGCCTTTCGCGTGTCGGGGGAGGGGGCCTTCGACTGGTGGCGCGCGCATCTCGGCCGCCAGGGCGTGAGCCACCATCCGGCGATCCTGCGCGACGGGCGCCTGACCCTCGACTTCGAGGACGGCGAGGGCCAGCGTCTCAGCCTGATCGACGACGGCGGCAGGGGCGAAGCCCATCCGTGGGAGGCCAGCCCGGTGCCGGCGGCCCATCAGATCCGCGGCCTCGGTCCGATCCGCCTCGCGGTGGCGCAGCCTGAGCGCACGGAAGCCGTGCTCACCGAGGTGATGGGCTTTGTCCGCGCTCGCACCTTCGAATTGCCCGAGGGTGAGGTCACCGTGTTCGAGACCGGCCCCGGCGGCCCGGCGGCGGAGGTGCATCTCCTGCGGGACCCGAGCGCAACCGCCCGCCAGGGCGCGGGCGGCGTCCACCACGTCGCCTTCCGGGTGCCGGATGCCGATTACGAGGCCTGGGCCGACCGGCTGAAGCAGCGCCGCATGCCCTCCAGTGGCCCGGTCGACCGCTACTACTTCCGCAGCCTCTATTTCCGCGAGCCCAACGGCATCCTGTTCGAGATCGCCACCGACGGCCCGGGCTTCGCCACCGACGAGCCGATGGAGACCTTGGGCGAGCGCCTCGCCCTGCCGCCGTTCCTGGAGTCGCGCCGGGCCGAGATCGAGGCGGGGCTGAAGCCGCTGTGAGCCGGGGAGGCGGGATGATGCGCAGCGCGGCGGCCGCGCTTCTTCTCGCGGGATCGACCATCGCCGCGAGCGCGACGGAGGCGACCGCGCCACGGACACGGCCGGCACCGGCGGGCGGCGGAGCGAAGGTCTGCCTGCTTTACGCGAACCGGATCGGCCTCGCGGGCCGCCTGATCAGGCGGACCTATCCCGGACCACCGAATTACGAGAGCGTCGCCCGCGGCGACCGCCCGGAGACGGTGCTCGTCCTCGCTCTCACCAAGCCCGCCTGCATGGCGGAGGACAAGACCGATCGGGATGGGACGAGCCCGGCCATCGCCCGCATCACCGAAGTCCAACTCGCGGCCACCACGCGCGATCTCGGCGGCATCAAGCCGGGTCGGGCCCTCCGTGTCACGGGCCAGGCCTTCGCGGCCCATACCGGCCATCACCACACGCCGATCATCCTGGGCGACGTACGGGTCGAGCCGAGCCCGTGACCTCGGAGCGGACCGTCGCCGATGCGCTCATCAGAGGGCAGGCATGCATCGGTTTCAAGAACAGTTCCAGACAAAGACGCATTCCGGTGGCTGTGGCAGCCCTGCGTCTTGACGTGGTTGCTGCACCTGCGAGAAGACCCCGCGCGAGACGCTTCGAGAATCGGGAAACCTGCGGCCGATGAGCAAGTACAACGAGGAGCGCGTCCTCTCCGTCCACCACTGGACCGACACGCTCTTCTCCTTCCGGACCACCCGCGATCCCTCGTTCCGCTTCCGCAACGGCGAGTTCACGATGATCGGCATCGAGGTCGAGGGGCGCCCGCTCCTGCGCGCCTACTCGGTGGTCTCGGCCAATTACGAGGAGGAGCTGGAGTTCTTCTCGATCAAGGTGCCGAACGGCCCGCTGACCAGCAAGCTCCAGCACCTCAAGGTCGGCGATCCCGTGATGATCGGCAAGAAGCCGACCGGCACGCTGGTGCTCGACAACCTCCTGCCCGGCCGCCACCTCTACCTGCTCGGCACCGGCACCGGGCTCGCCCCGTTCCTGTCGATCATCAAGGACCCGGAGACCTACGACCGCTTCGAGAAGGTCGTGCTGGTCCATGGCTGCCGTCAGGTGCAGGAACTGGCCTACGGCGAGACCATCACCGAGACCCTGCCTCGCCACGAGTTTTTGGGCGAGATGATCGCGAATCAGCTGATCTACTACCCGACCGTGACCCGCGAGCCGTTCCGCAACCGCGGCCGGATCACCGACCTGATGACCTCGGGCAAGCTGTTCGAGGATATCGGCCTGCCGCCCATGTCGATCGAGGCCGACCGCTTCATGCTGTGCGGCTCGCCGGAGATGATCAAGGACACCCGCGAGATGCTGACGGGGCTGGGCTACGAGGAGGGCAACCACGGCGAGGCGGCCCACTACGTCATCGAGAAGGCCTTCGTCGAGAAGTGATTTTTTGGGGGAGGGGCGGCGCGCCGCCCCTCCGCCGATCCAACCCATCCCCCTCATCCTGAGGCGCCGGAGCGAAGCGGAGGCCTCGAAGGAGGGCTCCGGGGATCGCTGAGACTTCTGGAGCCCTCCTTCGAGGCTGCTACGCAGCACCTCGGGATGAGGGTGTGGGTGGGATGGCCGTCATGAGTCCGTATCCCGTCGAGCCGCCATGCCGCTTCCGCCCGCACTCTTCATCGCCGGCGCCGGCACCGAACTCGGAAAAACCTACGTCACCGCCGCCCTCGTCCGGCACCTTCGCGCGGAAGGGCGCCGCGTCCGCGCCCTGAAGCCGCTCGCCAGCGGCGTGCCGCCAATGGACGATCCGGCTTTCGCCGAGAGCGACACCGGCCGGCTGCTCGCCGCTCAAAACATCGCGATCACCCCGGCGGCGGTCGAGGCGTGTTCGCCCTGGCGTTTCTCGGCCCCGCTCGCCCCCGATCTCGCCGCGATGCGCGAAGGGCGCAGCCTCGCGCTCGACGACCTCACCGTATGGTGTCGCGCACGTCTGTCCGAGGCGGCTCCCGGCGAGATGCTGCTGATCGAGGGCGTCGGCGGGCTGATGAGTCCGGTGACGGAGGCCGCGACCGGTCTCGACTGGCTGAAGGCGCTGGAACTGCCCGCGCTCCTCGTCTCGGGCAGCTATCTCGGTGCCATCAGCCACGCGCTGACCGCGGTCGAGACGCTGCGGGCCCACGGCGTCGCGCTGGCGGGCGTCGTCGTCAGCGAGAGCGAGGGTGCCCCGACACCGCCGGAGACGGTGGCCGCTGCCATCGCTCGCCATGGCGGCGTAACCGTCGGGATCGTCCCCCGCGGCGGCGACTTCCCGAAGGACCTCGTCTGAGCGGGCGGCTCAGCGGGCCCGCGGCTCCTTCGGTCCCACCTTCGGCTCGCGGGATTCCTGGATCTCCTCCGCCTTCTCCTCGTCGGTGTCGCCGCTCCGCTTGATCGTGGCGTCGGGCTTGGCGGTCAGCTCCTTGAGGATGGCGACCAACTCCTTGCACTCCTTCGGGAAACCGTAGGAGTCGAGCACGATCGCGGCGTCGCGCAGGGTGCGGAGATCGCGCACGATCTGTGCGTTCTTGGCCTCCTGCAATTCCTTCTTCTCGGCGATGGCGGGTTCCAGCCCGGAATCCTCGACGGCGCAGGCGGCCTGCGCCGAGGGTGCGAGGGCGAGCAGAAGGAGGGCGCAGGCGAGGGAGCGGCGCATCGGACAGGCTCGTGGTTGGGTTTGGCCGAAAGGAATCAGCCGCGGTCGCGCAGCAGGTCGTGGGTCACGGCCACGATCTGGGCGGTGCGGTAGGGCTTGGGCACGAACACCGAGCGGGACACGGCTTCCGCCGGCGACAGGCCGTCGCGGCCGCCCGAGGTGTAGACCACCGGCAGGCGCGGCAGGGCGCGGCGGGCGCGGTGGGCCAGCGCGATCCCGTTCGTGTTGCGGGCGAGATCGATATCGGTGAAGAGCAGATCCACCTGCTCGCTCGACAGGATCGCCTCGGCCTCGTCGGCATCGGTGGCGGTGAGCACGCGGTACCCTTCGTCGAGCAGGGCCTCGGCGGCGAGCTCGCAGACGAAGGCCTCGTCCTCGACGACCAGGATCGTGCCGGTATGCGGCGCGAACGGGAAGGCGGGCAGGGCGGCGGCGGTGCAGGCGAAGGGGATCATGGCAGAACTCCAACTCACCCGGGCTCGGGCAACGGCCGAGCTTGCGGATCGCCGGACCAACGGGGCCGTGGAGGGCCGCGTTCACCGTGATTGCTTCGATTTGCGCGCAATTGGTAACCAGTTGGTTAACCTTGACGGGACGGCGGAAACGGCCGCGGCGAGATCGTGACGCGCCGATGGCAGATCGGCTTCGGCGTCGTGCTGACGGCGATGGCCGGCTTCGTCGACGCGCTCGGATTCATCCGCCTCGGCGGCCTCTACACCTCGCTCATGAGCGGGAACACGACGCAGATGGCCGTGGCGCTCGGCCACGGCGAACCGATCCATGCGGTGCTGCCCGCGCTGCTGATCGCCGCCTTCCTGGTCGGCGCGGTGACCGGCGGGGCGCTCGCGGCGCTGACCCCCGCGCGATGGGTCACGCCCGCGGTGCTCGCCTTCGAGACGGTGGCGGTCACGGCGGCCCTCGTCACTGCGGTCGAGGGCGCGCGGCTCGGCATCGCCGCCCTGTTCCTGGCGCTCGCGATGGGCGGCCAGAACGCGGTGCTGGCCCACGTGCAGGGGTTTCGCGCCGGCACCACCTTCATCACCGGGGCGCTGTTCTCGTTCGGGCAGAAGGCGGCGCTGGCGCTCGCCGGCCGCGGCCCCCGCTTCGGCTGGTTCGGCGACGCCGCGGTCTGGATCGCCCTCCTCGCCGGGGCGGTTGCCGGCACGCTCGCCCATGCGCATCTGGGCGTCGCGGCGCTGGCGATCCCGGCCGCCCTGGCCGGAATGCTCTGCCTCGGCGCCGGTTTCGTCACCCTGGCGAGCCGGCCCGCCGCCGGCCCCGCCCGTCAACGGTCTCTATGAAGGAAGGTCGATCCGAATGAGCGTTTCCGCCCCAACGCTGGCCGAGCACGTCGTGCCGATCACGGCGGACGCCCACGTCACCGCCGCCCACTGGCTCGGCGACGTTTTGGCCCTGGCCCTCGGCGACGGGCAGGTGTTGCTGACCCGCGACGGCGCCTCCGAGGCGGTGGCGGCGCACCCTGAGGGCGCGATCCTGTCGGCGCTCGGCGACGGCAAGCGGCTCGTCAGCGCGGGCGACGACGGGCGCGTCGTCGCCACCGACGCGAAGGGCACGGCTGCAGAACTCGCCAGCGTCAAGGGCTGGGTCGACGCGCTCGCGCTCCACCCGGACGGTGCGGTCGCCTTTGCCAGCGGCCGCAACGTCGTCGCCCGCGATGCCAAGGGCCGCGAGAAGACGTTGGCCGCCCCCTCGACGGCGCGCGGCCTCGCCTTCGCCCCGAAGGGCTACCGGCTGGCCGTGGCGCACTACAACGGCGTCAGCCTCTGGTACCCCAACCTCGAGACCCCGCCGGAATTCATCGAGTGGAAGGGCTCGCATCTCGACGTGACGTGGTCGCACGACGGGCGCTTCGTCGTCTCGACCATGCAGGAGAACGCGCTCCACGGCTGGCGCCTCCAGCCCGACCGCGGCCACATGCGGATGTCGGGCTACCCCGCCAAGGTGCGCTCGCTGTCGTGGTCGTCCGACGGCAAGTGGCTCGCCACCAGCGGGGCGGAGGCGGCCATCGTCTGGCCGTTCGACTCGAAGGAGGGGCCGACCGGCAAGGCCCCGCGGGAATGCGGCGTGCGCCCGGCCCGGGTCTCGCAGGTGGCGTTTCATCCAAAGTCGCCCGTGCTGGCTATCGGCTACGAGGACGGCTGCGTGCTGCTGGTGCGCTTCACCGACGCCGCCGAGCTGCTGGTGCGCCCGGCGACCAAGGGCGGCGCCATCTCGGCGCTCGCCTGGGACGCGGCCGGGCGCCGCCTCGCCTTCGGCAGCGCCGGCGGGCAGGCCGGCGTGCTAACCCTCCCGGCCTGATCCGGCATGGCCCTGTTCGGACGCCGCGAGCGCCCCGACGCCCCCGCCCGCCGCCGGGTCGAGGCCTGGGCGCGGGCGGCCGGCGGCTACGGGCCGGACACGGCGATGACGGTGAGCGAGATCGTCTGCGCCGACCCGGCCTGCCCCGGCTTCGAGACGGTGATCCTGATCCTGGCACCGAACCGGCCGACGCGGGCCGTGAAGGTGGCAGGCGCCGTGGACGCGCTGGACGAGGCGAGGGTCGCGGCGGCCGTGGTGTCCGCGGGTGCATGAGCGGCTGCGCTCTCCCCGTCCGCGGCGAGTGCGCTAACTGCTCGCTCTTCGGCTCACACATCTCCGTGTAAGCAGAACGGAGCGCTCTCCTCCCCCTTGCGGGGAGGAGGTAGGAGGTGGGGGTGGTGCCGGATGAAGCTCGGCGATCCATCCTGAACCACCCCCACCCCTGACCCCTCCCCGCAAGGGGGAGGGGACCCGCGCTCGATCGGCCCTCGGTAGGGAGGTGAACTCGTGTTCCGCGTCGTCCGCACCCTCGGTCTCGCCTTCGGGCTCCTCGCCGCGGTCCTCGCGGCGCAGGGGCCGGAATTCGCGCAGCAATACGCCCAGCGCCTCGGCGGGGCGCTCGACGAGCTGCGCCGCTCCATCGCCGCCCTCGACGCCGATGCGCAGGCGACCGGCAGCAGCCGGGAGGCGGCGCTGGAGCGGCTGCGCCGGAGCCCCGACGCCTTCGCGGCCCGGCGCGGCGAGGCGGCCCGCGCCGACATCGAGCGTCTGAAGAGCCTGGAGGCGCAGAAGCAGGCGCTCGACGCGGCCCAGAGCCCGCTGGGCCGCCTCTTCGTCATCACCCGCGACCCCGACATGGGCATCGCCCGGTCAGCCTATCGCGACTACCAGCCGGCGGTGCCGACGACGACCGACGGCATCGTGGCGGGGCTGCTGGGCTTCCTCGCCGCCTGGGGCGGCTGGCGCGTCACCGCCGATTTCGGCCGCCACATGGCCCGCCGCACCCGCCGCCGGCGGCCGGAGACCACGCCGATCTGAGCCGAAGCGCTCCGAGGGCTCGCCGCAGGGGTGTTGCACGACGCCTACAGCCGCCCAACCGCGGCTGCACTAGGTAGGTTGAGGGCGAGCGCGCTGCGCGCTGTCGCCGGACCCGGTCCCCTCGCATGGCGCGCGCACCCAACACGATCGTGGATCCCGCCCTCGACGCGGCGGCCTTGCTGCGGCGCATGGGCTTCTTCGGCCTGTTCGTGGCCCTGCCGGTGGCTGCCCAGGTGTCGCGCCGCGCCACCGTGGTGCTGGCGCCCATCGCCGTGGTCCTGCTCATCACCGCGAGCGCCATCGACCGGCGCCAGCGCGCGGTCCAGCCCTCCGTGCGGCGGCTCCTGACCGCGCCCTCGTTCCTGGCCGGACTGCTGGTGGTGTTCTGGTGCGGCCTCAGCCTGGTCTGGACGCCGTTTCCGGGACCGGCGAGCGAGCGCTTCGGCAACCTGATCGCCACCGTCGCGATGACGCTGCTCGCTTATCTCGCGCTGCCCGACCGGATGCGCTCGGCCAATCTCTACCTGCTGCCGCTCGGCGTCGGCGCGGCGGCCATCGTCGCGATCCTGATCGGCCTCGTCGGCGACGCGATGCTGAGGGGCAACCCCGACGGCGACAGCGCGCTGGAGCGCGGCGGCGTGCTGCTCGCCCTGCTGGTCTGGCCCGCGGTCGCGTGGCTGCGTTCGCGGCGGCGCGACACCGAATCCCTGGTGGTGGCGGTGCTGGTCGCGGGCGCGCTGCTGACGGCGCCGGCCTCGACGCCGCTCTTCGCGCTCGCCATCGGCGCCCTCGCCTTCGCGCTCACCAACTGGCGCCTGTCGCTCGGCGTGAAGGTGACGGCGCTCGCCGCCGCCGGCCTGCTCGCGGTCGCCCCGCTGCTGCCCTTCCTGGCCCGGCCGATCGGCGCGGCCCTGTTCGGCCCGGTCTCGCCCGGCGTGCTGGCGCTGAAGGCGTGGCAGAAGCTCGTGACCCTGGAGCCGGTGCGGCTCATCACCGGCCACGGCCTGGAGACGGCCTTGCGCGGGCGCATCTACGGCATCGTGCCGGCCAACGCCCCGACCACGATGCTGTTCGAGTTCTGGTACGAACTCGGCATCGTCGGCGCCTTCGCCGCCGCCTTCGCGCTCCACGGCGGGATCCGCCGCGCCGGCCGCGACGCCACGGCGCTCGTGCCCTGCGCCATGGCGGCCTTCGCGGCGGCCTTCGCGGTCGGCTGCCTCGGCGTCGGCCTCACCTTGGTCTGGTGGCTGACGACGCTGGCGTTGACGATCCTGACCTTCGTGGCGGTCGAGCGCGGCCAGTTCCGCCACAGCCGGCCGAAGGTCGGGCTGATCCCGCGCCTGCCCGTGCGGAGCTGACCCTCAACCGTCGGTGATGGCGTCCGCCGCGGCCTCGATCTCGGCCATGTCGTCGTCGGACAGGCCGAAATGGTGGCCGATCTCGTGGACGAGGACGTGGGTGACGAGATGGCCCAGGCTCTCGTCGTGCTCGGCCCAGTAGTCGAGCAACGGCCGGCGGTAGAGCCAGACGGCGTTGGGCATCTGGCCCGTGGCGACCTCGCCGGATTGCGCCAGCCCGACGCCGCGAAAAAGCCCGAGCAGGTCGAATTCGGTGGCGCAGTCCATCTCGGTCAGCGTCTCCTCGTCGGGGAAATCGTCGACGTGGATGCGCACGCCCGCGCAGAGGTGGCGGAATTCTTCCGGCAACGCCGCGAAGGCGGCATCCGCCAAAGCCTCGATCTCGGCGAGGCTTGGGGCGCGCAACCCTGCCCAGTCGGTCGGCGTGCTCACGGCGTCGCGGCCTCGGCCACCGGCAGCACGCAGGACTGGAGAAAGCCCGCGAGATCGCTGGTGATGTGGTCGATATGCGGCTCCTTGACCGCCTCCTGCTCGAACCGCTCGCGAAAAGGATCGGGCGTCGGCGGCACGACGAGCACGGTGCCCATGCCGAGATCGTGCGGCACCGCGAGGTTGCGGGCGATGTCCTCGAACAGCACCGCGCGGCGGGGATCGACCCCGTGCCGGTCGAGGAAGCGCTCGTAGGTGACCTTCTCGGGCTTGGGCACGAAGTCGGCGGCCGCGATGTCGAACACGTCCTCGAAATGGTCGAGGATGCCGAGCTTTTCCGCCACCCGCTCGGCGTGGCGGCGCGAGCCGTTGGTGAGGATCAGCTTTCGACCCGGCAGCCGTTCGATCGCCGCGCCGAGCGCCTCGTCCAGCAGGATGGTCGAGTGGTCGATGTCGTGGGCGAAGTCGAGGAAGGCGTGCGGATCGATGCGGTCCTCCACCATCAGCGCCTTCAGGGTCGTGCCGTAGCGGTGGTAGAAGTATTTCTGGAGTGCGCGGGCCGAGAGCCCGTCCAGCCCGTAGAGCCCCATCACGAAGAGCGTGATGCGCTCGTCCACCTGCGGCCAGACCCGCGCGTCGCTCGGGTAGAGCGTGTTGTCGAGGTCGAACACCCAGGTGTCGACATGGGCGAAGCCCGGCGCATCGGGTGCGGTGAAATGGGTCGTCGGCGACAGAGGCACGAAGGGCGGAGCCTGCTCGGGAGCGGGGCGAAGGGCGCCCCCGTCTCATGATGTAGGAGGGGAAGCACGGCGGAACACCGCCGCGCTTCGTCGCGCGCAAATGCGCTCAGGTGCGCCGGATCAGGGTGCCGGCACCGAAATCGGTGAACAGCTCCAAGAGCGCGGCGTGCGCCACCTTGCCGTTGAGGATGACCACCGCCTCCACGCCCTGCTCGAGGGCGTAGATGCAGGTCTCGACCTTCGGGATCATGCCCGCCGTGATGGTGCCGTCGGCGATCAGGCGGCGGCAATCCTCCACCGTCAGCTCGGGGATCAGGTTCTTGTCCTTGTCGAGCACGCCCGGCACGTCGGTCAGCAGCAGCAGGCGCTTGGCCCTGAGCGCGCCTGCGATCGCACCGGCAAACGTGTCGGCGTTGACGTTGTAGGTCTTGCCGTCGGCGCCGTAGGCCACGGGGGCGAGCACCGGGATCAGCTCGGCCTTCAGCACCGCGTCGAGCACGCCGCGCTCGACATGCTCCGGCTCGCCGACGAGGCCGAGATCGACCTCCTGCTCGGTGTCGCTGTCGGGGTCGCGGATCGTGCGCAGCGCCCGCTTGGCGCGGACCATGTTGCCGTCCTTGCCGCACAGGCCGATGGCGCGCCCGCCCTCGGCGGCGATCCAGCCGACGATCTGCTTGTTGATCGAGCCGGCCAAGACCATCTCGACCACCTCGACGGTGGCCTCGTCGGTGACGCGAAGCCCGCCCTTGAACTCGGACTCGATGCCGAGCCGCGCCAGCATCCGGCCGATCTGCGGCCCGCCGCCGTGGACGACGATGGGCTTCAGGCCGGACTGCTCCAGCAGCACGATGTCCTCGGCGAAGTCCTCCGCCGCCGCCGGGTCGCCCATGGCGTGGCCGCCGTACTTGATGACGACGATCTCCTGATCGTAGCGCTGCATGTGGGGCAGCGCCTGGGTCAGGATTTCGGCGCGTACGTGCACGTTCGGCAGCGGATCGGTCATCGCCAGCTCGTTCGCCTCAAGTTCAGGTGCCTTTCCCGGACGCCCGCTGCGAAGGGACGCCCCGCGAGGCACGCTCGATCGGATTCGCGCCCGGCTTCTAGCCCAGCCGGCCCGCGGCGCGAAGCCGCCGGCCCCAACCGGTTGCAGGCCACGAGGTCGTGAACGCCTAAGGGCCGATTGCAACACTTCGTTAACCACGCCGCGCCGATGATCGACCCCGTCACCAGGGGGCGACACACCATGCTCAACGCCGATCTTCCGGAACCGCGTCCCAGCCTCACCCATCCCGGCCTCATCGCCCGCGTCGTCGAACGCCTCGGCCAGGGCGCCGGCTCCTCGGCCGACGTCTGGCGCAAGCTGACCGACGCCTATGCCGTCGATCTCGACGCCGTCGCCGCGCTCCTGCCCTGCGCCGAGCCCGAGCCGCTCTGGCTCACCGCCCGCGCCGCCCAGCGCCGCCGGGGTTGAGCCGGTCGGACGCCAGCGCCGTGCCGGTTGTTCGGATCGCGGCTGCAGCCGTCCTCGGCTTGTTCCTCGCGATTGCTTCCGGCTCGGCGCGGGAGGAACGGCCCACCGAGACCCCGGCCGTCCCGGCCTAGCGTGTCTTGCGCCCTTCCTCGCCGAGCGGCCCGTCGAAGCGCCCCGGCCGAGGCGACAAAGCTTTCCCGAAGTAACGGAGGCCATTGGCGCTCCCTCGCTTTACCGAGGGACGAGGCCGACAGCTGTCGTCCCGACCGACGCCGTCGACGTCCATGAGGCGCGAATCGTGGCGCAGCCAGGAGCCGAGCCCGAACTCGGGTTGACGGAGCCGTCGCCCTTGGTCCGACGTCCCGACCCCGTCATTCCGGAGCCGCTCGGCGGAACCCGGATCCGGAGGGACGCGCCGGAGGCGTGTGATCCACCCCAGATGCGCCGCTAGGGCATGAAGGCGAGGCCGGTCGCGGAGTCCGAGTTCGCCTGGGAGCGCCCCAGAATAACGGCCTGAGGGTGTTCCGGTCCGTTCCCGCTTGAGTGCGACGAGGACGGTCCGCCCGCAAGCTTCCTCGTGCAACCGGACGGTCAGAGCGGCAGGCCGCGGGCCTGCGCCTCGGTCCGGACCGTGTCCAGGAGGGCGCGGGAGGCGATCAGGCGCCGGTCGAGCATCGGATCGGTGAGGCGGTCGATGAAGATCGGCGCCGTCCTCCGGGCCTGCCGCGTGCGCCGTTCGAGATCGTGGCGCAGCACCCGCAGGTAGGGGAGCCCCATCGGGCCGAGCCGGTCGAGAGTGGGGCCGAGTTCCGTGCGGAACTCCCGGGACAGGCCGGCGAGCCCGACCTGGGCGCTCTCGTAGGCGCCGATCAGGCTGTGCGCGCGCCCGACGGCTTCCTGGGGGAACGAGGTCCGGAACATTTCTGGAATGCTCCCGATGGGACGAGGATCACGAATCGAACGCGCGGAATCCCCGCCGGTTCGAGCGCGGCCGTGGCCGTCGGCGGCTTCCCTCGTGGCGCGCGGTCTTGTGCGTTGCATTGTTGACACCCGCTGTCCGCGGTGCCAGTCCGCCGCACCTCGGACCGCCGGGCGTTCGCTCCGGAGGTCGGAAGACGACAGGGGCGACGGAGCGGCATGACGCGGGCCTTCATCTTTCCGGGGCAGGGCAGCCAAGCGGTCGGCATGGGCAAGGCGCTCGCCGAATCCTCGCACGCCGCCCGCGCGGTCTTCGCCGAGGTCGACGAGGCGCTCGGTGAGAGCCTGTCGAAGCTGATGTTCGAGGGTCCGGCGGACGCATTGACCCTCACTGCCAACGCCCAGCCGGCGCTGATGGCGGCGAGCCTCGCGGTTCTGCGCGCCTTGGAGGCCGAGCGCGGCCTCGACCTCGCCCGCGACGCGGCATACGTGGCCGGCCACTCGCTCGGCGAATATTCGGCGCTGGCGGCGGCCGGCACGTTCTCCATCGCCGACGCGGCGCGCCTGCTGCGCATCCGCGGGCAGGCGATGCAGAAGGCGGTGGCGCCGGGCGTCGGCGCCATGGCGGCCCTGCTCGGGCCCGATCTGCAGACCGCCCGCGCCATCGCCGAGGAAGCTGCCGAGGGCATGGTCTGCGGCGTGGCCAACGACAACGGTGCCGGGCAGGTCGTGCTGTCGGGCCACAAGGAGGCGGTCGAGCGGGCGATGGCGCTGGCGCAGGGCCGCGGCGTGCGCCGCGCGGTGTTGCTCAACGTCTCCGCTCCGTTCCACTGCGCCCTGATGGCGCCCGCCGCCGAGACCATGAAGGCGGCGCTGGCCGAGGTGACGCTGAATCCGCCGGTCGTGCCGGTCTACGCCAACGTCACGGCGGGCCCGCTGACCGATCCGGCGGCGATCCGCCAGGCGCTGGTCGCCCAGGTCACCGGCACCGTCCGCTGGAGCGAGAGCGTCG
The DNA here is from genome assembly GCF_014199935.1 of Methylorubrum rhodinum. Lineage (GTDB taxonomy): Bacteria > Pseudomonadota > Alphaproteobacteria > Rhizobiales > Beijerinckiaceae > Methylobacterium > Methylobacterium rhodinum. The sequence continues at coordinate 120,724 of NZ_JACHOP010000005.1, forward strand.
CCGCCATGGCCGAGGCCGGGGTCGATCGCTTCCATGAACTCGGCGCCGGCAAGGTGCTGACCGGCCTCGTCAAGCGGATCGCGCCGGGCGCCACGGCCTCCGCCGTCGGCACGCCCGACGACGTCGCCGCCTACGCGTCTTAATTCCGAGGGGACTCCATGTTCGACCTGACCGGCCGCAAGGCCCTCGTCACCGGCGCGACCGGCGGCCTCGGCGGCGCCATCGCCCGCGCGCTGCACGCCCAAGGCGCCCACGTCGCTCTCTCCGGAACGCGGAGGAGCGTGCTGGACGACCTCGCGGCCGACCTCGGCGGCGAGCGCGTCGCCGTGGTCGAGGCCAACCTCGCCGACAAGGCGGCGGTCGAGGCGCTGCTGCCGGCGGCCGAATCGGCCCTCGGCGGGCTCGATATCCTCGTCAACAACGCCGGCATCACCCGCGACAACCTCTTCATGCGGATGAAGGACGAGGAGTGGGAGGCCGTGCTCGACGTCAACCTCACCGCCGCCTTCCGGCTGTCGCGGGCGGCGCTCCGGGGCATGATGAAGCGCCGCTACGGCCGCATCATCGGCATCGGTTCGGTCGTCGGCACCACCGGCAATCCCGGCCAGGGCAATTACGCGGCGGCCAAGGCCGGCCTCGTCGGCATGACCAAGGCGCTGGCCGCGGAAGTCGCGAGCCGCAACGTCACCGTCAACTGCATCGCGCCGGGCTTCATCACCTCGGCGATGACCGACGCGCTGAACGAGAAGCAGCGCGAGACCATCCTGACCCGCGTGCCGGCCGGGCGCCTCGGCACCGGGGCCGAGATCGGCGCCGCGGCGGTCTATCTGGCATCGGAGGAAGCCGCCTACGTCACCGGCCAGACGCTCCACGTCAACGGCGGCATGGCGATGGTCTGAGCCCGTCCACAAACAAGGTTTCCAACCGGAAAACCACGCCGCTGAACGCTTTCTGAACCGCCTCTCGCCAGCACGGAAACCCTGTGTTAACACCCGGCTCAGCCGTGCAGGGGAGTTGACGGTTCAGCGGGTTGCGGCTTTCCAAACCACGCGCGATCGAACAACGGCCGACCTTGAAGAACCCCGAAGCGGGAAGGCGGCCACGGCGCTTTCGTCAAGCACAAAACCACCACGATCGAGAAGACGAGGACCAACAACGATGAGCGATATCGCCGAGCGCGTGAAGAAGATCGTCGTCGAGCACCTGGGCGTCGAGCCGGAGAAGGTCACCGAGGCCTCCAACTTCATCGACGATCTCGGCGCCGACAGCCTCGACACCGTCGAGCTGGTGATGGCGTTCGAGGAGGAGTTCAACGTCGAGATCCCGGACGACGCCGCCGAGACCATCCAGACGGTCGGCGACGCGATCAAGTTCCTGGAAAAGAACTCCGCCTGATCGGAGACGTCCTCGTGCGGGCGGGGTCGATAGACCCCGCGCGCCGTTTTATCTTTCAGTTCAATGGAGCCCCGGTCACCGGGCCGGGTCGCGGATCGATCGGGAACGTGCGATGCGTCGGGTGGTGATCACGGGTCTGGGTGCGGTCACGCCGCTGGGAGGCAGCGTCGAGCACACCTGGAGCCGGCTCATCGCCGGCGACAGCGGCGCCTCCCAGGTCACCGCGTTCCAGACCGACGACCTCGCCTGCCGCATCGCCTGCACGCTGCCCTTCGGCGACGGCAGCGACGGCACCTTCAATCCCGACACGTGGATGGAGGCGAAGGAGCAGCGCAAGGTCGATCCCTTCATCGTCTACGCCATGGCTGCGGCGGGCCAAGCGCTCGACGACGCCGACTGGCACCCGAAATCGGACCGCGACCAGGAGGCCACCGGCGTCCTGATCGGCTCCGGCATCGGCGGCATCGGCACGATCTACGACGCCTCCGTCACCCTCCACGAGAAGGGGCCGCGGCGCATCTCGCCGTTCTTCATTCCCGGCCGCATCATCAACCTCGCCTCGGGGCAGGTCTCGATCCAGCACGGGCTCAAGGGTCCGAACCACGCGGTCGTCACCGCCTGCTCCACCGGGGCGCACGCCATCGGCGACGCCTCCCGGCTGATCGCTTTGGGCGATGCCGACGTGATGGTGGCCGGCGGCACCGAGGCGCCGGTCAACCGGCTCTCGCTCGCGGGCTTCGCGGCCTGCCGCGCGCTCTCCACCGGCTTCAACGACGATCCGACCAAGGCCTCGCGCCCCTACGACCGCGACCGCGACGGCTTCGTCATGGGCGAGGGCGCCGGCATCGTCGTGCTGGAGGAATACGAGCACGCCAAAGCCCGCGGCGCCAAGATCTACGCCGAGGTAATCGGCTACGGATTGTCGGGCGACGCCTACCACATCACCTCGCCCGCGCCCGACGGCGACGGCGGCTTCCGCTGCATGAAGGCGGCGGTCAAGCGCGCGGGCATCGACCCATCCGAGATCGACTACATCAACGCCCACGGCACCTCGACGCCGCTCGGCGACGAACTGGAACTCAAGGCGGTCGAGCGGCTGCTGGGCGATAATGCCGGCAAGGCCTCGATGTCCTCCACCAAGTCCGCCATCGGGCACCTGCTGGGGGCCGCAGGCGCCGTCGAGGCGATCTTCTCCGTGCTCGCGATCCGCGACGGGGTTATGCCGCCGACGCTCAACCTCGACAACCCGTCGGTCGAGACGGCGATCGACCTGATCCCGCACGAGGCCAAGCGCAAGCGCGTCGACACCGTGCTGTCGAACTCCTTCGGCTTCGGCGGCACCAACGCCTCGCTGCTCATGCGCCGGGCGGATTGAGCGTCCACCGCGACCGTTAACGCCATTTCGCCACAAAACCGCATAAGGGTCCGGCCCGACACGCGCGGCCGGCCGTGAGCCTCGTGCTCCGGGCGTTCCGGCGACGATTCCCGCTGGGATCGTGCGCGGCTCGCCAGCAGGGTCCCGATGTTCCGCAGACGACAAGCGCCGCCCTCGCCGCCGCCCGCTCCCGAGGAGCCGTCGCTGCCCAACCGCCTGTCGCCGCGCAGCCCGAGCGAGGCGCTCAAACCCACGGTGGCGCCGCCCCCGCCCGAGAAACCCGAGCGCCGCCGCGGCGGCCTGCTCGCCGCCGTCAGCGGCTTCCTCACGCTCGCGGTGATCGTGGCGCTCGGCGCCCTCGTCGGGATCACGCTCGTCACCCGACAGGCCAGCGAGCCCGGGCCGCTCCAGGCCGACAAGGTGGTGGTGATCCCCAGCCGCAGCGGCACCTCCGAAATCGCCCAGATCCTCGCCCGCGAGGGCGTGATCGACCATCCCAACCTGTTCGAGCTCTCCGCCCGCTTCGGCGGCAAGGGCCCGCTCAAGCATGGCGAGTACGTGTTCAAGGCCCATGCCAGCGTCCGCGACGCCATCGACACGCTCGCGACCGGCCGCCAGGTCCAGCACGCCATCACCTTTCCGGAGGGCCTGACCTCGGAGCAGATCGTGGCGCGCCTGAACGAGAACGACGTGCTGTCCGGCGAGATCGCCGAGACCCCGCCCGAGGGCTCGCTCCTGCCCGACACCTACAAGTTCGAGCGCGGCGCCACCCGCCAGCAGATCGTCAACCTGATGCGGGCCAAGCAGCGCGAGGTGCTCAACCAGATCTGGCAGCGCCGCAGCCCCGAGGTGCCGGTCAAGACGCCTGCCGAGATGGTGACGCTCGCCTCCATCGTCGAGAAGGAGACGGGGCGCGCCGACGAGCGCCCGCGGGTGGCCGGCGTGTTCGTCAACCGCCTCCAGAAGCGGATGAAGCTGCAATCCGACCCGACCATCGTCTACGGCCTCGTCGGCGGGCGCGGCACGCTGGGCCGCGGCATCCTGCGCTCCGAGATCGACCGCCCGACCCCCTACAACACCTACGTGATCGAGGGCCTGCCGCCGGGGCCGATCGCCAATCCGGGCCGCGCCGCGCTCGAAGCGGTGGCCAACCCCTCGCGCACGAAGGACCTGTACTTCGTCGCCGACGGTACCGGCGGCCACGCCTTCGCCGATTCGCTGGAGGGCCACCAGCGCAACGTCACCCGCTGGCGTCAGGTCGAGCGCGCGCGCAAGGAGGCGCCGCAGCCGGAATCGGGCAGCGTCGACAAGGTCGATCCCAACACCGCCGAGCCGAACGCGACCCAGCCCGCCGGTACCCCCGGCCGCGCCTCGGCCTACGCGCCGGGCGGCGGCTCGTCGCTGGCGCTCGACGGCGCGACGATCGACGGCGCTCCCGGCCAGCGTCCGAAGGCCTTCGACGCCTCCGAGGGCACCCGCCTCGATCCCCTGCGCAACAAGACCTACGACCTCGGCTCGCCCAAGACCGTGCCGGTGCTGCGCAATCCTTGATACGCGGCATTCCGGGAGCCGTTCCTGTAGGATCGCGTCGCGACTCGGCGTCTCCGGGGATCGGCTCCGGACCCAACCGCGAGCGAAGTGCGATCGTGGATGCATGAGGATCTGATCGACCGGGCCTACGAGGCCGCCTTCTTTCCCGAGCTGTGGCCCGCGATCCTCGACGAGATCGGCGCACGCTCCGGCTCGGCGAGCGGTGCGCTCCAGATCATCAAGGCCGGCCATCCGCCGCTCTGGGCCGCGACCGACGCGATCCGCGCAACGCTCTCCGACTTCATCGCCAGCGGGCTCTGGCGGACTTGCGAGCGTCCCGCGGCGGTCGCCGTCCACGACCATGCCGGCTTCGTCCATACCCTCGATCTGCTCACGCCCGTCCAGATCGCCCGCGATCCGGTCATCCCGCGGCTGGAGCAGATCGGTCTCGGCGCCCAGCTCGCGACCCTGATCGCGATGCCGAGCGGCGAGGCGGTGGGACTCACCTTCGAGCGTCGGCTCGACAAGGGCCGTCACCCGCCGGAGGCGGTCACCGTCCTCGACGGTCTGCGTCCGCACCTCGCACGCTCGGCCCTGATCGCCGCCCGGCTCGGACTGGAGCGGGCCCGGGCGGCCGTCGCGACTCTCGAAGCGCTGGGACTGCCCGCTGCGAGTCTCGCCTTCAGCGGCCGGGTCCTGGCGACCAACGGGCTTCTCGACGAGACGCCGGAGGTGGTGCCCGCCGCCCACGGCCGTCTGGTTCTCGCCCACGCGCCTGCCGACGCCCTGCTGCGAGCCGCCCTCGACGCCTCGGAGCGCTCGGGCGCGGCCCGCTCGATCCCGGTGCCGGGCGCGCCCGAGCGCCCGCCCGCCATCGTTCACGTCGTTCCCGTGCGCGGCGCGGCCAACGATGTCTTCGGCGGGACCACGCTCCTCGTCGTGACGCCGGTCGGCATGGACGGCAACGTCCCGGATCTCGCCTTGCTGCGCGGCCTGTTCGATCTGACGCCGAAGGAGGCGCGGCTCGCCGCCGCGCTCGCAGGCGGGCGGTCCCTCAAGGAAGCGGCGGCGGGCGAATCCCTTCGCCTCAACACCGCCCGGTCCTACTTGGAGCGGATCCTGCACAAGACCGGCACGCACCAGCAGAGCCAGCTCGTCGCGTTGATCAAGGGCAGCCGCATCGCGGACATGCCCTGAGGCGACTCGGCCGCACTCAGCCGAACTGCTCCCTCAAGATCCGCTCTTCCAGGCTGTGGCCGGGATCGTGCAGCAGCACGAGGCTGGTGGCGTGGTCGAGCCATGTTTCCACCGTGCAGACCCGGCGGAACTCGGTGTGGTCGGCCACCGCCGCCACGGGGCGGTAGGTGGCGTCGATCACGTCGATGCGGATGCGGGCGTGGTTCGGCAGCAGGGCCCCGCGCCAGCGCCGGGGGCGGAAGGCCGAGATCGGGGTCAGCGCCATGAGCTGCGCGTTGAGCGGCAGGATCGGCCCGCCGACCGAGAGGTTGTAGGCGGTCGAGCCCGCGGGGGTCGCCGCCAGGATGCCGTCGGCGATGAGTTCGGGCAGGCGCACGTGGTCGTCCACCGAGACCTTGAGCTTCGCCGTCTGGTGGGTCTGGCGCAGCATGTAGACTTCGTTGATCGCCCGCGCCGTGTGGCTGCGCCCCTCCGTGTCGGTCGCCACCATGGTCATCGGGTGGATCGTCGAGCGCTTGGTCGCCTCCAGCCGCTCCGGCAGGGCATCCTCGCGGAACTCGTTCATCAGGAAGCCGACCGTGCCGCGGTTCATCCCGTAGATCGGCTTCGGGTCGTTCATGAAGCGGTGGAGCACCTGCAGCATCAGGCCGTCGCCGCCGAGCGCCACCACCACGTCGGCCTCTTCCGGCGGGACGTGGTCGTAGCGGCGCATCAGCAGGTCCGCCGCCTCCCGCGCCTCCGGCGTGGGGCTCGCCACGAAGGCGATCCGTGAAAAACGCCGCGGCATCGGTCTGTCGGCCCCGTTGACGGATACAGGCCGCACCGGCTCCACTGCCGGACCCACCTGCTTCAGGAGAGCCATAGCATGGAGCGCATGCTCCTCGTCTACACGACCTTCCCCGACGCGCCGACGGCGCTCTCCGTCGGCGAGGCGCTGGTGCGCGCCCGGCTCGCAGCTTGCGTGAACGTGCTGCCCGACATGCAGTCGGTCTATGCCTGGAAGGGCGCGGTCGAGCGATCGACCGAGGTCGTCGCCATCCTGAAGAGCCGCGAGGGGCTGGCCGAGGCGCTCGGTGCCGCCCTCAAGGCGCGCCACCCCTACGACACGCCGATCATCCTGTACCTGCCCGCGGCGGGCGCCGACCCGGACACGGCGGCCTGGATCCTGGCGGAAACGACGCCCGAGACGTGAGAAGGGCGCGGCACCCTCCGGCGCCGCGCCCTCGACGGTCCAGTGATGAGGCCGCCGGTCAGCCGGCGACCACCGTCGAGGCCGCCCGCTGCCGGGCGATGCTGGCCTCGTAGCGTTCGGCTTGCAGCCGAGTGAGGCCCGACACGAGGGCGAGCGGGCCACGGTAGACCGTGTAGGTGCCGTCCTGGGTCGGTTTCACGCGAATGTGCTCGGACATGGGACCACTCCCTGCCTTGGGCCAATCTTCGAACGCGTCGGAACGGGGCACACGTTAATCAGTCGTTCCGGTCTGGCAAGGGGAAAATCGACTTGCGTGCAGCGCATTTCATGTTGCAACGCAAGAGAAACGATTGCTTTCGCTGTGCAGCAATGCGCGCATTCCGGAGCGCCGCGCGGCACGGTTCGGCCACGCGGCACGATGGCGCGGCCGGAGCGGGGATGGACGCTAAAACCTTGTAGAAACGCATTTCCGCTAATGGCTATGAGACGGACCCATCACGAACTGCCCCATGCCGGATCAACGCAGCCAGGACGTCCCGCCTTCGTCCGCCCTCGGGGCCGCTTCGGACGACGACGCCGCTCCGGGCGGCGTCGTCCCGCGGCGCGAAGCGCGCATGGCCACCAACTGGATCGCCATGATCCGGCTGTTCGACGGCACCGAGATCCCCTGCAACGTCAAGGATATCTCGAAATCCGGGGCCAAGCTCGGCGTGCCGAGTTCCTGGGAACTGCCGGCGACCTTCATGCTCAAGATCGTCGGGCGCGATTTCGTCATGCGGGTCACGTTGGCGTGGCGCCGCGGCAATTACGCGGGCGTGCATATCGACCGGATCGCGAAACTGCCGCCCGCGGCCGAGGCGCCCTCCGAACCCTCCGCGACCGCGACCGCCGAGTACAACTCGATCGGAAGTCGCGCCCGCCGGGCCTATGAAGAGTGATGCGGAGCCGCAGGATCGACGACGTTTCGAGCGGCGTCCGATAGAGTCCGCGACTGCCGGTTCATCCTGTGATGAGATTTCTTTCAAAGAGCCGGAAGCGAATACAGGCTCATTTCACGACGGGTGCGCTTAATTTCAGTGGAAGGCTCGGCGCGCCGGTTCGCCAATGCAGTCTTTCGGCCGCCTGCCCGCCGCGGAATGCCCTTGCGGAGCGGGGCCGCCCATAGTAGGTGCGATGCGGAAGTGTGCTCTACGCAGTGCTCTGCGGCAAGCCCCTTCGCGGAACGGCATGATCGTGCGCCTCCCGAGGTCGCGTCACCGCAATCCGCCCGCCGGCGGCTCGGTGCGGCAAACCTCACGTTTCGAGGCGCTACGTTAAAGACACCGGAGAAGCGTAACGATGGTGAACGTCAATCGGTGGTTCGGGCGTCCAACCGCTTCGACACCCGCCGCCGAGTCCGAAACGCCATCGCCCGCTCCCGCAGCACCCCCGCCTCCCGCCGCCGCGGCACCCGCGCCCGCTCCCGCCGAGAAGCCGGCCGCAAAGAAGGCGCCGGCCGCGAAGCCCCGCGGCGACATCCGCCTGTTCGCCTTTCCCGACTACTCGCCGAGCAACCCCTACCAGACCGGACTCTACAGCGCGCTCGCCAAGGCCGGCGACTATTCCTACGGGACGATCCAGGAGGCGATCGCGGCGCTCGCGACCGAGACACGCCAGGTCGTCTACCACCTGCACTGGCCCGAGCCGCTCTTCGCCGGCTCGGCGGACATCCACGATTATCAGGCCAAGGCCGACGAGTTCCTCTCGGCGGTGCGTCTGTTCAAGGCCGGCGGCGGCCTGTTCGTGTGGACGATCCACAATGTGGTCTCGCACGACCGCCGGCTCGGCGACTTCGAGGTGGAGTTCTCGGCGCGTCTTTCCGAGGCGGCGAGCCTGATCCACCTCCACAGCGAGGCGGCGATCGAGGCGGTCAACGCGGTCTATCCGGTCGATCCCGCCAAGGTCGTCGTCGTCCCGCACGGCAGCTATCTCGGCTACTACCCGCCGGCCATGCCGAGGGACCGCGCCCGCTGGCTGCTCGGCGTGCCCGAGGACGCGTTCGTGTTCGCCTTCGTGGGGCAGTTGCGGCCCTACAAGGGCATCGACGTGCTGCTGGCCGCCTTCGAGGAGGTGGTCCGCAGCCATCCGAATGCCTACCTCGTCGTGGCCGGCAAGCCGGTCGCGCCGTTCTCGGCCGGCAGCGTCAAGCTGCTCGCCGACATGAACCCGAACCTGCGGGTGCTCACGGGCTTCCTGCCGCCCCACGACCTCGCCCGCATCTGCGCCGCGGCCGACGCGATCGTGCTGCCCTACCGCCAGATCCTGACCTCGGGCTCGGTGCTGCTCGCCGCCAGCTACGCCAAGCCGGTGATCGTCCCGTCGAGCCCGACCCTGCGCTTCGTCGCCGAGGAGCAGATCGGCATCGCCTACGATCCCGCCGCGCCCGACGGCCTGCGCCAGGCGATGCTCGTCGCCCTCGCGGCGCCCGAGGACGTGGCCAAGAGCGGCGTGCGATCCGCGGAATTCGCGCGCAGGAACGCCTGGAGCGTGCACGGCGAGAGCTTCCTGCAGAAGCTGCGGCAGGCCATGCCGGCCGAGCGGCTGACGATCGAGACCGACGGCCGGAAGCGCCCGATCCTCGTCCATCGCCGGACCCGCAAGGCGGCCGGCGCGATCGGCATCGCGCTCGTCAACTACTTCAGCGTCGACGACATCGAGCGCCTGACCGCCGAACTCCCCAAGAGCGTGGGGGGACGCGCGGTCCGCGTCTACGTCTACGACAACGCGGCGGGCCAGCGGCCCAACCGCAACCTGATGGAGCGGGTCGACGTCTACGCCTATGACGGGGACAACCAGGGCTATGCCGGCGGCAACAACGCCCTGCTCGAACTGATGCGGCAGGAGGGCTGCGAGTACGGCTTCATCGTCAATCCCGATGTCGCCGTGACGGCCGCCGCCCTCGACATCCTGGTCCGGAACGCCCGGCCCGACGCGGTCATCGCCCCGGCGGTGATGAACGCGGACGGACGTGTCGGCTACGGCGGCGGCGTCGCCTTCGCCGGCCCGGAGGGGGTCGTGGTCAACCAGCTCTTCGAGGGCGGGACCGCCGCCGCCCTGCCGAAGACCCCCTACGAGGTCGATGTCCTCAACGGCTGCGCCCTGTTCGTCCCGCTCGCCCTGCTGCCGAAGATCGGCCACATCCCGGAGGATTACTTCCTCTATTACGAGGAGACGCACTGGTGCCTCTCCTTCAAGGACCGCGGCGTCAAGTGCGTCGTCGTTCCCGATGCCCGGGTGTCGCACAACAAACGCTCGAAGGCGGGCGACTTCCCGGCCCTCTACTACACCTATTACCTGCTGCGGAACCGCTTCGTCTTCAGCGAGCGGTGGGGCAAGCGCTTGGGCGGCGGCTACGATGCGGCCGCCGTCGCCGCCGGGATCGAGCGGGACTTCGTCCAGCCGTGGCAGGACAAGATCCTCCAGAGCAATGCCGGCCTGCTGCGGGTGTTCGAGCGCTGCGTCGCCGCCGCCCTGGAGGACGGCGCCAAGGGCGTGAGCGGTCGCGTCGATCTCCCCAAGCGCCTGGACGATGTGACGCTGAAGGAGACCGCCGTCACCGAGGGTCGCCTCGAAGTGTTCGGCGGCGGCAACGTCCGGGGATGGGTCGCCGAGAAGGGCGAGAACGGGAAATGGGGTCCCGGCCAGGTCTGGGTGTTCCGCGACGGCTCGCCGGTCCGCGCCATCGACGTCACCGACGATCGGGCCGATGTCGAGGGCGCCGGCTTTGCCCGGAAATCCGGCTTCAGGGCGCCGGTGTCCTTCGCCTCGGAGGACGGTGAGGCGCACCAGTTCGAGCTGCGCACCCGCGGCGACGGCCGGCGGATCCTCGGCCTCGACGAGACCGCGCGGCCGCTGACGGACCTGCCGGTGCTTGAGAAGCGTCCGGTCCAGCACAAGGCGGCCTTCGGCAACGTGGTGGCCGGGCGCCTGAACGGCTGGGCCTACGACGCGGCCCATCCGGGCGTCGCGACCCTTCTCGACATCTCGGTCGGCACGGAGACGGTGGTCCGGGGCGTCCGGGCGGATATCTGGCGGGCCGACCTGGAGAAGGCCAAGATCGGCGCCGGCGACCACGCCTTCCAGGTCGCGCTGCCCAACGACGTGTTCAAGCATCTCGCCCTGGAGGCGACCGCTTGTGCCGCCGGGCGCACGGACGTCCTGGCCAAGCGGCAGATCAGCATCGTCAATCCGAGCCGGGGGTTCAGCAAGACCTTCGATTTCGAGCAGTTCCTGCGCTGGTCCTACAACGAGGAGCGGATGCCCTACGGGCAGGTCGAGGAGATCCCGGCCATCCTCGACGCGATCACGCTGGAGCGGATGCTGCGCATCGCCCGGTCCGAGAAGGCGCCCCAGACCGACCTCGTCAGCGTGGTCATGCCGGTGTTCAACCGGGAGAAGATCGTCGCCGAGGCGATCCAGTCCGTCCTCGCCCAGACCTACGCCAACTTCGAGTTCCTCATCGTCGACGACGGCAGCGCGGACGACAGCGTCGCGGTGATCAAGAGCTTCGACGATCCGCGCATCCGCCTGATCGAGCTGGCGCAGAACAGCGGCGTCTCCGCCGCGCGCAATGCCGGCCTGCGCGAGGCCCGGGGTCCGTTCATCGCCTACATCGATTCCGACAACGTCTGGAGCCCGCACTACCTCGCGGTCATGCTCGACGCGCTGCGCGGCGCGCCGGAGACGACAACGGCCTACGCCGGTCAGGAGATCTGGGAGTACCTGGCGCACTACGACCGCGACGAGTTCCGCTTCCTGCGGATGGCGCCGTTCAACCGCAGCCGCCTGGAGCGGCGCAACTTCATCGACCTCAACGTCTTCATGCACCGCCGCGAGCTTTACGACGAGCTCGGCGGCTTCAACGAGAGCATGCGGCGCCTCGTCGATTGGGAACTGATCCTGCGCTACACCGAGCGCCGCCCGCCGGTGTTCCTGCCGGTGACGCTGGGCCGCTACCGCATCGCCCGGGCCGACAACCAGATCACCTTCGTCGAGGATCACCTCGCGAACCTCGCGCTGCTGCGCCTGCCGACGCCGCTGACCGACCTGCGGGTCGCCGACGACGCGCCCGCGCCGCCGCTCGCGGTCTTCGTCCACGCCCGCGATGCCCAGGCCTACGAGCAGTGGCGGAAGGCCAACCGCGCCCTCGTCGCCGGCTGCCGACATCTCGCCGCGGCCTGGCCCAAGGGCGGCGGGGAGAGTGGCGGGGAGGGCAGTGCCGAGGGCATCGGGCCGGACGGCGAGCCGACGGCCTTCCCGAGCGTCGCGGCCGCGCTCGCCGCCCATTGCGACGGCCTGAGCGATGGGCCGCTCCTGCTCGTCGATGCCGAGTACGTCCTGTCCGGCCGCTGGAAGCAGGTCTACGCCGCGGCCTCGGCGGAGGGGCGCTTCGACGCGCTGACCGGGCGCCTCTACACCGCCCAGCCCGCTCCGGACGGCGCGATCGTGTTCGAGGACCAGATGACGCTCAAGATCGCCCACGCGATCCGGGCGTGGCAGTTCTCGCCGCGGATGCAGGGGGTCGCGGCCGCGTCGCTGCCGCCCGACTACCTGATCTTCCCGCCCGCCTCGCTGGCCCGCCTGACGGTCTGTGCCCGCCTCGAATCCGCTCTGCCGGGGGCCGTGACCCGGTTCTTCGGCTACGCGGCGGAGGGGCCGATGATCGGCCTCTACGCCCCCGACCTGTCGGCGTTCGCGATCCGCGACATCCCCTTCCAGCTCTGACGCGTCCGCATCCGGCCGGGCGAACCGCCGTCCCGGCCGGCGGCCGGGACACCGCCGGCCGGGGCTTCACCGCGCCCGATCCGTTTCGGCGAGGCCTTTGCATTCGCCCCTCCCCGGCCGATAACCCTTCGGCCAGACGCCGCGGCCGGAGGAAGCCCGCCCGCGCGAACCATGGGAGCCGACGTGGCCACCATCATTCCCGTCTCGTCCTTCGACTACGTCGTCTTCGGCGCCACCGGGGACCTGACCCAGCGCAAGCTGCTGCCCGCCCTCTACCAGCGCTTCCGCGACGGGCAGATCCCGGAATCGAGCCGCATCATCGGCGCCTCGCGCACGGAACTCGGCACGGAGGACTTCCGCGCGCGGGCCCGCGACGCGCTCCTGAGCTTCGTGCCGGCCGGCGACATCGACGAGGCGAAGCTCCGGGGCTTCCTCGACCACCTGTTCTACGTGGCGGTGGACGCGCTCGGCGAGGACGGGTGGGGGGAGCTGAAGCGGATGCTCGACGAGCGGCCCGACCGCATCCGGCCGTTCTACCTCGCCACCTCGCCCGACCTCTACGGCGCGATCTGCCGGAGCCTCGACCGACACGGCCTGATCGGCGAGAACACCCGCGTCGTGCTGGAGAAGCCGATCGGCAAGGACCTCAAATCCGCCCGCGCCATCAACGACGCCGTCGGCGCGGTCTTCCCCGAGAGCCAGATCTTCCGGATCGACCACTATCTCGGCAAGGAGACGGTGCAGAACCTCCTGGCCCTGCGCTTCGCCAACACGATCTTCGAGCGGCTGTGGAACGCCGACGTGATCGACCACGTGCAGATCACGGTCGGCGAGACCGTCGGCGTCGAGGGCCGGGCCGGCTACTACGACACCTCGGGCGCGCTGCGGGACATGGTGCAGAACCACATCCTCCAGCTCCTCTGCCTCACCGCGATGGAGAGCCCGATCTCGCTCGACGCCGATTCGGTGCGCGACGAGAAGCTGAAGGTGCTGCGCGCCCTCAAGCCCATCACCGCCGCGGACGTGCAGACCGTGACCGTGCGCGGCCAGTACGCCGCCGGCGCGGTCGGCGGCCAGCCGGTCACGGGTTACCAGACCGATCTCGGCGACCACCCGTCGAGCCGCACCGAGACCTTCGTGGCGCTCAAGCTCGAGGTGCGGACCTGGCGCTGGGCCGGCGTGCCCTTCTACGTGCGCACCGGCAAGCGCCTGCCCAAGAAGCATTCCGAGATCGTGGTGCAGTTCCGCGCCTCGCCGTTCTCGATCTTCCCATCGGAATCGTTCGGGCGCGAGCCGAACCGCCTCGTCATCCGCCTCCAGCCGGAGGAGGGCATGAAGCTCGAAGTGATGACCAAGGACCCCGGCCCCGGCGGGATGCGGCTTCGCCCGACCAACCTCGACATCTCCTTCGAGGAGGCCTTCAAGCAGCGCTACCCGGACGCCTACGAGCGCCTGCTGATGGACGTGGTGCGCGGCAACGCCACGCTGTTCATGCGCCGCGACGAGGTCGAGGTCGCTTGGGCCTGGGCCGATACGCTGCTCAAGGCCTGGGCCGAACGTCCCGAACCGCCTCGTCCCTACGCCGCCGGAAGCTGGGGCCCGACCGCGGCCATCGCCCTGATCGAGCGCGACGGCCGAACCTGGCACGAGGAACTGGCGTAGCCCATTCGCGACCGTGAAGGCGGGACGCCGCAGAGCACGGAAACCGCGAGGCGGATGCCGGTTATCAGACGGCAATGTCTGTTCCGGGATTCGAGGCACATGCCGCGGTATTACTTCGACGTCGAGAACGGCGGTCTCACGGTCGACGAGGAAGGCACGGAACTCGACGAAACCGAGGCGGTCGCCTCGCTGGCGATGCGCACGCTCCTCGACATCGCCCGCTTCGAGGTCGTCGCCCACAACGAGCGCCGGATGTCCGTCACCGCCCGCGACGCGGACGGGCTGCCGGTCTACCGCACCGAACTGACGGTCCAGGCGGGCTGGCTGGTGGGCCAGCCGGGCTGACGCTTTCTGCTCATGGCGGGGCGTTCGGTTCGGACGTCAATCCCTCGGGCGCCGACGCTCAGGGCAATCGCTTGAAGCGATGTCCCTGGTTTTGTCGACTTGCCTCAGTCGCCGGCGCCCGCCTCCGCGGGCTCAGGCTTTCGCTCCGCTCGACGCTTTTCAGGACGGATGTCCTGAAAAGCCCGCTCCGCGCGGCGCTCTTCGCGCCGCGAAGCCGCAAAGCGGCTTCGAGCGATTGCCCTGCGCCGACGCTTCGCTTCTCTCCGCCCGAGGTTGCCCGGGCCCCACCACGATCCTCTCGGTTCTTCCGCCGCATCGGTTTTTGCCGAAAGCCGGTATCCCCCTTCGGGCCGATGCTCCAGCTTGCCGATCCCGAGCAGCCCCGGGATCGCTCGGGACGGGGGCGCCTCGGTTTGGGAGATCCGCCGACCAAGAGATCAGACGAAATGCGAGATCTCCCGGCCGGGTCTGCCGGCCGCGCGGACGATGCCCGCCGGAATGGCCGCATGCGTCGTCCGGAGTGTCGCGACGATCTCGCGAACCGGCTCCGGCGCCGGGTTCGTCGCGCGGGGCCGGTCGGCTTTCCGGATCGGGTCCCGCTTCGGCCCGCCGGTTTCCCCGGCCGTAGGCCGAGGCAGGCGCACCAGCACGATCGTGCCCTGACCTTCCTCGGAGCGGATCCGTACGGACCCGCCGTGCAACTCGGCAGTGGAGCGGGCGATGGCGAGCCCGAGTCCCGAGCCCTTGTAGCTGCGCGTCAGGTTGGTCTCGACCTGCTCGAACGGCCGGCCGAGCTTGGCGATCGCGGATTTCGGGATGCCGATGCCGGTGTCGGCGACGAACAGGTGGAGGAAGCCGCCGCAGGCCCTCCCGCGCAGGCCTACCCGCCCACCCTCGGGCGTGAACTTGACCGCGTTCTGAACGATGTTGAGCAGGATCTGCTGCAGGGCGCGCTCGTCGGCGAAGACGCGCAGATGCGAAGGGACGTCCATGCGGATCGTCACCGCTTTGCCCGCGGCCTCCTTGGCGACCATCATCACGGTGGCCGAGATGGCGGCATCCAGGGCGATCTCGCGGGGCACCAGCTTCACCCGCTTCGCCTCGATCCGCGACATGTGCAGGATGTCGTCGATGACCGAGAGCAGGTAGGTGCCGCTCTGCTGGATGTCGCGGCAGTAATCGGCGTAGCGGGGCGAGCCGAGGGTTCCGTAGACCTCGCTCTCCATCAGCTCGGCGAAGCCCATGATGGCGTTGAGCGGCGTGCGCAGCTCGTGGCTCATGTTGGCCAGGAACTCGGACTTCGCTTGGTTGGCGATCTCGGCCCGCGCCTTCTGGTCGTGATGGCGCTCGGCCAGATCGGCGAGCTGCTGGGTCTGGAGTTCCAGGGCGCGGCGGGAGCGCTTGAGGTCCTTGACCGTCTCGATCAGCTCGCGCTCGGAGGCGACGAGCTGTTCCTGATGGCGCTTGAGGCTGGTGATGTCGGTGCCGACCGAGACGTAGCCGCCGTCCTTGGTGCGCCGCTCGCTCACCTGCAGCCAGCGGCCGTCGGTCAGTTCCAGCTCGAAGGTGCGGGCCGGCCCGCGCTCGGGTCCGGGGATGTCCCGGCGCACCGGGGGCAGCGCGCCCTGACCCATGATCTCGTCGTAGCGCCGGCCCGGCACCGCGTCGTGGCTGGTGAGCGCGTAGAGGTCGCGGAACTTCGAGTTGCACAGGACCAGCCGGTTGCCGGCATCCCACAACACGAAGGCCTCGGAGACCGCCTCGACCGCGTCCCGCAGGCGCATGTCGGCGGTGGCGTTGGTCTCGGCCAGGCGCCGTTGCTCGGTCACGTCCATGGCGATGCCGATGAGGTGGCGGCTGCCGTCGGAGGGGTCCTCGACGATCTCGGCGCGGGTGCGCAGCCAGATCCAGGCGCCCGAGGCGTCGCGGATCCGGAACTCGTGGTCGAGGGTGGCGTGGCTCGCGGCGAGCTGGCGGGCGAGGCCGTAGAGGTCGCCGTCCTCGGCATGGAGCAGTGCGTTGACGTCGCCGAAGGAGAGCAGGTCCTTCTCCGGCGTGTAGCCGAGCAGGGCGTACATCGAGTCGGTCCAGAAGATCGTCCCGCGGGCGATGTCCCAGTCCCACAGGCCGCAGCGCCCGCGTCCGAGCGCGGTGTCGAGGCGCTGCTTGACGAGGTCGCAGACCTCGTCCGCCGAGCGCGCCCGGCGCGTCTGAATCATGTAGGCGGCGGCGATCCCGCCCATCATCAGGGCGATGGCGCAGAGGACGACCGCGTGGCTCCAGAACAGGCGCCACCACTCGGCGTCGATCGGCGCCAGCGGCCGGATCACCGCGACCTGCAGGGCGCTGCCGGGCCGGCGCATCACGGCCGCGACGGCCTGCCCGCCTCCGTGCAGGCCGACCGTCATCGCTCCGGCGCTCTCGCCGAGAATGGCGAGCGGCTCGCCGCCGGCCAGGAACGCGCCGAACGAATCGGTCCCGCTCGGCAGGGCCGGATGGGCGGCGCGGATCGCGCCGGCGCCGTCGATCACCAGCACGCGACCGCCGCTCGGCAGGAGATGCAGCGGCAGCACCCGATCCAGCCCGATCGCGGCCTCGTCCGCCGGAAGGACGGAGGCGGCCAGCCGCGCGACGGTCTCGACCTCCCGCCGAGTCGACTCCAACGCCGCCTCGTAGCGCCCGCGTAGCTGCAGCGCCGAGACGGCGGCGAGGCCGAGCAGGAAGACCGCGAGGAGCGCCGGCAGGGCGTAGCGCAGCCAAGCCTCCGCCCGAACGAGGCGGGTCTGCGCGGTGCCGCTCGGACGCTGGACGCCGAGAATCGTATCCGCGCGCGCACGTGCGGACAGGGACGCGGAAACCGCCCCCGGCATATCGGAACCTCGCAATGGTGGATAAGTCCGACCCGGCCGGTGCCACACCGGCTGTTTTCGAATCGTATTCATATTGAGCATCGTGACGGCCGCTTTGTCCACGCCCTTTTTGAGGGGGAGCGTTGACGAAACGCGCGATCGGAGTCCGTGCCGGGACCCGCCCGATTCTCGAAAGGTGAGCCGTCTCAGGCAGTTACCGATTCGCGAGGCTTCGCCCGGCGATATCGGTGACGTCGCGGGAGAGACCGGGCGTGGCAAGGATGCGACGCAGGGCCGACTCCGCCGCGGCGCGTCGCACCGGCTCCAGGCGGCGCCAGGATCCGAAGGCCGTCATCAGGCGGGCGGCGACCTGCGGATTGGTCCGGTCGAGGGCGAGCACCGTTTCGGCGGTGAGGGCGAAGCCCGCCCCGTCGGCCCGGTTGAACTGGGTCGGGTTGGCGAGCGCGAAGCTGCCGACCAGCGCGCGCACCCGGTTCGGGTTGGTCATCGCGAAGGCCGGATGCGTCTGGAGCCGGCGCACCCGCTCGATCGTGCCGTCCTCGGGGATCGTCGCCTGGATCGCGAACCACTTGTCGAGCACGAGGGGCTCGTCGACGTAGCACTCGGCGAAAGCGGCGAACTCCGCCTCGCGGGCCGAGCCGGGCAGGAGCGCGAGGGTGGACAGGCCGGCGAGCCGGTCGGTCATGTTGGTGGCGGCGGCGATCTGCGCCCGCGCCAGGGCGGTGCCGTCCGCCGGATCGGCGGCGGCGATCAGATCGAGCGCGGCGCTCCGCAGTGACCGCCGTCCGGCCGAGGCGGCGTCCGGCGAGAACGGCGTGCCCGCGGGCTCGGCCAGCGCGTCCCGCAGGGCGCGCAGGCGCGGGTTCAAGCTGGCCCCGATCCGGACCCGCAGCGCCCGGCGGGCGGAACAGATCGCATCCGGGTCGATCTCGGCACCGATCTCGTCGGCGAGGTCGTTCTCGCTCGGAAGCGCCAGCACCAGGGCGGCGAAGGCCGGATCGTCGAGCGCCCGCGCGTCGAGGAAGGCGCCGAGCGCCGCCGCGAAGGCATCCGCCCCGGCGTCGGTCGCGGCGCCTCGGAGCGCCCCGATCATGAGGCGGGCGGCGACGCGCTGGGCCGCCTCCCAGCGGTTGAAGCCGTCGGAATCGTGCCGCAGCAGGGTGAGCCGGTCGGCATCGTCCATCGCCATGTCGACCCGCACCGGCGCCGAGAAGCCGCGAAACAGCGAGGGCACCGGCGGCGCGGTCACGTCGTCGAAGGTCAGCGCGGCCTCGAACGCGTCGAGCACGAACACGCCGTCCTCGACCTGCGGGCATGTCGCCTCCCCGAGAGGACCGTCCGGACCGACCAGTCCGAGCCGGACCGGGATGACGAGGGGCGGCGCGTCGTCCCCGGCGCCGGGGCGCGTCTGGCGGAAATCCAGGCGGTAGGTCCGTTCCGCCGCGTCGTAGGTGCCGGTGACGGCGACCCGCGGCGTGCCGGGGCGCTCGTACCATTCGGCGAAGCGGGCGAGGTCGCGACCCGACTCCGCCTCGAAGGCCACCAGGAAATCCTCGACGGTCGCGGCCCGGCCGTCGTTGTCGGAAAAATAGCGGTCCATGCCGGCGCGGAAGGCGCTCTCGCCGACCAGCGTGCGCAGCATCCTGACGATCTCGGCGCCCTTCTCGTAGACGGTGGCCGTGTAGAAGTTGTTGATCTCGGCGTATTGCCGCGGCCGGACCGGGTGGGCCAGGGGGCCGGCATCCTCCGGGAACTGGCGGGCGCGCAGGGTCCGCACCTCGCCGATGCGGTGGACGTCGCGCGAGCGCATGTCGGACGAGAATTCCTGATCGCGGAAGACCGTCAGGCCTTCCTTCAGGCAGAGCTGGAACCAGTCGCGGCAGGTGACGCGGTTGCCCGACCAGTTGTGGAAATACTCGTGGGCGATGATCGCCTCGATCGCCGCGTAGTCGGCGTCGGTCGCGGTCTCGGGGGAGGCCAGCACGAACTTGTCGTTGAAGATGTTGAGGCCCTTGTTCTCCATCGCGCCCATGTTGAAGTCGGACACGGCGACGACGTTGAACACGTCGAGATCGTAGGCACGGCCGAACGCCCGCTCGTCCCAGACCATGGAGCGCTCGACGGCGTCGAGCGCGTAGGCCGCGCGCTCGGCCTTGCCCGGCTCGACATGGACCGCGAGTTCGACGGTGCGGCCTTCCCTGGTGTCGAAGCTCTTCGCCACCCGGTCGAGGCAACCGCCGACGAGGGCGAAGAGATAGGCGGGCTTCGGATGCGGATCGTGCCAGACCGCGAAGTGGCGTCCCGTCCCCTCGATCCTGCCCGATTCGACCGGGTTGCCGTTGCCGAGCAGCACCGGCGCTTGCGCCTCCTCGGCCTCGATCCGCGTGGTGTAGACGGCCATCACGTCCGGCCGGTCGAGGAAGTAGGTGATCCGCCGGAAGCCGTCGGCCTCGCATTGGGTGCAGTAGACGCCGTTGGAGCGGTAGAGCCCCATCAGCTTCGTGTTGGCGCTCGGGTCGATCCGCGTCTCGATCGTCAGCGTGAAGGGCCGCCCCGGCGGCTCCGGCAGGGTCAGCGCCGAGGGGGCAACCCGGAAGGCGGCGGGCGCCAGCGGCTGCCCGTCGAGGTCGAGCGCCAAGAGCCGCAGGTCGTCGCCGTCGAGGACGAGGGGCGCGCCCGGACGCCCCGCCGGGTTCGGACGGATCGCGAGGCGGGCGGTGACGCGGGTGTCGTGGGGATCGAGCCGGACATCGAGCTCGACCCGGTCGATCAGGTGATCGCTCGGGCGGTAATCCTCGAGGCGGACGGTCGGCGGCGTCTCGGTGCGCATGGTGTGATCGGGGCTCGCCTGCGGCTTTCCCCGACTTCTAGAGGTTTTCGCCGACGACGGAACCTCGTCGGCCCGGACTGCGGGGCGATGCGAGGGTCGCGTGCCGTCAGCCCCGGTAGAGCGCGTCCGCTCCCATCGCCCGCAGGGCGAGCCGATAGGTCAGGTCCGATTGGGCGAGGCTGTCGGCGATGAAGCGATCGAAGGCCGTGGTCCAGCGCGGGGTCAGGCGGATGAACGCGTTGCGGGGCCCCGAGCGGGTGAGGAAGCCCCGCTCCCGGGCGACGGCCAGGATGTTGCGGATATGCGTGCGCGACACGCCGAAGCGCGGCGCGAGATGCGCGAGGTCGGATTCGCGGATGCGGCTTTCGGGATCGGCCCCGCCCATCTCGAAGAACGACAGCAGGATGATGAGCGCGCTCGTGGCGCTGAGGAAGAACACGATCTCCAGGTTGCTCCAGGTCATCGCGATGATGGCGTCGAAGGCCGCCAGCGCCGCGCCCGCGTGGACGGCCTGGAAGGCGGGATCGCGCCGTCCGGGCGGGCCGTAGCCCGGATCGGGATAAAGGAGGTCGAGGGGGGCGAAATGCGCCGCCATCCACTCCCGGTCCCAGGCGAGCAGGCGCTCGGTGGGCTTGAGCAGGCGCACCCGGCTGTCCTCGGGCTGGCGCTCCATCGCGACGTAGCCGGTCTGGCCGAGGCGGGCGACGAAGTCGTCGATCAGCCGGGGGCTGGCGAAGCCGAACCGGGCCACCCGGTCCTTGAGACGGTTGAGCGTCGGCCAGGTCGCGCGATCCGCCGGATCGTAGGCGGCATGCAGGCAGACGATGATGGCGAGCGTCGTCACGCGGCCGATATCGGCGCCGAGCTGCGCCGGGAAGGTGCCGGCCTCGTAGACCTTGGCGTGCTCCGCGACGAACAGGGCGCGCGCGGCCGGGAAGTCGGGATGGGCCAGGATCTCCTCGACCGATCGGTGAGCCGGCAGCGTCCCGGCCATTGCAGCGTTTCCGCTGTCCGGGCGCAGGCCCGATGCGGCGGGCGTCAGGCGTTCGGCGGATGAGGTCATCAGCAGTCGGCGTCGTTCCTCGAGGGCGGCCGGCGTTCTAGCCTGTCGAAGGCGGGTCGCAACGCGGCGGCACCGCCGCCTGCGTCAAAAAGATTTGACCGCATCGTCGATCGACGCCGGGCGAGGCAGGGGGGCCTCGCGAGAGGGAAACCTGTCTCGGCGGTGGCCGGGGCGGCGCGCGGGCCGCGTCACACGACGAAGAAGTCGGCCGCCGTCAGCACCGCCTTGGTGTCGATGAGGGCGACCTGCACCATCGCGGCCTTCGTCCCGCTGCCGTCGGCATCGTAGGACAGGACGCCCGTCGTCCGGTCGTAGACGATGCGGTCGCTGGCATCGAGCTTGGCACCGGCCACGCCGAGATCCTTGAAGCGGTCCGAGGCCAGTTCGCCCGCCCCGAGCGCGGTGGAGATCGCGTTCTCCAGCCGGATCGTGTCGGCGGGCGCGGAGAAATCGGTGATGCGATCCACGTTGCCGGCCCCGAGAGCGGTGTCGAAGACGAAGGTGTCGGCCCCGCCCCGTCCGGTCAGGACGTCCTGGCCCAGGTCTCCGTTCAGGACGTTGGCGCCGTTGTTGCCGACCACCGTCTGTCCGTACGCGTTGCCGGTCAGGTTGATCGCCGCTTTGCCCGCGGCGTCGATCGTCCGCAAAACCTCGATGTTCTCGCCGGCCTTGAGCGCGTAGCCGACCGACGCCACCACCGTGTCGGTGACGGCGTCGCTGCCCCTGACCCTGACTTCGACGGTCCGGTCGCCCGCGTTGTCGACATGGAACGTGTCGCTGCCGCCGTAGCCGGTCATCACGTCCGCACCGGCCCGGCCGTCGAGAACGTTGGCGCCCCCATTGCCGTCGCGGTGTGACGGGCGGCACCGCTGCCCGGTCCGCTCTTCCGTAAGATCATCGGCGCCATGACCCCCACCGCCGCCGCCTTCCGCCGCCGCGCCGAGCAGTGCCGGCGCTTCGCCGATCAGCTCGATCTCAGCGCCGACCCGTCCGTGCCGGCCCTGCGCGACATGGCGGCCGAATACGAGGCGGCGGCCCGCGCCCTTGAGACGCCGGTGCCGCGCTTCATCGACGGCCCGTTGACGCTTCGCGACCGCGAGCCAGATAGGCGCTCGACCCTTCGCTGACGTTGTTCGGGACTGCCATGGAATACCTGCACACGATGGTCCGCGTGGCCGATCTCGACCGCGCGCTCGCCTTCTACGTCGACGCCTTCGGCCTCCAGGAGGTTCGGCGCGTCGAGAACGAGAAGGGCCGCTTCACTCTCGTCTTCCTCGCCGCCCCCGGCGACGTCGATCGCGCCAGGTCGGAAAAGTCGCCGATGGTCGAGCTGACCTACAACTGGGACCCGGAGGAATATTCGGGAGGGCGCAATTTCGGTCACCTCGCCTATCGGGTCGAGGACATCTACGCCTTCTGCGCCAAGCTGAGGGACACCGGCATCACCATCAATCGCCCTCCACGCGACGGCTACATGGCCTTCGTCCGCTCGCCGGACGGCATCTCGATCGAGATCCTGCAGAAGGGCCCCGCCCAGCCGCCGCAGGAGCCCTGGGCTTCGATGGAGAATACGGGGACGTGGTAGGGCGTCCGGACTCGCGATGAAGGGCGCGTTCGCTCGAGGCGACGCGAACGCTGGCCGGAAAAGCTCGACGCCCCGCGACCGTCGAGGATCGAAGACTTCAAAGGTCGCGGGGGGAGTAGAACAGGGCACGCGCCTCCCCTTGTGAGGAGGTGGGGCGGTTCAGGAGGGCTCGCCGAGCCCCGTCCGGCACCGCCCCCACCGTTGCACCCGGTCCGAGCGCCGCGATCACGCCTCGATCTTCGGCGTGATCCCGAGTTCCGCGAGCTTGGCGCTTACGGCTTCCACCGGGCGTTTGAGCCTCAGGCTGATGACCGAGACCGGCATGCCCTCGCGGGCGAGGCTGCGCAGGGTCTGGACGGCGTCGAGGCTCCAGTTCGTTTCGATCGACATCGGTTTCCTCCTGTCGTTCGCGGGGGCGCGGCTCAGGGGCCGCGGCCCGCCTCTTCGACGTGGATCGGCGCGGGGCGGCCGGCAACGCTCACGCCGAACATCCGTGCATGCCCGCGAAACGGGCAGGGCGCCCGGCCAGAGCGCGGTGTGCGCCGGTGCCGCCGCCGCGGACGGTCGACATGCGGCGTGCCGTCCGTTCCACCTTCAACAGGATGTTGGAGCCGCCCACGAGGGCGCCGGTCTCGTCGCGCAGCGGCGTCGGATAGGGCATGAAGGCCGCTCGGCTGCCGTCCGGCCGCTCCAGCACCGCCTGCGCCCCGCGCACGGCCGCGCCCTCGCGCAGGGTCACCGCCATCGGGCAGAGGTCGTGCGGCAACGCCGATCCGTCCGGGTTGTAGAGCCGCCACGCGCCGCACCAGCGCGCCTTGCCGATCACGGGGCGGAAGCCCCACAGCTCGGCCGCCGCGTCGTTGTAATAGGTGAGCCAGCCCTCGGCATCGGTGGTGTAGAGCGGCGCGGCGATCTGCCGGAACAGCTCGGCCCGCGACGGCTCGTAGTTCCAGTCCGAGTCGGGCGCGTCGAAGTCGTAGGCGAAAGAATCTCTGTCCATCATGCTCCCCACGACGCGGGCGTTCGAAATGCCCGCTGCCAGCATTCCGTGCCCCCCTCTGTCATGGGTTCCTGGGGGCCCGCCGGCACGTGTGCCGGCCACGCGAGCCCTTCGGAGCGGCGCGCGACACGCCACCCTCCAGATCGTCCAACCCCACGAAATTGTGCCGCGAAGCTTCCGGGGGCGGTCGCTCCTCGGCGCCATGAACGGCACGGTGGCCGGACTGGGCTCTTCCGCGGGGTCTGATGCGGACGGGAAGTACAGAGCACGCCGCGCCGGGTGAAGCAAGCGCTTTCGCGGCTTTTCTCGGGACCGATCGAGATGTGCCGCCCGGTGCGATTGATCATTTTGCGATGCAAAACAATTCCAGTGTGGGATGATACACTGCAGCATGGGCGGGCGGGACGATCCGGCAGTGCAGACGGCATTGCAAACGTCACGAATTGTGCCGATCGTGCCCGCAGGAGCGGCGATCCTCTTGCGTGCCATCGTGATGGCGCCGAACGGCCGCGCCGTGCTCGCCGGCCGGCATGCGCTTACGCCCGGGGGCGGAACTCTGTATAGGTTCGCCCGTGCCACGCCCCCGCCCGGTTGCCTCGTCCGTCCCGTCCCCGCGTGCCGCGTCCCGTCGCCTGCGGAGGGCCGGCCGGTGACCGATCCCTCCGAGCCGCCAGCCCAGCTCGCGTTCCTGGCCGAGGCCGGGCAGACGGGGCGCGAGATCCTGGCCCACGACTGGTCCGGCCATCCCCTCGGGCCCCCGACCGGCTGGCCGGTCTCGCTGCGCAGCACGCTCGCCACGATGCTGGCCTGCCCCGCGGCGATGTTCCTGTCCTGGGGGCCGGACGGCATCGTCTTCTTCAACGATGCCTACCGCCCGATCTTCGGCGACCGGCTCGACCGGGCACTGGGTGCCCGATTCCGTGAGATCTGGGCCGATCTCTGGGACGATATCGGCCCGCTGGTCGAGACGGCCCTGTCC
Source organism: Methylorubrum rhodinum (assembly GCF_014199935.1). Lineage (GTDB taxonomy): Bacteria > Pseudomonadota > Alphaproteobacteria > Rhizobiales > Beijerinckiaceae > Methylobacterium > Methylobacterium rhodinum. Next base: position 145,510 of record NZ_JACHOP010000005.1, read on the forward strand.
GGCCGCAGCGTCTCCCAGCGCGATCGGCTGCTGATGATGGATCGCCACGGCGTGCCCGAGGAATCGTGGTGGAGCTTCACCTACTCGCCGGTGCGCGACGACGACGGCGCCATCGCCGGCATGCTCTGCATCACCGCCGAGACCACCGCCGAGGTGCTGGCCGAGCGCGCCCGCCAGCGCAGCGAGGAGCGGCTCGACATGGCGCTGGCGGCCGGCGGCAGCATCGGGGTGTGGGACTGGGACGTGACCGCCGACCGCGTCACCGCCGATGCCCGCTTCGCCCGGCTCTACGGGGTCGATCCCGAACTGGCCGAGGCGGGCGCGCCGATCGGCACCTTCTTCGGCGGCATCCACCCCGACGACCTGCCCGAGGTCCGGCGGCGGATCGAGGCGGCGCTCGCCGACGGCGCCCCGTTCGCCGCCGAGTACCGGCTGGTCCAGGCCGACGGTTCGGTGCGCTGGGCCGCCGCCGAAGGGCGCTGTACCCTCGACGCGGCGGGGCGCCCGATCCGGTTCCCCGGCGTCAGCTTCGACGTCACCGAGCGCAAGCGCACCGAGGCGGCGCTCCGGGAGAGCGAGGACCGACTCCGCGGCATCACCGACACCGTCGAGCAGATGATCTGGTCGACCCGCGCCGACGGCTTCCACGACTACTACAACGCCCGCTGGTACGAATATACCGGCGTGCCCGCCGGCTCGACCGACGGCGAGGCCTGGAACGGCATGTTCCATCCCGAGGATCAGGAGCGCGCCTGGGAGGTCTGGCGCCGGTGCCTCGCCACCGGCGAAACCTACCGGATCGAGTACCGCCTCCGGCACCGCTCGGGCCGGTATCGCTGGGTGCTCGGCCTCGCCAAGCCCCTGCACGACGGCACCGGGCGGATCCGTCGCTGGTTCGGCACCTGCACCGACATCCACGACCGCAAGATGGCGGAAGAGCGGCAGGCCTTCCTCCTGGCCCTCAACGATCTCCTGCGCGAGGCACCCGACCCGCCCACCGCGACGCGCGCCGCCGCCGCCGCCCTCGGCACGCGGCTGAACGCCGCCCGCGCCGGCTACGGCGAGATCGACGAGACCGGCGAGGTCGTGCGGGTCGAGCGCGACTGGACCCGCGACGCCGCGACGGCGAGCCTCGCGGGGGAATCGCGCATCCTCGACGGGTTCGGGCCGGCGGTGATCGCGGAGCTGCGCGCCGGGCGCACCCTGGTGGTCGAGGATTGCTACAGCGACCCCCGCGCCGGCCGGCACTTCGCCGCGGTCTGGGACTCGATCGGCTGCCGGGCGCTCGTCGTCGTGCCGCTGATCCGCGAGGGGCGGCTGCGGGCGGTCGTCTACCTGCACGAGCCGGCGCCGCGGTCCTGGTCGGGCGAGGAAGTCGGCCTCGTCGAGGACGTGGCGCAGCGGGTCTGGCACGCCGCCGAGCGCGCGCGGGCCGAACTCGCCGAGCGCGCCCATGCCCGCGAACTGCGCCTGATCGCCGATTCGCTGCCCGTCCTGATCGCCTTCTTCGATCCCGCCGGTCGCTGCCGCTTCGCCAACGCCGCCGGGGCCGACTGGTTCGGGCCCTCCGGCGCCGCGCCGGACGGGCGCGGCCTCGCCGAGCTGATCGGCGACGCCCACGCCGCCGACCGGTCCCGTTTCGAGGGCGCCCTCGCCGGACGCGAGGCGCGGTTCGAGCGTTCCTGGCCGCACCGGGACGGGCGCCGCCGCATCGCCGAGATTCGCTACCGGCCGCGCCTCGCGCCGGACGGCGCCGCCGACGGCGCCTACCTGTTCGCCCTCGACGTGACCGACCGCAAGCGCGTGGAGGAGGGACTCTCGCGCGAGGTCGACGCGCGCACCCGCGAGCGCGACCGGCTGTGGCAGACCACCAACGACCTGATGGGCACCGCCGGGCTCGACGGATACCTCCGCAGCGTCAACCCGGCCTGGACGCGGCTCCTCGGCTGGAGCGAGGCCGAGATCCTCGCCCGCCCCTTCCTCGACCTCATCGACCCGGCCGACCATGCCGAGACCGGCGCGGTGCTGCGCCGGCTCGGGAGCCACGAATCCGTCACCGACTTCGTCGACCGTGTCCTGCGCAAGGATGGGCAGCGGCTCACGGTGATGTGGACGGCGGTGCCGGAGGGCGACCGCTTCCACATCGTCGGCCGCGACATCTCCCAGCAGCGCCTCGCCGAGGAGCAGCTGCGTCAGGCGCAGAAGATGGAGGCGGTCGGCCAGCTCACCGGCGGCATCGCCCACGACTTCAACAACCTGCTCACCGGCATCGTCGGCTCGCTCGACCTGATGCGCACCCGCATCGGGCAGGGCCGCGTCGACGCCCTCGACCGCTACGTCGAGGCCGCCCTGTCCTCGGCCCATCGGGCGGCGGCGCTGACCCATCGTCTCCTCGCCTTCGCCCGGCGCCAGCCGTTGGAGCAGAAGCCGGTGGACGTCGGCGCGCTGATGGCCGGCATGGAGGAATTGCTGCGCAGCACGCTCACCGAGAATGTGCGCGTCGCCATCACCGCCGGCCCGGATCTCTGGCCGACCCTGTGCGATCCCAACCAGCTCGAGAACGCCGTCCTCAACCTCGCCATCAATGCCCGCGATGCCATGCCGGAGGGCGGGGACCTCCTGATCGAGGCCGCCAACGCCCGCCTCGACGGGGCCGATGCCCGGCTCCACCCGGAGATCGCCGCCGGGGATTACGTCGCCTTGAGCGTCACCGATACCGGCCTCGGCATGTCCCCCGAGGTCGCGGCGCGGGCGTTCGAGCCGTTCTTCACGACGAAGCCGCTGGGCACGGGCACCGGCCTCGGCCTGTCGATGATCTACGGCTTCGCGCGCCAGTCCGGCGGCCATGTCCGGCTCGAATCCGTGCCGGGTCGCGGCACCGCCGTGCGGCTCATCCTGCCGCGCCATCACGGCGAGGCGGCGGCCGCGCCACCCCTCGCGCCGCCGCTCGCGCCGCCCGGGCCGCCGCCCGCGGGCCGGGGCGAGACCGTGCTGGTGGTCGAGGACGAGCCGGTGGTGCGCGACCTCGTCGTCGAGACCCTGCGCGAACTCGGCTACCGCACCGTCGCGGCGGCGGACGGCCCGTCCGGCCTGCACGTCCTGCGCTCGGAGGCCCGGATCGACCTCCTCGTCACCGATGTCGGCCTCCCCGGCCTCGACGGACGCCAGCTCGCCGAACAGGCCCGGGCCGGGCGGCCCGACCTCAAGGTGCTGTTCATCACGGGCTATGCCGAGAACGCCCTGTTCGGCGGCGCCCGGCTCGATCCCGGCATGCAGATGATCACCAAGCCGTTCCCGGTGGAGGCGCTCGCCGCCCGCGTCCGGACGATGATCGAGCTATCGTGAAGCTGGGCCGCGCTTCGCAACGGCGGGTCCGGTCTATTCTCGCGGCCGAGTTTGGTCGACTTGTGGACAGGCCGGAACGGCCCCACGCGGCATACGTTGACCGGCGCAGATGCGCGAGAACGGCGCGGTCGAGGCGTCACGGCAGAGCGAACGAACAGCGGATGGCAGCGGACATACCAGCGGAGGCGAAGGGAGGGCCGGACGCGTTCGACCTCGGCGACGGCTTCCGTCGCTTCGCCGACCATGTGCCGCTGATGATGTGGCGCACCGACGATCGCGGCCGCATCGTCCACCACAACGAGTGCTGGCTGCGGTTCACCGGCCGCTCGCTGTCCGAGGAGATCGAGGGCGGCTGGCGCTGCGGCCTGCACCCGGACGATTTCGAGCGCCATGCCCGCATCGTCGCCGAGGCCTTCGCGGCGCAGGAATCCTTCACCATCGAGTACCGCCTGCGCCGCCACGACGGCGCCTATCGCTGGCTCCTCGACACCGGTCGCCCGCTTCAGGAGAACGGCGCCTTCCACGGCTATCTCGGCTCCTGCTTCGACATCACCGACCGCAAGAACGCCGAGGAGGAATCCGCCCGCGCGCTCATCGAGAAGGAGACGCTGCTCGCCGAGATCTATCACCGGGTGCGCAACAACCTTCAGGTGATGGTGAGCCTGATCGGCCTCTACGGACGGGCCGCCCCCGAGCCCTGCCGCGGCAGCTTCGACGCGCTCGGCCAGCGGGTGCGGGCGATCGCGCTGGTGCAGCAGCACCTGCACGAGGCGCCCCACATCGCCTCGATCGACCTGCAGGACTATCTCCGCAGACTCGCCTCGGGGCTCGGCAACCTGCGCCGGCCCGGACGCATCGGCGTGATCGTGGACGGGATCGGCAACGGCCTCGTCGAGCCGCGCACCGCCAACGCGCTGGGCATGATCGTCGCCGAGGTCGTGGCCGAATGCCTCGACGCCACCGCCGAGACGGTGAGCTGCAGCATCGCCATCACCATCGATGCGAGCGTCGGCGCCCCGGTCCGCCTGTCGATCGTCTCGGGCAGCGGCGAGGCCGCCGCGGCGGGCAAGCCCGGCGTGCCGATGCTCGGCCCCCGGCTGATCGCGGCCTACGCCGCCCAGGCCGAGATCGAGGTGAGCGGCACAGCCACCGCCGCCGACCCGCTGCTGCTCCAACTCCCCGAGGTCCGGCCCGCCTTCCGCCCCGCCGCGCCCTGACGGCGCTGGGCTCCGGCGCCCATCCTCCCTATATCGGGCGCGTCACCCCACAGCGTCCGTGAGCCATGCTGCCGAACCTCGACACGATCATCGAGAACTTCGAAATCCTCGACGATCCGATGGACCGCTACGAGTACGTGATCGAACTCGGCAAGACGCTGCCGGCCCTGCCCGCCGAGCGGCATGTCGAGGCGAACCGCGTCCACGGCTGCGAGAGCCAGGTCTGGCTCGACGTGTCCCTCGATCGCGCGGCGGACGCTCCGCGCCTCGCGCTCGCGGGCGACAGCGACAGCCACATCGTCAAGGGGTTCGTCGCCCTGATGGTCGCCCTCTACAGCGGCCGGACGCCGGAGGAAGCCCTGAAGGCCGACGGGTTCGACCTCCTCAAGCGCCTCGAATTCGGCGCCCACATCACCTCGAAGCGCTCGAACGGCGTCCGCTCGATGGTGGAGCGCATCCATCGCGACGCCGGGCGGCTGGCCGCGGCATAGACCGAAATCCAACCCGTCTCGCAATGACGGCGTGAGGCGGCTTTCGGGGTGGTGCCTCCTGCACCACCCTCCGGATGTTCCTTGCAAGTGGTTCGAGTTTTTGTGCCGCATCGGCTTTTCCCGAAAGCCGGCATCCACCTTTCGGGCCGATGCTCGAGGCGGCGCGCCCTCAGCCCTGCCCTTCGCCCGACCGCCACAGCCGCGTCCGCCCTCGATCCGGCCCGCGCGCCTCCGGCTCGATCCCGTAATGCTCGGCGAGCCGCCCGAGGGCGATCCGGGCCACCACCTTGGCGGAGCGGGCCGGCCATTTGCGCTCGGACTCGATCCGCTCCAGACCTTTCAGGAAGCCGCACAGGTCGATCAGCAAGCCCGACAGATCGGAGCCGACCGCCGCCAACGCCTGTTCGACCCGCTGACGCGCAGCAACAGTCCGGTCGGTGGCCGCGGACGGGTCGCGCGGGCCGCCGCCGTCGACCCGCTGCGCCGTCCAGTCGGCGGTGACGCTCGGCAGCATCCGCGCCGCCGCGAGGTCGTGGCGCAGGCGCTCGCCCGCCGCGAACGCAGCCGCGTCGATCATCGGCTCGCCGTCGCGGCCGCGCCGCCGCGCCATCCAGGCGAGCGGACTCTCGGAGGCGTCGCGCAGACGCTCGTCCGCGCCCGAGCCCTCCCTGACGGGGTCGAGATGCTGCATCCGAAAGCTGTCGTCGCGGGGTTCCATCGCCCGCCGCAGCCGTGCGCGCCCGGCCGCCCCGATCACGAGGCGGTTGCGGCGCCCGTCGTCGCGGGACGCGAGGTCGGCGGCGACCAGCGCCTCGCCGGCCCGCACCGGGAAGCGTCCGGCCCCGAGCGAGACGCCACGCCCGCCGCCGCGCACGATCAGCGTGTCGGGCGAAGACGGGTCCGGAAAGGCGTAGGCTCCGTCCGGGGCGAGCGCCGCCAGCAACCGCTCCGCCTCGCGGCCGAGCCCGCCGCCCGCCGCACCGCCACTCTGTTTGTTCGTGTTTTGTTCTTTCGACATCGCGCTACCTGAAAGCCGCCAACGCGTAAAGGCTAAAGGACAATGATCCTAATACAAGCCTTGACAGTCCGCTGTGCGCCTTGAAGTTGCAGCGTCACGCTGGCGAATTTTACCTCAGGTGGCTCTTAGAGACGACCGCTCGGGCCACCCGCGGGGCTCGATGGTGCCACTCCTGGGCGAAGGCGCACGGAGCGGTCGGACCCGGCCCCGGCAAAGCATCACGCGGCCCGAAACGCCTGGCTCCCGGGAGCGCCCGAGGTATCTGTTGATAACTTGATTCGCAGGCGAGAACGAAACGGCCCGCCGCCCCGAATGCCGGGACGGCGGGCCGTTTCGAGACCTGGGCGCGCCGTTCGGTGCCGCGCCTGCCGGTCGTCTCAGGAGCCTCAGGCGGCTTCGTCGTAATTGCCCGGACGGGGCTGGCCGAGGCCGATCGCCTTGGCGAGGTCGGAGCGGGCCTTGGCGTAGCTCGGAGCGACCATCGGGTACTCGGGCGGCAGGCCCCACTTGGCGCGGTACTGCTCCGGCGAGAGGTTGTACTTCGCGCGCAGGTGCCGCTTGAGCGACTTGAAGGTGCGCCCATCCTCCAGGCAGACGATGTAGTCGGGCTGGACCGACTTCTTGATCGGCACCGCCGGCTGCTGCGGCTCGGCGGGCTCGACCTTGGGGGCCACGCGGCCGGTGCCGACCTGAAGCAGGGCGCCGTGGACGGCGCCGATCAGGTGGCCGAGCTCGCCCGCCGGAACGGGATTCTTGGTGACGTAGGCAGCGACGATGTCGGCGGTGAGGACGACATAGTCGACCGGCGTCTCGGTTTCGTTCATGATAGGATATCTGTCCCTTGATGCGGTGCCCCGCACACGGTCCGGCGATCGCCTCCTTGAAGGAGCGAAGCGAGGATCGAGCAGGAAAGGGCGGCTCAGTGCGCGCGGCCCGCACGTTATCGGTTGAGTGTGACGCCCCCGCAATCACGTGCTCTACCTAGATGAATCAGATTAGACCTGCAAGACAGGGCGGGTATGCAGGACGTCTCCTGCCCGTAGTTCCCTCAACACCATCATGGTCGCGGCGGCGAGGCGGTTCATCGGCATTCGCCTGAACCGCGTGATTCGGTTTCCGTTTTTCGAAGGCCCGATCATTTCCGGTTCGTCCCGATTCCCCCCGCGACGGCTGGCGCCTTGCGGGCGCGCCGCTCCCGCGGCACATCCGGCGCAAACGACGCTGGAGCCCCGGCCATGAGATCTCTGCCATGACGCTCTCTCACCCCGCCTTCTCCCCGCCCGCCGACGCTCCCGAAGCGGAAGCGCGCCCCCACGCCTTCACCCTGCACGGCCGGCATATCGAGGACCCGTTCGCGTGGCTGAAGGCGCCGAACTGGCGCGAGGTGCTGAAGGACCCCGCCGCGTTGCCCGCCGACATCCGGGCCTACCTCGAGGCCGAGAACGCCTATGCCGAGGCTGCGCTCGCAGAGGCCGGCGACCTGCGAAAGACCCTGGTGGCGGAGATGCGCGGGCGCATCCGCGAGGACGACGGCTCGGTGCCCGATCCCGATGGGCCGTTCGCCTACTACACCCGCCATCGCGAGGGCGGGCAGCACCCGCTGGTCTGCCGCCGCCCGCGCACGGTCCACCGCATCGCGGAGGAGGCGGGCGAGGCCGAGACCGGCGAGGAGATCCTGCTCGACGGCGACCGGGAAGGGGAGGGGCTCGCCTTCTTCGAGATCGCGGGCGCGACGCATTCCGACGACCACCGCCTGCTCGCCTGGGGCGCCGACACCAAGGGCTCGGAACTCCACACCCTGCGGGTGCGCGACCTCGACACCGGCATCGACCGCGACGAGCGGGTCGAGAACAGTACGGGCGAGGCCGTGTGGAACGCCACCGGCACCGCCTTCTTCTACGTCGCCCTCGACGAGAACCACCGCCCGGCCCGCGTCATGCGCCACCGCCTCGGCACTGCGCAGGCCGACGACACCGTGGTTTACGAGGAGGCGGACGCGGGCTTCTTCGTGCATATCGGCCGCACCCAGTCCGGCACCTACCTGACGGTGACGGCGAGCGACCACGAGACCGCGGAGGTCCATCTCCTCGACCGCGCGGCCGACGAGGGCCCGCTCACGGTCGTGTCGCCGCGCGAGCCGCAACTGATCTACTCGGTCGAGCACTGGGCCTCGCACCTCGTCATCCTGACGAACGCGGATGGCGCGGTCGATTTCAAGATTGTCACCTGCCCCCTCGACGCGCCGGCCCGCGAAAACTGGGTCGATGCCGTGCCCTACCGCCCCGGCGTGATGATCCGGCACCTGCACGTGCTCGGGAACCACCTCGTGCGGCTCGAACTGGAGAACGCCCTGCCGCGCATCGTCGTGCGCGACCTGAAGGGCGAGGAGCACACGGTGGCCTTCGCCGAGGAAGCCTATTCGCTGGGTCTCCTGCCGGGCTACGAGTTCGAGACCGCGCGCATCCGCTTCGTCTATTCCTCGATGACGACGCCGTCGGAGACCTACGACTACGATTGCGTCACCCGCGCCCGTATCCTGCGCAAGCGCCAGAGCGTGCCGAGCGGCCACGAGCCCGCCGACTACGTCACCCGCCGCCTGTTCGCGACCGCGCCGGACGGCGAGACGGTGCCGGTCTCGCTGATCCACCGCCGGGACATCGCGCTCGACGGCACCGCGCCGCTGCTGCTCTACGGCTACGGCTCCTACGGCACGCTCATGCCGGCCTCGTTCCGCACCAATCTCCTGAGCCTCGTCGACCGCGGCTTCGTCTACGCCATCGCCCATGTCCGCGGCGGCACCGAGAAGGGCTGGAACTGGTATCTCGAGGGCAAGCGCGAGAAGAAGCCCAACACCTTCTCGGACTTTTGCGCCTGCGGGCGCGCCTTGATCGAGGCGGGCTACACATCCGAGGGCCGCATCGTGGCCCATGGCGGCAGCGCGGGCGGGATGCTGATGGGGGCTGCCGCCAACCTCGCGCCGGAGCTGTTCGCCGGCATCGTCGCCGACGTGCCCTTCGTCGACGTGCTCAACACCATGCTCGATGCCGAGCTTCCGCTCACCCCGCCGGAATGGCCCGAATGGGGCAACCCGGCCGAGAGCGAGGCGGCGTTCGCGACGATCCTGTCCTACTCGCCCTACGACAACGTCGCGGCCAAGACCTATCCTGCGATCCTGGCGCTTGGGGGCCTCACCGACCCGCGCGTCACCTACTGGGAGCCGGCCAAGTGGGTCGCGCGGCTGCGCGCCACCATGACCGGGGGCGGCCCGATCCTCTGCCGCATCAACATGGAAGCCGGCCACGGCGGCGCCGCCGGCCGCTTCGACCGGCTGGAGGAGGTCGGGCTGATCTACGCCTTCGCGCTGATGGCGGCCGAGCGGGCGAAGGCGACGGGCTGAATGGAGCGGCTCCGTCACCGGACGGAGATGGCCGTCACCGGTGAACGGCACCTTCCTGAAAGTCTCCCTCCGCCGTCGTTCCGGGGCGCCGCGGGCGAACCCGGAACCCACGATTGATCTCGACGGAATGCACACCCGCGCATCACGGGTGGGTTCCGGGTTCCGCTGCGCGGCCCCGGAACGACGGCGAGTGGCTGACATGCGCAGCTCGAAGACGCTCGGACCCGGCTGTGCAGATCGATCTTCGCCTTCGACCTGCTCTGACACGCCTCGTCCGAGCGGAAATCCTGAAAGATTTCTGCTATTGTTCGGCGGTTGAAAATAAAAGCGGAATAATAAGTCCGCGCTGAGAGAGGAAGCACCGATGATGTATCGCGCCTTCGCCGCAGCCGTCCTGTTCGCGCTGCCGCTGGCGGCGGGCGCCCAGGAAGCGCCGAAAGAGGCCCCGAAGGAGGCTCCCGCGGCCGCGCCGGAGGCGCAGAAGCCCGAACCGGATCGCCAGCACGCCAGCGCGGCCAAGCTCGCCGGGCTGATCCGCTTCGTCGGCGAGTCCTGCCAGGAGGTGCGGCCCGATTACGAGCGCTTCAAGGCGGTCGTTGCCGCGATGGGCGTCGACATCGACGCGATCTCGAAGGGCGAGTTGCTGATGCGCAGCATGAGCTACACCGAGGCCTACCGGAAGAACGTCGACGAAAGCTGCCGCAAGGCGGCCGAGCTGTTCGGCGAGAAGGGCACCAGCATTCCCGGCCTCGTCCTGCGCAAGGCCTCCTGAAGGTTCTACACTGCCTCAATCGCCGGCGCCCGCCTCCGCGGGCTTGGCTTCCGCTCCGCTCAATGCCTCGGCTCACGCCGAGGCCCGCTGCGCGCGGCGCTCTTCGCGCCGCGAAGCCGTTAGCACGGCTTCGGATACGGACCTTGACGGGTTTTTCTGTCCTTAAGCGCCCATTCACCGCGTTGGGCGAGAGTGCCCGGCACGAGTGGCGTTCGGCGGCGTGGATCCTGAGGGGTCGGCGCTTCCGCGAGTGTGGGCGGGGGCGATGGAGGGACGGTCCGGTCGGGCGCCGGGTCTTCGGCCGGGCAAGGCGGTCCTCAAGGCGGTCCTGCGGGCCGGGATCGCGCTCGGCCTGTGCCTCGCCGCCGCCGGCGCCGAAGCCGCGAAGCTCGTCTCCGCCAAGGGCAGCCAGGCGGAAGGCTACGGCCGCATCGTCCTCACCTTCGACGTGCCGGTCGCGGTCAAGGCCAGGCAATCCGGGGCGGTGCTGGTGCTCGGCTTCGGCGAGGCGGTCTCCGCCGGGCCGGAGCGGATCGCCGCCGGCATGCCCGACTACGTCTCCGCCGTGCGGCGCGACCCCGACGGCGCCGCCCTGCGGCTCGCGCTCCAGCGCGGCTACCGGATCCACGTCCAGGACGCCGCCGAGCAGGTCTTCGTCGATCTCCTGCCCGAGAGCTGGAGCGGCTACCCGCCGCCGCTGCCGCCGGAGGTGGTCGCCGACCTCGCCCGCCGCGCCGCCGCCGCGGAGGCCGAACTCAAGGCCCGCGTGCCGGCCCCGGTGCGTCGCCCGCTGACGCTCGAACTGTCGCACAATCCCCAGCGCACCCGCCTGAGCCTGACCCTGCCGGAGGGCGCCGCGGCGGCCTTCACCCCGCAAGGCTCCGGCACGCGGCTGACGCTGCCCGGTGCGTGGCGCATCGACGACCGCAGCCTGCGCGGTCGCTTCGATCCGGCGCTCGGCCGCGTCGCCGTCGAGGCCGAGGACGGGGAGGCGCGCCTCCTCGCGACGCCCGCCGAGGGCGTCACCGTCTCGACCGCCCGCGACGGCGATGTCCTCACCCTCGATTTCCTGACGAAGCCGATCAAGGCCGCCGAACTCCCGGCACCGCCCCCGCCGCCGGTGACGACACCCGTGGCTGCGCCCACCGCCCCGACCTCGGGACCGGCAAAGGTCGTGGAGGCGGCACCGAGCCCGGTATCGGCCCGCCCGGCTGAGCCCGCCCTCGCCAAGGCCGGCGCCGGCCTCGTCTTCCCGTTCCCCAAGCGGGTGCCCGCGGCCCTGTTCGAGCGCGGCGGCGTCATCACCCTGGTCTTCGCCACGACCGAGCCGGTCGTGCTGCCGGCCAGGATCCCGGCCGACCTCGTCGCCCTCGGCGGCCCGACCCGGAGCGGCGGCTTCAGCGTCCTGCGCTTCGCCAAGCCCGCCGGCCGCCTCGTCGATCTCCTCCCGGTGACCGAGCCGGACGGGTGGGAACTCGTCGCGGGCGAGGGCACGGTGGCCAGCGAGAGCCTGACCGCGCAGCGCCGCCAGGGCCAGCGCGAGCGCATCGGCATCACCCTGCGCCTGCCCGGTGCGGGTCCGGCGGGCTGGCTCGACCTCGACGGCGAGCGCATCGCCGTCGTCACCGCCGACGGCCTCAAGCGGGCGGCGGTCGCCAAGGCCCAGCGCTTCGTCGAGTTCGAGCTGATCCCGAGCCGGGTCGGGCTCGCGGTGCTGGCGCTCGCCGACGACCTGACGGTCCAGCCCGACCTCGACGGCGTCGCGATCGGCCGCGAGGCCGGCATGGCGGTGTCCGGCAGCGAGAGCGTCGCGGCGGCCTCCGGTCCCTATCGCCCCGCCGACCCGTCGGTCGGCGCCGTGTCCGACCTCGTGATCGACACCGAGGCCTGGGAGCGGGCCGGGCGCGGCGACGTGCGCACGACCCTGCGCGAGGCCTTCGCCCGGGTGACGGAGGCGAGCCGCCGCGACCGGGGCGCCGCCCACGTCGCCCTCGCCAGGGCCCTGATGGCCAACGGCCTCGACGCCGAGGCGCTCGGCGCGCTCGCTGTGGCCGCGGCCGACGACGTGGTGGTCGAAGGCGAGACCGCGACGGGGTTGATGCGCGGCATCCTGCTGGCCCGGATGGGACGCTTCGCGGAGGCCCGCCCGCTGCTCACCGCCAATCCGCTCTCCGCCAATCCCGAAGCGCGGCTGTGGCGCGGCCTCCTCGACGCCGAGGCCGGGCGCTGGAGCGAGGCGCGGGCCGCGTTCCAGGCCGGAAGCGGCGTCCTGCGGGGCTACCCCGACACGGTCGCCGCCCGCTTCAACATTCTGGCCGCCGAGGCCGCGGTGGAACTCGGCGACTGGGAGGAGGCGTCCCGTGCCCTGTCGGCCGCCGGCCGCGGGGCGAGCGACGCGATCCGCGACCGGATCGCCCTGCTGCGCGCCCGCATCGACGAGGCGACCGGCCGCGGCACCGCCGCGCTCGCTTCCTACGAGACGCTGAGCGGTCAGGCCGTCTGGCCGGTGGCGGCGGCGGCGACCCTGCGGGCGACCTCGCTCGGCCACACCCTCGGCAAGACGACGCTGCCCGACGCCATCGACCGCCTTGAGGGGCTGCAGCTCACGTGGCACGGCGGGCCGACCGAGATCGGCACGCTCGCGGCCCTGGGCGGCCTCTACGAGGAGGCCGGGCGCTGGCGCAAGCTGTTCGCGACCGCACGGCGCGGCACCGCCCTTGCGCCGGAGGCTCCGGCGATCCGCACCCTCCACGACCGGGCCCAGAGCGCGTTCGAGGACCTGTTCCTCGGCAGCCGCGGCGAGAAGCTCGGCGGCATCGAGGTGCTGTCGCTCTATTTCGACTTCAAGGATTTCGCGCCGCCGGGGCGGCGGGGGGACGAGATCGTGCGCCGCCTCGCCGACCGCCTCGTCGCCCTCGACCTCCTCGATTCGGCCGACGAGCTGCTGCAGTACCAGATCGAGCACCGCCTGAGCGGCCCGGCCCGGTCCTCGGTCTCGGCGCGCCTCGCCACGATCCGGCTGATGGAGGGCAAACCCCTGGAGGCGCTCGCGACCCTCGACGCCACCCACCTGCCCGGCCTGCCCGAGGACGTGCGCCGCGCCCGTACCCTCCTGCGCGCCCGGGCGCTATCCGACCTGTCGCGCACCGATCTCGCGCTGGAGACCGTCGAGGGCGAGACCGGCACCGATTCCGAGCGGCTGCGCGCCGACATCCTGTGGGCGGCCCGGCGTTGGCGCGAGGCCGGCGAGGCGCACGAACTCCTGGTCGGGCCGGCTTGGCGTGGTGGCAAGCCCCTCGAGGAGGCGGCGCAGGGGGACGTGATCCGCGCGGCCATCGCCTACGGGCTGGCGGGCGAGGGCTTGGGGCTGGAGCGGTTGAAGGCGAAGTTCTCCGACCGCATGGCCGAGAGCGCAGATGCCCGCACCTTCGCCATGCTGACCCGCCCCGATGCCGCCCGCAGCCCGGCCTTCCGCGACGCGGCGCTCAAGGCGACCAAGGCCGAGACGCTCGCCGCCTTCCTCGCCGAGTACCGCAAGCGCTATCCCGACACCGCGGTGCCGGAACGCGGCAGCGAGACACCGGGCAGCCGTGCCGAGGCGCCGGGGGCGTCGCCGCCGGGGTGAGTCAAGGTTCGTCGCTGCGGGTGCTCTCCTCCCCCTTGCGGGGAGGAGCCGGAGGTGGGGGTGGTGCCGGATCGGACTCGGCGGTGCCTTCTGCGCGACCCCCACCCCTGACCTCTCCCCGCAAGGGGGAGGGGAACGCGGCCTGCCTCAGTACCGACCGCGCGCCCGCTGCGCGTCGACGCTCCACGGCCCCGGACCGGCGAAGACGATGTAGAGGAAGACGAAGCAGTAGAGGATCGCCGCGTCGCCCCCGTTCAGCGCCGGGTAGAGGCTCTTGGGCGCGTGGGCGATGAAGTAGGCGAAGGCCATTTCGCCGGAGAGGATGAAGGCCACGGGACGGCTGAACAGGCCGATCAGGAGCAGCGCGCCGCCGACGAGTTCGAGCACGCCCGCAATCCACGACAGGCTGAACATCGCCGGGTTCATGGCGCTCGGCGGGAAGCCGAGAATCTTCTGCGTGCCGTGCGCCATGAAGATCAGCGCCGAGATGATCCGCAGGACGCTCAGCATCTGCGGGGCCCAGCGGGCGGTGGTGGTCGTCAGGTCCATCGTCTCTCTCACGGTTGTATCACCTCGTTCAGCTTCCGTAGCTCTGAACGAGCGAACCCGCCACCAGCGTCCATCCGTCGACCAGCACGAAGAAGATCAGCTTGAACGGCAGGGCCACGGTCGCGGGCGGCAGCATCATCATGCCCATCGCCATCAGCACCGAGGCGACGACGAGGTCGATGATCAGGAAGGGGATGAACAGGAGGAAGCCGATCTCGAAGGCACGGCGCAGCTCCGAGATCATGAAGGCCGGCGTCACGATCTCCAGCCCGATCGCCTCCGGCCCGGCCGGCGCCGGCTGCTTGGCCATGTCGAGGAAGAGCTTGAGGTCCTTCTCGCGCGTGTTGCGCAGCATGAAGGTCTTGAAGGGGGCGGACGCCCGCTCGAAGGCCTGCGACTGGGTAATCCGGTTGGCCATCAGCGGCTCGATCCCGGCCGTGTAGGCCTCGCGGGCCGTCGGCGCCATCACGAAGGCGGTCAGGAACAGGGCGAGGCTGGTGATGACGGCGTTGGGCGGGGCCGTCTGGGTGCCGAGCGCCGAGCGCAGGATCGACAGCACGACGACGATGCGGGTGAAGGCGGTGGCCATCACCAGCACCGAGGGCGCCAGCGCCAGGACGGTGACGAGGGCGACGAGCTGCAGCGCCCGCTCCGTCGTGCCGCCCGCGCCGAGATCGAGGGTGACGCTCTGGGCGAAGGCCGCGCCGCCGGTCCCCGCGACGAGCGGGAGGGCGAGCCAGAGGGGCCGGAAACGATTCGGGAGGGTCATCGCGGGCCGCACCCTGGGACGCGGCTCCATTCCGCACAAGCGATGCGCTCAGATCTCGCCGTCGCCGACGACGCCGGCCTCGTCCTGCGCCTGCAGCACGGCGGGGCGCGGCATCGAGATGATGTTGTAGCCCGAATCCACGAAGTGGACCTCGCCGGTCACGCCCCCCGAGAGGTCGGAGAGGAGGTAGAGGGCGGAGTTGCCGATGTCGTCCAGCGTCACCGTGCGCCGCAGGGGCGCATGCGCCTTCTGGTGATTGTACATGAGGCGGGCATCCGCGATGCCGGCGCCCGCGAGCGTCCGCATCGGGCCGGCCGACAGCGCGTTCACCCGCACGCCGTCGGGGCCGAGATCGGTGGCGAGATAGCGCACCGAGGCCTCCAGCGCCGCCTTGGCCACGCCCATCACGTTGTAGTTCGGCATGACGCGGGTGGAGCCCGCATAGGTCAGCGTCAGCAGGGCGCCGCCGCGGGGCATGCGCGCGGCGGCGCGCTGGGCGATCTCGGTGAAGGAGAAGCACGAGATCGTCATGGTCCGCGAAAAATTCGCGCGCGTCGTCACATCGACGTAGCGGCCCTTGAGCTGCGACTTGTCGGAGAAGCCGATGGCGTGGACGATGAAGTCGATCCCGTCGGGGAAGCGCGCGTCGAGGGCGGCGAAGGTGGAATCGACGGAGGCGATGTCCTCGACGTCGCAGGGCAGAACGATGTCGGAGCCGACCGAGGCCGCGAGCGGCGTCACCCGCTTGCCGAGCGCCTCGCCCTGATAGGTGAAGGCGAGTTCGGCGCCGTGGCGGTGGAGCGTCCGGGCGATGCCCCAGGCGATCGAGTGATCGTTGGCGACGCCCATGATCAGGCCGCGCTTGCCCGCCATCAACCCTGTCATTCGCTTCCTACCCGTACGCGTTTCATGTGGGCGCCGAGGCACCGTCCCGACGCTTAGCGCGCCGCGGGCAGGCCTGTCCACGCGGGAGCGGACACACCAAGGCCCTGCCCGCGCGAGCGGGACAGGGCCTTCGGGTTGGATCGGATGAAATCAGAAGTAGCCGCGGGTGCCGGATTGCGCGTCGTTGATCAGGGTCTGCTTCGCACGCCACGCGACACTCGCGACGACCGCGACGCCGGTGACACAGAGGAAAGCGAGGAAACCGATCATGATGTGATCCTGGACACGTCCCAGTTAACGCCACTTTAACGGCAGGGTTCCGCGACCTCTTCAGTCGACATGCGAGCCTAAGCTCGGCCATATTGTTCGCAGATGCGAAGTCTAACCTGGGCGGTGCGGGAAGAAGCTTCGCCGTTCAGGCGTCCGGATGCTTGAGCACGAGGGTCGCGTTGGTGCCGCCGAAGCCGAACGAGTTCGACATGACGTGGCCGAGCTTGGCCCCGTCGCGGCGCTCCCGCAGGATCGGCATGTCGGCGAACGCCGGGTCGAGTTCGTCGATATGCGCGCTCTCGCAGATGAAGCCGTTGTTCATCATCAGGAGCGAGTAGATCGCCTCCTGCACGCCGGTCGCGCCCATGGAGTGGCCGGTGAGCGACTTGGTGGCCGAGATCGGCGGACAGGCGTCGCCCGCGCCGAACACCTCGCGGATCGCCTCGATCTCCTTGTCGTCGCCGACCGGCGTCGAGGTGGCGTGCGGGTTGATGTAATCGATCCGCGCGCCCTTCAGGCTCTCCATGGCCTGGCGCATGCACCGCACCGCACCCTCGCCGGAGGGGGCGACCATGTCGTGCCCGTCCGACGTCGCGCCGTAGCCGGCGATCTCGCCGTAGATGCGTGCCCCGCGGGCACGCGCATGCTCCAGTTCCTCCAGCACCAGCACGCCCGCGCCGCCGGCGATGACGAAGCCGTCGCGGTTGGCGTCGTAGGCGCGCGAGGCCCGGGCCGGGGTGTCGTTGTAGCGCGAGGACATGGCGCCCATGGCGTCGAACAGGACGGAGAGCGTCCAGTCAAGTTCCTCGCAGCCGCCCGCGAAGATCACGTCCTGTCGGCCGCCGCGGATGACCTCGGCGGCGTTGCCGATGCAGTGGTTCGAGGTCGCGCAGGCCGACGAGATCGAGTAGTTCACGCCGCGGATCTTGAACCACGTCGCGAGCGTGGCGGAGGCCGTCGAGCACATCGCCTTCGGCACGGCGAACGGGCCGACGCGCTTGGGACCCTTGTCTCGGGCGATCGCGGCCGACTCGACGATGGCGCGGGTGGAAGGACCGCCCGAGCCCATGATGATGCCGGTGCGCTCGTTCGAGATCTCGTTCGCCTCCAGCCCCGCGTCGCGGATCGCCTGATCCATGGCGACGTGGTTCCAGGCGGTGCCGCCGCCGTGGAAGCGCATGGCGCGGCGGTCCACCGCCTCCTCGGCCACGAGGGTCGGCGCCCCCGCGACCTGGCTGCGGAAGCCGTGCTCGGCCTGCGACGCCGAGCGCGCGATCCCGGAGCGGGCCTCGCGCAGGGAGGCCAGCACCTCCTGGGTGTTGTTGCCGATGGACGAGACGATGCCCATCCCGGTGATGACGACGCGCCGCATGGTGGCCCGGGCTTGCTGCGCCGCGGGTGCGCGGCACTTCCTTGACGGGTCAACTAGGATGCCGCGCGTTCAATCTCAACTGCTGTATTTTTTATGGCCTCAAGCACCGGCGGCCGCATCCGCGGCCGTGGCTTCCGCTTCGCCGGACGCCTCCGCTTGCGCCGGGGCCGTTGCGCGGGACGCTCTTCGCGCCCGGCTCAGCGGAGCTGCCGCTCGCTTCAACCGGAAGCGGCGGCTGGTCTCGTTCTTGAGGACTACGAGCGGAACAGCGCCACGCGCAGGTCGCTCGCCTCGTAGATGCGGCGACCGTCGGCCTCCAGCCAACCGTCGGCGATGCCGAGCACCAGCTTGCCCTGGCGGACGCGCTTGATGTCGATGCCGTAGACGACCTGCTTCACCGTCGGCAGCACTTGGTCCGAAAACTTCACCTCGCCGACGCCGAGAGCGCGCCCGCGGCCCGGGGCGCCGAGCCAGCCGAGATGGAAGCCGACGAGCTGCCACAGGGCGTCGAGGCCGAGGCAGCCCGGCATCACCGGATCGCCCTTGAAGTGGCACGGGAAGAACCAGAGGTCGGGGCGGATGTCGAACTCGGCCAGCACGTGGCCCTTGCCGTGGGCGCCGCCCTCGGCACCGATCGAGGTGATGCGGTCGAACATCAGCATCGGCGGCAGGGGCAGCTGGGCGTTGCCGACACCGAAGAGCTCGCCGCGTCCGCAGGCCAGCAGCTCCTCGTAGGAGTAGTTCGAGGCCCGCTGCGGGGTCGCGGTGTCGGTCTGCGGGTCGGAAGAAGCCATGGAGGGGTGCGTCCTCGTTGACGGACGAGTCCGATCGGTCGCCGGACAGGAAATGACGGGATCGGCGCCTCGTTAGCACAGGCGCCGTACGCGCTCAAAGCATTGTCGGATCGGGCACGGCCATGCCGGGACGGCAGAGAGCCATGCATCCCGCGGGGGAACCCACCCGCGTCGCCATGCTTCGGGTTGCCGCAGGACGGCCCGATCCGTATACTTCCGACTTCGTTATCCGTTCCGTAGGTGGGAATCACTCCCCGCGATGTCCGATCTGACGCCCCTCCAGGCCGTGCTGAACGCGCGGAGCCCATTGTCGGCCGACGGCTCCGTCCCGCGCCGCGGCTGCCCGCTGTCCGATCTGCGCGACCGCCTGCGTCGCGCCGGCCTGCGGCCGACCCGCCAGCGCCTGTCGCTCGGCTGGCTTCTGTTCGGGCGCGGCGACCGCCACCTGACCGCGGAAATGCTCTACGACGAGGCCATGCGCGCCAAGGTGCCGGTCTCGCTCGCGACCGTCTACAACACGCTGCACCAGTTCACCGAGGCGGGCCTGCTGCGCCAGCTGGCGCTCGACGGGTCGAAGGCCTATTTCGACACCAACCCGAGCGAGCACCATCACTTCTTCCTGGAGGAGGAGGGCGAGGTGCTCGACATGCCGGAATGCGGCATCTCGGTTGATTCGCTCCCCGATGCCCCCGAGGGCATGGAGATCGCTGGTGTCGAGGTTATCGTGCGCCTGCGTCGCCGCCCGGTTTCCGGCCGCGGCTGATCTTTTCGGATTTCCGAGACGTCGAAGGGCCCGGTTCGCCGGGCCCTTTCTCTTTGCTCAATCGATCTTCTCGTCCGGGTAGACGCCCCAGAGGCGGTCCTGGCGGATATAGCCGTCGACGTCGCCCTGCTTCTGCGGCAGCACCACGACGAGGCGGCACCACTGGCCGGTGCAGGTCTTCACGCTGCCGATGACGCCGGGCTGGAGCCGCGCCTCCTCGCCGGAGCCGTCGTCGGCGCGCGCCTTCAGCGGCACCGTGGTCTTGGCCGCATCCGCCTTCTCGCCCGAGGGCGGGATCACGACCGCGGTGCGTCGGCCCGACAGCAGCGAGTGCAGCACCCAGCCCTCGGTCCCCTCCGAATCGCGGATGCGCCGCCACGTCTCGAACTCGGCGACGATCTCGATCGGCAGACCGGCCCGCTGGAACACCCACAGGGTGCGGTGGTCCTTGGAGGGGCCCTCGCGCAGGTTGACGCGGTCGGTCTTGAGGCTGGCGTAGCGCGGCAGCGGCAGCTTCGTGACCGGTCCCTTGCCGACCTCGGAGGCCGCGGGCGCGGCCGGTGCCGCCCGCGCGGTCAGCGGCGCGATGAGGGCCAGCACCGCCGCCAGGATCGCGAGGCGGGCGGGATTCACCAGGGGAAGGGCAGGCGGGCGCATCGTCCTCGTCTCCGAACCGTGATTCCTCGCACAACCGAACCGGATTCGATCCGCTGAGCCTGCGAACCGGTCCGCATTGTGTTCCCCGACCTCTCTGATAGAGAGGCCAGACGTCCTGCGGCGCGGCCGGAGGCCGGCCGGGCACGACCGGCTCCATCTGGCCGCGTCGTGGTTAAGGGAGCGTAAGCCGGACCGAAACCGGGCCGGCGCTGCCGGGAGGGATCATGTCGTCATTGAAGCGCAAGCCGCTCGTGGTCGTCACCCGGCGTCTGCCGGACGCGGTCGAGACGCGCATGCGCGAATTGTTCGACACGCGCCTCAACCACGACGACGCACCGCTCTCGCCCGAAGCTTTGGCCGCCGCGATTCGCGAGGCCGACGTGCTGGTCCCGACCGTCACCGACGAGATCGGCGCGGGCCTGCTGGCCCAGGCCGGCCCGAACCTGCGGCTCATCGCGAATTTCGGCAACGGCGTCGATCACATCGACGTCGGCGCCGCGCTGGAGCGCGGCATCACCGTCACCAACACGCCCGGCGTGCTGACGGAGGACACCGCCGACATGACCATGGCGCTGATCCTGGCGGTCGCCCGCCGGATCGCCGAGGGCGCGCGCATCATCCCCGACGACGACTGGACCACCGGCTGGTCGCCGACCTGGATGCTCGGGCGCCGCATCACGGGAAAACGCCTCGGCATCGTCGGCATGGGCCGCATCGGCCAGGCGCTGGCCCGCCGCGCTAAGGCCTTCGGCCTGTCGATCCACTACCACAACCGCCGCCGCGTCCCGACGGCGATCGAGGAATCGCTCGACGCGACCTACTGGGAATCGCTCGACCAGATGCTGGCGCGCGTCGACATCGTCTCGACCAACTGCCCGCACACGCCCGCGACCTACCACCTGCTCTCGGCCCGCCGCCTCAAGCTGCTCAAGCCCGAGGCGATCGTGGTCAACACCGCCCGCGGCGAGGTGATCGACGAGAACGCGCTCGCGCGGCTGATCGAGGCGGGCGAGATCTCGGCGGCCGGCCTCGACGTATTCGAGCAGGAGCCCGCGGTGAGCCCGCGCCTCGTGCGGCTCGCCCGCACCGGCAAGGTCGTGCTGCTGCCGCATATGGGTTCGGCGACCCACGAGAGCCGCACCGACATGGGCGAGAAGGTCATCATCAACATCAAGACCTTCATGGACGGCCACCGCCCGCCGGACCGGATTCTGCCGAGCATGCTGTAGGGCGGGCGAGCCCCCTCTCCCACCCGAACCCCTCCTTCGAGGCCTCCGTTTCGCTGCGGCACCTCAGGGCGAGGGTCGGAACGAGCGGGAGCGCAGGGATCTCACCCCAGCATCGACGCCACCGCATCGCCCTGGATCGCCGCCTTCGCCCGCGCCGAATCCACGTCCATCTGCGCGATCAGCGCCTCGGCGCTCGAAAACTTCTCCTCGCCGCGCAGGAAGGCGAGCAGTTCGACCGCGATCTCCTGACCGTAGAGGTCGCCCGAGTAATCGAACAGATGGACTTCGAGCAGCGGCGCGCCGTCGTCGAAGGTCGGGCGGCGGCCGTAGCTCGCCACGCCCGGCACGAGGCGGCCGTCGGGCAGGCGCACCCGCACGGCGTAGATGCCGTGGGCGAGCCCGCAGGAATCGAGGGCGAGGTTGGCGGTGGGGTAGCCGAGCGTGCGCCCGCGCTTGTCGCCGTGGCGCACCTTCGCCATCACGAACCAGCGATAGCCCAGAAGCGCGTTGGCCCGCGCCATGTCGCCCGCGGCGAGCGCTGCGCGGATCGCGCTCGACGAGATCGGCGCGCCGCCCGGCCCCCCGGCGACCGCCGGCACGATCCGGCAACTGATCCCGGCCTCCCGGCACAGGTCGGCCAGGATCGCGGGCGTGCCGGCGCGGCCCCGCCCGAAATGGAAGTCGTGGCCGATGACGACGCCCGCCAGTCCGAGATCGTCGCGCAGCCAGCCCTCGACGAAGCCGCGGGGGCTCGTCGCCGCAAGCGTGCCGTCGAAGCGGCGCACGAACAGGCCGTCGAGCCCGAGGCGGCCGAACACGATCTCCTTGGCCGTCGGCCCGGTGAGGCGGAACATCGGCTGATCGGGGGCGAAGAAGGCGCGCGGATGCGGCTCGAAGGTCAGCACGGCGGCGGGCCGCGCGCCGGCCTGTCGGTTCACGGCGTCTTGCCGCACCGCCTCGATCAGCGCCCGATGGCCGCGATGCACGCCGTCGAAATTGCCGAGCGCCGCCACGGCGCCCCGGAGCGCGGGCGGCACGGGGTCGTCCGGCCCGCAGACCGTGAAGGGACGGACACCGGAGGTTTGGCCGGGCTCGGTGGGAAAATCGCCTGACGGCATCGGCTCCTGCGGGGGCATGACGGCGGACCGGAGGCGGACGGCGCCTGAGAGCGCCCAGGAACGCCCAAGAACGCCCACGCCGCACGGGGCGGCTTGGCGAAAACCGTCTGTCCGGTCAAGCGAGGCGGTGGCGTGGCGGAGCCGCACCACGCGCACTGGCGTGGCGGGTCATGAAGACCAGACCTCGGCAGTTAAACTTTTCGAAATCCGCCGGTGTCTATTGTCGCGAGGACGGGAGGCTCCTCCGCGCTCGGGCCGCCGTCCTGTTCGCCCGAGTGAGCCGCCAGCACCGACATCAGGGACAACGGAGCACGATTCACATGGCCCTCGACCTCAGCATGCCGATCCTGGTGGTCGACGACTACCAGACCATGGTGCGCATCATCCGCAACCTCCTGAAGCAGCTCGGCTTCGAGGATGTGGATGAGGCCTCCGACGGGACCGCCGCGCTCGCCCGCCTCAAGGGCCGCAAGTACGGCCTCGTCATCTCCGACTGGAACATGGAGCCGATGACGGGCTACGAGCTGCTTCGCCACGTCCGCGCCGACGAGGGCCTGCGCACCACGCCGTTCATCATGGTTACCGCGGAGTCGAAGACCGAGAACGTCATCGCCGCCAAGAAGGCCGGCGTGAACAACTACATCGTCAAGCCGTTCAACGCGGCGACGCTGAAGACCAAGATCGAGGCCGTCTGCGGCGCCTGACCGCCGCCGGCCCGCGCCCGCCGCGGCTCGTCCGCGGCGGGGTGCCGGGCCCGACCTCACCCGGTCCATCCCGCAACGTCCCCGTCGAGGGACGCTCGAGAGCTTTTCCATGGGATCGATGGCCCTCCCGCGCGACGTCCGGTCGTCGTCAAGCACGCCCTCGGCGATGATCCAGGAACTCCGCGACATCGCGGACTACATCGCCAAGCTTCGAGACGCCATCGGGCTGCTCAGGGCCAACGAACTCACCCGCGACCGTCTGCCGATGGTCCACGAGGAACTCGGCGAAGTGGTCGCTGCCACGGCGGGCGCCACCAACACGATCATGAGCAGCGCCGAGACCATTCTCGGCCTTGCCGACGGACCCGGCTACCGTGCCGCGGTCGAGGCGAGGATCTTCGACATCTTCGAGGCCTGCGCCTTCCAGGACATCACCGGCCAGCGCATCGCCAAGGTCGCGGAGGCGATGAGCCAGCTCGAAAGCCGCCTCTCGCGCTTCACCGTGGCGGTGAAGGCCCGCGACGCGGGCGGCGTCGACGAGGGCGAGGTCGACCGGCGCAAGCGCAACGAGTCGCTGCTGCTCAACGGCCCGCAGAAGGGCGGCCCGGCCACCCCGCAGGACGCCATCGACGCGCTGTTCGACTGACCGCCCTCTTCGAACGGGAATGCGGTCGAGCGTACGGCCAAGCTGCCTTGATCGCGACACCCGTTGTGCGAAAAACTGTCAAGGTCGTCCCGGACAACGGGCCGTGGATTCGAAAAATGAATCCGAAGGGGCTGACCATGGCGAGCATCGACCTGCGGACCGAGCGTGTTTCCGGCCAGATTTCGGGTGACGTCCTCGATCGCGCCCACGCGCAGGGGCGCCTCGACCATTCCATCGCGGCCACGCTTCTGGTCATCGCCGCCGCCCGCGTCGAGCGGGAGGCCGCGCCCGTCCACGCCGCGCGCCAGCGGCTGGCCGAAGTCTACGGCGCGACGCGCCTGCGCCGCCGCCTGGAGCGCGAATCCGCGACTGGCTGATCAACTCGCCCGTCTCAGAAAATCCCGGAACGGACGCCGCTGCGGCGGCGGGCTCGGCGGCGGATCGGGGGAGGGGGGCGGCGTCGGCGCCGGGGCATTCGCCTCGGTCAGCACCTCCGCCCGCACCGCCCGCGGCGCGGCGAAGACAGACCCTTGCGCCAGCGGCACGTCGAGGTCGATCAGGTCCGGCACCTCGCTCTCGCTCTCGACGCCGGTCGCCACCAGCCGGATGCCGGCCCGCGACAGCGAGGCGACGAGATCCTCCAGCGCAATCTCCGGCATCGCGTCGCGCGGCAGCGGGCGCAGGATCAGGCCGGCCGGCACCTTGACTTGACTGATCCCGCGCTCGGCGAGCGCCACGGCGTCGAAGCGCAGGTCGCTCGGCCGGTCCATGACGAAGCCGATCCGACCTTTGAGCCCGGCGAGGAGCGCCGCCTGCTCCGCGTCGAGATTGCGCCAACTCGTCTGCGGCAGGGCGAGCACGACGCGGCCGGCGAGATCCGGTCCGTCGGCGACGAGCCGCCCGAGCGAGCGCAGGAACCCCGGCTCGAACAGCGAGTGCGGCGTGAGCCCGTAGCCCACCGCCGCCGGGCTGCCGCGCCCCTGCAGGTGGCGGGCGATGGTGGCGACCCGCTGCAGCATCCGCCGGTCGAGCGCCGTGGTGCGGCCGTGGCGCTCCAGCACCGGCAGAAAAAACTCCGGATCGAGCATGTCCGCGCCGACCTTCAGCCGCGGCAGCGCCTCGTAGGCCGTCACCTTGCGCTGCGGCAGGGTCACGATCGGCTGCAGAAAGACCTCCAGCCCCTCGCCGTCGAAGGCCTCGACCAGCGCCGCCTCGGCGGCGGCGTCGCGCGGCGGCGGCTCGATCCGCGCGGGCGGCGGCAGGTTGGTGCGCGGCACGAGCCGGGCGGCGGGCTCCGGCGCGGCGGGCTCCGTCGGCGGGGCGGGTCCAGCCGGCCGCACCGCGGCACGCTCCTGCACCGTCCTCTCCTGCACCGTCCTCTCCTGCGCGGCCCTCTCTTGGGCCACCCTGATCCGGGCGATGTCGCCGTCCTGGTTCGCCACCACGGCGGCGAGTTCGCGCACGATGCCGCTGAGCAGGCCGATCTCCGCCGTGACCTCCTCGATGCCGGAGGCGAGCCGCGTCTCCAGAGCCGCGACGGCCTGCTCGGACGCGCCTGACGCGGGCTGGGGCGCGGTGTGCGACGAGGGCACCTGATGGCGGGTCTGGACCAGGGCGGCGGCGACCGCCTCCAGCTTGACGAGTCGTTGCGACAGCACGCCGATCTCGCGGCTCACCACCTCCTGCGCGGTCGCCATCGCGACGAGGCGGCGGCGCAGGAAGAGGCCGCTCACGACCGCGAGGCCGGAGACGCCGGCCGCCGCGGCGAGCGGCAGGTAGATCGCCAGCGGCACGAGGATCAGGACGACGATGAGGCCGAGGATCCAGGGGGTGCGGCGCGGGCCGATCGTCGGGGCTGTCGGTGTCTTCACCGTCGGTCGACGCGCTTCTTCTCGGGCGGCCTCGGGCCGCAGGCCCCCCCGGAACGGGACCGCCTGAAGGCCGTCCCGCATGGACTACGTAAACCACTGTCGCCGAGCCTGCCCGCTGCTGCAAGGCGGGCTGCCGCTTTGTCCCTGTGCAAAGCTCGGACGGAGCGTTCCGCGCTTGCCATCGGTGGGACCGTGCCCGACATGGGGTGGAGCCGTGTCCGACCTGATAGCATCCGGTCGGCGCCTCTGAATTTTGCTTGGCCGCGCATTCTTTCGACGAACCGGTTTCCACGTCGTCGGACTGCGCTCCGGCGAGGAGACAGACATGGACGACACGCCGATCGAACTGACGATGCGCGTCGAAGGCATGACCTGCGAGGGCTGCGCCAACGCCGTGCGCCGCACGATCCAGCGGCTCGACGCGCAGGCACAGGTGGCGGTGGACGTGGAGCACGGCCGCGTCACCGCGACGACCCGCGCGCAAAGCCTCGACGTCGCGCAGGCGCTGACGAAAGCCGGCTACACCGCCACCGCGATGACGGGCTGAACACCGTGGAGGGGAGCCCGCGCAACGACCTCGACGCGTGGTGGATGCCGTTCACGGCCAACCGCGCGTTCAAGCGGGCCCCGCGCCTGATATCCGAGGCGGATGGCCTCTACTACCGCGACGCCGGTGGCAAAAAAATTCTCGATGGAATCGCGGGCCTGTGGTGCTGCAATGCCGGCCACAACCGGGCGCCCATCGTCGCGGCGATCCGCGCGCAGGCGGGGCGGCTCGATTACGCGCCGCCGTTCCAGTTCGGCCATGAGCCCGCCTTCGCGCTGGCCGCCCGGCTCGCGGCCCTCGCGCCCGCCGGGCTCGACCACGTGTTCTTCTGCAATTCCGGCTCCGAGGCGATCGACACCGCCCTCAAGATCGCGCTGGCCTATCGCCACGCCCGCGGAGAGGCCGGGCGCACTCAGCTGATCGGGCGCGAGCGCGGCTATCACGGCGTCGGCTTCGGCGGCATCTCGGTCGGCGGCCTGCCGAACAACCGCAAGACCTTCGGGCACGGCCTGTCCGGCATCGACCACCTGCCGCACACCTACGACCGGGCGCATCAGGCGTTTTCCGTCGGCGAACCGGAATGGGGCGCCCATCGCGCCGACGACCTCGAGCGGATCGTAGCGCTGCACGACGCCTCGACCATCGCGGCCGTCATCGTCGAGCCGATGGCGGGCTCGACCGGCGATCTGCCCCCACCCGTCGGCTACCTGAAACGGTTGCGCGAGATTTGCGAACGCCACGGCCTGCTGCTGATCTTCGACGAGGTCATCACCGGGTTCGGCCGGCTCGGCACCGCCTTCGCCGCCGAGCGCTACGGCGTGACGCCGGATATGATCTGCTTCGCCAAGGGCGTGACCTCCGGCGCGGTGCCGCTCGGCGGCGTCATCGTGGCCGAGCCCATCCACGCCGCGCTGATGCAGGGGCCGGAGCGGGCGATCGAGCTGTTTCACGGCTACACCTATTCCGGCCACCCGCTCGCCTGCGCGGCAGGCCTCGCGGCGCTCGACCTCTATCGCGACGAGGGCCTGTTCGAGCGGGCACGGAGCCTGGAACCGGTCTTCGCGGAGGCCCTGATGTCCTTGCGCGACGCGCCGAACGTCCTCGACATCCGCACCTGCGGGTTGGCGGCGGGCATCGACCTCGCGCCCCATCCCGACGGGCCGGGAGCGCGGGGCTTTGCCGTGATGGAGCGCGCCTTCCACGACCACGACCTCGTGGTGCGAATCTCCGGCGACACCCTGGCGCTGTCGCCGCCTTTGATTGTCGGCGCGGACGACATCGCCGGGCTAGTCGAGCGGCTCGGAAAAGCGATCCGGGCGGCAACGTGAGGGCCGTCACGGTCCTCTGAAGAAAGTTGCTGGGGTTTCTCAAAAATTTCCGAGAGGCTTTTGCCCTCGGCTTCGCCCAAACTGCGCCGAACGCTCTATCGTGGCCGTAGGGTTCGCCCGCTCGTGCCCCGCTTCTGCGTGGGCACACGCTCACGCCACAAGAAACGACGGTGAAGGAAATGCCCTCAGACATCGAGATCGCCCGCGCGGCGACCCTCAAGCCCATCGCCGCGGTCGCCGAGAAGCTCGGCGTGCCCGAGGACGCGCTGCACAATTACGGCAAGCACATCGCCAAGATCGATCACGGCTTCATCCAGTCGCTCGACGGCAAGCCCGAGGGCAAGCTGGTGCTCGTCACCGCGATCTCGCCGACGCCCGCGGGCGAGGGCAAGACCACGACGACGGTCGGCCTCTCGGACGGCCTCAACCGCATCGGCAAGCGCACCGTCGCCTGCCTTCGCGAGCCCTCGCTCGGCCCCTGCTTCGGCATGAAGGGCGGTGCTGCCGGCGGCGGCAAGGCCCAGGTCGTGCCGATGGAGCAGATCAACCTGCACTTCACCGGCGACTTCCACGCCATCACCTCGGCCCACTCGCTGGCCGCGGCGCTGATCGACAACCACATCTATTGGGCCAACGAACTCAACATCGACGTGCGCCGTATCCACTGGCGCCGCGTCGTCGACATGAACGACCGGGCGCTGCGCGCCATCAACCAGTCGCTCGGCGGCGTCGCCAACGGCTTTCCGCGCGAGGACGGGTTCGACATCACCGTGGCGTCCGAGGTCATGGCGGTGTTCTGCCTCGCAAAGGATCTGGCCGACTTGGAGGAGCGCCTCGGCCGTATCGTCATCGCCGAGACCCGCGACCGCAAGCCGGTGACGCTGGCGCAGGTGAAGGCCACTGGCGCCATGACCGTGCTGTTAAAGGACGCGCTGCAGCCCAACCTCGTGCAGACGCTGGAGGGCAACCCGGCCCTGATCCATGGCGGCCCGTTCGCCAACATCGCCCACGGCTGCAACTCGGTGATCGCCACCCGGACCGGCCTTCGGCTCGCCGACTACACCGTCACGGAAGCCGGCTTCGGCGCCGACCTCGGCGCGGAGAAGTTCCTCGACATCAAGTGCCGCCAGACCGGCTTGCAGCCCTCGGCGGTCGTCATCGTCGCCACCATCCGCGCCCTCAAGATGCACGGCGGCGTCAACAAGAAGGATCTGGCCGGCGAGAACCTCGACGCCCTGGAGAAGGGTTTTGCGAATCTCGAGCGCCACGTGAAGAACGTGCGCAGCTTCGGCCTGCCGGTGGTGGTCGGCGTGAACCACTTCTTCCAGGACACCGATGCCGAGCACGACAAGCTCAAGGAGCTGTGCCGCGACAAGCTTCAGGTCGAGGCCATCACCTGCAAGCATTGGGCCGAGGGCGGCGCGGGCGCCGAGCAACTGGCGCAGGCCGTGGTGAAGCTGGCGGAAGGCGAGCAGAAGCCGCTGACCTTTGCCTACGAGACCGAGTCGAAGCTCACCGACAAGATCAAGGCGATCGCGACCAAGCTCTACGGCGCCGCCGACATCCAGGTCGAATCGAAGGCCGCGACCAAGCTCGCCGGCTTCGAGAAGGACGGCTACGGCCAACTGCCGATCTGCATGGCCAAGACGCAGTACTCGTTCTCGACCGACCCGACCCTGATGGGCGCGCCGTCCGGCCACCTCGTCTCGGTGCGCGACGTGCGCCTCTCGGCCGGCGCCGGCTTCGTCGTGGTGATCTGCGGTGAGATCATGACGATGCCGGGCCTGCCCAAGGTCCCGGCGGCGGACAACATCCGGCTCGACGCCAACGGGCAGATCGACGGGCTGTTCTAACCCCTTCGAAAACCCTCCCCCGGCGGATCTCGGGCCTGCCCGAGATCCGCAAGCGCCGATCCGAATCGGGCAAGCCCGACCTGGGTGGGCCCGACTTGTGTGGGGGAGGGTGCCCGCGGAGCGGGCGGGAGAGGGGGCCTGTGCTGCTCGCCGGGATGGCGGCGATCCGAGACCATCCAAGCGACGTCGTGGCACACGCCGGCGCGACGGCGTTTGAGGCGGCGAGCGTCGTTGTCGAGGCTCTCGTGGGTGTCGGCGATCGACGCACCCGGATCGGCGAAGAGGCGCACGTCGTCGTGGGGGGAGGGGCGGTTGCCCTTGAGCGCCGTCAGACAGTCGTCGCCTCGGGCCACGATGGTCTCGGCGATGGCGGTCCGGGTGCCCATCGCGTCGGGGGTGACGAGGGCGCCCCGGAGTTCGAGCCGCTCCGGACGGTAGGGGATGGCGGTGATCTCGTTGCTCTCGTCGGCGACCGCCGCCTGGCCGAGCACGAGGCGCCGACGGGCGGCCCAGGCCGTGAAGCCGGCCTTGAAGAGATCGGCGTCGAGCGCGTCGACGACATCGTCGAGGGTGTCGTGGGCGGGCACGCCGCGCGCATAGGGCAGGAAGCGGTGCAGGAAGTCCAGGCGCTGCTCGCCCCAGAGCCGGATCTCGACGAAGTCGTCCATGCCACACAATGTGGCGCACGGGATCAGCAGCAGGATTTCGGGCAACGGGTAGACCACACGCCAGCGCCGGCGCGGAACGGTCAGGGCGGAGAAGTGGTCGAGGATCGACAGCGAGGACGGCATCGGCAGCTCACCGGAGGCAAGCCGCCGCGTGACTCACAAGACGCCCATTCGGCGAACCAAGGCCTCCTCACGCTGAAGCGATCCCCCTGAGCCGGTTGACCGAGGAATCTCCATGACGGTGTCGAGCGAGGACGAACTGGCGGCGTTGAAGCGGATCGGGCGCATCGTCGCCGACACGCTGGAGGCGATGGGCCGGGCCATCGAGCCCGGCATGACCACGCGCGAACTCGACGCGATCGGACGGAGCGTCTTGGAGGCAGCGGGCGCCCGGCCGGCGCCGGAGACGGTCTACGGATTTCCCGGCGCCACCTGCATCAGCGTCAACGAGGAGATCGCCCACGGCATCCCCGGCGAGCGCCGGATCGCGGCGGGCGACCTCGTCAACATCGACGTGTCGGCGCAGATGAACGGCTATTTCTCCGACACCGGCGCCTCGTTTCCCGTTCCGCCGGTGACGCGGGCGACGGAGCGGCTGTGCAAGGACGGGCGCCGGGCGCTCTGGGCCGGCCTGCGCCAGGTCGGCACGGGCCGGCCGATCGCCGGCATCGGCCGGGCGGTGGGGGCTTTTGCCGAGAAGAACGGCTATACGCTGGTGCGCAACCTCGCGAGCCACGGCGTCGGCCGCGCGCTGCACGAGGAGCCGACCGAGATCGCGACCTGGCCCGATGCGTCCGAGCGCCGGATCATGACCGAGGGTCTGGTGCTCACCGTCGAGCCGTTCCTGTCGCTCGGCGCCGACTTCGCCGAGAACCGCGACGACGACCCCTGGACCCTCTACAGCCGCCCGCGCGCCCGCACGGTGCAGTACGAGCACACGGTGGTGGCCACCCGCAACGGGCCGCTGATCCTGACGATGGCGGGGTAGGCGGCCGCGATCCTGCGGGAAAGGTGAGCGCCGCCGGGCTTGACCGTTCTGCCCGGCGCGCCGAAACCTTCCACCGCCGCGCCGGAAGACGCGCGGATCAGCCGGGAGGGACGAGAATGCCTGCGACGCGCGCCGTGGGACGTTGGCCGTGGCCGATCCTGATGGCGGGGCTGCTGCTCGCCGCACCGGCCGCCGCCCAGCAGGCCGAGGCGCCCGCCTCTCGGGTACGCCCGGCCCAGGCTCGGCCGAAGGCGGCGGTGCCGCCGATCCAGATCTGGGACGCGCGGATCGAGGGCGGCGATCTGCGGATTTCCGGCAGCATCCGCAAGAGCGGCCAGACCGTGATCCTCGACGAGGACATCTCCGTGCTGTCCGACCGCCGCTGGCGCTTCGAATTCCGTCTACCCTATCGGCCGGCCTCCTGCGTGGCCGTGCTGAAGAGCGGCGAGGACGAGCGCGAGGCGGTGATCGCCGACTGCGCGCCGGAAGGCCCGCCCGGCAAGGCCGGCGAGCCGGGCCCGGTCGGGCCGCAGGGCGTGGCGGGTCTCCAGGGGCCGCCCGGTCCCGCCGGCATCCAGGGTCCGCCCGGTGCTCCGGGGCCTCAAGGACCGCAGGGGCCGAAGGGCGAGCGCGGCGAGACCGGCCCGGCCGGGGCGCCCGGTCCCGCCGGTCCTGCGGGTGCGGCCGGTCCCCGAGGGGAGGCCGGTCCCAAGGGCGAGGCTGGTCCGAAGGGGGAGGCGGGTGCCAAGGGCGAGCCCGGTCCCAAGGGGGAGGACGGAGCCAGGGGCGAGGCCGCCGCTTCGGCCGCGAGCCCGTTCCGGGTGGTGCGCACGCAGACCTGCCCGGACACCGGCTGCACCCTCGCCTGCGAGCCCGGCGAGGTCTTCGCCTCGGCGATCTGCCTCAAGGGCGGGCCCGCGACCTTCGACTCGGAGACGGCCGCCACCTGTCCGGTGGGCAGCGGCGGCATGACCGGGGTCTGCGCCAAGCCCTGACCAGGGCGCGAACCCATGATTGTCGATCGGCGTCCGATCGGGGCTCCGACTCGCTTTCGGTGAAGGCGGGTTGAGGGATCTCGGCTGGTGCCGTCGGCGATCCTGCCACGCTCCTCGGCCTTCATCCCGGTTCGGTCGTCCCACCCGGCCTTGTCGTCGATTGGCCTGCCCCGGTCGTGTCCCAGGCAGCGGTGTCGCCGAAAGGTGGTCATCGGTGATGGCCGGGTGGGTTCGGGGTGCGACAGCCAACCCCGAACCCGCGAGCCCCCGATGACCGATGCGACGACGAGCCTTCGCGGCTTGCCGGAGAAGAACGCCGACGTCGATCGGCTGCGCGCGAGGATCGGCTTTTCGGCCGAGCGTCTGATGGAACCGGAGGTGGGTGGCCCGTCGATGAGCGGGCATCGGGTTCGGCACCGACGGCTCGGGCCGCATCCGATTTGCACGAGCCTTGCAGATCGGTGAGGCACCGACCGAGCATCCGGGACGAGCCGAGGAATGGATGGACCTATCCGCAGAGCCGCGTCGGGCACGCATTGGCGCACGCAGGAGATGTTCCTCATCCAGGAGGTGATGAACCTGATCGGCAAGGGCCTGCGTCTCGATCAGGTCGCCCGCGAGATGCTGCATCTCCTGTCCGAGATCGTCGGGCTCAATCGCGGGCGCATCGTGCTGAAGGACCCCGAGGGTGAGGGGTACCGCATCGCCCATTCCTACGGGCTGACCCGCGAGGAAGCGGCGCGGGGCCGTTACGCGCCGGGCGAGGGCGTCACCGGGCGCGTCATTCAGGACGGCCACCTCATCATCGTGCAGGACATCGACAAGGATCCGACCTTCCTCGGGCGCGCCGTGGCGCGGGCGCAACTGCCCCGCGGCGCCGTCTCCTTCCTGGCGCTTCCGATCCGGGTCGATCACCGCACCGTCGGCGCCATCGCCTGCCACCGCATCCGGCACCGGGAGCGGGCGTTGTCGGACGATCTCACGATCCTGCGCATCATCGCCACCATGGTCAGCCAGTTGCTGACCCTGAACGAGCGGGTGGAGCGCAAGACGCGGGCGCTGGAGGAGCACAACGACATGCTGGCGCGGGAGCTGCGCATCAAGCGCGCCCGCTACGGCATCATCGGCACCTCTCCGGCCCTGCTGCGCGCGCTGGCGCAGATCGAGAAGGTCGCGCATGCCACCGCGAGCGTGCTGCTGCTCGGCGAGTCCGGGACCGGCAAGGAACTGTTCGCGCGCGCGCTCCACCTCGCGAGCCCGCGGCGCGACCGGCCCTTCATCAAGGTCAATTGCGCGGCGATCCCCGACAGCTTGTTCGAATCCGAGCTGTTCGGCCACGAGCGCGGCGCCTTCACCGGGGCGGTCGAGGCGCGGGCCGGCTGGTTCGAGCAGGCGAGCGGCGGAACGATCTTCCTCGACGAGATCGGCGAGATGCCGGCGATCCTCCAGACCAAGCTCCTGCGCACCCTGCAGGAGGGCACGGTCGTGCGCCTCGGCGGCAAGCGCGAGATCCGGGTCGACATGCGCCTCGTGGCCGCGACGAACCGCGACCTCGCCGCCGAGGTCGCCCACGGGCGCTTCCGCGAGGACCTGTTCTACCGCCTCAACGTCGTGCCGATCACCCTGCCGCCGCTGGCGGAGCGGCGCAGCGACATCCCCGATCTGGTGCTGCACTTCCTCACCCGGGCGAACCAGGCCAACCAGCGCAACGTCAACCTGACGCAAGCCGCGGTGGCCCATCTCGCCCGGCAGCCCTGGCCGGGCAACATCCGCCAGCTCGCCAACTTCATCGAGCGACTGGTGCTGCTGGCGAGCGAGGGCGTCCTCGACGTCGAGGACGTACGGCCGATGCTCGAGGGCGTTCCCGTCACCGCGCCGACGGCCTTCGCGGCGACCCTCTATCCGGCTCCGGAGCGGGAGGCGGCATTGCGGGCGATGGGCACCGTTCGGCCCTACCTGCCCGCGGACTCGCACGGGCACGCGGAACTCCGCATGGCCCTCAGCCAAGCCGGCGGCAACAAGACCCGCGCGGCGCAGCGGCTCGGGCTGACCGAGCGGCAGTTCTCCTATCGCTGGCGCAAGCTCCAGTCGACGGTGTGACCGGCGTCGACCAAACCCGACATTGTCGACACAATGTCGACAATCATTGACGCCTCACAATGAGACCGCGAGCGGAAAATTCGATCAAGCTATTGATTGAATTATAGTTTGAGAAAAATCGCACGCTCGCCCGTTCTGGCACCCGCCTTGCGCAAGTCCCTTCGAGCCGGCCCCGACACATCCAGGGCCCGAGCCGAACAGGAGTTGTCGATGAGCGCGAGCGCCGCCCCCCAAACCGTCACCACCTATCTGCGCCCGATCGACCGCGATGGCCTGATGCAGTTCGCCGAGAAGGGCCGCGGCAACCCCGGCTCGCGCGGCACCAACAAGGTCCACACCGTCGTCGACGGGCAATATCGCACCCTGAGCTATGTCGGCGACCATCGGCCGGTCGTGGTGGACGAGCCGCTCCACCTCTTCGGCGAGAACACCGCCCCGGCGCCGGGCGAGATCGTGCTCTCGGCGCTCGGCGGCTGCCTCGCCGTCGGCATCACCGCGGTGGCCACGTGGAAGCAGGTGCGTCTCTCGCGCCTCGAACTGCATCTGGAGGGCGACATCGGCAACCCCGCCGCCTGGGGCGCCGGCGGCGCCGAGACGCTGCCCGCCGACATGGGCTTCCAGGAGATCCGGGTCGCCGTGACCATCGAGGGCGATGCGAGCCGCGAGGAACTCGACGCCATCGTGCAGCACGCCAACCACTTCTCGCCGGTGGCGAATTCCATGCGCAACCCGATCCCCTTCAAGATCGGTCTCGCCGCCTGACGCCCGCGGCGGGGCCGGGCGTGCTCCGCCGTCTTCCCACCTTCGAGGAGAAGCACGATGCCGAGCGCCCTCGCTCTCCGGCCGGCGGAGGACCGTCTCGCGGCCGCGCCGGACCGCCCCGATTGGACCGACGCGGCCGTCCTCGCTGCCACCCAGGCCATCGCCGACGGCCCCTTGAGCGCGGCGGCGGCGAAGATCGACCGCGGCGCCTACCCGCTCGAACTCCTCGGCCGGCTCGGGGAAGCGGGCGCGCTCGGCGTCCATCTCGACCGGCACGGCGCCCGCCTCGGCCTGTCGATCGCCGCGATGCAGGCCGCGAGCCGGGCCTGCGGCGCCACCGGCTTCCTGATGTGGTGCCACGATGTCTGCGGCCTCTATCTGGAGCAATCGGACAACCCGGCGTTGACCGGCGCGGTGCTCGACGCCCACGCGGCGGGCCGGACCTTCGGCGGCACGGCTTTGTCCAACCCGATGAAGGCGTTCGCGGGAATCGAGCCGATCCTGCTGCGGGCCCGGCGCGTCCCCGGCGGCTACCGGGTCAGCGGCATGCTGCCCTGGGTCAGCCATATCGGGCCGGGCCAGTATTGCGGCGCCATCGCGGGCGTCACCGGCCCCGGCGACACGATCAGCCACGAGATCATGTTCCGGTTGGCCTGCGACCGGGCCGAACTGCGGCCCTGCCCGCATTTCTCCGGCATGGAGGGCACCAGCACCTGGGGGTTGCGGGTGGACGACCTCTTCGTCGGACACGACGACCTCATCGCCGATCCGGCCCGCCCCTTCATCGGCCGCATCCGCGGTGCGTTCATCCTGCTCCAGTGCGGCATGGGGCTCGGCGTCGCCGAGGGGAGCCTCGATTCCATGCTGGCGGTCGAGGAGACCCTCGGCCACGTCAACCAGTTCCTCGACGACCGCCCCGACACCATCGCAGCCGAACTCGCCGAACTCCGCGCCCGCGTGATGCGGCTCGCCGAGACGCCCTATGACGGCTCGACCGACACCCTGATCGATGTCCTCGACGCCCGGGCCCAGATCTCGGAACTGGCGTTGCGCGCCTCGCAATCGGCTCTCCTGCACCAGGGCGCGCGGGGCTACCTGATGTCGGCCGCCCCCCAGCGCCGCATCCGCGAGGCGCATTTCGTCGCCATCGTCACCCCGGCGATCAAGCATCTGCGCTGGGAGATGGCGCGGCTTTCGCGGGAGACGCTTCCCCATTCCGAGGGAGGCCGGGCATGAGCCTCCCCGAGCCCACGGACGGCCTCGGCCCCTGGCAGCAATTCCTCTGCCGGGCCTGCGGCCTGATCTACGACGAGGGCGAGGGCGATCCCGATAGCGGGCTGCCCCCC
The DNA here is from genome assembly GCF_014199935.1 of Methylorubrum rhodinum. Lineage (GTDB taxonomy): Bacteria > Pseudomonadota > Alphaproteobacteria > Rhizobiales > Beijerinckiaceae > Methylobacterium > Methylobacterium rhodinum. Next base: position 181,589 of record NZ_JACHOP010000005.1, read on the forward strand.
GGCACGCGATTCGCCGACATCCCCGAGGATTGGGCCTGCCCGATCTGCGGCGTCACCAAAGCGGATTTCGAGCCATACGTGAGACGCGCGAAGACCGCGCCGATGCCGGTCGCCGCTGCGCCGCAGCGCCGGCCCGGCGTGGTGATCGTCGGCGGCGGCATCAGTGGATGGAGCGTCGCCGAGGCGATCCGGGCCGAGGATGCGAGGCTGCCGATCACCCTGGTGAGCGCCTGCGACGGCGCCCGCTACCACAAGCCCGAACTCTCGGTCGCCCTCGGGCGTGGCCTCACGCCCGACGCTCTGCGCCGCGAGACCGGTGCGGCGGCGGCGGCCCGGTTGGGTCTGCGCCTGATGGCCGACACCGTCGCGGTCGGCCTTTCGCCCGAGCGCCGCTCGTTGCGCACCACGCGCGGGACGCTGCCCTACACCCACCTCGTCCTCGCCCACGGCGCCCGCGCGGCGCTGCCGGCCTGCCTCGACCCGGCCCTGTGCTGGCGGGTGAACGACCTCGCCGCATGGTCCTCCCTCCACGCCGAACTGGCGTGGCGCCCCCGAACGGTCGCGGTGATCGGCGCGGGCATGGTCGGCTGTGAACTCGCCGAGGATCTGGCGCGGGCCGGCCACGCCGTCACCCTGGTCGGCGCCGACGCGCTGCCGCTGCCCGAACTGCTGCCCGAGCAGGCCGGGCGGCGCCTCCTTGCGGGCCTCGAAGGGCTCGGCATCCGCTACCGGGAAAGAAGCCTCGTCAGCGGCCTGAGCCGGCGTCCGGACGGCACGGTCGCGCTGGCGCTCGCCGACGGCACGAGCCTCGCCGCAGCGACCGTCATCGCTGCGACCGGCCTCGCCACCCCCTCGCGCCTCGTGCGCGGGGCGGGCCTCGCCTTCGATCGCGGCATCGTCGTCGATCCGGCGACCCTGCGCACGAGCGGGCCGGACATCTTCGCGCTCGGCGACTGCATCAGCCTCGCGGGGCAACCCTGCCGCTTCATCGAGCCGATCGCCCGCCAAGCCGCGACCATCGCGAGCGCGATCCTGGGACGGGGCCATCCGGCCTACGCGCATGCCGCTCCGGTCATCCGCCTGAAGACCCGCTCGGCCCCGATCGCGCTGCACGGCACCCCCGTCGCCGGGGCGCCCTGGCACGTCGTCGAGGACAGCCCGCAGCGGCTCGCGATGGAGCAGCGGCAGGGCGGCGAAGTCATCGCCTGGCTCGCGGCCTGACATCCACTCTCCTGCGCCCGACCCTGCCGACAATGTCGACAATCGGTCGACATTGTCGGTGGCCGCGCGGTCCACCGAACCGATCATGCGATCGATAAGTAACTGACAAAAAATCAGAAATAAAAAATCCAAGCGCTTGGCGCGACTGTTGCTGAGAGAGCTCCATCTGCCTCGCCGGAGACCGTGATGGCCCCCTTCGACAATCCCTTCGATGCCAAACGCCGCTCGGCCCGCGGCGGCTGCTCCTGCGGGGCGCATGACAGCCAGGCCGCGCACGAGGCGGCGCTGCCGACGGGCGACGCCGCGATCGAGCGGGCCGTCGCGGCGACGATGCTGCGCGCCCTGTTCCCGTACGCGCCCGAGCGCCGCGCCTTCCTGCGGAGCGTGGGGGCCTCGACCGCGGCGGCGGCCGTCAGCCAGTTCCTGCCGACGAAGTTCGTCGCCGAGGCCTTCGCCGAGGAGGCCAAGCCCGAGAAGACCGACCTCAAGGTCGGCTTCATCCCGATCACCTGCGCCACGCCGATCATCATGGCCAAGCCGATGGGCTTCTACGAGAAGCAGGGCCTCAACGTCGACGTGGTGAAGACCGCCGGCTGGGCGGTGGTGCGCGACAAGACCCTGAACAAGGAATACGACGCCGCCCACATGCTGGCGCCGATGCCGCTCGCCATCACCCTCGGGCTCGGCTCGAACCCGGTGCCCTTCGCGGTTCCGGCCATCGAGAACGTCAACGGACAGGCAATCTGCCTCGCGAATAAGCACAAGGACAATCGCGACCCGAAGAACTGGAAGGGCTTCAAGCTCGCGATCCCGTTCGATTACTCGAACCACAACTATCTGCTGCGCTACTATCTGGCCGAGCACGGCATCGACCCAGATACCGACGTGCAGTTGCGCTCGGTGCCGCCGCCGGAGATGGTCGCGAACCTCCGCGCCGACAACATCGACGGCTTCCTCGCCCCCGACAACGTCGTCCAGCGCGCGGTCTACGACGGCGTCGGCTTCATCCACATCCTGTCGAAGGAGATCTGGGACGGGCATCCCTGCTGCTCCTTCTCGGTGGCGCAGGACACGATCCGCGAGATGCCGAACGCCACGGCCGCGCTCCTGCGCGCCATCCTCCAGGCCACCGCCTACGCCTCGAAGACGGAGAACCGGAAGGAGATCGCCGCCGCGATCGCCCCGGCCAACTACCTCAACCAGCCGGTCACGGTGGTCGAGCAGGTGCTCACCGGCACCTATGCCGACGGGCTCGGCAACGTGAAGAAGGATCCCAAGCGCGTCGCCTTCGACCCGTTCCCGTACGAGAGCTTCGCGATCTGGACGCTGACCCAGATGAAGCGCTGGGGCCAGATCAAGGGCGACGTCGATTACGCCGGCGTCGCCAGACAGGTCTACCGCGCCACCGACGCCGCCAAGCTCATGCGGCAGGACGGGCTCGTCCCGCCCGAGACGACGACCAAGACCTTCGTGGTGATGGGCAAGACCTTCGATCCGGCCAAGCCCGCCGAATACTTGGAGTCCTTCAAGATCAAGCGCGCGAGCTGAGGCCATGCAACGCACCCTCTCGCTCCGCGCCGGCATCCTGTCGCTCGCGCTTCTCGCGCTGATCCTGCTCGGCTGGCAGGTCGCCGTCAGCGGCACCGCCAGCACCGAGGCCATGGACCCCGAATACGCCGCCCTGATGGGGCAGGCGGCCACCACCGGCAAGTCGGCCATGCCGGGCCCCCTCGATGTCGGGGCGACGATCTGGAAGCACCTGAAGGACCCGTTCTACGACCGGGGCCCCAACGACAAGGGCATCGGCATCCAGCTCGCCTATTCCATCGGCCGCGTGGCGCTCGGCTACGGGCTGGCGGTGATCGTGGCGATCCCGGTCGGCTTTCTCATCGGCATGTCGCCGCTGATGAGCCGGGCGCTCGATCCGTACATTCAGATCCTGAAGCCGGTCTCGCCGCTCGCCTGGATGCCGCTCGCCCTCTACACGATCAAGGATTCGAGCCTGTCGGCGATCTTCGTGATCTTCATCTGCTCGGTCTGGCCGATGCTGATCAACACGGTGTTCGGCGTCGCGGGCACCCGCAAGGAATGGCTCAACGTCGCCCGGACGCTCGAGGTCGGCCCGATCCGGCGCGCCTTCACGGTGATCCTGCCGGCCGCCGCGCCGACGATCCTCACCGGCATGCGCATCTCGATCGGCATCGCGTGGCTCGTCATCGTGGCGGCCGAGATGTTGGTCGGCGGCACCGGCATCGGCTACTTCGTCTGGAACGAGTGGAACAACCTCTCGATCACCAATGTGATCACCTCGATCCTCGTGATCGGCCTCGTCGGCATGGTCCTCGACCAGTTGCTCGCCCGCGCGCAAGCCCTCGTCACCTTTCCCGAATGAGGCGCCCTATGAGCACGCTCCTCCCGTTCGCGCGTCGCGCGCGCCGCCCTGTTCCCGACAGCGCCGAGGCCGGGACCAACCGCATGCCCACTTCCGAAAAATTCATCTCGATCGAGGGGATCGCCCGGCGCTATCCGACGCCGGGGGGCAAGGCCACGGCGATCTTCGAGAACCTGTGGCTGCCGATGCGCCGCGGCGAGTTCGTCTGCATGATCGGCCATTCCGGCTGCGGCAAGACCACGGTGCTCAACATCCTCGCCGGGCTCGACGCGCCCTCCGAGGGCGTCGTCATCGTCGACGGGCAGGCGATCACCGGCACCAGCCTCGACCGCGCCGTGATCTTCCAGGGCCACGCCCTGCTGCCCTGGCGCAGCGTGCTCGGCAACGTCGCCTACGCCGTGTCCTCGCGCTGGCGGAAGGCCAAGCGCGCCGAGATCGAGGCGCGGGCCAAGCAGGCGATCGCGACGGTGGGCTTGGCCGGCTCCGAGCACAAGCGCCCGTCGGAATTGTCCGGCGGCATGAAGCAGCGCGTCGGCATCGCCCGGGCGCTGGCCATCGAGCCCAAGATCCTGCTGATGGACGAGCCGTTCTCGGCCCTCGACGCGCTCACCCGCGGCACCCTGCAGGACGAGGTGCGCCGCATCTGCGTCGAGACCGGGCAGACGGTGTTCATGATCACGCACGACGTCGACGAGGCGATCTACCTCGCCGACCGGATCGTGCTGATGACCAACGGGCCGGAGGCGAAGGTCGCCGAGATCGTCGAGAACCCGCTGCCGAAGGAGCGCGACCGCACGCAGCTCCACCACGCATCGGGCTACTACGCCCTGCGCAACCACCTGATGGACTTCCTCGTGTCGCGCTCCCGAACCCTGCGGGACGCGATGCCGGAGGGCTACGACCCGCGTCATCCGCCCGTCGTCCGCCCCTCTCTCAGCGAGGCGGACGCCGCCGCGATCACCACCGACCCCCCGGCCCGCCGGGCCTGAGCCCGCCGCCCCGAGATCACCGCCTCGCCCCCGCTTCCGCACCGGAAGCGGGAAGGGAACCCCCATGCCCGAATCCAAGGAGATCGTTCGATGAAGCGCGAAGACCTGACCGAGAAGCTGCTCGACATCAAGCGCGAGAAGGCCTGGACCTGGAAGCACATCCAGGACGAGATCGGTGGCATTTCGCCGATCCTGATCACCGCCGCTTGCATGGGCCAGATGAAGCTTCCCAAGGCCCAGGCCGCCAAGGCCGCCGAGCTGTTCGGCCTGACGAAGGCCGAGGAGCGGATGCTGAACGAGGCGCCCTATCGCGGCTCGATTCCCGCGATGCCGCCGACCGACCCGCTGATCTACCGCTTCTACGAACTTGTGATGGTCTACGGCACGACGTGGAAGGAGCTGATCCAGGAGGAATTCGGCGACGGCATCATGTCGGCGATCGACTTCAACATGACCATGGAGCGCGAGCCCAACAACAAGGGCGACCGGGTGAAGATGAACCTCTCGGGCAAGTTCCTGCCGTACAAGTATTACGGCAACGACGAGGGCGTGCCGGAATACGGGTTCAAGGAGGCCTGAGCCTCGGCGCGTGCCCGGTTCTCATCGCGAAAGCCGGGGCAGCCCAGCGGCCTCCGGCCGTGCCCTGAGAGCCTGTTTGACGGGATTTTCCAAACAAATCCCCTCATCCTGAGGTGCTGCGAAGCAGCCTCGAAGGAGACCTCCAGTACTCGCTACGTGTTCTGGAGATCTCCTTCGAGGCTCCGCCTTCGGCTTCACACCTCAGGATGACGTAAGGGTTGGGACGAGCCTCATCCAAGAAGGATTGATCTATAAAATACAAATCAGACGGGCTATGACGGCATCAATTATCCAGTATATAGGGGGTTCTGTAGTCCATAATTTGGCGACATAATTTGAGTAATTCGGAAGCATGTGGCCTTGAATGCAATCGAGAGATCGGCTTGAGAGCTCCAGTGATTGGTTGCCTTCGGTTGGATGAATCATGAATGGCACGGGGAGTCATTTTAAGCTAAAAAATAAATAGCTAAGTCCTTACAGACAAGCACAGCGCAGGATAGATCAGCTCATCAGCCTCAAAACACCGCGTGATCACCCCGCTCGGCCACGGCCTCGCCCCGGATCAACAGCGCGTAATAGTCGAACAGGGTCTGCGAGCCGGTCGAGGGCGTGGCGTCCGCATCGTAGCGGCCCGTCGTGGGATCGAGGACGAGCATCGACTCGGTGGCATAGTAGCGCCCGATGCGTGCGAGCTCGGCCTTGGCAGCGAGCGCCGGCACCCCGCGTCCGAGCAGGGACAGGACGGCGATGATCCCGTCCAACAACCCCACCGGGACGTGCCGGAAGCGCGGCTCGCGGCCCAGCAGGGCGAACAGGGCCGCGCCTTGCGCCCTCGGCGTGATCGCTTCGCCCGGCCCACCGATCGGCAGCACGCGGTTGCGCCGCTCAGGGTCTTCGAGGCAGTCGGCGAGGTAGGCCGCGAGATCGCCGTCCGAGATCGGCTTGCAGGCCGTCAGCCGACCGTCGCCGAACACGAGGAACGGCTTGCCGCGCCTCACCCGCTCGACCTGCCCCGACAGCGATTTGAAGAAGGCCGTCGGCCGGACGATGGTGTAGTCGATCCCCGACGCCACCAGGGCCGCCTCGAAGGCGAGCTTGGCATGCTGGAAGGCGAGCAACGGCTTCTGGACGCAGATCGCCGAGAGCAGGACGACGTGTCCGACGCCCGCCACCCGGCTCGCTTCGAGCGCGTTCACATGCGCGTCGTGGTCGATCGCCCAAGCGTCGCGGGGCGCGCCGGTGCGCGAGGCGAGGCAGGAGACCAGGGCGTCGAACCCCTCGCCGCGAAAGCCGTCGCGGGCGAGCGAGACCCGATCGGTCACGTCGGCGAACCGCACTCCTGCGCCCGCGGGCAGCCCCGGATCGGACGCGCCGGGCCGCACGAGGCAGACCACGTCGTGGTCGCGGGCCACCAGCGCCCGCACGGTGGCGCGGCCGATCGTGCCGGTGCCGCCGAGCACGAGGATGCGGCGCGGCCTCGGGGCGGTCTTCATGTCGCTGGTCCGGCCGATCGAAGTCATGAGGGAGACGGCACGGGTTTGCGAGGCCGCGTCAAGGCGCAGCGCGCGCGATGGACTTGAGACCCCGTTTGGGCGTAAGCCGCGAGCCTCATCCGCCGCGAGGTTCGAGGGAAGGCGACAGCCGTGGTTCAGTCGATGGCCGACGTGCGGGAGGCGATCTTCGCCTTCATCGCGGCCCGCAACCCGGGCCTCCCCCCCGGCTCGGTCACGGGCGCGACCTCGCTGGTGACCAGCGACGCCCTCGACTCCATCGGCATCCTCGACCTGATGATGCATCTCGGCGACCGCTTCGGCGTCGAGATCGACGAGGACAGCTTCGACCTTTCGAATTTCGAGAGCGTCGACACGCTGGCCCACTTCATCGACGACCGGCGCCCCGCCTGACCGAAACGATGGCCCCGAGGCTGCTGCACCACCTGCTCGCGCGCGCGGGCGCCGACGAGGCGGTCGCCGTCGTGGACGGCGCCGAGAGCCTCACCTACGGCGCCTTCCGGGCCCGCGTCGCCGCCTTGAGCGCGCGCCTCAAGGGGCTCGGCCTCGCGGCCGGCGACCGGGTCGCGATCCTGCTGCCGAAATCGATCCGCGAATGCGTGGCGATCTTCGCCGTCGCGGGGGCCGGCGGCGTGTTCGTGCCGATCCATCCGAGCCTTCGCCCGCGCCAGGTCCGCCACATCGTCGCCGACAGCGGCGCCCGCGCGCTCCTGACCGACCGGGGCCATGCCGACGGGCTGGAAGGCGCGCTCGACGACCTTTCGGGCGTTCGCATCCTCACCGAGGAGGCGTCCGAGCCCGGCGAGGCGGCGCTCGCCCCCGGCGAGCCCGCGCCCGCGGGTTTGGCCGCGATCCTCTACACCTCGGGCTCGACCGGGCTGCCCAAGGGGGTGATGCTCTCCCACGACAATCTGATCGCGGGAACCCGCATCGTGCGGACCTATCTCGGGATCGGGCCGACCGACCACATCCTCTCGGTGCTGCCGTTCTCGTTCGATTACGGGCTCAACCAGCTTCTCACCGCGGTCGAGCAGGGCGCCCGGATCGTGCTGCTGACGCCGCGGCTCGGCGACGACGTGGTGCGCGCGCTGGAAACCCACCGCATCACCGGTCTGGCCGGCGTGCCGACCCTGTGGACGCTGCTGACGCGGGCAGCACCCCATCTCGCCAAGGCCGACCTCTCGGCGCTGCGCTATGTCACGAATTCCGGCGGCAGCCTCGCGCTGCCGACCATCACGCGCCTGCGCCAGCGCCTGCCGCACACGGCGGTGGTGCTGATGTACGGCCTGACGGAAGCCTTCCGCTCGACCTACCTGCCGCCGGACGAGATCGATAAGCGGCCCGACTCGATCGGCCGCGGCATCCCCGAGACCGAGATTTTTTTGGTGACGCCCGACGGGCGGCGCGCCCGGCCGGGCGAGCCCGGCATCCTGCATCACCGCGGCCCGACCGTCTCGATGGGCTACTGGAAGCGGCCCGAGGACACCGCCCGCGTGCTGGTGCCCGATCCTTTCCCGCCAGACGGCGCGGCGCCCGCCCTCGTCTGCCGCTCCGGCGACCTCGCGGTGGAGGATGGCGACGGCTTCTTCCGCTTCATCGGCCGTGAGGACGCGATGATCAAGACGCAGGGGTTTCGCGTCAGCCCCACGGAAGTCGAGGCGGCCCTGATGGAGACCGGCGCCTTCCGCGCGGCGGCCGTGATCGGCTTGCCCGACCCGAGCCTCGGCCAGCGCATCCATGCCGTCACCGTGCCCACCGAGGAGGCACCCGCCACCGCGGAGGTGATGCAGCGCCTGCGCAAGGCGCTCGCACCGCATCTCGTGCCGCGCACGATCGAGGCGGTCCCTGCGCTGCCGACCACGCCCAACGGCAAGGTCGATTACAAGCGCCTCACCGCCGAGCGCGCGGCGGCGGAGATCCGGGCCGATGGGTGAGGCACCCGCCCTCGCGCAACGTCCTACGCGCGTTCCCCTCCCCCTTGCGGGGAGGGGTAGGGGTGGGGGTCGTGCAGAAGGCACCGCCGCGCTCGATCCGGCACCACCCCCACCTCCTACCTCCTCCCCGCAAGGGGGAGGAGAGGCGCCGTATCCTGCTCGATGGGAGAGACTTGGACGGGAGAATCCAAGGGTGGGAGGGGGCGTATCATGAGCCAAGCCGCCCCCGATCTCGCCACCACCCTGATCGCCGAAAATTTTTCGCGTGATGCGACCGGCGTGCTGCACGTCGGCGGCCTGCCGCTGACCGACCTCGCCCGAAGCTACGGCACACCGCTCTTCGTCTACGACGCCGACGGGCTGCGCCGGGCCTACCGGGCACTCCGTGCAGCGGTCGCGGGCTTCGCCGAGGTCGATTACTCGGTCAAGGCCAACCCCAACCCGGCGGTGATCCACGTCTTTCACGAAGAAGGGGCCGGGGCCGAGATCGCCTCGGGCGCCGAGTTCGACGCGGCCGTGAGGGCCGGCGTCCCTCCCCAAAGGATCCTGTTCGCGGGGCCGGGCAAGTCGGCGGCCGATCTCGACCGGGTGGTTGGCGGCGGCATCGGCGAGATTCACTTGGAGAACCGCGAGGAGCTTTTCCGCGTGGCCGCCGCGGCCGAGCGGCACGGCACGACCGTGCGGGTGGCCTTGCGGATCAATCCCGGCGCGACGGCGCAGGGCGGGGCGATGCGGATGGGGGGCAAACCCTCGCCGTTCGGCTTCGATGAGGAAGAGCTGTCCGAGGCGGTCGCCGCGGTGGAGAGGCAACCGCGCCTGCACCTCGTCGGGCTCCACCTGTTCGCGGGCACGCAGGGGCTCAAGGCCGATACGCTGCTCGGCCAATGGGCCTACGGCTTGGAGCTGGCGGCGCAGATCGCGAAAAAAACCGGGCGGCCGCTGGAGACGATCGATCTCGGCGGCGGTCTCGGCATCCCGTACTTTTCCGGCGACGCGACGCTCGATCTCGGCGCCCTGCGCGACGGCCTGCTGCCGCTGATCGAGACACTCCGAAGGAATCCGATGCTGGCGGGCGCCCGCGTGGTGCTGGAGCCCGGCCGCTACCTCGCCGGGCCGGCGGGCGTCTACGTCGCCCGCGTGCTGGCGGTGAAGCATTCGCGCGGGAGCCGCTTCGTCATCACCGACGGCGGCATGCACCACCATCTCGCGGCGAGCGGCAATCTCGGCCAGATCGTCAAGCGCGACTTTCCCGTGGTCGCGGTTTCGGACCTGGACGGAGCCACGCCCTGCACCGTGTCCGGCCCGCTCTGCACGCCGCTCGACGTGCTGGCTCGCGCTGCCCCTCTGCCAGAACTGTCCGAGGGCGATCTCGTCGCCGTGCTGCAATCGGGCGCCTACGGGCTCACCGCCAGCCCGACGGGCTTCCTCAGCCATCCGATGCCGGCCGAGGTGCTGGTGGAGGGGGGCCGCGCCGCGGTGATCCGGGCGCGCGGGGATTGAGCCGGCCTGTCCATCCCCCGCTGAAGGTAAGGTTTGTTCGCGGCGGTTAGTGGGTCAGCTCAGATTTTTTGACATAGCGAGCAAGAAAGGTCAGGCTGTGGCATGTGGAACGCTGATCAACTTGCTCTCCTAAGAGAAGCGGGCATCGCCGGCAATTCGATCAGTGCCGGTTTGGCGGCCATACGCAAAGCGAACTACGCGACGCCTGGCCTCTATGGGCACGCCTTCTTCAGCTTCAGTGTTGGTTTGGAGCGGATGCTTAAGCTCATTTATATAATGAGCTATCTTATTGAAAACAATCAATACCCTACGGATAAGCACTTAAGAGATTTGGGTCACAACATAAAAGTATTGTTTGATAAATCTAAAAATATTCAGATAAAATATGGCGCGCCAACCGGCGAAAGCAGCGTCGATGCCGGCAGCATCGAGATGCACATAGTAGATTTTATGAGCAGATTTGCACAAGGATCGCGATATTACAATCTTGATCTTTTAGTTAGCAGTAAAAAGGCTACCTCTAGCGTTGACCCAATCAAGGATTGGTTTGAAAGCGTCGGCATACCTATACTTCAAATTCATCTAACGCCAAAAAGAGAATACAAAATCCGTAGGAATGCTAGCATCATTCACGAAATGACCAACCACATGAGCATAGTAAATCACACCGCAGAAGACGGAACGCCTTTGACAGATGTGTTCTCCGCGTCTTATCAAACTGGCGTAACAGAAATAATAAGAAAATACGGTACGTTCTATGCAGCAAGGCTATGCAGATATTTATATTATACACTATGGCATATGAGGCACGAATGCCATAACAACAAACAGGCAGTCCCGTTCTTAGATCAACTATTTTTCCCTTTTATGAACGACGATGCGTATTTATTAAGTCGGCGTACTTTCCCGCCGCGCTCTCAGTAATCGATTTAACTGTCAAATCTTGTTAGAACTGTGCTTTCCTGGCCTCTCACCCGGCACCATTGCCAGCGCATCGATGTCGCCAACTTTTAAAATCTGCCATCAATGCCGCCTCCATTGATGGGCTAAATCGTAATCTCTCGTGAAGCCGAATGACGTTGTAATTTAAGAAGCACAATACCACGACGCCGGCGTGGTTCTTGACCATCTTCGAGAATGCATTCGAGAGCCGAGTGAACCGGCGATGTCCATCTGCATCGTGAGGTTCTGGCGCTCGACGTAGGATGCGGAGACGTGGGCCTGTCCAGGCCTGCCCTCAACCGTCGTCTTGCGGATGCCAATTGATTCGGCCGAGCTGTAGCGACCTTGCGAACCGTTTGGCGATGCGCCGTGGAGCTTCACGAAATGCGAGCAATGGATGCAGGCGCAGAAGGCACTCACGACCTCCTCTAGACAAAGGGTAAGTAAGCAGGGTGGATTTCGAGCTGATCCTCAACTTCGCAGCGCCATCGACTGACAAAAACAAAAAAACCCCGGCCTTGTGGCCGGGGCTGGAGGTGGTCTCGGGACTTGTGACGCTCTTAGAAGAAGCCGAGCTTCTTCGCCGAGTAGCTGACCAACATGTTCTTGGTCTGCTGGTAGTGGTCGAGCATCATCTTGTGGGTCTCACGGCCGATGCCGGATTGCTTGTAGCCGCCGAAGGCCGCATGCGCCGGGTAGGCGTGGTAGCAGTTCGTCCAGACGCGGCCGGCCTGGATGGCGCGGCCGAAGCGGTAGGCGCGGGTGCCGTCGCGGGTCCACACACCGGCGCCGAGGCCGTAGAGCGTGTCGTTGGCGATGGAGAGGGCCTCCTCGTCGTCCTTGAAGGTGGTCACCGAGAGGACGGGCCCGAAGATCTCCTCCTGGAAGATCCGCATCTTGTTGTGGCCCTTGAACACCGTCGGCTGCATGTAGAAGCCGTCGGCGAGTTCGCCGTCGCGGGTGCCGCGGGCGCCGCCGGTGAGGCACTCCGCGCCCTCCTGCTTGCCGATGTCGACGTAGCTGAGGATCTTCTCGAGCTGCTCCGAGGAGGCCTGCGCGCCGATCATGGTCGCGGGGTCGAGGGGCGAGCCCTGCGTGATCGCCTCGACGCGCTTGACGGCGCGCTCGATGAAGCGGTCGTAGATCGACTCGTGCACGAGCGCGCGGCTCGGGCAGGTGCAGACCTCGCCCTGGTTGAGGGCGAACATCGTGAAGCCTTCGAGCGCCTTGTCGAAGAAGTCGTCGTCCTCGTTGGCCACGTCCCCGAAGAAGATGTTCGGCGACTTGCCGCCCAGCTCCAGCGTGACCGGGATCAGGTTCTGCGAGGCGTACTGCATGATGAGGCGGCCGGTGGTCGTCTCACCGGTGAAGGCGATCTTGGCGATGCGCGGGTTCGAGGCGAGCGGCTTGCCGGCCTCCAGGCCGAAGCCGTTGACGACGTTGATGACGCCCGGCGGCAGCAGGTCGGCGATCAGCTCCATCACGACGAGGATCGAGGCCGGGGTCTGCTCGGCCGGCTTCAGGACGACGCAGTTGCCGGCAGCGAGCGCGGGCGCCAGCTTCCACACCGCCATCAAAATTGGAAAATTCCACGGGATGATCTGGCCGACGACGCCGAGCGGCTCGTGGAAGTGGTAGGCCACCGTGTCGTGATCGATCTCGGAGATCGCGCCTTCCTGGGCGCGGACGCAGCTGGCGAAATAGCGCCAGTGGTCGATGGCGAGCGGAATGTCGGCATGCGTCGTCTCGCGGATCGGCTTGCCGTTGTCCCAGGTCTCGGCCAGCGCGATCAGATCGAGGTTGTCCTCCATCCGGTCGGCGATCCTGTTGAGGATGCGGGCGCGCTCGGCCGGCGAGGTGCGGCCCCAGGCGTCCTTGGCGGCGTGCGCCGCGTCGAGCGCCTTCTCGATGTCCTGCGCGTCCGAGCGGGCGACCTCGCAGATCACCTTGCCGGTGATCGGCGAGGTGTTCTCGAAGTAGCGGCCGCTGGCGGGGGCGACCCACTGGCCGCCGATGAAGTTGTCGTAGCGCGCCGAGAAGGGCGACTTCGTCTTGGCGTCGGCTAGGAACTCCGGCTTGTTCATCGCGATTCCTCCGTGGCGTTGTTGGTTGGCCGTTCTCGGCGTTCCGCGGGAGAGAAAGCCGATCGGCTCCGCGGATCAAGGTGGACTTTAGGCCAAACCGCTGTTGCAGCGCGGCAAGACACGGCAGGACTTGACGTTTCCGAAACGAAAGCGGAGCCGTTCCAGACTTGCCCGTGCGCCGGCTTGCCCTTCATTTAGTCCCGATCACCGCGCTTGACGACCCCGGAGGACCGGGCGGCGCTGCCGGAGTCCGATTTCCCCCGCACGGCGCCATCGCGGCCGGGGGGAGGGCGGCTCTCGGGGATGCGGGGGCAGGGCGTGTCGAGCCCGCCGCGGTGGAGGACGAGGCCGGTGGTGCGGCCCGCGCCGTCGCCCTCGAAGGTGATCCTTGCGTCGAGGCTCTTCATGAAGAACGCGCGCTCGTCCTCGGCGTAGAGGATGTGGCGCGGCTCGCCCGTCGCCTGCGCCCAGAGCCGGCCGTTCTCCAGCCCGACCGTCAGGACGAGGCCGGGCGCGAGGCTGTAGCGGCCGACATGCGGGCTCAAGCGGACGGGATCGAGCGACACCTCCACCGGCGGCCGACGCGGCTCGGCCAGGATGCGGGCGGCCTCCGCCGGATCGATCCGCGGGGCGATCCGGTCGCGCCCGTTCTGGTGCAGCACGAGGCCGTTCGGGCGCCCGTCGGGCTCGGTGTCGATCGTGATGCGCGCGTCGATCACGCGGGAGAAGAAGGTGCGGTCGCTCTCCGGCACGAAGGCGTTGGCCGGCTGCCAAGTTCCCTGCCCCTTGCCCTGAACCATCAGCCGCCCGCCGTCGCGGCGGATGTCGAGGAAGAAGCGGGGGCCGAGCCGGTAGGTGCCGGCGTAGCGGTCGAGGATGAAGTCCTCCAGCACGATGGGCTCGGGGAGATGCAGCGCGCCGAACCAGAGCGCCGCCAACTCGCGCGACATCTTCTGGGCCGGGGCGTTCTCGTTGTTGGCCAGCACGATCACCGCCAGCCGCTCCTGCGGGTAGTAGTCGGTCATGGCGAGGAAGCCCGAGACCGCGCCCCCGTGCGACCACAGCGTGCGCCCGTGCGCCGTGCCGACATACCAGCCGAAGCCGTAGCCGCGCCCGCCGTCGTCGAACATGTTCTGACGCGAGGCCTCGGAGACCACACGCCCCGAGAACAGGGCATCGTCCCAGGCGAGCAGGTCGTCGACGGTGGAGTAGAGCCCGCCCGCCGCGTAGGCGACCGAGGAGGCCATCGGCGCCGCGTTGCGCCACTGGCCCTGGCCGAAGCGGTAGCCCGAGGCACGCCGCGGCAGGATCGCGGTGGCGTCGTCGTAGCCGGTGTCCTTCAGGCCGAGCGGCGAAAAAATGTGCTCGGAGAGGTAGCGGGCGTAGGCCTCGCCCGAGGCGAACTCGATGGCGAGCCCGAGCAGCAGGTAGTTGGTGTTGCTGTATTCCACCCGCGCGCCGGGCTCGAACAGCAGCGCCTCGCCCGTGACGAGTTCGACCAGCGCCTTCGCCGGCCGCTCGATCCGCGAGATCGCCGGCAGGTAATCGGGCAGGGCCGTGTAGTTGATGATGCCGGACGTATGGTTGAGGAGGTGACGCACCCGCACGTCTCCCCAAGCCTTCGGCGCCTCCGGGTAGAAGCGGCCGACGGGATCGTCCAACGACAGCTTGCCCGCCTCCACGAGCTGGAGGATCGCGGCGGCGGTGAACTGCTTCGTCAGCGAGCCGATGCGGAAATGCGTGTCGAGGGTGTTCCTGGCGTTCCACTCGCGGTTGGCCAGCCCGTAGGCCTGCCGGAACACCGGTTTGCCGTCCTTGGCGACGAGGATCGTCCCGCTCATCAGCCCGGATTCGCGGTAGGGCTCGATCAGGGCCGCCGCCCGCTTCGCGTAATCGACCGGGGCCGCCCGCGCGGGGCCGAGGAGGATCGCGAAAACGAGCAGGGTGGCGAGGGGGCCGGCGTGCAATGGTTCCGGGCTCCGGACGTTCGGGGGGGCGCCAAGAGGGCAACCGCACGGGCTGCCATGAGGGCCGCCACCGATCGGCGATCACGGTTTCGCTGCGGCCCGCGGAAATGATTCCACGGCTTCACCGGAGCCGCAACCGACCTTCGGGGGCCGATGAGGCGACGCAGTCGCGCGCGCATCGTCCCGAACGGTGCTGCCGACTGGAGGAAAATCCATTCCCGAACAGGCAACCAGGGCGTCGGGCCGGATACGGTATCCGGCACGGTGCGCTCGGGGCGGACGACCCACGACCCCTGGGCCGACGAACGGATAGGGCGACCGGGGCCGCCCCGCTGCGGCGGCCAAGTCTCCGGCCGTCTTCCGGCGTCATGAGACCCGAGGAAGGCGGAACTCCTTGCGGAAGCTCTTGTCGAAGGCGTCGGCAGGGACGAACCGGCGGAGCAAGCTCACTTGCCGCGCTTTCGGTCCCGCGGTGTAGCGGCGCTTGGGTTTCGCCGCGGTGGCAGCCGTCACGACGACCTTCGCGACGACCTCGGGTCTGTCTGCGGTCTTCATGACCTCGCCGATGAGCCGATCCATCCCGGTGCGCTCCGCTGCATAGACGTCGAGGGGTGCGTCGGGCCGCACGAGGTTCTGGTCGAAGCTGGTGCGGGTATAGGCGGGCTCGATGAGCACGATCCGGATGCCCTGGCCGCGCACCTCGTGGTCGAGCGATTCCGAGTAGCCCTCGACCGCGTGCTTGCTCGCGCCGTAGAGCGCCATGAACGGTGCCGGCACCAGCCCCATGACCGAGCTGATGTTGACGATGCGGCCGGACTTCTGGGCGCGCATGATCGGCAGGACCGCGCGGGTCGTGCGGATGAGGCCGAACAGGTTGACCTCGAACATGGCTTTCGCCTGCCCGATCGAGGATTCCTCGGCGGCGCCGCTGATGCCGAAGCCCGCATTGTTGACCAGTAGGTCGATGCGGCCCGTCTCGCCGAAGACGGTCTCGATCATGGTGGCGACGGAGGCGTCGTCGGTGACGTCGCAGGCGAGCATGGTGATTTCACTCGATGCGACCGGCTTCCGGCTCGTCCCGTAGACGCGGTAGCCGGCGGCCCGCAGGGCCTTGGCGGTCTCCAGGCCGATCCCGGACGACGCTCCGGTCACGATGGCGGTCTTGGTGGAGGTCTGGCTCACGGTCTTCTCCCTTGGATGGCTCTCGGTGGCCTCACCGGCGGCCACGTCACGCTTATAAATTACGTTTGTAATTTATATTGGCAAGACATCATCGCTTCCGGCTCCGTGGTCAGGTGTGATGACGCACCAGTCCCTCGCCGTGGTGCAGGCCGCTGAGAGACACCACGATCACCGGCCCGGACGAATCCGGTCGGGCTGCTGGCGTGGTCGGGCCGACGCGGGGATTGTCGCCGATCGAGGCGATACTTGTCCCCGGTCATGTATCGGGCGCGCCGCACGGCCAATACGTTGTTCCATTCGAGCGGGATCGCGTTGACGAGGCCGGTGAGGGTCGTCGCCCATTCCGGTCGTTCGAGCCGTGAGCCGGGCCGTTGCCGCCATGGATCTCCTGCGCCCCGCGTCCGCGCGACCGGCCGGGCCGTCCCCTCGGCCGGCGCCCGGTCGGCGACGCGCGGGTCCGTCAGCCTCCCGAGCGCCAGCGCCGTCGCGACGAAGCCCTTCGTTGACATGTGATGTGTCGGGTTGTCTTGGCGGTGCATTGGCATATTATTTGTATTCATTTGCATATATCAGAATATCACAAGCGATGTGTTGATGGCAGTACTCGCCATCTGGCGATAAACAAATACTCGTAAAATAAAGACAAGACCGGTGCGATCCGTGATGGCATGAAAGGCCGCTCGCCGAACGCCTGTCACGGATCGACGAAGCAGTCGGATATCCAAATCGGTATTTTGCGCGGCTTGTCCCCCAAGGCGTCTCGCATCAAACGATTATTGTAGCGACACGGCGCATTACAGAATAATCGGCCATCCGATCGACGGCAGTCAGTCCAGACCCGTGCGTCGCGCGCATCAAGTCGAGCGGTATCATCGGGGTGGGGATACGCATGGGCGTCGATCAATATCTGAGCGGTTCAATGCTCTACGGCGATGATTTGGCGCCGAGGGAGATCGAGCGTTGGTACGCGCAGGAAGAACAAGGCTTCTACAAGCTCGCGACCGAATTCTACAAGCTCGAAACATCGGGCTCCTACAGCTACGAGTACGATGCGCTGAACGCCTTCCACGGCTTCGACCGGTTGCAGGGGCGGCGGTTCGGCACCTGCGTCGCGCTGGGCTGCGCCGCGGGCGACGATGTCGCGCCGCTGGCCCGCCAGGTGGAGCGCTTCGTCGGGATCGAGCCCGCCGAAACATGGTGGACCGACACGATCGGCGGGCGGCCGGCGCGGTTCATCAAGCCGCAGCCCTCCGGCGACATCGCCTTGCCCGAGGCCAGCGCCGACCTGTTCGTGAGCCTCGGCGTGCTCCACCACATCCCCAACGTGTCGCATGTCCTGGCGGAGGCTCATCGCATCCTCGAACCCGGCGGACTCATCGTCCTGCGCGAACCCATCACCTCGATGGGCGACTGGACGCGCGCACGCTACGGCCTCACGCGGAACGAGCGCGGCCTGCCGCTGCCGTGGCTGCGCGGACGCCTCGACCGCATCGGCTTCGAGATCCAGCACGAGGTGCCGTGCATGACGAACGCATTGGCCAAGATCGCGCAGCGGGTGCTGCCGGGGCATCTCTACGCGCGGCGGGGATACGTCGCCCTCGACGCGGCCGTGAGCCGGTTCCTGGCGTTCAACATCAGCTATCACCGCACGGCGCTGCTCAGGCGGATCGCGCCCTCGAACATCTTCGTCGTCGCGGCCAAGCGTTGACCGGGTCGCGGCCGCGTCGACGCGGCCGTGGAGCGGCGGGACGCGCGTCCCGCACCCGCCGGCGACGCCGTGCCGCTTTCGCGAATTTTTTCTCGTGCAAGATCTCGTGCGAGGCTTCGAAGGCACACGCGCCGCCTTGCCTTTCTCCACAACCTGTCCACATGCTGGAACGAAGCAAGAACATCCGTCCCAGGCAACCCAGCGAGGAGGACAGGCGCACGATGGCCCGCTACCGCTTCCATGCGACCAACGGTTACGAATGCGTGTTCGACGCCGAGGGCAAGGAAATCCGCCTGCCCGATCGGTCGCCGGAGCGTCTGGTTCGGCGTGCGGGCGAAGTCGCCCGGGACGTGATGCGCAGGCTCGACGGGCGCGAGGACTGGAGCGCGTGGCACGTGAGCGTCCACGACCTCACCGGCCGGCGCGTGCTCGTGCGGCCGTTCGTGTGAAGGTGGCCGGGAGCGGCGGGGCCGCTCCCGGGTCGGCGTGACGGCAGCCTCAGCGGGCGTCGCGCTCGCGCCCGGTGCGGCGCTCCATCCGTTCCTCGCGCCGCTCCTCGCGACGGGCGTCGGGATCGACGCCGAGCACGCCGCCCACGGTGCCGGTCGCCGCGCCGACGGCGCCGCCGACCACGCCGCCGATCGGACCGGCCGCGCGGTTGCCGTCCTCCGCGCCGCGCTCGGCGCCGCGGATCGTGCCCTGCGCCTGGGCGGAGGCGGACAGGGAGACCGCCGAGAGGACGAGGGCGGAGGTGAGCAGAAGCCGCTTCATGAAGGGTCTCCGGGGTTGTCGCGCACCGGCGACGGCCGGTGCTTCACCGGGGCAACCGCCGAGGCGGCGGATTGTGCCGAACCCTGCCCTCGGCCGACGATGTTTCGACTGAACGGATTCGGGACGACGCCCGTTGATGCGGCGGAGGTCGCCTCATGAAGAATCCCGCGCTCAGCCTTTGGCTTTCCTCGGCTCACCGCGTCGCCGGCTGGTGGATGGGCCACGGCGCCAACGCCCTGCGCCGCCAGCAGCGGACGATGCTAGCCGAGATGACGAAGGCCGCGAGCGGCGGCGCGGCAAGGCCGAAGCGGCGCAAGCCACGGCCCCTGGCCAAGCGGAAAGCGCCCTGACACCCGGCTGCGGCCCCTGCACCCGGCCCCTGCACCCGGCCATGCCAATCTGCCGCACGGCACAGACCATCTTCCGGCCCCGTTGACCTTCGAACAGCCTCGGGATGCCGTGCGGAGGGGAGCCGACGTGACACTTGCCTTTGCCATCATGGTCGCCGGGGCGCTCGGTGCCATCGCCCTCACGGTGGCCGCGCGCCCGAGCGCCGACCGCTTCATCAAATGGTGATCGGCGCGTCCGAACTTCCTCGGCCCCTCGCGACTTCTCTCTCCGGCAGGATCGGATGGGAGCGGCGCGCGTGGCGATGGCGGTGATGGTCGCGGGCGTGGTCGGGGCGGCGGCGACGCTGATGTGCCTGCTGCCGGGGTTCGACTCGTTCTTCGAGTGGTAGCGCCATTGCGCCCCGTACCGGACTCTCTCTGCGTCGGCCATGCCGCCCGCCTCGATTAGCCCCGTCCGCATCTGCCGGTGGACCCTGTGCGTCGCGGTTGCGCCGAGTCGAGCGCTCGACTGAGATGGACGGAGAACAATCGACTGTCGTGCTGCGGAAACTGCGGGCCGCGGGGGATTGATCGTATCGACCGGCGTCAGAATTGAATTTGTGTGCTGCCCCCGGTCGAACAGGTTTCCAGCGACTCCTCCCATGACACAGGCCACGGGGCTCTGCTGTCTCAGGCCACCTCGACGACAAGTCGAGGCGATGACTGAGCGCAGCTAGTGCTTCCTCCAACGGGTGGATCCGGGTGCCGTGGTCCGGATCGAGGGGGCTGCGGCTGGGTCGCGCCGCAAGGTCTCGCGAAGACCCGTTTCCGCTTCGTTGGAAGGAGCTTTGAGACCCGCCACGATCATCCGCCGCGGGCCCGCGCGTCGTCGGCTCGGGCGCCTCTCAGCCGCCGAACCGCTCGGTGCGGATGGTGACCGGCCGCACGCCCGCATCGACCAGGAGGTCGGCGACCGCGCCGACGAAGGCGTTGGAGCCGCAGACGAAGCTGTGGCGGGGCATGCCCAGGCACTCGATGGCGGTGTCGATCATCACCCGGTCGATCCGCCGGCCCGCGGTCGGGCCCTCGCGGGTGAGGAGCAGCGTCAGATCGAAGCCGGTCTCGTCGCGCGAGCGCGCGGAGAGTTCGCCGCGCGCGATGGCCTCGGCGGCATTGCGCACCGAGTAGAGCAGCAGCATCGGCACGTCGGGAGCGGTGAGCGCCCGCTCGCGTACCATGGCGAGCAGCGGCACCACGCCCGAGCCGCCGCCGACGAGCAGCACCGGGCCGCCGTCGCCCGCCTCCCAGGCGAAGGCGCCGACGGGCCCGCGCATCTCGATCGTATCGCCGACCTCGGCGACCGTGTCGAAGAAGCCCGAGACCTCGCCGTCGGTGAGCCGCTCGATCATCAATTCGAGCCCGAGCGGATCGCCGGGGGCGGAGGCGATGGAGTAGCTGCGCTGCGCCTGATAGCCGTCGGGCGCGGTCAGCCGCACGTCGACATGCTGGCCGGCGCGGTGCGGCCGCGCGAAGGCGTCGAAGCGGAAGCTCTTCACCCGCGTCGTCGCGGGCGTGATCGCCCGGATCTTCGCCTCGCGCCAGCGGATGGGGTCGGCCTCGGCCACGGGGCTCTCAATCGCCGGTGAAGCGCTGCTCGCGCCAGGGATCGCCGTACATGTGGTATCCGCGCAGCTCCCAGAAGCCGGCCTCGTCGCGCTCGGTGAAGCGCAGACCCTTCACCCACTTGGCGCTCTTCCAGAAGTAGAGATGCGGCACGAGGAGCCGCGCCGGCCCGCCGTGGTCGGGTTCGATCGGCCGTCCGTCGTAGAGCGTCGCGACCATCGCCTTGCCGCCCAGAAGATCGGGCACCGGGATGTTGGTGGTGTAGTCGTCGTGGCCCTCCGCCAGGACGAAGCCGGTCGGCGCCTCGAGGCCGGCGGCGGCGAGCAGGTCGTCCAGGGTGACGCCCTCCCAGGCGGTGTCGAACTTCGACCACTTGGTGACGCAGTGGATGTCGCCGCCCCAGCGGGTGCGGGGCAGCGCCTGAAACTCCTCCCAGGTCCAACTCGCGAGCGGCTTCGAGCCGTGGCGCAGGGTGAACCGCCAGCCCTCGGTCGAGACCCGCGGCGTCGGCCCCATCTGCAGAACGGGGAAGTCGTCGGTGAGGTACTGGCCCGGGGGCAGCCGCTCGCGAATCTCCGCCGCCGGGGGGCGCCCCGTGAAACCGCGCGTCGCCATGCCGTCCTCCGCTTGCGCCCGGCGACCCCTCAACGCCGTCGGCGGGCCTCCCGATCCATGCGTTGGTCTGGCACGGGCGCAATGAGGCTGCAACGCTGCCGGTCGTCGTTCGAAACTCCGACCGTGGCCATCGATTTCTCCGCCGTCATTCCGGAGCGGCGAACCCGGAATCCACGACGGGCCGCGACGATTCGGCTTCGGCCTAACAACGCGCATCACCGGTGGATTCCGGGCTCTCGCCTCCGGCGCGCCCCGGAATCAAGGGGGAGGATGACGGGAGGGTCCCCGGCTCGCAATGCTCTGAAATCGGAGCCTCGGCCCCCCCGTTCATCCGGGTTGGCGGCGCCGTGGACGAAGCGTAGAACGAGCAGCAGCATCGTCCCTCACCCAAAAAGTCCATAGAGCCCCGCCCAGTGAGCCGAGACCAGACCGCCGAGGCCGGGCGCCGCGCGCCCGAGCCGCCGATCCACGGCCCCGAGGGCTTCGAGGGCATGCGCCGGGCCGGGCGGCTGACCGCGGAGGCGCTCGACCTGCTGATGGAGGCGGCCCAGCCCGGCGTCACCACCGACGAACTCGACCGGCTCGCCTACGAGTTCGGGATGGACCACGGCGCCTATCCGGCCTCCTTGTTCTACCGCGGCTACCGCAAGTCGATCTGCACCTCGATCAACCACGTGGTCTGCCACGGCATCCCCAACGACAAGCCCTTGCGCGAGGGCGACATCGTCAATCTCGACATCTGCCTGATCCTCGACGGCTGGCACGGGGATTCGAGCCGCATGGCCTATATCGGCGAGGTGCCGCGCAAGGCGCAGCGCCTGTGCGAGATCACCTATGAGGCGCTGATGCGCGGCATCCAGGCGGTCAAGCCCGGCGGCTCCACCAACGACATCGGCCGCGCGATCCAGACCTATGCCGAGGCCGAGCGCTGCTCAGTGGTGCGCGATTTCTGCGGCCACGGGCTGGGCCGGGTCTATCACGACGCGCCGACGATCCTGCACTACGTCGAGGCGAGCTACGACGTGCCGCTCAAGGCCGGGCAGTTCTTCACCGTCGAGCCGATGATCAATCTCGGCCGCCCGACCGTGAAGGTGCTGGCCGACGGCTGGACCGCCGTGACCCGCGACCGCTCGCTCTCGGCCCAGTTCGAGCACACGGTGGCGGTGACCGAGACCGGCTTCGAGATCTTCACGCTCTCGCCCAAGGGTCTCGACCAGCCCAAACCCCAGGACTGAGGGCGGCCTTACGACGCGCCGACCGCGATGGCCCGCCGGCCGCCCGATCCCGCCGCCGACCTGCCGGGGCTCGCCGAGGCGATCTCCGCTGAGGCGCCGCATTACCACGGCCACCGCGAGCGCCTGCGCGCCCGGTTCGCGGAAGCCGGCCCCGACGCTTTGCCGGATTACGAGTTGCTCGAACTCGCCCTGTTCCGGGCGATCCCCCGGCGGGACGTGAAGCCGCTCGCCAAGGCGCTGATCCGCCGGTTCGGCTCGTTTGCCGAGGTGCTGGCCGCCGAGCCGGCGCGGCTCGCCGAGGTCGAGGGCGTCAGCGCGGGCGTGATTGCCGACCTTAAGCTGATGGAGGCGGCGGGCCGGCGCCTCGCCAAGGGCGCCATCGCGGCCCGACCCCTGCTCGCCTCGTGGAGCGCGCTGATCGAATACCTGCGTGCCACCATGGCGTTCTCGCCCCGCGAGGAATTCCGGGTGCTGTTCCTCGACCGGCGCAACCACCTCATCGCCGACGAGGTGCAGGGCCGCGGCACCGTCGACCACACCCCGGTCTATCCGCGCGAGGTGGCGCGGCGCGCGCTCGAACTGTCCTCCACCGCGATCATCCTGGCGCACAACCATCCCTCGGGCGATCCGACGCCCTCCGGCCCGGACATCCGCATGACCCGCGAGATCGTCACGGTGCTAGATCCGCTCGGCATCGTGGTCCACGACCACGTCATCCTCGGCCGCGACGGCCACGCGAGCCTGAAAGGCCTGAAGCTGATCTAGTTTCGGGTTCCCAAAGGGATCATCCCTTTGGCGGGGCACCGGGGCAGAGCCCCGGTTTCCCTTCAAACCAGGGCTTTGCCCTGGACCCACGAAAGGACTTGTCCTTTCGAAACCTCGGACTCAGCGCAGGCGCGCGGGGTTGCCGACGGCGACACCGCCCGGCGGGACGTCGCGGGTGACGACGCTGCCGGCGCCGATGATGGCGTCATCGCCGATGGTGACGCCGGGCAGGATCAGGGCGCCGCCGCCGATCCAGACGTTGGCCCCGATAGTGATCGGGCGGCCGAATTCGAGCATCTGCCGCCGCTGGGCGGGATCGCGCGGGTGGTCGGCGGTGAGGATCTGCACGCCGGGGCCGATCTGCGTCATATCGCCGATCGAGACCGCGACCACATCGAGGATGCAGCAGTTGAAGTTCAGGAACACGCCGCGGCCGAGGCTGATGTTGTAGCCGTAATCGCAGGTGAAGGGCGGGCGGATGGTGCAGCCCTCGCCGACGCGGGCGAAGGCCTCTTCCAAGAGCGCCTGCCGCGCGGGCTGGCTCAGGGTTCGGCTGGCGTTGTAGCGGTCCATCCAGTCCGCGATGCGCGCGAGGTCGGCATGGAGTTCCGGATCGTCGGCGACGTAGAGTTCGCCCGCCAGCATCCGCTGCTTCTGCGTCTTGTTCGTCATCTCGGGCTGTCCGTGTGCGGGGGCTTCCCGTCCGGGAAGCGATGCGTACATATGTACGCATCGCCCGCAAAAGCCAACCGCCCGAGGCTCGCTTGCCCTCCGCCCCGCGCCGCTACGACCCGGACCGCCGCGCCCGCATCCTGCGCGCCGCCCTCGACGTGGTGGCCGAGCACGGCGTCGCGGGCGCGACCCACCGCCGGATCGCGGCCGCGGCGGACGTGCCGCTCGGCTCGATGACCTACCATTTCGAGGGACTTGAGCCGCTGCTGACCGAGGCGTTCACGCTGCTCGCCGACACGGTCGCGGCCCGCTTCACCGAGCGGCTCGCCGCGGCCTCGACCCACGAAGACGCCTGCGAGGCGGTGGTCGATCTCGTGGTGGACGAGAGCTGGGCGAGCCCGCGCACCATGCTGCTCAGCTACGAACTCTACGCCTTCGCCGCCCGCCGTCCGGCGCTGCAGGAGGTCATGCGCGCCTGGATGGACAAGAGCCGCACGGCGCTCGGGCGCCACTTCCCGCCGGAGACCGCGAAGGCGCTCGACGCGATGATCGAGGGCCTGTCGATCCACCGCTCGGTCGACCGCGCTCCGGCCGACCGGGAGGCCGTGCGGGTCATCGTCGAGCGGCTGGTGGGGTAGGGGACGCCGACCGATCCCGCCCAAACCGCTCACCTGAGGTGGCGGCGCGAAGCGGCGCCCTCGAAGGAGGGCTCCAGGGATCGATGCGCGAACTGGAGTCCTCTTTCGAGGCCCGCTGCGCGGGCACCTCAGGATGAGGGGGGGTGATAGGAAGAGGGGGCCGCTGCTACCGCGGCGGCCCGTAGGGCGGCCGGGGGATCGCCCGGTGCGCCGCACGGAGCGCCGCCGACCAGCGCTCGCGCAAGTCATGAAAATAACTCTCGCCGGCCTCGATCCGGTAGTTCACTTCGAGGTCGAGCCTGTCGCGGCGCAGGACCGCGATGTCGATCGGCAGCCCCACGCCGAGATTCGAGCGCATGGTCGAGTCCATCGAGACGAGGCCGACCTTCAGCGCGTCGTAGAGGTCGGTCTCGAAGGTCACCGCCCGGTCGAGGATCGGCTTGCCGTACTTGTGCTCGCCGATCTGCAGGAACGGCGCGTCGCGGCTGCACTCGATGAAGTTGCCCGCCGAGTAGATCATGAACAGTCGCATCGGCTCGGTGCCGATCTGGCCGCCGAACAGGAACGACACCTCCATGCGGAGGTTCGCCGCCTCGAAGCCGGCCTTCTCGATCTCGCGCACGCGGCGGATCGCCCGGCCGACGAGCTGGGCCGCCTTGAACATCGTCGGCGCGTCGCGCAGGCGCGGCGGCGGCCCCTCGGTCTCCTCGTCGTCCACGCCCTCGTGCAGCATGGAGACGACCGACTGCGTCATCGACAGGTTGCCGGCGGATGCCAGCATCATCACCCGCTCGTCGGCCTCGTTGAACATGTGGAGCTTGCGGTAGGTCGAGATGTTGTCGAGCCCCGCATTGGTGCGGGTGTCGGCGATCATCAAGAGCCCGTCCTCGACGAGCACTCCGACGCAGTAGGTCATGGCGGCGCTGGGCCTTGCAGGGAAGCCGGGCGTGCCGGATGACACGGCGCGGCCTCAGGCGGCAAGCCGATCTTTCGAGCAGAGCGGCTCAGCTGTTGACCCAGGGCCCCCAGTCGCCGCCGGGGCTCTGCTGCATGATGCTCCACAGGCTCATGTTCGTGTCGATGCCCCAGAACTGCACCGGACCGCTGTCCAGCTGCGCGGCGGTGATTCGCATGAAGGTGGGGGCATCGGCCCAGTTCGGGCCGAGCCAGCCGCTCCATTCGCCGCCCGAGGTCTGCTCGTAGCAGGTCCAGAGCGCGCCGTTCTCGTCGACGCCCCAGACCTGCGCGCCGCGCGTCCCGCCCTGGGCGACGGTGGCGATCACCTGGAAGGGGCCGGGCGGCGCGTTCCAGTTCGGCCCCTCGAAGCCGGCCCAGCCGTTGCCGGGCGCGGTCTGGAAGTTCGTCCAGAGGCTCTGGTTCTCGTCGAGGGCGTAGAGCTGGATGCGCGGATCGTTCTGGAGGCTCGCCGTGATCCAGAGAGTGGGGCTTGGCCCGCCCATCGAATACCAGCCGCTCCAATCGTTGGAGCCGGGCGTCGCCTGATTGCAGCTGACGATGTCGCCCTTGTCGGTGATGCCGAAAAGCTGGGCGCCCTGGCCGCCGCCCTGCGCACTCGCACAGAGGCGCTGCAGCGGCGGGGCGCCGTTCCAGTTCGGCCCGGCGAAATTCGACCAGTTGCCGCCCTGGCTCTGCCATGCGGTCCAGAGCTGCATCTGGTTGTCGAGCACGAAGATCTGCGCGTAGCTGTCGCCCTGCTGGCAGGCCGCCACGCCGAAGATCTGATTCGGCGCACCGTCCCAGTCCGGCTTCGACCACGGCGACCACGGCGTCAGGGGCGGCCCCTGAATGGTGGAGATGAGCTGGTAATCCTCGGTGATGCCCCAGAGCTGGGCACCGAAGCCCGCCGTCTGCTGCTGCGAGGCCGCCACCTCGATCAGAGGCGGCGCGCTCAACCAAGACTGTGCCATCCGAATCGTCCCCCAACCCACGATGGGAGGCTAGCCGGGATGCACCGGTTTCGAAATGGTAAATTCCATTTTCGATTGAGAAATGCGGCCGGTTCGCGCCGCCGCGCGATCTTGCCTTCAGCCGCCCTGCGACTGGCTCTGACCCTGGCTCTGCACCCGGCTGCGCGCGGCCTGGGCGATCCCCTCGCCGACGCGCAGGGTCACGGTGAGCGTCTCGGTGCCGCCGCCGGTGCGGCTGCCGCGGATCGGGGCGGCGCCGAGATAGTCGAGGCCGGTGGCGACCCGGACATGCGCCTCGGTGGTCGAGAGGCCGTAGGCCGGATCGAACCCGACCCATCCGAGATCGGGCACCAGCGCCTCGGCCCAGGCATGGGCGGAATCCTCGTGCGCAGCGTCCGCGTGCGCTGCACCTTCGTGGGCGGCGTCCGCGTCGCCGTCGGCGCGGCGGACATAGCCGGAGACGTAGCGGGCCGGGATCTCGAGATGGCGCGCGGCCGTGACGAAGACATGGGCGAGGTCCTGGCAGACGCCGCTGCCGCCCGCGAACGCCTGCGCCGCGTTGGTGCTGGCGCTGGCCGGGCCGGGGGTGAAGGCGACCGTCTCGGGCACGGCGGCGAGCAGGCGGTGCAGGATCGCCAACGGGCTGCTCTCGCCCGCGCCCGCGACCCGCTTGGCGAAGGCCTGGATCTCGGGGCTCGCCTCGGTGAGCGGCGTGTCGCGGAGATAGAACAGGTCGGGCAGGCGCTCGACCGCGCCGCGCACGATCCCGTCGGTCTCGAAGGTCTCGACCTCGCCGGTCACCCGCACGGTGAGCGCATCGGTGGGCTCGTCCGCCGAGAACCAATGGACGAGGTTGCCGAAACCGTCCTCCCGCGCGGTCAGCCGCCCGTTGACCGAGGGCTCGATCCGCCACTCGCGCACGTGCTGCCCGTCATGGTCGCGCGGGGTGAGCCGCATGAGCTGGATCAGACCGCGAGCCGGCTGCTCGTAGGTGTAGACGGTGTCGTGGACGATGCGGATGCGCATGCCGTGAGAGTCCTGCCTCGGCGCCTTGCGGGCAAGCTAGGGCGCGACACGCGATTTGGGAATCACCGTGCATGCCCAAAGCGTTGGCAGGACGGAGCTTATGCCCGCCTCACGCCACCTGCCGCGGCATCGGCGTGAGCGAAACAGGCGTTCCCCCCGCGGAGGCCGCGTTGGAGCGCGCCACGAGGTCGCGCGCCTCCGCCTCGCTCGCGGCGGCCGGGGCTGAGCCCCACATGCAGGCGCCGTTCGGCTCGCGGATGGCGAGGATCGAGGCGGTGCCGATCGCGCCTGCGATCATCAGGTAATAGGCCGGCCAGTTGAGGTCGCCGGTGAAGGCCACGAGCGAGCCGACCACCAGCGAGGTCGTGCCGGCAAACAGCGAGACCGAGACGTTGAAGGCGATCGACAGCCCGGTCGCCCGGATGTTGGTCGGGAACAGGGCCGGCAGGGTCGAGGGCATGGTGGCGGAAAAGCAGATCAGCAGCAGGCCCATCATCAGCAGGCCGAGGAAGACGGCCGCCTGGTTCTGGCTGCGGATCAGCAGGATCATCGGCAGCGCCAGCACCACGAGGCCGACCGCGCCGGCGAGCGCGAAGGGCTTGCGGCCGAACCGGTCGGACAGGCGCCCGATCAGCGGGATCGCGAGCAGTGCGATCACCATCACGACGATCTGGAGGATCTGCGAGGCGGTGGCCGACATGCCGCCGGAGCCCTGCATCGTCGGCAGGGTCTGGGTGACGTAGGTCGGCATGTAGGCGGTCAGCATGTAGTTCGGCACGTTCCAGGCCAGCACCAGCCCCATGCAGACCAGCGCGTAGGGCCACAGCACGAGGACGTCCCGGTAGGTCTGGGTCGCGCGCTGGGTCTTCTCGCGCTCCTCCGCCTGTCTTTCGAGGGCGGCGAAGGCGGGCGTCTCGGCAAGTTGCGAGCGCAGATACAGGCCGATCAGGCCCAGCGGCAGGGCGAGGAAGAACGGCAGGCGCCAGCCCCAGTCGAGCAGTTGCTCCTCGGTCAGCGCGACATGCGCGGTCGTCACCACGATGGCGCCGAGCAGGTAGCCGGTGAAGGTGCCGAATTCGAGCCAGCTGCCGAGGAAGCCGCGCTTCCGGTCCGGGGCGTACTCGGCGATGAAGGTCATGGCGCTGCCGTACTCGCCGCCGGTGGAGAAGCCTTGCACGAGGCGGGCGGCCAGCAGCAGGAGCGGGGCCAGGATGCCGATGCTCTCCTGGCTCGGGATGCAGCCGATGGCGAAGGTGCCGACCGCCATCAGGATCATGGTGGCGGCGAGCACCTTGTTGCGGCCGATCCGGTCGGCCAGCGGCCCGAAGAAGGCCCCGCCGAGCGGCCGGATCAGGAACGCCACCGCGAACAGGCCGAAGGTCGCGATCTCGCCCATCGGATGGGAGAGGTTGGAGAAGAACACCTTCTGGATCACCGGCTCGAAGAAGGCGTAGACGCCGAAATCGTACCACTCGGCGACGTTGCCGACGGAGGCCGCCGAGATCGCCCGCTTGACCGTCGCCGGCTCGGTGACGGTGCAGTCGGACGGCTTCCACTCCCGGTCGGATTCGACGTGCTGCGACAGCATCCCTCGGGCTCTCCGTGGCGGTCCGTGGCGGGCGCGGGGTCCGGCGGTCGTCCGCCTCCCGCGGCGCGAGGCTCCGCATTTTCCTTCATGAGACGTGCAGCCCACGCGAGGCAGGACTGCGGCCCTGCGCAGTGTGATCGGTTGTCACGATGGGAGTTGTCGCGGAGCGACGTTCTGTTGCGATTTACGGCGCGGGTGGGGGATTGCGAGGGAGCATTATAGGTGCGGCGGTGGCGCAGTTATCGGCACCGGCTCATGCACGCGTTTCCCTCCCCCTTGCGGGGAGGGGTTAGGGGTGGGGGTCGCTCAGGATGGGGCGTCACGGTGCCTTCTGAACCACCCCCACCTCCGACCTCCTCCCCGCAAGGGGGAGGAGAGGTGCCTCATTCGGTCGCCCCGGAGAGTCGTCTACGTCAAACCAGATACTGCTCGCTGATCGCCGCCCCGAGCGCATTGTTCTCGCCGATGAAGCCCTGGATGAACTCGTGCAGGCCCGAGGCGAAGACGCGCTCGATGTCGGCGCTGCCGAGCTTCGCCCGCATCTTGCTGGCGAGCCGCTGGCTCTCGCCGCGGCGGCCGTAGGAATCGGCGATGAGGTCGAGATGCTCGACCAGCATGCGGTAGCAACTCGCCAGCGAGCGCGGCATCTCGGGGTTGAGGATCAGGAGGTCGGCCACCAGCAGCGGCTTGATGCTCTCGCGGTAGACCCAGTGATAGGCATTGAAGGCCGAGACCTCGCGCAGGATCGTGGTCCACTGGAAGTAGTCGAGCGAGCCGCCGACCCGTTCGGAGGCCGGCAGTAGGATCTGGTACTTCACGTCGAGGATGCGGGCGGTGTTGTCGGCCCGCTCGATGGCCGTGCCGGCCCGCGTGAACCAGTAGGCGTCGTTCCGCAGCATCGTCCGGTAGGCCGAGCCGTCGAAGGTGAGCGAGACGCGCTTCACCCAGTCGAGGAACTGCGTGAACTCTTCCCGGCTGAGGTCGCGGCCCTCGTAGGAGCGCAGCTCCAGCCACGCGCCGTTGATCGTGTCCCACATCTCGGTGGTGAGCGCCGTGCGGATCGAGCGGGCGTTCTCGCGGGCGGTGGCGATGCAGGAGCGGATCGAGGACGGGTTGTGTGGGGAGAAGGCGAGGAAGTTGCAGACCGTGTGCTCGTTGATCGTGTCGTAGAGCGTGCGGAACAGCTCCGGGTCGCCCGCCGACGAGAGGGCCGAGGCCCACTCGTTCGACTCGCGCCCGCCATAGCTCGACGGCAGCGCCGCCAGCCGATGAGCCGCGTCGAGGATGCGGGCGAGGAAGTCGGCCCGCTCGGCGTAGCGCGAGAGCCAGTAGAGGTTGTCGGCGGTCCGGGACAGCATGGGGTCAGCTCGCAGGCACGGTGGCGTTGGGCGCGGCAGATGCCTCGTTTCGAGGCAGAGACCGGGAGCGCCCCGCGAAAAGGATGCTCAGCGGGTGGTCGGGATGCTCAAGCATCCAGCACCCAGGTGTCCTTGGTGCCGCCGCCCTGGCTCGAATTGACCACGAGCGAGCCCTCCTTCAGGGCGACGCGGGTCAGCCCGCCCGGCACGATGCGGATCTCGTCGGCGCCCGCCAGCACGAACGGGCGCAGGTCGACGTGGCGCGGGGCGACGCCCGAGGCCACGAAGGTCGGGCAGGTCGAGAGCGAGAGCGTCGGCTGGGCGATGAAGTTGTCGGGCGCGTGCCGGAGCTTCTTGGCGAACTCGTCGATCTCGCGCTTGGTCGCGTGCGGCCCCACCAGCATGCCGTAGCCGCCCGAGCCGTTGACCTCCTTCACCACGAGGTCCTTCAGATTGTCCATCACGTAGGAGAACGCCTCCCGCTCGCGGCAGCGATGGGTCGGCACGTTGTGCAGGATCGGCTCCTCGCCGGTGAAGAATTTCACGATTTCCGGCATGTAGCTGTAGACGGCCTTGTCGTCGGAGATGCCGGTGCCGACGGCATTCGACAGCGTCACGTTCCCGCGCTCGTAGGCGTTCATCAGTCCCGGAACGCCGAGCACGGAATCGGGCCGGAACACCAGCGGATCCAAGAAGTCGTCGTCGAGGCGGCGGTAGATCACGTCGACCCGGCGCGGGCCTTCGGTGGTGCGCATGTAGACGACGTCGTCCTTGGTGAAGAGGTCGCCCGCCTCCACCAGCTCGACGCCGAGCTTGTCGGCCAGGAACGAGTGCTCGTAGAAGGCCGAGTTGTAGCGCCCCGGCGTCAGCAGCACGACGGTGGGATCGCGCGTGGCCGATTGCGGCGCGAGGCTGCGCAGGGTCGCCAGCAGGGCGTCCGGATAGTTCTCGACCGGCGCGACGCGGTGGCGCGAGAACAGCTCGGGGAAGAGCCGCATCATCACCTCGCGGTTCTCCAGCATGTAGGAGACGCCGGAGGGCGTGCGGGCGTTGTCTTCGAGGACGAAGAAGTCGTTCTCGCCGGTCCTCACGATGTCGATGCCGGCGATGTGGACGTAGAGGTCGTGCGGCACGTCGAAGGCGCGCATCTCCATGCGGTAATGCGGATTGCGGTAGACGAGGTCGGGCGGAATGACCCCGGCCTTGATGCATTCCTCGGCGCCGTAGATGTCGTTGATGAAGGCGTTGAGCGCGGTGACCCGCTGCTTGAGCCCGCGCTCCAGGAAATCCCACTCGGGCTTCGTCAGCA
This sequence comes from Methylorubrum rhodinum, assembly GCF_014199935.1. Taxonomy (GTDB): domain Bacteria; phylum Pseudomonadota; class Alphaproteobacteria; order Rhizobiales; family Beijerinckiaceae; genus Methylobacterium; species Methylobacterium rhodinum. The sequence goes on from NZ_JACHOP010000005.1 coordinate 213,455, forward strand.
CCCGGGGAATGATGTCGAACGGGATCAGCCGCTCGGTCGATTCGTTGGCGCCGTAGACCGCGAAGGTGATGCCGATGCGCCGAAACAACATCTCGGCCTGGCTGCGGCGGGTGTTGAAATGCTCCGGGGAGGTCTTGTCGAGCCAGCTTTTCAGGATGTCGTAGGCCTGCCGCACGACGGCCGGATCGGCCTGGCCGGCCCCGCCCCCGTTCATCTCGTCGAACGCCGTGTGCGCCATCCGCGCCACCCCTCCCATCATCTGCCGTCGGACCGGAGCAAGAGGCAGGCCACGGCGACGGTTGGAGCCTTGCCCCGCCCGCCGTCCCTGCTTCCCGTGCGGCGACGTTTCGAGGGAACTAGAGCATCGGCCCGAAAGGTGGATGCCGGCTTGTCAGAAGAAGCCGATGCGGCACAGGAATCGATCGGATCGGCGGCGCAGGCCCATCCCCGCAGGGCTAACGATTCAGCCCGCCCCGTCGCCGCCGGCCAGGATGTCGGCGAGGAAGGCCGGCACGGTCTCGCTCGCCGGCCCGAGGCGGGTCTTGGCGAACATTCCGGCATTGTCGGCGGCCTCGAGGTTCAGCGCCAGTGTCGGGATGGCGAATTCCCGCGCCTGCGCGGCGTAGCCCGCCGCCGGATAGACCGCCCCCGAGGTGCCGATCGCCACGAACAGGTCGGACTTGAGCAGCGCGTCCTCGATCGCGTCGAGGTGCTTGGGCATCTCGCCGAACCACACCACGTCCGGGCGCATCGAGCCGCGCGTTCCGCAACTCGGGCAGGGCGTCTCGACCGACAGGTCCTCCCGCCACGCCTGAACCGCCCCGCAGGCCGTGCAGCGTGCCTTCAGCAACTCGCCGTGGATGTGGACGACCTCGCGCGAGCCCGCCCGCTCGTGCAGGTCATCGACGTTCTGCGTGCACAGAAACAGCCGGCCGCCACGCGCCGTCAGCTCCGCTTCCAGCCGTGCGAGGGCGGCGTGGGCGGGGTTGGGCTCGGCCTTCATCGCGTCGCGGCGGCGCATGTTATAGAAGTCGTGAACCACCACCGGATCGGCGGCGAAGGCCTCGGGTGTGGCGAGCTTCATCGGATCGAACCGGCTCCACACCCCGCCGCGGTCGCGAAACGTGCCGAGCCCGCTCTCGGCGGAGATGCCGGCGCCTGTCAGCACGAAGATATTCTGGATGTCCATCGTGCCCCGGCGACGGAAGTTTGCATTCGGCCTCTGGCCGGTTCCGTCGGCAGGCTGACGGAGATGAGCCTGACCCGCAAGTCTCGTTCCTCGGCCGTCTCGACCCGAGCCGGGCGGTCGCGCGGCTATTTCGACGACAGCAGTTCCAACTCCGGGAACGGCGTGAACGGCGTCTTGCATCGCGATCCGAACATGTCCGCGTAGTTGCTCATTCTCATCGACATGCCCCGCGGTCCCTCGATCAGCTGTGCCGAAATGTCGAGGTCGCGCACGCCCGTCACGTCATTCTTGACCGTCACTTTCGCGCAGATGATGTCGCTCCCTTTATCCCTCTCCGGAATCGTGATCTGGGCGTTGCTGTAGGATCGCTTGCCGACAAGCCAGTTGTCCGCGCCGAAACCGTTGCTCGTCGCGATCAGCTTGGCGAACATCAGCCTCAATTCCTGATCCCGGAACTTCGACTGCTCGACCGTGAGGGGCGCGAGCGGCGTCGAGGCGCAGCCGCCGAGGAAGGCGGCGACGCCGAGGAGGAGTGGTTTTCGGAGCACGGGCGAGAACCTGACGAGGGCGAACGCGCCCTCGTACCATGCCGCCCTGATTGCAACTGTGGCCGAACGGTTGCGCTTGGCCACATTCGCGAGATGCGGGGTTCGGCTTCGCGTTCAGCGCTTGGCGGCATCTCAGGATGAGGGGGGTGGGTGAGAGAACCCGTCCGGCTACGCTTCCGCCACCTTCTGCGCCAGCACCTTGTCGATCCGCCGCCCGTCCATGTCGACCACCTCGATGCGCCAGCCCTGCGCCTCGATGGAATCGCCCTCGGTCGGGATGCGGCCGAGCTGGACGATGAAGAAGCCGGCGAAGGTGGAAAAATCGTCCGAGCGCGGCTTCTCGGTGAAGCCCAGGCGGTCGAAGGCGTCGGCCGCCGGCATCATGCCGTCGATGAGGAGCGAGCCGTCCTCGCGCTCGACCACCATCTTCTCCTCGCCGGGCTCGGGGATCTCGCCGGCCATGGCCTCCAGGAGGTCGGTCTGGGTGACGATGCCCTCCAGGCTGCCGTACTCGTCCACCACGATCGCCATGCGCACCGGCTTGGTCTGGAACATCTCCAGCACCTTCAGGATCGCCAGCCCCTCGTGGACCACGATCGGCTCGCGGGTCGCGGCCTTCACGTCCAGCGGCTTGCCGTCGAGGAACTGGTCGAGCAGGTCCTGCTTGCGCAGCACGCCGACCACGTCGTCGATCTGGCCGCGGCTCACCACGATCTGCTCGTGGCGGCAGGCGCGCACCGCCTCGATCCGCTCCTCCTGGGAATCGCCGAGATCGACCCAGTCGACCTCGTTGCGCGGCGTCATGATCTCGCGGATGCGCCGCTCGCCGATGGCGAGGATGCGGGCCACCGCGTCCTCCTGCGCCTCGTGCAGCAGGCCGGCCTCGTGGCTCGCGGTGACGAGCAGGCTGAGTTCCGCCGGGGACGGCAGGTGGCCGTCGCCCTCGCCGGGGCGCAGGCCGAGCAGCCGCAGCACGCCGTTGCCGAGCCCGTTGAGGAAGTGGATCGCCGGGCCGAAGATCAGCAGAAAGATGCCGAGCGGGCGCACAATGACGAGCGCCGTGCGCTCGCTGCGCTGGAGCGCGAGGCTTTTGGGCGCCAGCTCGCCCAGCACGATGTGCAGGGTGGTGATGATCGCGAACGCCAGCACGACGGCGAGCGTATGCGTGGTGACGCCCGCCGCCATCGGCGGCAGCCACGCGAAGGCCGGCTCGATCAGGTGGGCGAGCGCCGGCTCGCCGACCCAGCCGAGCGCCAGCGACGAGAGGGTGATGCCGAGTTGGGTCGCGGCGAGATGCGCGTCGAGCCGGTCGGTGGCGCGCTGGAGCGCCCTGGCGTTCAGCCGCCCCTCGTTGACGAGTTCGGCGATCCGGCTGCGCCGCACCGCCACGAGGGAGAATTCCGCCGCGACGAAGAAGCCGTTGGCGAGGACGAGGGCGACGACGGCCAGGAGGCCGAGCGCCGAAGACCAGAGACCGTCGGAAATCGTGCCCTCCCGGGGCGATGCCGCATCCACCGACCGCACGGGTCGGCGGCAGCGAGCATTAAGGCCGAACCCGGCGGCGGGGGAAGGGGTTCGACGGCAATCGGCATGGGGCGGATGCACCCGCCGTCGCGCAGGCCGCCATGCGCGCGGCCATTTTTTCGCTCCCCGGCTCCGGCATCGACGGTGTAGGGACCGGGCGCGTTCCCCTCGCCGTGACGAAGGACCAGTCGTGATCAAGCTGCCGAGGCTGCTTCGGCCGAAACGCCGCGACGCCGCTTGGGCGCGACCCTTCTTCGACGCGGACTTCTACCGCGCGGAATATCCCGACGTGGCCGCGGGCGGGATGGACCCGCTCCTGCACTACCTCGATCACGGCTGGCGCGAGGGCCGCAACCCCTCGGCCGTGTTCGCGACGCTCTACTACGCCGACCGCCACTTGGATGGCGGCGTGCCGCAGAACCCGCTGCTCCACTACGCACGGCTCTCTCCGCCTGAGCGGCTGCGGGTACCGACCCGGCCGGGGCCGGACTTCTGCGCGATCCAGGCCGAGGTGATCGCGCCCTATTTCGACGCCCGCTTCTACGCCCGCGTCGCCGGTCTGGAAGAGGGGGGGGAGGACCCGCTCACCCATTACCTCGCGAAGGGCTGGCGGCGCGGGCTCAATCCCAACGACGCGTTCGACGGCACCGCCTACCTGCAGGCCCACGCCCATGTGCGGCGCCTCGACGTCAGCCCGTTCTACCATTTCGTCTCGACCCGGCGGCTGAACCCGGGGCAAGCGGACCTGCCCGAGCGGCGGGCCACGGGGGAGGCGGCCCGGCTCCCGCCCGATCCGGCGGATGCCACCGACGCGCAGATCTACGAGGCCGTCGCCGCCGAGTTCGACAAGGCGTATTACCTCGACCGCAACGCCGACATCCGCCATTCCGGCGTCGATCCGATCCGCCACTTCCTCGATTTCGGGGTGCGCGAGGATCGCGATCCGAACCCGCACTTTTCCCTGCGCTTCTACCGCTCGCAGTACCGCCGCGAGATCGCTCCCGGCGTGAACCCGTTCTTCCACTACCTCGCGGTGGGGCGGGGGCGCGGCTTCAAGCCGAACGCCTACGGCCGCGGGCCCTGGCCGGCGCAGGTCGCGCCGAGCGAGGCGGAGTGGGGGCAGGTGCGGTCCGCGGCCGCTCTCGACGGGGCGCGGGTTGTCCTGATCATGCCGGTCTACAAGGGGATCGACGACACCCTGCGGGCCATCCACTCGGTGCTGAGCGCCGCCCAGGCGACGCCGTTCGCGCTCGTCGTGATCGACGATTGCAGCCCCGAGCCGGCGCTCTCGACGGCGCTAGCGGACCTCGCCGGACGCGGCCTGTTCGTCCTCGAAAAAAATGCCGAGAACCTCGGCTTCGTGCGCACCTGCAACCGCGGCCTGGAACTGGCCGCGGGGCGGGACGTGGTGCTGCTGAATGCCGACATCGTCGTCTTCGGCGACTGGCTCGACCGCCTGCTCTGGCATGCCGGGAACGACCCGAGCATCGCCACGGTGACGCCGTTCTCCAACAACGCCACGATCTGCAGCTATCCGGTCTTCTGCATCGACAACCAGACGCAGCTGGAGGTCGGCCCGGCCGAGATCGACACCTTCGCGCGTGTCTGCAACGCCCGAACGCGTTCGCCCGTGCCGACGGGGGTCGGCTTCTGCTTCTACATGCGCCGGGCCGTGATCGACGCGGTCGGCCCCCTCGACGCCGAGACCTTCGGGCGCGGCTACGGCGAGGAGAACGACTTCTGCATGCGGGCGCTCAAGGCCGGCTTCTCCAACGTGCTCGCCCACGACGTGTTCGTGTTCCACTCCGGCTCGGTCTCGTTCGGGGCGCTCATCGCCACCAAGGGCGCCGACATCTTCCGCACGGTGCTGACCAAGCACGCCGACTACCAGCGGCGGATCGAGACCCATATCCAGGTCGATCCGGCCCGCTTCGCGCGGCGCCGCCTCGACCATTACCGCTTCGCTCGGCGCGCCACGGCGGTGCCCGGCCGACGCGTCGCGCTCATCGTCACCCACGATTTCGGCGGCGGCATCGAGACCCATGTCGAGGCAATGAGCGCGCGGCTGGCGCAGGCCGGGCTCGACGCCGTCTACCTGCGCACCGACGGCCTCACCGGCGTGCGGGCCGATCTGCCGGAGGCGAGCCGCATCGACTTCCCGGCCTCGGTTCTGGAGCCGGTCTCGATTCCCCACGAGATCGACTTCGTCGCCGAGCTGATCGGCTGGCTCGATCCGGCCCTCGTCCACGTCCACTCGCTCGCCGGGCTCGACTGGCCCTCGACGCTCGCTCTGATGGGGCTGATCCGGGGCCTGCCGACGGACTACGACGCGACGCTGCACGACTATTCGGCCGTCTGCCATCGCAACCACCTCGTGCGGCCGGAGGGTGTCTATTGCGGGCTGCCCGCGCCGTCGATCTGCCGCGACTGCATCCGCCTCGACGACGATCCCGAGAGCCCACCGCCCGATCCCGACGAGCGCCGCCGCGCCTTCGCCGATTTTCTGGGAGGCGCGCGGCGCGTCTTCGCGCCCTCGCGCGATCTCGCCGCGCGCATCGAGGGGGCGCTCGGGCTCGAAGGCATCGCGCTGCGCCCGCACGAGGAGGCGCTGCCCGAGGCGCCGCCGCGCTCGGAGACGCGCCGTGACGGGCCCCTGCGGGTGGCGGTGATCGGCTCGATCGGCGTCCACAAGGGCTTCGACGTCGTCCACGACCTCGCCCTCGACGCGCAGTTGCGGGGCCTGCCGATTCACTACACGATCATCGGACACAGCTACGCCATCAAGGCGATGGAGGCGGTCGGCGTGCGCGAGACCGGCCGCTACGGCAGCGACGCGGCGGCGCTCGCCGAGATCGCCCGGCTCGATCCCGACCTGATCCTGCTGCCCTCGATCTGGCCGGAGACCTACTGCTACACGCTCTCGCTGGCGCTGGCCGCTCGCGTGCCCCCGGCGGTGTTCGATCTCGGCGCGCAAGCCGAGCGGCTGGCGGAACTCGGCCAGGGTGTTCGCCTCGATCCGATGCTGGTCGGCAATCCGCAAGCGCTCAACGCGGCCTTGCTGGCGCTGCCGCTCGAGGCGTTGCGTGCCGCGCAACCGGCCTTCCGCCCGGCCGCCTACCCGCGGATTCTGGAGGACTATTACGGCCTCCTCGGCGCGGCGGCGGAGGAACGGGCCGGAGCGGACAGGGGGCCTCCCTGATCCCGAGGGGGGGCCGCGCTCACGTCACGCGATCCCGATCGACCTCCGCTCGACCACGACCGTCAATCCGGAGCCGCGTCGCGGAACCCGGATCCCACCCGTGAGGCGCGGCATCACACGGCGTCGTGGCCCGTCGTGGATTGCATGCCTCCGGGTCCGGGTTCGCTTGTCGGCGCCCCGGAATGACGGAGGTTCAGGGGTCGAAATGGCAGGCACAGCGTTCGATCCAGCCCACCAACCCGTACGCGGAGGCTCAGGCCCCGCGGCCCCTCCCTTAACATCCATTCATTTACGAGCCCGGCGGTCCGGGGCTACAACGGTCGAGCTTGGCCGAGTCGCGCGCGGCCTCGCCCAAGCGTTCGTTGCAAGCCAAGGGGACTCCCATGACCACGCAGAACCTCACCGTGACCGCCCGCGAGCGCGACACGCTCCTGGCGGCGTTGCGCTATTATCAGTTCTACCGGATGCAGGGTCACCCGTTCGACCCCCGGAAGGACGACCTGATCGACACCATCGCGGCGACCAGCGGCGATGCCCTCGATCTGGCGGAGGTCGACGACCTCTGCGCCGGCCTGCGCGGCAACGTGCACGCCCTGTCCGCGACGGGGTGACGAAACCGCCCTCGGAATGAACCGCAACGAAGCGGCGTCCGCGAATCCCGAGGAGGGGATCAGGCGAGCACGGCGTTGAGGATCACGGCCGCACCCAGGCCGGCGACGAACACCGCGGCGAGAAGGGGCGCGTCCGCGGTGGTCAACGGGAGGCTCCGCCCGCCGGGATGCCGAGGACGAGCGGCCGGCGGGCGTCGAACGACGAGGCCGCCGCCGTCTCGATGCGGGCGCTGACCGGACCGGCGCCGCCGGCCTGCGGCAGGCGATGGGTGAAAGTCTTCTCGCCCTGGGCGGGCACCGCCTCGACCACCGACGGAACCAGGGCCGCGTAGGCGCTCAGCACCGCACCGGCCGCCACGATCTTCAAAAGGTCCCGCATGATGTCCACCCCTCCGGCCGGAGCCTTGGCGGCTCTCGTGTGTCCCGAGGCTTAGGCGGTCCGCATTGCCGACGCATTGCGCCAGCGCACATGGCGACGACGCGTGAACGAGGCCGACGCAACATTCCCGAAACAGGCTGAACGAAACTTTTCACCGCGCGCCGCCGTACCGGGCCCGTCGCTGCGAGAGAGCCGTACAACGGGGCCCCGCCGCGATCCGAAGGTCCTGGGAGGCCTTTCGTTCGGAGAGCAGGGCGGGGCATCCGCGACGGATGCTCCGCCCGTCCGGGCGTCAGGGCCCGGCGACGCTCGTTCCCGCCTTGCCCGGCTTCTTGCCTGGACTCTTGTCTGAATTCTTGCCCGGCTTCCGAGCGGACTTCGCCTCCGCCTCCGCCAGTTCGGTCCCGAACCGCTCGGCAGCGTAGGCCTTCAGGTCGAAGCGGTCGTCGGGCAACTCGAACATGAACCGCTCGGCCACCTGCCCGATCACGAGGTCGGGCCGGACCCGCTCGACATACCCCCAATCGAGCGAGGACGACCAGACGAAGTGCACCTCGGCGAAGGTCTCGGCGATCAGCGCGGTCAGCATGATCGGCGCGAAATGCGCGTAGGAATCGCCGAACAGCACCACCCGGCGCGGATCGGTCCCGGCCGCGTCGTTGCGGTAGATCACGTGGGCGCCGACATGGAGCTTGTCGGCGCGGCCCGTGCGCTCGCGCAGCTCGACGATCGGACTCGCATGGACCCGCACGGCGTCGCGCTGCAGGCCGCGGATCGGCCAGCGCTCCGATTGCGGGGGCGTCAGCTTGCTGCCGAGGTCGCCCGCCATTTGCCGCCATTCCTGCGGCTCGCCCGACAGATCCTTCGGCACCGCGCCGCAGGCCGCGCAGATCAGCCGGTAGGCGGTGTCGCAGCCCGCGAACGACCAGTGGCTGTCGGTGCGGAAATAGAGGTCGCGCGCGTCCCGCACCGCCCGGAAGGCGCCGACGAGGTCGAGGCAGGCGCGCCGCGCGCTTCGGTGCCAGAACAGGGCCCGGCGCAGCCGCAGGGCCGGCGAGAGCCGCACCTTCACGCGCAGGCCCGCCGAGAGCTTGTGGTCGTAGACCGTCAGCTTCTCCGGCACGATCACGTGGAGATACCGGCACCCGAGCCGCTCGCACCCGCGCACCCGCGCGACCACCAGCCGCCGCCAGCCCCGCACCCGCCGCGCCATCAGGCGCGAGCGGCTGAACTGGCCGACGACGTTGTTGCTGCCTGCCGTCAGGAACAGCCAGCCGTCCCGCCCGACATGGACGTGCTCCGCCCCGTGAGTCGTCTCCATCCGCGCGGGCTCAGCCCCCGAACACGGAGGTCAGCACCTCGCCGCCGCGGTTGATCGAGACCTCCCACAGGCCGAAGCTGCGCTGGGTCAGCCGGTCGAGATCCTTGGTCGAGGCGACCGGGATGCCGTTGACCGCCACGATCACGTCGCCCTTCTTGAAGCCGGCCCGGTTGGCGAGCGACCCGTCCTCGACGGCGCTCACCGCCACGCCCTCCTCGGGCAGGTCCGCCTGCAGCTCCTCGCCGACGGCGGGCGAGGTGTTCACCAGCGTCGCCCCCGCGAACGGCGTGCGGGTGCGGATCTTGAGGGCGTCGCGCGGGCGCGTCTCGGGGGCGGGGCCGAGCTTGACGGGAATCGTCTGGCGCCGGGTGCCGCGCAGGATGCCGAACTGCGTCGTGCCGGAGATGCCCTTGAGGGCGAAGCGGTAGCCGAACGCCTCCGGGTCGTCGACGTTCTGCCCGTCGATGGAGAGGATCACGTCGCCGCGCTTCAGCCCCGCCTCCTCCGCCGGGCTCTTGGCCTGCATGCTCGCCACCAGCACGCCGGTCGGCCGGTCGAGCCCGACGCTCTCGGCGATGTCGTTGGTCACGCTCTGCACCCGCGCGCCGAGCCAGGGCCGGCGCACGAGGCTGCCGCCGCCCTTCGCCGCATCGACCACCGCGCGGATCATGCTGGCGGGGATGGCGAAGCCGATGCCGTGGCTGCCGCCGGACTGCGAGTAGATCGCGGTGTTGACGCCCACCAGCCGGCCCTGGAGATCGACCAGCGCGCCGCCCGAATTGCCCGGATTGATCGCCGCATCGGTCTGGATGAAGAACTGGTAGTCCGACGAGCCGACCTGCGTGCGCGCCAGCGCCGAGACGATGCCCTGCGTCACCGTCTGGCCGACGCCGAAGGGGTTGCCGATCGCCAGCACCACGTCGCCGACCTCGAGATGGTCGGAATCGCCGATCGGCATCGGCGCGATGTCGTTGGGCGTCTTGATCTTCAGCACGGCCAGATCCGTGCGGGGATCGCGCAGCACGATCTGCGCCTCGAACTCGCGCTTGTCGGCGAGCGACACCTTCACCTCGTTCATCTCGGCGATGACGTGGTTGTTGGTGATGACGAGGCCCGAGCCGTCGACGATCACGCCCGAGCCCAGCGAGCGCTGGGCCCGCTCGCCCGGCGCCCCGCCGGGGGCGCGCCCGCCGCCGGGCCGGTCCTCGCCGAAGAAGCGGCGCATGAACTCGTCCATGGCGGAGGAGCGGGCCGAGCGCTTCTCGACATGGGTGGCGTAGACGTTGACGACGGAGGGCGCCGCCCGCTTCACCACGGGGGCGAAGGAGAGCTGGATCTCGCCCTTGGAGAGCGGCACCGTCTTCTCGGGGGAGGACCTCTCCGGCGACAGCGCCATCTGCGCCGCAGCCGGGCCGGCGGCGAGCAGCAGCACGGACAGAAGGCCGGCCGGCCGAAGCGGCGAGAAGGGCATGTCGGGTCTCCCGGAGAAGGCTGAACTCCGGGCTATGTAGCCCCGGCCGCCGCGGGGCGCGAGGGGCCGGCTGCGCGGGACAGATCGCCCCTACGACGGACCACCGCCGTCATTCCGGGGCCGCGCAGCGGAACCCGGAATGACGGCCGTCGGAGCGGTCAGTGCTTGAAGTCCTGCCCCCTCAGGTCGAGCATGAAGCCCTTGCCGCGCACGGTGGTGATGACCGGGCCGCCCAGCCGCACGAAGTCCGAGAGCTTCGAGCGCAGGTAGCCGACATAGACGTCGACCACGTTGAGCGAGAGCCCGCCCTGGCTCGCCCAGAGGCGATCGAAGATCTCGCCGCGCGAGATCGGGCGGTTCACCTCCTGCATCAGCAGGGCGAGCAGCTCCGCCTCCCGCGGCGTCAGCCGGGCCGAGGCCTCGCCGAAGCTCACTTGGCGGATGTTCAGGTCGAGCGTCAGGCGGCCTGCGGTGAAGACCGTGCGCGGCGTGTCGGCCTCGCGGCGGCGCAGCAGATGGACCTGAAGGCGGGCGAGCAGCTCGTCGAACACGAACGGCTTGACGATGTAGTCGTCGGCTCCGAGCGCCAGCCCCTCGGCCCGGTCGCGCACCTCGTCGCGGGCACTCAGGAACAGGATCGCGCCGGGATAGCCGCCCTCGCGCAAGCTGCGGCAGACGTCGTGGCCCGAGCCGTCGGGCAGGGTGATGTCGAGCACCACCGCCTCCGGGGCCGCGTCGCGGGCGGCGCTGAGCGCGTCCTCGACGCGGCCGGCGACGCCGACGTCGAACCCCTCCGCCTCCAGGCCGCGGGCCAGCATGCCGCGGATGTCGATGTCGTCCTCGACGATCAGAACGCGCGTCGTCATCCGGCGTCGATCCTCTCCCGTGCCGCCCCGTATCCGTCCGGCCCGGCCGTCAGGTCGAACGCGGGCAGGTCGAGGACCACCCGCGCGCCCGCATTCGACTTGAGTCCTGGCCCGGCCTTGCCGAGGCCGATCCGGCCATCATGACGCTCAACGACCCAGCGCGCCAGGGCCAAACCGATGCCGAAGCCCGGCTCCCCAGAATGGTTGTCGCGGCGGAAGCGCTCGAACAGTCCCTCGGCGTCCTCGGGAAAGCCCGGCCCGTCGTCCTCGATGGCGATGAGCGCGCGCTCGCCTTCCCCGTCGAACCGCTCGTCCACCGAGACGACGACGCGGGTCAGCCCGCTGGCGTGGCGGAACGCGTTGTCGATCAGGCTCTCGATGACCTGACGCAGCCATTCGGGGTCGGCGGAGAGTTCGAGGTCGCGGGCGCCGGGCTCCAGCACCAGCTCGATCCGGCGCCGCGCGGCCTCCGAGGCGAGGCCGTCGACCGCGTCGCTCGCGATGGCGACCGCCGAGACCGGGCGGCGGTCGAGCTCGATCTGCCCGGATTCCGAGCGGGCGACCCGCAGCAGATCCTCCACCCGCCGCTTGAGCCTTTGCGCCCGCTTGCGGATCGTGCCGAAGACGGGGGTGAAATCGGCGGGCCGCGGGCTCCCCCGCTCGATCGAGCGCTGGGCGAGGTCGCACTCGCCGAGGATGACGGTGAGCGGCGTGCGCAATTCGTGGCTCACGTCGGCGAAGAAGCGGCGGCGCGAGCGATCGACCATCTCCAGCCGCTCGTTTGCGGCACGCAGGTCGGCGGTGCGGGCCTGCACCGTGTCCTCCAGGGCGGCCCGGTCGGCGGCAAGCCGGCCCTCGCGGCGAGACAGCCGCGCCACCATGCGGTTGAAGTTCGCCACCAGCACGCCGAGTTCGTCGCGGGTCTCGACCGAGAGGCGGGTGTCGAGGGCCCCGCTGCCGACCGCCGTCGCGGCGCGGCGGATTTCGGCGATGCGCGCCAGCGTCGGCCGCGTGACCGTGCGGTACAGCAGCCCGACGAAGGCGAGCGCCAGCACCATGGCGGCGAGCGAGGCGGCGGTGAGCCGCTGCGACAGGGTGCGGGCGTCCTCCGAGCCCACCTGCATGCTGCGCCGCTCGGCCTCGATCAGCATCGACAGCGGCGGGCCGGTCATCGCCCCGAAGCCGTTCAGCGCCCCCTGCATGGCGTTGCGCCGCCGCTCCGGCTCGCTCTCGCGCTGCGCGATCCGCACCTGCCGGTCGAGCATCGCCCGGGCGGCGCGCACGCTGGCGAGCGGCCGTGTGCGGGCGAGGTACTGGATGCGGTCCTGCGGGTCGCTGCTCGATCCGAGGCCTCGCCCGAGGGCATCATCGACGGCGTTCAGCGCCTGATCGACCCGGCCGCGGGTCACCGACAGGGCCTCGGGGGGGGCCTCGGGGTTGTTGACGCTCTCGATCGCCGCGAGCCCGAACTGCGCGAGCCGCCCCGACAATTCGGCCATCAGCTCCAGCCGGTGCTGGGCGGCGAGCGTGCGTTCGATGACGTGCTCGGACAGCCGCGTCGACCACAGCACGCCGCCCGCGGCCATCAGCGCGATGAGCGCCGTGCCGCCGAGCAACAGGGCGAACCGGACCTTGAGCGAACGCATGGACTTCCGTGTTCCCGCCGTGATGGCGGCGGTCGGACCATGTCATCGCCCGGCGGGGCGCTCAAGCGACGGACATCACGTCCTGTCGGGCAGGCTGCCCTTCGGGGCGCAGCGCCAGCTCTTCACGTGCAGGTCGGGATGCTCCTCCTGCCAGGCCGCGAGCGTCGCCTGCGAATTGCGCAGGCACAGGAACGGGTTCGGGTTGTCGTAGCCGAGGTTGATCCGCTCGTCGTGGCACTTCGTCGGCTCGGCGACGAGACAGACGGACAGGAGCAGGAACATGCCGCACGACCTCGCGTGGTGAGCGACTGAGGCTTCCGCCCGCGCGCCGCGTCCGGGGAGAAGTGGGACGAAGCGGCAGGCCGGCAAGTGATTTCGTGCAGGGTCCGATGGGCGCAGGTGCAGGATCGTGCCGGCCGGTGGGTCAGCGGTTGATGACCCCGGCCGCGCCACGCTGGCGGTTCTGCTCAATCGCCTGCTTGAGCGAGTGGAACAGGCCTCGCGGCAGATAGCCCCAATGGCAGGGTACCGACGCAGCCTCGGTCGCCGAGGCGCGCCGGATCGGGCGGAGATCGGGGCCGGGCCAGACGAAGACGTTCAATTCGGTGGCGGAGATGAACGAGGCCTGCGCGTCGAGCCCGAGATGACGTTTGACGATCGCGGGGATTTCGACCGCTTCGTGCGAGGCTGCCGGCGGGCTGTGGCTGACCGGCGCGACGTAGAGGACGGGCGTGGGGCCGAGGTCGCGGCGGCCCAGGACCACCACGGCCGGACGGTCCTTGCGGCCTTCGCGGAGCCCGGCTTCGAACTCGCGCTTCCAAAGATAGGCGTAGCAGAGGACGAGGCCCGGTCCGGGATTTTCGGGCAGCCTCACCGGGTCGTCGGATCGGACTCGGCGTCCGGATCGCTCAGGTCGGCGATCTCGTAGGCATGTTCCTCGGGCACGTCCGCCGCCCGGAGCAGGGCCATCTCGTCGTCGGTCAGGTCCGCGGTGCCGACCGCCCGGCGGTAGCAGGCCCAGAGTTCGTGGAAGGTCTCGGCTGAGACGAGGTAGGCCGTCTCGCGGCCGTGCTTGGTGATCCGCACCGGCTCCTTCTGGGAGCGGTCGTGCCATGCGCCAAAGTTCTTCTGCGCCTCGGAGGCCGTCACCGTCGCGGTCATACTCGACTCCGTTTTCCGTAAAATACGGAAAACGGAAGCGGGTGTCACGCCGGCACGAACATCTCACCCTTACCCAGCGTCGCCAGATCGCCCGAGTAGCGCCGCAGCGTCCCGCCGAGGAGGCCGGCCTGCGCTGCGCCGAGGCGCTTGAGGGTCTGGGCGAGCAGGCGGACGTAGACGAGGTCAGGGGTGCCGGTCTCGACGAAGGTGGGCAGCAGGGCGCCGTGGCCGCCCGCGATCAGGGTGCCGCGGCGCATGCCGTAGCCCGGATGGTCGCCGATCGCGCCGGACACCACGATGGTGCCGGCGATCATGCGCGAGGCGGTCTGCGCGCCGGCGGAGCCCGCCAGGATGATCCCGCGGCGCATGCGGTCGCCGAGATGGGCGCCGGCCGCGCCCTTGATGACGAGCGTCGCGCCGTCGAGCCCGGCCTTGGCGGCGTAGACCGCGCCGCCCGCGTGGTCGCCGGCGTCCCCCTCGATCGTCACCGTGCCGCCGGTGGCGCCTGTCGCCGCGAACGGGCCGGCAGAGCCGGTGACGGTGAGCGAACCGCCCGCCATGCCCTCGCCGAGGCGCTGGCCGACATCGCCCTCGACGCGGATCGTGCCCTCCGAGAGCGCCGCGCCGACGCGGTCGAGCCGGTCGGAACCGCCCTCGATGACGAGCGTGTCGGAGCCGTCGAGGGTGATGTCGAACAGGTCGCCCAGGCTCACGCCGCGGCGGCTGGTGCCGACCGCGAGCTTGCCGGCTTCCGATTCCGACAGGCCCTTGAGCGCCAGCGGCGTCACGTTGAGGAGGTCGATCCGCTCCGGCGGCGCCCCGCGCAGTCTCAGCGTGCTCATGCTGCGGGTTTCTCCAACAGGTCGCGGAGGTGGTAGTGGTGCCGGCCGAGATTGCCGCCGTAATTGCCGGCGGTGACCGCCACGAGCCCGTACTTGGCGCCGATCTCGGTCGAGGCGTGGAGCGCCGCGCGCATCGACTCGGCGACGCCCTGCGAGGTCAGCGCGTCGATGACGATCTCCAGCACCACGCCGCATTCGGGCGGCAGCGCCGAGCCGGCGCGTCCCTTGAGCGTCGGGCAATAGGCGTCGTTGGTCGAGGCCATCATGCCCTTGGTGCGCCCGCCGACCTTCGAGCCGGAGCGGACGATGCCGCCGGGGAAGGGTAGGATTGCGCCGGGAATCGCCTTGGCGGCTTCGACCGCGATCTCGGCGACGATGAGCGTGTCCGAGTGCTTGCGCCCGAGGAACAGCAGGTTGCCGCCGCCGACCGCGCCGTCGACCGCGCGGGTCGAATCCTCGCACAGGAACTCGCCGTCCATGACGGGAATCCGCCAGTAGCGGCGCATCCGCCCCTGTGCGTCCGGCAGGCGCTTGGCGACGGCGAAGCCGTCGCCGAAATAGCGGATGGCGCCGCCGAGCTTGAGCTTGTGCGGGCCCTCGACGCCGGCAAAGCACGCCGTGCCAGGGCAGGTGAGGATGCACTGGCCGACGCGCTTGAGGAGTTGCTCCTTGAGCCCGTTCGGCTCGAAGCCGAACAGCAGGATGCGCACGCCGGGCCGCCCGTCCGGGGTTTCCTCCGGGGACAGCTCGGCGTCGATGCCGGCCTCGGCGCCGCAGCCGATGACCGAGGTGGCGAAGCCCGTCATCACGGTGGCCGCGATCATCGCCCATTTCGGCGTGTCGTTGGTCACGATGATCGCGGTGCCCGCGACGTCGAAGGCCTCGGCGAAGGTGTCCTCGACCTTGATGCCGTTGAGGGTGAGGTCAGCCATGGGTTCTCTTCCTCACGCCCGGCACGCCACGTCTTCGAACGTCCCGGTGTTGTCCGGGAACGCGGCGTCCGGCACCGCGAAGGTGTCGAGGCCGGCGCCGAAGCGGTCCTGCAGGTAGGTCTCGGCGCGCTTTTCCATGCCGGCATCCGCCTCGACGTTCAGCGACAGCGTCTTGCCGGAGAACCACGCCACGACCTCGCCGTCCTCGACGATCCTTTGGCCGTCCTTCAGCACCAGCTTGGCGTGGGAGAACATCGCCGTGCGGTTCCGGTCGTCGCGGTAGATCGCGATGTCGGCCTTGGCGCCCTCGCGCAGGTGGCCGCGGTCGGTCAGCCCGAGGAGTTTAGCCGGACCCGAGCGGGTCAGCTGCGCGATCTCGCTGAAAGAGTATTCGCGCTCGATCTTGGGCAGGCCGGAGCGCTCGCCGACGACCGGGGGCAGCGTCGCGATTTCCTTGGCCCGCTCCTCGGCATCCATCAGCAGGTGGATGATGCGCGGATACTCGGTGAAGACGCCGCCGTTGGGGTGGTCGGTGGTCAGGATGGTGCGCTCGGGGTTCGACGAGAGCAGCATCAGCTCCAGGCCGATCGCCCATTGCAGCGAAGAGACCGGGCCGCGCGGCCGGTAGAGGAACGGCACCACGCCGCCGCCCTCGGCGTCGCCCGCCGTGAGCACCCACTTCTTGGGCTTCGCGCCTTTCCGGCCGCCGAACTGGCGCAGGATGTCGAGCGAGATCGTCACGGTCTGGCCGAACACCACCTGACCGACGTCGTAGGTGGCATTGGGATGGGCCTCCATCGCCGCGTTGATCCGCTCGGCGGCCGAGCGGAAGCCGCCGGTCATCGGGTTCTCGGGGTCGGCGACGCCGTAGGCGTAGAACTGCGCGTGGGCGAAGTGGATGCGCCGGCCTTCCGCGGCTTCCAGCGTCGCGACGAGCGAGTCGTCGGCGCCGGGGAGCCCCAGATTGTTGCAGTGGACGTGCAGCGGATGCGGCACGCCGATCTCTTCCACCGCGTCGAGCAGCGCCGACATGATCTTGCGGGTGGTGAGACCGTAGCAGGGAATTTCGTCGTCGAGGCTGAGCTTCAAGACGCCGTCCTTGAAGGCCGAGGCGCCGCCCGCGTTGATGCACTTGACGCCCAAGCCCCGCGAATGGGCCAGCGTCTGCTGCACGAGATCGCGCACCGCCGCCTTGCCCTCGCCGTCGCGCAGGAGCTGGAGCAGGTGGTCGTCGTTGCCGAGGACGGCCAGACCGCCGCGGTCGAGCAGCGGGATGTCGGCGAGTTCGAGATGGGTCGCGAGCGCGTTCGAGGGCGGCAGCGCCGGCTCGACCGCGGTGGTGTAGCCCATCCGGGCGTAGTTGGCGCCGATCCAGCTGCCCGAGCCGCCGGCATGCGCGAAGGGATGGCCGTTGGGCGCGGATTCGCTGACATAGAGGTCGGGCAGGAGCAGGCGGCTCATCACCACGTTGCCGCCCGCGATGTGCGAGTGAACCTCGACGCCGCCGGCCATCACGACGCAGCCGGTGGCGTCGATGGTCTCGTCGGGGGCGCGGTCCGACGGGGCGACGACGCGGCCGTCCTCGATCCAGACGTCGCCGACGCCGTCGCGTCCGGCGGTCGGATCGACCACCCGTCCGCCATGGATACGGGTCAGCATGAGACACCCTTCTCGATGAGGCGGTCGCGGATGCGGGCGAGCACGTCGGCTGCGGTCTCGGCCTCGGCCGGAGCGGTCGCATCCGCGTAGGCGATGACGCCGCGCCGCTGGTTCCACAGCGCCCCGCCGACGCTCTCGCCCGGCACGCCGACGGTGATGACGACCTCCGCGGTCTCGCCCGCGGCCTCGGTCGAGCCTTCGCCGACGATGGCGACGGTCGGCAACGTGCCGAGCCAATCCGGGCGCGGCGCGGGAAGCGCGGCGAGCCACAGCGCGGCGTCGGCCTCGCCCGCCGCGATCTGGCGGGCGCTGTCGAAGCGCCACGGATCGTGCTCCGGCAGATGCCGGCCGAAGCCGACGCGGGGCGCCTGACCGGTGATCCAGGCGGAGAGCTGCACCGCGGCGCGGCCCTGGAACGGGTCGGCGAGCGGCAGCGTGAAGAAGCGGGTGGTCTCGTTGAGATCGCGGATCAGGCCCTGGAGCATCTCCACGCCGAGTTCGCCAAGCTCCTCCGCGTCGTAGACGACGACGCCGTACTGGGCCGCGAACAGGCGCTTGGCCAAGTCCGAAAGGGCCTCCTCGCCCGCGAGATGCCCCTTGGCGAAGGCGCGCAGGTGTCCGAGGGAGACGGCCAAGCCGCCCGCATCCGCGCCGTAGGCGACGTGGCGGATCGCGCCGTTCTGCGGCCCGCCGAGCGAGAGCAGGGTGCGCTCGGAGCCCGAGGCCCGGCCGCGGCGGATCGGGGCGGCAGCGATCTCGCCGATCAGGTCGCCGTCCCAGGGGCGATGCCCAAGGATCAGCACCACGTCGGCGCGGCCTACGGTCTCGGCCCGGGTCGTCGTCAGGGCGCCGCCCGCGCTCAGCGCGCCGAGTTCGGCGTAGACGCTTGTGCCGGCCACCGGATCGAGCGAGGCGCCGAGCGTCTCCGCGAGCCGATAGGCCGCGCGCAGGCCCGCCACATCCGCGTTCAGGCCGGCGAGCACCGGCACGCGTGCCGCGGCGAGCAGCTCGGCGGCGGCCGCCACCGCCGCGTCCACATCCGCCGCGCCCCCCTTCACCCAGGCTGCCATGATTCCTCACCGTCGCTTCTTCGGGCACCCCCGCACTTGAGGGCGGGGCGAAAGACGGCCGTGTCCGAGAGACGCCGGAGAGGGCGCCCTTGGTGGAGCCTCGATGTCCCGCGCCGTCGAGGGCGGCGGGCAGACGCTCGGACCGGCTCCGCGAGGGAGCGTGGTGGTTTTGCATTCCTGTCACCGCGCCCGCAAGTCCCCCCTTGCCAATCCCGCCACGGTTTTCCGAATGGGAATTCCCGCCCATCGGGCGGGGGGATGGGAAAACGGCGGAGACGGCGCGGACGTCGGCAGGGGCCGATCCTACTCCGCCGGCATTCCGGGGCTCGCCAGAGGCGAGAACCGAAATCCACGACTGGCCTCCACGATGCCGCTTCAGCCGGGCATCCCGCATCACGGGTGGATTGCACGCCTCCGGCGCGCCCCTTCGGGTCCGGGTTCCGCTCCGCGGTCCCGGAATGACGGGGGTGGATGACAGTGCGGTGGCGTAGGCGCCTTCGTGGTTGTCGCGGGCGCCGCCGCATGGGACAAGCCGCGCGCCGGGACCGAACCGGTCCCGGCAGCATGACAAAGAGGGAAGCGACGGTGGCCGAGGTCCCGCAACGCACGGGTGAGACCGCGACCGGACCGGTGGCAGGATCTTCCGCGGGTGTCCGCGTCCGCGCCCCGGCGCGCCTGCATTTCGGCTTCCTCGATCTCAACGGCAGCCTCGGGCGCCGCTTCGGCAGCATCGGCCTCGCCCTCGACGCGCCCGCGGTGCAGCTCGTGGCCCGCCCCGCCAAGCGCGTCGCCGCCACCGGCCCGGAGGCCGAGCGGGTGCGGGCGAACCTGCTCGCGGCCGCCGCCTATCTCGACGTACCCGACACCGTGGCGGTCGAGGTCGAGGAGGCGATCCCGCCCCATGCCGGCTTCGGCTCGGGCACGCAGCTGGCGCTGGCGGTGGCCGCCGCGCTCGCCCGTCTCAACGGACGCCCCTTCGCCCCGGCCGACTTCGCCGACGTCTTGGACCGCGGCAACCGTTCCGGCGTCGGGCTCGCCGCCTTCACCGAGGGCGGGCTGATCGTCGATGGCGGGCGCGACGAGTCCGGCGCGCCGCCCCCGGTCATTTCCCGGCTGCCCTATCCGGTGGACTGGCGGGTCGTGCTGATCCTCGACGAGGGCATGACCGGCGTGCACGGCTCGCGCGAGACCGAAGCGTTTCGCGATCTGCCGCCCTTCGATCCCGGCGAGGCCGCCGAGATCTGCCGCATCGTGCTGATGCAGATCCTGCCCGCCGCCGCCACCGCCGAGCCCGACGGCTTCGGCGCCGGCATCACCGCGATCCAGACGCGCATCGGCGACCATTTCGCCCCGCACCAGGGCGGGCGCTACGCCAGCCCCGCGGTGGCCGAGGCGCTGGCCGCGATCGCACAGAGCGGCGTGCCGGGCTACGGCCAGAGTTCCTGGGGGCCGACCGGCTTCGCGCTGATGCCCTCGCAAGCCGACGCCGAGCGGCTGGTCGCCTCGCTCGCGCGGCCGGGGCGCCTGCGCTTCGTCATTGCGCGGGGGCGCAACGACGGCGCCGCGATCACCGATCTTTAGATTTTTTTCGTCAGGACGCTCGCGAGCGAACCTGCGCTTGACGGGTGCGGGTGCGATACGCTTTGCACCTGAAGCGGCCTTTTGAGACCGCGATCACGGGAGAGGACACTGATGGCCCGCTCGATCCTGCACATGCTGACGCCGCTCAAGCATATGAGCCCGTTCGACGTGAACATGGCGATCGATGCCGGCTTCGAGACCCTGATCCCCTACACGGGCGTCACCCTGCCCGACGTGGTCTCGCTGACCCAGGACTCGATCTTCTCCCGCGCGCCGCAAGACGGCATCCGCACCGGCATCTTCATCGGCGGCAAGAACGCCGAGGACGCCCTCGACATGATGGACCGGGCCAAGAAGGCGTTCGTGCCGCCCTTCATCAACCACGTCTTCGCCGATCCGGCGGGCTCCTTCACCACGGGGGCCGCGATGGTCGCCGAGGTGAACCGGGCGCTGAAGGCGAAGTTTTCGACCGATCTCAAGGGCAAGCGCATCGTCATCTTCGGCGGCGCGGGCGTCGTCGCCTACGTGGCGGCGGTGATCGGCGCGCTGGAGGGCGCGCAGACCGTGCTCGTCGGCCATGACGGCGAGGAGCGTGTCTCGAAGATCGCCTTCACCATGAAGTGGCGCTTCGGCATCGAGGTCGGCGCCGTCGACGGCACCCTGCCCGAGGCGCGCCGCGCGGCGATCACCGACGCCGACGTAATCCTCTCCGCCGGCCCTGCCGGCATCCCGATCCTGACGGCCGAAGACCTCGAATCCGCGCCGAAACTCTTGGTTGCCTCCGACGTCAACGCCGTGCCGCCCGCCGGCATCGCCGGCATCGACGTGAACGCCAAGGACGTGCCGCTGCCGGTCGGCAAGGGCGTCGGCATCGGCGCGCTCGCCGTCGGCAACGTCAAGTACCAGACCCAGTGCCGGCTCTTTCGCAAGATGCTGGAGGCTGACGAACCGCTCTGCCTCGACTTCCGCGACGCCTACACGCTCGCCGTCGAGATCGCCGGCTGACCGGCCCGCGCATCCGCGAGGGCGGCGCGCTCCTGATCGCCGCCCAGTCCGGCCGGGCGCTCGCCCAGGCCGCGCGGCGGGCGGGCCTGCGGCCGTTCGTGCTCGACCTGTTCGGGGACGAGGACACGCTGGCGCTGGCCGAAGCGCACCGCCCGCTGCCGGGCCGCTTCGGCGCGGGGCGGCGGGACCGGGTCGCGGTGCTTTCGGGGCTGGCAGCGCTTGCCGCGGAGGCCGGAGGCGCCCCGCTCGGCGTGATGCTCGGCAGCGGGTTCGAGGGCGCGCCGGACCTGATGGCCGAGATCGCCGGGCGCTTCCCGCTGCTCGGTGCGACGCCCGCTGCTGTCGCCGCCCTGAAGGACCCAGCGGGCTTTGCTGCCCTGTGCGACCGCCTCGCGATCCCGCATCCGGCGCTTTCACCCGTTTCCGGTGGGCCGTCGGAGCCGCGTGGAACACGCGTTCCCCTCCCCCTTGCGAGGAGGGGTAGGGGTGGGGGTGGTTCAGGACGGATCGCCGAGCCTCCTCCGGCACCACCCCCACCTCCTACCTCCTCCCCGCAAGGGGGAGGAGAGGCGCCTTTTTCGGCTCATCTTGCGTCAGCGGAGCGCAGTGCGTGGCTCCTCAAGCGCGCCGGCGGCTGCGGCGGCTCGCATATCCGCTTGAGCGCCACCGGCGCGGTGCCGCCCGGCCATTACCTTCAGCAAAAAGTGACCGGCCGCGCCTTCGCCCTCAACTTCCTCAGCGACGGCTCCCGCATCGAGCCCCTGGCGCTGACCGAGCAATGGCAGGCGCCCTCCCGCCTCCGCCCGTTCCGCTACGGCGGCGCGCTCGCCCGCGGCCGGGACGAGCCGCACCCGGTCGCCTCTGCCTTGCGTGAGGCCATCACGGAGTCCGTCGCCCGGATCGTGCGCGCCACGGGCCTGACGGGTCTCGCCAGCGCCGACCTGCTGATCGACGGCGAAAACTGGTGGCTGCTCGAGATCAACCCCCGCCCCGGCGCGACCCTCGACGTGCTCGACCGGCGCCCGACGCCCCTGCTTCTCGCGCATATCGAGGCAAGCCTCGGCCGCCTGCCGACCCTCGAGCCCGCACCCCCGGATGCAACAGGCGCCGAGATCTGTTACGCGGCCCGGACTTACGCGGCCCTGCCGCCGCTCGACTGGCCGGCCCACGTCCACGACCGGCCGCGGGCCGGCAGCCGAGTGGGGCGCGACGCCCCGATCTGCACGGTGACGGCGACCGGGGCGGACGCGGCGACGGTCAAAAGGAATTTGCGGGCACGGGCGGATGCGCTCCGCGCCCGCCTCGACGACACGGAGAACAGGCATGAGTTCCAACACGACCGTCCCGAGCCTCAACGCCCTGGCGAACCCGCTGGTCGAGAGCCTCGTCGCTGACGCGGCCAAGCTCCGGCTCGTCGTCGCGCAGGAGAACGGGGCGCGCACGGTCGATGCCGGCGCCAACGCCCGCGGCTCGATCGAGGCCGGCCGGCGCATCGCCGAGATCTGCCTGGGCGGCCTCGGCACCGTGTCGATCGCGCCGACCGGCCCGATCGCCGCCTGGCCCTACACGATCGTCGTCCATTCCGCCGACCCGGTGCTGGCCTGCCTAGGCAGCCAGTATGCCGGCTGGAGCCTCGCCGACGAGGAGGGCGATTCCGGCTTCTTCGCCCTGGGCTCCGGCCCCGGCCGCGCGGTCGCCGTGGTGGAGGAACTCTACAAGGAGCTGAACTACCGCGACAACGCGGGCAAGACCGCGCTGGTGCTGGAATCGGCCAGCGCCCCGCCGGCCTCGGTCGTCCGGAAGGTCGCCGCCGCCACCGGGATCGCGGCCGAGAACGTCACCTTCATCTACGCTCCGACCCAGAGCCTCGCGGGCGCGACCCAGGTGGTCGCCCGCGTGCTGGAGGTGGCCCTGCACAAGGCCCACACCGTCGGCTTCGACCTGCACCGCATCCTCGACGGCATCGGCTCGGCCCCGCTCTCGCCGCAGCACCCGGACTTCATCCAGGCGATGGGCCGCACCAACGACGCCATCATCTACGGCGGCCGGGTGCAGCTCTACGTCGATGCCGACGACGCGGACGCCAAGCAGCTCGCCGAGCAGCTCCCCTCGACCACCTCGGCCGACCACGGCGCCCCCTTCGCCGAGATCTTTTCCCGCGTGAACGGCGACTTCTACAAGATCGACGGCGCGCTGTTCTCGCCGGCCGAGGCCATCGTCACCTCGGTCAAGACCGGCCGCACGTTCCGGGGCGGCCGCCTGGAGCCGACGCTGGTGGACGCCTCGTTCACGTAACAAGCGCGCCGTCATCAACCCTCCCCCCAACGGATATCGGGCTTGCCCGATATCCGCATGCTAAGTCCTCAAGTCGGGCAGGCCCGATTTGAGGTGGGGGAGGGTGCCTGCGGAGCAGGCGGGAGAGGGGAGCGACGGTTCCGGAGAGTTCGCGGTCGAACGCGGCCAAGCGGCACCGTCGCTCCCCTCTCCCGACCCTCGCTGACGCGAGGGCCACCCTCTCCCGCGGAGGGGAGAGGGAGAAAAAACGGAAAAAAGAATGCGCATCGGGCTCGCGGCCGACAACGGCAATTGGCACAAGGCGCGCCTGCGCGCGGCGCTGCAATCCTTCGGCGTCGAGCCGGTCCTGTTCTCCCTCGCCGACGTGGCGGTCGTCACCGGCGGCGGCGAGCCCCTGCGCGTGCCGGGCTTCGAAGACGGCCTGCCCGACGGCGTCCTCTTGCGCACCATCGCGGGCGGCACGTTCGAGGCCACCACGATGCGGTTGGGCGTGCTGCACGCGCTCGTCGCCTCCGGCGTCACCGTCTGGAACGGCCCCGTCGCCATCGAGCGCTCGGTGGACAAGGCCGCGACCTCGTTGCTGATCGCCCGCGCCGGCCTGCCGACGCCGGACACCTTCGTGGTCTCGAAGCGCGAGGCCGCGGCCGAGATCGTCGCCCGCGAGGCGCGGCCGGGCACGCCCATCGTCCTCAAGCCCCTGTTCGGCTCGCAGGGCGAGGGGCTGATGCTGATCGAGCACCCCGACGCGCTGCCGACGCCGGAGGCGGTGAGCGGCGTCTATTATCTCCAGCGCTACATCCCCCGCGCCGACGGGCTGTGGCGCGACTACCGCGTCTTCGTCTGCGAGGGCCGGGCCATCGCCGGCATGATCCGCGAGGGCGACGGCTGGATCACCAACGTCCACCGCGGCGGTCGGCCCCACGCCTGGGACGTGCCGGCCCGCGCCGCCGAACTCGCCGAGGCCGCGGCAGCGGCTGTCGGCGTCGATTACACCGGCATCGACCTCGTCGAGGACGGGGAGGGCGGCTTCCTCGTGCTGGAAGTCAACTCCATGCCGGCCTGGTCCGGCCTGCAGCAGGTGACCGAGACCGACATCGCCGCCGCGGTCGCCCTCGGCTTCCTCAACGCGGTGCGCGCCGCCCGCCCGCCGCGGCTGGTCTCGGCGCTCGGATGAGCGCGCGGCTGCCCTCCGCCACGGTGGCCGACTTCTACCGCGCCGCGTGTCTGGCCGAACTCGACGCGCTGAAACCCGGCAACGTCCACGCCTACGCCCCCGGCCACCGCATGGTGACGGCCGACTTCGTGGCCAGCGCCGAGGTCTCGGCCCCCCCGCTCGCCGCATCCGGCGCGCGGGTCGGCGCGCGGGTGCTGGGCGGCGTCGAGGCGACGTTCGCGGCGGTCGGCCAGAACACCAATCTCGGCATCCTGCTTCTCTGCGCGCCGCTCGCCCGCGCCGCGGAGGCCGACGGGCCGCTGTTCGAGGGCTTGTCGGCGGTGCTCGGCGGGCTCGACGCGTCGGACGCCGCCGATGTCTTCGCCGCGATCCGCCTCGCCAGTCCCGGCGGCCTGGGCAAGGCCCCCCGTCACGACGTGACCGATGCGGACACCGTCCCGCCGCTCCTGGATGCGATGGCGGAGGCCGCCCACCGCGACCGCATCGCCCGCGCCTACACCGACGGGTTTCGCGATCTTTCCGGGATCGGCCTGCCCGCCCTCGCGCAGGCCCGTGCAAAGGGCCTCGCCGCACCCTGGACCACGACCGCGGTTCATCTCGCCTACCTGACCGCGGTGCCGGACAGCCACATCGCCCGCAAGCACGGCCCCGAGCGCGCCGAGGCCGTGCGGATGCAAGCCGCCGCGCGGCTCGCCGGGCTCGACCTCGCCCAAGAGCCGCTGGCGGCGCTCCTCGACTACGACCGATTTCTGAAACGTGAAGGCTTGAATCCCGGCACGAGCGCCGACTTCACGGTCGCGACCCTGTTCGCCGACGCCCTGCTGGCGGCCCGCGGCGAAAGGATGTGAGCCCTCGCCCGCGAGGGAACGAAAAGTCTTCCCGTCAAGGCCCCGATCGGTCCAAAAAATCGCCGATTTCAGGCGCTTGCGCGGGTTGTTCGGGGCAAAAGCCCGCTGTAGGGTCCGCCGCGCTGTCCGGGCTAACCGGCTCGGCCCCCTGCCGGGCGCCGCGAACAAGGATGGCCTCGGGCCCCGCCTTCTCTCAGGGCGGGCCTTTTTTCAGGAATGCAGGGAGAGACCCCCAATGGCAAAAATCACCAAGGTTCAGGTTGGCGAAGCCCTCGTCGGCGACGGCAACGAGGTCGCCCACATCGACCTGATCATCGGACCGCGCGGCTCGCCGGCCGAGACCGCCTTCTGCAACGGCCTGGTCAACAACAAGCACGGCTTCACCAGCCTGCTCGCCGTGATCGCGCCGAACCTGCCGTGCAAGCCGAACACGCTGATGTTCAACAAGGTCACCATCAACGACGCCCGTCAGGCCGTCCAGATGTTCGGCCCCGCCCAGCACGGCGTCGCCATGGCGGTGCAGGATGCGGTTGCCGAGGGCATCATCCCGGCGGACGAGGCCGATGACCTGTACGTGCTGGTCGGCGTGTTCATCCACTGGGAGGCGGCCGACGACGCCAAGATCCAGAAGTACAACTACGAGGCCACCAAGCTCTCGATCCAGCGCGCCGTGAACGGCGAGCCGAAGGCTTCGGCCGTGACCGAGCAGCGCAAGTCGGCGACCCACCCCTTCGCCGCCAACGCTTAGATCGGACACAGTCCTGGGCAGAGCGAGCCTCCGCCCGCACCGCGGGGCCTGCTCCAGCGACTGGCTTCGATCTTCCTCGGACGTTGATGGATCGGGACGGCTTCGGCCGTCCCTTTCTTTTTGGGCGATGCTGTCGTCCGGGCGTGCGACAACTGGAAGTGGGCGACCTCCTGGAAAATCGCCTCAAAGCCGGCGGCGGGCTTCGAACGCGAGATGACGCTCCGGAGCAGGACGGAACCTTGGCCCGCATCCGGGACCTCGCAGGCCTCGGCCTTCTTCTTGCCTCGGTCTCGCTCGCGACGACTGGCCTTCGTGCTCGTCGACATGGGCCTGAACTCAGAGGGGCCGATAAGATCCGATAGGGACCCATCAAGCGACTATGGAGCGCCGACTCGAGCATCCTGTCGGATGGAGGAGGATGTCCAGCGATGACGGACGCGCTCGTCGACCGGATCTATGAGGCGAGCCTCGTCCCGGAGCACTGGCCCTGCCTGCTCGAAGACCTTGCCTGCCTGTCCGGCTCGGTTGGCGGCGTGATGTTCGCGACAGACACCGGGACCCTCACCCGTTGGACGGCCGCCGCCACGACCAGACAGATGGTCGTGGCCTACACGGAGAACTCGGATGTCCCGCCGAATGACCGGCCCCGCTTCCTCCGCCGGCGAAACTATCTGGGTTTCTTGCGTGAGATAGATTTCCTGCCGCCCGGCCATCTCGACCACGACCCCATCCAACTCTGGTTGAGGACATGGGGACTCGGCTGGCAGTGCGGGACGATGATCCCGATGCCGTCCGGCGAACTGGTCATCATGTCCTTCGACCGCCCCTACGAGCGCGGGCCGCATGCGGCCTCGCTGATGCCGCGGCTCGACGCCTTGCGTCCCCATCTCGCCCGTGCCGCCATGATCGCCGCCCGACTCGGGCTGGAGCGTGCGCGGACGGCCGTCGCAACGCTCGAAGCCCTTGGATTGCCGGCGGCCGTGCTCGATGGCGCGGGTCGCGCGCTCGCGGTCAATGGACTGGTGGCGGGCACGCCGGAGATGCTGACCGGTGCGTATGGCCGCTTGCGCCTGAACCATCCGCCCGCCGATGCCCTTCTGCGGGAGGCGCTCGGCGCCGGCTGGATCGGCGGTGCGGTCCGCTCGGTGGCGCTGCCGAGTTCCGGGACACGCAGCGCAAGCATCGTCCATGTGCTGCCCTTGTGCCGGGAGGCGCAGGACGTCCTCGGCGGCGCAACGCTCGTCGTCCTGACCCACCTCAAGGCGGACGCCAATATTCCCGACGCGGCGCTTCTGCCGGGACTGTTCGATCTCACGCCGCGCGAGGCGGACATCGTGGTGGGGCTCGCGGCCGGCCACTCCCTGCACGATTCCGCGGCGGCAGCGGGGCTGACGGTCGCGACGGCGCGCTCTTATCTGGAGAGCATCTTCCGCAAGACCGGGACTCATCGCCAGGGCCAGCTCGTCGCCCTCGTCAAGGGCCGATCCGGGATCCAAGGCGAAGCCCGGCCCGATCCGGCCTGAGGCCCCGTATCGGAGATCCGTATTCGGCACGCGGCTCCGATCCAGCGGGCCGCATCGGCGTCCTTCGAGAACCTGTAGGGCTTAACGGAACCCGCCATCATGGATCGCCGAGGCGACGAGCGCCCCGGCCGCGCCGACCTCCTCGAGCCGCGCCACGTCCAGGGGGCCACGCACGCCGCCCGCCGCGTAAATCCTTCGGCCACCCGCCCGCGCCAATGCTTGCGAAATCCCCAAAAAATCGGGGCCCGTGCCGGTGCCGACGCGGCCCAGCGTCATCACGATCACTTCATCGGGCCATGAACCGGCCTCGTCGTGCAGCGCGTCCGGCCCGAGTCGCTCGTCGCCGCGGCTGTCGAGGGAAAGGACGGCGCGGTTCCCCAGCGCCCGCACGAGCGCGTCGTCGCGCTGGCTCTCGCTGCCGATCACCGGGCGGCCGAGTCCCGTGCCCAGGAACCGCTCGACCGCGGCGGCCTGCGAAAACCCGGCATCGACCCAGAGCGCGACGCCGGGGCAGGCGCGGGCCACCGCCTCCAGGCTGGCGCGGTCGGGCGCGGTGCCGTCCATGATCGCGTCGAGGTCGGCGACGTAGAGGGTGTCGGCGGCGACCGCGTCGAGGAGGCCGCGGGCGACGTCGGCCGGCGCCGAACCCCTGGCCAAGGGGGTGACGATCGGGGCATAGGCATCGCGCTCGCCCGCGCGGGCGCGGACCACGACGCCGCGGCGCAGATCGATCACCGGGATCAGCCGGAACGGCGCCGCCCGACCTTGCAGAGCGTGAGACATCGCGTGAACCGGACTGAGACCAGGATCGTCGGGTGGGATCTCGGCGGGGTGCATGTCAAGGCGGCGCTGATCGAGGGCGGCCGCGTGGTCGAGGCGGTGCAGGCCGCCTGCCCGCTCTGGCGCGGCATCCCGGCCCTCGACCGGACGTTTTCGGAATTGCCCGACTGGGCGCGCGGCGAGGCCGACCACGCCGTCACCATGACGGGCGAGCTGACCGATTGCTTTGCCGACAGGGCGGACGGCGTCGAGAAGCTCTCGGCCTGGGCCGCCGCCACGCTGAAGGGGCGCGTGCGCGTCTACGCCGGCCGTGCCGGTTTCGTCGCACCCGAAGGCGCGCGCGCGGACTCCGAAAAAATCGCCTCGGCCAACTGGCACGCCACGGCGGCGCTCGTCGGGCGCTGCCTGCCGCGCGCGCTGCTGGTCGATATCGGCTCGACCACCGCCGACCTGATCCCGATCGTCGAGGGGCGCCCGGCGGCCACCGGCTACAGCGACGCCGAGCGGCTGGAGACGGGCGAACTCGTCTATACCGGCGTCGTCCGCACGCCGATCCTGGCGTTTGCCACCCACGCCCCCTGGCGGGGGCGGCGCACCGCGCTGATGGCCGAGACGTTTGCGACCGCCGCCGACATCCATCGGCTGACCGGCGACCTGCCCGAGGGCGCCGACCAGCAGCACAGCGCCGATCTCAAGGGCAAGTCGCTCGCGGAAACAGAGACGCGGCTGGCCCGCATGGTCGGCCGCGACCGGGGGGAGGGGACCAGCGAAGAGTGGCGGGCGCTCGCCGCGTGGTTCGCCGAGGCGCAGCTGCGCCCGCTGCACGACGCCGCCGCGGTGCTGCTGTCGCGGCCCGACCTGCCGCCGGATGCGCCGCTCGTCGTCTGCGGCGCCGGCCGCTTCCTGGCCGAGCGGCTGGCCACCCGGCTCGGGCGCGAGGGGGTGCCGCTCGCCGGCCTCATCGCCGACCGGGTGGCGGCGGAGGGCTCCGAATGGGTCTCGACCTGCGGGCCGGCGGTGGCGGTGGGGCTGATCGCATGAGGAACGGTTTGCGTTCCGCGCGTTGACCGGGACCGAAACGACGAGAGAGGGGAAGAATGAGCGCAGCCCAGAAACTCACCCGAATCCTGGCGACCCGCACGGGGGCGGATGTCGAGCTGGCCTTCGTCACCGAGGACGGCCGCACCACGCGGGTGCTGGCGAGCGACGAGCAGATCGACCGGCTGGTGGACGAGCTGGAGGACATCCTGAACTCGCCCGCCGAGGACGAACCCGGCGAGCCGCCCGCGGCGGCGTGACGCCTACCTCAGAAAATCGCCGAAGGAGCGCGGCCCGTCGCCGGTCTTCACCGTGCCGGTGACCGTCAGGCTCGTCGGGTCGATCAGGCTCAGGGAATTGTCGCCCCAGTTGGCGACCACGATCGTCGTGCCGTCGCGGGTCGCGGCGATGCCCTCGGGATGGTCGCCGACATCGACGGTGCCGAGTTTCTTCATCGTGGCCGGGTCGAACGCCGTCACGGTGTTGGAATACTGGTCGGTGACGAAGCCGCGCTCTCCCGCAAACGCGATGACGTAGGGACGCTGGCCGGTGCCGACGCGGCCGGTCTCGCGGCCCGCCGCGATGTCGATGGCTGAGACGTCGTCGGACAGGACGTTGGCGGTGTAGGCGCGCGTGCCGTCGGGCGAGAGCGTCAGGCCGAACGGGTGGGTGCCGACCGCGATGCGCCGCGTCTCCTTGCGGGTGGCGACATCGATCACCGAGACGGAATCGGATTCGCGGTTGGCGACCAGCAGCGTCGCCCCGTCCGGCGTCACGGCGATGCCCGAGGGCGATTTGCCGGTGGCGATCTCGCCGTCGAGCGCGACGCCGTCCGACGTGGCGCGCAGCACGAACACCCGCTCGGCGAACCAGTCGGCGACGTAGACCTCGCCCGATTTCGGATTGACCCCGACGCCGAGGGGACCGCCGGGCAGGGCAAGTTCGGACAGGACCTTTTCGTTGGCGAGGTCGATCACCGTGACGCCGTGGCCCTCGGGCCGGGTGACGTAGGCGCGCGCCCGGTCGGGCGAGAGCGCAATGCCGGCTGGCGCGCCCGCGACGGGGATCGTGTGCAG
This sequence comes from Methylorubrum rhodinum, assembly GCF_014199935.1. Taxonomy (GTDB): domain Bacteria; phylum Pseudomonadota; class Alphaproteobacteria; order Rhizobiales; family Beijerinckiaceae; genus Methylobacterium; species Methylobacterium rhodinum. The sequence goes on from NZ_JACHOP010000005.1 coordinate 243,941, forward strand.
GATTTTTTGGGTCGCGAGATCGACGATCTCGACGGCGTTGCCGAGTTGCGTCGTGACGATGGCCTCTTGGGCCGGGGCGGGGGTGGCCGCGAGTAGGAGCAGGCTCAGCGAGAGCCGCTGCACCAAAACCCTCCCCCCACCCAATCTCGGGCTTGCCCGAGATTGGTCACCATCTGCCCAAGTCGGGCAGGCCCGACTTGGGTGGGGGAGGGTGCCTGCGGAGCGGGCGGGTGAGAGGACCGACAGTGCCGCTTGGCCGCCCTCTGTCGGCCATCTCCGGAAGCGGGGTTTCCCCTCTCCCGACCCCCTTCGGGGGCCACCCTCCCCCGCATAGGGGGGAGGGGGTTGGCGGCGCGCTTGTCCGAGCAACATCATCGAGCGCGCCGCCTGCATCATCGTGAAAACCTACGAACCCTTCTCGGCCTTGGCCTTCACGTTTTCCAGGCTCGCCTTGTAGAGGCCGAGCACGGCCTTCTTCGAGGCCTCGTCGTTGAGGTCCGGCGGCGGATCGTTGTTCATGTAGCCGCGGTAGAACGCGCCCTTCCAGGTCAGCTTGGTCTTTGAGCCGTCGCCCTCGACCTCGACGGTGGAGGAATAGTCGTTCACCGGCAGGGTCTTCACGTCGACCTTGGTGATCCGGTACATGTAGGTCTTCTTCTCGGCGTCGTACTTGGCGAGCTCTTCCTCGACCGTGGCGCCGCCCTTGAGGGTCAGCGTGCGGGTCGCCTTGACCTCGTTGCCGCCCTTGCCCTCGGTCTTCTCGACGACCGGGATCCAGCTGCCGTCCTGGAAATTGCCGACGATGGCCCAAACCTTGTCGGCCGGGGCGTTGATCTCGATCGACTCCGAGACCTTCTGGCGGGACGGGCCGTGGGCCTGGGCCGCGAAGGTCACCGTGGCGAGCGCCGCGACTGCGGCGAGCGTCTTGAATCGCATTCTCTTCTTCTCCTCCCGTGGGGCGCTGCCGGAGGGCGGCGCCGCGTCACCCCTCAGTCGATGCGTTCCCACACATCGCCCGCGGCGTCGACTTGGCCAGAGGGCCCGAGCCTCCGCTCACGAAAAATTTGTGGCCGAGCCGGCTGCGATCCGCCTTTTCCGACCGTCATGAGGCCGGCAGGACCCGCTCGCTGCGCCCGAGCGCGGCCGCGACCTTGTCCTCGATCCAGTCCCAGGCCTCGCGCTCGGGCGGACCGGCGGTCTTCTGGATGGCGATGGCGTGGTAGGCCATCTCCGTCAGGATCTTGTCCGGCTCCAGCATGTGCAGCCGGGTCGAGAGGATCGCGGCCTCGATCACGGCCGCTTGCGCCCGGTTGTAGCCGATGAACGGCACGTGGCTCTGCGCATGGACCATGCGACCGCGGTAGCGCGGGCGGGTCTCGTCGTCCTCGATTCCCGCCACCTCGAACTCGGCATGGCCGAAGCAGTCCGCGAGCCGCTTGCCGGGGATTTTTTCACAGTCGACGACAGGCCAGTCGCGGCGACCCGTGACCACGCCGGCGATCACCCGCACGTCGCTGGGGGCCGAGGCGCAGAAATAGGGCCGCTCGGTCAGGTTGGCGATGGTCGGCGAGGGCCGGAACGGGGCGAGCACGAAATCCTCGCCCTCGCGGATCAGGCCGAACGGCACGAGGTGCATCGCGCCGTCCGCCGAGAGGGTGGTGACGACGGTCTCCAGGATCAGCGGCATCGGCTCACCCCCGCTCCTCGTCCGGCACCAGCCGGCCGCAGACGATGCGCGCAGCCTTCGGCTCGCTGAGCGTGTCGCGGGCTTCCTCCGAGCCACGGCCGGACTCGGTCTGCGGCCCGGCGGCATCCTGTTCGGCTGGGATCGCCGCCGCGCGGGCGGCCTCCGGCGCCTCGGGGCCGCTGTGGCGCGTATGCGCCGCCTTCTTCGTCGGGCCGGCCTGCTTGAAGGCGGTGGTGTCCTGCTGGTCGCGGTCGGCGGCGCAGCCCCAGTCGAGCGGCTCGTCCTGCACGTAGCGTTTTCCGAGGCGGAACGCGGTCTCGGCCTTGGTCAGCTCGCCCCCGAGATAGAAGGCGTGGGCGCCGTCGCTTTCCACGCTCAGATCGGGGAAGAAGGCCATCGCGTCGGTGCCGGTCTTGTGAATGTCGCGGTTGAAGACGTGGATGCCGTCCTCGGCCACCGCGATGCGGTAGTTCGGATCGCGCACGTCGGCGGCCTGCGCCGCGATCTCGTCCGGGGTCTGCACGAAGGGGCGCTTGTCGTGAAGTGCCAGTAGCTCCCGGCCGTAGCCCTTGGGCAGGGCCGCATCGGCCTTGGCCGCGTACATCACCCGGCGGGCCGCGTCGTGCTCCTCGACGGTGCGGCGGGTGTGGTTCGAGACCTGCACGATCAGCACGTTGCCGATGGCGAGTTCCGAGCACATGCCGACGAGGAGCGCGGTGACGCCGAGGCTGTCGGCCTCGGTGAGTTCGGTGAGGTTGCCGGTGCCCATCATCATCGCGATGTCGGGCCAGCGGGCGCGGGTGTCGCGGTAGCGGGCGATGGAATCGACGAAGCCGAAATGGATCGGCTCGAGGATCGGGTCGGCCAGGAACGGTTTCCCGGCCTTCACCATCCGCTCGATGGCGCGGTCGAGCGAGGGCAGGTCGTCGGGGCGCATCGGCACGAGGACGGGCACCGCGTCGGTCTCGAAGGCGAGGTCCAGCGTCTCCTCGTTGAGGCTGAGCAGGAAGTCGGCCCCGGCCCTGGCACCGCGGGTGAGTTCGTCGAGGGAGAAGGAATCGACGCTGACCTTGAGCCCCGCCGCCTTGAGGCCGCGCACGCTCTCTTCGAGATGCGGAAAGTCGGTGTCGGGCAGCCCGCCGAGATCGATCACGTCCGCGCCCTTGGCCGCCAACTCCAGGCCCTTTGCGACGATCTCGTCCGGCGTCATCTTCGAGGCATCGACGATCTCGGAGAAGATGCGCAGATCGTGGCGCGAGAGATCGACCTTGCGGGCGGTGAGCCCGAGATAGGCCGGCAGATCGACCACCTCGTCCGGCCCCCGCTCCACCGGCAGGCCGAAATGCTCTGCCAGTGCCTGCGGGTTCGCCCGGCAGCGGCCGGGCAGGACGATGCGGGTCGCACCCTCGGGCATTTTCACGCGGCGCTTGATGATCTCCTCGGTCATCAGCGCGGCGACCTTCACGCCGGCATCCGCGATCGACCAGACGTAGCGCTCGCCCGGCAGGCTCGCGGCGACCTTTTCGAGCCGGGCATGGGCCAGTTTGCCGGTGATGAAGACGAGATGTTCGGGCGCGCTCATGCGGCCTCACTGACGGAGTCGGGGCCGCGCACCACGATCTGGCCGGGATAGAGGGCGGCGAAAAGCGGGAAGGCCGCGTCCACGAGGCCGAGCGCGGCGAGCGCTTCCGGGTCGGTGGTGGGCACGGGCGCGGATTTTTCCAGGATGCAGCGGCCTGCGCCGAGGCGGGTCGCGAGCCAGAGCGCGAGGCTGTCGGAGGTGATGTCCCAGCTCTCCGGGATGTCCGGGCAACCGGCCTTCAGCGCGGCCGGGTCCCAGACGATCGCGCGGCCTTGGGCGAGGGCCTCAGCCACGGCCTCCACGCTGGCGGCGATGGCGAGGCGCGGTTCGAGACTGCAAAACACCTCGGCCATGCGGCCCATGGCGTCGAGGGCGAGGCGGTGGGCCAGCGCGTCGTCGAAGCCCAGCGCCGTCTGGGCGGTCCGTACCGCGTCGGCGAAGGGGCCGCCGCCGGGGACGATGGCGACGCTGTCCTCGGCGCAACGAGCGAGAACAGCGCACAGGCGGGCGCGGTCGGAAACGAGGCTGCCGCCGACCTTGACCACGCGCCAATCCCTCCCCCCTCCGCGGGGGAGGGTGCCTGCGGAGCAGGCGGGAGAGGGGAGCGACGGTGCCGCTTGGCTGCGGTCGAAGGCGAGTTCTCCGGAAGCGTCGCTCCCCTCTCCCGACTCCCTTCGGGGGCCACCCTCTCCCGCGGAGGGGGGAGGGGATTTGGCGTCGCGCCCGTTCATCACGCGGCGTCGGCGCGGCGCGGCATCCGCAAAGCGGCGACGGCCTCGGCGATGCGAGCCTCTTCCAAATCCTGGCGCCGGTCGCCGCCGCGGCAGAGACCGCCGCGGAAGCCGAGATAGTCGGGGCCGAGCGCGGCGAGCGCCGGAATGTCGGCCAGTCGCAGGGAGCCGGCGAGCCCGCTCATCAGCCCGGAGCCGCGGCAGGCGGCGACGAAGGCGGAGAGTTTTGCCGCCGGCAGGATGTCGCGCAGGCCGGTGCCGCTTTTGCCCCGCGTGTCGATCATCGCGCCGGAAAACCCCGCCGCCGCGAGACGCGCCGGAAGATCGGCCCCATCGAAGGAATCCTCGGCGAAGACGACGCCGATCAGCCGGCCCGGCGCCGCGGCGGCGGCTTCCGTGAGCGCGGCGTCGGACGCAGATCCGACCGCGATCTTGATCCAGCGCGGGCCCGCAACCGCCATCGCGGCGACCGCGCTCGCGAGGTTGGTCCCCGTGCCGTCGCCCGCGACCGCGCTGGTGATCGCCCGCCCGTCGATCGCCGCGACGATTTCTTGAACCTTCGCGGCTGGCAGCGCGCCCAAGGCGCCCCGCTCGGGATCCTTGGCATCGATCAAATCGGCGCCTGCGCGCAGCGCGACGCGCGCTTCCGCGGCATCGCGGACGCTGACGAGGAGCCGGACGGGGGGGGACACCTGGGACACGGGAACGCTTAAACGCTCGGACGGGGCGCCTGCGCAAGTCCTCGCGCGAGCATGCCGGGATCGCCGAGAGGCGTTACGAGCGGCCCGGCAGCGGCTCGGCCAGCAGGCGGTTCTTCACGATCCAGCGCGCGGCGTGGGACCAGTCGTCGTCGGTGTTGGCCCGGATCGTCACCTGGCCCTGCCTCACGACCTTGCCGCTCTCGGCCTCGCTGATGGTGACGACGAGGTTGAACAGCTGGTTGGAGCCCTTGTCGGCGAACGCCGTCACGGCGAGTTCGGCGCCCAGCGCCTTGGCGATGGGCGAGACGCAGCCGTTGCACTTGTAGAGCGGGCTCTCCTTGCGGATTTCCTCCGCCTGAGGCGCCAGATCGACGCTCTCGATCCCGGCCTTCTCGGTCAACTGCGCCTTCAGCACGTCGGTGACGAGGCCGAGCCGCTTCTGGTCGGCGGGGGCGGGCTTGCGGCCGTAGGCGAGCGTCGGGTCGTTCAGCTCGGCGGGGAAGATCGCGGCCTTGCGCGCGCCCTCGGCCGAAGCGACGCCGCCAAGGAGCGGCAGCAGCGCGAGCGCCAGGGCGTGACGGCGGACGGCCGGGTGGGCGCGCAGTCTCATGAGGGGACAGCCTCGACGTCTCGTCGCGGCCTGAGGCGCCGCACGGCAAAATATCTCGGGCGGCCGGAGGATTTGGCAACGGCCCGCGCGCATCGTCCCGGTCGGCTCACGCACTTGTTCGCCGGCCATGTCTTAGAAAAATCTTATGTTTTCGCCGTTGAGGCGGGGCGGGCAATGTTGCTAGCGTTGTGCCTGCATGCGCGTTTCCCCGTCTCTCCTCCTCGCCCTCGCGTTTCTCGCGGGAATCCCGGCCGCCCAGGCGCAGGAGCCGAAGGCGGCGACCGGCGAGCCGCCCCCCGCTCCGCCGCCGCAGGCCGGCGGCAACGACACGCATATCGCGATGATCTACCGGCCCGTCCCGGCCCCGTCCTCCTACGACGCGGAGGCCGAGCCCGAGGATCTCGGTGTGGCCGGCGCCCGCATGGCGGTGAAGGATAACAACACCACCGGCCGCTTCACCAAGCAGACCTACGCCCTCGACGAGGTGGCCCTCGAACCGGGACAGGACGCGGTCGCGGCCGCGAAGGACCTGGCGGCCAAGGGCGTGAAATACTTCGCCCTGACGCTCCCGGCGGAAGAGGTGCTGGCGGTGGCCGACGCCCTGAAGGAGGGGGATGCGGTGGTCCTCAACGCGGGCGCCCCCGACGACCGCCTGCGCGGGGCCGATTGCCGGGCCAACGTGTTCCACACGATCCCGAGCCGCGCCATGCAGACCGACGCGCTGGCGCAGTACATGACGCTGATGCGCTGGCGTAAGATTTTTCTGATCGTCGGCCCGACCGAGCGCGACAAGGCCTATGCCGACGCGCTGAAGAACTCGGCGAAGAAATTCGGGCTCAAGATCACGGCGGAAAAACCCTGGACCTTCGGCCCGCTGGCCAAGGCGCGGGGCGACACGCCGACCCGGGCCGAGGCGATGGTGTTCACCCGCGGTCTCGACTACGACATGGCGGTGGTCGCCGACGAGGAGGGCGACTGGGGCGACTACGTCCCGTTCCGCACCGTCGATCCGCGGCCGGTGGCCGGCACGCAGGGGCTGATCGCCACGACGTGGCACCCGACGCTGGAGACCTGGGGCGCGGCCCAGGCGCAGAACCGCTTCCGCCGCCAGACCGGCCGTCTGATGAAGCCCCTCGATTACCAGGCCTGGGCGGCGATCCGCACCGTGGGTGAGGCGGCCACGCAGAAGAAGACCACGGATATCGGCGTGATCCGCCCCTACCTGACGACGCCGGAATTCTCGCTGCCGGCCTACAAGGGCGTCTCGCTCACCTACCGCCCCTGGGACCACCAGCTGCGCCAGCCGATCATCGTGGTGCAGCCCAAGGCCATGGTCTCGGTAGCGCCCGAGCAGGGCTTCATCCACCAGCGCACGCCGCTCGACACGCTCGGCACCGACGAGCCGGAGACGACGTGCAAGCTGAAGTGAGCGCGCGGCTTGCCGCCAGCCGCCCACGCTCCTACCGTTCGGACATCGCAGATGAGGGCAGGACCGTTCATGCAACTCGCGGTGACCGTGCATCACGACGCGGCGTCGGGCGTCTGGTACGTCCACGATTCCGAGCTGCCGGGACTGCACGCCGAGGCGCCGACGCTCGATGCCCTGGTGGCGATCATCGAGGATGTCGCGCCCGACCTGATCGAGACCAATCTGCCGCGCGGCGCCGACGGTGCCGTGCCGTCGCCCGAACTGCGGGTGCAGCACGTCGTCAGGGCCAAGCCCGCGCGCGCCGCCTAGATGGGGGGCAACCTCTATCCCGAACTCGTGCATCTCTTGCGGGCGGCGGGGTGCCGGCTCGTGCGGCAGGGCAAGGGATCGCACGAAATCTGGCACAGCCCGATCACGAATCGTCGTTTCGCCGTGCCCCGTAACACCACCATGGCGCACACCGCCAACGCCATCCTGAAGGAAGCCGGGCTGGAGAAGGCGTTCTGATCCGCCCCACGGTGTGGCAATCCACCACCCGGTCCGGGACGGTCCGGAAGCCGATTTTCCGTTTGTGCCGGGCGCCCTAGATGGCCATGTCGCCAGCACGAACACATCGAACCAAGGCGCAGCCAAGCGCCGGAACGACAGGGAGGAAGCCGATGGTCGCTCGCGTCAGGGCGGGACTGGGTGCGGCGGCGCTCGCAGGCGTCTGGCTCGCCGGAGCCGGTGGAGCGCAGGCCTTCACCGCCTACGTCACCAACGAGAAGGCCAACACCGTCTCGGTGATCGACACCACCACCATGGCGGTGACCGGCACGTGGAAGGTCGGGCGCCGGCCCCGCGGCGTCACGCTGTCGAAGGACGACAAGGAGCTGTTCGTCTGCGCCAGCGACGACGACCGCATCGACGTGCTCGACACCGCCACCGGCAAGGTCGTGCGCTCGCTGCGCTCCGGCCCCGATCCGGAGCAGTTCATCCTCGACCGCAGCGGCAACCCGCTCTTCGTCGCCAACGAGGACGACAGCCAGGTCACCATCATCGACATCGAGAAGAACAAGGTGCTCGCCGAGGTGCCGGTGGGCGTGGAGCCGGAGGGGATGGGCCTGTCGCCGGACGGGAAGATCCTGGTCAACACCTCCGAGACCACCAACATGGCCCACTTCATCGACACCAAGACCTTCGAGGTGATCGACAACGTGCTGGTCGATGCGCGGCCCCGCTTCGCCGAGTTCTCGAACGACGGCAAGATTCTCTGGGTCTCGGCGGAGGTCGGCGGCACGGTCTCGATCATCGACACCGGCACCCGCAAGGTGACCAAGAAGATCACCTTCAAGATCCCCGGCGTCACCGACGAGCAGATCCAGCCGGTCGGCGTGCGCCTCACCAGCGACGGCACCAAAGCCTTCGTCGCGCTCGGGCCGGCCAACCGCGTCGCGGTGATCGATGCCAAGACCTACGAGGTGCAGAAGTACCTGCCCGTGGGCCAGCGCGTGTGGCAGCTCGCCTTCACCCCGGACGAGAAGCAGCTCTACACCACCAACGGCTCCTCGAACGACGTCTCGGTGATCGACGTCGAGGCGCTGAAGGTGGTGAAAAGCATCCCCGTCGGCCTGCTGCCCTGGGGCGTGGCGATCTCGAAGAAATAAAATAAGCCGGCAAAAATATCGGGAGGACACGACATGGCATGGACCACGCGCCTCGGCCTCGCCGCCGCGGCCCTGATGCTGGCGGTTGCGCCCGCGGGCGCCCTCGATCTCACGAAGAAGCGCCAGAACCTGCCGGACCTCGTGCTCGGCAACGAGGAGGGCAACGACTTCGTGGTCGAGAACAAGGACATCGAACTGGAAGCCGGCAAGGCCTACCGCCTGCGGATCGTCGCCAAGGGCCGGCAGGAATACAAGTTCTATGCGCCGGAGTTCTTCCGCTACATCTGGCTCAACCAGATCGTGATCGAGCACAAGGAGATCCACGGCGGCGGCCCGCCCGATCACCTCGAATTCGACGATCCCGGCGAGATCGCCATCGAGTTCGTGGCGATCAAGCCCGGCGAGTACCGGTGGTACGCGCAAGGTTTGGAGGAGAAGGGCATGGCCGGCAAGATTTCGGTGAAGTGAGATGATGGACTTCGCAAAGCGCACCACCCCAACCCTCCCCCCTCTGCGGGGGAGGGTGCCCGCGGAGCGGGCGGGTGAGGGGAGCGACGGCGCCGGCAAAGGCTCTGCCTCCATGGAGGTCGCGACAGCTTCTGCGCCGTCGCTCCCCTCACCCGACCCCCTTCGGGGGCCACCCTCTCCCGCGGAGGGGAGAGGGGTATTCGCGGCGGTCGCCGCGCTCTTTCTGCTCGCCACCCCCGCGCTCGCCGACGACAAGGCCGCCTGCCTCTCCGGTATCGCCGACATCAAGGCCAAGGTCGCGGCAATCGCTCCCGATGCCGTCCCGCAGAAGCTGAAAAAGGCCCTGCGCGTCGCCGAGCGGGAGCAGGGCGAGGGCGAGTTCGACGAGTGCCTGGAGGCGCTCGACGACGCCAAGCGGGCGCTGCCGCGATGAGCGCAGCCCTGGAGGTCGCGGGTGTCGGCCACCGCTTCGGCCAGCGCGCCGCGCTCTCCGACGTGTCGATCACGGTCGAGCGCGGGCGCTTCATGGCGCTGCTCGGGCCGAACGGCGCGGGCAAGACCACCCTGTTCTCGGTGATCACGCGGCTCTACAACAATCAGGAGGGCCGGGTGTCGATCCTCGGCCATCCCCTCGACCGGGAGCCCTCGCGAGCGCTCGCCCGGCTCGGCGTGGTGTTCCAGGCGCGCACGCTCGACACCGATCTCACCGTCGCACAGAACCTGCACTACCACGCGAGCCTGCACGGCATCGTCCGCAAGGCGGCGCGCGCGCGCATCGAGCAGTTGCTCGCCCGCGTCGGCCTGTCGGAGCGGCGCGACGACAAGATCCGCACCCTGTCCGGCGGCCAGTCCCGGCGCATCGAGATCGCCCGCTCGCTGATCCACGAGCCGCGCCTGCTGCTCCTCGACGAGCCGACGGTGGGCCTCGATCTCGAATCGCGCGCCGACATCGTCGCCATTGTCCGCGCGCTGGTGCGCGAAGAGGGCCTGTCGGTGCTGTGGGCGACCCACATCTTCGAGGAGATTTCGCCCGAGGACGACGCCGTGGTCCTGCACAAGGGCCGCATCGTCGCCCGTGGACGTGCCGGGGAGATCGGCGCGCCGGGCGAGACGCTGGAGGCCGCCTTCCGCCGCCTCGTCTCCGAGCCGGGAAAAAGCACCGGAAAGGTCGCCGCATGAGCGCCCCCTCGAACCCCGCCGTGGCGGCCCCTGCGGAGGCTGGTGCCAAGCCCGTGCCGCATGCCGGCCGGCTCGACGCGGTCGGCTACCTGATCGCGCTCGGCGGCATCGTCCGCCGCGAGCTGCTGCGCTTCTTCAATCAGAAGGAGCGGTTCTTCTCCGCGCTGGTGCGCCCGCTGGTCTGGCTGTTCATCTTCGCCGCCGGTTTTCGCAACACGCTCGGCGTCTCGATCACGCCGCCTTACGAGACCTACGTGCTCTACGAGGTCTACGTCGTGCCGGGGCTCGCCGTGATGATCCAGCTCTTCAACGGCATGCAGTCCTCGCTGTCGATGGTCTACGACCGCGAGGTCGGCTCGATGAAGGTGCTGCTGACCTCGCCCTATCCGCGCTGGCTGCTGCTGCTGGCCAAGCTGATCGCGGGCGTGTGCGTCTCGATCGTCCAGGCCTACGCGTTCCTCGCCATCGCGTGGTTCTGGGAGACCGACATCCCGACCATCGGTTACCTCGCCGCCCTGCCGGCCTTCCTGGCGGCGGGGATGATGCTCGGCGCCATCGGCCTGTTCCTGTCCTCGCTGGTGCGGCAGTTGGAGAACTTCGCCAGCGTGATGAACTTCGTGATCTTCCCGATGTTCTTTGCCTCTTCCGCCCTATATCCGCTCTGGCGCATCCGGGAATCGAGCGATTCGCTCTACTGGATCTGCCAGGCCAACCCGTTCACCCACGCCGTCGAGCTGGTGCGCTTCGCCCTCTACGGGAAGTTCGAGCCGCTGAGCTTTGCCGTCGTGGTCGGGACCGGCCTCCTGTTCTTCACGCTCGCCGTGATCGCCTACGACCCGGGCCGGGGAATCATGGCCCGTCGTGGCGGACCGGCCGGCGAAACGCCGTGAGAGGAAGCATGCGCTCGACCCTGTCCCTGACCCTCCTGCTGGCGCTGGCCGCCGGGCCGGCCCTGGCGCAGCCTAGGCAGGATCCGGACTGGCCCTGCGTCCAGCGCCGGGTGCCGACGATCGGCTACGGCGCGGTCTGGACCGGGCCGGACCCGTCCGAGGCCGCCGGCACCTGGGGCAGCGACCGCGACGCGGCCCAGCTCGCCCGCAAGCTCGCCTCCCGCCGCACCGAACTGCGCGAGGCCGACACCCTGATCGACGAATTCGTGGAAAAGATCGATCCGGCCGAGAAGGCCAAACGCCTCACCCATGTCTTCGCCGGCGTCTACGAGATCATCACCGGCGAGCGCAGCACGGTGATGAACGGCATCGTCCGCTACGCGCAAGGCCAGCGACGTCTTGCCGAGCGCATCCGCGACGAGGCCGACAAGGTCAGCGAACTCAAGGACTCCCCGGACAACGACACCACCAAGGTCGCCTCCAAGGAGGTCGCGGAGTTGGAGACCAAGTTCAACTGGGACCGCCGCATCTTCGACGAGCGCAACCAGTCGGTCTCCTACGTTTGCGAGGTGCCGACGCTCCTGGAGCAGCGCCTCGGCGAGATCGCCAAGCGGATCCAGGCGAAGCTCTGACCTCCGCTCAAGGGCAGTAGCGCAGCGGCCGGCCGAACGGGTCGTCGAAGCCGAGACCGGGACGGAAGCCGTAATAGCTCGGCTTGCCCAGGCCGTAGGCCGAGCCGACATAGCTCGGATCGTCGGGCGCGTCGGTCGGCACCGGCGCGACCCGCGGCGCGCAAGCCGCGAGCCGGCGCGGTGGCGGCAGGCGCTCGCCGATGGAATCGCCCTCCGCGCGGGGGAAGAACCGCGGCGCTTGGGGGCCGGGCATCGGTTCGAGCCCGAGTAGGTCGGCGGCGTCGGCCGGTGTGGCGGCGAGGACGAGAAAGGCCGCTGCCCACAGCCGTCCGTTCGTCATTGCCGCCCCCCGCGAAAAACCTGAAAAGCCGTCGCAGCTTATGGTGAACGGTTCGTTACCACGCCGTCTCAGGCGAGGCGTCGCTTAGAGGCTGCGCCTGCGAGATCATTAACCTCCAAAGAACAACCTACGTCCGTCATTCCGGGGCCGCGGAGCGGAACCCGGACCCGAAGGGGCAAGCCGGAGGCGTGCAATCCACCCATGATGCGCCGGCTGTGCGAGCGTCGAGGCCAGTCGTGGATTCCGGGTTCTCGCCTTCGGCGAGCCCCGGAATGACGGCGGAGGGGAGGGTGTGGCGCATTACCCCCGCGGATAGACGATGATCGACAGATACGTCGTCGGCGTCTTCAACAGCTTGGCCGGGCCGTGCAGGCCGTTCGAGTCGAACATCAGCGCATCGCCGGGTCCGAGGTGATAGTCGAGGCCGGAATGGTGGTACACCACCTCGCCGGTCAGCATGTAGATGAACTCCGTGCCGACATGGCGGAAGCCCGTATAGGCCTCGGCCTCCTCCTGCAGCGTGATGAGGTAGGGCTCGACCACGACGTCGCCGCGGATGCCGGCCCCCAGCAATTCGTAGATATGGCCGACCTTGGTGCCGCGCCGCTCGATCAGCACGCCCTGGCCGCGCTTCACGTGGCTACAGTCGCGGGTCTCCTCGAAGGCGGCGAACAGCGCGGTGATCGGCACGTTGAGCGCCAGCGCGATGGCGTTGATCGACGCCAGGGAGGGCGAGATCGCCCCGTTCTCGATCTTCGAGATCATGCCCGGCGAGATGCCCGCCGCCGCGCCGAGATCGGCCACCGACAGGTCGCGCTCGCGCCGCAGCACCCGCACCTGATGGCCGAGCGCCTTCTCCAGCGGCCGCTCTTCCGCGACCGGCGCGTTCGAGGCGGTGTTCAGGTGGGGTCCCGCGGTCACCGTCTCGGTCTCCGGTCGCAAGCCCGCACTATGGCGCGCCGCGGCGCATGCCGCCAGTGAAGCGCCGGTCGCAGCGGGCGGGTTCCACCGCCGGTACCGTCGCGACGTTTCCCATCAAGAAATTTTAGTTCCCCTAAATTGACATGGGCCATAGCCCATGCGAGCAATCCGGCAACGGGCGAAACGGCGCGGGAGGGTGGACGCGATGTGCGGGATTGTCGGACTGTTCCTGAAGAACCCGAAGCTGGAACCGCAACTCGGCGCGCTGCTCGCCGACATGCTCAAGACCATGACCGAGCGCGGCCCGGACAGCGCGGGCTTCGCCGTCTACGGTGCCGACGGTGCGGGCGTGAAGCTGACGCTCCGCGGCCCCGACGCCGAAGCGCTCGCCAAGGCCGTCGCCGGGCTTGAATCGGCGCTCGGCGGCTCGGTCTCGGCCACGGCGCGCGACACCCACAGCGTGATCGCCCTGGCCGCCGATCGGGAGGAGACCGCCCGCAAGTGGCTCGCGGCCAACGCGCCGGGCATCGATGTCGTCAGCGCCGGCAAGCGGATGGAGATCTACAAGGAGACGGGTCTGCCCGAGAACGTCGCCCGGCGCTTCGACCTCTCGACGATGACCGGCACCCACGGCATCGGCCACACCCGCATGGCGACCGAGAGCGCCGTGACGACGAACGGCGCGCACCCGTTCTCGACCGGCCTCGACGAGTGCCTCGTCCACAACGGCTCGCTGTCGAACCACAACGACATGCGCCGCCGGCTCCAGCACGAGGGCATCACCTTCGCCACCAAGAACGACACCGAGGTCGCCGCGGGCTACCTCAGCTGGCGCATGCGCGAGGGCGCCTCGCTGAAGGACGCGCTGGAATCGAGCCTGACCGATCTCGACGGCTTCTTCACCTTCGTGGTCGGCACCGAATCGGGCTTCGCCGTCGTGCGCGACCCCATCGCCTGCAAGCCCGCCGTGATGGCCGAGACCGACGACTACGTCGCCTTCGGCTCCGAGTACCGGGCGCTGATCGGCCTGCCGGGCATCGACAAGGCCCGCGTCTTCGAGCCTGAGCCGGCCCGCGTCTATGCCTGGGAGCGCCACTGATGCCCGTCTACGATCTGAGAAGCGCCGGCCTGCGTGACCTGAACCGCCAGCTCCACGCGCTCCGGCCCGACACCAACGAGACCCACTGGACGGTGCAGAACCCCGACGGCGCCCACGCCATCGCGGCCGGGCTCGATGCGGCCGTCACCGTCGAGATCGAGGGCAATGTCGGCTATTACTGCGCCGGCATGAACAAGCTGGCCAACGTCGTGATCCACGGCAGCGCCGGCACGGGTGTGGCCGAGAACATGATGAGCGGCTTCGTCCACGTGAAGGGCGATGTCAGCCAGTCGGCGGGCGCCACCGCGCATGGCGGCATGCTCGTGGTCGACGGCAATGCCGGGGCCCGCTGCGGCATCTCGATGAAGGGCATCGACATCCTCGTGAAGGGGTCGATCGGCCACATGTCGGCCTTCATGGCGCAGGCCGGGACGCTCACCGTGCTGGGCGATGCGGGCGAGGCGCTCGGCGACTCGCTCTACGAGGCCCGGCTCTACGTGCGCGGCTCGGTGAAGAGCCTGGGCGCCGATTGCATCGAGAAAGAGATGCGCGACGAGCACCGCGAGCAGCTCTTCGCCAAACTGAAGGCCGCGGGGCTGGCGGGCGAGGTCGATCCTGGCGAATTCCGCCGCTACGGCTCGGCCCGCACCCTCTACCACTTCCACGTCGACAACGCCGGAGCCTACTGATGGCCGACAAGGCACCCCGCACGGCGCCGCGCTATTCGGCGACCTTCACCCCCGAGGTGATGTCCGAGATCCGCCGCGCGGCGGCGACCGGCATCTACGACATCCGCGGCGCCGGCGCGAAGCGCAAGCTCCCGCATTTCGATGACCTGCTCTTTCTCGGTGCCTCGATCAGCCGCTACCCGCTCGAAGGCTATCGCGAGCGCTGCAGCACCGAGGTGATCCTGGGCTCGCGCTTCGCCAAGAAGCCGATCCACCTCAAGACGCCGATCACGATTGCCGGCATGAGTTTCGGCTCGCTCTCGGCCAACGCCAAGGAGGCGCTCGGCCGCGGCGCGACGCTGGCCGGCACCTCGACCACGACCGGCGACGGCGGCATGACGCCGGAGGAGCGCGGCCACTCCAAGACCCTGGTCTACCAATACCTGCCGTCGCGCTACGGCATGAACCCCGACGACCTGCGCCGGGCCGACGCCATCGAGGTGGTGATCGGCCAGGGCGCCAAGCCCGGCGGCGGCGGCATGCTGCTCGGCCAGAAGATCACCGAGCGTGTCGCCGGCATGCGCTGCCTGCCCGCCGGCGTCGATCAGCGCTCCGCCTGCCGCCACCCGGACTGGACCGGGCCGGACGACCTTGAGATCAAGATCGGGGAACTCCGCGAAGTCACCGAGTGGGAGAAGCCGATCTACGTGAAGGTCGGCGCATCGCGCCCCTATTACGACACCGCGCTCGCGGCAAAAGCCGGCGCCGACGTGGTGGTGCTCGACGGCATGCAGGGCGGCACCGCGGCGACGCAGGACGTGTTCATCGAGCATGTCGGCCTCCCCACCCTCGCCGCGATCCGCCCCGCCGTGCAGGCGCTGCGCGATCTGGGCCTGCACCGGAAGGTCCAGCTCATCGTCTCCGGCGGCATCCGCTCGGGCGCGGACGTCGCCAAGGTGCTGGCGCTCGGGGCCGACGCCGTCGCCATCGGCACCGGCGCGCTGATCGCGCTCGGCGACAACGATCCGCGCTGGGAGGACGAGTATCAGGCCCTCGGCACCACGGCCGGCGCCTACGACGACTGGCACGAGGGACGTGACCCGGCGGGCATCACCACGCAGGACCCGGAGCTGATGAAGCGCCTCGATCCCGAACTCGCAGGCCGGCGGCTCGCCAACTACCTCGCGGTCATGACGCTGGAGGCCCAGACCATCGCCCGCGCCTGCGGCAAGAGCCACCTGCACAATCTCGAACCCGAGGATCTGGTGGCGCTCACCATCGAGGCCGCCGCCATGGCCCAGGTGCCGCTCGCCGGCACGTCCTGGGTGCCCGGCCAGACCGGCCTTTAGACGACCCGAGGCCGCTCCCGCGAGAAGGAGCGGCCTTTTTCTTGGATGTGGGGCCTGGAGCGTAGCTCGGCCCACCGACGGGAGGACATCAGCATGCCGCTCGATCTCGAGATTGCCGCCAAGGAACGCGGCATCAAGTACTTCCTCGTCTCCTACACCGACCTGTTCGGCACCCAGCGCGCCAAGCTGGTGCCGGCGGCGGCCATCAAGAGCACCTGCAAGAACGGCGCGGGCTTTGCGGGCTTTGCCACCTGGCTCGACATGAGCCCGGCGGATGCCGACCTGCTGGCGGTGCCGGACGCCGACGGCCTGATCCAGCTTCCCTGGAAGCCCGAGGTCGGCTGGCTGCCCGCCGACCTCGTGATGGACGGCAAGCCCGTCGAGCAGGGCCCGCGCAACATCCTCAAGCGGCTGATCAAGGACGCCGCCCGCGACGGCCTGCAGATGAAGACCGGCGTCGAGTGCGAGTTCTTCCTGATCACGCCCTGCGGCTCGGAACCCGCCGACATGGCCGACAAGCAGATCAAGCCCTGCTACGATCAATCGGCCCTGATGCGCCGCTACGACGTCATCACCGAGATCTGCGACGCGATGCTGTCGCTCGGCTGGAAGCCGTACCAGAACGACCACGAGGACGCGAACGGCCAGTTCGAGATGAACTGGGACTACGACGACGCCCTCGTCACCGCCGACCGGCACGCCTTCTTCAAGTACATGACCCGCTCGATCGCCGAGAAGCACGGCCTGCGTGCGACCTTCATGCCGAAGCCCTTCATGGACCTGACCGGTTCGGGCTGCCACGCCCACGTCTCGGTCTGGCGCGACGGCCGCAACGTCTTCGCCGATTCCTCCGACGAAATCGGCATGTCGCAGGAGGGCTACCACTTCATCGGCGGCCTGATCCACTCGGCGGACGCGCTCGCTGCGATCACCAACCCCTGCGTCAACTCCTACAAACGCATCAACGCGCCGCGCACCACGTCCGGCGCCACCTGGGCGCCCAACACCGTGACCTACACGGGCAACAACCGCACCCACATGATCCGCATCCCGGACGGCGGGCGCCTGGAATTCCGCCTCGCGGACGGGGCGGCCAACCCCTACCTGCTGCAATCCGCGATCCTGGCCGCGGGCCTCGACGGCATCCGCAACCGCCGCGATCCCGGAAAACGCCTCGACATCAACATGTACACCGACGGCCACACGGTGGAGGGCGTGAAGCGCCTGCCGCTCAACATGCTCGACGCCATGCGGGCGCTTGAGAACTGCGACGTGCTGAACGCGGCCTTCGGCTCCTTCGTGCCGAGCTATCTCAAGCTCAAGACCGAGGAGTGGAACAGCTACTGCCGCCACCTGACCCAGTGGGAGCGCGACACCACGCTGGATTGCTGACGCAGAAGGGCCTGCCCGATCAAGGATCGGGCAGGCCCTTCTGCTGTTACTGTCGTCTTGGTTCCCAAAGGGCGAGCCCTTTGGCGGGGTCTCGGGGCAGCGCCCCGAGATGGCTCCGCCGGCCGGGTTCCACCCTGGACCCGCGAAAGGACCAGGTCCTTTCGAAACCGATGTCTAGAACGGGATGTCGTCGTCGAGGTCGTAGTTCGGCTTGCTGCCGCCGCCGCCACCGCCGGAGGGACGGCGGTCGCCGCCGCCCGAGGAGCGGCCCGAGCCGTAATCGTCGCGTCCGCCGCGGTCGCCGCCGCGGCTGATCTGGCCACCGCCGCCCTGGTCGTCCTCGCCCGCGAAGTCGCCGCCGCCGCCACCGCCGCGCCCGTCGAGGATCGTCATTTCGCCGCGGAAGCGCTGGAGCACGACCTCGGTCGTGTACTTCTCCACACCCGACTGGTCGGTCCATTTGCGGGTCTGGAGCTGGCCCTCGATATAGACCTTCGAGCCCTTGCGCAGGTACTGTTCCGCCACGCGGGCGAGGTTGTCGTTGTAGATCACGACCGAGTGCCACTCGGTCTTCTCCTTGCGCTCGCCCGACGCCTTGTCCTTCCAGGACTCCGACGTCGCGATGCGCAGGTTCACCACGGGGTCGCCCGAGGACAGGCGCCGGGTCTCGGGATCGCGCCCGAGATTGCCGACGAGGATCACCTTGTTGACGCTGCCCGCCATCCCACTCTCTCCATCCGATCCGATCTCACAGGGCTAAACCTTGCCCGCGATGGTCCGGACCTTGGCGGTCCCGCCATCGCTGGGCAAGCCGTCGGCGGGGCTTGTGCCCACTTCACACCGGTTCACCGCGCCGCAAATTTGTTCTACTTTTGTTCGTTATGGAGGGCAAGGGTCGGACTGTTGCAAAAACCTCCCCCGTCATTCCGGGGCCGAGCAGCGGAACCCGGAATCCACGACGGAGCACAACGCCTTGTGTCGCCGCGCATCACGGGTGGCTTCCGGGTTCGCCTACGGCGCCCCGGAATGACGGCGGAGGGGCGAAGCAGCTCACGACACCTTCACCACCAACTTCCCGAAATTGGCACCCTTCAGCATCCCGATGAAGGCGGCGGGCGCGTTCTCCAGGCCCTCGACCACGTCCTCGCGCGCCTTGACCCGGCCGGCCTTCAGCCAGCCGCCGACGTCGCGCAGGAACGCGCCGTGCAACTCGGAAAAGTCCCAGACGATGAAGCCGCGCAGCGTCAGGCGCTTGGTCAGCACGGCGCGCATCAGGGTGGGCGTGCGGTCGGGGCCCGGCGGCAACTCGCTCATGTTGTAGCCCGAGACGAGGCCGCAGACCGGCACCCGGGCGAAGTCGTTCAGCAGCGGCAGAACCGCGTCGAACACCGCCCCGCCGACATTCTCGAAGTAGACGTCGATGCCGTTGGGGCAGGCGCGGGCCAAGGCCTCGGAAAAGTCCGGGGCGCGGTGATCGACGGCGGCGTCGAAGCCGAGCGTGTCGGTGAGGTAGGCGCATTTCTCCGGGCCGCCCGCGATTCCAACGGCGCGGGCGCCCTTGATGCGGGCGATCTGGCCGACCATCGAGCCGACCGGGCCGGCGGCAGCGGCCACCGCGACGGTCTCGCCGGGCTGCGGGCGCCCGATCTCGAGGAGGCCGGCATAGGCCGTCATCCCCGGCATGCCGAGCGCGCCGAGGAAGGCGCTCGGCGGGCCGTCCGCCGGATCGAGTCTTTGCAGGCCGCCCCCGTCGCAGACGAGGTAATCCTGCCAGCCGGCGGGGCTCAGCACGAGGTCGCCGACGGCGAAGGCCGGGTTCTCGGAGACCTCGACCGTGCTCACCGTCTGCCCGACCATGACCTCGCCGATCTCGACGGGCTTGGCGTAGGACTTCGCCGCGCTCATCCGCCCGCGCATGTAGGGATCGAGCGAGAGCCAGCGCGTGCGCAGCAGGACCTCGCCGTCGCGCAGCGCGTTCACGCGGTTCTCCTCCAGACGAAAATGCTCCGGCTTCGGCTCGCCGTGCGGGCGCGAGGCCAGGACGATCCGGCGGTTGACGACGGTCATGGGCGTCTCCGGGTGAGAGGATGGGGAACCGGCCAGATGGGTCGCACGTCGATCCCGGCAATCGGGCGGGAGTGTTCGCGGTGGTGGCCAAGGTCCTGGGCGTCGCGCTCGCGACGCTGACGATGGGAGGCGCGGCGATGGCGGATGGCAACCCGCTGGCGCGGTATGTCTGGAAGTCACGCGTGCTGGTGCTGGCCGCGCCGGCGGCGGGCGATCCCCGGCTCGCGGCGCAGCGTCAGGCGCTGGCCTCGGTCCGCACGGGCGCGTCGGAGCGCGACCTCGTGACGGTGGAGGCGGTGGGCGACGGGCCCGAGGCGGTCGCGATCCGTCGGCGCCTCGGTCTGCCGGCGGACGCGTTCCGGGCGGTGCTCGTCGGCAAGGACGGCGGGGCGAAGCTGACCGCGCAGGAGCCGATCCCACCGCAGCGCCTGTTCTCGACCATCGACGCGATGCCGATGCGGCGCGACGAGATGCGGCGCTGACACGCGGAAGGGGCCGCGCGGGGCGGCCCCTTCCTCGATGTCTCGGATCTTTGGGCGCTCAGTAGCAGCGTTCGACCAGGACCCGGCGCGGGCCCCACGGCGTCCAGCGGGTCCGCTCCACAGTGTAGCAGCCGCCACCGTAGCCGTAAGGATCGTAGCCGACGGTGGAGTAGCCGTAGGGGCTGCCGTAATAGCCGCCGTAACCGCCGTAATAGCCGGCGCCGAGGGCGGCGCCCGTCGCGAGGCCGAGACCGAGGCCCAGCCCGACGCCGCCGAAGCCGCGGCGATAGCCGTAGCCGCCGCGGTAGCCGTAGCCGCCGAAGCGCGGCCCGAAGCCGGCCGCCCGGTAACCGCCGAAGCCGCCGCCGAAGCGCGGCCCGAACCCGCCACCGCCGAACCGGCCGAAGCCGCCGCCGAAGCGCGGCCCGCCGAAGCCACCACCCCGGAAGCCGCCGAAGCCACCGCCGTGGAAGCCGCCACCGTGGAAACCGCCGAAGCCGCGGGCGTCGGCGGTCGCCGGGATCATCGCCAGCGCGCCGGCCATGGCGGCCGATGCCAGAACAATCCGTTTCATCGAACCATCTCCAACAGAGAGAGTGAAGTCTCCCCCATGCGCTCAGAACGTTCGGCGCGAGCGGAGGGTTCACGCGAACTCCAGTCCCGAATGCGTGAGTCGGGATGAAAGCGCTGGCTCAATCGTAGTTCGCCGGCCGCTTCGGCGGCTTGAATGCCGCCATGCTTTCGGGCGAGGAGAGGCATCCGCGGCCAAGCCTCGCCCCGAAGAACCCGTGGGGCTGCGCCGATCGACAGGGACCGTGGAACCCGTGACGCGCCTCGCCCTCCTCGCCGCATGCCTCCTCCTGTCCGGCCCGCTCGCGGCCCGCGCCGCCGCGGAGCCGGCGCCCGCAGCAAAGGGGCCGTGCCGCGCGGTGCAGGCGGAGGGGCAGCCCTTCACGGTCTGCACCGTCGATCTGCGGCGCGAGCGGGTCCGGCTGTTCTGGCTCGGGCCGGACGGCTTGCCCTATTCCTCGCTCGGCAGCCTCGCCGACCGGCAGGGCGCCCGCCTCAGCTTCGCAATGAATGCCGGCATGTACGACAAGGGGCAGGCGCCGGTCGGGCTCTATGTCGAGGAGGGGCGCGAGATGAAGGGCGTCTCGACCGCCAACGGGCCGGGCAACTTCCACCTCAAGCCCAACGGCGTGTTCTACGTGAAGGGCGACCGGGCCGGCGTGCTGGACACCGCCCGCTACCTGAAGGCCAAGCCCGCGCCCGATTTCGCCACGCAATCCGGGCCGATGCTGGTGATCGAAGGAAAGATCCACCCGAAGATTTCGGAGGATGGCCCCAGTCAGAAGATCCGCAACGGCGTCGGCGTGCGCGACGACGGGCGCACGGCGATCTTCGCCATCTCCGAGCAGCCGGTGACGTTCGGCGCCTTCGCCCGGCTGTTCAAGGACGCCCTCGGCTGCCGCAACGCGCTGTTCCTCGATGGCAGCGTATCGAGCCTCTACGCGCCGGGGATCGGCCGCTCGGACCTCAGCCGCCCGCTCGGGCCGCTGGTGGGGGCGGTGGCGAAGTAGGCTCTCGCGACGCCCTCATCGTTGCCCGTGGGCCGCATCCTTGAACAGATCCTTGTATTCCCGCGGCTGCGAGCGCCAGTACTGCTTCGGCGCCCGCACCCGGCCGCCGAGTTCGGCCGCCGCGTGCCAGGGCCAGCGGGGATCGTAGAGCATCGCGCGGGCGAGTGAGACCGCGTCGGCCTTTCCCTCCGCCAGGATGGCCTCGGCCTGCGCCGGCTCGGTGATGAGGCCGACCGCGATGGTGGTGAGCCCGGTCTCCGCCTTGATCCGCTCGGCGAAGGGCACCTGATAGCCCGGCCCCAGCGGAATTTTCTGGGCAGGTGAAAGACCACCCGTCGAGACGTGGATCGCGGCCGATCCCCGCGCCTTCAGCGCGCGGGCGAGTTCCACCGTCTGGTCGAGGTCCCACCCCTCCTCGACCCAATCGGTGGCCGAGACGCGCATCCACACCGGCTTTCCCGAAGGCACCGCCTCGCGCACCGCCTCGAACACTTCGAGGGGAAAGCGCATCCGGTTCTCCAGGCTGCCGCCATACTGGTCTTCACGCCGGTTCGAGAGCGGCGAGAGGAACTGGTGCAGCAGGTAGCCGTGGGCGCCGTGAATCTCGAACCCGTCGATGCCGAGCCGCAACGCAAGCTTGGCCGTCGCGACAAAACCATCGCGCACGCGCTTCAGGCCCTCCGCGTCGAGCGCGTGGGGCGCCACCTCGCCCTCGCCATGAGCCAAGGGGGAGGGCGCCTCGGTGCGCCAGCCGTCGGGGGCGTCGGGGGCGATCTGCGCGCCGCCCTCCCACGGCACCCGGCTCGACGCCTTTCGCCCGGCATGGTTGATCTGGATCGCCACGGGAATCGGCGCATATTCGCGGATCGCGTCGAGCACGCGGGCGAGCGCCCGCTCGGTGGCGTCGTCGTAGAGGCCGAGATCGGCCGGCGAGATGCGGGCCTCCGGCGCAATCGCGGTCGCCTCCAGCGTCAGCAGGCCCGCGCCCGATTGGGCGAGCTGGCCGAGATGCGTGAGGTGCCAGTCGGTCGCCGCGCCGCCGCGGGCCGAGTACTGGCACATCGGCGCGATGACGATGCGGTTCTCCAGTTCGAGGTCGTCGAGGCGGAAGGGTTCGAACAGGCGGGCGGGCATCGCGGGCTCCGTGTGTCGGTGGTCGGCATCTGGGGCCGCGCGTCCTCAAGGCCACCCCTGGGCTTCCATCCGCCTCGTCCCCTCCCATGTTCCCGCACGAACGGGAAAGGGCGCGCGATGGGTCTGCTGGTCGACGGGCAGTGGCGGGATCAGTGGTACGACACCGCCAAGACCGGCGGGCGCTTCGAGCGCTCGGCCTCCGCCTTCCGCAACTGGGTCACCGCCGACGGCCGGCCCGGCCCCTCGGGCGAGGGCGGCTTCGAGGGCGAGCCGGAGCGCTACCACCTCACCGTCTCGCTCGCCTGCCCCTGGGCCCACCGCACCCTGATCGTGCGCGCGCTCAAAGGCCTGGAAGACGCGATCTCGGTCTCGGTGGTCTCACCGTACATGCGCGAGGAGGGTTGGGTGTTTCAGCCCGAATCCGAGGGCGGCGTGCCGGGCGCCACCGCCGACGCGCTGTTCGGTTCAAGGCGCGTCTACGAACTCTACCAGCGGGCCAAGCCCGACTATAGCGGCCGCGTCACCGTGCCGGTGCTGTGGGACCGCGAGCGGAACACCATCGTCTCGAACGAATCGGCCGAGATCATCCGCATGCTCAACGACGCCTTCGGGGCCGGCGAGCCGGACCTTTACCCGCAAGACCTCCGCGAGGAGATCGATGCGGTCAATGCCCGCGTCTACGACCGGGTCAACAACGGCGTCTACAAGGCGGGCTTCGCCACCAAGCAGGAGGCCTACGAGGACGCCTTCACCGCTCTGTTCGCCGAACTCGACGCGCTGGAGGAGCGGCTCGACGGCCGGCGCTACCTCTGCGGATCGCGGCTCACCGAGGCCGACATCCGGCTGTTCACGACTCTGGTGCGGTTCGACGCGGTCTATGTCGGCCACTTCAAGTGCAACCGCCGCCGGATCGCCGACTACCCGAACCTGTCGAATTACCTGCGCGACCTCTACGCCCTTCCGGGCGTGGCCCCGACGGTAAATCTCGAGCACATCAAGCGCCACTATTACGGCAGCCACCCGACCATCAACCCGACCGGCATCGTGCCGCTGGGGCCCGAACTCGACTTCGCTGCGCCCAACGATCGCGCCCTGCGCTTCGGCGCTTGAAGCCGGGGCGGCGCGCCCGAGAATCCAGGCCAACAATGACGGCCGAACCGGAGGAAACCGAACCATGACGACCCGCGCCGCCCCCATCTTCGCCCTTCTCGGTGCGCTCGCCGCCGGCCCGGCCGCGGCGCAGCAGGGGGCCGAGATCAAGATGACCGGCCAGTGCGAGCGGCTGGTGATCGGCGGACAGGACATCACCCAGAACTGCAAGGAGCAGCTCGTCAACACGGTCACCCGCGGGCGCACCACCTTCGACTTCGCCGCCTGGGACGGACAGACCCTGAGCTTCAGCGGCGCGGGCGCCCAGCACGAGGCCACCGAGGAGACCGAGCAGCTCCAGCCGATCAGCCTCGTCGTAGCGGGCATGAAGAACGCCGAGGGCATCGTGCGCAGCCCGTCCCCCGCGGTCGGCGCCTGCCGCTTCTCCGCGCCGCAGCCGGGAAAGACCCAGATCGCCTGTGAGGCGACCTCGCAGGGCAAGACCTATGCGGGCACCTTCATCACGGACGTCAAAACGGATTCGAAGGCCGGCGGCGACGGCACGAAGGACGCGAAGGAGGGCGTGAAGCCCTGAGCGGGACACGCCGCCCGCGCGCCCGAAAACCGCTGGTCAGGCCGGGGCCCAGGCCCCATGTAGCGCGTGCGATGCAACGCACGCGACTCGCGTTTTCGACACTGAGGGCTCCATGCTCGACGCCAACCCTGCCGGTGCCCTTGCCGGTGCTCCTGCCGCCGCCGGCCTGATCAAGGACACCACCACCGCGGGGTTCCGGCAGGACGTTATCGCCGAGTCGATGAACCAGCCGGTCATCGTCGATTTCTGGGCGCCCTGGTGCGGCCCCTGCAAGCAGCTCACGCCCGTCCTCGAGAAGGTCGTGAACGCGGCGGGCGGCCGGGTGAAGCTCGCCAAGCTCAACATCGACGAACATCCGGGCGTGTGGCAGCAGATCGGCCAGCAGCTCGGGCTGCAATCGATTCCCGCCGTGATCGCGATCGACCGCGGCCGGCCGGTGGACGCCTTCATGGGCGCGGTGCCGGAATCGGAAGTGCGCGCCTTCGTCGATCGCCTCGCCGGCCCGTCCGAGATCGACCAGATCCTCGAAGAGGCCGCCGCGGTGGCCTCCGCCGGCGACCTCGCCTCGGCATCCGAGCTTTACGCCGCCGTGCTGCGCGAGGAGCCGGCCAACCTCAAGGCCATCGCCGGGCTCGCCAAGACCCAGCTCGAACTCGGCGAGACCGAGAACGCGCGCCAAGTGCTCGCGATGGTGCCCGCCGACAAGGCCGACGACGCGACGTTGGCCGGCGTGCGCGCCGCCCTCGAACTCGCCGACCAGGCCGAGAGCCTGGGCGACCTCGCCGGCCTCCAGAAGCGGATCGAGGCCGACCCCAACGACCATCAGGCCCGGTTCGACCTCGCGCTGGGCCTCAACGCCGCGGGCAAGCGCGACGAGGCCGTGGACCAGCTCGTCGCCATCGCGCGGGCCGACCGCACGTGGAACGAGGACGCGGCCCGCAAGCAGCTGCTCCAGTTCTTCGAGGCCTGGGGCCTGATGGACCCGGCCGCGATCCGCGGGCGCCGCCAGCTCTCGACGATCCTGTTCTCGTGACCGCGCGACGCCCCATCGGCGCGCAGGGGAGACGTTGATGAGTGCGCAGACGAGCCTCAAGTCTCCGGCGGATTGCCCGGCGGTGATCCCGGTCTTCCCGCTGCCCGGCGCTCTGCTGCTGCCGCGGGGGCAGATGCCGCTCAACATCTTCGAGCCGCGCTACCTCGCCATGATCGACGACGCTTTGCGCACCGACCGGATCATCGGCATGATCCAGCCGGACGCGGAGGGCAGCGGCTCAGCCATGGCGCCGAAACTCTACCGGGTCGGCTGCGCCGGCCGGATCAGCCAGTTCGCTGAGACCGGCGACGGGCGCTACCTGATCTCGCTCACGGGGGTCAGCCGCTTCCGGGTCGAGAGCGAGCTCGCCGTCACCACCGCCTATCGCCGCTGCCACGTCTCCTACGACGCCTTCGCCAGCGATTTCGAGCCGCGGGCCGGCGAGGAGGCGGTGGACCGCGCGGGCGTGCTCCAGGCCCTGCGCCGCTTCGTCGAGGCCAACGAGCTGCAGGTCGACTGGTCGGGGATCGAGGAGGCGCCCAACGAAGCCCTCGTCAACGCGCTCTGCATGATGAGCCCGTTCGGCGTGCGCGAGAAGCAGGCGATGCTGGAAGCCGCCGACCTCAAGACCCGCGCCGAGGTGCTGGTCGCGGTGACAGAGATGGAACTGGTGCGCTCCAGCGGCGGCTCGGAGCCGACCCTTCAGTAGACCTTTTGCCGTGGAGGCCCGGGCCTGTTCCGGCTATGGGCCGACGTTTCGTACCCTCAACCCGGAAGGCATCATGTCCGACAGCGCTGTCCCCCCCGTCGAGGCGACCCGGGTCGATCCCCGCCTGCTCGAACTTCTGGTCTGTCCACTGACCAAGGAGGCGCTCGAATACGACGCGGCCCGCGAGGAGCTGATCAGCCGCTCGGCCAAGCTCGCCTATCCGATCCGCGACGGCATCCCGATCATGCTGCCGGAAGAGGCGCGCTCGCTCGCCGAATAAGGGCGTCGGTCCGCCGGTCGCGTGCGCTGCGGGTTTCACGGGCCGCCGTCCGCTCGTCTCGAGGCGTCCCGCAAGAGCGGTCGACAAGAAAGGGGCGCCCGGCTCGCGCCGGACGCCCCTTTCCGTCAGTTCCAAAAAACTCAGCGGCCCTGCTGGATCGCCGAGAGGATCCACGGTCCCTTCGGCTCGCGCAGGAAGGTCCAGAACTCCTTGGCCTCCTGGGCGCCGTTCTCGACGTGGCGGTTGGTGGCCCGCTCGAACACCTCGTCGCGCAGGGAGAAGCGCATGGCGACGGTGGCGTATTCCACCGGGCCCTCGCGCCACGCCTCCGACAGGTCGCCCTGAAGCAGCTTCACGTCGGAGATGCGGTTGACCACGCCGCGGGCGGCGTTGGCGCGCAGCTCCTCCTCGAAGTAGCCGACCATCTCCGGCGTCACGAGGCGGCGCAAGGCGGCGACGTCCTCACGTCCGTAGGCGCCCTGGACCTCGGTGAGGCTGCGCTCGAACGCCTGGAAGTCGTCCGGCTGCACTTGGATCGGCTGCGGGCGGGCGCCGCCCGCGAGGCCGCCGCCCATCGGGTTCATCCCGCCGGCCATGCCGCCGCCCATCATGCCGCCCTGGGGCGGGGTGTTCTGCCGGTCGAGGCCGGAGCGGGCGTAAGGGGCGTTGCCGGCCATGGCCGGCTGCGCGCCCTCGCGGCGACGGCGGAAGAAGCGCACCGCGAACATGATAAGAAGCGCGATCAGGCCGACCTGGAGGATCAGGCCGAGGAACGAGGCGATGCCGCCCAGGCCTCCGGAGAAGCCGGCGCCGAGCAGCGCGCCAATCAGGCCGGCGCCGAGCAGGCCCGCCATGAAGCCGCCGCCGAAGCGCGGGCGGTTCTGGGCCGCCATGCCGGGATTGGTCATGCCGGGGCTCGGGCTCGTCTGCGAGCGCTGCATCGGCGCGCCCATCGTGCCCGGCGAGGTCGCCGTGCCGGCGGGCGGAGCATAGGTCTTCGAGCCGCGGGAGCCGAAGCTCGATCCGCCGCCGCCCGGCCGCGCATCGACGGCCGGTGCCGCGACGGCGAGCGAGGCCACGAGCGCGAGGAGGGTCACGACGCGCTTGGCGCGCGGGGAGGAAGCCATCGGTTGAACCTCGGGTCACCATCTTGAGAGCAGGCGGAAAGCGCCCTCTCGTAGATGGGGACGGGCGAGACGGGTTTTTAGTCCGCTTCCACCGTACTGAGGCGGGTTTCATCCCGCCGCCGGGAAGACGAGGCGCACGGTGGCCCCCTCGCCGGGGCGGCTGTCGAGGGAGATGGTGCCGTTCTGGCGCTTCATCAGCCCGTGGACGATGGCGAGCCCGGCCCCGCGCCCGGCCTCGCGGGTGGTGGCGAAGGGGGCGAGCGCCCGCGCCTGCATCTCCGGCGACAGGCCATGGCCGGTATCCGAGACCGTGACGGCGACGGCGCCCGCGTCCGGCCGCTGCAGGGTGCGGTCGCCGGGCTCGATCGCGAACAGGCGGATGGTGACGGTGCCGTCTCCCGCCATCGCCTCGCAGGCATTGGCCAGGATGTGGCCGAGCGCCAGCTCGACCTGGCTCGGGTTGCACAGGGCCGGCGGCAGGTCTTGGGGAATCGACAGGTCGAGTCGGACGCGCGGCGGCAGGCTCGGGCGCAGCCGGTCGAGGACCGTCCGCACCGCCTCCCCGAGATCGACCGGGCGCAGGTCCGGCGCGATGCGGCGGGAATGGGCCAGCAATTGCCGCGTCAGCACCGCGGCGCGCTCGGAGGCCTCGGTCGAGCGGGTGACGGCGCGCTGGATGAACGGCTCCTGCCGGTCGCCCAGCCGGCGCTTGAGCCCGTCGATGTAGCCGATCAGGATCTGGAGGAAGTTGTTGAACTCGTGGGCGACGCTGTTGGTGAGCAGCCCCAGGGCCTCGCGCTGCCGCGACAGGGCGAGCGCCCCTTCGGCCTCGCGGCAGCGGGTGATGTCGACGATCTGGCCGAGGAAGCGACGGGGTTCGCCCGGCAGCGGAACGACGAAGACCTCGCCCCAGAACGAGGCGCCGCCCTTGCGCCCGAACAGCAGCTCGACATGGACCTCCTCGCCCCGGCCGAGGGCCTCGCGGAGCGGCGACCAGCCGGCATGGTCGGCGTGCCGGCATTCGAGCGCGGCGAGCGGCCGGCCGATCAGGTCGGCCTCCGAAAAACCCGTCAGCGCGAGCAGCGCCGGGTTGGCGGCACGGATCGCCGCGCCGCCCTCGCCCGCCTCGATCAGCAGGGAAGGCAGCGGCAGGAGCGCCGGAAGAGCGTCCTCGGGAAGCGCGGTCATGCGGGCGTGGCTGCCGAAAGCCGGGCCGCGGGAGCCCTGGAAGCCCGATCGATAGCGGCTTTGGCCGCGCGCCGATACCACCCGGCGGCATCGCGCCGGGTTCCGGGGCGCCTCAGCGCTGCCCGCGGGCCGACTTGGTTTCGGCGACCTTGGGGTCCGGCGCCTTGCTCGCCGCTTCGACGGAGAGTTCGCAGGTGTCCTGTTTGCGGGCGAGGCAGGCGCGGATCGTATCGACCATCCGCTCGAGTTCCGGATAGGGCTGCCACGGACCGCTGCTGCAGGTGGTCCGATCATCGGTCAACCGGGTCTTGATCAAGACGCGCTTTTCCTTGGAGAAAATGCTCCCCTCGAGCGACGCCGTGAAGCAGCGGCGTTTCGGTTCGTTCCGGTTCATCAACGACATTACGTTCCCGAAGTCGGAGCCGCGCGCCTTCTCTTCCCGAACCGGGAAACGGACGTAGAACGTGTCCGCCGAAATCGGTTCGACCTCCGCCGGGCCGGCTGCATCCGTCATGTACTGCTTGACGATGCGGGCGGCGACTTGCGCGCGCAGGTTCGACGACCCCGGCTCGGCGGCCGCGGGCGGCAGCGAGGCCGGGACGGCACCCCCCGGCACGGCGGATTGCGGCGCCATCGTCGATTGGCAGGCCGCGAGACAGGACGCGATCAGGACGAGGAAAACGAGACGGGGAACGGCACGCATGATCGTCGGGGCCCACGGCAACTCAGGATTGAGGCCTGAGGGCTATCCGCCACCGGTTCGCACGCCAAGACCGGAAAGGGGCGCGCCGCTCCGAAACGCGGTCGCTGTGCCGCCGCGACCACACCGTCCGTCGTCCGGTCGGTCGAGCGCCGAAACGATCAGCGGTTCGCGGTCGTGACCGGCGAGGCGCCGTTGTTGAGGGTGACCCAGGCCTTGCCGTCCTGGCCCTCGCGCTTGACGAAGGAGTAGCCGGTGCGCTGCCAGGGCAGCACCGCGTTGGTCTTGTTGTCGAGGATCAGGTCGCCCCGGTCGGTGCGCACCATCAGCACCGCGTGGCCCTCGCCGATCTCGTCGATCACCACGGTCATCCGCAGGGCGCGGCGCGGCAGGCGGCGCTCGATCAGCATCCGGCGCTTGAGGAGCTGGATGTCCTCGCAATCGCCGAAGCCGTCGTCCGGAAAATCCCAGCGGTCGACGACGTTCCAGTGCGCCGCATCGGTGATCGGCTTGATGCGGGCGTTGACCCGCCGGTTGACGCTGGTGAGCGCCTGCCACACGGCGGGCGTCAGGGTGACGAGCGCCGGCTCGGAGACGTCGACCGCGCATTCGGCCGGATGGCGGGTGCAGAAGTCGTTCCAGGCGGCGACGGGCCGGGCGGGCGCGCCCTGCTCGGCGGCGGTGCCGGTCTCGGGGAGCGAGGCGACGGTCTGGGCTTGGGTCGAGGCGCCGCCGAGAAGCAGGATGGCGCCGACCAGCGACAGGTGGGCCGCCCGGCGCAGGCGTTGGCCCAGCACCCCGCGGGAGAACGCCGATCCGTCGCCGACGCCCCGAAGCACCGCGTACCGCATGGCCGACCGTCCTGCCGCCCCCGTTTCACGGCGAAGCTTGCACGCGTCCGCGCCGGGCTCAAGACGAAAATGAAGGAATGATGAAGCGCCGACGGCGCTTTCCCGTGTCGCAGCGAGACATCCTCGCGCGGGCTGGCAATCGGGCCACACCGGTGCCTTCCCCTCTCGGTTCATGCGGTGTCGATCCCGACCGAGGGTCGGGATCCTCGTCACCGGTTGGCGGTGGTGACCGGCGAGCTGGCGCCGCCCAGCGAGACCCATGCCAGGGCGTCCTGGCCCTCGCGCTTGATGAAGACGTAGCCGGTCTCGTGCCACGCGGTGACCGCGCTGGTCTTGTTGTCGAGCACGTAGTCGCCGCGGTCGGTGACCAAGGTGAGCACGGCGTGGCCCTCGCCCTTCTCGTCGATCACCACCGTCATCCGCATGGCGCGCCGGGGCAGGCCGGATTCGGCGAGCAGGCGCCGCTTCAGGAGCTGAAAATCCTCGCAATCGCCCGAGCCGTCCTCGGCGAGGTCCCAGCGGTCGGGGCGGCCCCAATGCTCCTGGTCGGTGACCGGGCGGATCTGCCGGTTCACCCGTCGGTTCACCGAGACGATCGTGGACCAGACCGCCGGGGTCAGCGCGATGCGGGCGGGCTCGGCGCGGTCGAAGGCGCACTCATTGGGGTAGGAGCGGCAGAAATCGGTCCAGGCCAGGATCGGCCGGGCCTCGGCGCCGGGCGTGAGGCCGGCGCTGGCGGAGGGCAAGGCGGAGGGAAGAGCGGCCAGGGTCTGCGCCTGGGCGGCACCGATGAGACCGGCGCCGAAGGCCAGGGCGGCGAGCGCCGTCCTCAGTCCGGCCTTGAGAGATCCCGTTTCGGCGTTGCGCATGGCGGCTGTCCTTCGAACGAGGCCAGGATGTCGCCGCACCCCCTCCGCCGCGCTGAAGCCGATGCGCGCAATTTTATCGATTCGCCGCCCACGGCCACGCTCCAACCGGAAGGGCGAACCGGGGCTCAGGGGCGACCGGCGAATCCGCGCTGTCGCATTAGGGGCAGGGAAACCCTGTGGGCCGCGGTCGCGCGGTCGACGCGAAAACGACGAAGGCCCGCGCGCGATGCGGGGCATCGCGGGCGGGCGATTCGTTCGCGTGGGGCAGGCAGCGCCGCCGTCCGGCGGAGGGCCGGGTGCCGGCTCTGACGCCGTTCAGAGCGTGATGCCCTCGTGGAAGCGGTCGGGGGAGATCGGCAGCATGAACTGGGCGCCGATGCCGCCTTCGAAGTAGCGCACCACCCGGCCCGGCGTGGAGCCGACCATCACGGCGGTGCCGATCGGCGGCGTCGTCGCGGTGGCGAGCGCCACGCCCGACATCGAGATGTCGATCACGCGGGCCGGGATCATCCGGCCTCCGTCGAGCCGCAACTGGACTCCCGGATTGACCGGCACGAGGCGCTCATGGGTGCGTCCCTCGGGCAGTCCCAGATTCTCGCGGTTGGCCAGCCACATCAGCTGCGAGGCGATCTTCTCGCGCTTGCGCGGGGTGGCGTTGAGCCGCATCGCGAAGCCGTGCGGGGGATAGCGCGCGATCACGCCCTCCAGCCGACCGATCTGCTCCAGGTAGAGCACCACGCGCTCGCCGACGGCGCCGAGCACGGCGCAGGTCACCCGCACGCCGCCGGGGGACATGTCCACCGTCTGGCACGGATATTCGCGGCGGTCCGACAGCATGTAACGCCCGAGCAGCTCGGCGCGCACCCGCTGATGGCGCCGCTGGTCGACGACGCGGGCGGCGGTCTCGCTGTGGGAGAGCTCGGTCATGGCGGTCCGGCGGTCGAGAGATCAGACATCTCCGATCGATAGGTACCGCCGGCCGGGTTACGAAACACTTGCCTCGACCGCTCAGTCCCGTCGTAGTCGGGTCACAATCTGTTCCGAGGCCGCGGTTTCTTCACCCGGCTCAGATCCCGCCGCGCCCGCCCTCGTGGACGAGGAGGTGGCCGAACCGCACGGGGCGGAAATCGTTGGCCGGCTCGGGCAGGCCCTCGACGAAGTCCCGGGCCGCGGCCTCGTCGCCGGGCGGGTCGAGCACCCGTTGCGACAGCGTCTCGACATGCAGGATCGGGCGGATGCCGAGCCAGGGCGGGATGGTGTGGGGACTGAGCGCGCCGAGCAGGCGCGCCTGCGTCTTGCCGCGATGGCGCAGGGGCAGGAGCACGAGTTCGAGATCGAGGCTCTCGCCGCGGGCGGTGCGGCCGGTGAGGCCCGCCACCATCCCGACCGTGTCGGCGGTGACCGCCTCGACGAGGCGCCAGGGATCGGCATTCACCCGGTCCGCATTCACCCGGTCGGCCTCCGGCCCGACCGCCGCCGCGTCCCACAGCCCGGAGAACGGGCCGCCGCGCAGCTCCCGCCCGAACAGGGCGCAGAGACGGGTGCCGGCGAGCCGCACCGCGCAGGCCCGGCGGGCCGGATCGATCTCGAGGATGAAGCTGTCGGCCAGGAGATGACGGATCTCGCCGGGTTCGATCTCGCCCCGTTCGGGCGCCGAGCGCGTGCCGCGCAGGCGGTTCCAGTAGGCGTGGAGCTGGCGGCTGGTGGGATGCTTCATGGGTGTTCCGCATCGGTACGGTCCGCCCCGTAACGGACCTTTAACGGTTCGGTGCGGGGCGGAACTCGCGTTCCAACCCGCCGCTCACGTCCTTCTGCGCACACCCTATGCTCAACGACCCGACCCCGCGCGGGTAACCCTTCCTTAACCTTAACGGAGGGTTGACGTCCCTCCGGCCTTGCCGCGGACGGGCATCCACGAGACGATCACGGCGTCGAGAGCGATGTCGACGCCATCACTTCGGCCGGGGCCGTCTCGGACCGCCGGCCGCACGGGAGGATCTGTTTCTGAGGTCCTCCCGTGTCTTTCCTCGCGGGATGCGGCGGCGAACCGCGCGGATTCGGCCCTGCCGGGACTTGCGGGGCGGGGCCGGGCGCCGACATGGTGCGGCATGGATGCCTCACCCGACTTGCCGCGACAGGGCCGCGTACCCGTCTTCAACCTGCCGGGGATCGTTACCGCCTCGATCGCGGTGCTCGCCGCCATCCACATCGTGCGCAGCGTCCTGCCGGACGAGCTCGACCTGTCGGTCCTGCTCGACCTCGCCTTCATCCCGGCCCGCTGGACCGCGGCCTTCGATCCGTCGCGGGCCGCCGACATCGTCAGGGCCGCGGGAGAGGCGGTGAGCGATCCCCAGATCGCCGCCGCGCGCCGCGAATTCGCCCGCTACCTCGTCTCCGACCCGTCCGCGATGCCGTGGACCCTCGTCAGCTACGGCCTGCTGCACGGCTCGTGGACGCACCTGATCTTCAACTCGGTCTGGCTCGCGGCCTTCGGCGCGCCGGTGGCCCGCCGCTACGGGGCTTTGCGCTACGGCCTCATCGCGCTCGCCGGGGTCGTGGCCGGCGCCGTCCTCCATCTCCTGTTCGATCCCGACAGCGCGATGCCGCTGGTCGGCGCCTCGGCCGGCATCTCGGCCCTGATGGCGGCGGCCGCCCGCTTCGTGTTCCAGCCGCCGCCGCCCTTCATGGCGGCAGCCCCCTGGCAGTTGCCGCCGCGACCGCCGCTGCAGACGATCCCCGAACTGATGCGCAACCGCACGGCGATGATGTTCCTCGGCATCCTGCTCGCCACCAACCTGCTGTTCGGTCTGATCGCCCTGCCGTTCGGCGGCAGCGACGGGCCGATCGCCTGGGACGCGCATCTCGGCGGCTTCATCGCCGGCTTCTTCCTGCTGCCGCTGATGGAGCCGCGCGGGCGCCGCTGAGGGAGCGGGCGCGAAACCGTGCCCTTTGGGCGACACCCCCCCGGCGGTCGTATCCCTTGATCGATTTTGCCGGCAATAATCCGGTCCGCCATCCGTCAGGACAGTAGGCGCGGCGACGGTCGCCGCGCGTCCGACGGAGCGTAACCCCCGGTGACACGTCGTACCCTCGCCGTCCTCCTGTCCTGCGTCGCCGCCGGCCCCGCCTATGCCGGCTCGGCCGCGCAGCCGGGCCAGACCATCGGCCTGCCCGTCGGCGCGCAACTCCCCGTCGGCCTCTACTTCGTCGACACCTCGAGCTTCGGCGTGCGCGACACCGCCCCCTTGAGTTCGGAGAGCAACGTCAACCTGCCGACCTTCGCTTGGGCGACGCCGTGGACGCTGTTCAACGCCCGGCTCCAGTTCTTCTTCACCCAGCCGGTGGTGGCCTCCAGCACGCGCGGCGCGCCGTACAACAGCGGCATCGGCCAGCCGCTGCTTGCCGGCCAGCTCGCCTGGAACCTCGGCAACGACATCGGGGTCAGCTACCTGTTCGGCGGCTATCTGCCGATCGAAACGCAGTTCCTGACCCAGTCGGCGTCGCTGAGCCACCGCTTCGCGATCAGCTACACCGGCAACGACTGGAACATCACCGCCAACCTGCTCTACGGCCTCTTCCTCGACACGCGCTCGCCGTCCGGCACGCTCTATCCCGACTACATCAACCTCGACCTGACCATGACGAAGAAGTTCGGCAAGTGGCAGGTCGGGCCCGTCGCCTTCGCCTCGACCGACCTGCCGACCGGGGTAGCGAGCGAGCGGCCGCAGGGGCAGATCGCGGTGGGCGGCCTCGTCGGCTACAATTTCGGGCCGGTGAACCTGCAGGCCTACGTCACCCGCGACGTGGTCGAGCGCAATTACGGCGGCCACGAGACCCGCGGCTGGCTCCGGGCGATCGTGCCGCTCTACCAGGACAAGGGCGAGGCGGCGCCCAACCGCACCACGGTGACGCGCCGCCAGTCGCAATAGGGCCGAGCGGATACACCGCGTCGTGGGAACCGGAGGCAGTCCCGCAGGGTCTCCCTGATGCGATTGTGGAAATTTCGTTCCGCATACCCGGCGGCTTGACAGTTTATTTTGCACGAAATGCTGGACAGTGCCGCGGAGGTGCCACACACTCGCCGCATCGGAGGCGGGATCAACCCGCCCCGGATCGCTCTCGCGCCGCGGGGCTGACGGCGCGATCCACAAGGGAGGGGACTTCATGAGCGTTGCACGCATTCTCGCGGAGAAGGGCACGTCCGTCGTCACGGTGCCGCCTCACCGCACCATCGACGAAGCCATCCATCTGCTGGCCGAGAAGCGCATCGGTGCCCTCATCGTCGGCGATTCCGGAGGCCGGGTCATCGGCATCCTGTCGGAGCGCGACGTGATGCGCGCGCTCGCCTGCGACGGTGCCACCGCCTTCGACCAGCCGATCTCCCGCTACATGACCGCCAAGGTCGTCACCTGCACCCGCCGCACCTCGATCGAGGAGGTGATGGAGCAGATGACGGAGGGGCGCTTCCGCCACCTGCCGGTGGTCGAGGACGGGCGTCTGATCGGCGTCGTCTCGATCGGCGACGTCGTCAAGCGCCGCATCGCCGCCGTCGAGGCGGAGCATCAGGCGATGCGCGACTATATCACGATGGCCTGAGTTTCGATCCGATCCGTCGCGCATCCCCTCTCCC
Organism: Methylorubrum rhodinum; assembly: GCF_014199935.1. Lineage (GTDB taxonomy): Bacteria > Pseudomonadota > Alphaproteobacteria > Rhizobiales > Beijerinckiaceae > Methylobacterium > Methylobacterium rhodinum. Next base: position 279,599 of record NZ_JACHOP010000005.1, read on the forward strand.
CGCTGTGTGGGGAGAGGGCTTCGGCGACCTTGTCGTCGCCGAAGCGAGCCGGCAGGCGAAGGTGAGGGGGCTTATCCGTAGGATGCTCCTCCGTCGAAGCCCCCTCACCCCCGCTACCGCTTGCCGCGCCGACGACGGGGTCGTCGCGGCCCTCTCCCCGCGTGCGGGGAGAGGGGGAGCCGGCTGAAAGTGCCGGATTGATCTTTCAACACCGCGCCGCCGCGCTCTCCATCATGCGCCGGATCTCCGGCAGCGCGGCGCGGCCCGCCTGACGGCCGAGGTCGATCGCGTGTTCCGCGCGGTGGAACTCGAACTGGCCGAACTCGCCGAGCTTTGGCCGGATCGAGACGTCCGGCGGTTCGCCGGCCAGCCGGGCGCGGGAAATCCGGTCCTGGGTGATGTTGAAGGCATCGAGCATCACGCGGGCGACGCCGGGCGCGGTGCGACCCTCCTGGGGAGGTTTCGGCCGGGCGCGGCGGCCCATCAGGCGCCGGCTCGCGCCGGTGAGTAGGGCCCAGCGGCCCCGGCGGCGCACGGTCGCCTCCAGCGTCCGCTCGATCTCCGCCTCGTCGGGCTCGGCCGCCTCTTCGATCGCCTCCTCCGGATCGAGACCGGGGCGGATGACGCGAGCGCGGGGGCGGCTCTCGCAGGCGAGGTTCACGCAGATCACGAGGTCGGCGCCCAGTTCGCGGGCGAGCCGCACCGGCACCGGGTTCACCAGCGTCCCGTCCATCAGCAGGCGCCGCTCGAAGGCGACCGGCGGGAACACGCCGGGAATGGCGTAGGAGGCCCGCACCGCCTCGACCAGCGATCCCCGCGTTAGCCAGACCTCGTGGCCGGTGCCGAACTCGGTGGCCACGGTGGCGAAGGTCAGCGGCAGCGTCTCGATGCTGTATCCGGTCAGTTCCCGCGCGAGCCGGCGGCGCAGGCGCTCGCCCGCGATCAGTCCGGAGCCGGTCAGGCGCGGGTCGATCATCCCCATCACCCGGCGCCGGGTGAGCGAGAGCGCGAAGTCCTTGAGCGCCCCGAGCCGCCCCGCGGCATAGGCCCCGCCGACGACGGCGCCGATGGAGCAGCCCGCGACGACTTCGGGAAAGATGCCGCCCTCTTCGAGCGCCTCGATCACGCCGATATGCGACCAGCCGCGGGCCGAGCCGCCGCCGAGGGCGAGGCCGATGCGGGGTCTGCGGGCGCGGGGGGCGACGGGTTCCACCGCCCCTTCCGGAAAAAGGCGGGGGAGGGGCGCTTGCGCCTCCAGCCTCATCGCTCGGAAGGGGTGAGGAGGACGGCCCCGGTCTCGGGATCGGTCGAGACGGTGCGGTAGAAGCAGGAGCGGCGCCCGGTATGGCAGCAGCCGCCGTCGCCGCCGACCGCGACGCGGATCAGCAGGGCGTCCTGATCGCAATCGACCCGCATCTCGACGATGCGCTGGATCTGCCCCGAGGTCGCGCCCTTGTGCCAGAGTTCGCCGCGGGAGCGCGACCAGTACCACGCCTCGCCGGTCTCGAGGGTCCGCGCGAGCGCCTCGGCATTCATGTGGGCGAGCATCAAGACCTGCCCGTCATGGGCATCGACCGCGATGCAACTCACCAGCCCGTCCGGGCCGAAGCGCGGGGTGAGGCGGGCGCCTTCCTCGACCTCGGCGCGGGGGCCGGGCCTCTCGAACGGCTCGGTCATCGTATCGGGATCAGGCCTTGCCGCCGCGCACGAGCGTCAGGAAGCGGACCTGCTCGCTCGGATCGTCCTTGTAGACGCCGCGGAACTGGGTGGTGATAGTCGAGACGCCGGCCTTCTGCACGCCGCGCATTGCCATGCAGAGATGCTCGGCCTCGATCATCACGGCGCAGCCGCGGGGCTGGAGGATGCTCTCGATCGTGTCGGCGATCTGGGCCGTCATCGTCTCCTGCGTCTGCAGGCGCTTGGCGAAGGCATCGACCACGCGGGCGAGCTTCGAGAGGCCGACCACGCCCTTGACTGGGTAATAGGCGATGTGGGCGAGCCCCATGAACGGCACCATGTGGTGCTCGCAATGGGAGTAGAACGGGATGTCGCGCACCAGCACGACGTCCGAATAGCCCTCGACCTCCTCGAACACGCGCTCCAGCAGCGCATCGGCATCGACTTTGTAGCCCCCGAAGATTTGCTCGTAGGCCTTCACCACGCGGGCGGGGGTGTCGATCAGCCCCTCGCGGGTCGGGTCGTCGCCGGCCCAGCGCAGCAGCGTGCGCACGGCGGCCTCGGCCTCCTGGCGGCTCGGGCGGCCGAGCGCGACCTCGTTCGGCACGCGCTGGGCCGATTCAGGCAAGGGGGCAACATTTGGCGCGATGTTGGCCGGGCCTTCCGGCAAGCCGGCATCGTTGGCGCCGCGCATCCCGTCGAGGCCGACGGCGCTCATCCGTCGCTCGTCGTCGCTCATGCCGTAGGAGAGGGATTTGAGGGCGGCATCCATGGCATCTCCGGCCTTCGCGACACGGGCCTTCATGGTCGTGCTGTCGGGCTTGGCGTACATCGTCGATCCGTCCCGGCGCTCTCGCTTCCAAGTGCCGACGCCCTCGAACGATCCGATTCCGGGGTCAGGGCGTGACCGGGGGTCGACGGGGCCATTCTCGCGAAACGGCTTCGTCGCGCCTATATCGTCGCATTCGCGCCGCCGCGCAATGCACGGCGCGCGCATCCGGCTCCACGTTTCCTTGAGTCGGCTCTCGAACCGGCGCCGGGGTCAGACAAGGTCCGCCATGATCGATGACATCTACAACCGCCGCATCCTCGAACTCGCTGCCGACATCCCCCGGCTCGGTCGCCTCGACGCGCCGGACGCCACCGCCACCGCGCATTCCAAGCTGTGCGGCTCGACCGTCACCGTCGATCTCGCCACCGATTCGGACGGCACGGTCACCGACTTCGCCCACGACGTGAAGGCCTGTGCGCTGGGGCAGGCCTCGTCCTCGCTGATGGCGCGCCACGTCGTCGGATCGAGCGCCGACGAACTCCGGGAGCTGCGTCAGCGGATGCGGGCGATGCTGAAGGAGAACGGCCCGGTGCCCGACGGCAAGTGGGCCGATCTGGCCGTGCTGGAGCCGGTGCGCGACTTCCGCGCCCGCCACGCCTCGACGCTGCTCACCTTCGACGCGGTGGTCGACGCCCTCGATCGGATCGCCGCTGCCAGGGGCTCCGGTTCGCCCGAGGCCGCCTGAATCCATGATTCGTCGGGCGGCCCATCTCGCGATCCGCGGCTACCAGCTCACCCTCTCGGGGCTGGTGGGCCGCCAGTGCCGACACTGGCCGTCCTGCTCCGAATACACCGACGCGGCGATCCAGCGGCACGGGCTCTGGGCCGGCGGCTGGATGGGGTTTTCGCGCATCTGCCGCTGCGGCCCGTTCGGCACCCACGGCATCGACCTCGTGCCGGAGCGCACGCCTCCGGGCGCGGCGTGGCACCGCCCGTGGTCCTACGGTCGCTGGCGCGGCGTCGAGGCGCCGCCGCCGCTTGTGTGCGAGGATTTGGAAGAGCGACGCCGACCGGGCTGATTACGACTCCAGACAAACCCCCTCATCCTGAGATGCGCAGCGAAGCGGAGCCTCGAAGGAGGGCTCCAGGGATCGCGCGATACGCTGGACCCCTCCTTCGAGGCTGCTGTGCAGCACCTCAGGATGAGGGGGAAGGGGGGGAGAAGCGACGAATCGGCGCTACGGCGCCGGCTGCTCCACATGCTGCCCATCGAGCACCGCATCGGTGCTCGGGCGGCTCTCGGCGACGCCGTCCGCCCGGCGGCGGTCCGGGGAGGTCGCCTCCTCGACGAAGGCACTGAGCGCCGCATCCAGCGTCAGCGTCGTGGTCTTCTGGCTGCCGAGCCGGCGCACCGAGACCGTGCGCTCCTCCGCCTCGCGACGGCCCAAAGCCAGCAGCACCGGCACCTTGGCGAGCGAGTGCTCGCGGACCTTGTAGTTGATCTTTTCGTTGCGAAGGTCGGCGTCCACACGGAGACCGGCGCGCTCCAGAACCCGCACGACCTCACGGGCGTAAGGATCGGCCTCGCTGGTGATCGTCGCCACCACGATCTGCACCGGCGCGAGCCAGAGCGGGAAGTGGCCGGCGAAATGCTCGATCAGGATGCCGGTGAAGCGCTCCATCGAGCCGCAGATGGCGCGGTGGACCATCACCGGCGGCTTCTTCTGGCTGTCGGCGTCGATATAGGTCGCGCCGAACCGCTCCGGCAGGTTGAAGTCCACCTGCGTCGTGCCGCATTGCCAGTCGCGGCCGATGGCATCGCGCAGCACGTACTCGAATTTCGGCCCGTAGAAGGCGCCCTCGCCGGGGTTCACCGCGGTGCGGATGCGCCCGCCCGACTGCGCCTCGATCTCGCCCAGCACCCGCGTCATCACGGCTTCCGCGTGGTCCCACAGATCGTCGGAACCGACGCGTTTTTCCGGCCGGGTCGAGAGCTTGACCAGGATCTGGTCGAAGCCGAAATCGGCATAGGTCGAGAGGATCAGCTCGTTGATCTTCAGGCACTCGGCGGCGAGCTGGTCCTCGGTGCAGAAGATGTGCGCGTCGTCCTGGGTGAATCCGCGCACGCGCATCAGGCCGTGCATGGCGCCCGACGGCTCGTAGCGGTGGACCACGCCGAACTCGGCCATGCGAAGGGGCAGGTCGCGGTAGGATTTCAGGCCGTGCTTGAAGATCTGCACGTGGCCGGGGCAGTTCATCGGCTTCAGCGCGAACCAGCGCTTGTCCTCGGCCTCGTCGCCCGCCGACTGGGCCGCGAACATGTTCTCGCGGTACCAGCCCCAGTGGCCGGAGGTCTCCCACAGCGACTTGTCGAGGATCTGCGGCGCGTTCACCTCGGCGTAGTCGCCCTTCAGGCGGCGGCGCATGTAGGCGATCAACTCCTGGAACACCGTCCAGCCCTTGGCGTGCCAGAACACGACGCCGGGGCCTTCCTCTTGGAAGTGGAACAGGTCCATTTCCTTGCCCAGCCGCCGGTGGTCGCGGCGCTCGGCCTCTTCGAGACGATGCAGATACGCGTCGAGATCGGCCTGTGACGCCCAGGCGGTGCCGTAGATGCGCGTCAGCATCGGGTTGGCGGCATCGCCCCGCCAATAGGCGCCCGCGACCTTCATCAGCTTGAAGGCGGTGCCGATCTTGCCCGTCGAGGTCATGTGCGGGCCGCGGCACAGGTCGAACCACGCGCCCTGGCGATAGATCTTCAGATCCTCGCCCGGCGGGATCGCATCGACCAGCTCGACCTTGTAGCTCTCGCCCTTGTCGGCGAAGAGCGTCTTCACGTCGTCGCGCTTCCAGACTTCCTTCGTGAACGGGGCATCGCGCGCGATGATCTCGCGCATCTTCGCCTCGATCTTCGGAAAATCCTCCGGCGTGAACGGCTCCGGCTTGGCGAAATCGTAGTAGAAGCCGTTCTCGATGACCGGGCCGATCGTCACCTGCGTGCCGGGCCAGAGCGCCTGCACGGCCTCCGCCAGCACGTGGGCGCAGTCGTGGCGGATGAGTTCGAGCGCGCGGGGATCGTCGCGGCCGATGAATTCGATGGCCGCGTCCTGCGAAATGGTGTCGTCGAGGTCCTGAACGACGCCGTCGAGCGCCATGGCGACGGTGCGTTTGGCCAGCGACTTGGCGATGCCCTCGACCACGGTCCGGCCGGTCACCGCGGCGTCGAACGCACGGGTGTTGCCGTCGGGGAAGGTCAGGATGGGCATGATCGGACCGTGATCTTTTTGGGGTGCTGCGCCCCGAAAGAGGGCGTCGGCGGGTTTGGGGGACGCGGGTACGATAAGTCAACGACGATTGATGTGGGCCCGCGGCGCGGCGCTCACGGCCGCCAATCGGAGAACCCCGCGACCCGGTGGAGCAGGCGCCGGCCGCGGGCCGCCTCGCCGAAGGGGGCGAGCTCCCAGAGCCAGGAGCGGTCGGGCTTGGGCAGGGACACGCCGTAGAGCAGGTCGTGACGCGCGTGCTCGCGGCCCTCCCGGTCGACCTCGACCTCGTCGAGATCGGTGACGAGGCAGATGCGGGCCGGGAGCGCGGCGAGCGCGTCGAGATGCCCGGCGACGATCCGCCGGCCGAAGGCGTCGCCGTCCGCCCGCGTCCACGACCCGAGGGGCCGGCGCGATCCCTCCAGCCGGGCGACGGGGCGGATCGGCAGCTGCGACAGGAGGTTGGCCGAGATCACCAGCCCGGTCTCCGGCTCGGCGCAGACCGGCGGCAGGCGCGGATCGAGGTCGGCGGCCTCGCCCGTCAGCAGCGCCATGGCCCCGCTCAGATCCTCCGTCAGCAACTCGACATTCGGACAAGTCCGGACGGCGCGGCGCGTCGCCAGCGGATGCACGGCATCGACCAGCACGACCCGCCGGAAGTGTTTCGTGAGTTCGGCGAGCGGCACGTCGTCGAGGAGGCCGGAGCCCAGCACGACCGCCGTGTCGCGCCGCGGGCAGATCCGGATCGCCTCGCTCATCACCGCCCGGCTCGCCGCGAGATGCGGCGCCCAAGCCGCCCGGCAGCGGCGCGCCCGCGATTCGAGCCAGATGCTGTCGCGCAGGTAGCCGAGCCGGCGCTGGGCGGCCGGGGCGGGCGTCGCGAGAGAGCGGAGGAGGTCGAGGAGCACGGGGGGATCGGCCGTGACGGGGGCCGGCCTGTCAAGGCGGGTTGCGCGCCTTGGGGCGTCATCGCCGGGTCGCGAAGCGGCGGCAGAAGCGGCATGGTCCCGCCGTGACGACGCCTGCGCCGATGCTCTCCCCCTCGATCCGATGGGCCGCCGCCCTGATCGGGTTCTGCGCCGCCTTCGGCGTGTCGGTCGGGTTTTGGGGCGTCTACGGTCGGACCGGCTCCGTGCCGGCGGCGATCTCGATCATGGTCGCCTATTTCACGAACCTCACCGGCCTCCTCGTCGCGGTGGTCTTCGCCGGGCTGGCGCTGGGCCGGCCCGCCTTCGCCCATTCCCGGCTCGTCGCCGGCACGGCGCTCGCCACGCTCCTCGTCGGGCTGGTCCAGCGGCTGCTGCTGCAGGGCCTGCGCACCCTGCGCGGCGCCGATCTCGCCGCCGACATCCTGCTGCATCAGGTCGTGCCGGTGCTGGTGCCGCTGTTCTGGCTCGCCGTCCTGCCGAAGGGGCGGCTCGGCTGGCGCGATCCGCTGCTCTGGGCCTGCTACCCGCTGGCCTACCTCGCCTGCACGCTCCTGCGCGGAGCCTTCGGCGCACGCTATCCCTATCCGTTCCTCGATGTCGGCAAGAGCGGCTGGGGGTCGGTTCTCGCCTATGCGGGGGGCATCGCGGCGGCCTTCCTCGTCGTCGGTTGGGGCGTCGTCGCCCTCGACCGGGCCCTCGCCCGGCGCCGCGAGTCCGCGTGAGCACTCCACCACGGCGCGACCGTGCAACCGTTTCCCCTTCTTGTGAATTGCGGCCCCGGTTGCGTGCCTTCCTGAGGCCCGCCCCACGCCCTAGTTTCCCTGACGTGTCCCGGTCCAGCTTGCCCATCCTCTCGCTTTCACCCTGCCGTGGCCCGGCCGTTTCCGTCCGGCGGGGGGCGGCGGCGCTTGCCGTCGCCTTGCTCGCCGGCCCGGCCGGCGCGGCGCCGAAGGGCAGCGCCGCCTGCTACGCCACGGGCGGCGGCGCGCTGGAAATCTGCCGCTCCGACGACGAGGCCGAAGGCGTCTACGCCCTGCCGCCGGCCTGCCGCTTCGTTCACGACGTGCAGATCCTGCGGCTCAAGGATGCCGGCCCGCCGGGGCCCCTGCAGGTGATCTATCGCGGCGAGCCGCCCCGCAAGGAGGGCCGCCGGGGCGAGGATGCCTGCCCGGCCGACCTCCAGGCCGACGACCCCGCCGCGGGCGGCTCGGTGCGGATCGGCCGTCAGGTCGAGGCGCTCGCCACCGTCCTGCCGCAGGCCGATCCGCGCTTCGTCGGCGCCGCCGTCGAGGGCGCCGCCCCCGCGCAGGCGCGCCAGAAGCCGCGACGCAACAGCCGCGAGAGCCGGCGCGCCCGCCGCGACGCCCGGCGGGAGGCCAGGGAGGCGCGCGAGCAGGGCAAGATGACCTTCAAGCCGTGGCCCGCGGTCAACGAGGGCGACGCCTCGGGCAGCGCCATGATGGTGGCCGGGCGCGACTGGGCGGGCGATCCCTATTACGCGATCCTCACCACGGCGACCGAGCCGGTTGAGGGCGGACATCGCCGCGTCCTCGTCCAGGCCCGCACCTACGACTTCCAGGGCCTCGACCTGCGCGTCGAGGCCGAGCCCGGCACCGCCTGGATGCCGTTCGGCGGGCCGCCTCAGGCGGAGGAGGGGCGCGGACGCCGCCGCGGCGGCCGGCGGGCGGAAGGCATGCCGAAGCCCGCGCCCGTGCTCGACGAGACCGGCAAGGCGATCACCGGCCATTGCGCGGCGCCGGGCTTCGAGGCCCGCGGCCTGTCCGGCTCGATCAGCATGGTCGATCGCACCTATCACTACTTCTACACCGACGTGCTGCCCGCCGATTGCGGCGCCCCGGTCGGGAAGCGGCGCATGGGCCTCTACCTGCGCACCAGCCGCGATCCGCTGGCCGAACGCACCTGGAGCGCGCCGACGACCCTGCTCGAAGGGCTTCCCGCCGACACCCTGGTGCGGGTCGCCAAGGCCCGCGGCATGGACCGCTGGGCGGTCGCCTATTCCTGCTCGCGGCCGGTCACGGTCTCGGGCGGCCCGATCGCCGACATCTGCCTGCACTACACCGCCGACCTCTCGCCCGGCAGCATCAGCGCTCTGACGCTGTTTTCCGATCCGGTCGCGGCGGGTCATTCCACCGCCTATCTTGGCCTGCGCTCCGGCGGCGACGCGCTCGGCCGCGTCACCCGCGACGGCTTCGGCTGGATGACGGACCGCTACGGCAACCTCGAGACGCCCGGCCTCTACCCGGATAAGGGCGGCTTCCTCACGTGGCTCGACCGAAGGGCGCCGCGGGCCGACGGGGGCGACGCCTCCTCGCTCTACGGGCGTCCGGTGTTCTGGGCGACGTGGAGCGTGCGGGCGAAGGCGCCGTAGGCCGACGACAACGGTTCAACCCACCTCTGCCTGCAGGATGCGGGCGCTCTCATCCCCACAGGGGGAGGGGACGGCTCACCCCTCGGCCGAGCCTCCTTCGAACAAACGTTCAAACAAAAAAGGCGCCCGGCGGTGAAGCCGGACGCCCTCTGTTCGTCGTGCGAAAGGCTCAGTATGAGCCGAACTTGTAGTTGATGCCGGCGCGGACGATGTCGCCCTCGGTGCGCACCCGCGTCTGGGTCGCCGCGACCGGCGTGCCGGAGGCCGGGATGGTGTCGTAGAAGCCGGTCACGTTGCGGCTGCCGAGATCGAAGTGCAGGTACTCGACCTTGAACGTCACCGCGCTCGACCGGAAGAAGTTCAGGAAGTTGTCGGTCGGCAGCGCGTATTCGATGCCGCCGCCATAGGCGTAGCCGGTCAGGAACTGGTCGTAGCCGCCTGTGACGCTCGCGATCGGGCCGGTGGAGAAGGGAGGAGCGCCAGCGAAGGTGTAGCCGATGTTGAGTGTCGACGCGTAGGTGGACTGGCCGTAGGCGAAGCCGCCGGTCCCATAGACGAGCAGCCGGTCGAAGGCGTAGCCGATGCGACCGCGAACGGTGCCGAGGAACGACAACTCGCTGCGGCTGGCCGAATCGAGGTTGATGTTGACGGTGGTGCCGATGATGTCGTTCGAAGCCGCGTTCCGCCGCGTCAGGTCGGTATAGGCGGCGTCGGCCTCGACGCCGATCACGAAGCCGGAGCCCGGCGTGAACTGGACGTTGTAGCCGATCTGGCCGCCACCGGTGAAACCGCCGGAATCGCCGCGGCCGGTGCCGGTCCCGAGCGCCGCGAGGTAGTCGGCGGACGGGATCGGATCGGTGATCAGGCCCACCGCCGTCTCGCGGCGCCGGTCGCTCCAGGCGTAGCCGGCATTGAAGCCGGCGTAGAAGCCGGTCCAGGTGAAGACGGGGACGGGGGTGAAGACGGGCGGCGGCGCGGCGCGGCGCGGCAGGTCGGCGGCCTGGGCCGCGCCGACCGCCAGCAGGGACGCGCCCCCCGCCAACAGGAACTTCTTGAACATGGTGAAATCCAGCCTTGGTTCGAGGGCACGGTCCGGGCCGGGGCGGCGGGGCCGCCCCGGATCGAGAGTCAGCGGATCGTGCCGTTGAGGCCGGACGGGAAGAAGCCGCCGGGCCGCTTCGACGGGTTGAGGTAGACGATGTTGAGTACCTGGCTCGTCGTCCGGGCATAGGCCTGGCCGTTGGCCGGGTTCGTCAGCGAGACGTTGGCGATGGTCGCGGTGCCGATGCCCTGGTCGAGGTCGGTCGAGCCGTCGAGCGAGTCGCGGGCGTCCGAGATCCGCAGCGCCGGGGTGTAGAGGCCGCGGCTGTAGAGCACCGTGCGGATCGTGCCGGCGTGGTACGCCTCCGCGGCGAGGATGCCGCCGGCCGCCGCCAGGATCGACTTGTTGGAGATGAGCGGGGCGGCGCCGAGGTAGGCCGACACGCCGACATCCTCGAAGATGTAGGAGGCGAGCAGGAAGTTGGTCTCGTCGGCGAAGGCGTCGAAGGTCTGGCCGGAGGTGATCAGGCCGGCGGCCTGGGCCGCGGCGGTGAACGAGGTGGTCAGGTTGACCGCCGGACGGGCGACGCGGGCCGAGCCCAGCGCGCTGCGCAGGAACTGGACGTGGATGCGCTCCTCGCTGGCGATCTCGACGGCGTAGTTGCGGATCGCCGAGGTGGCGAAGTTCACCTGACGGCCGCCGGTGACGGCGCCGAGCGTGCCGGTGCCGGAGACTTCCGAGTCGGCCAGGCCGCGGCCGGTGGCGGCACGCAGGTAGAACTCGGCCTCGAGATATTCGAGGTTGAGGGCGAAGTTGAGGATGTCGGTGTCGGTGACGGTCTGCGCCGCCGCCGGGCTGAAGGCGGCCGGGCCGACGATCGCCGAGCCGGCCACGCCGAGGCCGACGCTCTGGATGAAGGCGCGCCGACCGGCGGCGAGATCGACGCCCGCGGGCGTCGCTGCGGGCTCGGACTTGCCGGCCGCACGAAGAAACTTGAGGACCACGTGACGCTCCCGCCCAAATATTGGCTTACGGCTGCAGCCTGCGCGGGTGCGGACTGCATCGCAAGGGGAATGGTCAGTAATTGAATCGCTCCCTTATCGATCTGCGTTCGATGTGGCAAAACAAGCACATTTATGGGCGGAAAATATGAAAGTCTCGTACGAGGAGCAGGGTAATCGTCATATCAAAAGAAGGTTTCAGCTTTCGAATACAAATTTCCGTGAACGGCCACGCTTCGACCGAAGCGCGTCGCCGGCCATGCGGTTTCCCGGCCGTGTCCGCGAGATGGGCCGGTTCGGGTCGGTCGGGATCCGGTCGCCAAACAGATGCCGTCCCGGACAGGGCGAGGGCGCCGGGCCAGTCCATGGGCGACCCTCCTCGCCGAGGCGCGCGGATGGGGCTCAGATGGGGAATAGGCACCGCGCACGCCCCACGCGCTTCAGCGCGCGCCGGCCTCGGCGCTGGCGTTGATCACGGTACCGGAAGCGGGCAGCGCCTCGCGTCCGGCGGCGCGGAGGATGCCGCGGATATCGGCACCCTCGGCGCCGAACCGCGCCCAGGCAGCCCGGCAGCGGCTCCGGTCGGCATCGGCCCGGAAGTAGCTTTCCTGCTCGTCAAGCAGCGTGTCGTAGACGGCGGCGCGCACGCCATGCGCCTCGCCGACATAGAGGCGGTAGATCCGGCCCCAGAACGCCTCGTCGATCTCCCACTCGCAGCCGCCCGAGGCCTTCATCAGCGCGAGCTTGCGCAGGCTCTGCCGCTCGGCATGCGGCATGGTGAGGAAGCCGACCTGCGCCTTGAGCGCCCGGCCCCCGGCCTCGTAGCCGCCCTCGCTCGTGAGCGCCCAGCCGAGATAGCCGCTGCCGGCGCCGATCAGGCCGCCGACGAGGAGGAGCGCTCTGAGAACGGTCATGGGCAGGCCCCGGTTGGCAGGCCGATTCGACCAGCCAACCTTGGCGGGATCAAGGAAGCCGGCGGGGCTCCGGCCTCGGCGGACTGTCCCAGGGCTTACGCCTTGCGCGCCACGGTGAAGCGCGCGGCGTCCTTGAGCACCTGTGCCCGCTCGCCCCAGGGGGCCACGGCCTCCTCGCAGACGGCGACCAGCCGGTCGCATTCGGCGCGCGCGCCGTCGAGGCCGAGGCGGTCGACGAGGGTGGCCTTGCCGGCGTCCTTGTCCTTGCCGGTGGCCTTGCCCATCGCTTCCGGCGAGGCCTCGCGGTCCAGGATGTCGTCGGCGACCTGGAAGGCCTGACCGAGCGCCTTGCCGAAGCGCAGGAGCGCGGCGCGCTGGTCGGCATCGGCGCCGCCGACGAGCGCGCCGGCCTCGACCGAGAAGGCCAGGATCGCACCGGTCTTCATCGCCTGCATCCGCAGGGTGTCGTCGATGTCGAGATCGACCGGGCCGAAGCGTCCCTCCGCCGAGAGATCGAGGAGCTGGCCGCCGACCATGCCGCCGAGCCCCGAGGCGCGGGCAAGCCCGAGCACCAGTTCGGCGCGGATGCCCGCGTCCGGCTGCCAGCGCGGATCGGCGGTGACCTCGAAGGCGAGCGTCTGGAGCGCGTCGCCGACGAGGATGGCGGTGGCCTCGTCGTAAGCCTTGTGCACGGTCGGCTTGCCGCGGCGCAGGTCGTCGTCGTCCATCGCCGGCAGGTCGTCGTGGACGAGGCTGTAGCAGTGGACGAGTTCGACGCCCGCGCCCGCGGCGAGCGCCGCATCCTCCGCGCCGCCGAGCATCCGCGCGGTCTCGATGGCGAGGAACGGGCGCAGCCGCTTGCCGCCGCCGAGCACGGCGTGGCGCATCGCCTCCATCAGACGCGGCGGCCGGGCGATCTCGCCCGCGTTCAAATTCGGCCCGAGCAGTTCGACGAGAAAACGCTCGACGGTGTCGGCGACCTCGGCGAGCCTGTGGGAAAACCGGTCGCCCGACGCATCCGCCTTGACCGAGGGGCTGGGAGACTGCGTTGAGGTCATCGGGATGGGCCTGGATCGGGGAGGGGCGGAAGCGCCGTGCGCTCGAGCGATGACAGCGACGCGGAGCCGCGCGGGCGCGACCTGAGGGTGGTGACGGAGCCGAGGCGGCGCGGCGGCGGGCTGCGGCGCATCGCGACGCTGATCACGCTTGCTCCCCTTCTCGTCATCGTCCTCATGCTCACGCTGGCGCTCGTCTATAGCGTGGCGACCCCGCCCTCAACCCTGATGCTGGGACGCTGGCTTGCGCTGGAGACGGCGCGGCGGGACAGCGTGCCGCTCGACGCGATCGCCCCGGCGCTGGTCCAGGCGGTGGTGGCCTCGGAGGACCAGCGCTTCTGCCTGCACAACGGGGTCGATTGGGGGGCGCTCCGCGACGTCGTCGACGACGAGGAGGGGCCGAGCCGCGGCGCCTCGACCATCACCATGCAGACGGTCAAGAACGTCTTCCTCTGGCCCGGCCGCTCCTACATCCGGAAAGGCCTGGAGATCCCGCTTGCCGTGATGGCCGACGCCGTCTGGGGCAAACGGCGGACGATGGAGATCTATCTCAACGTCGCCGAATGGGGCGACGGGATCTTTGGCGCCGAGGCCGCCGCCCGCCACTGGTTCCGCAAGAGCGCCCGCGACCTGACCCGCAACGAGGCGGCGCTGCTCGCAGCCGTCCTGCCGAACCCGATCCTGCGCAGCGCGGGCAAGCCCACGCCGGGGGTGCGGAGGATCGCCGCCCGCATCCAGGGGCGGATGGGGCAGGTGGACGGGCTGATGGGCTGCCTGAAGCGCTGAACGCTCAGCCCTCTTCCGCCTCGCACAGCCGCGTCACCGCCTGCTCATAGGACTTGGCGTCGAACTTCTTGAGCGAGTTCTCGCTCTGGTAGCGCACGCTGCCGAAAACCTTGCGGGTCTGCCAGGGGCGGTCGTGCAGGCCGTAGACCCAGGCGACGTTGGTGAAGGAATTCGCGTCGCGCCCGTCGAGGAAGTAGCGGTTGTTGAGCCGCAGCGTCACGGCAAAGCCCTCGGCGGGGGAGGGCGACCATTCGAGGATCTTCTTGCCCCAGTACATGCGCAGCTGGTTGTGCATGTAGCCGGTCTCGCGCATCTCCCGCATCGCCACGTTCCAGTAATGGTCGTGGGTCCGGCCTTCGGCCAGTTCCTTCTCGGAATAGAGGTGCGGGCGCGGGTCGTCGGCGTGCTCGGCGAGCGTCTTCTTCGCCCAGTCCGGCAGGGCGGTCTCGTAGGCGTCGTAGCCTTGCGTGTGGAACACGTGGTTCATGGCGAGCTCGCGCCGGACGATCAGTTCCTCGAGATAGGCCGAGCGATCGTCCGGATCCCCGGACTTCGCGGCGCGGACGGCGAGCGCGATCTCGACCGGCGAGATCTGCCCGAAATGCAGGTAGGGGCTCATATGCGAGGCCGCCCCCGCCTCGGGCTTGTTTCGGCCCGCGCCGTAGCCCTCGAACGCCTCCTTCAGGAAGGACTTGAGGCGGCGCGAGGCCTCGCCATGCCCGCCGCGGAAGCGCCTCACCGGCCCGACGACGGTGTCGAGGGTGAGCTTTCCCAGGAGCTTTTCGGGGTCGGAGACGTCGAGCCCGCCCTTCGGCTTCAGCCCCTCGGCGGGCCTTGCCACCTGGCGCGGCTTCAGCTCCTCCAAGAACTCGTCCCAGCGCTTGTGGAGCTTCGGCCGCAGCGTGCGCGCGGCGTATTCGTGCTTCCCCGAGGCGGTCTCGACCGGCACCACCACGTCGCCCTCCACCTGGACGACGCGGCATGTCGCGCCCTTCTCGATCTCGGCGTACCAGCGCCGCTGGATTGTGAGATAGCCGCGGTCGAGCACCAGCAGGGCGGCGCGCTTCGACAGAGCGAGGGCGACCTCCGACGGCGTGCCCCGGCGCATCAGGAAGGCGATGCCGCGCTTCTCGAGAGCGGACGCGACCTCGCTCAGCCCCTGGAGCATGAAGGCGTAGTGCCGGGCATTGGCCTCGGGAAAGCCGTTGGCGCCGTCGAGCAGCCCGAAGCCGACCAGCACCGGAAGGCCGAGGCGGTTCGCCTCCTCCACCGCGAGTTCGAGGGCGGGGTTGAAGGCGGCGCGCTGGGATTGCTGCATCAGGTAGAGCACGTGATCCGCGTCCTCGCGCGGCGGCTCGTCGCGCAGGATGCAGATACGGGCGGATTGAATCGCCATGCGTCGTCGGCTTCCGGACCGGGCGGAGTGATTCGCGGCAGCCGGACAGGCCCGTCGTCCGGACGACCGCTGCGGCGACGAATGCGCCAGCCGGGCGAAGGTTGCCGCCGCCGGTCTCGAGGCGGGTGGAAAAGCCCGGCGACGGATTGGCGCGGGAGCGGAATCGTGAGCCGGTTCAAATGCCTGGCGAGCGCGGTGCCGGTCGAGCGTCGCCGTTCTACTCCGTTCGGACGCGCGAAACCTTGTCGGACGCGTTCGAATGCGGCTGAGGCTTTTCGGATACAGGCCGCACGGATGTGCGCTCCAGCACCACCGGAAACGACAATTGCGGGCCGGGCGCCTTGAAAAAATCCCGGGAGAGCGCAGTTTGTGCATTGCGGGAACGCGGACGGCGTCCTCGGTCCCGCTGCCCTCCTTGGGCGTTTCCTCCCTAGACTTCGGGCCGCCTCGCAAGGGCGGCTTTTTTTTGCCCGCCCACCCTCGCTTCACCCTCTGGCGCGGGCGCGGATCATGAAGTTGTCGTAAGTGTATTCCGCCACTTGGAACCAGAGGTATTCCTCGTTCCGGAAGGTGCGGAGCGCCTCGTAGATGCGCTTGAAATCCGGGTTCTTGGCCGAGAGGTCGGCATAGACCTCGTTCGCCGCCTTCCAGGCGGTCTCCATCACCTCCTGCGGGAAAGGGCGAAGCTGCGCGCCGCCGGAGACGAGCCGGCGCAGGGCCTGCGGGTTGCGCGCGTCGTAGCGGGCCTGGACCTCGGCGTTCACCTGCGCGGCGGCGCCCTTGAGAATCGCCTGATACGCCTTCGGCAGACCCTTCCAGGCCTCGGCGTTGATCCAGAAGTGCAGCAGCGAGCCGCCCTCCCAGAAGCCCGGATAGTGGTAGATCGGCGCGACCTTCTGCAGGCCGAGCCGCTCGTCGTCGTGCGGGCCGATCCACTCGGCGGCGTCGAGCGCCCGGCTCTCCAGAGCGGAAAAGATTTCGGGGCCGGGCGTCGCCTGCACCGCGGCGCCGAGCTTGGCCATCACCGTGGCGCCGAGCCCGGTCACCCGCAGCTTCAGCCCCTGGAGATCGCCCACCGTCTTGATCTCCTTGCGGAACCAGCCGCCCATCTGCGCGCCGGTGTTGCCGCCGGGGAGCGCCGTGAGCCCCTGCTTGGCGAAGATCTCGGAGAAGAGTTCCGCCGCCCCGCCCTGGAGCCACCACGCGTTCTGACCCCGGGCGTTGAGGCCGAACGGCATCGCCGTAGCGAGGGCGAAAGCGGGGTTCTTGCCCATGCCGAGGGTCGCGGGGGCGTGGCCCATCTCGACCTTGGCGCCGCCGACCGCATCGAGCAGCCCGTCGGCGGGCACGCTCTCGCCCGCGGCCGTGACCTGGATCTGGAAGCGCCCGTCGGTCGCCTCGGCCACCGACCGGGAGAAACTCTCGGCGGCGCCGAACAGGATGTCGAGATTGCGGGCGAACCCGGAGGAGAGGCGCCAGCGCAGCTCCGGCGTCGCCGGCTGGGCGCGGGCCGGGGCGCCGAGCGCGACGCCACCGATGCCGGCGGCGAGGAGCGCGCGCCGGGGCAGGATCCGCTGGGGCATCGTGTCGTCCGGCCTCGCATCCCGGCGGCGATGGCTGCCGCGTGCGTGCCTTACACGCGAAGAGGGGAGGCGGGAAAGCGTCGCCTCGCGGGCGGCCGCGTGGTAGGGGGTTGGCGTGCGTACCGAGAACCTCCACCTCCACACCGTCTGCGGCCTCGACGAGCTCGTCGAGCACGAGGCGCGGGGCGTCAGCCACATCCTGTCGATCCTCGATCCCGACCGGGCCGACCCGACCGCCTTCGCGACCTACGGCACGCATCACCGGATCACCCTGCGCTTCCACGACGCCATCGCGCCGGCGCCCGGCATCGTCCTGCCGGAGCGGGAGGACATGGAGACGATCCTGGCCTTCGGCCGCGAGGCGGCGGCGTCGGAGGCTGAGGTCCACATCCTCGTCCACTGCCATGTCGGCATCTCGCGCTCGACCGCGGCGCTCGCGAGCCTGCTCGCGCAAGGAGAGCCGGACACGCCCGCCGACACGCTGATCGCCCGCCTGCACGAGCAGCGGGAGAAGGCGTGGCCGAACGCCCGGATGATCGCCTTCGCCGACGCGATGTTGGGCCGGGGCGGCAGCTTGAGCGAGGCGGTGCGCAGGCTCCACGCGCTGCAGCTGCGCAAGCGCCCGCAGCTCGACGCGATCATGCGCGACCTCAACCGCGGGGCCGAGGTGGACGCGGCACTCCGGGATTAGGTTTTTCGCGACGCTTCCGCCTTCACGCCGTCCTGGCCTCGGCTCCGCCCCGCAACGACGGGGAGGGCGTCGATGGCCCCCTCAATTCCCCTTCGCCGGCGTGAAGTTCCCGTCGCGCCAGACGTAGAGCACGTAGCCCTGGGCGGTGATGTCGCCCTTGGCGTCGAAGCCGACCGTCCCGAGCACCGTGTCGAAGCGCTCGGCGTGCAGCGTCCGGGCGATCACGGCGGGGTCGGTGCTGTGGGCGAAGTTGGCCGCCGCCACCAGCACCTGGAGCGCGGCGTAGCCGTAGATCATCGAGCCGTCGGCCTCGATGTTCTGCGCCTTGAAGCCGGAGACCACGCTCTGCGCCTCCGGCTTGCGGCTCGGATCGAGGTAGAAGGTCATCAGCACGCCGTTGCTGGCGCCACCGCCCGCGATCTTGGCGAAATCCGGCGTGGCGATGGCCGAGGTGCCGAACCATTGCGGGCGAAAGCCCCGCTCGGCTGCGATGCGCACGAGCCGGCCCATCTCCTGCGCGTCGCCGCCGTAATAGACCACGTCGATGCCCGCGGCCTTGAGCCGGTCCGCCAGCGCCGCGTCGTCGGCATCGCTTGCCTGGAAGGCGGTGAACAGGGCCTCGTTGACGCCGATGCGGTTGAGATTGTCCTTGGTGGCCGCGGCGAGCTGGCGCGAGGCCGGCGACAGGTCGTTGACGATCGCGATCTTCCGGTCGCGGAAGCGCTCGGCCAGGATCGCGGCGGAGAGCTTGCCCTGGTCGTCGTCCCGACCGCAGACCCGGAAGATCGTCGGCAACCCGCGGTCGGTCAGCTTGGCCGCGACCGAGGCCGCGGTGATCATCACGATTCCGTTGGCGGCATAGACCTCGGAGGCCGCGAGCGATGCGTTCGAGCAGACATGGCCGACCACGAGGCGCACGTTGGACTGGACGTAGTGGTTGGCGACGGCCACCGCCTGATTCGAGTCGCAGGAATCGTCCTGCACGTCGAGGACGATGGTCTGCCCGTCGAGGCCGCCCTTGGCGTTGGCGTCGCGCGCCGCCGCCTGCACGCCGCGCAGGACCTGCTCGCCCACCGCGACGTAGGGGCCGGTGCGCGGCACCGCCACGCCGACCGTGATCTCCGCCGCGGCGGGCATCGCCGATGTGGCGAACCCGATCAGCAGGGTGCCGAGGACGAGGAGGCGTCGGACCGTCATGTCGCCTGTTTCCCAGCCGGCCGCGCCTTTGCCAAGGTCTGTCGGCCCGGATCGTGACCGTCGGTCAGGACGACGATCCTGTTTCCCGCGTCCTCTGCAGGCCGATCCGGCCTGCCGTCCGAGCGCTCCCCGCCGCATGGAACGATGCGCGGGGGTGGCTTGGCAAGTCGGCCTTTCGGATGAAGCGGGGACGAGAGGGGCCGGACGATGATCCTAGGGTGCGCCCTACTGCGACAGCCGGTAGATGCCGGCGGCGGATCCGACGGGGGAGGCGACGGTGGAGACGACGCTGAGCACCTTGGCGACCTCGGAGAACGGCGCGCTCGACACGTAGAGCAGGTCGCGGTTGCGCATCCGGAAGGTCTGGGTCAGGAACAGGCTCTGCGGATCGCGCATGTTGATCCGGTACACCACCGGCACCAGCGGTGTGCCGAGCAGCGGCGAGGTCGGCCGCAGCCGCCGCACCAGGGGCGCCGGCTCGTAGCGGAAGATGTAGACGCCCTCCGGATTGGCCCGGTTATCGGTGAGGCCCGAGGCGCGGGCGAGCGCCTGCGCCATGGTCAGGCCCTCGGCCCCGAACGGGATCTCGGTGGTGTTGCCGACCGCGCCCACCGCGAGGAAGGTCTGCGGATCGCGCACCAGGGTGAGGGTATCGTTCGCGCGGACAAAAATGTTCTCGCGCGGGTTCGAGACGATGGTGCTCATCGGCACGGTGACGGTGCGGCCGGCCCGCGACAGCCGCACGAAGGTCTCGGCGACGGGGGAGCGCACGCCGCCGGCGAGCGCGATCACGTCGAGCAAGCGGTCGCCGCGGCCGGTCAGCGGCACGCGAGAGCCGCCGGCGGCCTCGCCGGTGACGGTGACGGATTGCGAGACCGGCCGGGTGACGGTGACGAGCACCTGCGGCTGGATCGCCTTGCCGGCGAGTTCGGTCTCGATCAGGCTCTGGACGTCCTGGGTGCGCCGCCCGGCGACCTTGATGCGGCCGGCATACGGCACGGAGATCGCGCCGTCGGGGCCGACGATCTGCTCGGGGATGGTGGCGGACTTGGAGCCGGCGGAGAAGCGGTCGGCCACCAGCGGGCCGGAGAACAGGCCGCCCGAGCCCGCCTCCCAGACCTGGACCGAGACGGCGTCGCCCACGCCGATGAGCGGCTCGGCCGCCGGCCGGTTGTCGCCGAAGGTGACGAGCAGGCTGTCGAGGGGGCGGGTGCGCAGGGCCTCGACGATGGCGGGGTCGATGTCGATGATCTCGTAGCGGGCGAACGTGCCCTCGGCCGTGGCGATGTCGGCCCCCGCCTCGATCGCCCGCGAGGTCGGACCCGAGGTCGGAAGCACCGAGCACCCCGACACCGCGAGCGCGGCGGCGAGGGTCGAAAGCGTCGCGATACGGCAAGCCGCACGGGTCATGGACATCTCCATCCGGCTCGGGGCGGACCGGCGGACCGGTCCCTGTCGGCCGAGCATGGCCGTGGATTTGCTGCGATCCATTTAACGCCGCCTCGACCAGCCGGACGCCGCGCGGCGACGCCGGGCACGGGGAGGTACCCTTACGTCACGGCGGTGCTACGGTCACGCTTGGCCCTTTAATCCCGGCCGATTTGAGGCCAGTGCGTCCCGCAGGAGACAGCCGAGCTGCGCCGCCGTCAGGTCGACGCGACGGGGGGCGCGCTCCGCCGGGGCGGAGAAGCGGAACACGGCGTAGTCGGTCGCGACCGGGCCCTCGGGGCGCGGGCGGCACTCCGGCAGGGAGGGCGCGTGGTCGCCGAACACGCAGAGCGTCGCCCGCCGCCCCTTGAGCCCGTCGATCAGCCGCTCGACCGCGCGGCCCGTGCCGGCGGCGTGACGGCCGTATTGCGCGAGGCCCGCCTCGACGCCGGGAAGCCGGCCCGGCTTCCAGGGGCCGTGGTTCTCCATGGTGACGGCGAAGACGAAGCGAGGCGCCCCGTCCGCGACCTCCGCGAGGATGCGCTCGGCCACCGCCTCGTCGGCGACGTAGGGGCCGACCCGGCGCGCGCCGGAAAAATCCTCCTCCATGACGAGCCGGTCGAAGCCGAGGCGTCCGAAGACCCGTGCCCGGTCGAAGAAGTCGCGATGGAAGGGATGCACGAAGATCGTGGCGAAGCTCTTCGTGCGGGCGAGCCGGGCGAGGCTCGTCGGCTCGTCGCCGCCCCGGGCGAGATAGGGGTCGTAGCGGCCGAAGCCGAGGCTTTCGGGCTCGCGGCCGGTCAGGACCGCGTGCTCGGTCCGCATCGTGTAGGCGCCGTGGGCCGGCACGGCGAGGCGCCCGTACTGCGCGGCCTCCGCCCGGATGCGGGCCATGACGGGGAGCGGTGCGCCGCCGAGCCGGGTGGGATCGAGGAAGGATTCGAGCTGGACGACGACGATCACCTCGTCGTCGGGCGCGCCCGGGGGCAGGACGGGCGGGGACGGAGCCGGCTCGAAGGTTTCGTCGCGGCGGCGCAGCGCGTAGCCCATCATGGTCGCGAGGATGCCGAAGCGGGCGACGTCAGTCGCCAGATCGGGCCGCGGAAACAGACGCCGCACCCCGGCCCGGCCGGGGGGCGTGCGGAGCAGCGCGACGACGGCGGCGAGCCCCAGCGGCAGCGCCGCGACGGCCGCGAGGGCGGCGGCGATGCCGTCGGGCAGGGCGGTCGGCTCCAGGGCGTACCACGCCGCGATCACGGCGAGGCCGAGGAGCAGCGGCACGGCCACGCGCGGATCGGCGGGCGAGCGGGTGTAGTAGAGGTCGGGATGGCGCGGCACCTGCGCCAGCAGGGCGAGGTCGCTGAAGACCGGCGGCTCGCCGATCACCCGGCGCTTGAGCCGGTCGACGCCGGCCAGGATCGCCACGGTCAGCAGGCAGGAGGCGGCGGCGAGCCAGGGCCGCCACGAGAACTGGAACCAGAAGGCCGTCACCAGAGCGTAGCCGAGGGCGCGCACGGCGAGGTCGGCCGGCCTCGGGCTCGGGCGTCGCGCGCCGGTCGCCGCCTCGACGGCGAAGGAGGCGGCGAGCGCGATGGCGAGCGGCACCAGCAGGGTTGCGGGAGCCATCGAATCAGCGTCCCGGATCGACGCCGCGGCGGGCGCGCAGGCGGCGCAGGATCGGGTTCAGCAGCGCGTAGCGCGCCCGCATCACCGCGTGCGGCAGGGCCTTGAGGGCGAGCGCCGTCGCGGGCGCCCCCGCGCGGGCTTCGCTCAGCCGGTCGAGCAGGTGCTCGGGCGTGCAGGGCTTCATCGCCACCGGATCGAGATAGAGCGGGTAGATGAGCAGCGCGCCCGCCACCAGCTCGTCGAGGGCGAGGCGCCGGCCGCGATCGGCGCCGGGCGCCAGGTCCTCGGTGAGGCCCCAGCCGGCATAGAACGGGCGCCCGTGGGTCGCGACGGTGAGGCCGCGAATCAGCGCTTCGAAGCCCGCCAGCGAGGTCATGGTCTCGACGTGGTGGACCCGGTCGAGCAGGTCGACGATGGACAGGCCGGTCACCACGCGGTCGGCGAGCGCGCGCGTCGCGTCCTCGGGGATCGCGCCCGTGCGAAAACCCGCCTCCACGTCCGGATGCGGCTTGTAGAGCAGGAAGGCGTCGGGGTTGCGGGCCCGCGCCGCCCTCAGCAGCGCGAGGTTGCCGCGCACCGCCTGCGAGCCGGTCAGCACCGAGGCGTCGTCCTCGACCTGCCCCGGCACCAGCACGATGCGCCGCCCTTGCGGGACGTCCAGGCCGCCGGCGGCGAGCCCGACATTGTACTTGCTGAGCCGCCGCGCCACGATCGCGGCGCGCAACGCGCCCGCCCGCCCGGTCAGCTCGGGCGGAAAAACGGTGTCCTTCAGGAGATGGGCGAGCCGGCTCTCGACGCGCGGGTCGTAGTAGATGCCGCGATCGTCGACGACGATGGAGGCGCCCGGCTTCAGGCTCGCGCCGAGTCCGACCGAGCGCAGAAAACCGTCCTCGACGCGGGCGAAGGGCAGGCCGGCCTCCGTGCAGAGCCGCGGCAGCGCCTCCGGGCAGCGCGTCGCCCAGGCCCAGACCGCGCCGTCGTGCCGGCGGGCCAGCGCCACCGCCTCGGCGGCCGCCATCGTGTGCAGCGGCCGTCCGCCGGGACCGTCGGCGAAGGCGTCGAGCGCCTCCCGCTTCCAGCCCGAGACGCCGACGAGGACGATGCGGCGGCCGTTGCCGCGGAAGCGCGCGGTGAGCCACGCCACCCGCTCGACCGCGTCGAGGAGCGGGATCGGCCGGCGCGTCCACGGATCGAAGGCATGCACGCCCGCGCCGAAGCGCAGGGTCAGCGAGCCGGCCGCCTCCACCGGCACCGGGCCGCGCGACGGGTCGGTGCACAGGGCGGGAAAGCCGGCGAGATGCGCCTCGCAGGCCGCCGCCGAGGAGGCGACGTGGATGCGGCCGGCCAGAGGGAACAGCGCGAACGGATCGACGGGCTCGGCGAAAATCGTCAGCCGCGGGTCATGTGGCAGGCCGGTGGGCGGGCAACCCTCGGGCCCGGCGGCGACGAAACACTCGTCGGGAAAGGCGCGCAGCAACTGCGCCAGGAAGGCGGGGGTGCGGCGTGCGGCGGCGAGATCGGGGTCGATCAGGGCGAGCGACGGGCGTGGTTCGGCGGCGAAGGCTTTCGTCCCATGGCCCCGCGGGAAGCGGTTGAAGCCGCTGAGACCCGACGCGCGCAGGGCCTCGGCAAGGCCCGGCGGGGGCGGTCCGCCGCCCAGCGGGCGCCCGGCATGGCTCAGGCGCAAGGTAGAGAGGCCGGTCGCGGGGGAATCGTAGGGGCTCAAGAGCGGCCCCGGCGCGACCCGCAGCACGCCGGCCCGGCCCGTAGCCGGGAAGGCCGCGCCGGGCGTCCAGAGCGCGGGCGCGCCGGGTCGGCCGAGGCGCAGGGGGCGCCCCGTGCAGGCCTCGATCTCGGCGGGCAGGCGGCGCAGGGGCGCGCTCAGCGGCAGGAAGGAGCGGGGCAGGGGGGGGTGTGCCCCGCGCGGATCAGGGGAGGGCGCATCGGCCATGGCCGGCCCGCCATAGCCCAAGGGGTGCCCCGGCGCGAGGCGGGATGAAAATTTCGGGGATTGTGGGGATCGTCGCCCGATCCGACACAAGCGAGCCGCAATCGCCCCCGAGAGAGAAGGCGTTCCGGCCGCGAATGTGGCGGGCCGGCAACGGAGATCGTGAATTGTGTTGATGTTCCGGCGCCGCGGTTGCAGGCGGCCGGGACGACGTGCGACGCGTCTCACTCGGATGTCGTCGACCCGCCGCCTCACGCGTTCAGGGACCCCGCGCCTCGGAATGACGCAGCCTCGCGCAGACGCTTCGAGCAGCCCCGCTGCGACGTTCCTGTTCTTGCAGGGGATCGCGTCTCCGTTCTTCTCCGATCTCGGTCAGGCCCTGCGTGAGCGCGGATTCAATGTCCGCCGCATCAACTTCTCGGCGGGCGACTGGCTGTTCTGGCGCCTGCCCTCCGACAATTACCGCGGCAACCGCGAGGGCTGGGACGCCTTTCTCGAAGCCTATATCCGCACGCACGCCATCACCGACATCGTGCTGTTCGGTGATTGCCGGCCCTACCATCAGGCGGCGATCCAGACGGCCAAGCCGATGGGCGTGCGCATCCACGTGTTCGAGGAGGGCTATATCCGCCCCTACTGGATCACCTGCGAGCAGGGCGGGGTGAACGGCAACTCGCCGCTGCCCAAGCGCGCGGAGGAGATCCGGGCGCTCGCCCGCAAGCTGCCGCAGGCCGGCCGCGCCATGCCGCTGACCGGCGACATGGCCCGCCGCAGCCTCTGGGACATCGGCTTCAACGTCGCCAATGTCGGCTTCCCCTACCTCTATCCGGGCTTCCGCAGCCACCGGCCGAATCACATCGCCGCGGAATACGGCGGCTGGATCAAGAAGTTCATCCGCCGCAAGCGCACACGGCGCGAGGCCGTGCGCGTCTGCGAGAACTACCGGGCGGTCAACGCCGACTATTTCCTGCTCCCGCTCCAGCTCGACAGCGACTACCAGATCCGCGTCCACTCGCCGTTCCTCGGCGTCGAGGGCTTCATGGACCGGGTGATCGCCTCCTTCGCCCGGCATTCGAGCGCGCCGACGCGGCTCTTGGTGAAGCTGCACCCGCTCGACAGCGGCATCATGAACTGGCGCAAGCGCGCCCGGCAGGCGGCCAAGCGGCACGGCTGCAACGACCGGCTCGACTTCATCGACGGCGGCGACCTGCCCCAGCTGATCGACGGCAGCCGCGGCGTCGTGCTGGTGAACTCGACGGTCGGCATGCTGGCGCTGGAGCGCGGCCGGCCGACGCTCGCCTTCGGGCAGGCGGTCTACAACATGCCGGGCCTGACGCATCAGGGCGACATCGACACCTTCTGGAGGAACCCGCGCGCCCCGGACATGGAGCTGATGGAGGATTTCCGCCGGGTCGTCATGCACCGCACCCAGATCAACGGCGGCTACTTCTCGCCCTCCGCCATCGAGCGGGCGGTCGCCGGGGCGGTGCCGCGACTGGAGGCGGCGCTGCCGCCGGCCGCCTTGGCCGCAGCCCGCGACCGTCGCGAGGGCACCGAGCGGGCGGGACGGCTCTCGCCGGCCTATTGATCGCAGAGGCCGCGACAGGCTTTACAGGCCGCGTCCCGCGCCCCATCCCGTCGCGATGCCCGTCATCCTCATCACCGGCGCCTCCAGCGGCATCGGCACCGCCCTGGCGCGGCGCTGCGCCCGACAGCCGGGCACGCACCTCGTCCTCACCGGTCGCGACCGCTTGCGCCTCGACGCCGTGGCCGACGAGTGCCGGGCTCTCGGCGCGTCCGTTCGCACCGGACTGTTCGACGTGCGGGAGCGCGAAACGGTCGGGGCGTGGCTGCGGGAGATCGACGGGCAGACGCCGCTGGACCTCGTCGTCGTCAACGCCGCGGTGAACGGCGGCCATCCTGCCGGCGGCCTGGAGACCGAGGCGACGGCGTTCGAGACCGCCGACATCAATTATGGCGGCGCGCTCAATGTGCTGCTCCCCACCGTCACCCTGATGAGCGGGCGCGGGCGCGGGCAGATCGCGCTGGTCTCCTCGCTCGCGGCCTATGCGCCGCTGCCGGACGCGCCGGCCTATAGCGGGGCCAAGGCGGCTTTGCTGGCCCACGGGCTGGCGCTGCGGGCCAAGCTGAAGCCGCACGGCGTGCGCGTCAGCGTGGTGACGCCGGGCTACGTCAAGACGCCGATGGGCGGCGTCATCAAGGGCTGGCGCCCGCTGGAGATGAGCGCCGACGAAGCCGCGGAGCGCATCCTGCGCGGGCTGGAGCGGGACCGCGACGTCGTCGCCTTCCCCTGGCTGCTGGCGGCGCTGGCCCGCGGAGCGCTGCTGGTGCCCGAACGGGTGCGGAGCCTCGGCCTGCGGGGCCTGCGCTTCCGCAACCGGCCGCGCCGATGAGGGCCGCGCCGCAGCTCGCGATCTTCGCGCTGGAGGCGCTGCCGAACGCCCGCGCGCTCCGCCGCTTCATTGCCGACAACTCGGAAACAATCGCGTTCGTGGGGCTGTCGCACGCGGAGCGCCCCTCGGCCGGCGGGCTGGTCGCGCAGGTGCGGCGGCATCTGGCCCGCTCGGGGCCGCGCTTCCTGCCCTATCTCGCGGTCAATTTCGGCCTGCCGGATCTGGTCAACGGCGCGGCGAGCGCCCTGCGGCGCAACGGCTCCCCGGAGGCGACGCCGCTGGCGCCGCTGTGCCGCCGCCTCGGCATCCCGGTTTTGACGGTGGACGACGTGAACGGACCGGAGGTCGCCGAAGCCTTCGCAAAATATGCCCCCGACCTGATCGTCTCGTTCCACTTCGACCA
This sequence comes from Methylorubrum rhodinum, assembly GCF_014199935.1. Taxonomy (GTDB): domain Bacteria; phylum Pseudomonadota; class Alphaproteobacteria; order Rhizobiales; family Beijerinckiaceae; genus Methylobacterium; species Methylobacterium rhodinum. Next base: position 306,113 of record NZ_JACHOP010000005.1, read on the forward strand.
GATTTTTTCGCAAGGCACACTCGACCGGGCGCCGCTCGGCGGCCTCAACGTCCACCCGAGCCTGCTGCCGCGCCATCGCGGCCCGACCCCGACCCTGCACGCGCTCGCCGACGGCGACCGAGCTTTCGGCGTTACCGTCCACCGCCTTGCAGTCGCGATCGATGCCGGGGCGGTCCTGGCGCAGGCGGCGGTGCCGCTTCCGCCCGGCACGAGCGCGACCCGCGCCGCGATCCTGCTGCACGAGCGCGGGCGCGAGTTACTCGAAACCGTGATCGCCGAGATCGCAGAGCGGGGCGCGGTGCCGAATGGCGAAGGCGTGCCGGTCCTGCCCTATCGCGGCTTCCCGGACCGGGCGCTGCTCGCCCGGATGCACCGGGCGGGCCTGCTTCTCGTGGATCGGGGCGATTGGCGGGCCGCGCTCGGCCTCGCGTCAGGCCCGTAGGGCGGCGTCGAGGTCGTCGATCAGATCCTGCGGGTCCTCGATGCCGATCGAGAGCCGCACCACCTCCGGCCCGGCGCCCGCGGCACTTTTCTGCGCGTCGGTAAGCTGGCGGTGCGTGGTCGAGGCCGGGTGGATCACCAGCGAGCGGGTGTCGCCGATATTGGCCAGATGGCTGAAGAGTTGGAGGTTCGACACCAGCTTCACGCCGGCCTCGTAGCCACCTTTCAGGCCGAAGGTGAACACCGCGCCCGCGCCCTTGGGCGTGTAGCGCTGCGCCAGCGCGTGATACTTGTCGGTCTCCAGCCCCGGATAGCTCACCCAATCGACGAGCTCGTGGCTGGCCAGGAATTTGGCGACCTGAAGCGCGTTGTCGGAATGCCGCTGCATCCGCAAGGGCAGGGTCTCGATGCCGTTGAGGATCAGGAAGGCGTTGAACGGCGAGAGCGCCGGCCCGAGATCGCGAAGCGAGAGAACCCGCACCGCGATCGCGAAGCCGAAATTCCCGAACGTTTCGGCCAGCACCATGCCGGCATATTCGGGCCGGGGCTCTGACAACATCGGATAGCGCGCGTCGCCCTGCCACTGGAACGTGCCGCCGTCGACGATGAGCCCGCCGATCGAATTGCCGTGGCCGCCCAAGAACTTGGTGGCCGAGTGGACGACGATGTCGGCACCGAACTCGAACGGCTTGATCAGGTACGGCGTCGCCATCGTGTTGTCGACGATGAGCGGGATGTTGTGGCGCTTGGCGATGACGCTCAGCGCCGCGATATCCGTGATCACGCCGCCGGGGTTGGCGATGGATTCACAGAAGATCGCCTTGGTGCGCGGGGTGATGGCGCGCTCGAACGAGTCCGGATCGTCGGTGTCGGCCCAGACCACCTGCCAGCCGAAGTTCTTGTAGGAATGGTTGAACTGGTTGATCGAGCCGCCGTAGAGCTTGTTGGCCGCGATGAACTCGTCGCCCGGCTGCATCAGGGCGTGCATCGTCAGGAACTCGGCGGCGTGGCCCGAGGCCACCGCGAGCGCCGCCGTGCCGCCTTCGAGCGCCGCGATGCGCTCCTCCAGCACCGCGTTCGTCGGGTTGGTGATGCGGGTGTAGATGTTGCCGAAGGCCTGCAGCCCGAACAGCGAGGCGGCGTGATCGACGTCGTCGAACACGAAGCTCGTGGTCTGGTAGATCGGCGTCGCCCGCGCGCCCGTCGCCGGGTCGGGGGTCGCGCCCGCGTGGATCGCGAGGGTGTTGAAGCCGGGCTGGCGGTCGGTCATCGCGAAAACTCCTCTGGGAGCCGTCGTTTACGCCCCCGGTCTGAAGGGGTGCAAGGGTGGATGCGGCGAGGCAGGACTGCGAAGTCGGGTTCAGGTGAACCCATGGCCTCCCGCTTACCCCTCCGCCGTCATCAACTCAGTTCGTGGCGACCTGTCGTTTTTCGGCGAAGGCGTCGCGCAGGCGCGCGTTTGCGATGACGATGAGGCGCCGCATGAGGGCG
>NZ_JACHOP010000006.1 GCF_014199935.1 Methylorubrum rhodinum
TCCGCACTCGTTTTCTGACCTCGCCGCATGTCCGACTCCTTCGGTCCTGGCTGATCCTCTCAATCAGCCCGGTCCAAAGCCAGCCGGTCAGGTCAGCTGCCGAAGGATCGACGACCCAGCGGTGGCGGCCAAGCTTCTCGCTGCTTTCGATGCCCTTGCGGGCGATGCGCGGGACGATCCCTCGCGCCCAGCACTCCTGCCGACGTGCCTTGGCATCGTAGGCCTTGTCGGCGTGCAGCTTGTCGGGGCGTCGGCGCGGCCGTCCGCGCCGGCCTGTCCTCACGGGCGGGATGGCATCGAGGGTCGGGGCCATCTGCGGGCTGTCGTGCCGGTTGGCGTCCGTAACCGCAGCCCATCTCGGCCGGCAGCATTTCCCAGGGCAGGCCCGAGCGCAGCACGAACAGAATGCCGGTCAGCGCGGCACGGTTTTCGATCGGAGGCCGGCCCCCTTTCGGGCGCGGACGGGGCGGCGGCAGAAGCGGAGCGATCTCGGTCCAGAGATCGTCGGGAAGCAGAGGTCGAGCCATACCTCACCGACGCAACACCGACCGCTTCGTGCCGTTCCGTTAGGCGCTCTTAGCTGCGTCCAGCCTGACGCATTGACGATTCTGCAAGCTTGACCATTCATAACGATCATGCGCGTGAAATCGGACAGACTGGACAGTCTACCGCGCGGTCATCGCCATGGCCACGCTGTACGCGCTCGCGCTCCAGGTTTTGCTCGGCAGTCTCCTCAGTCAGGCTGCAGTAGATCCACTTCATACCCTCTGCCTGGCAGACGCGGCGCAGAGTGACGCCCCAGTCAAAATCCCTCCCGCGCATCGCTAGCTGTGAGCTTTCAGGAGGTTGCCGTTCATGCGCTGGAGCGCGGCTGGATCGAGGAGGGTGACGTCGCGTCCGTGCGTGGCGATCATCCCGTCGCGGCGTAGGATGGTGAACGCGCGGCTCACGGTCTCGCTCGAGAGGCCGAGGTAGTCCCCGATGTCGGTGCGCGACATCGGCAACGCGATCGATCGACCGGCCGAACCCCGGTCCATGAGGTCGATCAGGAAATACGCGAGCTTCTGCGTGGCGCTGGCGCGGCCGAGCGCCGCGAGATCCTGGGCGCGCTCCGTCATCCGCAGCAGCCACGACAGGAGTTCGTGCGCGACCTGTGCGTCCGATGCCGCAAGCGCGTCCAACCGGGAGCGGGAACAGCAAACGGCCCGTGTCTCGCTGACCGCCTCGGCCGACGAGGCACGCAGCGGGCCCCGCTCCAGCCCGAAGAATTCCCCGGATCGATAGAACCCACGCACGATTCGATTACCATCGCGACCGACGTTGACGGTACGGACCGTCCCGGCAGCGACCCAGTAGACGGAATGTCCGACATCGCCTTCGGCGTAGAGGGTCATGCCGGGCGAGACGTGTTCGACGCGCCCGAGGGCGGCGATGCGAGCGAGCGGAGGGTCGACGGCGGCCCGAGTTATGGCGGGTGGCCACGTCGGGAGAGCGCCGGGAGCGGGCACGACGCGACCATACTGCAGCATGATGCTCTCCTCTCGCGAGCCTCATAGATCGAGCATCGCGGCCCTTCGGACCATTCGGACGGCACCTAGGGAGTGTCCCTGACTCATCGCGCCATCCGCGCGGGACTCTTGCCCAAGACACCGCCCGATATCGGCCAACGGGCCCGAACGCGACGCCGGCCGTCGATCCGGGCGCGACCGAATCTGCCGGAACTGATGCGCGTCAGTGCTGCGATGCCCTGTCCGATACTCAGATGGGCCAGGACCGCTCCGCCGACTTTCCGGGAGATCCAGGATGGGACAGATCTTAGCGCCAGGTGTCACGGCGCCCGATTTCACGCTTCACGTCACGCCGGACCAGACTCTCTCGCTCGGAGATCTGCGCGGACGGTCCGTGATCCTGGCGTTCTATCCCGCGGATTGGAGCCCCGTCTGTGGCGATCAGATGGCGGTCTACAATCAAGTCTTACCTGAATTTCGGAAGTACGACGCGGACGTCATCGGGATTTCCGTCGACAGTGCCTGGTGCCATCAGGCTTTTGCCGAGGCGCGCCATCTTCATTTTCCGCTGCTCGCGGACTTCGAGCCGAAGGGTGCGGTCGCCCGGCAATACGGGGCCTACCGCGACGGCGACGGTGTCTGCGAGCGGGCGCTGTTCGTCGTGGATCGCGAGGGACGCGTCTTCTGGAGCTACCGCTCCCCGATCGCCGTCAACCCCGGTGCAGACGGCATCCTCGATGCGCTGGATCGGCTTGAAACTCAGGAGACAAGCGATGGCCGAACTCAGAGTGCCGGTTTCGGCGGCTGACCATGTCCGGGGTGGTGCCTTCGGGCGGGTGGTGCTCGTCGAGTACGGCGATTACGAGTGCCCCTATTGCCGCCTCGCGCATGTCGAGGTCCTGCAACTCGGCAGGCACTTCGGCGACGACCTCACCTACGTGTTCCGCCATTTCCCGCTTACCGAAATCCACCCGCTCGCGGAGCCGGCGGCCGAGACCGCTGAGTTCGCGGGGGCCCAAGGTCGGTTCTGGGAGATGCACGACGCGATCTACGCGCATCAGGATGAGTTGAGCTTGCCGCTCCTCTTACGCGCAACCCGGGCCCTCGGCCTGCCGGAGCGTGATGTCGAGGTCGCCCTCGAGGCGAAGACTTACGCCCCGAGGGTCGCGCAGGACTTTCTGAGCGGCGTTCGGAGTGGCGTCAACGGGACGCCGACCTTCTTCATTAACGGCCGCCGGCACGATGGTCCGTTCGACTACCAGCACCTGGCGGCGGCCATTCAGTCGGTGCGTTCCAGGCCGTAGCGCGCGGGGCGGTGACGGTCAGGCGCCTCGCCGTGCCGGCGTCTGCCGGCTCCACACGCTGTCGCGCGAAGGTCTCAAGCGCCCGATCAACGCGAACACGGATGCGTCCCGGCAAAACTGATCCGCGTCATGTCCACGGATGACGCGGGCGGTAGCATCGGCACCACGCAACCTGCCGCCCACCGTGAGCGACAGCGAGCCGGCCTCGATCTCGATCGGTCTGCACTGCGTAGACAGGAAGGAATGGCTCCCATGGCGAAGGCGATCGGTATTGATCTCGGCACGACGAATTCATGCGTCGCCGTGATGGACGGCAGCAAGGCCAATGTCATCGAGAACGCCGAGGGCGGCCGCACGACCCCGTCGGTGGTGGCCTTCACGGAGTCCGGCGACGTTCTGGTCGGCCAGCCGGCCAAGCGACAGATGATCACGAATCCGGAGAACACCGTCTTCGCCATCAAGCGGCTGATCGGGCGGCGTTTCGACGACCCGGTCACCGAGAAGGATATTGGGATGGTGCCCTACAGGATCGTCTCCGGGCGGAACGGCGACGCCTGGGTCGCGATCAAGGGCAAGACGTACAGCCCGAGCCAGATCTCCGCCTATATCCTGCAGCGCATGCGGGAGACCGCCGAGCTGAAGCTCGGTCAATCCGTGACGCAGGCGGTCATCACGGTTCCGGCCTACTTCAACGACGCCCAGCGTCAGGCCACCAAGGATGCCGGCAGGATCGCCGGCCTCGAAGTGATGCGCATCATCAACGAGCCGACGGCGGCCGCGCTCGCCTACGGCCTCGACAAGAAGGGCAGCGGCCGCGTCGCGGTCTACGACCTCGGCGGCGGCACCTTCGACGTCTCGATCCTCGAGATCGGCGACGGCGTCTTCGAGGTGAAATCCACCAACGGCGACACCTTCCTCGGCGGCGAGGACTTCGACAACCGCGTGGTCGAATACCTGAGTGCCGAGTTCAGGAAGGAGCAGGGCATCGACCTGACCAAGGACAAGCTTGCGCTCCAGCGCCTCAAGGATGCCGCCGAGAAGGCCAAGATCGAGCTGTCCTCGGCGACCCAGACCGAGGTCAACCTGCCCTTCATCACGGCCGATCAGGCCGGGCCGAAACATCTGAACATCAAGCTCTCCCGCGCCAAGCTCGAAGCCTTGGTCGACGACCTGATCAAGCGCACGATCGGTCCGTGCCAGGCCGCGCTGAAGGATGCCGGGCTGCAACCGTCCGACATCGCGGAGGTCGTCCTCGTCGGCGGCCAGACGCGGATGCCGAAGGTGCAGGAGGTGGTCCAGACCCTGTTCGGGCGCGAGCCCCATCGGGGCGTCAATCCCGACGAGGTCGTGGCCATCGGTGCCGCGATCCAGGCGGGCGTCCTCCAGGGCGACGTCAAGGACGTGCTGCTCCTCGACGTGACCCCCCTGTCGCTCGGCCTCGAAACGCTCGGCGGCGTGATGACCAAGCTGATCGAGCGCAACACCACCATCCCGACGAAGCGCAGCCAGACCTTCTCGACGGCGGAGGACAACCAGAGCGCCGTCACGGTCCGGGTCTTCCAGGGCGAGCGCGAGATGGCGGCCGACAACAAGCTGCTCGGCCAGTTCGACCTCGTCGGCATCCCGCCGGCGCCCCGCGGCACGCCGCAGATCGAGGTGACCTTCGACATCGATGCCAACGGCATCGTCAACGTGGCCGCCAAGGACAAGGCCAGCGGCAAGGAACAGCAGATCCGCATCCAGGCCTCGGGCGGGCTGGATCAGAGCGAGATCCAGCGCATGGTGCGGGAGGCCGAGGCCCACGCGGAGGAGGACAGGCGCCGCCGGGACCTGGCCGATGCCCGCAACCAGGCCGATGCCGCGATCTACACCGCCGAGCGCAGCCAGGAGGAGGCGGGCGAGCGCGTGCCGGGCGACCTGAAGACCGAGCTGCAACAGGCGATCGCGGCTCTGCGCGAGGCGATCGGCGGCGAGGCCGTCGACCGCATCAGGCAGGCGACCGAGCGCCTGTCGCAAATGGCGCAGCGGCTGGCCCAGGTCATGAGCGTGCCGCCCGAAGGACCCGGTGCCGAAGCGAACGGCGGCGGGAGCGGCCCGCGGCCGGATGTCGTCGACGCGGAATTCGAGGAGCACGGCCGCCAGGACCAGGGTGCGCGCTAGCACAGCTTCGTACGAGGCGTCGCGGCGCGAGGTCACCACGCCCGAACAGATCAAGTGACCTCGCTTGGCTGTCAGCGTCCATCATCCGAGGTGAGCGATGCAGATCGACACGTACACCGATCAACTCACGGGCGCGATCCAGGCCGCCCAGAGCCTGGCTCAGCGCAGGGGCCATCAACGGCTCACGCCGCTCCACCTCCTGAAGGCGCTGCTCGACGACGCGGACGGCTTGGGGCAGCGGTTGGTCCGGTCCGCGGGCGGCCGCCCCGAGGCCCTCGCGTCGGCTCTGGAGCGCGATTTGGCGAAGCTTCCGAGCGTCGGGGGCTCTGGTGCCGGCCAGATCTTCATGGCGCCCGAAACCGCGCGCCTGTTCGAGCGAGCCGAGGCGCGGGCGCGGGCGGCCGGGGACGGGTTCGTCACGGTCGAAACCCTGCTGCTTACCCTCGCCGAGACCCCGGACGGTCCGGGCGCGCTCATCCGAGAGGCGGGCGCGACGCCGGAAGCCCTCGAGGGCGCCATCGCCGAGCTTCGGAAGGGGCGCCGGGCCGACAGCGCGTCGGCCGAGGACAGCTACGAGGCTCTGCGGAAATACACGCGGGATTTCACCGAGGATGCTCGCCAGGGCAAGCTCGATCCGGTGATCGGACGCGACGGGGAGATCCGGCGCAGCGTCGAGGTTCTCTCGCGCCGGACGAAGAACAATCCCGTGCTGATCGGCGAGCCGGGCGTCGGCAAGACCGCGATCGTCGAAGGGCTCGCCCAGCGCATGGTCAACGGCGACGTGCCCGATACCCTGAAGGATCGCCGTCTCCTGTCCCTCGATCTCGGGGCTCTTCTGGCCGGCGCGAAGTATCGGGGCGAATTCGAGGAGCGGTTGAAGGCCGTCCTTCAGGAGGTCTCGGCGTCCGGCGACGTCATCCTGTTCATCGACGAGTTGCACACACTCGTCGGCGCCGGAAAGGCCGAGGGGGCGATGGATGCCTCCAACATGCTCAAACCGGCGCTCGCCCGAGGCGAGCTGCACTGCATCGGCGCCACCACCCTGGATGAGTATCGCAAGAACATCGAGAAGGATGCCGCGCTCGCCCGCCGCTTCCAGCCCGTGTTCGTGGGCGAACCCTCCGTCGAGGAGACGATCTCCATCCTGCGCGGGCTGAAGGAGAAGTACGAACTCCATCACGGCGTGCGAATCACCGACAGCGCGATCGTCGCGGCCGCCACTTTGTCCCACCGCTACATCGCGGACCGGTTCCTGCCCGACAAGGCAATCGACCTCGTCGACGAAGCCGCGAGCCGGCTCCGGATCGCGGCGGAGTCCAAACCCCGCGAACTCGACGAGATCGACCGCCGGGTGATCCAGCTCAAGATCGAGCGGGAGGCCCTGAGGAAGGAGACCGATCCGGCCGCTCGGGAGCGCCTGAAGACGGTCGAGAACGATCTGGCCGCGCGGGAAGCGAAGCAGGCCGAGCTGACGGCCGAATGGGAAGCCGAGAAGGCGACCCTCGCGGAGATGAAGCAGATCAAGGAACAGGCCGAGCAGGCCCGGATCGAACTCGAGCAGGTGGAGCGGCGCGGCGACCTGACCCGCGCGGGCGAACTCCTCTACGCCGTGATCCCGCAACTGGAGAAGCGCCTCGCGGACGCGATGCAGGCGGGCCGGGGCCGGCTGATCAAGCAGGAGGTCACGGCCGAGGACATCGCCGCCGTGGTCTCGCGCTGGACGGGCATTCCCGTCACGCGGATGCTCGAAGGCGAGCGCGACAAACTGATGGCGATGGACGACAAGCTGGGCCAACGCGTGGTCGGCCAGGAACCGGCGGTCGTGGCCGTGTCCGACGCGGTTCGGCGGGCCCGCGCGGGCCTGCAGGACCCGAACCGGCCGATCGGGTCCTTCCTGTTCCTCGGACCGACCGGCGTCGGCAAGACCGAACTGTGCAAGGCGCTGGCCGAATTCCTGTTCGACGACGACAGGGCGATGCTGCGCGTCGACATGTCCGAATTCATGGAGAAGCACGCGGTCTCGCGGCTCGTCGGCGCTCCGCCCGGCTATGTCGGTTATGAGGAGGGCGGTGTCCTGACGGAGGCGGTCCGGCGGCGGCCCTATCAGGTGATCCTGTTCGACGAGGTCGAGAAGGCGCACCCGGATGTGTTCAACATCCTGCTGCAGGTGCTCGACGACGGGCGGCTGACCGACGGACAGGGCAACACGGTCGACTTCCGCAACACGATCATCGTCCTGACCTCGAACCTCGGCGCCGAGTTCCTGGCCGCCCTGATGGAAGGCCAGCCGGCCGAGGCGGCCCGCGAGCAGGTCATGGAGGTCGTGCGCCGCGCGTTCCGGCCCGAATTCCTCAACCGCCTCGACGAGATCATCCTGTTCAACCGGCTGGGCCGCGGCGACATGCGCCGGATCGTCGACATCCAGCTCGAAGGCCTCGAACGGCGGCTGGCCGAGCGGACGATCGCCCTGCAGGTCGACGCGGCGGCCAAGGACTGGCTCGCCGATGCCGGCTACGATCCGGTCTACGGCGCGCGGCCCCTCAAGCGCGTGATCCAGCGCCACCTCCAGAACCCGCTGGCCAGGATGCTGCTGACGGGAGCGATCAAGGACGGCGAGCCGGTCCCGGTTTCGGTCCTCGACGGCCAGCTCGCCGTCGGGAGCACGAGCCTGGCTCAGGCGGCCTGACATCCCCCGTGGCGACAGGAGGCCTGGAATGGCCGAGAAGTCCTTGGATCAAGCGAGTGCTTCGCCCGCCTCCGGCCCCTCACCGCCGCCGGATGCCGGCGCGGCGAGCGCGACTCCGCAGTCGGGAACCGACGCGACCGCAGCCCTGCAGGCCGAGAACGCGGCCCTGCAGGACCGCGTCCTGCGGGCCCTGGCCGAGGCCGACAACACCCGGCGTCGGGCGGCGCGCGACGTGGCGGATGAACGCCTTTTCGCCGTGACGGGCCTCGCCCGAGCGCTCCTGCCGGTGCTGGACAACCTGCGCCGGGCCATCGCCGCGTCGGAGCAGCCGGCGTCGCAGGGCGCCTCGCTCATCGAGGGGGTGCGCGCCACGGAACGTCTCCTGATCGGGGCGCTCGAAGGCGTCGGCGTGCAGCGGGTCGATGCCCGCGGTGCTGCGTTCGACCCGTCGCGGCATGAGGCCATGATGGAGGTCGATGATCCGGCGACCGTGCCCGGGACCGTCCGTGACGTCATGGAGGACGGCTACCTCCTCCACGATCGGCTGCTGCGCCCCGCCCGGGTGACCGTGACTCGTCGCGGCCCGGCCCGGGACGATCACGTCGAGGCCAATCCCTAGGACGGCGTCCGCAACGGGTGCGGGCTTCGCCACGCGACGGCGCAGGGAGGAAGCGTTGAGCGACGATCCCTATGCGATTCTGGGTGTGGAGCGCGATGCCTCCCCGGAGCAGATCCGGAAAACCTACCGGAAGCTTGCGCGCAAACTGCATCCGGACCTGAACCCGGGCAATACGGAGGCGGAAGAGCAGTTCAAGAACGTGTCGCGGGCCTACGACCTGTTGAACGATCCGGAGAAGCGCGCGCGCTTCGATCGCGGCGAGATCGACATCTCCGGCGTCGAGCGGCCCCGACAGCGCTACTATCGCGACGTCTCGGAGCCATCCGCCGACCATGCCTATGCGAGCGACGCGGGCTTTGCGGATTTCGATACCGACGACCTCCTCGCCGAGATCTTCGGAGGCCGGGGTCGGTCGAATGTCCGGCGGCGGGGCGCCGATGTCCATTACCAACTCGACCTCGATTTCCTCGATGCGGTCAACGGCGCCACCCGCCCGCTCACCCTGCCGGACGGCACGACGCTCGATGTCCGCATCCCGCCGGGCACGCGCGAGGGCCAGACGCTGCGCCTGCGCGGCAAGGGTGAACCGGGTCGGAACGGCGCGCCGCCGGGCGATGCGCTGATCGCGATCGGCGTCCGCCCGCACCCGGTCTTCCGGCGCGCGGGCGACGACATCCATTTCGAACAGGGCGTTCCTCTGCACACGGCGGTGCTCGGCGGCCGGATCGCCGTGTCGGCCCCGGCCGGGCCCCTGACCCTGACGATCCCGAAATGGAGCACGTCCGGCACGGTGCTTCGCCTCAAGGGCAAGGGCGTCCCGCGGTCGGGCGGGACCGCGGGGGATGCCTACGTCACGCTGCTGATCGCGCTTCCGGACAAGCCCGATCCGGAACTCGAACGCGCGATCGCCGCGTGGCATCGGCCGGTGTGAAGAGGGGGGACGGTATGGACACGCGCGAATTCCAGGCTCGGTCGGACCTCAACGCCGACACGCTTCAGATCTGGCTCGAGAGCGGCTGGCTCCGGCCGGCGTTCCGGGAGGGCGTCCGGCACTACGTCGAGATCGACGTGGCCAGGGCCCAATTGATCGGGGATCTGCGGCACGATCTCGGGATCAATGACGACGGCATCGCGGTCGTGCTCGACCTCGTCGATCAGGTCGGCGGCTTGCGGCACGTGCTGCAGGCGATTCTCCGGGCCTTGCGGGCGCAGCCCGACGTCGTCCGTCGGCAGATCATCGAGGCTTGCGCGGTGCGGGGCCGATCCTGACGCCGAACTGACCGGCGTCAGGGCCGCGATGCGGCTGACCGGCCAATCCTACGCGACCGACGTTGCGAGCCGACCGGATCCGGAACGGCGGTCACGTCCGCGTTCTCTGGGACTCTCCGGAAGGAACAGGCAGATGGTCAAGTTCGCACTTCTCGTCGTCCTGAACGCCAAGCCCGGAAAGGAAGCGGCGGTCGAGGCGTTCCTGAGGGCAAGCCAACCCGTCGTTCAGGACGAGCCCGGAACCGTCGCATGGTTCGGCCTGCGCATGGGCCCGTCGACCTTCGCAATCTTCGACGCTTTTCCCGACGAAGAGGGACGGCAGGCCCACCTGTCCGGCCGCGTCGCGGCGGCCCTGATGGAGCGAGCCCCCGATCTGTTCGCCTCGACCCCGCAAATCGAGAAGCTCGACGTGCTCGCGGCCAAAATGCCTTGAGGCGCTCCGACGAGGAGATCGTCGGAGAGGATCGAGCGATCAGGACATCGAGCGAGGCCTTGGCGCCGGGCGATCGCACCGCGCCTCACGCGCCTGTCGGCGCAAGCACCCGAGGACACACCGCCATGGCACGGGTCGTGAGGTTTCATCGGACCGGGGGACCGGACGTGATGCAGTTCGACGATCTCCCGGTCGGTGATCCGCAGCGCGGGGAGCTGCGGGTCCGCATCGAGGCGATCGGTCTCAACCGCGCCGAAGCGATGTTCCGGTCGGGTGCCTATCTCGAAACGCCGCGCCTGCCCGCGCGCCTCGGCTACGAAGCCTCCGCCACGGTCGAGGCCGTGGGCGAGGGCGTCGACGGCTTCGCGCCGGGCGATGCCGTCAGCGTCATCCCGGCCTTTTCCATGAACGATTACGGCGTCTACGCCGACACGGCCATCGTGCCGGCTTATAGCGTCGTCCAGCGCCCGGCCGGCGTCTCGGTGATCGAGTCGGCGGCGGTATGGATGGCCTACCTCACGGCCTGGGGGGCGCTCGTCGACATCGGTCGTCTCGGGCGGGGCGACGCGGTCATCATCCCGGCAGCGTCCTCGAGTGTCGGGCTCGCCGCGATCCAGATGGCCAACTGCGTCGGCGCGATCCCGATCGCGACGACCCGAACGCGTGCCAAAGCGGCGGCGTTGCAGGAGGCAGGCGCCGCCCACGTCGTCGTCACCTCCGAGCGGGATCTCGTCGCCGAGGTCGCCCACGTGACCGGCGGCAAGGGCGCGCGCCTCGCGTTCGACCCGGTCGGTGGACCCCAGGTCGAGACGCTCGCCCAGGCGATGAGCCGCGACGGCGTCATCGTCGTCTATGGCGCCCTCGCGACCGCGCCGACACCGTTTCCGGTCATCGCCGCCATGCAGAAGGCCCTGACGCTGCGCGGCTACACCCTGTTCGAATTCATCCGCGACCGGGAGCGGCTGGCCCGCGCCTCGGCCTTCATCGAAGATGGGCTCGCCGGCGGAGGCCTCAAGCCGATCGTCGCGAAGACATTCCCGCTCGACGCGATCGTTCAGGCTCACGTCTACATGGAGTCGAACGAGCAGTTCGGGAAGATCGTCGTCACAGTCCCGCACTGACGCCGCGCTCCTCTCATCAGCCTGAGATTCGCTGCACGGGAGCGCTGCTCGCCGTCCTGCGGTGCGGCGCGCGATGCCCCGAGCACGGCTTCTGTTGAAACCAGCCGCCGACGATGGCTCGCACCCGCCGTAACGCGAAATGGGTTGGCGGCACCCGGCGTCCCTACTTGTCCGGCAGAGAGGTGCGTCCCGACCTCGTTGGGACGCACCTCTCGGCTCTTGTTGTGTTGCGCTCTTTATCGCCGACCCGGCATCCGCTCCGGCGGCGAGCGCATCGGCCCCTGCACGAGCAAGATCCATCGCTAAGATCTTGCTCCTTGATGTTTTAGTTTGAAGCTGAGGGCTGGCAGGTATAACGTATGCCGATGCGTTTCCGAGCGTATAGACGGGCCGTGACGATGAAGTTCCAGCGAACGAATTAAATCTGTCTTCTCATCCAACTTTCGATTGTTGGGAGAATTGATCTTCAACCTATCCGCTGGCGCAAATCGCTTTGCAGAAAGAGGCCCTGAACGACTTCTGGACGGCGTGCGAGGATGGCATGCGATCCCTGTGCGGCGGATGGAAGGGCTATGACTCCCAGAGCGTCGGCATTGCCTTCCGGAACCCCGCTCGCTTTCCTTAACGGCGGCGGCGAACTCGGCGCCCTGATGCGTGCGAAGGACTGGTCGGAGACGCCGCTCGGATCACCCGAAACTTGGTCAGGAAGCATCAAAACAGCCATCAGCATTTGCTTGAACTCGCGATTCCCGATTCTGATTTGGATCGGTAAAGATCTCAGAATTGTCTATAACGATGCTTACATTCCATTTTTTGGGGGAGCCAAGCATCCGGCCATGCTCGGTGAACCGGGTCGAATCGCCTGGGGCGAGATCTGGCCGGCGATTGCTTCGATGCACGACGAGGTGGGGGCCGGTCGGGCAACGTGGGTCGAACATTACCAGATGTTCTTCGCCCGAACGGTGCCGCACGAGGAGGTCTACGTCACCTTTGGATACAGCCCGATCCTCGATGAAAACGGCCGTCGGATCGAGGGCGTCTTCTGCGCTTGCTACGAAACGACCGAAGAAGTCGTTCGAGAGAGGCGGCTTTCGACCTTGCGTCACCTGGGCGCGCGGAGTGCCGAGCATCGGACCGTCGAGATCGCTTGCCGCGAGGCGGCCGAGGTTCTGGACGGCAATCCCCTCGATATCCCGTTCGCGGCCCTCTATCTCTCGAACGAAGAGGGAGGCGGAGCACGCAGGGTCGCCGGCACACGACGGCTCGGCGAGCGCGCGGCATTTCCGGCGGTCCACCCGATCCGCGATGTGGTTGCGGCGGATGGCCCCTGGCCGCTCGGCCTCGTCGCCGAGACGGCTCGAGCGGCGGAAGTGACCGATCTTCCGAGCCGCGGCTGCCAAGTCACGACGCCTCTCTGGTCCGACCCGGTCGAAACGGCGTTCGTCCTGCCGTTGAAGAACGCCAACCACCAGAGGCCGGCGGGCTTCCTCATCGTCGGGGTCAGTCCGCGGCGGATCATCGATGCGGGCTACCGCAGTTTTCTCGACCTCGTGGCCGGACATATCGCGACGACCATCGCGGACGCCCGCGTCCTGGAGGAGGAACGCCGGCAGGCCGAGACGTTGGCGCAGCTCGACCGGGCCAAGACGGCGTTCTTCTCCAACGTCAGCCACGAGTTCCGCACCCCTCTCACGCTGATGCTGGGTCCACTCGGGGAACTTCTGGCCAAGCCCGAGGGTGCGCTCGCCCCCGATGCCCGCGTGCTGGCGACGGTGGCGCATCGCAACAGCCTCCGCCTGCTCAAGCTCGTCAATACGCTGCTCGACTTCTCGCGCATCGAAGCGGGCCGGGCCCAGGCCTGCTACGAACCTTGCGACCTCGCACGGTACACGGCGGAACTGGCCTCGAGCTTCGGTTCGGCCTGCGATCGCGCCGGCCTGCGGCTCGACATCGTCTGCGATCCGCTCCCGGAGCCGGTCTACGTGGATCACGACATGTGGGAGAAGATCGTTCTCAATCTTCTTTCCAATGCCTTCAAGTTCACCTTCGACGGCGGCATCGCCGTTCGTCTGGAGGCCGCGCCGGGAGGCGCCGCGTTGCGGGTCAGCGATACAGGTGTGGGGATACCCGCTGCCGAACTGCCGCGCGTGTTCGAGCGCTTCCACCGGGTCGACAACCGAAAAGGCCGATCGCACGAGGGGAGCGGCATCGGCCTCGCGCTGGTGCAGGAGTTGGTGCGCCTGCACGGGGGCACCATCACGATGGAGAGCCGAGAGGATCACGGCACGTCCCTGACGGTCCTGGTGCCGTTCGGGACGGATCATCTCCCCGCCGAGTGGATCGGCGGATCGCGCAGCCTGTCCTCGACAGCGAGCCGAGCGGAGGCTTTCGTCGAGGAAGCGCGGCGCTGGCTTCCGGGGCCGGCCGAGGAGCCGGCCGAGGATCGGTCGCCCGTGGTGGAGGACGCGCAGGCCGCCGCTCCGCCGACCGAGGCGTTGGACGCCCGCATTCTGCTGGCCGACGACAATGCCGACATGCGCAGCTACCTCGTTCGCTTGCTGACGGGACAAGGTTGGGTGGTCGAGGCGGTCGCCGACGGCGAGGCCGCGCTGGCGGCGGCAAGGCGGCACCGACCCGATCTCGTCCTGTCGGACGTCATGATGCCCGGGCTGAGCGGGCTCGGGCTCGCGGCCGCCCTGCGGCGGGATCCACACTTCACCGAGGTGCCGATCCTCCTGCTGTCCGCTCGGGCGGCCGAGGATGCGCGCGTCGAGGGGCTCGGGATGGGGGTCGACGACTACCTCGTCAAACCCTTCTCCGCGCGCGAGCTTCTGGCGCGGGTGAAGACGCACCTCGTCCTGGCGGGGTTGCGCCGTACGGCGGCCGCGCGGGTGCGCCGGAGCGAGGCGCGCCTGCAGGCTGCCATCGATCTCGTCGGCCTTTCGCCCTACAGCTGGGATCCTGCCACGGGCGCCCTGGAATGGGATGCGCGGCTCAAGGCCATGTGGGGCCTGCCGCCGGACGCCCATGTCGATCAGGACGTGTGGTGGTCCGCCATCCATCCCGAGGATCGGCCGCTGGTCGAGGAGGCCGTCGGCCGCTGCATCGACCCTGCCGGGGATGGTGTCTACCACGTCGAGTATCGCGCGATCGGAATCGAGGATTCGGTCGAACGCTGGGTCTCCACCTACGGACGAACCACGTTCGAGAACGGCCGACCCGTGGAGTTCACCGGTGCCGCGCTCGAGGTGACCGAGCGCAAGCGTGCCGAGGCGGCCCTGCGCGAGAGCGAGGAGCGCTTCCGGCGCTTCGCCGAGCATACGGCCGACGTGCTCTGGCTCGCCGATCTGGAGAGCGGAGGCATCGACTACCTCAGCCCGGCTTTCGCGCAGGTCTGGGGCATGCCGGCCGACGACATGCCGGATATCGCGAGCTGGCTGATGAGCGTTCACCCCGAGGACCGCGACGCCGCCGCGCAGGCGGTGGAGCGCGTCGGCGGCGGCGAGACGCTCGTGCTGGAGTACCGCATCCAGCGCGCCTCCGACCGAGCCGTGCGCCGCATCCGCGACACCTTCTTCCCGATTCCGGACCTCGACGGACGGATCCGGTCCGCGGGTGGGATCGCGCAGGACGTCACCGTCGACACGGGCCTGCGCGCCTACGTGGTCGCGGACGGGGACGACGCCCGGCGTGGCCTCGTCGGCACCTTGCAGGCCGCCGGTTACGAAGTCCGCGCCTTTGCCAGTGGGCAGGCCTTCCTGAAGATGGCGGGTTCGCTGATACCGGGCTGTGTCGTCTTCAACCTCGGCGACGCGGGCGGTCTGGCCGTCCTGAGCGAGTTGAGGGCGGCCCGCGCACATCTCCCCGTGGTGGCGCTCGGTACGAGCGGGGGCGATGTCGGTTTCGGGGTCCGCGTCATGAAGGCGGGCGCGGCCGACTTCCTCGAACTCCCCTGGACACCGGAGAGCCTGCT
The DNA here is from genome assembly GCF_014199935.1 of Methylorubrum rhodinum. Taxonomy (GTDB): domain Bacteria; phylum Pseudomonadota; class Alphaproteobacteria; order Rhizobiales; family Beijerinckiaceae; genus Methylobacterium; species Methylobacterium rhodinum. The sequence continues at coordinate 15,074 of NZ_JACHOP010000006.1, forward strand.
GTTCGCGGTGAGAACGGCGCTCGCCGCGCTCCGCGCCGAGGCCGATCGGGCGCGCGGGGGCGACGAGGCCCGGAGCCGGATCGCGGGGCTTTCGGGGCGCGAGCGCGAGGTGCTGGAGGGCTTGCTTGCCGGTGGGACCAACAAGACCATCGCCCGGACGCTGGGCCTGAGCCCCCGCACCGTGGAGATCCACCGCGCCCGGGTCATGGAAGCGCTCGGCGCCCGCACGCTGCCCGAGGCCGTTCTCCTCGCGACCGCCGCCGGCGTGCGTCCCGCCGATCACGGCGGCAACGCGCGCGAAGCCCGGCACCCCAGCGGGAAACCGGCCGCCAGAGGCCCACCGATCACGGGCGAACGCTAAAGGTATCCGGCCTCGAACTCCGCAAGCTCGCGCAGCCGCCGCGGCGCGAGGATCCGCAGACGGCGGTCCCGCAGCGAGATCAGGCCGTCGCGCCGCAGGGTCTGCAGCACGCGATTCACGTGCACACTGGAGAGGCCGAGCGTGTCGGCCAGATCCACCTGGGTCAGAGGCAGATCGAATTGGCCGTCCGAGACCTGGCCGATCGATCCCAGACGTTCCAGAAGCTCGCACAGGAGATGGGCCGTTCGCTCGAGACCCGAGCGCATGCCGATATTCGCGATCCATTCGTGGGCCGTGGCCTCCTCGGCGAGCCTTGCGTGCTGCAAAGCGAGCGCGATGCGGGGATGGAGGCCGAGCAGATCGAGGTAGACCGCCCGCGGGACCTTGGCGATCCGGCATCGGGTCAGTGTCTCGATCGCGTGGTCGAGTGGGTAACCGTGGAGCGCACCGCGATCGCAGAGGTCGCCGGGGACGAGGTAGGCGATGATCTGCCGCTGGCCGGACATCCGGCGCTTGCACCGGCTGGCGAACCCGGCGAAGACGATGAGCGCGTGGTCGGCCACGCCTGCCTGCTCCAACAGGACGGTATGCCGCTCGACCGGCCGGGCATAGCCGGTCAGGCCCGCGAGCGCCGCCCGATCCTGCTCGGTCAGCGGGGCGACGGCATCGAGCTTGCGCGCCAGCGCAGAGGCGAGGCCGTCGTCTCCCGGCGCCGGGGCCGGATGGGGCCGCAGGCGAGCGCCCCCGGACACGGTGGGATTGATCTCGCAGATCGGGGCGGTCATCTCCATCTGGCTTCTCCTTCAGGATGATGGACCATTCTCCCGGCGGCGCGCGGCGGGTGCATCCGGTTCGTTTCTAAGGAACGCTCCAATCCGCGTGCCGCGATGGCCCCGCTGGGGTCGGTCGCCCGACGGGCTTCCGCCCGGAAGAAGGCCTTCCTCGATCCCGATCGCCTCGGCCAGTTCCGGCCGAATGCGTCCCTGAAAGAAGTTCCCATCGCGCTACGGAGAAGACCGTAGGCATCGACCGGATAGTGCGATGGCCGGCAGCGTGTACTCCTTTGGCCTGGCAAACGACTTCAGGTCAGGAGAGCGCGATGCGAGCAGTCGTCTACAATGGTCCGCGCGATGTGGCAGTGCAGAACGTGCCCGATGCGCGGACCGAGCGGCCGACCGACGTGCTGGTGCGGATCACGAGCACCAACATCTGCGGCTCCGACCTGCACATGTACGAGGGCCGGACCGACTTCCCGCGCGGCGGCGTCTTCGGGCACGAGAATCTCGGCCAGGTGACCGAGGTGGGCAGCGCCGTCGATCGGGTGAAGGTCGGGGACTGGGTCGCCATCCCCTTCAACATCGGCTGCGGTTTCTGCAAGAACTGCGAGCGCGGCTTGAGCGCGTACTGCCTGACCACGGCCGATCGCAGCGTCCTGCCGAACATGGCCGGCGCCGCGTACGGCTTCGCCGACATGGGGCCGTATCGGGGCGGCCAGGCCGACCTGCTGCGTGTCCCCTACGGCGACTACAATTGCCTGAAGCTGCCGCCGGACGCGGAGGAACGGCAGAACGACTACGTGATGCTGGCCGACATTTTCCCGACCGGCTGGCACGCCACCGAACTCGCAGGACTCCGTCCCGGCGAGTCGATCGTCATCTACGGGGCCGGCCCGGTCGGCCTGATGGCGGCCCTCTCGGCGATGATCAAGGGCGCCTGCATGGTGATGGTGGTCGATCGACATCCCGACCGCCTGCGCCTCGCGGATTCGATCGGGGCCGTGCCCATCGACGATTCGAAGGGCTCCCCGGTGGACCAAGTGCTGGCCTTGACGAACGGCGTCGGGGCCGACCGTGGCTGCGAGTGCGTCGGCTACCAAGCCCACGATCCGCAAGGTCACGAGCATCCCAACATGACCATGAACGACTTGGTCAGCTCGGTGAAATTCACCGGCGGCATCGGCGTGGTCGGCGTTTTCACGCCCCAGGATCCGGCCCCGCAGGATCCGCTCTACAAGGAGGGCGAGATCGTGTTCGACCACGGCCTCTTCTGGTTCAAGGGGCAGACGATCGGCGTCGGCCAATGCAACGTGAAAGCCTATAACCGGCAACTGCGCGACCTCATCTCGACCGGCCGCGCGAAGCCGTCCTTCATCGTCTCCCACGAGTTGCCGCTGGGAGAGGCGCCGAAGGCCTACCGGCACTTCGACGCGCGCGACGATGGCTGGACGAAGGTGATCCTCAAGCCGGCCGCCTGATCGGCCAGGTCGACTTGCCGGCCGGGCGGGCATCCGTTCGCCCGTCCCATCCGCCATCGCGCCGGACGGGCGCGCACGCGAGGATGCCATGCCGATCTACGACTACGCGTGCGACGCGTGCGGCCCGTTCACGGCCATGCGGCCCATGGCGCGTTTCCGCGACCCCTGTGCCTGCCCGGAATGCGGCGTCGGGGCCTCGCGGACGGTTCTGAGCGCGCCGGCCCTCGTCCGCGGCAACGCAGGCCGCATCGCCTGCGCGGCGACAGAGCCGCGTGCGAATCCCGCGCCCCGGGCTTCGTCGGCCCACCCCGCGGGCTGCGGCTGTTGCGTGCGCCGCTTGCCGCTCCCGGGCGCCCTGTCCGCGGGCGGACGGGTCTTCACGGCACACGGACCGATCCGGCGCGGCGGTCCGTGACGGCGCCCGCACGCGGGTGCCCCGCATCGCGCGCAACCCCAGTCTTCCCGAGGAACGATCATGGCTTCCGACACCCTCAACGGCCTGACGGTCGCAATCCTGATCACCGACGGTTTCGAGCAGGTCGAGATGACCGAGCCGCGCAAGGCGCTCGATCTGGCCGGTGCCGAGACGCAGATCGTGTCGCCGAAGGACGGCGCGGTGAGAGCCTGGAACTTCACGGAATGGGGCGACCAATTCCGGGTGGACAGGTTGCTGAACGAGGCTCGCCCCGATGAATACGACGCGCTGCTGCTGCCCGGCGGCGTGATCAACCCCGACACGCTTCGAACGATCCCTGCAGCCGTCGCGTTCGCGAAGGGCTTCTTCGACGCGAGCAAGCCCGTGGCCTCGATCTGTCACGGTCCCTGGACCATCATCGAGGCGGGCGCCGCGCGCGGGCGCCGCCTGACCTCCTGGCCGTCGCTCCGAACCGATCTCGAGAACGCGGGGGCCGATTGGGTGGATGAACAGGTGGTCGTGGACCTGAACTTGGTCACCAGCCGCATGCCCGACGATATACCGGCGTTCAATCGGGCGGTGACCACGCTGTTTTCAGGCGCATGCGGGGGCGTTCGGCCCGCGTGAGCCGAGACGACCGCGCTCGATCGCTCGACGACGGGTCGATTTGGATCATCATCGAATCGATCGAGCGCTCGACCTCGGCGAAAGGCGTCCGACGTCGAGGATGCTCTTACGCGTGCCGGAGGGATCGAGCTGGAGCGTTCGGCCCCTCGACGTCCGCGTCGAGAGGCTCCGAAACCAGCCAAGAAGGCGTGCGCCCCATCCGGTCATCGATTGTCGAGATACGCTTTCAGGCGCTCGGCCGTCGGACCGGACGAGGCCGGGTTCTGGCCGGTGATAAGCAAGCCGTCCCCGACCACGTACGGCGCCCAGTCGCCGGCCTTGGAGAACACGCCCCCCTTCCGCTTGAGCTCGTCCTCGACGAGGAAGGGGACGATCGCGGTCAGGCCCACGGCTTCCTCCTCGGTGTTCGTGAAGCCGGTGACGGCCTTGCCCGCGACGAGCGGCTTGCCGTCGGGGGCCTCGGCGTGACGCAGCACGCCGGGGGCGTGGCAGACGAGGGCGACAGGCTTGCCGGCCCGGAGCGTCGTCTCGATCAGCCGGATCGAGGCGGGGTCCTCGGCCAGATCCCAGAGCGGACCGTGTCCGCCGGGATAGAACACCGCATCGAAGCCCTCGTGGGTGACGCCGTCCAGCCGGACCGTGTTCGACAGGGCGGCGTCGGCTTCGCCGTCCGCCTCGAAGCGTCGGGTCAGGTCGGTCTGAAAGTCCGGCTCGCTGCTCTTGGGATCGAGCGGCGGTCGCCCCCCCTTCGGCGAGGCAAGGACCACCTCCGCACCGGCATCCTTGAACACGTAGTAGGGTGCGGCCAACTCCTCCAGCCAGAAGCCGGTCTTGCGGCCGGTGTCACCGAGCCGGTCATGCGAGGTCAGCACCATCAGCAACTTCATCGTCATTCTCCTGGGTCAGCCTGGATCTGTCGTTCGTCCGCTTGCGAGCGGGTCGGGCGCGGCGGGCGGCCATCCCTTCGGTGGAACGCTCGGCGGTTGTCTCGTGCACTCGGTTGGTTTCGGTTCTGCGCTGCCACCCTCGGAGCGGGGAAGCGAGGCTGGCAGCCCGCGCAGCGTCCGCTCCCGGCTTTGGAGTTGACGCTCGAAGTGGTGCCGCACGAAATCGACAAGAGGTCACCCGCAATGCTAGGGTAACGCGCCCTATTCCGGGTCGGCATCGAGCGCCTCCCTCAAATACGGCGCCGTGCGGCTCGCCTTGGCTTCCGCCACCCGCTCGGGCCGTCCGGCCGCCACGATGGTGCCGCCGCGGTTTCCGGCGCCGGGCCCGACATCGATGACGTGGTCGGCACCGGCCATGACGCGCATGTCGTGTTCGACCACGACGACCGTGTTGCCGGCATCGACCAGACCGTCGAGCTGGAGCATCAGGCGGTCCACGTCGGTCGGGTGAAGCCCGGTCGTCGGCTCGTCGAGGACGTAGAGCGTGCCGCCGCGCTGGCCCCGCTGCAGCTCGGTCGCGAGCTTGATGCGCTGGGCCTCGCCGCCGGAGAGTTCGGTCGCGGGCTGGCCCAGGCGCAGGTAGCCGAGGCCGAGATCGCGCAGCACGGCGAGCGGGCGCAGCACCGAGGGCTCGTCCGCGAAGGCCGCGCAGGCGCGCTCGACGGTGAGCCCGAGGACGTCCGCGATGGAGAGCCCGTTCCACGTCACCTCCAGCGTCTCCGGCGCATAGCGCGTGCCGTGGCAGGTCGGGCAGGGGGCGTAGACGCTCGGCATGAACAGCAGTTCGACGCTGACGAACCCCTCGCCCTCGCAGGCCGGGCAGCGGCCCTTGGCGACGTTGAAGGAGAAGCGGCCGGCGTCGTAGCGGCGCCGCCGCGCCTCGGGGGTGGCGGCGAACAGCTTGCGGACGGCGTCGAACAGGCCGGTATAGGTTGCGAGGTTCGAGCGCGGCGTGCGCCCGATCGGCTTCTGATCGACCTTCACGAGGCGCCGGACCGCCTCCATGCCGCCGACGATGCGCCCCTCGGTCGGACCGGGCGCCTCGTCGAGCGGGTCTTCCGGCTCGTCGTCGGTCTCGACCGCCCGCCCGAGGCGGTCGCCGACGAGTTCGAGCAGGGCTTGGGACACGAGGCTCGACTTGCCGGAGCCCGAGATGCCGGTCACGGCGGTGAGGCATCCGAGCGGGAACGCGGCCGAGACCCCGTTCAGGTTGTTGCGGACGATGCCTTCCAGGCGCAGCCAGCCCGTGGGCGCGCGCCGCGGGCGCCGGTGCGGCTCGGCGAGCCCGAACAGGTGTTTTCGCGTGCGCGAGGCCTCAATGTCGCGCAGGCCTTCGGGCGGGCCGCTGTAGAGCACGGTGCCGCCATGCTCGCCCGCGGCCGGGCCGACATCGACGAGCCAGTCGGCCCGGCGCATCGTGCCGATGTCGTGCTCGACCACGAACAGCGAGTTGCCCGCGGCGAGCAGCCCGGCCAGCGCCTCGTGCATCGCGTCGCCGTCGGCCGGATGCAGCCCGGCGGTCGGCTCGTCCAGCACGTAGGCGACGCCGAAGAGCTGCGAGCGCAGTTGCGTGGCCAGCCGCAGGCGCTGCAGCTCGCCCGAGGACAGGGTGGTGGTGACCCGGTCGAGCGACAGGTAGCCGAGGCCGAGTTCCGTCAGCGTCCCGATCCGGTCGATCAGGTCGGCGGCCAGCCGCTGGGCGGCGAGTCGCTTCTCGATCGAGAGGTTGGGCGTCACCCGCACGTCCGGCGCGCCCGCATGGGCCGAGGCGCCCGCGGCGGCGCGCCGGGCGCGGTCCTGCCGGCCCGCATCGCGGTCGAGCGTCGCCGGGATCGTGTCCTCGTCGGGCAGCCGGTCCTCGGCCGCCGGGCGCATCGCCTCCGCCAGGTCGGACAGCGTCATGCGCGACAGCTCGCCGATGTCGTAGCCGGCGAAGGTGACCGAGAGCGCCTCGGGCTTCAGGCGCTTGCCGTGGCAGGCCGGGCAATCCTCGCTCACGAGGTAGCGCGCGGCGCGGCGGCGCATGAGGGCGCTCTGCGAGTTGGTGAAGGTGCCGAGCACGTGGCGGCGGGCGCTCGTGAAGGTGCCCATGTAGCTCGGCTCCAGCCGCCGTCGGCGGGCGGCCTGCGTCTGTTCCGGGCTGAGCCCGGCATAGACCGGCTCCTGCGGCTGCTCGTCGGTGAACAGGATCCAGTCCCGCAGCGCCCGCGGCAGGTCCTTCCAGGGCGTGTCGACATCGACGCCCCGGCTGACCAGGATGTCGCGCAGGTTCTGCCCGCCCCAGGCCTGCGGCCAGGCCGCGACCGCCCGCTCGCGGATCGTCAGCGACGGATCGGGCACCATCGAGGCTTCGGTGGCCCGGTAGACCCGCCCGAGCCCGCCGCAGGACGGGCAGGCACCCTGGGGCGTGTTGGGCGAGAAGTCCTCCGCGTAGAGCATCGGCTGGCCCGGCGGGTAGGTGCCGGCGCGCGAGTACATCATCCGCACGAGGCTCGACAGGGTGGTGACGCTGCCGACGGAGGAGCGGGCGCTCGGCGTGCCGCGCTGCTGCTGAAGGGCGACGGCCGGAGGAAGCCCTTCGATCGCGTCGACATCGGGCACGCCGACCTGATCGATCATCCGCCGCGCGTAGGGCGCGACCGACTCGAAGTAGCGGCGCTGCGCCTCGGCGTAGAGGGTGCCGAAGGCCAGCGAGGACTTGCCCGAGCCGGACACGCCGGTGAACACCACGAGGGCGTCGCGCGGCAGCTCCACATCGACGTCGCGCAGGTTGTGCTCCCTGGCGCCCCTCACCGTGACGTAGCCCGGCCGTCCCGCGCCGGATCGAGCGATCCTGACCGGTTCTCTGGGCTTCGGCTGGTCCATCAAACCTTCCCCTTGCTGCGTCCTCTCCCGAGGGACACCGGATTTCGCCACCCCGGCTGGGGGTACAGGCGCACGGATACGACCCACCGCACGCTCATCGGAGAATCGCTTCCCCGGACGAAGTCATGCGGGGCGTCAATCGCGCGAAGGAGACTCGGATCCGCACCGCTCTCAGAGCCTCCTGCCCGCGCGCGTGAACAGCGCCAGCAGATGGTGTCGGCTGGCCGGCCAGGGTAGCGGGATGCATCCTAAGTGAGATGCCGGAGGGGCAAGCGCTCGCGTCGTTGTTGCGGGAGCCGCCCCGATCGTCGCCGGCAGCGCCACGGCCATCCCCGGGAGAACGCGAAGCCCGCGCCATCGTCGCGCAAAGTGAGAAATCGGCGGGATGCATTCGGCGGATCGCCGAAAGCTCGCCGGCTGGCGCAGCCGGCGAGACCATCCTTAGGGACACCCCCTATCAACCAGGGGGCTCCAGCCGACGTTTGCCCATCGCGACCATGTCAGGAAACGGTGGGTCTGTTCGGAGCCGGTCGCTCCGCATCATCATCATGCGAGCCCGCCCGTCGCAGCACTCTGACCAAGGGGGTGACCCATGGCCGATCGACACTGCTATGGCGGAACACGCGACCGAACGGGGCCTCATCGCAGTTCGGCCGGCTCGCATGAGCACGCCGGGCCCGGCTTCGGCGGAGTCGGATGGGCGCTGGCCGGTGCCGCTGGCGTGGCGGCACTTGCCGTCCTCGGCGCCCAGCGGCTCGATCCGGCGCATCGAGGGCGCGCGCGAAAGGCCGACGCTGCAAACGGCAGAAGCGAGGAGCCCGAGGTCGAATATTCCATCACGATCGAGCGTCCCGCCGACGAACTCTCTCGGGCTTGGCGCGATCCGGCGACCCTCCCGCGCATCATGGCGTTCCTGGCCGAGATTCGCCCGACGGGAGACGGACGGAGCGAGTGGCGCGCCGAAGGCCCGCTCGGCCGGAGCCATGCCTGGAGCATGCAGCAGATCACCGAGGAGCGGCCCGGCGAACGGATCCGCGCGAGCGCGGAGGGCGGCGGCGCCCTGGTCACCGAATGCGACGTCCGCTTCCGCCCCGCTCCGGGCGATCGCGGCACGGTCGCCACGTTGCGCGTCCGCTTCGATCCGCCCGGAGGCATGCTCGGCGACGTGGCGGCGCGCCTCTTCAAGGGCGTCGTGCCGAAAGAAATCGCGTCGAAAGCCCTGCACGCTTTCAAGAGCCTTGTCCTGACCGGCGAGATCCCCACCACCGATCGCCAGCCGGCCGCCCGGCGCGACTCCCACTAGAGCTGCGCCCGACCACGTTGGGTCGGGACGCAACTCTCGGTCTTTGTTGTGTCGCGCATTCTTTCGACGAACCGGTGTCCACTTCGTCGGAATGCGCTCTGAGGAGCATGGCCCATGCGCGCGCTCTACTGGAACGGCGTCAACGACCTGCGCGTCGGAACCGTCAAGGATCCCGAGATCGTCAATCCCCGCGACGCCATCCTGAAGGTCAGGTTGTCGACCACCTGCGGCTCGGACCTGCACTTCATCGACGGCTACATTCCGACCATGAAGGCCGGCGACGTGATCGGTCACGAGTTCATGGGCGAAGTCGTCGAGGTCGGCCCGGAGGTGAAACAGGTGAAGAAAGGCGATCGGGTCGTCGTCCCCTCGTTCATCGCCTGCGGGGAATGCTGGTATTGCCGGGAAAAGCTGTTTTCGCTCTGCGACTGCACGCACCCGAAGCCGGAACTGCAGGAGCCGCTGCTCGGATACCCGACCGCCGGCATCTATGGTTACACGCATGCCTTCGGGGGATATGCGGGATCTCACGCCGAGTATATCCGCGTGCCGCATGCCGACGTGGACTGCTTCAAGGTGCCCAACGGCGTCGCGGACGAGACGGCCCTGTTTCTCTCCGATGCCGCACCGACGGGCTACATGGGCGCCGATTTCTGCGGCATCCGGCCGGGCGATACGGTCGCGGTCTGGGGCTGCGGCGGCGTCGGCCTGATGGCCCAGCAGAGTGCGCGGCTGATGGGCGCCGAGCGGGTGATCGCGATCGACCGCTTTCCCGAGCGGCTGCGGATGGCACGCGAGCACGCCGGGTCCGAAACGATCGACTACACGCACGTGCACAGCGTCCTGGAGGCGTTGAAGGAGATGACGGGCGGGCGCGGGCCGGATGCCTGCATCGACGCCGTCGGGATGGAGGCGCATGGGACCGGATCGCCATACGCCTACGACCGCGTGAAGCAGGCGCTGCGTCTGGAGACGGACCGAGGCCAGGCCTTGCGCGAGGCCGTGATGGCCTGCCGCAAGGGCGGCACGCTGTCGGTGCTCGGCGTCTACGGGCTGATCGACAAGTTCCCGATGGGCGTCATCATGAACAAGGGCCTGACCGTGCGGACCGCCCAGCAGCACGGGCAGGCCTACATGGACCGGCTGCTGGCGCACGCCGAGAGGGGCGAACTCAACCCGGCCTACCTCGCCACCCACCGCTTCTCGCTCGAGGACGGACCGCGCGGCTACGACATGTTCAAGCACAAGACTGACGGCTGCGTACGCGCGGTGTTCGCGCCGTAGGATGGGCAACTCGGCTCAAATCCGTTTGTGGCGAGCTTCGAGCAATGGGTCACGGGGTAACGGTCGCAGCGGACGGACGAATTTTCTCGAATGTCCGCGCTGGCGCGGAGACGCGCCCGCTCCCGTCGCCGACATCACGGGGAATGGGATGGGCATCGGCTCGGAAGGTGGGAACCGGCTTTCGGAAAAAGCCGATGCGGCACACGAATTCAGAGCATCGTGCCGGATCCGCTATCCGGCACGATGCTCTCGGATCGAGCCTTCGAGGCCTGCCGGCGCCGCGGGGTCGGCGCCTTGTTCACAGGAGGGAAAAGCATGGAGCGGCGCCCGTTCGGTCCCGTGCCGCGCGACGTTGCGGTGATCGGTCAGGGGACTTGGTACATCGACGACGCGCACCGGCCTACCGCCGTCGCTGCGCTACGCCGCGGTCTCGACCTCGGCATGAGCCACTTCGACACCGCCGAGATGTACGGCGACGCCGAAATCGTGGTCGGCGAGGCGATCGCTGGCCGACGCGACGCGGTGTTCCTCGTCTCCAAGGTCCTTCCGGGCAACGCTTCGCGGGCCGGGACCGTGGCGGCCTGCGAGCGCTCGCTCGCACGCCTGCGCACCGACAGGCTGGACTGCTATCTCCTGCACTGGCCTGGTCCGCACCCGCTCGAGGACACCTTCGCGGCCTTCGAGCGACTCCGCGATCAGGGCAAGATCCTGTCCTGGGGGGTGAGCAACTTCGACGTGCCCGACCTCGAGGCCGCATGGAAAGCCGGTGGCAAGGGCCGGATCGCCTGCAATCAAGTCCTATACCATCTGGAGGAGCGCGCGATCGAGCACGCCGTGCAGCCCTGGTGCGAAGCGCACGGCGTCGCCGTGGTCGCCTACAGCCCCTTCGGTCACGACACCTTCCCCGACCCAGGCACGCCGGGCGGCCGCCTGTTGAAGAGTATCGCAGCCAACCACGGCGCGACCGCGCGCCAAGTCGCGCTCCGGTTCCTGGTGCGGCGGCCGTCCGTCTTCGCGATCCCCAAGGCGTCCAGCCCCGAGCACGCCGCCGACAATGCGGGCGCCGGCGCGCTCTCGTTGACGGACGCCGAGCTCGCCCGGCTCGACGCGGCCTTCCCGCTGGGGAAACGGCCGCGCCGGCTTCCCATGCTGTAGGCCCGCGATGACCGTTGGACGGGAGCAGGCGCTCATGCGTGGCCCGTCCTGGCCATCGGGCTGCCCGCCCTGGTCCGAAGGACGACGCTCGTGAGGACGTCTCGCTCGCCAGGATTTCAGTGCGGCGACAAGGAGCGCATCGCGATGCATCCTCAAGTTCGGGTCTTCGGGTCGGTACTGATGCTGGCAATCGTCCTGGACGTAGTCCTGACGCTGCTCCTCGTCCGCAGTGGACGAGGCCTCCTCGGCCCCAAACGCCCACGGTGGCGTCGATCGCGCGAGGAAGAACGAGACATCGCCTTGCCGCCCATCCGGCGGCGGGTCCTGGGGGCTGCCAAGATCGATCGGATCGCGGAGACGGACGGCGATGCCTGCGCGCGCGAAGCCGCTGCGGCGATCGAAGCGGTCCTCGACCGGCGGTGTCCGGAGTTGAAGCGCTCGTTCTGGAAGGCCGTCGAGAAGCACTATCGACTGGACAACGAGCCCCGTCGGCGGCTCCCGGCGGCACCGGGGCCGAGCCCGGAGGCTCGGACGCCGGGCTCATCCCGACAAGGGCTGCCCTCCGGACGAATCTCAGGAGCCGGGGCGGCGACGGCCGGTTCGCGGTCGGCGGGCTCCTCGCGGTGCACGGAGGCTTGGACAGGATGATCACGGTATCCGTCCTCGAACGCGCGTTGGGCGCCCTCGTGATGGGGGTCGTCCTCCTCGACGTCTTCATCACCGTTCTCTACGCCCGCATCGGGACCGGTCTGATCGCCGGGCGGGCGGCGCATCTCGCCTGGCTGGCCTTCCACCGCGCTGCGGAGGCGGCCGGGACGCACCGCGGGGCGGTCCTGTCGTTCTGCGGACCGGTCATCCTCCTCCTCTTCGTCCTGCTCTGGGCCCTCGCCCTGACGCTCGGCGCCGGGCTCATCATCCATCCCGGTCTCGGGACGGGCGTGCAGGCGGGCAACGGCCCAACCCCCACGGATCTCGTGACCGCGCTCTATGCCGGAGGCAGCAGCATGGCGATCGTCGGGGCCAGCGATTTCAAGCCTACGACCGATGCCTATCGGCTCGTCTACCTGGCGAATTCGCTGATCGGGATGTCGGTAACCTCGTTGGTCCTGACCTACGTCATGCAGGTCTACGGCGCCCTGCGACAGCGCAACACGCTCGGCCTTCGGCTCCGCATCCTCTCGGCGGAAACCTCCGACGCGGGCGAGTTGCTGGCCCGGCTCGGCCCCGGCGGGCAGTTCAGCGCAGGCCACAGTCACCTCACCTCGCTCGGCGATGCGATGGCCGAGATGAAGGAAACCCACCACTTCTACCCGGTGCTGTTCTATTTCCGTTTTCAGGAATCCTACTATTCGGTCTCGGCGCAGGCCCACCTCGCTCTCGACACCGTATCGCTGATCCGCAGCACGCTCGCGGGCAAGGATACGGTATGGTTGCAGGAATCTGCGGCGGTCGAGTCGCTCTGGCGCGTGGCCCAGATGCTGGTCGTCACTCTCGAAACGACCTTCCTGCCGGGGGATCCGCCGCTCGCGAAGACCGTGAATCCGGATGAGCGGCAGTGCTGGCACGCCCATTGGGAGGCGGCCGTGTCCCGACTTGCCGAGGCGGGCATCGCAGTCGCCCGCGAGGAGGCGGCAGCGCAGGCCTACATCGACCTGCGCGCGCAGTGGTGGCCGCACATTGCCCGGCTCGCCCCCGCCATGGCCTATCGAAGAGAAGACATCGAAGCGCACGGACTGGCGGTTTCTTAGCATTACAGTTGCGTTTTTGTTGAGGTTCTGACTCGCTGCGGCACCATGATTTGCGCATCATGGATGTCGACGACGTCGATCGAGACGACACTGGAACTGTGGGCCTCGTCCCTGCGTGAGGTGAAGGGTCGTATGCGGCCCCTGTCCACGCAGGAGCGGGTTGCCGCCTCGGCCGGGGCGTTCCTGGATGGGCTGCTCGGCCCGGAGCGGCGCAAGACCGGCTGGATGCGGGCCGAAGCTGCGGGGGATCCCGGCCCCTGGCGTCAGCAGGCCGTGCTCGGTCGCGGGCGCTGGGATGCCGATGCTTTGCGCGATGTGGTGCGGGCCTACGCCTTGGATCCTGACCCGCAGGCCTGGCCTTGCCGCATGTCCGACTGTTTCAGTCCCGGCTGATCCACTCAATCAGCCCGGTCCAAAGCCGGCCGGTCAGGTCAAGTCGATATGAGGGGCGTATCGTCCCGGCGGGCGTGGATGTCCTTCCAGCCCAGCCCGGATTTGCATAGGGCGCGGAACATGTCGTCGGCGTTGAGCCAAGGGCCTTCGATGTCGTCACCGAACGGGCCGGCGGAGTGGAACGGGAAGGGGTAGGTGGCGGGACCGCTCAAGGTCTCGATCGTATGGTTCGCGTATTTCACATTGACCGAACGCCCATCGACCAGCTTGAACGACTGGTATGCAGGCTCGGCAACGAGGATGCCGAAAACTTCAGCATGATGTATCTCGGCGGAGATGTAAGGCGGCTTCACCGAGGCAGCGAACAGCTCGCGCAGGATCTGGGCATCGAAGTGCTCGATATCGACTTTTATGTAATAGGGATCGCCATGTTGCTCAACAATGTTTGACGGTGTTCGTGGGTGAAGCTCGATTTGTTGGTACTGATCGACCGTTTCCGCGCTCGGGCGCGGAAACGTACTGAGAACATGATTTTTCTTGTGAACATAGAACGGCACTTTGTCGGTGCCTGGCACGTCCGATAGCACGCAGTTCTCGACGGCAAGCCGGCCACCGGCAATTTCCCCGGCAAATCGCGCTTTGATTTTATCTGTGAGAACGGGGTTTGCCTCTACGGCCACGACGAAATCAGCCTTCAGCAGGTAATATGGCAGATCGTCTCCGTTGTTTGAGCCGAAGTCATAAATAACCTTGCGTTTCGACATGGCATCGCCCCTATTTTTCGAGATGCGGCTCGCTGCGGACGGCCGTCGGAGCGGCGTAAGGCGAGCCGGACCCCACGAAGCCTGCCCCTGGTTACCTAGCAACATGGCGGAATCCTAGGCCAGATTCATGCCTCGAACTCATAACCGGGCTTCGAACCACCGACGTTCGATCCTGATCCAGGCAAGGAACCAGGGGCGACACGCCCCTGCAACTGGCCTTTCCCCTGAATAGTGGTCCTCCCTGAGATATGGGTTCGAGCCATGTGGAGGATGTTTCCATGTGACGAAAGAAGCATACGGTTGAAGCGATTGTTGCAAAGCTGCGCAAAGTCGATGTTGAAAGCGCCAATCAGTTCATAACATATTATAGCTTTATTTTGTATTGAGGCATGTCTGCCTATTTATGCACATTTAAGGAAATTCAGTCGGAGTCAAGTGCGATCTCAAATTGGTTCCATCGTAGCACTCATTCTGTTCCCGGCCTGCTTCTGGATGTGTCTACGGTGGCCTCGGATCGAGTTGCCAAAGTAATGCTTGGCCAGCGGGTCGCGTACAAGGTCGCCGTCCGCCCCCTTCTGGATCAGGTCGATCAGGGTCATCCTGTCGTCGGTCATCGTCGTCTCCGGTCAGGTTCAAGCTTCGCAACTCGAACCCTATCCGAAGTCCGGCGATGGCCACCTCTGCGGTGGGCCGCTCCTCCACCGCTCATGGGGACACGACCGAGGTCTGGTCCGGACGCTGCAGACGCAGCACCAGCTCGATCAACGCCTCGCGGCTGAGACGCTCACGATCGGCCCGTCCCATCCTGCGAGGACATCAGCCAAATCCAGCCCGCGCAGGGGGCAAGACCCGTCCCGGCAAGAGGCGCCTCCCCGCGCGCAACTGCCAACCAACACAACCCTTGGGTCATTTCCTCGGGGCCTTTTTGTCGTTCTTTCGGTCGTCGCCGCTGCAACGAAAAAATCGCTGTATCGCTTGACGGCGCGGCAAGCCGGAGCTTTGTCCCGGAGCAGAGCTTCACCCCCGCCGCCATCCCTGTGAGATCGTTTGCCATGACGCCGCCCCGCGACGGTTCGGCCAAGCCGACGGGATCGAAGCCGTCGGGATTTCGGCCGCGCCGGCCCGGCCCGCCCCGGCCGCCGAGCCATACGCCGCGAGAGGGGAGGGACCATGTCGTGCTCTACGGCTGGCATCCGGTCTCGCAGGCGCTCGCCAATGCCGGGCGCCGCTTCCACCGCCTGCTCGCGACCGAGAACGCCCTGATCCGGCTGAACGAGGTGCTGCCGAGCCTGCCGGTCGAGCCCGAGATCGTCCGCCCCGGGGCGATCGACCGCCTGCTCGGACCCGACGCCGTGCATCAGGGGCTCTATGCCGAGGCCGATCCGCTCGAGGCGCCCGCCCTCGACGCCATGCCGGACGATGCGCTGCTCCTGGCCTTCGACCAGATCACCGATCCGCACAATGTCGGCGCGATCGTGCGCACCGCCGCGGCCTTCGGCGTCACCGCCATCGTGACGACGGCGCGTCACTCGCCGAACGCCACCGGCGTGATGGCGAAATCCGCCTCCGGCGGCCTGGAGCACGTGCCGCTCGTCGTGGTGCGCAACCTCGCCGAGGCGCTGATCGAACTGGGCGAGCGCGGCTTCACCCGGATCGGCCTCGATTCGGATGCCGGCACGTCCCTCGACGGCGTCCGGCCGCGCCGCCCCGCGGTGCTGGTGCTCGGGGCCGAGGGCAAGGGCCTGCGCCAGCGCACCCGCGAATGCTGCGATGTCCTCGTGCGCATCGATGCGGTCGGCGCGATCCGCAGTCTCAACGTCTCGAACGCGGCGGCGATCACCCTCTACGCCCTGACCCGTCCGGCCTGAGGCCGGCCGCGTTCCGGATCCCCCTCGGACCCGGTCAGAGGATCTGCGGCAGCGAGGTGAGCAGGCGCAGGAGGTCGCGCAGGTTCCTCGCCCCGGTGCGGGCCAGGATCAGCGCGAAGTAGGAGCGGGCCGTCGAGGTCGCGATGCCGCGCTCGGCTGCCGCCTCCTCGAAGGTGCGGCCGGCGAGCAGCAGGAGGCAGAGTTCGGCCTGGGCCGGGCTGACGCCGAAGAGGCGCACCAGCGTCCCGGCATCGAGGCCGGGCGGGGTGTCGTCGCGGGTGAGGCAGACCAGGGCGTGGCTGCGCTCCTCGTGGCGGGTCGGCGTGACCAGGATCGACAGCCCGGTGCCGTCGGGGCAACGGGCCCGCATCGCGCCGGGCTGGCCCTGGAGCGCGGAACGCACGAGCGCCTGAAGGGTGCGCCCGTCCTGCGGGGCGCCGACCGTCAGGCCGCCGCCGCGCGGGCCGAGGCCGATCAGCCCCGAGGCCGCGAGTTCGCCCGCCGCCGCGTTCAGGGTCCGCACCCGCGCCTCGCCGTCGCAGACCACGACGGCGAAGCGCACGGCGTCGAGGGCGGCGCTCCGGGCCAGGCCGACCTCGCGCTCCGCCTGGATACGGCCGCGCAGGCTGAGGGCCGCCTTCAGGTGGATCGCCAGATCCTGCAGCACCGCCCGATCGGCCTCGCCTAGGAAACGCTGGGTCTCGCTGCGGTTGAGGGCGAGGGTGGCGATGGAGCCGGGTTCGAGGTCGAGCACCAGCCCCATCGGCCGTACCATGCCGAAATGGCGGGCGAAGTCGTTGTAGAACTCGCTGCGCAGAAGCCCCGCCTCGTCGACCGTGTCCGAGCCGAGATAGACCCGGCCCGGCGTCTTGCGGGAGGCGGTCCACGGATCGAGCGTCCGGTAATACTGGAGATAGGGCTCGACCGACTCGGCGATGTCGGCGGTCTGTATGATGTCGACGATGCCGCCGCGGTCCACGAACCAGATCCCGGCACTGTCCACATCGAGATAGGTGCGCAGCGTATAGGCGATGCGGCTCAACCCGTCGGGCTCGGACGCCGCACCGTAGATGGCGGCGATCACCTCGTCCCTCGACAGTGTCGACACGATGCGTTCCCCATCCGCAACAGTCGGAACCGCAAGTCGCGGTCATTGAACCGTTTCACGCCGGCCCCCTCAGAAGTGAGGGTGCGTATCCGGTCGTGGCACGGTATGCCGAGTTCGAGACCGGCGGAAGTCACCGGATGTCGAAAACGGTGGCCGAGACCGTTCGTCACATAGTCTTCGTGGTTCAGCCCCGGCTCCGCCTATCTCCGGACACTTTCCTGGGGATGGAGAAATGGCTTCAATGCCGATGGCGATGATGGCTTCCGAGTGTATGAGTGGCGAGCGGAACGGATTTCAGCCGAACGCCGGGCGTTAACGAACAAAACCAAGTCCGTGGGTGGGGGATTGCGATGGCGACGCTGCCGAAAGATACAACTTATATTTATCTGAACGCCGCCAATGAAGTCCGGATGAAGATCGAGTGGCTGTCGGCCGCGTCGAACATCGTCTACTTCCGCCCCGACGGCCGGCCGGCCCCGGCCGGGAGCTACCCGCCGGCCGACGACGCCGTCGGCTTCAAGCTCTACGCCGACGGCAGCCTCGCCCGCTACACGAGCCTCACCAAGGACGGCGGCCTGACGTCGATGTCCTTCGATCCGCCGACGGCGCAGACCAAGCAGACCTTCGGGCCCGACAGCTCCTACTCGCACGGCCGCCTGACCTCCGCCCAGACGCTCGAGGTCCGATCCGACGGCACGAAATACGAGGTCGTCAAGACGTTCGAGAACGGCAACCTGAAGACCTACACGCTCAAGGAGATCCCGACTCCGTCGAGCACGGGCACGCCGCTCAAGCTCGAAGGCACCCTCTCCAACGGGGTCTCGACCCTGACGCTGACGAGCCCGGTGCTCGACAGCCCGCTGAAGGTCAGCGCCTCGGGCTTCCTCAACGGCATCATCAGCAACCTCAACTTCGCGCAGCTCGTCGGAACGGACGGCGCCAGCATCATCTCCCGCGACGGCGCCGGCCTCATCGGCCAGGACGGCGGCTCCCTCATCGGTCAGGACGGCGGCTCGCTCATCAACTTCTCTCCCGCCGCGCTCATCGGCAACGACGGCTCGACCCTGATCGGCAACGACGGCAGCACGCTGCTCAATCTCGGCGGGGGATCGGCCTCGATCCTGTCGGCGAACTTCGCGATCAACAACGGCGCCTTCATCGCCAGCCCCAGCGCGCCCTTCGCGGCCGGTGCGGCGCTCGGCGCGACGTTTGCCGGCAACGCCATGTCGATGATGCGGGGCTACAGCGTCCTCTCGACCAAGAGCTTCCAGATTCCCGTCGGCGGCAAGGGCGACGACACGCTGACGGGCGGCGACGGCGACGACGTGCTGCGCGGCGATCTCGGCGCCGACGCCCTCGACGGCGGCGCGGGCAACGACACGCTCTACGGCGCCGACAGCGATTTCATCCGCAACGGCAGCTTCGAGACGGTCTTCAACCCGACCTTCGACGCCAACGGCTACGGCTACAACACGCTCGACGGCTGGACCGTGACCCTGCCGGCCGGCGGGAACCTCGAACTGTACAGGCAGGGGGTCGCCGGAACGCCGGCCGACGGCAAGTACGGCGTCGATCTCGAAGGCAACCTGATCAACTCCAACGTCGCCATCTCGCAGGTGGTCGGCGGCCTTCTCGACGGCCAGACCTACCGCCTCGCCTTCAACGCCGGCAAGGTGTCGGCCCAGGCCCAGGCCCGCCTCGAAGTCACCTTCGGCGGGCAGAAGCTCAACTGGACCATCGACGGCACGACGAAGTCCTACATCGATCCGACGACCGGCACGACGACCTACTTCATCGATCTCACCGGAGGCACCGGCACCGGCGCCGACAAGAACCGCCTCACCTTCCGGGAGATCGGCACCGGCGACACCGAGGGCACCCTCCTCGACAAGGTCCGGATGTACCGGACCGAAGCCGGCGCGCCCCAGGCCGGCGACAAGGACCCCTACGCCGACGGCAACGACGCCTTCGTCCCCGGCACCGGCTCGGACACCGTGTACGGCCATGCCGGCGACGACGTCGCGGTCTTCTCCGACATCGGCCCCGGCACCGACCAGTTCGACGGCGGCTCGGGCACCGACCTCCTGGTGATGGACTGGTCGAATTCCACGACGCAGATCAAGTATCTCGATCTCGTCCACAACACCGTCCGGAACCTCTCGCCGACCATCGGCCAGGCGCGCAGCTACGAGCGCGACGGCGCAGGCTTCAACGAACCCAAGCAGGAGCTGTTCTTCACCGGCGTCGAGCGCTTCGTCCTGAAGGGCGGCACCGGCGGCGACACGCTGGTCGGCGGCGAATTGAAGGACCTCCTCGTCGGCAACGGCGGCAACGACACCCTGATCGGCGGCGGCGGCGCCGACGAGATCGACGGCGGCGAAGGCTTCGACACCGCCGTGATCACGCTCTCGGGCAACGGCAAGAACACGATCGATCTCAAGAAGGTCCAGAACGGCGGCACCATCACCCTCTCGGACGGCACCAAGCTGACCTCGATCGAGGCGATCTCGCTCGAATCCGGCGACGGCGACGATTTTCTCGACGTGCGCGGCACCGTGCCGAACCCGACAGGCATCTCGCCGAACGAGCCGTCCTACCCGACCGCCCAGACCACCTTCGAGGGCCGGGGCGGCAACGACACGCTCGCGGTCGACCTCGCCACCTCCGGCGACCCGCAGCCCTTCGGCGTCGGCGGCGCGAACTTCGACGGCGGCGCCGGCACCGGCGATCTCCTGATCATGGACTGGTCCGCGGCCCGGCGCGACATCGTCCGCGACGGCAACAGCTACAAGTCGCTGTGGTACATCTCGAAGACCGAGAACCACAGCGAAATCCCGATGTACTACACGACGCGCTTCGAGAACGTGGAGCGCTTCGACCTGACCGGCGGCACGGGCAACGACACCCTGTTCGGCGCGGCCGGCAACGACCGCATCAAGGTGATCGGCGGCAACGACACCGCGACGCTCGGGGCGGGCATCGACACGCTGGTCCTGGACTATTCGGGCACGCCCAACAGCGGCGTCGGCGTGCGCATGGATGGTGCCGTGACCGGCAAGATCACGGAAGGCTATGGCGGGCGCTTCTACCAGGGGAACTCGAACACCGACGTCCGCTTCAGCGGCGCAGAGCATTTCGAGCTGACGCTCACCGGCCTCCGCGACATCGTGGTCACCGGCGACGGCGACGACAGCGTCGCCGCGCTCGACGGCGCCGACGACATCTTCACCGGCAAGGGCGTCGACACCATCGACGGCGGCACCGGCATCGACCGCTGGTCGGCCGACAAGTCGGCCATGACCACCGCACTCGACCTCGACCTCTATCGCTTCGGCATCCAGGCGACCTACACGGTCAAGCGGGAGACCGCGACCACGACCGGCACCGCCACCGTGAGCGGCATCGAGGCGCTCGGCAACGGCACGAACGATCCGTTCAAGTCCGGCTCGGGCAACGACGTGATCGTCACCCGCGGCGAGATCCTCGACGACCAGATCGCCACGGGTGCCGGCACCGACCGGGTCAAGGTCGCCGGCGGCAACGATCGGGTCGATCTCGGCGCCAACCTGACGGGAACGGCCGATACGCTGGTGATCGACTACTCGGCCACGCCCTTCAGCGGCGTCGGCGTGCGCATGGACGGAGCGGTTCAGGGCACGCTGGCGACCGGCTATTCCGGGCGCTTCTATCAGGGCAACGCGGACACCGGCGTCGTCTTCGCCGGCGCCGAGCGCTTCGAACTCACCCTGACCGGCCTGAGCGACATCGTGGTCACCGGCGACGGCGACGACATCGTGCGCAGCCGCGGCGGCAGCGACACGCTCACCACCGGCAAGGGCGTGGACATCGTCGAGGGCGGCACTGACGCCGACGGCAGCCGCGGCTTCGACCGCTGGGCGGCCGACAAGTCGGCGATGACCGCCGATCAGGCCATGGTGCTCGACCTGACCAAGACCGGCCTCCAGGCGACCTACATCGTCCGCAGCGAGACGACCAAGCTCGCCGGCACCGGCACGGTGACGGGCATCGAGGTCGTGAGCCTGTCGACCGGCGAAGCGGCCGACCGGATCACAACGCTGGGCGAGGGCGCCGACGACGACGACGTCATCGCGACCAACGGCGGTGCCGACCGGGTCAAGGTCGCGGGCGGCACCGACAGCGTCGCCATGGGCGCGGGCATCGACACGCTGGTGGTGGACTATTCCGGCACCGCCAACAGCGGCGTCGGCATCCGCATGGACGGTGCCGTGACCGGCAAGATCGCGGAGGGCTATGCCGGGCGCTTCTACCAGGGCAATTCGAGCACCGACGTCCGGTTCAGCGGCGTCGAGCATTTCGAGCTGACGCTCACCGGCCATCGCGACATCGTGGTCACCGTCGACGGCGACGACAGCGTCATCGCGCTGGCCGGCGACGACGATCTCTTCACCGGCAAGGGCGTCGACACCGTCGACGGCGGCACCGGCCTCGACCGTTGGTCGGCCGACAAGTCGGCGATGACCGCCGCGCTCGACCTCGACCTCAACCGCACCGGCGTGCAGGCGACCTACGCGGTCAGGAGCGAGGTCACGAACGGCGTGGCGACCGCGACCGTGCAGGGCATCGAGGCGCTCGGCAACGGCACCGGCGACCCGTTCAGGTCCGGCTCGGGCAACGACGTGATCGTCACCCGCGGCGAGATCCTCGACGACCAGATCGCCACGGGTGCCGGCACCGACCGGGTCAAGGTCGCCGGCGGCAACGACTGGGTCGATCTCGGCACCAACGTGGCCGGCACGGCCGACACGCTCGTGTTGGACTATTCCGCCACGCCCAACAGCGGCGTCGGTGTCCGCATGGACAACGGATTCCTCGGGACGCTGGCGACCGGCTACGCCAGCCGCTTCTACCAGGGCAATTCGAGCACCGGCGTCACCTTCGCCGGCGCGGAGCGATTCGACCTCACCCTGACCCAGCACGCCGACATCGCCCGCACCGGCGACGGCGACGACGTCGTGCGCGGCCGCATGGGCAGCGACTTGCTCGAAACCGACAAGGGCGTGGATACCATCGACGGCGGCACCAACGAGGACGGCAGCCGCGGCTTCGACCGCTGGGCGGCCGACAAGTCGGCGATGGCCGCCGATCAGGCCATGGTGCTCGACCTGACCCAGACCGGCATCCAGGCGACCTATTCCATCCTCAGCGAGACCACGAAGGCCGTCGGCACCGCCACGGTGTCGGGCATCGAGGCTCTGAACCTCATCACCGGCGCGGGCGCCGACCGGATCACGACCCTGGGCGAGGGCGAGGACGACGACGACGTCATCACGACGGGGGGCGGTGCCGACTGGGTCAAGCTCGCGGGCGGCAGCGACAGCGTCATTCTGGGCGCGGGCATCGACACGCTGGTGGTGGACTATTCCGGCACTGCCGACAGCGGCGTCGGCATCCGCGTGGACGGCGGGATCGCCGGTACGCTCGCGGGGGGCTACAGCGGGCGCTACTATCGCGGCAACGCGAACACCGGCGTCAGCTTCAGCGAGGTCGAGCATATCGAGCTGACGCTGACGGGCCATCGCGACATCGTCGTCACCGCCGACGGCGACGACCGCGTCACGGCGCTGGCCGGCGACGACGACGTCTTCACCGGCAAGGGCGTCGACATCGTCGACGGCGGCACCGGCCTTGACCGCTGGTCGGCGGACAAGTCGGCCATGACCGCCGCGCTCGACCTCGACCTCAACCGCACCGGCGTGCAGGCGACCTACGTCGTCAAGCGGGAGACCACGAACGCTACCGGCACCGCCACCGTGCGCGGCATCGAGGCGCTCGGCAACGGCACCAACGATCCGTTCAAGTCCGGCTCGGGCAACGATGTGATCGTCACCCGCGCCGAGATCCTCGACGACCGGATCGCCACGGGGGCCGGCAACGATCGGGTCACGGTGGCCGGCGGCAGCGACTGGGTCGACCTCGGTGCCGGCACGGCCGACACGCTGGTGCTCGACTACTCGGCCACGCCCGACAGCGGCGTCGGCGTGCGCATGGACGGAGCGGTTCAGGGCACGCTGGCGACCGGCCATTCCGGGCGCTTCTACCAGGGCAACGCGAACACCGGCGTCGTCTTCGCCGGTGCCGAGCGCTTCGAGCTCAAGCTGACCGCCAAGGACGACATCGTGGTCACCGGCGACGGCAGCGATCTCCTCGACGGTTTCACCGGCAACGACACGCTGACCGGCGGCAAGGGCGACGACACCTACATCGTCGATGCCCAGGGCGACCGCGTCGTCGAGAGTGCGGAGGGCGGCACCGACACGGTGCGGACGAGCGTCAGCTACATCCTCGAATCCGGCCAGGAGATCGAGGTCCTGATGACGACGAACGTCTCGGGCAAGGGCGCGATCAACCTGACCGGCAACGAGCGGGTCAACAGCCTGCGCGGCAACGCCGGAAACAACGTCCTCGACGGCGGCATCGGCGCGGATTCGCTGACGGGTCTGGGCGGCGGCGACACCTACTACGTCGATGTCGTCGGCGATAAGGTCTACGAGGCCAGGGGCGGCGGCACCGACATCGTCAGGGTGGCGGCGAGCGCCGCGACCTACGGGCTACTGACAGGCCAGGAGATCGAAGTCCTGGCCGCTTCGTCCGCCACCGCGACGACCGCCCTGAACCTGTCCGGCAACGAGTTCGCCCAGACGATCACGGGCAATGCCGGCGCCAACATCCTCAAGGGATGGGGCGGGGCCGATCTCCTCGACGGCCGCGGAGGCCTCGACACCGCCGACTACCGCGAGAAGACCGCGGCGGTTGCGGTCGCGCTCAACGGCGGCACCCGGGTGACCGTGACGGTGGGAGGCGTCGCCGAGGACCGCATCGTCAACATCGAGAACGTCACGGGCGGCACCGCAGCCGACACGCTCACCGGCGACGGCCTCGCCAACGTCCTCGACGGCTGGACCGGCGCCGATACCCTCAGAGGCGGTCGCGGCAACGACACCTATGTCGTCGACAACGCGGCCGACAAGGTGATCGAGGCGGTCGGCGGCGGCATCGACACGGTCAAGGCGAGCGTGTCCTACACCCTCGCCGCCGGTCAGGAGATCGAGGCCCTGTCCACGACGAGCGACACCGGCAAGGGGACGATCAACCTGACCGGCAACGAGCGGGCCAACAGCCTGCGCGGCAATGCCGGCAACAACATCCTCGACGGCGGCCTCGGTGCCGACCGGCTGACGGGCCTCGGCGGCACCGACACCTACCTCGTCGATACCGCCGCCGATCAGGTCTACGAGGCCAAGGGCGGCGGCACCGACACCGTCAGGGTCGCGGGCAGTGCGGGGAGCTACGCGCTGCTCGCCGGCCAGGAGATCGAAGTCCTGACCGCATCGTCCGCCACCGCGACGACCGCCCTGAACCTGACCGGCAACGAGGGCGCCCAGACGATCACGGGCAATGCCGGCGCCAACATCCTCAAGGGAGGGGGCGGGTCCGACCGTCTCGATGGCGGCGGAGGCCTCGACACCGCCGACTACCGCGAGAAGACCGCCGCCGTGGAGGTCGCCCTCAAGGGAGCCGTCGCCGTGGGCGTGAAGGTCGGCACCGCGATCGAGGACACGATCCTCAACATCGAGAACGTCACGGGCGGCATCGCGGCCGACAAGCTGACGGGTGACGGCCTCGCCAACGTCCTCGACGGCTGGACCGGTGCCGACACCCTCGCGGGCCTTGCCGGCAACGACACCTATGTCGTCGACAATCTGGCGGACAAGGTGATCGAGGCGGTCGGCGGCGGCATCGACACGGTGCTGGCGCGCGCGAGCTACGCGCTCGCGGCCAATCAGGAGATCGAGGTCCTGGCCACCGCCGCCCCGACCTCGACCGCGGCGCTCAACCTCACCGGCAACGCCTTCGCCCAGGCGATCACCGGCAGTGCGGGCGCCAACATCCTGACCGGCGGCGGCGGTGCCGACCGTCTCACCGGCGGGCTCGGACGCGACAGCTTCGACTTCAACGCGAAGACCGACACCGGCACGACGGCGACGACCCGCGACGTGATCCTCGACTTCAAGCAGGGCGAGGACCGCATCGATCTCTCGACGATCGACGCCAACGGGACGCTCGCGGGCGACGGGTTCGAGTTCCTCGCCAAGGCGGGCTCCGCCTTCACCGGCAAGGCGGGCCAACTCACCTTCACGGTGGAGAACCCGACCGGCACCGTCAACGACCGCACGATCATCCAGGCGGACATGGACGGCAACAGGATCGCCGACTTCCAGATCGAGCTGAAGGGGCTCTACACGCTGACCTCCGCCGACTTCGTGCTCTGACGCGACGGCCTCCGGACCGTCGGGCCCGGGGGCGCTGCCCGGTGGCACGATGGTTCCGGTTCATCCTGGGCGACGGATCGCTCTCATCCGGTTCGGCAAATCGGAGAGGGCCGGCCGGATCGGGATGGACCGAAATCCACCCGTATTGACCGCCCCTGAATCCTGAAGTAGAAAAATACTGCGTGACGCAACCGGATTTGATCGCTCAAGTCGTCCGACTTTGAACGTCAGGTTCGTTGCAGCGCATGATTTGAGGCGGCCGTTTGACGACCGGTGATGAATACGCGCCCGCTGCAGCATAGCAGTCGGGCCCCGATTGCGATCACGGAACCCTAGATCTTCTTGGGGCGATACGATTGGTGTCAGTCGTATCGCCCCTTTTCCTGTTGGCGGGGCATTGCCACCGGCCCCAGGATGGCGGGGCCGTCGGCCCGATGCTAAGCCGAAGCCGAGCTTGTCCGCGATTCGGCGCCGTCCGGCGGCTCATGGCCCATCGCCGCGTCGGCGGAGGTCGGAACGGGGCGCCCTGAGAGACGCCTCGTCCCATGACCGCTTCGCGGGAGATCGAGCTGAAGCTGGATTGCGATGCGGCGGATCTGGCGGCGCTCGCCGATCACCCGCTGCTCCACTCCCCCGACGCGGGCCATGTCACGCTGCACGCCACCTATTACGACACCGATGCGGGCGACCTGCGCGCCGCCGGTCTGGCGCTGCGGGTGCGCCGAGAGGCCGGCCCGGACGGCGAGCGCGTGATCCAGACCGTGAAGGCCGGGGCCGACGGTGCCGGCCTGTTCGACCGGGCCGAGTGGGAGCGGACGATTCCCGGCCCCGCGCCGGACCGCGCCGCGCTCGACGACACCCCGGCGGGCGATGTGCTGAAGGAGGTCGGCGAGCCGGAAATCGCGGCGCGCTTCTCCCTCGTGATCGAGCGCGCGTGGCGGCCGGTCCGCTACGGCGCCTCCGCCATCGCGGTGACGCTCGACCGCGGCCGCATCGAGACGGTGCGGGGCGACCTGCCGGTCTGCGAGGCCGAACTCGAACTCACCGAGGGCGATCCGGCCGACCTGTTCGCCCTGGCCCAGGCCCTGTGCGAGACCGTGCCGCTCCGCCTCGGTGCGCTGGCGAAGGGCGAGCGCGGCGAGGCCGTTCTGGCGGGGCGCCTCGACCGGCCGAGCAAGGCCGACCGGGTCGCGCTCGATCCGGGGACGACGGCCGGCGAGGCCTTCGCGGCGGTGGCGCGGGCCTGCCTGCGCCATCTGCGCCTCAACGAGGCGGTGTTCCTGGAGAACCGCGATCCGGAGGCCTTGCACCAGATCCGCGTCGCGCTGCGGCGCCTGCGTTCGGCCTTCACCCTGTTTCGGCCGGTCCTCGCCGCCGATCCGAGGGCGGCGACCCTGCGCGACGAGATCAAGCGTGTCACCGAGCCGTTCGGGCGGGCGCGCAACCTCGACGTCTTCCTCGACGAGACGCTGGCGCCGGAGATCGAGCGGCGGCCCGAGGAGGCCGGCCTGCACGATCTGCGCGCCCTGCTCGGGGCCGAGCGGGAGCGGGCCTACGCGGCGGTGCTGGCGATCCTCGACGGCGCTGCGTGGCGCGGGCTCGTCATCGATTGCGTCGCCTGGATCGAGGCCGGCCCCTGGCGTGGGCCCGCGGGCACGCCCGAGGGGGATCGCGCGGCGGAGGATTTCGCGGCCGACGTGCTGGAGCGCCTGCGCCGCCGCATCAAGCGGCGCGGACGCCATCTCGACCGGCTGGATGCGGAGGAGCGCCACCGCGTGCGGATCGAGGCGAAGAAGCTGCGCTACGGCGCCGAGTTCTTCGCCGGCCTCTATGCCCACAGGCGCAAGGACCGGAAGCGCCACAAAGCGTTCGTGGCCGCGCTCGCGAAATTGCAGGACCATCTCGGCGCGCTCAACGACATCGCCACAGCGCATGAGATCGGCGCCGGCCTCGCCCCGCCGGAGCGCGGCGCCGCCGACGGCTTTCCCGATCCGGCCGCGGCCCTGTTCTCCGCCGGGCTCGTCGCGGCGGATGTCGAGGCCCGGACCCGGTCCCTGCTGGCGGCGGCGGCGCAGGCGCACGAGGACCTGCTGGAGGTGTGCCCGTTCTGGCGCTGATCAGGAGGGCGCCAGCCGGGCCGCCACCTCGTTCCGGCGCAGGAACGGGACCGAGAAGGGCGGGTCGTAGCCCATGAAGAAGGGCGGCGCCTCCGTCCGTTTGCCCGCGGCGTCGAGCACCTGGGTCAGGATCGCGGCCTGCCGCGAGCGCGCCTCCGCCGTGGCGCTGCCGGAGAAGCGCAGCACCGCCAGCCGCTCTGCCGGAATGCGGACGATGCGCACGCCGGCCTCCGTCGGCTCGGGCGGCCCCGCCTCGGCGACCGTCTTCGGCAGATAGAAGCGCATCGTCCCGCCCGCGCCCTGCTCCACCGGCACCGTCATCGCGATCAGCCGCCCTCCGCTCTCGACCGGCGTCGTCATGGCGATGCGGTCGCCGCCCGTGTTGGCGCCGGTGATGTAGCGAAAAAGCCGACCGAACGCTTCGCCGTCCTGCTGGCCCTTCGCATCGGTCTCGACCGCGACGCGCGGCTCGTAGGCGCGCAGCTCGACGCCGCGGTCGAGCCGCTCGACGACGGCGTAGCGCGGCTCCTCGTAGGTCGCGCGGATGCCCACGACCGAGAGGGCCGATTCGAGGAGGGTGACGAGGTAGTAGAAGAACTTGTCCAAGGGGCCCGTATCCGCGGTTCGCGATGCCGACAGAGAAGACCGCAGGCCCGGCGACGTTCCGGCGGTCGGTCAAGGCACCGCATGGCGCATCCCCGCCGCATCGGCTCTTGTCGGGTTCAGGCCCACAGGAGACGGATATGGCCCACGTCCTCGTCATCGGCGCCAGCAAGGGCATCGGCCTGGAGACCGTGAAGGCGGCGCTCGCCGCCGGGCACCGCGTCCGGGCCTTCGCCCGCTCGGCGGCCGACATCGCCGTCTCCGATCCCGGACTGGAGCGGTTCTCCGGCGACGCCCTGAAGGCCGGGGACGTCGCCGCTTCCCTCGACGGGATCGACGTCGTCGTGCAGGCGCTCGGCGTGCCGGCCTCGAAGCTGCTCGGGCCGGTGAGCCTGTTCTCGGAGGCGACCAACCTGCTTGTGCCGGCGATGGAGCGGGCCGGAATCCGGCGCATCGTCGCGGTGACCGGCTTCGGCACCGGCGACAGCCGCGAGGCGATCGGCCTGCTGCAGCGGGTGCCGTTCCGCCTCGTCTTCGGCCGCGCCTACGACGACAAGGACGCGCAGGAGATGCGCATCCGCCGGAGCACCCTCGACTGGACCTTCGTCCGCCCCGGCGTGCTGACGCCCGGAACCGCGACCGGCCGCTACAAGGTGCTGAGCGAGCCGAAATCCTGGCGCAACGGCCTGATCGCGCGAGCCGACGTGGCGCATTTCATTGTCGGCGAGATCGACCGTCCGGCACACGTGAAGCGGGCGGTGGTGCTCGTCGGCTGACCGTTCGGGGCCGGCGGCGAGGGGGCAGAGGGGAAGGAGCGCCGTTCCGGCGCGATGGAGCGGCGTGCCGCCCCTTCCGTGCGACCCGTGTGCCGGCCGCGGCTGGTGGACCGGCGCCTACTTGTCGAGGGCGTTCTCGACCGCGTCCTTTGCCTTGCCCTTCTCCTGCTGGGCCTCGCCCCGCAGCTTCTGGGCTCGGCCCTCGGCCTTGAGATCCTCGTCGTCCGTGAGGTTGCCGACGCCGCGCTTGGCGCTGCCGACCGCCTCGTTGCCGAGGCCCTTCAGCCGATCGACCGCGCCCGCCGTGGTCGGCGTGTCGTCGGCCAGAGCCGAGACGGATGCCGCCAGCGCGAGGCCGAGGAAGGCGCCGCGAACGGCCGTGATGCGGATGCTGCTCATACGCTGTCTCCCGAAGTACGAGGGGAGGGCGGTCTTACCGGCCGAGGTGGCGTGCGCAATGGTACGCCTATACCGGATCGAGCCATCGTGACCGGCCGGGCCGCCGCTCACTTCTTCGGCTCGGAGCCGAGATAGACGTATTCGGGGGCGGCGCGGAGCTGATCCTTGTCGGTCTCGATGAGCGCGTCGAGGCCCCCGCCGTCCTTGCGCGACAGCTTCAGGGTCTCGGGGGCGACGGCGACGTATTTCGCGTTCAGGCCGAGGAATCCGCCGACGCTGACGACGTAGGACTTCACCGCCAGCTTGCCGTCGAACACGATGTCGGCGACCGAGCCGATGCTCTCGTTGGCGCCGTTGCGGATGGTCGTCCCGATCAGCTTCGAGGCGACCACGTCCTCGGGGGCCTGCGCGACGAACTTCGCCCGGAGGTCGTCGTTCAGCGTCGCCGGCTGAGCCGCGACGGGGCCCGGCTCCTGCTTGGGCGCCTGGGCCGGTTCCTGCGCCATCACCGGCGCGGCGGCGAGTAGCGGAAGGACGTAGAGCAGCGGGCGCAGTGTCATCGGGTCGTGGTCCTCGTCTGGATCAAGGGGCGGATGGGAAGCGGAACTGGGGAAGGATCGGCTGCGGGGAGCCGCGCGCGTCACCCGATCTGCGCGGGTTCGACAACCGGAGGATGACGGAATCGGCATCGCGCCCCGTCCAGCCCGCCGTTCCCGTGCAGCCCGCTTCTCCCGTTGCTGCGCCGCGGCATGAACGGATCACGCGCAGATCGGTTCCGTGCGGGTCCGGCCGCAGTTGCACGCTGCGGTCGCCGGGCGCGTTGTACCGGCGCCCCATCCGGTCGTCGGAGGGCGCCTTCGGAATCGTGAGAGACGCGACGGCGAGGTCCATCGGGCGCGGGGCGTTCTCGCCGGGAAAGGCGCGCTCGCGGGTCGCGAAGCCCATGCCCTCGGCTGCGCTGGCCGAAGCCTCTGCCCGGCAATCCGAAGACAGGGCGGCTGGCGCGGTTGCGGCCTCGGAACGCCCAAGCGGCCTCCGACCCAAGGCCGGCCAACCTTCTGCCTGCACTCGGCCCAACGGACCCGAAAGCATTCCGGATGTCGAACCCGCCCCAGCGAGCCGGTCCCCTGTGGCCCGCGATCGAATCGGCTCAAGGGCCAAGACGCCGTCCATTGGTAGAGCCCGGTGGCTCGGCCTCTACGGTCGCACGCTGTCCTCAGACTGTCCTGGTTCGCTCGCGGCGCGTTCAGCAGGGCACGAATACCGATCGGCGATGACCATGACGCATCGCCGATTGTCCGCGCGACGGCGCATCGGCGGTCGTCCGCCGGACGCATGGAACAGGACCGTCGGTCCTGATCCATGCCGCTTGGTATAAGTCATTGCAAATACTGGCGACCCCGGTAGGGCTCGAACCTACGACCTGCCGCTTAGAAGGCGGCTGCTCTATCCAGCTGAGCTACGGAGTCGGGGTGCCGGGCCTCAGAAGCCACGGCAACCGCCGCCGGTCAAGCGACGGCCCCCAAACCCGTCGATCCCCTCAATCCAAGTGGTTGCCGTAACGCTCGACATGGGCGGCCAGCCCCAGGCCGTGCTCGCGCACGAGGCGCTCGGCGAGGTCGGCGTTGCGGGCCTCCAGCGCCTCGATGATGCGCACGTGCTCGAGGATCGAGTCCGAGGCGCGGTCGCCCTGACGGAGCGCCGTGTTGCGGATGCCGCGGACATGGACCAGCAGGTTGCCGCACAGGTCCTGGATCACCGCGCAGCCGCCGAGCCGGATGATCTTCTGGTGGAAGCGGATGTTGGCTTCCGAATACTCGTCGAGATGATCGGCGGGCCGGCCCTCGAAGAATTCGGGGAAGGAGCGGCGCAGGCAGGCCAGATCCTCCTCGGGCGCATTGGCGCAGGCGAGCCGGGCCGCCATGCTCTCCAGGGCCGCCCAGGCCTGGATCATGCCGACGATCTCGCGCTTCGTCTTCTTGACGACGAACACGCCGCGGCGCGGCTCGTTGCGCACGAAGCCTTCCTGCTCCAGCACGGTGAGCGCCTCGCGGATCGGCGTGCGCGAGACGCCGAGCGTCTGCGACAGGCCGCGCTCGTCGAGGCGGACGTCGCCGGTCGCGCCGTAGATGTCCATGTTGGTGATGGCGGATTTCAGCGCCTCGTAGGCCAGCGTCCGCAGGCTGGTGGCCGGCACGATCGGCTTGATCGAGAGATTTTCCATCGCGTCCGATTCGACCTTCGCGTCCGAGGGATGCTTGTCCGGGCGGAGGGGACCGCGTGGGCCAAGCTTGTCGCCTCCCGATGTGGAACACAAGGAGACGATTGTCACGAGTCGGGGAGGGTTCAGGCTTGTGTGCAGCTTTGCATGCGGCGCAGCCCACACCCCGATTTGTTGACGACTGGCATTTGGTATGCCAGAAACCAGAGACGAAGTCGACAGCGTCGTGGTCGCCAAGCGCAGGACGCCATCCTGTCCGACCGGTGAGGCTGCGATGCCGGCTTCGTGCAGCGGCCCGCAGGGCGACGCCATCGCCCGCGCGCCGACACCGAAAAGAAGCTTCCTGGGAGGGGACCTCGCGATGGGCAAGGCTCTCGACGGCGTGCGCATCCTCGATTTCACGCATGTCCAGTCCGGTCCGACCTGCACGCAGCTGCTGGCGTGGTTCGGCGCCGACGTGATCAAGGTCGAGCGGCCCGGCGCGGGCGACGCGACGCGCCAGCAGCTTCAGGATATCCCCGGCATCGACAGCCTCTATTTCACGATGCTGAACCACAACAAGCGCTCGATCACCCTCGACGCCAAGACGGCCAAGGGCAACGAGATCCTGTGGCGGCTGATCCGCGAATGCGACGTGCTGGTGGAGAACTTCGCCCCCGGCGCGCTGGAGCGGATGGGCTTGACCTGGGACAAGCTGCAGGCGGCCAATCCGGGGCTGATCCTCGCCTCGGTGAAGGGGTTCGGGCCCGGCCGCTACCAGGATTGCAAGGTCTACGAGAACGTCGCGCAATGCGCAGGCGGCGCGGCCTCCACCACCGGTTGGCGCGACGGGCTGCCGATGGTCTCGGGCGCGCAGATCGGCGATTCCGGCACCGGGCTGCATCTGGCGCTCGGCATCGTCACGGCGCTCTTCCAGCGCACCCAGACCGGCAAGGGCCAGCGGGTCGATTGCGCGATGCAGGACGGGGTGCTCAACCTCTGCCGGGTCAAGCTGCGCGACCAGCAGCGCCTCGGCGAGGGCCCGCTGATGGAATACAGCCAGTACGGCGAGGGCGTGCCCTTCGGCGACGCGGTGCCGCGGGCCGGCAACGATTCCGGCGGCGGCCAGCCGGGGCGCATCCTCAAGTGCAAGGGCTGGGAGAAGGACCCCAACGCCTACATCTACTTCATCACCCAAGGGGCCGTCTGGGGGCCGATCTGCGACATCATCGGCGAGCCGGACTGGAAGACCGATCCGGCCTACGCGACCCCCAAGGCGCGCCTGCCGCATCTCAACGAGATCTTCACCCGCATCGAAGCCTGGACGATGAAGCACGAGAAGTTCGAGGCGATGGAGATCTTGAACGCCTACGACATCCCGTGCGGGCCGATCCTGTCGATGCGCGAGATCGCCGAGGACGAGGCCCTGCGGGCCAACGGCACGGTGGTCGAGGTCGAGCATCCGACCCGCGGGCGCCACCTCACCGTCGGCAACCCCATCAAGCTCTCGGCGAGCCCGACCGAGGTGACCCGCGCGCCGCTGCTCGGCGAGCACACCGACGAGATCCTGCGCGAGGTGCTCGGCTGCTCGGACGCCGAGATCGGCGAGATTTTCGGGTCCGGTGCCGTCGGCGCCGTCCACCGCATCGCAGCCGAGTAGGCCCGCCCCCGCGCCGCCGGGTCGTATTCGCCGCTCCACGCCCCATATGAAGGGAGACCCTCCGCGCGATCCGGTGCCTTGGGTGAGACACTCGGCAGGACGAGCGGAGGCGCCTGATGGCCCAGATCAACAACAACGGTACGGCCCGATCGGTAACGACCAAGGACTTCAACGAGCGCGTCAAGCGCGCGCTCGTCGACAAGCGCGATCCGCAGCCGAGGGCGAAGCCGGCCCCGCGCCGCTTCCAAACCGCCACGCGGGCCTCGGCGAACTGAACCCTCTTCCGGATCGAGGAAGCGGCTCCCGTTCGCGGAGCGTCGCCGTTCGAAAAGCCGAGGTCGTGATTGGGCTCGGACGCCCGCGACCCCGACGAACGCATCCGTCGGCTCGCGGCCTCTGTCCGGGTGAAGCCTTCGGCCAAGTCGGAGTCTGACGGCGATGGCCGGCCCCCCGGCAGGGCCGCATCGGCCCTGTTCGGATCGTCTGGAGCCGGTGTCGATTGCGATCGCGTAACGGACCATGGGGCCGAACGCGGCCATGGCCGCACAGTCGCCGCGCGGCCTGCGAATTGCCCTGACGGCGGGCCGGCAACCTGGAACGACACTCGGGAATTTCTCCGACCGCGAAGCCCGAATGCGGCGCGATTCCGCAGCGCCTACCTTTGAGCCGAAAGCGATGTTCGGCGGGCTCGCGGAGCCCGATCGACACCCTCCCACACGAACGGTCGTGCAGGCGCGCCGGACCGGCGGACCTTGACATCCGCGCTCGTTGGTATACCAGATACCAGAAGACAAGACGCTCGGATCGCGACGGAACGGACCGGCGCGCCAGCGCGGCAACGGGAGGACGAGCGATGTCCGACGACGCCCTGGCCTATCTGGTGGAAGCCTTCGGTCACGTCTCCGAGGCCGAGATTCTCAGCTTCCTCGACGGCACCGCGCTGATCGCGCCGCCGGCCTCCGATATCGACGAGGCCGTGCCTGCGGCGACCGTGCCGGCGATCTCGCCGGAGCCGGCTCGAGCCGCTTGAACGGAGCGGCTGGCGGCGCTGCGGATCACCGGTCCTGCGCGAACCAGATCCCGGCATTCATGACGCCGTCGGGATCGAAGGCGTTCTTCACGCCGGCCAGGAGCGCGAGGCGCGTTTCGTCGCTGTAGCGGGCGAGCAGATCCCGCTTGAACCGACCGATCCCGTATTCGGCGCTGAAGCTGCCGCCGAGTTCCGCCGCGAGGGCGTAGAGATCGTGCGCGATCCCGGCCTCGATGGCGCGGGTGAAGGCGAGGCGATCCTCGCCGGGCGGCACCACCAGGTTGTAGTGGATGTTGCCGTCGCCGACATGGCCGTAGAACGAGAGCCGCACGCCCGGCAGGCGCTCGGCCAGGAGGGCGCCGCCCCGTTCGAGGAAATCGGCGATCCGCGAGACCGGCACGGCGATGTCGTGCTTGACCGAGCCGCCCGCATGCTTCTCGGCCTCGGGGATCGTCTCGCGGATGGTCCACATCGCCCGCCGCTGCGCCTCCGACTGGGCCAGCACGGCATCTTCGAGGAAGCCACGTTCCAGCAGCTCTTCGAGGGTTCCGAGCAGCACCTCTTCGAGCGGAATGCGCGCCGAGGAGGATTGCAGTTCGAGGAGGACGGCCCCGCCGGGACCGGCCTGCAGGCCGGGATCGGCTCCCCGCATCTCGCCGACGAGGGCGAGGGAGGCGGCGGAGATCAGCTCGAAGGTCGAGGCGAGGTCGGCCGTCTCCCGCCGGACGGTGGCGGCGATCTCCGGGACGGGGGCATCCGCCGCGAGCTGGAGCCACGCCGTCGCCCGATGGGCCTGCGCCGGCCACAGCTTCAGCACCACGCCGGTGACGATGCCGAGCGCGCCCTCGGCGCCGATGAAGGCCTGCTTGAGATCGATCCCGATGTTGTTCTTGCGCAGGTGGCGCATGTCGGAGAACAGGCTGCCGTCGGCCAGGACCGCCTCGATCCCGAGCACGAGATCCCGGGTCATGCCGTAGCGCAGCACCTGAAGGCCGCCGGCATTGGTGCCGATATTCCCGCCGAGCCGGCAGCTCCCTTCCGAGCCGAGGCTCAGGGGAAGGAACAGGCCGTGCCCGGCCGCCGCGGCCTGCGCCTCGGCCAGGATCGTGCCGGCGTCGCAGGCCAGGGTGAACCCGAGCGGGTCGACCGACCGGATCCGCGCCATCCGCTCCAGGCTGACGACGCATTGCCGCCGTCCCGGCTCGGGGGTGGCGCCGCCGACATAGCCCGTGTTGCCGCCCTGGGGCACCAGACCGAAGCCCCCGGACCGGGCAAGCCGCACGAGGCCCTGGACCTCCTCGACCGTGCGCGGGCGCAGCACCGCAGGCGTCGCGCCCTCCATCAATTCGCGATGGTCGCGGCAATAGGGCCGGATCATGCCGGGCTCGGTCAGGACGCCGGTCGCACCGAGGAGGGCGCGGAACGGCTCGAGGTCATCGCTCTGGGACATGGTCGGCTCGGGCGGTCGGAGGGGGCGGTCGGCGGCAGGACCGCGTCCGATCCGTGCGGCCGTCCCCGCCTGCGAGGGCGTAATCCCCAATGGGCCCTCCGTCGAGTGCGTCGCGCCCGGGGGCCGGGCCTACGAGGGACCGATCACCGCGTATCGGTGTCTGCGGCCGCGGCTCGCGGCCCCCAGGCGCCCAGCGTCGCGAGGTTCTCGGGCGCCAGCGTCTCGTCGAGTTCGGGCAGATCCGCGGTCTCCGAACGCGGGGCGATGCCCGCCGCCGCGAGCGCCCGCGCCATCGACGGGTCCGCGCGCATCGCGGCGAGCCGCGTCCGGTCGAGGGCGGCGAGGCGGCCGCGCTCGAACCGGGCATAGACCCGGCCGCTGTCGCGCTCGGCGAAGCGCACGGTCTTGAGCCGGCGCAGGATCGCCCGCAGGAAGGCGGCGTCGCGCTCCGGCTCCGTCCCGCCGCGATGGACCTCCTCGGGGCGGCGCGCGCCGATATCGATCCGGCGGTAGCGCTCGATTGCCATGAGGGCGCGCGCGTCGAGGATCGTCATCTCGCCGTTCCGGCCGAAGGCGATGGTGAGCGGCCGCGCGCCCTTCGGCACGCCGTTGTCGAGGAATTCGAAGAACACCGCCCGGTCGCGGCGCAGGGCCCAGGTGAAGAACAGCCGCGGCATGCCGGTGAAGGCCTCGACGTTGTGGGCGAGCAGATCCTCCACCGCCTTGTAGCGGCCGAACTCCTCGCCCCGTTTCCAGGCCCGCTCCACCGTCTCCTCCGGCGGCGTCACCATGAACTGCAGGTAGACCCGCTGGCCGAACCGGGTCAGCAACTGGCCGGTGCCGTCCCCGTCCGGCTCGGTCGAGAAGCTGTCGAAGCGGAAGCGGTCGATCAGCAGGTGCGACAGGCGCCCCGCCGCCGCCTTGGCGGTGATGTGCCGGTCGAGCTTGGCGTCGACGATCTCGACCTCGTGGCCGGCGAGCGGCCCGGCATAGCGGCGCTGCTCGCCCAGACCGTCGTAGTCGAGCAGGAACTTGCGCCAGACGTCCGGGGTGACGACGGCGAAGTCGGTCCAGCCCGCGCCGATCCGACCGGCGAGGTCGCGCTGGTAGGGCCGGATCGTGCTCTTGCCCGAGGCCGAGGCGCCCTTCACCGTCATGACCACCGGCTCGGACTGGGGTGCGAGCTGCCGGTAGCCGTGGGCCTGCACCACCTCCGCCATCCACGGCTCGATCAGCGCGCCGATGCGGCGGCTGCCCTCGCGGTTGGCGATGAGGATCAGGGCGAGCCGCGCCAGCAGGGCGCGATCGCGGATCAGCGTGCCCTGCCGGGCGATCACCGCGGAGACGACCGTGCGCAAAGCGTCGCGCACCGCGCCTTCGAGCCCCTCCTCGCAAGGCGTGTCGCGTCGCGCATCGAGCCGGGCGAGCGCCCGCGCCTGCCAGTCGCCCTGATGGGGCGGGAGGCTGCGCTTGGGCGGCAGCAGGCCGAGGAGCCGCCGGGGCGGGGGCGGCTCCGTGGGCTCGTCGAGAAGGACGAAAAGTTCGTGCGCGAGCAGCGCCTCGGCCTCGGCGCGCACGGCCTCGAGGGCGGCCTCGACCTCCGCCATCCGCGGGGCGACGCCCTTGCGCAGGATCGTGGCGACCATGGCGCGGAAGTTGACGCCGAGATCGGCATAGACCTCGCCGACCGGCACCGAGAGGTCGGCCATCACCCGGATCAGCACCTCGTGCACCGCGAGCCGTTCCGCCCGGAACGGGGCGAGGCGGGTCGCGGGCAGGCCGCAAAGATCGGACAGTTCCAGGATTTCGGCGAGCGGCAGCGCCACGTTCTCGGGACGGAACAGCGTGGCGAGCGGCGTCAGGGCCCGCGGCAGGCCGGGTTCGAGGCCGGGATTCCAGGCGTGGAAGGCCGGCTCGCTCCCCTGCTCGGTCACGGGCGCCGGGGAGGCCATCGATCGTCCTCCCCGAATGACAAAGAATCAGGCCGCCGAGGCGGTGTCGATCGCCTCGAAGCGGATCTGGTAGCGGTCGTCCCAGAGCGTGTCGGCCCGCGTGGTCCACTCGGCGTCGAAGAACAGCTTGGCGCAGAAGGTGCTCTTGAAGATGCACACCGCGATGATCCGCTCGTCGAGCACGCGGATGTGGCGGCTCTCCAGCCCCGCGGCGATGCCGAGGCGCGGCAGCATGTCGACGCTCGACATCCCGAACTCGTTCTCGCCGGGAAACACGATCGGGCATTCGACGACGGCCAAGTGCTTCATCTCGTGCGTCATCTCGGGGGCCTGTTGCGACGGGGACGGGGAATCGGTGGTCATGAGGCGGCTCCTGAGCGCTCGCCCGCGGGTTCGCCGGTCCGCGCTCCGGCGCAATCCCAGATGCTCAGGATGGCGCTGACGCGGCAGGAATCCATCAGGGCGATGTGATCGACCTGCCGGTCGCAGAAGGCGCGCAGGCGCTCCTGCGCGGAGGCGCCGACATCGACGGCGGGAAAGTCGTGATCGGTGATGAGCCAGACGCTGCGCCCGTAGACGTCCGGTCCGTCGGCCGCGACCGCGCGGAAGACGTCGCGCTGCGTCAGGAGGCCGATCACCGGCGCATCGACCGTCTCGCTTTCGACCACGACGAGGGCACCGGTGCTGGGCTGGGCGAGCAACTGCATCGCCTCCGCCACCGAGCGATCGCGGTGGATGGTGCGGATGCGGGCTTCCTGGCGGGCTCCGTCTCGATGCACGGCATCTCGGCCCATCGCTGCAGGCACGGCGCTCCTCCGGTCGGGACGCTCTGGCGGCGTCCATCCTCCGACTCTGGTATACAGAATACCTGTTGTCAATTCTGGATTTTGAATTATGGTGCCGCTCGGCCGGGCAGCACGAACGAGCCGACGGTTTAATCCGACTTCTGCCGAATTAACTTGCCGGCTTCCCGCCCGCCTCCGCACGCCCCGTTCCCGGGGTGGGGGCCACCGGCCGACGCAGCCCGGACAACCGGGCGCATCACCTGGAGAGACGTCCATGTCCACATCCCTCGCGCCACCCGCGTCACCCCCCGTGAACCGCTGGCTTCAGCTCGTCCTCGGCATCGTCTGCATGTGCATGATCGCCAACATGCAGTACGGCTGGACCTTCTTCGTCAACCCGATCCAGGAGCGCCACGGCTGGGACCGCGCCGCGATCCAGGTCGCCTTCACGATCTTCGTCGTCACCGAGACCTGGCTGGTGCCGATCGAGGGCTGGTTCGTCGACAAGTACGGCCCGCGCGTCGTCACCCTGGCCGGCGGCCTGCTCTGCGGGCTTGCCTGGGTGATCAACGCCTACGCCGACTCTCTGTTCATGCTCTATGTCGGCGCCGCCATCGGCGGCACGGGCGCGGGCGCGGTCTACGGCACCTGCGTCGGCAACTCCCTCAAGTGGTTCCCGGATCGCCGCGGCCTCGCGGCGGGCCTCACCGCCATGGGCTTCGGCGCGGGCTCGGCGCTGACCGTGGTGCCGATCCAGGCCGTGATCCACCACTACAGCTACGAGCACGCCTTCTTCTGGTTCGGCCTCGGCCAGGGCCTCGTGGTGATGCTGGTCGCCCTGTTCCTGTCGGCCCCGAAGAAGGGCGACGTGCCGACCATCGCCCGCGTCAGCCAGAGCCGGCGCGACTACGCCCCCTCCGAGATGGTCCGCACCCCGATCTTCTGGGTGATGTACGCGATGTTCGTGATGATGGCCGCCGGCGGCCTGATGGCCACTGCCCAGCTCGGCCCCATCGCCAAGGACTTCCACATCGCCGACACCCCGGTGAGCCTGCTCGGCATCACGCTGCCGGCGCTGACGTTCGCCGCCACCATCGACCGGGTGCTCAACGGCGTGACGCGTCCGCTGTTCGGCTGGATCTCCGACCATATCGGCCGCGAGAACACGATGTTCCTCTCCTTCGGCATCGAGGGCGTCGGCATCTACATGCTGAGCCGGTTCGGCCAGGACCCGTTCATGTTCGTGATCCTCACCGGCCTCGTGTTCTTCGCCTGGGGTGAGATCTACTCGCTGTTCCCGGCGACCTGCGGCGACACCTTCGGCTCGAAGTATGCCGCGACCAACGCCGGCCTGCTCTACACGGCCAAAGGCACCGCGGCGCTGATCGTGCCCTACACCAGCGTGCTGACCACGATGACCGGCTCCTGGCACGCGGTGTTCCTGGCGGCGGCGGCTCTGAACATCATCGCGGCGTTCATGGCGATCTTCGTCCTCAAGCCGATGCGCCAGGGCTACACCAGGGCGCAGGCCGCGGCCGAGGCCGAGGTGAAGCCGGTGACCGCCCACTGACGGGAGATGACCCGGCCGGCACATGCCGGCCGGTATGGACGACGCGCGCCGCGGCGGAGACGCCCGGCGCGTTTTTCGTGAGACGGTCAGAAGTTGCCGGACGGCCTCGACGCCACCGCTCAGGGACGACCGCGCAGGGAGGCCGGCTGACCCGGCAGCGCAAGCCGAAAACCGGTCTCCCGGATCGTCTCTCCCTCGATCCGGTACACGCCGAGACTGCGATCGGTGTAGTTGCCGATATAGACGTAGTCGCCGCTCGGGTCGAAGGCGATGCCCTGGACCACCGCGCCGGCCGGGGCCTCGCTCAGATAACGCAGCCGTCCCTCGGGCCCGATCCCCACGAGCACGGCGGCGCTGCCCGGGGTGTAGGCGGGGCTCGCCTGCGGCGCTGCGGAGCCCTTCACCACGGCGATGGCCGCCCGGCGCCCGTCGGGGCTTATCGCCAGGGTCTCGGCGGTGTCGCCGATCCCGATGTGATCGAGCACGACCGGCCGCGCGGTGCCGGCCCGAAGCAGCGCGACCGTGTCGACATGGCCGTCGCTCGGCGCCGGGCCGGTGTTGCCGGAGAGCGCGAAGGCCCCGTCCGGCGTCACCTCCAGCCCGTAGGTGCCGGGGCCGACCGGCATGTCGAGGGCGGGATCGTGCCGCCATTGTCCGTCCGCGAGGGTGAGGATTCCGACCGTGCCGGCCTTGTTCTTGGCGACGTATGCCCGCCGTCCGTCCGGAGCGAGGGCGACCGCGGCGGCTTCAGCTCCGACATCTACCTCGGCCACGACGCGCACGCTTCGGCCCGAGATCGCCAGGACCGACACGCTGCGGCCCTCGCGGTTGGCCACGAGCGCGACATCGCCGGCCTTGGAGATCGCCAGGCCCGAGGGCTGTCGGCCGACGCGAATCGTCTCGATCAGCGCGGGCGGCTCGGCGGCGAGATCGATCACGTGCAGGCGGTCGTCTCCTTGCGCCCACCAGCTCTCGCCCTCCTGCCGCATGGTCACGGGGCTGGTGACGAGGCCGAGGCGGCCGTCCGGCGTGATCTGCAGGTTGGTCGGCGGCCCGTAGACGGACGTATCGAGCCCGAGCACGTGGGCCAGCCGCGGCCGGGCCGGGTCCGCGATGTCGATGACGGCGAGTCCATCGTGTCCGTTCGGCCCGTTCACCGAGCCCTCGGCCCGGAAGAAGGTCTTCCCGTCGAGGCCCGCGATCAGGAAGGAGCGCTCCTCCGCCGCCCGGGCATCCCCGGCGAACAGCAGGGCCACCGAGAGCAGGCCTGCCTGCCAGCATGGACCCACCGGCTTTACCTCGCCCTTGCCGAACATGCCGCGATGGTCCTCCCGCACCGAAAACGGACGATGATCCAACAGGATGCCCGTCTGGGGATCTTGCCGCGAACGTTCGGCCGGTGGTGCCATCCATACGAAATGGTGCTGCGCCGCGCACCGGCGAGAGCAAGGCCGCGTGCCCCATCGCTCGGGCGTCGGGCATGACAGCACGTGCGAAACGCTTTTTTATTCCTGGTATATTGTATGCCTTGCGCCATTGTGCATGATGCCGCCCCGAGGGGCCGAACCGGACACCACAAGAGGAATACCGGGATGGAACGCCAGACGGCACGCGAGGCGGCGCAGGACGCCCCCTCCGCCAAGTGGTGGCAGCTCGCCTTCGGCGTGCTCTGCATGGCGATGATCGCCAACCTGCAATACGGCTGGACGCTGTTCGTCGATCCGATCGACCAGACCCACCATTGGGGTCGCGCCGCGATCCAGCTCGCCTTCACCATCTTCGTCGCCACCGAGACCTGGCTGGTGCCGGTCGAGACGTGGTTCGTCGACCGCTACGGCCCGAAGATCGTGGTCTGCTTCGGCGGCGTCATGATTGCCCTGTCCTGGGTGCTCAACGCCTACGCCGACTCGCTCTTCCTGCTCTACACGGCGGCTGTGATCGGCGGCATCGGCGCCGGCTCGGTCTACGGCACCTGCGTCGGCAACGCGCTGAAGTGGTTCCCGGACCGCCGCGGCCTCGCCGCGGGCGCCACCGCCGCGGGCTTCGGCGCGGGGGCCGCCGTCACCGTCGTGCCGATCGCCAAGATGATCGCCGCGCACGGCTACGAGCAGGCCTTCCTCACCTTCGGCCTCGGCCAGGGCCTCGTCGTGGTCGCCCTGTCGTTCCTGCTGCGCAAACCCTCGGTCGCCGTGCCGGTGACGCGCAAGAGCCTGCGCCTGCCCCAGACCAAGGTCGACCGCACCCCGAAGCAGGCGGTGCGCACCCCGGTCTTCTGGACCATGTACGCCATGTTCGTGATGGTGGCCTCCGGCGGCCTGATGGCGGCGGCGCAGATCGGCCCGATCGCCCACGACTTCCACGTCGCCGACGTGCCGGTGAGCCTGTTCGGCCTGCAGATGGCCGCGCTGACGCTCGCGATCTCCCTCGACCGCATCCTCGACGGCTTCGGCCGTCCGTTCTTCGGCTGGGTCTCGGACACTATCGGCCGCGAGAACACGATGTTTATCGCCTTCACGATCGCGGCGACCGCCTGCCTCGTCCTGTACGGCTACGGCCGCAACCCGTACGTCTTCGTCTTCGCGACGGCGGCCTATTTCGCGGTGTTCGGCGAGATCTACTCGCTGTTCCCGGCGACCTGCGGCGACACCTTCGGCTCGAAGTACGCGGCCAGCAATGCCGGCCTGCTCTACACGGCCAAGGGCACCGCGGCGTTCCTCGTGCCCATGGCGAGCCTGCTCTCGGCGGCCTATGGCTGGTCGGCGGTGTTCGCGCTGATCATCGCGCTCAACATCACGGCGGCCGCGCTCGCGGTGTTCGTCCTGAAGCCGCTGCGCCGCCGCTATCTCGCGGCCGAGGCCGAGACGGTGGAGGCCGCCGAGGCGACCGTGCGCCTCGCCTGACCCCCGCGACTCCGAGCGGGCCGTCTGAAATCTCCAGACTCCTGCGAACGCGCGGCCTCATCACCCGCGCGTTTCGTTTGACCGTCGAATTGGTATTTGGTATACCAGCTCCGTCGCGACAAGACTCGGAGCCGAAACGTACGGCTCGGCGCTTTCGGGTGCCGCAAATCCAGAGAACGCGGGGTGCCTCCCGGAGGGCCCGCAGGTCCCAAAAAAATCAGCGACGAAGAATTCAAGCCAAAGGGAGAACGCCGTATGACCGTCCAGGCCCAGAACATCGACGCGATCACCGCGGGCGCCGTGCCCCACGAGGAGCCGGCCCTCACCGACGGGTTCCACCTCGTCATCGACGCGCTCAAGCTCAACGGCATCGAGACGATCTACAACGTCCCCGGCATCCCGATCACCGATCTCGGCCGCCTCGCCCAGGCCGAGGGCCTGCGCGTCGTCTCCTTCCGCCACGAGCAGAACGCGGGCAACGCCGCGGCGATTGCCGGCTTCCTCACCAAGAAGCCGGGCATCTGCCTCACCGTCTCGGCCCCGGGCTTCCTCAACGGCCTGACCGCGCTGGCCAATGCCACCACCAACTGCTTCCCAATGATCCTGATCTCCGGCTCGTCCGAGCGCGAGATCGTCGATCTGCAGCAGGGCGACTACGAGGAGATGGACCAGCTCGCCATCGCCAAGCCCCTGTGCAAGGCCGCCTTCCGCGTGCTGCACGCCGAGGATATCGGGATCGGTGTCGCCCGCGCGATCCGCGCCGCGGTCTCCGGCCGTCCCGGCGGCGTCTATCTCGATCTGCCCGCCAAGCTGTTCTCGCAGGTGATCGACGGCGCGCTCGGCGCCCGTTCCCTCGTCAAGGTGATCGATGCGGCCCCGGCCCAGCTCCCGGCCCCCTCCGCGGTCGCCCGCGCCCTCGATCTGCTCAAGACC
Organism: Methylorubrum rhodinum; assembly: GCF_014199935.1. Lineage (GTDB taxonomy): Bacteria > Pseudomonadota > Alphaproteobacteria > Rhizobiales > Beijerinckiaceae > Methylobacterium > Methylobacterium rhodinum. The sequence goes on from NZ_JACHOP010000006.1 coordinate 58,853, forward strand.
GCCGAGCGTCCGCTGATCGTTCTGGGCAAGGGCGCCGCCTACGCCCAGGCCGACGAGGCGGTCCGCGCGCTGGTGGAAGAGTCCGGCATTCCCTACGTGCCGATGAGCATGGCTAAGGGCCTCCTGCCCGACACCCACCCGCTTTCGGCCGGTGCCGCCCGCTCGACCGCGCTGAAGGATTCCGACGTCGTCGTGCTGGTGGGCGCGCGCCTCAACTGGCTGCTCTCGCACGGCAAGGGCAAGACCTGGGGTGAGCCCGGCTCCAAGCGCTTCATCCAGATCGACATCGAGCCGCGCGAGATGGACTCGAACGTCGAGATCGCCGCCCCGCTGGTGGGCGACATCGGCTCCTGCGTCGAGGCGCTGCTTGCCGGCATCCGCAAGGACTGGAAGGGCGCGCCGCAGGGCTGGCTCGAGACCATCCGCGGCAAGCGCGAGGCCAACATCGCCAAGATGGCCCCGAAGCTGATGAAGAACTCCTCGCCGATGTGCTTCCACTCGGCGCTGGGCGCGCTGCGCACCGTCATCAAGGAGCGGCCCGACGCGATCCTCGTCAACGAGGGCGCCAACACGCTGGATCTCGCTCGCGGCATCATCGACATGTACCAGCCGCGCAAGCGCCTGGACGTCGGCACCTGGGGCGTGATGGGCATCGGCATGGGCTTCGCCGTTGCCGCCGCCATCGAGACCGGCAAACCGGTGCTCGCCGTCGAGGGCGACTCGGCCTTCGGCTTCTCCGGCATGGAGGTGGAGACCATCTGCCGCTACGACCTGCCGGTCTGCATCGTCATCTTCAACAACAACGGCATCTACCGCGGCACCGACACCGATCCGACCGGCCGCGATCCGGGCACCACGGTGTTCGTGAAGGACTCGCGCTACGACAAGATGATGGAGGCCTTTGGAGGCGTCGGCGTCAACGTCACCACGCCGGACGAGCTGAAGCGGGCGGTCGACGCCGCGATGGATTCGGGCAAGCCGACGCTGATCAACGCGGTGATCGACCCGCAGGCGGGCAGCGAGAGCGGCAACATCGGCAGCCTCAACCCGCAGAGCACGCTGAAGAAGAAGACCGCCTGAGGTTTTTTGGCCTCCGCTCCTGAGTGAACCGGACCGCGGTGCCGCGAGGCGCCGCGGTCCTCTTCGTTTTACGGTCTTGTCCGCTTTCCGATCGCTCGCCTCGATCACAGGGGCGCTCTCCTCCCCCCCTGCGGGGCGGAGGTAGGAGGTGGGTGGCGGGCAGAAGGCACCGAAGCGGTTCCTCCTGAACCACCCCCACCCCTGGCCCCTCCCCGCAAGGGGGAGGAGAAAGCGCGGCCGGCCTCATCGCGAAAAGTAGCCATGTCCTCCGCGATCGATCCGACCCTTCCCCTCGACCCACGGCTCGCCGGGCGGCTGTCGTTCCTGCCGCGGTTGCCCTCGAAGCCGGCGCTGGGGCCGGGGCGGCACGCGCTCGGGCTGTTCGAGACCCGCGACGCGATCCTGTTCGTGCCCGAGCACGTCGATCCGCGCCTGCCGACCCCGCTGGTGGTGCTGTTCCATGGCGGCGGCGGGCACGCCGAAAAGATCCTGCCGATGCTGGAGGGGCATGCGCAGGCGCGCGGCTTCCTGCTGCTCGCGCCGCAATCGCTGCATCCGACCTGGGACCTCGTCATCGCGGGCAACGGCCCCGACCGCGAGCGGCTCGACCGGGCACTCGCCGAGGTCGCCGACCGCTTCCTGATCGATCCCGGCCATCTCGCCTTCGCCGGACATTCCGACGGGGGCAGCTATGCGCTCTCGCTCGGGCTCACCAACGGCGACCGGGTCAGCCACCTGATCGTCTCATCCGCCGGCTTCCTGTCGGTCCACGTGCAGGCCGGCGCGCCAAAAATCTTCCTGTCGCACGGTACCCGCGACGAGCAGATCGGGATCGACCGCAGCGCCCGCCGCCACGCCCAGCTCCTGCGCAGCGCCGGCTACGACCTCACCTACGTCGAGTACGACGGCCCGCACGCCTACGACCCGTCGGTGGTGGCGCAGGCGGTGGATTTCTTTCTGGGTGACTTCTTCGCCTGAGTTCAGGCCAGCCCGGCGGCGAGGTCCGACGAAACCTCGTCGCCGGCGCGGGCGCGTCCCGCGGCGTCTGTCCGCGACGAGTCCGTGGAGGCTCTGGTCGCGGCCTGCACCACCAGGGTCTCGATCAGGTCGGACTGGGCGACGACGCCGCACAGGCGGTCTTCCGGGCCGACCACCGGCAGGTGGTGGTGGCCGCCGCGGGCCATGCGCACCGCGACCTCGGCGAGCGTCATCTCCGGGCGCAGGCAGACCACGTCGGGCGTCATCACGTCGGCGGCGCAGCCATGCGGGGCGCGGCCGCGGCCGAGCGTGAGCTGCCAGCGCCGGGCCAGACCGAGGCGGGGTCCGCGGCGGTCCCACTCGGCCTTGTCCATCAGGTCGGTCTGCGTGAGCACGCCGAGCACGCGGGCGTTCTCGTCGGTGACGGGCAGCATCTTGATGTGGTGGCGCCGCAGCAGCGCCAAGGCCTCGCTCAGGGGCGCCTCGGGGGCGATGGCGACGACGTCGCGGGTCAGGATCGAGGCGCAGGTCTCGGGCCCCGAGCGGCGTACCAGGGCGCTGAGCTGGGCGCGCCGCAGCAGCGCCTCCAGGTCGCCGCGGCCGATATCGAGCACCTGATCGAAATCCTTGAGCGCCGCGTCGATGTCGCCCGAGGTCAGGCCCATGCCGGAGGAAGGCGCCGGCGCCGCGGGCGCGGCGGCCGGCGCGTGCGGGTAGGAGCGGCCGGTGAGGTTGTTGAAGGCCACCGCCACGCCGAGGATCAGCAGGGTGTTGGCGCCGACCGGCCACAGCACGAAGCCGTAGCCGAGATCGTGGATCGCCGGGCCGCCGAGGACGGCAGTGAGCGCCACCGCGCCGCTCGGCGGGTGCAGGCAGCGGAAGGCCATCATCAGGCCGATGGCGAGCCCGCCCGCGAGGCCGGCGGCCACCAGCGGATCGGGCACGAGGTGGCCGACGCTCACGCCGACGAGCGCCGCGATCAGGTTTCCCCCGACGATCGACCAGGGCTGCGCCAGCGGGCTCGAAGGCACGGCGAAGAGCAGCACCGCGGAGGCGCCCATCGGGGCGATCAGGGCCGGCAGAGCGGCGCCGTTGCCGAGGGCCGCGCGGGCGACGAGCCCGGTGGCGAGGAGCCCGAGGAGCGCCCCGCAGGCGGCACGCACGCGCTCGCGGACGCTGACGGGAGCCTGCTGCGGCAGGAGGCGGCGCAGCAGGGGACGGCTGAAGGATGCATTCACCGGCAGGCACCGTAATCAGGGGCGCGGACGGGCGAAGGGTGTCTCGCGAGCGTGTCGCGAAAAGGCGCCGGAAACAAGAAAGGCCGGGCCGTAGGGCGGCCCGGCCAAGTGACACGGAGGAGAAATACAACCCGGACTCGAACAGAGTCCGGTCAGGCACTCCCGGAGCGGCTCGCCCGACCCGGGAGGATTCTTGGAATGGGGGAACTCACCGATCGGCGACGCATGTCTCGTTGCCGATCAGCCCACGCGCAGAGAGACGGGGCCTGGTGGCGGCGGTCGTCCGCCGGACGCGCGGCACGGAACCTTCGGTCCCGTGCCGCGCAACTTGGCGTTAGACCGCGCGGGACTCGTGCATCGCGGCGATCTGCTCGGGCGAGTAGCCGAGGTCGGCCAGCACTTCGTCGGTGTGCTCGCCCAGCAGCGGCGAGGCCTTGATGTCGACCTTCAGGTCCGAGAACTTGATCGGCGAGCCGACGGTCAGGTACGAGCCGAGCTTCGGATGCGGGACCTCGACGATGGTGCCGCTGGCGCGCAGCGACGGATCGGCGGCGATCTCCTTCATCGACAGCACCGGCGAGCACGGGATGTCGAACTTGCGCAGGATGTCGACGGCCTCGAACTTGGTCTTGTCGGCCAGCCAATCCTCGATGAAGGCGAAGATCTCGAAGATCTTGTCCTGGCGGGCGCGGGCGGTGTTGTAGGCCGGATCGTCGATCCACTCGGGCTTGCCGAGCGCCTTGCAGATTGGGGCCCAGGCATGGCCCTGGATCGTGAAGTAGATGTAGGCGTTCGGGTCCGACTGCCAGCCCTTGCACTTCAGTACCCAGCCCGGCTGGCCGCCGCCGCCCGCGTTGCCGCCGCGCGGCACCACGTCGGTGAACTCGCCGTGCGGGTATTGCGGGTACTCCTCGAGATAGCCGATGGCGTCGAGGCGCTGCTGGTCGCGCAGCTTCACGCGGCAGAGGTTGATCACCGAATCCTGCATCGACACGGCGACCTTCTGGCCCTTGCCGGTCTTGGTCTTGGCGTGCAGCGCCGTGAGGATGCCGATGGCCAGATGCATGCCGGTGTTCGAGTCGCCGAGGGCTGCGGCCGACACGGTGGGGGGGCCGTCCCAGAAGCCGGTTGTCGAGGCGGCGCCGCCCGCGCACTGCGCGACATTCTCGTAGACCTTCAGGTCCTCGTAGTGGTGGCCGTCGGAGAAGCCCTTCACCGAGGCGAGGATCATGCCGGGGTTGAGCGACTGGATGTGGGCCCAGGTGAAGCCCATGCGGTCGAGCGCGCCGGGGCCGAAGTTCTCGACCATCACGTCGGACTCGCGGATCAGCTTCTCGAGCACTTCCTTGCCCTGGGGCGTCTTGGTGTCCAGCGTCAGCGAGCGCTTGTTGGAGTTCAGCATCGTGAAGTAGAGCGCGTCCGCGTCCTCGACGTGGCGCAGCTGGTTGCGGGTCACGTCGCCGGCGCCGGGGCGCTCGACCTTGATCACGTCCGCGCCGAACCACGCGAGCAACTGCGTGCAGGCGGGACCCGCCTGGACGTGGGTGAAATCGATGATCCGGATGCCCTCGAGCGGCTGGGACATGCTGGTGTTCTCCCTGTGACGACTTCGTTGAGTTTGAAGTGAAGTCTTGAAACGAAAGGTCGTGTTCTTGTTTTGACATCTGCTCGCCTGAAGATCAGGCGAGTACGAGGGTGCCGAGCGCTTCCTCCAGTTCCGCCATGCGGCGGCGCAGGCGACGCTCCTCCTCGAAGCGCTCGGTCTCGTCGCGGATGACCGCGACGATCCCGCTGACCTCCCCGTCGGCCCCGAACAGGAGCGAGACGGTGAAGGCGATGGACAGGGTGCGCCCGTCCTTGTGCAGGGCCGGAACCTTGAGCAGCTTGGTCCCGTAGCGGGTCTGCCCGGTCCGCATCGTCTTGGCGTAGCCGTCCCAGTGGCGCCGGCGATGGCGCTCCGGGGTGATGAGGTCCAGCGTCTCGCCCATCGCCTCGGCCTCGCCGAAGCCGAAGATGCGCTCGGCGGCCGGATTCCACGTGACGATCCGGCCGTCCGCGTCGGAGATAACCACCGCATCGCCCAGGGCCTCGACCAGCCCCGAGACGTCGATGGCCGGGGCGAGGGTCTGTGACTGGGATGTCGCCGGAGATGTCGCTGCGGCCATGGCCTCGCGCTCCTTCCCTTCTCCCTGGTCTGCCGGGAGGGCCAAGCCCTCCGTGGCGTCTCGTTGGCATCTGGTATACCAGATACGGAAAGCGGGTCAAGCGACGGGATGACCTGTTGCCCGGCAACAAGACGCGTTGCGGGCGGTTGAGACGAGCGGGGAGACAGGAGCGGCGATGTCGGACAGACCCAGCATCAGCATCCGACAGGTCGAGCGCTTCGCCTTCCGGGTCGAGTTCGGCCCCGCCTTCGAATCGCTGCTGACCGACGAGCCGGTTCCGATCGGCGACGGTGTCGGCCCCTCGCCCGAGCAGGTGCTGATCGCGGCGGTGAGCAACTGCCTGTGCGCGAGCTTCGTCTTCGCGCTCGGCAAATTCCATCAGGACGGCGGCGGCGTCAGCGCCCAGGCGAGCGGGCGGCTCGGCCGCAACGCGGAAGGGCGCCTGCGCCTGGAGGGGATCGACGTCGCCATCGCGCTCGGCGCCGAGGCAGCCTCGATGGACCGGATCGACCGGGTGCTGGAGCAGTTCGAGCGGTTCTGCACCGTCTCCGAGAGCGTCAAGGCCGGCATCCCGGTCTCGGTCTCGGTGCAGGACGGGGTGGGGACGCGTTTGAAATAGCCGCCGATTGAGCGGCGTGACAGGGAGGATTCTTGGGATGAGCGAGACGGCGAAAGAACCGGGCGATCTGGCGCGCCTGTTCCACGCGCGGGCCAATGCCGGCGACGTCGAGGGGCTGGTGGCGCTCTACGAGCCCGGCGCCGTGCTGGCGGCGGGCGAGGTGGTGGCAACGGGCCACGACGCGATCCGCCGCTTCTACACCGACCTTCTGGCCCGCAAGTCCGATTTCCCCGAGCCCGAGACGCTGCCGGCGCTGACGAACGGCGATCTCGGCCTCACCTTCGCCCGGTTGCCGAACGGCTCGTTCTCGGTCGAGGCGGCCCGCCGCCAGCCCGACGGGCGCTGGCTCTGGGCGATCGACCAGCTCAAGATCAAGCCGGCCAAGAAGGACTGAGCGCCTTTCGGGGAAGGACAACTCAAAATCGTGGGCTTGCCCTCGACGCCCGTTTGCCCACTCTGTCCCGGACCTCGCGGGATCGGGGAGGAGACGGCCGTTGCGGAGCGTGAGGGATGACGACCGGGCGATCGGGCAGCGCGTCAAGGCGGCCCGTCGGCGTCTGGGCCTGTCGCTCGCCGACCTCGCCGCGCTGGCCTCGGTGACGCCCGCGCAGATGGAGAAGTACGAGAGCGGGGCGAACCCGCTCTCCGCCGCCCGCCTCGCGACCCTCGCCGAGCATCTCGGGGCGAGCGCCGATGATCTGCTGGGCCTCGGGGCGGTCGAGGCGCCCGATTCCCGCGTCTCGGAGGAGGCACAGTCCCTGGCCGAGGCGTTCGACCGGCTGCCGCCGGGCCAGCTCAAGGACGGCGTCTACCGCCTCGTCCTGGCGGCGGCGGCCGAGAGCCTGCCGCCGCGCCGCGACCCGCATTGAAAGGGGCGGCGGGGTGCGGTCCGGCGGAAGTCGAGAGGCTTGGCGGAACAATGGTCGATTGGATTTTTGATTTTCCCCGCAGACGGGTTAAAAGGTCCGTGAATTGCTTGAATCGGGCGTGACTTCGGCACGCCGCCTCCTGATCCGGTCGAGACCGCGGAGGATCATGTTCTCGTCATGAAGCGCGACCTCAGCCTCACCGAGACTCTCGACGCCCTGGCGGCGGCCCCTCACCTCGACGCCCTCAATCCCATTCTGCTCGACCTGCGCGACGCCTACGGCCTCGCCAACGTGGTCTACCACGCGACCCACCTGCCGGCCTGCCTGCAGCCCAACCCGATCCTGATGCTGTCCTACGATCCGGGCTGGGTCAGCCGCTATGTCGGCGAGGATTACTTCGCCCTCGATCCGGTGGTGCAGGCGGGCCGCACCGGCTTCCTGCCGATCGACTGGGACGGCCTCGACCGCACCTCCGTCGGCGCGCGCCACGTCTTCAAGGAGGCCGACAGCTACGGCGTCGGGCGGCGCGGCATCACCATCCCGATCCGGGGTCCCAACGGCGAGCGGGCGATCTTCACGCTCACCTCGAACATCACCCTCGACGATTGGGTGCGCAACAAGCCGACCTACCTGCGCGAATACCATGCGGTCGCGCATTTCTTCCACGAGCGGGCGGTGCAGCTCAGCGGCCTGCGCGCGGCCCAGCCGCGGCGGCTGTCGCGGCGCGAGCAGCAATGCGTCCAATTCCTCGCGCTCGGGCGGCAGGCCAAGACCATCGCCTACCTGCTCGACATCTCCGAGCCCGCCGTGCGGCTCTATCTCAGGACCGCCCGGCACAAGCTCGGCTGCGCGACCATGACCCAGCTCGTCGCCCGCGCGATCGCCCTCGACCTGATCGACGCCTGATCCCGAACGGGTCGGCAAACGGGGCCTTCCGGCCCGTTTGCCATCGGCCGCTCGGGCCGTCGATCTCTCAATTTCGATAGATTGTCCGGTGCCGGACCTCCGGGAGATCTCCTGACCACAGGAGGTCTTCCCGATGATCAAAATCTTCTCCGGTGCCGACCGCGAGCGGTTCCCCCAAGATTTCGACCAGATGTTCCGTGCCCGCGCGGCGATCTTCAAGGATCGGCTCGGCTGGGAAGTCGATGTCGAGAACGGCCTCGAGATCGACCGCTACGACCGCTGCGACGACACGGTCTACCTCGTCTCGTCCGATGCGGACGGTCATCTCACCGGCTCGCTGCGGCTGCTGCCGACCACCGGCGACACGATGCTGCGTCACGAGTTCTCGGACTTCTTCGACGAGCCCGTCGATGTCGAGAGCCCGACGGCGTGGGAATGCACCCGCTTCTGCGTCCACCCGCCCCGCCATGGCGCGCGGGCGGAGGCGATGCGCACCGTCTCCTCGGACCTGCTGATCGGCCTGTGCGGGCTGTGCCTGGATTCGGGCATCGAGCACATCGTCGGCCTCTACGACGAGCGGATGACCCGCATCTACCAGCGCATCGGCTGGACGCCGGACCCGCTCGCCGAATCGCGCTCCCACCGCGGCCACCTCATCGTCGGCCTGTGGGAGGCCACGCCCCACGCCCTCGATCGCATGCAGTCGCTCTCGACGCGCAGCCGCGTCCTGCCCCTGCGCCAGGCCGCCTGATCCGGCTCCTTCGAGACCCGGGCCGCCCGCAGCCGCGGGCAGCCCTCCACAGCCATCGCCTTCACGGACGCGACGATGCACCCGAACACGATCGAACAGGCCAAACATTTCTTCCGGACCTACGCGGACACGGTCATGCCGCTGCACGAGGCGCTGGTGCGCGCCCTCTGCGACGAGGCCGAGGTGCCCGAGGATCTCGCCCTGATCCTGGAGGATATCGGGCACGATTACGTGGCGCTGTCGGGCCTCATCAACGCGGCGCTCGACGCCCGCCGCACGCCCGAGCCGGCCTGATCGGCGCTGGAGCCTCGGCCCGGTTGTGGTATGAGGGCGGGATGCGTGCCCACCGCCCCTTCTGGCGTGCGCTCGTCGCGATCCTGCAGGTCGCGGCCTTGCTCGCCCTGACGATCGCCGTCCCTGCGCATGCCCGCACGCATGCGCAGGGCGCCGTGGCGGGGCACGGCCACATGCATGTCGATGCGGATCATGCCGGGATCGACGGCCTTTCCGGGCACGCCTCCGAGACCGCCGCCGACGCTTCGGGACCGGCTGGTGACACCCATTCCGGCCAGTGCTGCGGGGTGCATTGCCCGTTCCACATCCCCTTCGTCGGCGGGGCCGATGTGACCGTGCCGCTCCGCTGGAACGCCGAGCCGGCCTTCCGCCGTCCGCGCGACGCGGCCTTCGTCAGCGTCGTCCCCGAAGCGCTCCCCGAACCGCCCCGATCCTTCGCCTGAGAACGGCGCGCCCCGCGCGCCTTCGCGTGGCCGCCCGACCGGGCCGCCGCGCGCGTTCCCGCCCGCGAAGGATCGATCCCCATGCCTGTCTCATTCGTCCCGGCCCTGCGCGCGGTCGCGCTGGCGCTCGGCCTCTGGGCCTCTCCCGCCGCCGCCCACGAGGGCCACGACCACGGTGCCGAGGCATCTGCCGCCCCCACCGCGAACGCCCCGCGGGGCGCATCGCGCAGCGAGGCCTTCGAACTCGTCGCCATCGCCCGCAACGGCCGGCTCAGCCTCTATCTCGACCGGGCCGGCACCAACGAGCCGGTGACCGATGCCACGGTCACCGCCGAGACCCCGGAAGGGCCTGCCGAGGCGACGCCGATGCCGGACGGCAGCTACGGCCTGCCCGCCCACTGGAGCACCCATGCCGGCGAGTACGAGGTGCTGTTCACGGTCACGGCTGGCGGCAAGAGCGACCTCTTCCCGATCTCCCTCACGGTCCCCGAGCCGCCCCCGCCGCCCGCTTCCGACGACGCCTGGGCCACGAGCCTCGCTGCCGCCCACGACTTCCGCCGCCACATCGAGGAGGCCGACCCGCTGCCCTTCGCGGTCGGCGGCGCGGGCTTTCTTCTCGGCGTCGTCGTCACCCTTCTGATGCGCGGGCGCCGCCGCGTCCCGGCCGCCGCCCTCGTGGTGCTGGCGCTCGCCCTGGCGCCCAAGGCCTTCGCGCACGAGGGTCACGAGGGCGGGACGCCGATGGCGGCCCCCGGCGGCCAGGACCTCGCCCGCCGCCTGCCCGACGGGGCGATCTTTGTCCCGAAGCCCACCCAGCGGGTGCTCGCCGTGCGGACCGTGGTGACGGCCTCCGACACCTTGAGCCGCACCGTCGAGCTGCCGGGGCGGATCATCCCCGATCCGAGCGCCAGCGGCGTCGTCCAGTCCTCCGTCGGCGGCCGGCTGGCGCCGCCGGAATCCGGCCGCTTCCCGCGGCTCGGCACGCGGGTCAAGAAGGGCGAAGTGCTGGCCACCGTCACGCCCCCGGTCCAGGCCGTCGACGTGTCCGACATGCGCCAGCGCCAGGGCGAACTGGATCAGCAGATCGCCATCATCGAGCGCCGGGTCGAGCGCTACCGCAAGCTCGCGCCGGGCGGCGCGGTCTCGCAGGTCCAGCTCGACGATGCGCTGGCCGAGCTGAAGGGGCTGGCCGACCGCCGCGCCGCCCTCGACGCCATCCGCCAGCACCCCGAGGCCCTGACCGCGCCGGTCGACGGCGTGATCGCCGAGGCGAGCGCGGTGGCGGGCCAGATGGCGAGCCCCGGCGTGCAGGTGTTCCAGATCGTCGAGCCGAGCCGGCTCTGGGTCGAGGCCCTGAGCTTCGACGCTCTGGCGACCGGTCAGGACGCCACCGCGCGGCTCGCCGACGGCCGGACCTTGCGCCTCACCTTCATGGGCGCGGGGCTCGCCGACCGCAGCCAGGCGGTGCCGATGCATTTCGCGGTTCAAGGCGCCCCGCCGGAACTGCGCACCGGCCAGTTCGTCACCGTTCTGGCGGCCCTCGACGCACAGCAGACCGGGCTGGCCTTGCCCCGCACCAGCGTGGTCCGCGGCGGCAACGGCCAAAGCCTCGTCTACGAGCACACCGCGCCGGAGCGCTTCGAGCCGCGCGAGGTGCGGGTCGAGCCGCTGGACGCCGGCCGGGTGCTGGTGGTCTCAGGGATCGCGCCGGGCAAGCGCATCGTCACGCAGGGTGCCGAACTCCTCAATCAGGTCCGCTGAGGAGGCCCGCCCATGTTCACCCACCTCGTCTCGCAGTCGCTCCGCAATCGCGTCCTCGTGCTCGCGCTCGCGGCCGTCCTCGTCGTCTACGGCGCCTTCACGGTGACCAAGCTCCCCGTCGATGTCTTCCCCGACCTCAACCGGCCGACCGTGACGATCATGACGGAAGCCGACGGCCTCGCGCCCCAGGAGGTCGAGCAGATCGTCACCTACCCCCTCGAGACGCAGATGAACGGCCTGCCCGGCGTGTCGCGGGTCCGCTCGGTCTCGGGCGTCGGGCTCTCGGTCGTCTATGTCGAGTTCGATTGGGGCACCGACATCTACCGCAACCGCCAGCAGGTCGCCGAGCGCCTCGCCCTGGTGCGCCCGCAACTGCCCCCCACCGTCACGCCGATGATGGGGCCGGTCTCCTCGATCATGGGGCAGATCGTGATGGCGGCTTTGAGCGGCGGCTCGGTCTCGCCGATGCAGCTGCGGGAACTCGCCGACTTCACCATCCGCCCGCGCCTGCTCTCGATCCCCGGCGTCGCCCAGGTGATCCCGATGGGCGGCGAGGTGCGCCAGTTCCGCGTCGCGCCCCAGCCGACGGCGCTCCGCGCGCTCGGCGTCACCTACGCTCAGTTGGAGGCGGCGCTGGCGCAGTTCGGCACCAACACCGGCGGCGGCTTCACCGACCAGTACGCCCGCGAATACCTGATCCGGAATCTCGGCCGGACCATGAACCTCGACGACCTGCGCAACATGGTGGTCGCGACCGTGGGAGGCCGGCCGATCTCCCTGCGGCAGGTTGCCGAGGTGTCGTTCGCCGCCAAAGTGAAGCGGGGCGATGCCGGCTACATGGGGGCGCCCGCGGTCGTCATCTCGGTTGAGAAGCAGCCCGGCGTCGATACCGTGCGGCTCACCCGCGAGGTCGAGGCGGCCTTGGCCGACATCACCGCGAGCCTCAACAACTGCGACGGCGGCAAAGCCTCGCCGGTCGCCACCGGGGCCGAGGCGGCGGGCGAATCCTGCGCCTTCAAGGGCGTGCGCGCCGACCGGCTGATCTTCCGGCAGGCCAACTTCATCGAGACCTCGATCGGCAACGTCGAGACGGTGCTGATGGAGGCGATCGTCGTCGTCGCCGTGGTGCTGTTCGCCTTCCTGCTCAACGTGCGCACCACCGCGATCTCGCTCGCGGCGATTCCGGTCTCGATCCTGGCCACCGCCATCGTGTTCCATCTCGCCGGGCTGTCGATCAACACGATGACGCTCGGCGGGCTGGCCATCGCCATCGGCGAACTCGTCGACGACGCGGTGGTGGACGTCGAGAACATCTATCGCCGGCTCGGCGAGAACCGGCGGGCGGGCTCTCCGAAAAGCGTCTTCGCCGTGGTGGTCGCGGCCTCCAACGAGGTGCGCTCCGGCATCGTCTACGCCACCATGGTGATCGTGCTGGTGTTCGTGCCGCTCTTCGCCCTGTCGGGCATCGAGGGGCGCCTGTTCGCGCCCTTGGGCCAAGCCTACATCGTCTCGATCCTGGCGAGCCTCGTCGTCTCGATCACTCTGACGCCGGTGCTGGCCTACTACCTCCTGCCCGGCCTCAAGCGGCTGGAGGAGCACGAGAGCGGCCTGATCCGCGTCCTCAAGCGCCTCAACGCCGCCGTGCTGCGGGTGCTCATCGGCCACGCCCGCCCGGTGATGCTTTTGGCCGCCCTCGCCGTGGCTCTGGCCGGAATCGCCGCGGCCTTCCTGCCGCGAGCGTTCCTGCCGCCGTTCAACGAGGGCTCGTTCACCGTCACCATGGCGTTCAACCCCGGCATCTCGCTCGCCGAGAGCGACCGGATCGGCGGCGTCGCCGAGCGCCTGCTCCTCGACATGGCGGACGTGAAGTCGATCGGCCGCCGCACCGGCCGGGCCGAACTCGACGAGCACGCGGAAGGGGTTCACTCCTCCGACCTCGAAATCGACCTGAAGCCGGGCGCGCGCCCGAAACCCGAATTGATTGCCGACATCCGCGACCGCCTCGCGGTGCTTCCGGTCTCCGTCAATGTCGGCCAGCCGATCTCGCACCGACTCGAACACATGTTGTCCGGCGTCCGCGCCGAGATCGCGCTCAAGATCTTCGGCGACGATCTCGACACCCTGCGCAGCCTCGCCGAGGATCTACGGCGGCGCCTCGCAACAATCCCCGGCCTCGCCGACCTTCAGGTCGAGAAGCAGGTGCTGATCCCGCAACTCGAAATCCGCGTGGACTATGCCCGCGCCGCCCTCTACGGCGTGCAGCCCGCCGCGCTGATTGAACAACTGAGCCGGCTCTCGAACGGACAGGTCGTCTCCCGCGTGGTCGATGGCACCCGCCGCTTCGACGTCGTGATGCGCTTGCCCGACACGATGCGGACCACGCAGCGCCTCGGCGACCTGCTGGTCGAGACCCCCTCCGGCTGGGTGCCGGCGCGCCAGATCGCCGACATCCGCGAGACCGATGGGCCGAACCAGATCCTTCGCGAAAATGCGCGGCGGCGCATCGTCGTCCAGGCCAACACCGTCGGCGGCGCCGACATGGGGGCGATCGTCGGCGCGATCCAAAAGGAGATCGCCGCGACCCCGCTCCCCAACGGCTACGGGACCCGCCTGGAGGGCGCGTTCCAGGCGCAAGAGGAGGCGAGCCGGACCATCGGCCTGCTCTCGCTCCTGTCGCTCGGCCTCGTCTTCGCCCTGCTCTACAGCCGTTACCGCTCGGTGACCTTCACGCTGATCATCCTCGGGAGCATCCCGCTGGCGCTGATCGGCTCGGTGGCCGCGCTCGGAATCGCCGGACAGCCGCTCTCGGTCGCCTCCATGATCGGCTTCATCACGCTCACCGGCATCGCGACGCGCAACGGCATCCTCAAGGTCAGCCACATCCTGAATCTCGCGATCCATGAGCGCCTGCCCTTCGGCCCCGACCTCGTCATCCGCGGCAGCCTGGAGCGGCTCGCCCCCGTGCTGATGACGGCTTTGGCCGCCGGCGTCGCCCTGGTGCCGCTGCTGATCGGCGCCGACGCGCCGGGCAAGGAGATTTTGCATCCCGTGGCGGTGACGATCTTCGGCGGCCTGATCAGCGCGACGCTGCTCGACACGGTGCTGACGCCGCTCCTGTTCCTCGCCTTCGGCCGCGCTCCGCTGGAGCGCCTGCGCGAACAGGCGCGGCACCCGGCCTCCGACCACTCCGAGGGCGCCCCCGCCGGGGCGTTCTGACACCCCTCAAGGGCTCAACAGAAAGGACTTCCCATGCGCTCGCTCGTCACCGCGCTCACCCTCGCTTTCGCCCTCTCGGCCCCCGCCATGGCCGCCGGTCCCAACGGCGGTCAGGTCGTCATGGCCGAGGACCATCCGGTCGAACTCGTCGTCACCGACACCGGACTGACCTTCTTCGTCAGCGAGGAGGCCGGCCAGCCGATCGCCACGACGGGCCTTTCGGGCAAGGCCTACATCCAGGTCGGGGCCAAGACCGAGACCGTGGCCCTGAAGGGCGCCGCCCCGAACCGGTTCGTCGGCGATCTCAAGGCGCCGCTGCCGCCGGGCGCCAAGATCGTGCTGTCGGCCAAAATCCACGGGCACGGACTTCAGGCGCGGTTCGAGAGGTAGAATTCTCAGGCCCGCTCCAGTCGGGCCATCAGCAGCCGCACCTTGAGGCGGGGGGCGAAGGGCAGTCCCGCCAGGAGCCGTTCGCGCCGCACCACGTCGCCGGCCCGCGGGCGGCTCGCCCCGACGACGCTCTCGCCGCGCGCCGCGAGGCGACCGGGCAGGCCGGCATGGGAGCGCCGCATCCGGCCGAGCGCCATGTCCGGCCGGGCGGTGCCGACGAAGCGGTCGAGGCTGCGGATCCAGCCCTCGGACGGGATGTCGCCCGGCTCCAGGCAGAGCAGCCATTCCCGCCGGGCGACCTTCGCGCCCGCGATCCACGGATTCGTGCCGGGCGGCCGCACGACGAGGGTCGCCCCGCTGCCCTCGGCGATGGTCTCCAAGGCCTCGCTCGCCGTCGCGGTCACGATCACGGCATCGCCCACGAGCCCCGCCGCCACGCCCGCGACGAGCGCGCTCAGCGTGTCGGCGAGGCCTTCGATTGCCGTGTCGGCGGGGCGTGCCACGTGGATCAGGCCGGAGATCATCGGCGGGCCGAAAAAACCTGTTTAGAGCGAACGAAGCTTTCGTGCCGTCTAGGCCATGCCGGTCCCAGAGGCGACAGGCGCGCATTTCTGCGGATGCACGAATCTTGTGCAGCCATCGCGATTTCGTTCATGATATGTTCCTTGGCCAAGGGCGAGGGATCCGGATCGATGGGGAGAGCGGTAGGCCGGCTCGCGGGCAACCGCGTGGCCGCGGAAGGCCGGCGCGGGCGCGGGGCGACGGCCAACCCGGACGGGCGCTTCGAGGCGACCCGGCGCGAGGTTTTGGACGACGGCTGGCATCCGGACGAGGTTGCGACCCGGCGCACCGAGGTGACGGTCGAGCGCGCCCGCACCATCATCACCCGCAACGACTCACCCGACATCTCGTTCGACCGCTCGATCAACCCCTATCGCGGCTGCGAGCACGGCTGCATCTACTGCTTCGCCCGGCCGAACCACGGCTATGCCGGGCTCTCGCCGGGGCTCGATTTCGAGACCAAGCTTTTTGCCAAACCCGACGCCGCCGCGCTGCTCGAACGTGAGCTGTCTGCACCGGGCTACTGGCCGCGGACCATCGCGCTCGGCACCGCCACCGATCCCTACCAGCCGATCGAGCGCGAGCACCGCCTCACCCGCGCCGTGCTGGAAGTGCTGGCCCGCTTCCGCCATCCGGTCGGGATCGTCACCAAGTCGAACCTGATCCTGCGCGACCGCGATCTCCTCGCGGAGATGGCGGCGCAGGGTCTCGTGAAGGTGGCGATCTCGGTCACCACCCTCGACCCGGAACTGGCGCGGCGGATGGAGCCGCGGGCGCCGCATCCGCGCAAGCGCCTGGAAGCGATCGAGGGGCTGGCCGCGATGGGCGTGCCGGTGATGGCGATCGTCGCGCCGATCATTCCGTCGCTCAACGACCACGAGATCGAGGCGATCCTGGAGCGCGTACGCGCGGCGGGCGCCCGCGAGGCGAACTACGTGCTGCTGCGCCTGCCGCACGAACTCGACGACCTCGTCGGCGACTGGCTCTCCGAGCATTACCCGGGCCGGCGCGCCCACATTTTTTCGTTGTTGAGCGGGGCACGCGGCGGCAAGGCCTACGACGCCGCCTTCGGCACCCGCATGATCGGCGAGGGCCCCTACGCCGACCTGATCCGCCGCCGCTTCGCCCTGTCCAAGCGCCGGCTGGGTTTTTCGGAGGAACCGCTACGGCAGACGACGGAGCTGTTCTGCCCGCCGCCGCGGGTGGGGGAGCAGTTGGCGTTGTTCTGAGCCGCCTTCAATCTCTCTGCCGGAGCCGTACCGGGCGTTCTCCTCCCCCTTGTGGGGAGGAGGTAGGAGGTGGGGGTGGTGCAGGAGGCACCGCTTCGTCTCACCTTGAACCACCCCCACCCCGAACCCCTCCCCACAAGGGGGAGGGGACCCGCGCTCTACCTGGCCGTGACTGCCCCGCCATCCCCGAACCGCCCCGTAAAGCTCACCCGATGGTGCGGGCTGCGTCCCGACGCCGACAGTCCGGCGAGATGCGCTGCGGTGCCGTAGCCGGCGTTGCACTCCCAGGCATAGGCGGGGTGGCGCAGGGCCAGCTTCCGCATCAACTCATCGCGAAAGGTCTTGGCGACGATGGAGGCGGCGGCGATCTGCGGCACGAGGCGGTCGCCGCCGACGACCGCGCCGCAGGGCTGGTCGAGGCCGGGGATCGGGTCGCGCCCATCCACCAGCACCGGACCGTCGAGTCCCAACCGCCGCACTGCCCGGCGCATGGCGTCGAGGGTCGCCGCGCGCACGTTGATCCGGTCGACCAGCGCCCGCGAGCCCCCGGCCAACGCCACGCGGGCCTGTGCCCGGATCAGCGGCGTCAGCGCCTCGCGGGCAGCGCGGTCGAGGCGCTTGCTGTCGTCGAGGCGGGCGAGGAGGTCGGGCGGGAACGCGAGCGGATCGAACCAGACGGCCGCCACCATCACCGGCCCGCACAGGGCGCCGCGCCCGACCTCGTCGCAGCCGATCACGGCCGGGTAGGTCGAAGCGAGCGCAGGATCGAAGGGACGCATGATCGGGGACGGGTCGGGGCAGGGAGGGCGGCGGTTGTCGCATTCCCGCCGGCTCCGGTCATCCCGCAGCGCTCGAAAAGCGCGTTCGTTCAGGCGAAGCGCTTCGCCTCGTCGCCCGAGGCCCCGGCTGCTTCCGGCGGAGCGGCCTCCGCGCCGGCCCGGAACCTTCGGCGCGGGATCGCGCGCATCGGGCCGAGCGCGTGGGCGAGCGCGATGTTCTCGTAGAACTGGCGCGCGCTCTCGGCCCAGGTGTAGCGCAGGGCCTCCTGGCGGCAGCGCGCTCGCGGCACGGCGAGCGCCGCGAGCGCCGCCGCGCGCAGGTCCGCGTCGAGGGCGCCCGCGCCGGTCTCGCCGATCACGTCGAGGGGCCCGGTGACCGGAAAAGCCGCCACCGGCACGCCGCAGGCCAAAGCCTCCAGCAGCACGATGCCGAAAGTGTCGGTGAGGCTCGGGAACACGAACGCGTCGGCCCCGGCATAGGCCCGTGCCAGCGCCTCGCCGGTCAGCGCCCCGAGGAAGTGCGCGTCCGGCGCCAGCGCCTGGAGGCGGGCCCGGTCCGGCCCGTCGCCGACGATCACCTTCGAGCCCGGCAGGTCGAGGGTGAGGAACGCCGCAAGGTTTTTTTCGACCGCGAGGCGCCCGACCGAGAGGAAGATCGGCCGCGGCAGCCCCGGAAAGGCGTCGCCGTCGCGGGGGCGGAAGAGATCGGTGTCGACGCCGCGGGTCCAGCGCATCAGCCCGGCAAAGCCCCGCGCGGAAAGTTCGCGTTCCAGCGAGGGCGTGCTCACCATGGTGCCGCTGCCGGCCGCGTGGAAGCGGCGCAGCCACGCGTAGCTCCAGGCCTCCGGCACGGGGGCGCGGGCCGCGAGATATTCGGGAAAGCGCGTGTGGTAGCTCGTGGTGAAGGGCTGTCCCCGCCGCAGGCAGGCACCGCGCACGGCGTGGCCGATCGGCCCTTCGGTCGCGATATGCACATGCGTCGGCGCGAGCCGCTCCCAGCGGGCGAGCACGCTGGCCCTCGTCACCAGCGAGAGCCGGATCTCGGAATAGCCCGGCATCGGCAGCGAGGCGAAGTCGGCGGGCGTCAGCAGCACCGTCTCGACCCCGAGCCCGGCCCCGGCTTCGGTCATGCGCTCGACCGAGCGCACCACGCCGTTGACCTGCGGATGCCACGCGTCCGTCGCGATGAGGAGGCGCATCGGGCGGGTCAGGCGACGGCGCGGCGGATGTCGGTGGGCTCGAACGCCTCCGCCGCACGGCGCTCGCGCAGCAGGGTGGGGTAGTGCAGCACCTCCATCCGGCCGTCGTAATGCTCGACGATGCCGGTGCAGGATTCCACCCAGTCGCCGGTGTTGAGGTAGGTCAGGCCGTCGATCTGGCGGTGGGCGGCGTGGTGGATGTGGCCGCAGATCACCCCGTCGGCGCCCTGGCGCTTGGCTTCCGCGGTCAGGAAGGTCTCGAACTGGCCGATGAAGTTGACCGCGTTCTTCACCTTCAGCTTGGCCCAGGCCGAGAGCGACCAGTACGGCATCCCGAGCCGGCGGCGCACGCGGTTGACCACGGTGTTGACGGTGAGCGCCGTGGTGTAGGCCCAGTCGCCCAGATGCGCGAGCCACTTGGAATGGCGCACCACCATGTCGAACTGGTCGCCGTGGATGACGAGGTAGCGCTTGCCGTCCGCCGCCTCGTGGATGCGGCTCTCGGCGATCTCCACGCCCCCGAAGGTCATGCCGATATAGTCGCGCAGGAACTCGTCGTGGTTGCCCGGCACGTAGACGACGTGGGCACCTTTGCGCACCTTGCGCAGCATCTTCTGCACGACGTCGTTGTGCCCTTGAGGCCAGTACCAGCCCGAGCGCAGCTGCCAGCCGTCGACGATGTCGCCGACGAGGTAGATCGTGTCGGCATCGACGTCGCGCAGGAAGTCGAGCAGCAGGGCCGCCTGGCAGCCCTTCGTGCCGAGATGCAGATCGGACAGGAACAGCGTCCGAACGCGGATGGTCGTCTCCGGATCCTGTGACACCAGCGCCTCCGGCCTCGCAATCGGCCCGAGCCAAAACCCAATCCGATCTCAGTTTGATGACGGCGGCGGGCATCGTCGTGCAGGATCGTGCCGCTTGCGGCGCGCGCCGGGGCGGCCATCACGGCGCCGCAGCAAGCCTGCCCAGTGGCCCGCGTGCAGTGCACCTGCTCGCCGTGCATACGAAAATCTTTTTGTTTTTCAGTTCAGTTTTTTCGGTTTTGCATCTCCGGCCGGGGAGCGCATAACGGCCGCCAAGGTCATCCGCCGCGCGCGGGCCGTCGAGGCTCGCGCGGGACGCGCCCGGTAGAGGCGCAGGAGCACCGCGACGGGATGGGGACGCCGACGACAATCAGCGGGAGCGCGCTTGAATGCGCCGCGAGGCTGACGCATCGAGGGCTCGGTTCTTAAGGAGGCGACCGGCGTGTCTGCACGCGCCGCGACGCGGGCGGGATCACAGCCGCTTCGCCGCTCCGGACCGGTCGACGATCCGACATCGCAGAGTGACGGTTGCTTGCGGCGGACGCTTCGTGCGCGCCGCGGGGCCGACGACGTTTCGCGGCGGGCTCTCGCCCGCCACATAGGATCAAGGCGGGCGCGCGGTCACGAGGCCGGCCCGCGGGTTTCAAGTGGAGGAGACATTCATGGCGGCAACGAGACGTCCGGGACGCAACCACCTGTTCGTTCCCGGCCCGACCAACATCCCGGACCGTGTCCAGCGCGCGATGATCGTGCCGTCCGAGGATCACCGTTCGGTCGATTTCCCGAACCTGACGAAGCCGCTGTTCCAAGATACCAAGAAGGTGTTCGGCTCGACCGACGGCACCATCATCCTGTTCCCGGCCTCCGGCACCGGCATCTGGGAATCGGCGCTGACCAACACGCTGGCGCGCACCAACAAGGTGCTGACCTCGCGCTTCGGCCAGTTCAGCCACCTGTGGATCGACATGGCCCAGCGCATCGGCCTGGACGTGATCGTCCAGGAGGAGGAGTGGGGCACCGGCGCCGATCCGGACAAGATCGAGCAGGCCCTGCGCGAGGACAAGAATCACGAGATCAAGGCCGTGATGGTGGTCCACAACGAGACCGCCACCGGCGTCACCTCGAACATCGGCGCCGTGCGCAAGGCGATCGACGCCGCCGGGCACCCGGCCCTGCTGTTCGTGGACGGCGTGTCCTCGATCGGCTCGCTGCCGTTCAAGGCCGACGAGTGGAAGGTCGATTGCGCCATCGCCGGCTCGCAGAAGGGCCTGATGCTACCCGCCGGTCTCGGCGTGATCTGCATCAGCCCGAAGGCCCTCAAGGCCTCCGAGGCCCTGCGCGGCAACAACGACCGTCTCGCCCACGTCTACTTCGACTGGCAGGACATGCTGAAGCAGAACCCGGCCGGCTACTTCCCCTACACGCCGTCGGTGCCGCTGCTCTACGGCCTGCGCGAGGCGCTGGCCTGCCTGTTCGAGGAAGGTCTGGAGAACGTCTACCACCGTCACGCCGTGCTCGGCGAGGCGACCCGCCAGGCGGTGGCGGCCTGGGGCCTCAAGACCTGCGCCAAGGAGCCGAAGTGGAACTCGGACACCGTCACC
Organism: Methylorubrum rhodinum; assembly: GCF_014199935.1. GTDB lineage: Bacteria > Pseudomonadota > Alphaproteobacteria > Rhizobiales > Beijerinckiaceae > Methylobacterium > Methylobacterium rhodinum. Next base: position 79,735 of record NZ_JACHOP010000006.1, read on the forward strand.
GCCATCCTGGTGCCGGAGGGCGTCGACGGTGCCAAGATCATCAAGCACGCCTTCGAGCGCTACAACCTCGCGCTCGGCGCCGGCCTCTCCCAGGTCGCCGGCAAGGTGTTCCGCATCGGCCATGTCGGTGACCTGAACGAGCTGTCGCTGCTCGGCGCCATCGCGGGCGCCGAGATGTCGCTCCTCGACAACGGCGTGAAGGTGACCCCCGGCTCGGGCGTCGCGGCGGCCTCCAGCTACCTGCGCGAGAACCCGCTCGCCAAGGCCTGATTTTCGGCCTGAAATGAAGAAGCGGCGCCGGTTCCAACGGCGCCGCTTCCGCTAGCTAACAACAGGTGAGGAAACAGCGGGCCGGCGGACGCCAGCGCCGGTCGGCCGGAAGGGGTCCAGAATGACGAAGAAAGTCGTGTTCCTTGACCGCGAGTCGCTCGATGCGACGGTTCGCGCGTTCAACTTCCCGCACGAGTACAAGGAATACGAGTCGACCTGGACGCCGGAGGAGATCGTCGAGCGCCTCCAGGGCGCCGAGATCGCCCTCATCAACAAGGTGCCGATGCGCGCCGACACGCTGAAACAGCTTCCCGACCTGAAGCTGATCGCGGTGGCCGCCACCGGCACGGACGTGGTCGACAAGGCGGCCGCCAAAGCCCAGGGCATCACCGTCGTCAACATCCGCAACTACGCCTTCAACACGGTCCCCGAGCACGTGGTCGGCCTGATGTTCGCGCTGCGCCGCGCCATCGTGCCCTACGCCAATTCCGTGCGCCGCGGCGACTGGAACAAGTCGAAGCAGTTCTGCTACTTCGATTACCCGATCTACGACATCGCCGGCTCGACGCTCGGCATCATCGGCTACGGCGCGCTCGGCAAGTCGATCGCTAAGCGCGCCGAGGCGCTCGGCATGAAGGTGCTGGCCTTCGACGTTTTTCCGCAGGACGGGCTCGTCGATCTCGAGACGATCCTGACCCAGTCGGACGTCATCACCCTGCACGTGCCGCTCACCCCCGACACCAAGAACATGATCGGGGCCGATGAGCTCAAGAAGATGAAGAGTTCGGCGATCCTCATCAACACCGCCCGCGGCGGGCTGGTGGATGAGGCCGCTCTGCTCCAGGCGCTCAAGGACGGCACCATCGGCGGCGCCGGCTTCGATGTGGTGGCCCAGGAGCCGCCCAAGGACGGCAACATCCTGTGCGAGGCCGACCTGCCGAACCTGATCGTCACCCCGCACGTGGCCTGGGCGAGCAAGGAGGCGATGCAGATCCTCGCCGACCAGCTCGTGGACAACGTCGAGGCCTTCGTCGCGGGCAAGCCGCAGAACGTCGTCGAGGCGTAACGCGCCCTGCTCTCCTCCCCCTTGCGGGGAGGAGTTGGAGGTGGGGGGTCGGGCAGAAGGCACCGCGGCGCCTCATCCTGAACCACCCCCACCCCCTACCCCCTCCCCGCAAGGGGGAGGGGAAGTCAGCGCGCATCTCCGGACGACCACGACACTTAAGCACCCGATCCGCCCCAAGCGGGCGCCAAGGATACAAAGAATGTCCAAGAAGCTGCTCTTCCAGTTCGACACCGATGCCACGCCGAGCGTGTTCGATGTCGTCGTCGGCTACGACGGCGGGGCCGACCACATCACCGGCTACGGCAACGTCACGCCCGAGAACGTCGGCGCCTATGTCGACGGCACGATCTACACCCGCGGCGGCAAGGAGAAGCAGTCGACGGCGATCTTCGTCGGCGGCGGCGACATGGCGGCGGGCGAGCGCGTGTTCCAGGCGGTGAAGAAGCGCTTCTTCGGCCCGTTCCGCGTCTCCTGCATGCTGGATTCGAACGGCTCCAACACCACCGCCGCGGCGGGCGTGGCGCTCGTCGTCAAGGCGGCGGGCGGCTCGGTCAAGGGCAAGAAGGCCGTGGTGCTCGCGGGCACCGGCCCGGTCGGCATGCGCTCCGCGGCTTTGCTCGCGGGTGAGGGCGCCGAGGTCGTGCTGTGCGGGCGCAAGCTCGACAAGGCGCAGGCCGCCGCCGACTCGGTCAACAAGCGCTTCAAGGTGAACGTCACGGCGGCCGAGACCGCGGACGACGCCTCGCGCGCCGAGGTGGTGAAGGGCGCCCATCTGGTCTTCGCCGCGGGCGCGATCGGCCTCGAACTGCTGCCGCAGGCGGCGTGGCAGAACGAGTCCTCGATCGAGATCGTGGCCGACTACAACGCCCAGCCGCCGCTCGGCATCGGCGGCATCGAGGCGACCGACAAGGGCAAGGAATACGGCGGCAAGCGCGCCTTCGGGGCGCTCGGCATCGGCGGCCTGAAGCTCAAGCTGCACCGCGCCTGCATCGCAAAACTGTTCGAGTCGAGCGAGGGCGTGTTCGACGCGGAAGAAATCTACAAGCTGGCGAAGGAGATGGCCTGAGCCATGGCTGCATCCGAGAGCATCGAAACATTCCTCGACGGGCTGGCGAGTTCGGCCCCGACCCCCGGCGGCGGCGGGGCCGCCGCCATCTCCGGCGCCATGGGCGCGGCGCTGGTGTCGATGGTGTGCAACCTCACCATCGGCAAGAAGAAGTACGTCGAGGTCGAGGCCGACCTGAAGGCGGTTCTGGAAAAGTCCGAGGCCCTGCGCAAGACGCTCACCGGCATGATCGCCGACGACGTCGAGGCCTTCGACGCGGTGATGGGGGCCTACGGGCTCCCGAAGAACACCGACGAGGAGAAGGCGGCGCGAGCTGCCAAGATCCAGGAGGCGTTGAAGACCGCGACCGACGTGCCGCTCGCCTGCTGCCGCGCCTGCCGCGAGGTCATCGACCTCGCCGAGATCACCGCCGACAAGGGCAACCTCAACGTCATCTCGGATGCGGGCGTCGCGGTTCTCTCCGCCTTTGCCGGCCTGCGCTCGGCGGCGCTCAACGTCTACGTCAACGCCAAGGGCCTGGACGACCGCGCCTTCGCCGAGGAGCGGCTCAAGGAACTGGAGACGATCCTGGGCGAGGCCGCCGCGCTCAACGAGCGGGTCTACGAGGTCGTCAAGGGCAAGGTGAACTGACGGGCCAGCTCTCCTCCCCCTTGCGGGGAGGAGTTGGAGGTGGGGGTGGTTCAGGATTGAGCGGGAGCGGTGCCTTTTGCCCGACCCCCACCCCTGACCCCTCCCCGCAAGGGGGAGGGGAACGCGCCTCACGATGTCGGCGCATGTGGAATGTGTGTCTCGACCGTCCGCGGGGACGCACCGCTATTTTAGAAGCCCGCTAAGTCTCTGACGGGCAAGCAAACTAAAGCACAACAAAAGAAAAAATTGAGAGCTGACCCGCTTCCCGAAAACTAATTTTTCCGCGAAGGTCGCTCCAACGAAACGCGAGGAAACGCGAAGGAGGTCTCGATGGACGTTCACGAGTACCAAGCAAAAGAGCTGCTCGCGAGCTTCGGGGTCGCCGTCCCGAAGGGCGCCGTCGCCTTCAGCCCCGATCAGGCGGTCTACGCCGCGACCGAGCTCGGCGGCTCGTTCTGGGCGGTCAAGGCCCAGATCCACGCAGGCGCCCGCGGCAAGGCCGGCGGGATCAAGCTCTGCCGCACCTACAACGAGGTGCGCGACGCCGCCCGCGACCTGCTGGGCAAGCGTCTCGTCACGCTGCAGACCGGCGCCGACGGCAAGCCGGTGCAGCGGGTCTACATCGAGACCGCCGACCCGTTCGAGCGCGAGCTGTATCTCGGCTACGTGCTGGACCGGAAGGCCGAGCGCGTGCGCGTCATCGCCTCCCAGCGCGGCGGCATGGACATCGAGGAGATCGCCGCCAAGGAGCCCGAGGCCCTGATCCAGGTGGTCGTCGAGCCGGCGGTCGGCCTGCAGCAGTTCCAGGCCCGCGAGATCGCGTTCCAGCTCGGCCTCAACATCAAGCAGGTCTCGGCCGCGGTGAAGACGATCATGAACGCCTACCGGGCGTTCCGTGATTGCGACGGCACCATGCTGGAGATCAACCCGCTCGTCGTCACCAAAGACGACCGCGTGCTGGCGCTCGACGCCAAGATGTCCTTCGACGACAACGCCCTGTTCCGCCGCCGCAACATCGCGGACATGCACGACCCGTCCCAGGGCGATCCGCGCGAGGCCCAGGCCGCCGAGCACAACCTCAGCTATATCGGCCTCGACGGCGAGATCGGCTGCATCGTCAACGGCGCAGGGCTCGCCATGGCCACCATGGACATGATCAAGCACGCGGGCGGTGAGCCGGCCAACTTCCTCGATGTCGGCGGCGGCGCTTCTCCTGAGCGCGTCGCGACGGCCTTCCGGCTGGTCCTGTCGGACCGCAACGTGAAGGCGATCCTCGTCAACATCTTCGCCGGCATCAACCGCTGCGACTGGGTCGCGGAGGGCGTGGTGAAGGCGGCCAAAGAGGTGAAGATCGACGTACCGTTGGTGGTGCGGCTGGCCGGCACCAACGTGGAAGCCGGCAAGAAGATCATCGCGGAGAGCGGGCTCGATCTCATCACCGCCGACACTCTGACGGACGCCGCCAAGAAGGCCGTCGAGGCCTGCAACGGCGCCAAGCGCTAAGGAACGGGGAGAATCACGCCATGAGCATTCTCATCGACGAGAAGACCCCGATCATCGTCCAGGGCATCACGGGCGACAAGGGCACCTTCCACGCCAAGGAGATGATCGCCTACGGCTCGAACGTCGTCGGCGGCGTCACCCCGGGCAAGGGCGGCAAGACCCATTGCGGCGTGCCGGTGTTCAACACCGTCAAGGACGCGGTGCGCGAGACCGGCGCCACCACCTCGATCACCTTCGTCGCCCCGCCGTTTGCCGCGGACGCGATCATGGAGGCGGCCGACGCCGGACTCGCCCTGGTCTGCTCGATCACGGACGGGATTCCCGCCCAGGACATGATGCGGGTGAAGCGCTACCTGCGCCGCTACCCGAAAGAGAAGCGCACCATGGTGGTGGGCCCGAACTGCGCCGGCATCATCTCGCCCGGCAAGTCGATGCTCGGCATCATGCCCGGCCACATCTACCTGCCGGGCAAGGTCGGCGTCATCTCGCGCTCCGGCACGCTGGGCTACGAGGCCGCCGCGCAGATGAAGGAACTCGGCATCGGCATCTCGACCTCGGTCGGCATCGGCGGCGACCCGATCAACGGCTCGTCCTTCCTCGACCACCTCGCCCTGTTCGAGCAGGACCCGGAGACCGAGGCCGTGCTGATGATCGGCGAGATCGGCGGCCCGCAGGAAGCCGAGGCCTCGGCCTGGATCAAGGAGAACTTTTCGAAGCCCGTCATCGGCTTCGTCGCGGGCCTCACCGCCCCGAAAGGCCGCCGCATGGGCCATGCGGGTGCCATCATCTCGGCGACCGGCGACAGCGCCGCCGAGAAGGCCGAGATCATGCGCTCCTACGGGCTGACCGTGGCGCCCGATCCGGGCTCCTTCGGCCAGACCGTCGCCGACGTCCTCGCCCGCGCGGCCTGACGCCGCCATTCCCCTCCCCCTTGCGGGGAGGGGGCAGGGGTGGGGGTCGCGCTGAAGGCACCGCTTCGCCTCGTCCGGCACCCCCCCACCTCCGACCTCCTCCCCGCAAGGGGGAGGAGAACGCCCCGTGGATGGAGGCGATCTGCCTTCCCGCAGGCTCAGGCCTGCTGAATCCAAAAAACCTCGCCAGGGGGGATTCCCATGACCAAGACGCTGCACGCCCGGCCGTCAGCCGCGACCGACACGACCTTCGCGCCGCCGGTCATCACCGGCACAGCCACCGAGGACGCCCTCGACATCTTGTTCCACGCCCTCCTCGACGTGGCCCGCCGCCACGATCCCGAGCTGGAGGACGTGCTGCACGGGCGCGCCGACATCTCGTCCTTCACGCCCGAGATGCTGGCCCGCGCGCTCCAGGTGCAGGGCATCTGGTTCCAGCTCGTCTCCATCGCCGAGCAGAACGCGGCCATGCGCCGCCGCCGCCATGTCGAGCGCGACCAGGGCCGCGAGGCCCTGAACGGCTCTTTTGCCAAGGTGCTGGCGGAGGCCTCCGCCAAGGGCATCGGCGCGCCACAGATCCATGCGCTGCTGAAGGATCTGCGCATCCGCCCGACCATCACGGCGCACCCCACCGAGGGCAAGCGCGTCACCGTGCTGGAGAAGCTGCGCCGCATCTACCTCGTCCTGCGCGAGCTGGAGCTGCCGCGCTGGACCGAGCGCGAGCGCAACGGCCTGATGAACGAGTTGCGCGACCAGATCGAGCTGATCTGGATGACGGGCGAGCTGCATCTGGAGAAGGCCACGGTCGAGCGCGAGGTCGCCTGGGGCCTGCACTTCTTCGACGAGTCGCTGTTCGAGATGCTGCCCGAGATGCTGCTCTCGCTCGAAGAGAGCCTCGCGCAGTACTATCCGGACGAGACCTTCGAGGTGCCGCCGTTCTTCCAGTTCGGCAGCTGGATCGGCGGTGATCGCGACGGCAACCCCTATGTCACCGCGAGCGTGACCCGCGAGACGCTCCAGCGCAACGCGCTGGCCTCCTTGCGGCGCTACCGCGACGGCATCACCCATCTCGGCCGCGTGCTGTCGATCACCGAGCGCTCGCTCCCCGTGCCGGAGACGTTCCGGGCGGAACTCGCGAGCCTGCTCGCCGAATCGGGCGACGCCCGCGCCATCGCCAACCGCAACCCCGGCGAGGCCTACCGCCAGTTCCTGTCCTGCGTGCTGCGCAAGCTCGAAGCCACGATCGCCCGCAACAAGGGCGCCCGCTCGGTCGGGCCCGATTATCCGAGCGCGGACGGGCTCATCAACGATCTGCGCACTCTGGAGAAGGGGCTCGCCGACGCCAAGTGCGGCTCGCTGGCTACCGACATCGTGCGCCCCGTGCGCCGCATGGTCGAGATTTTCCGGTTCTCGACCGTCCGCTTGGATTTGCGTGAAAACTCCACGCGCACGACCAAGACGCTGCATGCGCTGTGGAAGCTGCGCAACGGCGACCGCGAGCCGCCGGCCCTCGAAGCCCCGGCCTGGAAGGAGTGGCTGCTCACTGAACTCGCCCGGCCACGCACCCCGGAGACCTCGTTCGAGGACTACGCCGACCGGCTGCCCGACGATGCCCGCGAGACGCTGGCCACCTTCGCGCTCGTCGGCGAGATGCGCGAGCAGCTCGACCGCGAGGCCTTCGGCGCCTTCATCCTGTCGATGACGCGCTCCACCGTCGACGTGCTCGGCGCCTACCTGCTGGCCAAGGAAGCCGGCATCTTCCTCGACGCCGCCGGCACCGAGATCTGCCCGCTGCCGATCGTGCCGCTGTTCGAGACCATCGACGACCTGCGCGCCGCACCCGCAATCATGAAGGAGTTGCTCGGCATCCCCGTGGTGCGCCGCGCCACCCGCTGGCAGGGCGGGGTGCAGGAGGTGATGATCGGCTACTCCGATTCGAACAAGGACGGCGGTTTCGTCGCCTCGAACTGGGAGCTGTACAAGGCGCAGACCAAGCTGACCGATCTCGGCCGGCAGGCCGGCGTGCCGATCGCCTTCTTCCACGGACGCGGCGGCTCGGTCAGCCGCGGCGGCGTGCCGACCCATCGCGGCATCGCGGCCCAGCCGCCGGGCTCGATCAACGGGCGCTTCCGCATCACCGAGCAGGGCGAGGTTGTCTCGTTCAAGTATGCCAATCGCGGCACTGCCGCCTACCAGATGGAGCTGCTGGCGGCCTCGGTCTTCGAGCACGCGCTGCACTCGGAGAAGAACGGCCTCAACGGCTCGCGCTCCGAATCCGACGACGCGTTGGAGGCCCTCTCGGGCGCCTCGCGGGCGGCCTACGTCAACTTCATCCAGGCCGAGGGGCTGGTCGATTACTTCCAGGCGGCGAGCCCGCTCGACGAGATCTCGCTCCTCAACATCGGCTCGCGGCCCGCGCGCCGCTTCGGCGCCAAGTCGCTGTCGGATCTGCGTGCGATCCCGTGGGTGTTCGCGTGGTCGCAGAACCGCCACGTCATCACCGGCTGGTACGGCGTCGGCTCGGGGCTGAAAAGCTTCATCGACGTGCGCGGGGAGCCAGGCGAAGCCTTGTTGCGGCGCCTGTTCGAGCACTCGCGGCCCTTCCGCCTCGTCCTCGACGAGGTCGAGAAGACATTGCTGATGGTCGATCTGGAGATCGCCCGCGACTATGCCGGCCTCGTCGAGGACGAGGGCGTGCGGGCGCGCATCTTCGGCATGATCGAGCGCGAATACGCGCTGACCCGGGAGATGGTGCTGCGGATCAGCGGCGACGGCGAGTTGGCCCAGCGCTTCCCGCAATTCCGCGAGCGCCTGCACGGGCGCCTGCCGACCATCAATCAGGTCAGCCGCGAGCAGGTCGAGCTGCTGCGCCGCTACCGCAGCGAGACCGACGAGGACAAGCGCGAGGCGGTGAAGTCCGCCCTGCTCCTGTCGATCAACTGCATCGCGGTGGGCTTCGGCGCGACCGGCTAAGGCAGACAAGGTGGATCAAGCGTCGCCGAACCCGGCTGGACGGTCGGGCTCCGCGCGCGAGATAGACGGCGCGACGCGCAATTTGCGAGTGCCGAGGCAAGACGGTCTCAGAAACGGAGGAATCACGATGAGCTTCACCCTGATCCCGCAGGCGACCCCCCGCCTGCACCGCTCGGAACTCGCGGTTCCCGGCTCCAACCCGACCTTCATGGAAAAGTCGGCCACGTCCGCCGCCGACGTGATCTTCCTCGACCTCGAGGATGCGGTGGCTCCCGACGACAAGGAGCAGGCCCGCAAGAACATCATCCAGGCCCTGAACGACATCGATTGGGGCAACAAGACCATGATGATCCGCATCAACGGTCTCGATACCCACTACATGTACCGCGACGTGGTCGATATCGTAGAGGCCTGCCCGCGCCTCGACATGATCCTGATCCCCAAGGTCGGCGTGCCGCAGGACGTCTACGCCATCGACGTGCTGACGACCCAGATCGAGCAGGCCAAGAAGCGCGAGAAGAAGATCGGCTTCGAGGTTCTGATCGAGACCGCCCTCGGCATGGCCAACGTCGAGGCGATCGCCCAGTCCTCCAAGCGCCTTGAGGCGATGTCCTTCGGCGTGGCCGACTACGCCGCCTCCTGCCGCACCCGCTCGACCGTGATCGGCGGCGTCAACGAGGATTACTCGGTCCTCACCGACAAGGACGAGGCCGGCAATCGCCAGACCCACTGGCAGGACCCGTGGCTGTTCGCCCAGCAGCGCATGCTGGTGGCCTGCCGCGCCTACGGCCTGCGCCCGGTCGACGGCCCGTTCGGCGACTTCTCGGACAAGGACGGCTACCTCTCCGCCGCCCGCCGCTGCGCCGCCGCCGGCTACGAGGGCAAGTGGGCGATCCACCCCTCGCAGATCGAACTCGCCAACGAGGTGTTCACGCCCTCCGAGAAGGAGGTCGACAAGGCCCGCCGCATCCTCGTGGCCATGGAAGAGGCCGCCAAGGCCGGCCGCGGCGCCGTGGCCCTCGACGGCCGCCTCATCGACATCGCCTCGATCCGCATGGCCGAAGCGCTGATCCAAAAGGCCGACGCGATGAAGAAGTAATTTTTTGGGATGGCATCGCCCCGCAGGGGCGATGCCGGATCGATGACGGAGAAGGCCGGGCTTGCCCGGCCTTTTTTGTTGTCAGACCGGCGCTCCTTGCCGGACGTGGCGACGCCATTGGCGCGGCGTCAGGCCGGTCCATTCGAGGAAGGCGCGGCTGAAATGGGCCGCGTCCGCGTAGCCGAGTTCGATCCCGATGCGGCCGATGGGGAGGCTGTCGGCCCCGAGCAGAGTCTTGGCACGGCGGATCAGCACGTGGCGCTGAATCTCCGCATAGCCCGTTCCCTCGGCCTCCAGCCGGCGCTGAAGCGTGCGCCGCGATAGCCCGAGATGGCCGGCGATCCCGTCGATGGACGGGCGCGCCTCGTCCAGGCCGAGTTCGATCAGGTGCGCGACGCAAGTCCCGAGGTCGCTTCCGATCGGCGCGTCTACGACCCCGTCGCGGAAATCGACCCGGCTCGGGTTCGGAGCATCGAGATGGTAGGCGGGGAAGACGAGGCCGGCTCGCGGCCCGAGCGTGACGGTGCAGCCGAACAGCGCCTCGATCTCTGCGCGGGCGGCGAGGTGCGCGCCCGTCACCACGGCCCGCTCCGGCCGCCACCCGGCGCCGAGGAAGTGGCGGACCGTGCCTAGGAGATAGCCGAGCGCCAGCACCTCGTTCACCTGCCGCCCCGCTTCAATCCGCTCCGTGATCGCGTAGCCGTAGAAGGCCTCGGTGCCCCGTCGCCGCAGGCCCGTCCAGGTTGCCGTCTGGAGAAGCAGGGGCGTCACGACCTCGACCCGCTGCAACGCCGCGCCGAGACTGTCCGACAGCCGGACCTGTACGCCGATGGGCCCGAGGCCGGCGATGCCGGTGTCCGTCGAGAGCCGGGCCGGCAGGGAGGGATCGCCGATCTCGCGGATCGCGGCCTCGACCAGCGCGAGCTGGTCCCGCAGCAGGATCAGCCGGTCGGGCGTGTCGAGGAGTGTCAGCGGCATCCCGGCCCGGCCGAACACCCGCCCGAGCGAGCCGCCCGCCGCCTGCACGGCCTCGGCGATCGGCCCCATCGTCCGTGCCCGGGTCAGGCCGTGATCCGGCATGCGCGCCTCCCGCCGTCAGGGTCGGCGGGCTGGCACCGAATGGCAAGAGCGGAGCGCGGAACCGGTCTCCAATCCGGATCGGCCGAGGGAGCGCGGGCACCCTGCCCGCGCGCGGCCGTATCCGGAGGACGCCATGACGACGCTCCCCTTCGACGACCACGCCATCGCGTGGCAGACCATCGAGGGCTTCGACCACGCCGCCTACCACATCCTCAGCGTCGATGAGGACGCGCGGATCGTCGATCTGCTCTTCAAGTTCGCGGCCAACGAGCGGATCGCCCTGCACCGGCACGGGGCCGATTACCGGACGCTAGTTCTGCAAGGCGAATTGCGGATCTACCGGCCGGACGAGAGTCTGAAGGAAATCAGGCCCGTCGGTAGCTACGTGGCGGGCCGGGCCGGCGGCGAGCCTCACACGGAGGGCGGTGGCGATCAGGACGTGATCGTCTACTTCACGAACCGCGGCATCGACGGCCCGGTCTACGAAATCCTCGACGAGAGCCACGCCGTCGTCGCGACCTTCGGCATTCCGGAGTTCAAGGCGCTCCACGCGGCGCAGGCCGCGAGGTCGGCCTGATGTCCGCTTCCTCCGCCCGACAAACTTTCTGCGAACGATCGGTGGGATTGGCGAGGCGCAGGCGTCTCGCGCGGTTTCGGCTCGCCGCCCTCGTGCTGACCGCACTCGCCGCCACACACGCCGGAGCGGATGAGCCTCCGCCCTCGCTCGCGGTGCTGCCGATCAAGCTCCTCGATACGTCCGGCGAGCCGACCGATCAGGCTGCGCAGCATGCCGAGCGGCTGGCGCGCCTCGGCGGCAGCCTCGCCGCCGACCTGACGCGTCTTGGGCTCGCCCGTGCGACGCTCCTTCCGGCCGACGGCCCGCTGCGGGCCTGTTCCACCGGCGACGCTGCCTGCGTTCTGCGCGTCGCCCGCGAGGAGGGGGCCGAGTGGGTCTTCGTCGGCGTGGTCCACAAGAGCAGCACGCTGATCCTGCAACTTTGGGCGCGGCTGGTGGATGCGCGCACCGGCCGGGACATCCTCTCCCGCGACCTCAACTTCCGCGGCGATACCGACGAGGCGTGGAAGCGCGCCGAACGCTTCCTCGTCGAACAGGTCCGCGACGGGCTCAAGCGCGGCCGCTGATGGGCCTGGCCCGCACCTCGTCCCGGCTTCCGGGACGAGGTGCGCCGTCACGTCGATCCGCGGCGAGGCGGTCTCACTTTTCGTACTTGATATACGCGAACCGCGGGTCCGTTGGCGTGCCTTCCAGCCCGCCGCCCTCGGTGCCGGGCTGCCAGGCCACCACCTCCTCGATCTTACGCGCCAGCGCAAAATCCTTCTCGGTGATGCCCTTGGCGGCGTGGTTCATCAGCCGCACCTCGACCCAGGCATAGGACGCCGTGAGATCGGGATGGTGCCACGCGGCCTCCGCCAGATGGCCCACCGTGTTGATCACCATCAGCGTGCCCTTCCACGAGGCGGTCTTGTAGGTGCGGCGGATCCAGCCGTCCTCCAGCCGCCATTGCGGCAACTCCTCCTTGAGCCGCCGCTCGACCGTCGCCTCGTCGAACACCGCTTCGCGCGCCTGTGACATCGTTCGCCCTCCCGCTTTCGATCGGGAAAGGGTGCGACGGGCGGGCCGCCCGCGCAAGGCGGCGCAAGGAATCACGCCTGCGTGTCGCACGGGAAAGGCCGGGGGCGGCTGTGGACGCCGCCGGGGGCAGCCCTTATGAGATTCTTCAAGAGAATGGCGGATCCGCGGGGCCGCCGGAACAGCGGGAGGTGACGCCGATGCTGTCACGGCGCGGAATGCTCGCGGCCGGAGCGGCGGCGCTGGCCGGATTCGGCCGGTCGTTGGGGTCGGCGCGCGCGGCGACGGAGACGTTCCGGCTCGGCGTGCTGCCCTTCGGCACCGCCTCCTGGGAAGCCGCCGTGATCAAGGAGCGGGGCCTCGACGAGGCGAACGGCTTCACCCTGGAGACCGTCAAGCTCGCCGGCAACGACGCCGCCCGCATCGCCTTCCTCGGCGATCAGGTCGATGCCATCGTCGGCGACCTGATCTGGGCGGCCCGCCTCGGCAACGAGGGAAGGGGCGTGCGCTTCACCCCCTATTCCACCACCGAGGGCGCCCTGATGGTGCCCGCGAACAGCCCGATCACCGATCTCAAGAGCCTCGCGGGCAAGCGCCTCGGCGTCGCGGGCGGGGCGCTCGACAAGAACTGGATTCTCCTGAAAGCGCAGGCGCGCGAGGCGGCCGGGCTCGATCTCGATTCCGCGGCGCAACTCGCCTACGGCGCCCCCCCGCTGCTGGCGCAGAAGCTGGAGACCGGCGAGCTCGATGCCGCGCTCCTCTACTGGCAGTACTGCGCCCGCCTCGAGGCCAAGGGCTTCAAGCGCCTGATCTCCGCCGACGACGTGATGCGGGCCTTCGGCGCGCAGGGGCCGGTGGCGCTGATCGGCTACCTGTTCGAGGGCCGCACCGTCTCCGAGCGGGGGGAGGTGGTGAAGGGCTTCGCCCGCGCCTCGACCGCGGCCAAGCACGCGCTGGCGAACGACCCGGCCCTGTGGGCCACCGTGCGCCCGCTGATGGCAGCGGACGACGACGCCACCTTCGAGGCGTTGAAGCGCGAATTCCTCTCCGGCATCCCCCGACGCACGGTCGGGGCCGAGCGGGCGGACGGCGAGCGCATCTACGCGACGCTCGCGCGGCTCGCCGGCACGCAGCTCCTCGGCTCCGGCAAGACCCTGCCGCCGGACCTCTATCTCGACGCCTCGAAGGCGTGAGCCCGGCCCCCGCGATGCCCGCCTGACCGACCGCATGGCCCTCGTCGCGCGCCTCGCCTCGCTCGCCGTCCTGCTCGCCCTGTGGCAGGGCATCTCGGTCTATGCCGACGTCCGCACCCTGCCGGCGCCGAGCGCGGTGCTCGCCTTCGTCCTGCGCGAGGCCGAGAGCGGCGCCCTGCTCTTCAACGTCGCGGTGACGCTCGCCCGCGTCGCGGTCTCCTTCGTCATCGCCATGAGCCTCGGCGTGCTGCTCGGGATCGCGCTCGGGCGCTCGCGGCTCGCCGACCGGCTGCTCGACACGCCGCTCCTCGTGGTGCTGAACACCCCAGCCCTCGTCGTCACGGTGCTGGCCTATGTCTGGCTCGGCCTCACCGAGACCGCGGCGATCGTGGCGGTGGCGATCAACAAGCTGCCCAACATCGCCGTCATCATGCGCGAAGGCGCCCGCGGTCTCGATCCGGGCCTGGAGGAGATGGCGCGGACCTACCGGTTCGACCGCCGCACCTGGGTCGCCCACGTGCTGCTGCCGCAACTCCAGCCCTTCATGGTGGCCGCGGCCCGCTCCGGCATCTCGCTCGCCTGGAAGATCGTGCTCGTGGTCGAGCTGCTCGGGCGCCCGAACGGGGTGGGGTTTGCCATCAACTACTACTTCACCCTCTTCGACGTGACCGCCGTGATCGGCTACAGCCTCGTCTTCATGAGCGTGATGCTCGCCTTCGACGCCCTGATCCTCCAGCCCCTCGACGCCCATGTCCGCCGCTGGCGCTGAGTCGACGCTGCTCACGGTCCGGGTCGACCGCAAGGTCTATCGCCGCGCCCGCACCGAGCCGGTCGAAGCGGTGCGCGGCCTCGCCTTCTCGCTGCGACCGGCCGAGATCACCTGCCTGATCGGTCCTTCGGGGGCCGGCAAGACCACGACGCTCCGCATCCTGCTCGGGCTCGACCACGACTTCGAGGGCGCGGTGACGCCGGACCCGAACGCGGTCGGCATCGCCATGGTGTTCCAAGACCCGCGCCTGCTGCCGTGGCGGACCATCGAGCAGAACGTGCGCCTCGGTCTTCCGCGCGAGCGGCGCGGGCGCGATCTCGACGGGCTGTTCGAAGCCCTCGGGCTGGCGCCCTGGCGCGATCGCTTCCCCGGCGCCCTCTCGCTCGGCATGCAGCGCCGGGTGGCGCTCGCCCGCGCGCTGGCGCTGGAGCCGCGCATCCTCGTCCTCGACGAGCCGTTCGTCTCCCTCGACGACGCCGCCGCCGCCGGCCTGCGCGCCCTCGTGGTCGAGACCGTGGCCAGGATGGGCACGAGCATCCTCATGGTCACGCACAATGTCGGCGAAGCCCTGGAGATCGCCGACCGGCTGCTGCTGGTCTCGGCGAGGCCCGCGACCCTGCTGGCGACCGTGCCGCTCGACCGGCCGCGAGGGCAGCGCGACCGCGGCTTCCTCGAATCGACCCGCGCCGACCTCGCCGCCCGCTTCCCCGGCGTGATCGCGCAGTAGTTCTCGGATCAGCTTTCGGGCCGCCGATTCGCGGTCCGCGTGTCCCCGGCGCCGTCTGCGGCCGGGAGGATGCGGCAAGGCAACGCACGGGCTCGCGCCTGTCCACCGCCGCGTCGCAGGTCGTTCGGCCCAAGTCCGATCTTCGAGCGATCCGAGACGCTTGCGCTTTGCCGGCTGTCGTCGTCGCAGCGATGTGATCGATGTGGTCGAAGACGCTGCAATCGGTGCATGAGACGCGGCAGATTGCCGAATTTGCCCGGAGCCGCATTCCTGAAGCGCATGGTCAATGATGCGCTGCCGCGATTCTTTCCAAGTTAAGCCGCCGACTTTTGCGTCGCGTTCAATTTGTTGCAGTGCAAAATCAGCATCGCGACAAGCAAATTTATCCGCCTGTGCCTGACCTCCTGCGACATTCGACCAGAGAAAGCGTGTTGACGGCGCCCGAAATTTTCTTAGAGTTCGTTCAAGCTTCGGACTGAGGGAGCCGCTAGGGATGCGGCTCCAGCCGGGTAAGTCGCTGACGGATCGGGACAATCCCGTGCCGTCATCGCCCTTTCGCGAGCTGCCGAAGCTCAACTGATCCCTGTCGCAAACAACAGATCAATCTTCGGTGGCAGTACTTCGTGCTGCTTGCTGCGGACAATGATCTGTCGGAGGAATCCATGAGAGCGGTCCATCTTCTCGCACTCGGTGCGGGCATTGCTGCGGCGACCCCGGCGCTGGCCAACGACAGCGTGCTCAAGGGCATCGCCAACCCGGCGGAGCAGGTGCTCCAGACGGTCGACTACGCCAACACCCGCTATTCCAAGCTCGATCAGATCAACGCCGGCAACGTCAAGAACCTCCAGGTCGCCTGGACCTTCTCGACCGGCGTGCTGCGCGGCCACGAGGGCTCGCCGCTCGTCGTCGGCAACATCATGTACGTCCACACCCCGTTCCCGAACATCGTCTACGCCCTCGACCTCGACCAGGGCGCCAAGATCGTGTGGAAGTACGAGCCCAAGCAGGACCCGTCGGTCATCCCGGTGATGTGCTGCGACACCGTCAACCGCGGTCTGGCCTACGCCGACGGCGCCATCCTGCTGCACCAGGCCGACACCACGCTGGTCTCGCTCGACGCCAAGTCCGGCAAGGTGAACTGGTCGGTCAAGAACGGCGACCCGTCCAAGGGCGAGACCAACACCGCCACCGTGCTCCCGGTGAAGGACAAGGTCATCGTCGGCATCTCCGGCGGCGAGTTCGGCGTGAACTGCCACGTCACCGCCTACGACCTGAAGTCGGGCAAGAAGGTGTGGCGCGGCCACTCCCAGGGTCCCGACGCCGACATGATCATGGATCCCGAGAAGACCACGTCTCTCGGCAAGCCGGTCGGCAAGGACTCCTCGCTGAAGACCTGGGAAGGCGATCAGTGGAAGACCGGCGGCGGCTGCACCTGGGGCTGGTTCTCCTACGATCCCAAGCTCGACCTCTTCTACTACGGCTCGGGCAACCCCTCGACCTGGAACCCGAAGCAGCGTCCGGGCGACAACAAGTGGTCCATGACCGTATGGGCGCGTAACCCCGACACCGGCATGGCCAAGTGGGTCTACCAGATGACCCCCCACGACGAGTGGGACTATGACGGCATCAACGAGATGATCCTCACCGATCAGAAGATCGACGGCAAGGATCGCCCGCTGCTGACGCACTTCGACCGTAACGGCTTCGGCTACACCCTCGACCGCGCGACCGGCGAACTCCTCGTCGCCGAGAAGTACGATCCTGTGGTGAACTGGGCCACCAAGGTCGACATGGACAAGGGTTCGAAGACCTACGGCCGCCCGCTGGTCGTGTCGAAGTACTCGACCGAGCAGAACGGTGAGGACGTGAACTCCAAGGGCATCTGCCCGGCGGCTCTGGGCTCCAAGGACCAGCAGCCGGCGGCGTTCTCGCCCAAGACCAACCTGTTCTACGTGCCCACCAACCACGTCTGCATGGACTACGAGCCCTTCAAGGTGACCTACACCCCGGGCCAGCCCTATGTCGGCGCGACCCTGTCGATGTACCCGGCCCCCGGCTCGCACGGCGGCATGGGCAACTTCATCGCCTGGGACGGTGTGAAGGGTAAGATCGCCTGGTCGAACCCGGAGCAGTTCTCGGCTTGGGGCGGCGCGCTCGCCACCGCGGGTGACGTGGTGTTCTACGGCACGCTGGAAGGCTACCTGAAGGCGGTCGACTCGAAGACGGGCAAGGAACTGTACAAGTTCAAGACCCCGTCGGGCATCATCGGCAACGTGATGACCTACGAGCACAAGGGCAAGCAGTACGTGGGCGTCCTGTCGGGCGTCGGCGGCTGGGCGGGCATCGGCTTGGCGGCCGGCCTGACCGACCCGAATGCCGGCCTTGGTGCGGTGGGTGGCTACGCCGCTCTGTCGAGCTACACCAACCTCGGCGGCCAGCTCACCGTCTTCGCTCTGCCGAACAACTAAGTCTCTCGCACACCTCCCGCCGGCCGCGAGGCCGGTGGGAGGGCCCCGGTCCGACCGGGGGCGACGTGAGGGACGCTCGGTCGCATGGCTCAGCCATGCAAAGAGATGCCGGCGCGGTTTCCGCGCCGGCATCTTTATGATTTTATGATTAGGATGTAAGACACCGCGGTAACCGCACGCCTATGTTGCGGTGCAACATCACGGTCTCGGGAGAAACGTCTTTGTCCTCTATGAAAACTTTCGCTTTGCTTGGTCTCGTCGGCGCCGCCGTCATCGGCACGGTCCCCACGGCCACATTCGTATTCGCGCAGGACGCCAAGCCTGAGCTGGCCAACAAGCTCGATCCCAACGCCAAGGAGATCGACGAGCCGGTCCTGAAGGCCGCCACCGCGGTGAAGGACGAGGACGGCAAGTACACCGACAAGGACGGTCACCCGACCTTCCGCGTCTCCAACGACGGCAAGAAGGTCGATTGGTATACCTACGCGGGCTACCGCCGCTATCATGCCGAGTGCCACGTCTGCCACGGCCCGGACGGCATGGGCTCCACCTACGCGCCCGCCCTCAAGGACTCGCTGAAGCGCCTTTCCTACGAGGAGTTCTACGGCATCCTCGCCGGCGGCAAGCAGGAGGTGAACAACACCGCCAATCAGGTGATGCCCGCCTTCGGCGACAACAAGAACGTGATGTGCTACGCCAACGACCTCTACGTGTATCTCCGTGCCCGCGCCGCCGGCGCCTGGGGCCGCGCCCGTCCGAGCGAGAAGGAGGACAAGCCCGAGGCCTACAAGAAGGCGGAGACCGAGTGCCTGGGCGGCTGATGCCCCGGAGCTACTCGTTTATCGTCGTCGTCGCGCTCCTGCTGGTTGCAGCAGGGGCGCGCGACGCTCGGGCCCAGCACCTGCCCGACCTCGTCACGACCGATGTCCTGCGGGTCTGCTCGGATCCCGGCAACATGCCGTTCTCCCAGCGCAAGGGCGACGGCTTCGAGAACAGGATCGCGCAGATCGTCGCCGACGAGCTGAAGGTCAAGCTGCGCTACTACTGGCTGACCCAGGGGCCGGGCTTCGTCCGCAACACCCTCGGCACCGGGTTGTGCGACCTGATCATCGGCACCTCCGGCGGCGAGGTGGTGCAGGCGACCAACCCCTATTACCGCTCGGCCTATGCCGTGGTCACCCGCAAGGGCGAGATCGACGGCTTGAAGGGGCTCGACGATCCGCGGCTCAAGGACAAGAAGATCGGCAGCATCGCCGGCACGCCGCCCTTCGCCCGGCTGACCGAACTCGGTCTCGCGGGCGAGCGCCTGACGCCCTACCCGCCCTACCTCTTCGGCGAAGACCGCAAGCACCAGACGGTGGCGGCCTCCGTCATCGCCGACCTCGCCGAGAAGAAGATCGACGTGGCGGTGCTGTGGGGGCCCGCCGCCGGCTGGCTGGCCCGCCAGAGCGGCGTGCCGATGGAGGTCGTGCCGCTGCTCAACGAGCCGGGCCGTCCCGCGCTCACCTTCCGCGTCTCCATGGGCGTGCGCCACGGCGAGGACGACTGGAAGCGCAAGATCAACGCCGTGCAGCGCAAGCGCAAGGACGACATCGAGAAGGTGCTGCGGGAGTACGACGTGCCGCTGCTCGTCGAGGAGGAGAACAAGCTCCTCGAACCGAGCGCCGACGCGAAGACGCCCTGAACGCTTTCTCGGCTGCCGAAAAGAACAGGGCCCGGCTGCGCGACGCATCCGGGCCCTTTCTCATGTGTGCCGCTCGATTCCCCTGGCGTCGAGCTTGGCGAGCGCATCCCGCACGGTCTCTCCGCCGATGACGAGGTCGGGGGCGATCTCGTTGAGCGGCACCAGCACGAAGGCGCGCTCGCGGACGTAGCGGTGCGGCAGGACGAGGCGCTCGTCGGACACCTCGGCGCCCTCGTAGGACAGCACGTCGATGTCGATGACGCGTGGCCCCCAGCGGCGCTCGCGCACCCGGCCGAGCGCCGTCTCAATGGCGAGGCAAGCCTCCAACAACTCGTGCGGCGTCAGGTCGGTCTCGACCGCGACCGCCGCGTTGAGGAACCAGTCCTGATCGGTGTCGCCCCAGGGCGGAGTGCGGTAATCGGCCGAGCGGGCGGTCAGACGAATGCCGGGCCATGCGGCGAGCCGCGCGACGGCGGCGTCGAGCATCGCGGCCTTGTCGCCGATATTGCTGCCGAGGCCGAGGAAGGCGCGGGTCATGGCCGGCGCTCCCGCTCGATCTCGATGGCGGCGTAATCGAGCACCGCGGGGATCGGCGCGCTCGGCTTGTCGATCCGGACCCGAATGCACTCGATTCGCGGAAACCGAGAGAGGCATGTCTGGGCGATCGCCTCGGCCAGGGCTTCGATCAGGGCGAAGCGCCGCTCGGTGGCGGTCTCGACCGCGATCTGCGCGAGGTCGGCGTAGCTGACGGTCGTGGCCACGTCGTCGTTGCGCCCGGCCTCCGCGAGGTCGAGCCAGCAATCCAGCGAGATGTAGAAGCGCTGGCCGAGCCGCTCTTCTTCCGGCAGCACGCCGTGGCGGGCGAAGACCGCGATGCGGTGGACGAGGATGCGGTCAGCCACGTGCGGCGGTCCCAGAACGACTTTCGGGCCTCATCACCGCATCGAGCACCCGCAGGGCCTCAACATGCTGGGCGACGTCGTGGGCGCGGACGATGTCGGCCCCGAGCGTGCCGGCGAGCACGTGGGCCGCGATCGAGCCGACGAGGCGGTCGCGCGGCGCGGTTTCGCGGTCGTGCAACCGCCCGAGCAGGCTTTTGCGCGAGACGCCGACGAGGAGGGGGAAGCCCAGCGCCCGGATCTCCGGCAGGCGCCGGAGCGCTTCGAGATGCTGGTCCCAGCTCTTACCGAAGCCGATGCCGGGATCGAGCACGATGTCGGCGTCACTGATGCCGGCGCGCCGCGCGATGTCCAGCGAGCGCTCGAAGAACCGCTTCATGTCGGCGACGATGTCGAGGTCCGGGTCGATCGTCTCGCGGTTGTGCATGACGATGACCGGCGCGCCGTGGGCGGCGGCGACGCGGGCGATGTCGGGCTCGCGCTGCAGGCCCCAGACGTCGTTGACGATCGTGGCGCCGGCCTTCAGAGCCACCTCGGCGGTCGAAGCCTTGTAGGTATCGATGGAGATCGGGACGGACAGGCCGGGCTCAAGCGCGGCGATGACCGGCAGGACGCGGGCCTGCTCCTCCTCGGCCGGCACCGGCAGATGGCCCGGTCGAGTCGATTCGCCTCCGATGTCGAGGATATGCGCGCCTTCCGCGATGAGCGCGTCGGCCTGCACGCGGGCGGCGTCGACGCCCTCAAACCGGCCCCCGTCGGAGAACGAGTCCGGCGTGACGTTGAGGATGCCCATCACCAGGGTTCTTCGCCCGAGATCGGGCAGCAGCGCCTGGAGACGACTCGGGGGAGGGGAGACGGCCATCGGATCGCTTTTTTCGTGCGTGAAAAGCCGAATCCGCCTAGCCGCTCAGGCGCCGGGAGGCCAGCCCCCCGGCATCCGTCAAAGAGTCAGGTCGCGCCGCGGTAGCAGCGGATCTCCGCTTCGGCCTGGGCGCGGCGGAGGTCGGCGACGCGGTCGTCGAACATCTTGGTCGACTTGAACGCGGTGGTGCGCTGGCCGCCGACGCCCTGGCGCATCGACAGGATGGTCGAGGCCTGCACGTACTTGTCGTAGGGCAGGATCGCGGCCATGGCGTCGAGCGAGCAGGAGCACTTCTCCAGCGCCTCGCGGGTCTGCCCGTTGGCGGCCATGCAGCCGAACACGTAGTCGGCGCGGGCATCCGTGGGGTAGTCGTTCTCGTCGGCCTGGGCGGGGGCTGCCAGGAACGCGGCGACCGACGCCGCCGCGAGAACCTCAAGAGTCCTTTTGATCATAGTCCAGCCTCTCTTCGAGGAGTTCGCCGCCGTCCGGCTTGGTGGCACGGGCCTGGATCGAGACGATCTCGCCCGGCACCTCCGGCGAAGTGACGAAGGTGTAGGTCAGGTTGTCGAAGCCGCGCATGCGGTCGGTCAGCGGGTCGCCGACGAAGGGCTGCATTTCGATCTTCCAGCCCTCGACCTTGCGGCCCTTGAACTCGACCTCGGTCTTCGTAATCGTGGCCTTCTCGCGCATGCCCTTGCGGATCGCGTTCTTGAGGTAGCGCGGGTTGGCCTCCAGCAGGCCGGCCAGCCCCTTGAGGTGGTTCTCGAGGAACAGGCTGAGCACGGGATTACCCGGCATGTCGACGAACGGGCCCGCGGGCACGCGGTTGCCGCCGGAGAACATCTGCACCCGCACGTCGCGGCTCTCGGCGCTCTTGCCCGGCTCGATCGTGAACTTGATCGCGTCGCTGAGCGGCGGGCCGTAGGGGCCACGGACGATGCCGCTGCGGCGCAGGTAATCGTAGGTGATCGTGCTGCCCGGCGCGGTGTTCTTCATCTGCGGCCGCTCGAACAGCAGGTCGCCTGCGTCCTGCTTGGTCGCGTCGGTCGCCGCCGGCGTCGGAGCCGGGGTGTCGGGCGCTGCCTGCGCGGCGGTCGTGGTGAGGGAGGCCGCGGCGAGCGCGGCCAGCAGGAGGTTGCGGCTCAAAGGGGTGCCTTCTCGGTCAAAGGACTTTGCACATTCGTCCCGATGGAGCGGTATATATAGTCCGGCGGGTTCTCGGCAGCCTCCTCCGCGGCGAGATCGCGCATCTTCCCGTGCAGCGGGGAGAGCGAGCAGGCCGGATCGGTGTTGGCAGCGTCGCCCGTCAGCGCCAGCGCCTGGCAGCGGCAGCCGCCCCAATCCTTCTCCCGCCGGTCGCAGGAGCGGCACGGCTCCTTCATCCAGGACGTGCCGCGATAGGCCGCGAAGGCCGGGGACTTCGTCCAGATGTCGCCGAGCGAGTGGTCGTTCACGTACCAGAATTCGAGGCCGGGGATGGTCTCGGCGGCGTGGCAGGGCAGCACCTTGCCCTGCGGCGTCACGTTCATGAGTTTGCGGCCCCAGCCGCCCGCGCAGGCCTTCGGGTACTTGGCGTAGTAGTCCGGCACCACGAGGTCGATGACGAGCTGACCCTTGAGCCGCTCGCGCGCCGCCTCGACGATGCGGATCGACTCGTCGACCTGGCGTTTGTCCGGCATCAAGGAGGCGCGGTTGACGTAGGCCCAGCCGTAATACTGAGTGTGGGCCACCTCCAGCCGCTTGGCCCCGAGCTTGACCGCCAGATCGATGAAGCCCGGCACCTCGTGGATGTTCCCGCGGTGGATCACTGAGTTCAGGGTCAGCGGCAGGCCGAGTTCGGTGACGCGGGCCGCGAACTGCATCTTTTGCGGTTGGGCGTTCTTGAGGCCGCCGATCTTTTCGGCGTTGGCGGCATCGACCCCTTGTACGGACAATTGCACGTGGTCGAGGCCGGCGTCGTAGAGGGCGTCGAGCTTGGCCAGCGCGCCGCCGACGCCCGACGTGATCAGATTCGAGTAGAGGCCGAGTTCGGCGCATTTGGCCGTGATCTCGACGATGTCTTGCCGCGCCGTCGGCTCGCCGCCCGAGAGGTGCACGTGCAGCACGCCGAGCTTCGACGCTTCGCTCAGCACCCGCAGCCACGTCGCCGTGTCGAGCTCGGCCGAGCGTCGGTCGAGTTCGAGCGGGTTCGAGCAATAGGGGCAGCGCAGCGGGCAGCGGTGAGTCAGCTCGGCGAGCAGACCCACGGGTGCCGGGATGACCTCGGCGGGGGAGGGGGCGGGCGCGGGTGCGTTCATCGCTCCAAGACCCTTTTCTGCGCGAGGTCGGCCAGCATCACGACGATGTCGGCCTCGATGACGGCGGGGTCGGCGTCGTAGGTCTGCCCGAGGGTCCGGGCGATCTGCGACACGCTGCTGCTGCCGTCGACGAGCTTGAGGACCGCGACGGCGTTGTCGTCGAGGTCGAAGGTGCGCTCGGGGGCGAGCAGCACGTGCTTGTTGCGCACCTCATCGAAACGCAGGCGCACGCCGCGGGGCAGGCGCGGCACGTCGGATCCTGAGAAAGCGCCCGGCTTCACGGCCGGCGAACCCTCGGCGACGAGGCCCTCGCCCGGCTGCCACGCATCCGGCGGGATCATGCCCGGCGCGACGTACGAGAAGTACAGGGCGTCGAGCTGGGTCCAGAGCACGTTGCACTTGAAGGTGAGCGCGGCCATGGCGGCGCGCTGCTGCTCCGGCGTCCGGGCGTGCTGCTTCACGTAGTCGAGGGCGAAGTCGGCGTCGCGCGGGGCCTGGGTGAGGCGCTTGTCGAAATAGGCCAGCGTCTCCTTGGTGATGAAGTCGTAGTTCTTCAGCATCCCGGCGACGCGCTCGGAGATGATGGTCGGCGAGAACATCTCGGTGAGCGAGGAGGCGATGGCCTCCAACAGCGAGCGCTCGGAGACGAAATGCACGTAGGCATCGACCGAGAAGCGGGTGGCCGAGAGGATGCCCTTGGTCGAGAGCACGTAGTCCCGGGTGAAGCCGACGCCCTCGGCGAGCTTCAGCCAGCGCTCGATGCCGCCGTCGCCCTCATGGTCGCCGTCGTGGTCGACGATGCGCTGGCGCCAGATGCGGCGCAGCTGCGCGTCCGGCAGGCGGGCGAGCACGGCGGCGTCCTTCACCGGGATCATCGCCTGATAATAGTAGCGGTTGAGCGCCCAGGCCCGCACCTGATCCTTCGAGAGCTTGCCGTCGTGCAGCAGGCGGTGGAATGGGTGCAGGTTGTGGTAGCGGCGGGCGCCGATGTCGCGGAGCGCCGCCTCCAACTCATCGTGGCTCAGGAGCCGGTCGCCGGCGTCGGGGACAGGGGGCGGAAATTGGGCGGTCATGGCGTTGGGCTCTCCCCGTCTCGGCTCGCGTTTCCAGGATTTTTCTTAAGTTTCTCAAGGCGCCCAAGAGGGGCCCGAACGTCTTGAGACTCACTCTAAGATGGGCCGCGGCCCCCGTGAAGGACAGGGCGCCCATCGCACGATTGTATCGTGCAAAACATATTGGGTCGGGCCTCGGAATTCCAGGGCCGCATGTCACCAACCCGAGAGCCTAGAGGTCGAGCGTCAGCCCGTCATGGGCCACCGTCCAGCCCCGTGCCTCGACGCTCGCGCGCTCGGGCGAGTCCTCGACCAGCACCGGATTGGTGTTGTTGATGTGGACGAACACGCGCCGGCCGATCTCGACATCGGCGAAGGACGCGACCGAGCCGGTCTCGCCGTTCATCTGGATATGGCCCATACGCCAGCCGGTCTTGGTGCCGACGCCCGCGCGGATCATGTCGTCGTCCTCCAGCACCGTGCCGTCGAACAGCAGGGCATCGACGCCCGCGACGCGAGCCTTGAGGTCGTCGGTGACGCGGGCGCAGCCGGGGATGTAGGCGAGGCGCTTGCCCCCGGCCTCGATCATGGTGCCGACCGTGGTCTCGGTCTCGGCGCCGATCTGCATCGAGGCGTCCTCCAGCCAGAGCGGCACCTTGCCGGGCACGGAGAACAGGGTGACGGTGAGGCCGGGCACCGGCTCGAAGGTCTCGTTCAGCGCGATGGTCTGCCGCTTCACCACGTCGGCCGCCATCACGTCGAAGACGCGGTTGTCGTTGACCGAGCCGAGGATGCCGGGGGTGGCGTAGAGGGTGAAGGGCTGTCCCTCGCGCAAAGTCAGCAGGCCCGCGACGTGATCGACGTCGCCGTTGGTCAGCAGCACCGCGTGGATCGGCGAGTGGCGCAGGCCCTCCCGCGGATGCATCTGCGAATTCGCCTGGATCTGCTGGCGGATGTCGGGGGAGGCGTTCAGCAGGAGCCAGCGCTCTCCGTCGGGAGAGACCGCGATGCTCGACTGCGTGCGGGGTTTGACCCTGGGATCACCCGCCCAGGCCAGGGAGCAGATGGAGCAGCGGCAGTTCCACTGGGGAACGCCGCCGCCCGCCGCCGAACCCAGGATCACGACATGCATGGTGGCTACCCGCTCGTCCGCGATCCCGTCGGCCCGGCTCAAACCTTCTTAGTTGAAGGTATCGATCTCGGCCGACTCGTAGCTCGTGACTTCCATGCCGACGCAGATCTCGGAAACGATGGGGGCGGCCCACTTCATGGTGTTTCTCCTGCAACATTATCGGACGCCAGGATCTCTCGATCAACACTCTAAGAAGATCGTAAGATACTGACGGTGCACTGATTTTCAGCGCTGCAGGTGTATCGCCCAACCCGGCCCGGCCCGCAAGACCCAAATTGCCGCTTTTTCCCAGATCACCGTGAGCGATGTTGCCGAATCCCTACCGCGGAGAGTGCGGAGGGGGACCATGCCGGGTGCGGAGACGGCCGCAGGACGTTGCCCCGCATCACCTTTTCGGACGTGCCGCGGCCGCCCGCCGCAGGGCCTCTCTCATTCCCCTTGCGAGGAGGAGTTGGAGGTGGGGGTGGTTCAGGAGGAACCGTTATGCCTCATCCTGAGCGACCCCCACCCCTACACCTCCCCGCAAGGGGGAGGGGAACGACGCGGATCGCGCGGAAAAACCTATTCGGCGGCCCCCGCCGGCCGGCGGCGGCGCTCAGTAGCGACGAGGGCGAGGAAGCGCGGGATCGTGTGGACGTAGCGGCCGGTCAGCCGGCGCGGCTCGCGCAGCAGGCGGTAGGCCCATTCGAGGCCGGTGACCTGGAACGCCACGGGCGCGCGGGGCACGCGGCCGGTCAGAACGTCGAAGGCGGCGCCGACGCCCATCGCCACGGTGCCGGGCAGGTGCGGGGCGTGCTCGGCCATGAACAGCTCCTGCTTCGGGGTGCCCAGCCCGATCCAGAGGATCTGCGCGCCGGACTCCCGGATGCGCGCCCGCATGGCGGCGGTCTCGTCGGCGTCGAGCGGGCGGAACGGCGGGGTCTCGGTGCCGACGACCTTGAGACCGGGCAGGCGTGCCCGCATCGTCTCGGCGAGCGCGTCGGCCACGTCCTCGCCGCCGCCGAGGAAGTAGTGGCGCCAGCCGTGGAGGAGGCCGGCGCGGCAGACCGCCTCGACCGACTCGATGCCCGGCACCTGCCCGACGCCGCGGGCGCCGCGGAGCCGCCCGAGCCAGTAGAGCGGGCGCCCGTCGGGGCAGACCAGCATGGCGGCCTCGTGCGCGGCAAGCAGGCGCTCGTCCTCGGTGGCGCGGACGATGCCGTGGGCGTCGCGAAACACCACGAAGGTGCCGGGCCGGGTCCGGCCGGAATCGAGGCGGCGGCGGATCGCGCCGATCATGCCCTTCATGTCGATGGCGGAGATGCCGGTCCCGGCGAGGCGGAACCGGGCGACCGCGGGGTCGTGGCTCATCGGGCGATCTCCAGAACGGGGGTGGCAAGCGGAAGGGGGGTGGACGTTCGGGCGGCGCAGGCCCGGCGGTAGATCGAGAGGAGCGCCGCCGTGGTGGCCTCCTCGGTCCAGTCGCGGAGATACGCCGCGCGGGCGGCCTGCCCCATCCGCCGGGCGGCGGGCGGGTCGGCGAGGATGCGGGCCATGGCGCGGGCGAGGTCGGCCGGGTCGCCGGGGGTGACGAGAAGACCGGTCACGCCGTCCTCGACGAGGTCGGCGAGCGCGCCGATGCGCGAGGCGATGACCGGCGTGCCCGCGGCGTACGCCTCGGCCACCACCATCGGCAGGCCCTCGTACCAGAGCGAGGGCACGACGAGGGCAGCGGCGCGGGCCATCCGGGCCTGGACCTCGGCGCCCGGCAGCGTGCCGAGCAGGTCGAGGTTTTCGGCGCCCTCCAGGCTCTCGCGCAGCGGGCCTTCGCCCGCGACGTCGATGCTCCGGCCGAGCTGCGCGGCCGCCGCCTTCAGCGTCTCGACGCCCTTCTCGCGGCTGAGCCGCCCGGCGAACAGGATTCTTTCTCGCACGGCTTCGGAGGGCGGACCGGGATCGGGCAGGCCGTTCGGCTTCACCAGGATGCGCTCGGGCGGCAGGCCCGCCGCGACGAAGCGGCCGCGGGCGAAGGGGGTCAGCACCACGAAGGCATCGACGTCGCGGGTCCACGTGCCGATGCGGCGGTGGCGCTCGATCATCCGGGCGACGGCAAAACTGCCGACCGTCGAGCCGCGGTAGCAGCCGTGGCGCACGGCCGCGTAGGCCGAGCCGGTGACGCAGGTCTCGCACGGTTGGCCGTCGCGCATCAGCAGAGCGCCGGCGCAGGCGAGGCGGAAATTGTGCAGAGTTTGCACCGTGGCCGCGCCCTCCGCCCGCACCGCGGCGAAGACGCCGGGCGAGACCAGCGGGAAGGTGTTGTGGGCATGCACCACGTCCGGCCGGAACCGGCGCACGGCCTCGACCACCCGCGCGATGCCGCGCCTCGCATGCGGCGCCTCGATCGCCGCGCGCAGGCGATCGACCGGCCCCTTGATGTCGTCGTTGGAAAAGAACAGCGTCTCGACCGTGCAGCCGGCCCGCGTTAGAGCCGCCGCCTCGCGCTCCACGACGGCATCCTCGCCGCCGCGGATCTGGTAGCGGTTGTGGACGATGAGGACGCGCCGCGCACTCACCGGTTGCGGCCCCCGCCCCCGAGGAAGTCGGCATAGGCGCGGGTCAGCCCCACTTCGAGGCCGGTCGAAGCGCGCCATCCCAAGCCGGCCAGACGCGACACGTCGAGCAGTTTTCGGGGCGTGCCGTCGGGTTTTTCCGCGTCGAAGGCGAGTTCGCCGCGATAGCCGACGACCTTCGCGACCGTGCGGGCGAAATCCGCGATGGTCACGTCCTCGCCGGTGCCGACGTTGAGGATGTTCTCGTCCGACCAGTTCTTCATCGCGAAGACGTAGGCGTCGGCCAGATCGTCGACGTAGAGGAATTCGCGGCAGGGCGTGCCTGTGCCCCAGATCGTGACGCTGGGCGCTCCCGCCTCCCGCGCCTCGTGGAAGCGGCGGAGCAGGGCGGCGGCGACGTGCGCGTTCTCGGGGTGATAGTTGTCGCCCGGCCCGTAGAGGTTCGTCGGCATCAGGGCGACGAAGTCGCTGCCGTATTGCCGACGATAGGCCTGACACAGCTTGATCCCGGCGATCTTGGCAACCGCGTACCACTGGTTGGTCGGCTCCAGCGGGCCGGTCAGCAGCGCGTCCTCGGTCATCGGCTGGGCCGCGTGCTTCGGGTAGATGCACGAGGAGCCGAGATAGAGGAGCTTCTCCACGCCAAGGGTGTGCGCGGCGTGGATCACGTTCGCCGCCATGGCGAGGTTGTCGTAGAGGAAGGTCGCCGGATAGCGGTCGTTGGCCTGGATGCCGCCGACCGTGCCGGCGGCGTGGAACACCGCCTGCGGACGGACATCGGCGAAATAGGCCTCGACCGAGCCGAGATCGCGCAGGTCGACCCGCTCTCGGCCGTGATCGAGGATCTCGCAACCTTCCGCGGCGAGGCGGCGCACCAGCGCCGCCCCCGCCATGCCGCGGGCGCCCGCCACAAAAACCCGCTTGCCCGAGAGGTCGTAGCGCATCGGTCCGCTCACTCGGCGGCCAGACGCAGCGGCACGCCGTGGTGGCGCGGCGGCCGGCGCAAAGCCGTCTCGGCCTCGAAGCGGGCCTCTTCGAGATCGGCCTCGACCATCTCGCGCACCAGTTCCTCGAAGGTCGTGCGCGGGGTCCAGTTGAGGGCCTCGCGCGCCTTGGTGCCGTCGCCGACGAGGAGATCGACTTCCGTGGGGCGGAAGAAGCGCGGGTCGATGCGCACCAGCGCCGCGCCGGTGCGGGCGTCGCGCCCGACCTCGTCCACGCCCTTGCCGTCCCAGACGATGGTGCGGCCGACCTCGGCGAAGGCCGCCTCGATGAAGCTGCGCACGGTGCGGGTCTCGCCGGTGGCGATGACGTAGTCGTCGGGCTTGTCCTGCTGCATCATCAGCCACATCGCCTCGACGTAGTCGCGGGCGTGGCCCCAGTCGCGCTGGGCGTCGATGTTGCCGATCCAGAGGCAGTCCTGCGCTCCGGTCTCGATCCGGCCGACCGCGCGGGTGATCTTGCGGGTGACGAAGGTCTCGCCGCGGATCGGGCTCTCGTGGTTGAACAGGATGCCGTTGGAGGCGTGGATGCCGTAGGCCTCGCGGTAGTTCACCGTGATCCAGTAGGCGTAGAGCTTGGCCACGCCGTAGGGCGAGCGCGGGTAGAACGGCGTCGTCTCGCGCTGGGGCACCGCCTGGACGAGGCCGTACAGCTCCGAGGTGGAGGCCTGATAGAACCGCGTCGTCTCGGTGAGCCGGAGCTGGCGCAGGGCCTCGAGGATGCGCAGCGGGCCGACCGCGTCGGCGTTGGCGGTGTATTCCGGCGTCTCGAAGCTGACCGCGACGTGCGACTGGGCGGCGAGGTTGTAGATCTCGTCCGGCCGCACGTCGGCGACGATGCGGGTGAGCGCGGCCGAGTCGGTCATGTCGCCGTAATGCAGATGGAGGCGGACATCCTCCTCGTGCGGGTCCTGATACAGGTGATCGATGCGGCCGGTGTTGAAGCTCGACGAGCGCCGCTTGATGCCGTGGACCTGATAGCCGCGGGCGAGCAGCATCTCCGCCAGGTAGGCGCCGTCCTGACCCGTGATGCCGGTGATGAGAGCAGTCTTCATCGTGTCCCTCGGATACGCGACAATTGTCGTTCGGCCGCCCTCGTCCGCGCATGGTCCGCATGAGAGACGTGGGTGGCGATCTCGTTACGGAGGCAGCAAGCGGCATGCCCTGAGAAAGCGTGCCGAATTGGGAATGACGGGCCAGTCCGGGACATCCGGGTTTCTTGCCGACCGCCTTCCGCTCCATGGGTGAGACGCTACGCCATCGCCTCTTTCCGGCCGTCCAAGTGATGGTGTAGGACTTTCCCGAAAATGTTTACGGATCGGTAGGAAACCGATCGTGGGGCGAGGCTGCATGCATTCTGAAAATCCATCCGACGATTGGATGAATCCGGGGATCGTCGATCCGCCGACGGTCGATTCCGAGTGGTCTATGCTTCAGGAGCCGACGATCAACGGTGTCCGGGTCAAGGATATCCGTCCCGTGGTCACCGGCGACGGCTGCCTGACCGAGGTCTGGCGCAAGGACTGGGATTTCGACGGCCTGGAGATCGGGCAGGTGTTCCAGCGCCTTCTCGATCCCGGCGCCATCAACGGCTGGCACGCCCATATCGTGACGACGGATCGCCTGTTCTGCGCCCATGGCCGCGTCCGCGTCTCGCTCTACGACGGCCGGCGCTCCTCGCCGACGTTCGGGGCGGTCTGGCAGCGCATCATCGGCGCCGAGCGGCCGGCCCTGATCCTGGTTCCGCCGGGGGTCTGGCACGCGGTCACCGCGCTCGGACAGCGCCCGTCGCTGCTGCTCAACCTCGTCGATCAGGGCTACGACTACGCCGCCCCCGACCATCGCCGGCTGCCGCTCGACACGCCCCACATCCCGCTGCGGCTGCGCTGAGGGCCGATGCACCCGCGACCCCTTCGGGCCGGTACCCGGCCCGAACCCGGCGCGCCCGCGCCGACCGTCTCGGTCGTCATCGCCGCCTACAACCGCGCGCATCTCCTGCGCATCGCCGTGCGCAGCGTCCTGGCGCAGAGCTTCGAGGATTTCGAGGTTCTGGTGGTCGGCGACGCCTGCACCGACGACTCGGAGCAGGCGGTCACGGACCTCGGCGACGCCAGGGTTCGGTTCGTCAACCTCGCCATCAACATCGGCGACCAGTCGGGCCCGAACAATGTCGGGATCGCCCAGGCCCGCGGCCTCTACGTCGCCTTCCTGAATCAGGACGACCTCTGGCTGCCCGACCATCTCGAGGTCTGCCTCGCCTGGATCGAGGCGACCGGAGCGGATCTGGTCCACGCGCTCGCGGCCCGCATCTCGGTCGGCACGGCGACCGACGATCCGACCTCGTGGACCGCCGGCATGGCCCCCGGGCAGGCGCGGTTCGACCCGGCGCGGGACTTCGCCGCCTGCTCCACCTGGCTCGTGCGCGCCGCGGTGTTCGAGCGGATCGGTCCGTTCCGGACGGCGCTCGAATGCGTGATCGAGCCGACGCAGGATCTGCTGTTCCGCGCATGGCGCGCGGGCCTCGTGCATCGGCAGGTTCCGAACTTCTCGGTGGTCATTATCCCCTCGGGCGAGCGGGCCGGCTCCTACCTGAACCGCGACGCGTCGGAGCACGAGGCGGTGCTGGCCGTGCTGTCTCGCCCCGGCGGCCGGATGGAGGTGCTCTCGCGCATCCCGTCGCTGCCGACCACCCGGCCCCGGCGCCTCGCGGACGCGGCGGTCGCGGCCCTGCTGCGTCCCCTCGGGCTGCTCGGCATCCCGCCCCGCATGCTGCGCTTGGGTTTCGCCCGGCGCTTCCGCCGCGGGGCGATCGTCCAGGGCCTGCAAGCGATCCGGGGACTCGACCCGATCTGGCACGGCCGGGACGTCCTCACCGCCCTGAGGCTGCGCGAGGCCGCGCGGCTGCCGACCTATGCCCTGGGGACGACGGTGCGGTTCGGGATCGAGGGCGACGGCGGTCGCTACCGGGAGCGGGGCTGGTGCAGCCCCGAGTCCGGCGGCGTCTGGACCGGGGACGAGACCGCCGCCCTGCTGTTCGCCCTGCCGGAGGCGGCCGAACCGGGGGATCTGCGCCTCGACCTGCAGGTGGCGCCCTTTACGCCCCCCGGTCATGCCCGGCAGCGGCTTCGCCTCCTGATCGACGGCACGGTGGTGTTCGAGGGAAGCCTCGCCGGGGGCGAGACCCTGCCGCCGATCCCCGTGCCGGCGGCGGCGCGGCGCTCGGGGCGCCTGCTGCGCCTGACGCTCCACCTGCCCGACGCCCGCTCGCCGCGCAGCCTCGGCCTGTCCGACGACGTGCGCCGCCTCGGGCTCTACCTGATCGGTGCGACGCTATCCGTCGCCGACGGGGCGGAGCCGGCACCCGCCCCGATACCGGACTCAGCGCTGCGCCAGGAGCGCGGCGGCGGCTGAGCGGACGAGGCGATTGCGGCCGTGGAGCCAGAGCGGGGTGCTCTGGACGACGCGGCGGCTGACGCCGCGCTTGAAGTCGAACACGCCGCGATTGCCCGCCGGATCGATGCCGCCGAGGTCGTAGACCGGGCAGCCCTCGGCCTTGGCCTGCTCGATCAGGGTCCAGACCGAGAGCGCGGCGGCGTTGGTGGCCCGGCCGCGCTCGTTCGAGGCGGCGAAGAAGTCGGTCCAGCGCAGCTTCGCCCGGTGGGCGATCCGCACCATGATCGGCACGCCGTTCTCGCGCAGCTCCAGGATGACGAGGCGCGGGTCGGTGGCGGCGATGTCGCGAAACGCCTGCGGGTTGAGGGTGTTGGAGAACCCCTTGCGGGCCTGGAGCGCGGCGTACATCCCGGCGAAGGTGTCGAAGGCGGCAAGCCGCGCGTCCGGATCGGTCAGGATCGTGGTCTCGAGGTCGGGATTGCGCTTCGCCTTGGCGAGGTTGCGCCGCCACTTCGCGTCGAGCCCGGCCTCGATCGCCTCCGCGTCGCGGGTCAGGTCGAGTTCGAGGGTATGGTGGCGGGGCGAGACCACCGGAACGAAGCCGAGCGCCAGCAGCGCCGGCACCGCCTCGTTGTCCTGGAACTCGTGGAAGTTCACGCCGAGCAGATCGAACGGACCGAGCGCCAAGTGGTCGCGGAAGGCCGACAGAGTGGCCTCCGCCCGCGCCGCGCCGGCCTCGGTCAGCACAGGGCCGCCCTGGGCCAGGACGAAGCGGGCAAAGCCCACGCGCCGCACCTGATACTGGACGAAGGCGAGGTCGCGCCCCTGGCCGTCGCGCACCGCGACGCGGCGGACCGACCAGTTCAGGCGGCCCTTGTAGATGCCCCAGGGCCGGGCGGCGTAGAGGTTGGCGCCCGGCGCCTCATTGAGGCGGGCGTCCCAGTCCGGCGCGTCGGTGAGATCGACGACCGCGAGGCCGTCCGCGGCGGGGCGGCGCTCGATCGCGGCCGATGGCGTCCGATCGCGCCGCCGGGTGTCCGGGCGGGCGGCGAACCGCCGCATCTCCGGGGCCGCGGTCGCGATACGCGCAAGGGTCCGCGAATGGGTCATCGTCTACTCCGACGCTGCTGCGAGCCGGGAAACCGTCGGTTCCCCGGCCATCGATGGAAGCCCCCTGAATTGCCCCGGTTCGGGCAGGATCGTCGTGCGGCGGCAAAGCTTTGCGCCGCGGGTCGTCTCGACTTGCGCCCGATAGCGCCGAGTCGCGCTACGCCGTCCGGTCGTCGTATGGCCGGGCTCTGCTTGGCCGTTACGGCGAAGAGCACTCCGGCAGGCGGCCAAGTCGCTCGTTTCGGCGATGGCGTCTCACGCGCCTTGCCATGCGACCTTGTCACGACTGAACGCGGCAGCGGCGCCGGATATTCCCCCGTGAGCGATTGAGACGCCTCCGTAAAGACTACCGAGAACCGCTCCGCTTCGGACACGTTTCGCAAACGCGTCTCATCCATACCGGGACGTTGGGCCGCGCCTGGATTTGCTGTCGCCCCCGCGTTGACGGTCTGGAGCATCGGCCCGAAAGGTGGGAACCGGCTTTCGGAAAAAGCCGATGCGGCACAAGAACCTAGAGCATCGGCCCGAAAGGTGGGAACCGGCTTCCGGAAAAAGCCGATGCGGCACAAGAACCTAGAGCACCGGGCTGGATACGACATCCAGCCCGATGGTCTAGGGGGCAGCGGCGCCCGCGGCGGGCGCGATGGGGATCGGATGACGCGGCATCGAGCGGTGGAGCGGGCGGATCGCGAGGCCGTTCTGGAGCGCCAGCGGGCGCTCAAGATGGCGAAGTCGGCCCACGCCTATGTCCGTGGCAACACCCTGAAGTTCTACGAATGGCTCGACGGGCTGCCCCGCGGCACCCTGCCCGAGGGGCCGCCGATCTGGATCTGCGGCGATTGCCACCTGGGCAATCTCGGGCCGCTCGCCGACGCCGACGGTGAGGTCGCGATCCAGATCCGCGACCTCGACCAGACCGTGATCGGCAACCCCTCCCACGATCTCGTGCGGCTCGGCCTGTCGCTGGCGAGCGCCGCGCGCGGCTCCAACCTGCCCGGCGTCGTCACCGCGCGGATGCTGGAGGAGATGGTGCGCGGCTACGGCGACGGGCTCAAGTCACGGGATGGCGCGAGGGACGGTGACGGCGAGCCGCCGGAGCCCGACGCGGTGCGCACCATCCGGCACCGGGCGCTGGGGCGGCGCTGGAAGCACCTCGCCCGCGAGCGCCTGGAGGACGAGGACCTGAAGATTCCCCGCGGGCGCCGCTTCTGGGCGCTCGACGACGACGAGCATGAGGCCCTCGACGCGCTGTTCCACGAGGACGCGGTGCGCGAACTCGTGCTGGCCATCGACGGCCGGCACGCCGGCGAGGCGCGGGTGCGCCTGTTGGATGCCGCCTACTGGATGAAGGGCTGCTCGTCGCTGGGCTTCCTGCGCTACGCCGCCCTGCTGCGCATCGACGAGCGCGGCGAGAAGCCGAGGTTGGCGCTGGTCGATCTCAAGGAGGCGGTCGCCGCCGCCGCGCCGCAGGCACCGAAGGCGAAGATGCCCAAGGACCCGGCCGAGCGGGTGGTGGCCGGCGCCCGCGCCCTCTCGCCCCATCTCGGCGAGCGCATGCTGCCCGCCCGCATCCTCGGCAAGCCGGTGGTGGTGCGCGAGCTGCTGCCGCAGGACCTGAAGCTCGACGTCGATCAGTTCAGCCGCGGCGAGGCGGTGCGGGCGGCCCGCTACCTCGCCCACGTGGTCGGCGCGGCCCATGGCCGGCAGATGAAGCGCAGCGCCCGCGCCGCGTGGCGCCGCGCCGTCACCCGCGGCGCCTCGGCGGACGGCGCCCCGTCCTGGCTGTGGTCGAGCGTGGTCGAACTCGCCGGCCGCCACGAGGTCGGCTACCTCGAGCATTGCCGCTCCTACGCCGACGCGGAAGCCGCTTGAGCCACGCCCCATGCCGGGGCCGCCATGTGGATCCACCGCGTGCGGGCTTGAACCGGGCGCGGCCTTGACGATATCGCCAGTTCTCCGGCGCCATTTGCTCGCGTCGTGGTCAGACCGTGCACAATATTAGGCCATCGTGACGAAATCAGTCGCGATGTTGCGGTGCAGCGTCGGAATCTGACGGTAAACTTCCGACCATGTCGGCTCTGCGGCAAAAAGCGTCGCCGCAGGACAAGCCGCAGGGGCTGTCGGGTTTAGCTTTTGATCAGCTCAAAACAAGTCAAGCAGTACTGCGGGCGCCGGGAGGCGAATGCCGTAATGCGCTGATCCGAAGAGGTTGCCAGCACATGGGCCGCATCACTCTCGAGAACGTCAGCAAAGTCTTCGGCGCCAACCCCGCCCAAGCGATCGAATTGATCTCTCAAGGCAAGCGCAAGGCCGAGGTGGCCCAGGCCTGCGGCGCGGTCGTCGGCTTACGCGACATCTCCTTCGACGTGCACGAGGGCGAGATCCTGATCCTGATGGGACTGTCGGGCTCGGGCAAGTCCACCCTGCTGCGGTGCATGAACCGCCTCGTCGAGCCCACCGTCGGGCGCATCCTCGTCGACGACGTCGACGTGACGAAGTTGGGCCGCAAGGAACTCCTGGCCTTCCGCCAGAAGGCCTTCGGCATGGTGTTTCAGCACTTCGCCCTGCTGCCGAACCGCACCATCCTCTCGAATGTCGGCTTCGGCCTGGAGATCAAGAACGTCCCGGCCAAGCAGCGCATCGACGCGGCGATGCGGGCGATCGAACTCGTCGGCCTGAAAGGCTGGGAGAGCAAGTATCCGAGCGAATTGTCCGGCGGCATGCAGCAGCGCGCCGGCCTCGCCCGCGCTCTGGCGGCGGATGCCGACATCCTGCTGATGGACGAGGCGTTCAGCGCGCTCGACCCGCTGATCCGCCGCGACATGCAGGCCGAACTGCGCGAATTGCAGCGCTCCCTCAAGAAGACCATCGTCTTCGTCTCGCACGACCTCGACGAGGCCGTGGCGCTCGGCGGCCGCATCGTCCTGATGAAGGACGGCGAGGTGGTCCAGATCGGCCAGCCCGAGGATGTCGTGGCGCGGCCCGCCACCGAATACGTCCGCCGCTTCGTCGAGCATATCGATCTGGCCGCCGTCATGCGCGCGGCCCAAGTCGCAGACCGCGACGCGATCGTGCTCGCCCCCACCGACACCGTGGCCGAGGCGCGGCTGCGGACCGTTGCCGGCGGCAGCGACGGCTGGCTCGTCGCCGACGGCGCGGGCCGCTTCGTCGGCCGGGTGCGGGCCGAGCGTCTCGCCGCCGCCCGCGTCGGCGAGACCGTCGCGAGCCTGCTCGATCTCGATCCCGGTGTGGTCGCGGCGGAAGCCCGCCTCGACGCGGTGCTGCCGCAGGTCGCGACGAGCGGCGCGGTGGCGGTCGTGGCCGAGGACGGGCGCCTGATCGGCCCGATCACCAGCCGCGACGTGGTGCGCGCGCTCGCCGCGCGGCCCGGCAATCCTTCACAGACCCAACCGACAGGAGCGGAGCGATGGACTGGAACGTCCCCAAATTCCCCCTCGACACGCTCAGCGACGACGCCCTCGACTGGCTCACCGAGCATGGCAGCTGGCTGACCCGCGCCGTCAGCCGCACGGTCTCCGATTGGATCGAGGCGCTGACGACCGCCCTCATCGCGGTGCCGCCGTGGCTCGCGATCCTCGCGGCCTCGGCTCTCACCTGGAAGATCGGCGGCCGCAAGGTCGGGCTCCTGACGCTCGGCGGGCTCCTGTTCCTGTGGAACCTGCGGCTGTGGCAGGCCACCGTGGAGACGCTGGTGCTCGTCGTCCTGGCGACGCTGGCGGCGCTGGTGATCGGCATCCCCGTCGGCATCTGGTTCGCGCTCAGCCGGCGGGCGTGGCGGACGTTCTCGCCCGTCCTCGACATGATGCAGACGCTGCCGAGCTTCGTCTACCTGATCCCGGCGCTGCCGTTCTTCGGGCTCGGGGCGGTCTCGGCGTGCTTTGCAACAATCGTGTTCTCGGTGCCGCCGGTGATCCGGCTCACCGCGCTCGGCATCCGCAACGTGCCCTCCGAACTGGTCGAGGCCTCCGACGCCTTCGGCGGCTCGGCGCGCCAGAAGCTGTTCAAGGTGCAACTGCCGCTGGCGCTGCCGACCATCATGGCCGGCGTCAACCAGACCATGATGCTGGCCCTCTCGATGGTGGTCATCGCCGCGATGATCGGCGCCGGCGGCCTCGGCCGCGCGGTGTGGCAGTCGATCCAGCGCCTTGAGGCGGGCGCCGGGTTCGAGGCCGGCATCGGCATCGTCATCGTGGCGGTCATCCTCGACCGGGCGACCCAGGCGCTGGCCGCCAAGGCCCGCCCCCACGGCTCGGCCTGAGCCCCCATCGCGACCGGTCCGGCGGCCCCCGCCGGACGGGTCCCTCTCACCTCGTCCTCTCTTCTCCGAAACGAGCCGATCATGCGCGCCGGAACGCTCAGTGCCCTTCTCTGCCTCGCCTTGACCCAGACGCCGGCCGAGGCCGCGGGCAAGCAGGTGCGCATCGCCTACGTGGAGTGGGCCGACGCGGTGGTCGCCACCAACATCCTCAAGCTCGTGCTGGAGGAGAAGGGTTATCAGGTGAAGACCATCCCGCTCGCCGCGGCGGCCATGTGGCAGGCCGTGGCGACGGGCGACGCCGATGCCAGCGTCGCGGCGTGGCTCCCGGTCACTCAGGGCGCGTATTACGAGAAGCTGAAGAACCGCCTCGAACTGATCGGCCCCAACGTCACCGGCGCCAGGATCGGCTGGGCGGTGCCGGCCTCCTCCCCGCTCGACTCGATCGAGGATCTGAAGACCAAGTCCTCGGATGTCGGCGGGCAGGTGATCGGCATCGATCCGGGTGCGGGAATCATGAAGAGCTCGGAGGCGGCGATCAAGGCCTACGGTCTGCCGGTCAAGCTCGTGGACGGCAGCGACGCGACGATGACCAGCGCCCTCAAGGATGCGGTGCGCCAGAAGAAGGACATCGTCGTCACCGCCTGGACGCCGCACTGGATGTTCGCCCGCTACGAGCTGAAATACCTCGCCGACCCGAAGAAGGCTTTCGGAGACGACGAGAGCGTCAACACGCTCGCCCGCAAGGGACTGAAGGACGACCTGCCCGAGGTCTACGCGATCCTCAAGAAGTTCAAGCTCTCGGTGAAAGAAGAAGAGGCCGTGATGGCCGAGAACGAGGAGAAGGGCGCCAAGCCGGCCGAGACCGCCGCCAAGTGGATCGCCGGCAACCGCGCCACGGTGGACGGCTGGCTGAAATAGAACTGGGCCAATCCCGTCCATCGATCGGATTCATGGGCTGAATCGCACAACGGTGAAGTAGAGGCTTGGGGGCGACATGACGATGAAAAGCTTGGCGATCGCCTTCCTGGGGTGCGCCGCGGGGACGGTGTTGTGCGCGTCGACAGTATGGGCACAGGGCACGGTCGAGCTCGACGCCGAGCCGAGCCGGGTGAACCGGGTCCAGCCGGTCGCGGTCCCCGACCCGACCTACGCCCCCGAGGCCGCCAAGCCCGCCGGCAACTTCGACATCGCGCCGCCGAAGGGCAAGACCGAGTTCGGCACCTTCACCTTCGGCGGCGCCATCCGCGCCCGCTACGACTGGCGCTTCAACGACGTCGGCTTGGGCGGGCAGCCCAAGGCGTCCGAGCATTTCGACTTCGACATGCTTTCGCTCAAGGCGGCCTACGATTCCGACACGATCTTCGGTGCCGCCCAGTACCGCTTCTACGGCGGCAGCTCGATCTACGGTCCCCGCAACGGCTACCGGGGGTATCCGGGCGAGGTCAGCTTCCCGATGTGGGCCTATGTCGGCTACAAGCTGACGAGGGAAGACAGCATCACATTCGGCCTCAATCAGGCGCCGTTCGGCCTGACGCCGTATTTCGGCACGAGCTTCATCGAGACGCTCGGCTTCACGATGGGCCTGGAAGAGGTCTATAACTTCGGCGTCAAGTACTCCCACGTCGAATCGGACCTGAACTATCAGGTCGGCTATTATCCCGGCGCCAACCCCAACGCGATCGGGCTGAGCCTCGACAGCGCCCGCTACTCGACCAACATCGTCCGGGGCGACAGCTACCTCCCGTTCGCCTCGCGCAACGCCGAGCAGAACATGTTCATCGGCCGGGCCGAGTACTTCCTCTACAAGAACGATCTCGCCTCGCTCGCCTTCGGCGCCTCGATCTGGCACTCGGACCTGTACAACTTCGACACCCGCCAGACCGGCACCAAGCAGCTCGAAGGCGTGCACGTGCTCGGCACTTACGGCGCCTGGGGCTTCAAGGGCATCTTCATCCGCCAGGACATCGACCCGAAGAACCCGATCCGCAACGACTTCGTCTCGGTCGGCGGCTTCGACTTCTCCTACAACATGGCCTCGCGCGGCAACTTCGTCTCGGCCGAGGTGACCTACAAGGTCGCCGATCCGATCGGGCCGTTCACGGTCGTGCCCTATGCCGGCTACAGCGCCTACTTCAAGGACAAGGCCAGCTTCCAGAACAGCGAGCGCTTCATCCTCGGCGGCGCCTGGACGCTCACCGCCGACCCGAACCTCGTGATCTACACCGAGGGCGTGTTCGGCCGGAACGATCCCTATGTCGGCGCCGGTCAGTTCTCCAGCGGCCTCGCGCAGGGCGGCGACAACAAGTGGAAGACCCGCTTCATCATGAACATCGGGTATTATTTCTGATCGGCCTTTACTTCGCGGATCCCAAAATCACCTCATCCTGAGGTGCGAAGCGTAGCGCAGCCTCGAAGGAGGGCTTCAGGGATCGCAAGATCCGCTGGAGCCCTCCTTCGAGGCTGCTTCGCAGCATCTCAGGATGAGGTATTCGGGTGGAACAAAAAGGGGTCTGCCTCAACCCCGTCCGCCGGCTTGCACCACCTTGCGCTCCGCGCTCGGCGGCTGGCCGAAGCAGTCGAGATAGGCCTTCGAGAAGTGCGAGGCCGAGGTGAAGCCGCATTCCATCGCCACCGAGAGCAGCGGCATCGCCGTCTGGCGGATCAGGTCGCGGGCGTGCTCCAGGCGGATGCGCAGGTAGTGCTTGGCCGGAGAGCGGCCGAGATATTTCAGGAACAGCCGCTCCAGTTGCCGGGTCGAGAGATGGACCGCCTCGGCCAGTTCCTGGCTGCCGAGCGGCTCGGTGAGCGAAGCCTCCATCAGCCCGACCACCTTGAGGAGCTTCGGATGCGCCACGCCGAGGCGCATGCGCAGGTCCATCCGCTGGCGCTCGCCCGATTCGCGGATGCGGTGGTGGATGAGCTGGTCGGCGACGTAGGACGCCACGCTCGGCCCGTGCTCGCGCATGATCAGCGACAGCATCATGTCGGCGGCTGCCGTGCCGCCCGCGCAGGTGAAGCGGTTGCGGTCGATCTCGAACAGGTCCGAGCCGATCTCCAGCCCCTCGTGCTCCGAGACGAGGCCCGGCAGGTTCTCCCAATGGATCGTCGCCCGATAGCCGTCGAGCAGGCCCGCCTTGGCCAGCACGTAGGTGCCGGTGCAGACCGCGCCGAGCGCGGTGCCGCGGGCGCAGGCCCGGCGGAGCGCCGCGTGCAGGGAGCGGTGGTCCGGCTTCTGGATGTCGATGCCGCCGCAGACGACGAGGATGTCGAAATCCTGCACCTCGCCGAACCGGCCCGAGACCCGGACCTCGACCCCGTTCGAGGCGGTGCACTTGGTGCCCTCCTCGGACCACAGCGAGAAGCGGTAGAGGTCGCGGCCCGCCGCGCGGTTGGCGAGCCGCAGCGGCTCGATCGCCGAGGAAAAGGCGATCATCGAGAAGCACTCGACCAGCATGAAGCCGACGGTGATCGCCTTGGTCGTGGTCGACTCGCTGGCCGCCGCCGGGCTGACCGGGCAGGCCTCCGTGACCATCGCTGTCGTTTCCATCCTGACCACCATCTGCCGGCCTTCGCCGTGACGTGATGGGCAAGTCACGGGCCGTCCCGTCCTGCCTCGCACCGGAATCGTTCCGGTCGGGCGACGGTCGGCGGCGCGTCCGCCGGAGCGGCGCCCACATCGAAAGTAAATCTCCCATCCCCCGCCCGGCGCAATAGAATAATTCTTGTCTGAGGCGCCGAGCCAGGCCGCGCCGCGCTGTGCGGATTGTCGATCGGGTCGCCGACTCGGTCGCATTCCCCCTGCGATACCGTGCCGGACGGGACGTCTCTCCCTCCGCTCGGTGCGCCCGGCCCCTGCGTAAAGTCGTAAAATCCAAACTCGCGGTCGCCGTCGATCAAGCCCCCCCGCGGGGGCCGGACCATGATCCGTCACCACCCGCGAGGTCGACCGATGCGCCGCTTCTCCCTCACGTCGCTGCTCTCCGAATCCCTGCGGGGCCATACCGGCTGGGGGCGCCAGTGGCGCGCGCCCGAGCCGAAGCCGGCTTACGACGTCGTCATCGTCGGCGGCGGCGGCCATGGGCTGGCCACGGCCTACTACCTTGCCACCGTCCACGGCATCACCAACGTGGCGGTGCTGGAGAAGGGCTGGATCGGCGGCGGCAACACCGGCCGCAACACCACGATCATCCGCTCCAACTACCTCTACGACGAGAGCGCGGGCCTCTACGAGCACGCCCTCAAGCTGTGGGAGGGCCTCTCCCAGGAGCTGAACTACAACGTGATGTTCTCGCAGCGCGGCGTGTTGATGCTCGCGCACAACATCCACGACGTTCAGAGCTTCAAGCGCCACGTCTACGCCAACCGCCTCAACGGCATCGACAACGAGTGGCTGTCGAAGGAAGAGTGCAAGGAATTCTGCCCGCCGATCGAGATCGGCGGCCACCTGCGCTATCCCGTCCTCGGCGGCGCGCTTCAGCGCCGGGCCGGCACCGCCCGCCACGACGCGGTGGCCTGGGGCTACGCCCGCGGTGCCGACGCGCGGGGCGTCGACATCATCCAGAACTGCGAGGTCACCGGCATCCGCCGCGACGCCGCGGGCACCGCCATCGGCGTCGAGACCAGCTGCGGCTATATCGGCGCGGGCCGGATCGGCGTGGTCGCCGCCGGCCACACCTCGACCGTGATGAACATGTCCGGCGTGTCGATGCCGCTGGAGAGCTATCCGCTCCAGGCGCTCGTCTCCGAGCCGGTCAAGCCGGTGTTCCCCTGCGTGGTGATGTCGAACGCGGTCCACGCCTACATCTCGCAGTCCGACAAGGGCGAGCTGGTGATCGGCGCGGGCACCGACCAGTACACCTCCTACAGCCAGCAGGGCGGCCTCCACATCACCACCCACACCCTCGACGCCATCTGCGAGCTGTTTCCGCAATTCACCCGCATGCGGATGCTGCGCTCCTGGGGCGGCATCGTCGACGTGACGCCGGACCGCTCGCCGATCATCGGCAAGACCCCGGTCCGGAACCTGTTCGTCAATTGCGGCTGGGGCACCGGCGGCTTCAAGGCGACGCCGGGCTCCGGCCACGTCTTCGCCCACACGCTGGCGACGGGCGAGCCGCACGCGATCAACGCACCCTTCACTCTCGACCGCTTCCGCACCGGCCGCCTCATCGACGAGGCGGCGGCAGCCGCCGTCGCACACTGATCCGCACATTTGCTGGAGATCGATCCGATGCTGCTGATCGCCTGTCCCAACTGCGGCAACCGCCCCGAGACCGAGTTCCGCTGCGGCGGCCAAGCCCACATCGCCCGGCCGGAGCAGCCGGGCGCCATCGATGACCAGAACTGGTCCGAGTACCTGTTCGTCCGAAAGAACCCGCGCGGGGTCCACGCCGAGCGCTGGAACCACGCCCACGGCTGCGGGCGCTGGTTCAACGCGCTGCGCGACACGGTCAGCGACCGCTTCATCGAGACCTATCCGATGGGCGCAAAAGCGCGATCCGCCGAAGTGGAAGCCGGTTCGGCGCAAGAGCGCGCGATAGAAGAACTTCCGAAATCCGACATCCAGAGCGAGGCGAGGGCGTGAGATGGCACAGCCGTTCAGATTGTCCCGCGGCGG
This sequence comes from Methylorubrum rhodinum, assembly GCF_014199935.1. GTDB lineage: Bacteria > Pseudomonadota > Alphaproteobacteria > Rhizobiales > Beijerinckiaceae > Methylobacterium > Methylobacterium rhodinum. Next base: position 122,956 of record NZ_JACHOP010000006.1, read on the forward strand.
ACGCATCGACCGTTCCCGCCCCATCGTCTTCGAGTTCAACGGCCGGCCGATCCACGGCTACCAGGGCGACACCGTCGCCTCGGCGCTGATCGCCAACGGCATCCACCTCGTCGGGCGCTCGTTCAAGTATCACCGCCCCCGCGGCATCCTCAGCCACGGCCCGGACGAGCCGAGCGCCCTGCTCTCGGTCGATCGCGGCCCCGGCCGGGTCGATCCGAACAACCGCGCCTCCGTGGTCGAGGCCCGCTCAGGGCTCCGCACCACGTCGCAGAACCACTGGCCGTCGCTCGAATACGATATCGGCGCTGTCAACGACCTGCTGTCGCCGGTCTTCGTCGCGGGGTTCTACTACAAGACCTTCATGTGGCCGCGGAAGTTCTGGGACCGGGTCTACGAGCCGTTCATCCGCGCCGCCGCCGGCCTCGGCAAGGCCCCGGTGGAAGCCGATCCCGACCGCTACGCCAACCGCCACGCCCATTGCGACGTGTTGATCGTCGGCGCCGGCCCCGCCGGCCTCGCCGCCGCGCTCGCCGCCGCGAAGACCGGCAAGCGCGTCATCCTCGCCGACGAGGGCCCGGAGCCGGGCGGTTCGCTGCTGCACGATCCGCGGGCCGAGATCGACGGGCGGCTCGCCTCCGACTGGCTCGCCGAGACGCTGGCGGATCTCGATGCCCGCGAGAACGTCATCCTGCTGCCGCGCACCACCGTGTTCGGCTACTACAACCACAACCACGTGGCGATGACCGAGCGCGTCACCGACCACCTGCCCACGGCCGGTCAGGCGCCGCGCGAGCGCCTGTGGCAGGTGCGGGCCGGCGAGGTGGTGCTGGCCGGCGGCGCCCACGAGCGTCCGCTGGTCTTCGCTGACAACGACCGTCCGGGCATCCTGCTCGCCGAGAGCGTGCGGGTGTTCCTCAACCGCTACGGCGTCGCTCCGGGCCACCGGCTCGTCGTCGCCACCAGCGGCGCCTCCGCCTATCAGGTCGCCCTCGACGCCCGGTCTGCGGGCCTCGACGTGACCCTGGTCGATCTGCGGCTTGAGGCCGATTGCGGGCCGGAAGTGACCCGCCTGCGCGGCGCCGGCGTGGAGGTGCTGACCGGCCACACCGTGATCGGCTCCAAGGGCCGCAAGCGCGTTTCCGGCCTCATCGTGGCGCCGGTCGAGGGTAACGGCCGCTGCGGCGCGCGCCGGGTCATCCCCTGCGACTGCGTCGGCATGTCCGGCGGCTGGACGCCCGCCGTCCACCTGTTCTCGCAGTCCCGCGGCAAGCTCCGCTACGACGATGCGCTCGACGCCTTCGTGCCCAACATCTCGGCGCAGGCCGAGCGCTCGGCTGGTGCGGCACGCGGCACCTACGATCTGGCCGGCTGCCTCACCGAGGGTTTTGCGGCGGGCGCCGCCGCTTCGGGCTCGTCCGAGACCCGCACCTTCGGGGCGAGCGCCACGCTCACCGGCTTCCAGCCGGTGCGGGTTATGCCGACCGACGCCGACCCGAGGAAGGTCCGCGCCTTCGTCGATTTCCAGAACGACGTCACGGCCAAGGACATCAAGCTCGCGGTGCGCGAGGGCTTCCAGTCGATCGAGCACGTCAAGCGCTACACCACCACCGGTATGGCGACCGACCAGGGCAAGACCTCGAACATGAACGCCCTCGGCATCGTCGCCGGGCAGCTCGACAAGGCGCTCCCGGCGGTGGGCACCACGACGTTCCGCCCGCCCTACACCCCCGTCACCTTCGGCGCGCTGGTGGGTCCCGCGCGGCACGCCCTGTTCGATCCGATCCGCACCACTCCGATCCACGGCTGGGCCGAGGCGCAGGGCGCCACCTTCGAGAACGTCGCCCTGTGGCGCCGCGCCTGGTACTTTCCGAAAGCCGGCGAGGATCTGCACGCGGCGGTTGCCCGCGAGTGCAAGGCGGTGCGCGAGGGGGTCGGCATTTTTGATGCCTCGACGCTCGGCAAGATCGAGGTGGTCGGGCCGGATGCGGCCGAGTTCATGAACCGGATGTACGTCAACCCCTGGGCCAAGCTCGCCAACGGCCGCTGCCGCTACGGGCTGATGCTCAAGGAAGACGGCTACATCCTCGACGACGGCGTCGTCGCCCGCGTCTCCGACGAGTGCTTCCACGTAACCACGACGACCGGCGGGGCCGCCCGCGTGCTCGGCCACATGGAGGACTACCTCCAGACCGAGTGGCCGGACCTGCAGGTGTTCCTGACCTCGACCACCGAGCAATGGGCGGTGATCGCGCTGCAGGGCCCGAAGGCCCGCCACGTCATCGAGCCGCTGGTGGAAGGCATCGACCTCTCGCCCGAGGCCTTTCCGCACATGGCGATGCGGACGGGGACGATCTGCGGCGTGCCGACCCGGCTGTTCCGCGTCTCGTTCACCGGCGAACTCGGCTTCGAGATCAACGTGCCGAGCGACCACGCGCTCGCCGTGTGGGAGGCGATTTTTTCCGCGGGCCAGCCGCATGGGATCACCCCCTACGGCACCGAGACGATGCACGTGCTGCGCGCCGAGAAGGGCTACATCATCGTCGGCCAGGAGACCGACGGCACGGTGACCCCGGACGACGTCGGCATGGCCGGCATGATCGCCAAGACGAAGGTCGACTTCGTCGGCAAGCGTTCGCTCGCCCGCCCCGATGTGGTCGCCACCACCGGCCGCAAGCAGCTCGTCGGCCTCGTCACCGAGGACCCGAAGCTGGTCCTCGACGAGGGCGCGCAGATCGTGGCCGACCCGAACCAGCCGATCCCGATGCGGATGCTCGGCCACGTCACGTCGAGCTACTGGAGCCCGAATTGCGACCGCTCCATCGCCCTGGCGCTGGTGGCGGACGGGCGCTCGCTGATGGGCCGGACGCTCCACATCACCACGCCCGACGGCTTCACCCGCGCGACCGTGAGCGAGCCGGTCTTCTTCGACACCAAGGGAGAGCGCGTCCATGCTTGAGGTTCGCTACCGCACCGCCCGCACCCTCCCGCTCGGCCGGGTCGAGACCCGCCCCTCGGGCGTCTCGATCCGCCCGTCCGAGGCGGAAGCCCGCTTCGTCCTGCGCATCCGCGCGACGGAGGGCGAGATCGCCGGCCTGCCGCTGAACCGGCCGATCAACACCGTGTCGGGCGACGACCGCCGCTGGATCGCCCGGCTCGGGCCGGACGAGTGGCTGATCGGCGTCCCCGAGGGCGAGGCCGATCTGTTGCAGACCTCGGCCGCGAGTGACCTCGCCGGCCGGGCCCATTCCGTGGTCGATGTCTCGAACCGCAACGTCGGCATCGACGTCGAGGGTTTTCGCGCCGCGGAACTCCTCAACGCCGGCTGCCCGCTCGATCTGGGCGAGGCCGCCTTCCCGGCCGGCAAAGCCACCCGCACGCTGCTGGGGAAGGCCGAGATCGTCCTGATCCGCCGCGCCGGCGCCCCGGCCCGCTACCGGGTGGAATGCTGGCGCTCCTTGGCCACATACGTGCATGGCTTCCTGCAAGAGGCGGGCATGGGGATCGGCGAGGGATGATCAGCGTCTTCGACCTGTTCAAGATCGGCATCGGCCCGTCGAGCTCGCACACCGTCGGCCCGATGATCGCCGCTCGCCGGTTCCGCGAGCGGGTCGCAGGACAGGCCGAGACCACCCGGATCGGCGCCGAGATCTTCGGATCGCTCGCCTGGACCGGGCGCGGCCACGGCACCGACACGGCGATTTTTTTGGGACTGCTCGGCCACGATCCGGCGACCGTCGATCCGGATCGGGTCGGTGAGTATACGCAGGCTCTGACCGAGCGCGGTGCCCTCGACCTGCCGGGCGGGGGCGCCGCAATAGCGTTCGACCCCGCCCGCGACCTCGTCTTCAACTTCACCGAAATCCTGCCGCGCCACACCAACGGCATGCGCTTCCGCGCGTTCGACGGCGCGGGCGACGTGCGCGCCGAGACGACCTGCTACTCCATCGGCGGCGGCTTCGTCGTCGACGAGGGCGAGGCCGAGGGCGCCGGGCTGGAGGCGAAGCCCGTGCCCCATCCCTTCACCAGCGCCGCCGAGCTGCTGGCCGTCTGCGCCGAAACGGGCCTGAGCATCGCCCAGGTGCAGATGCAGAACGAGCGGGCTTTGCGCTCCGAATCCGACGTCGATGCCGGCCTCGACGCGATCCGCGACGCCATGCTCGCCTGCATCGACCGCGGCCTGCGCATGGACGGCGAGTTGCCCGGCGGCCTCAAGGTGCGCCGCCGCGCCAAGCGCCTGCACGCGCAGTTGCAAGAGGGCCGGCTCTCCAACAGCCGCCCGGCCCACGAGGTGATGGACTGGATCAGCCTGTTCGCGCTCGCCGTCAACGAGGAGAACGCCGCGGGCGGGCGCGTCGTCACCGCGCCGACCAACGGTGCGGCCGGCATCGTGCCCGCAGTGCTGCGCTACGTCGTCGAGTTCTGCCCGGGCTGGTGCGACGCCCACGGCCGCGACTTCCTGCTCACGGCGGCGGCCGTCGGCGGCCTGATCAAGAGCCGCGCCTCGATCTCGGGCGCCGAGGTCGGCTGCCAGGGCGAGGTCGGCTCCGCCGCCGCCATGGCCGCGGCCGGCCTCGCCGCGGTGCTCGGCGGCAACGCGCTCCAGGTCGAGAACGCCGCCGAGATCGCCATGGAGCACCATCTCGGCATGACCTGCGACCCGATCGGCGGCCTCGTGCAGATCCCCTGCATCGAACGCAACGCCTTCGGGGCCAACAAGGCGGTGGCGGCCGCCTCGCTGGCTCTGCGCGGCGACGGCATCCACTACGTGACGCTCGACGAGGTCATCGAGACCATGCGCCAGACCGGTCTCGACATGCAGGACAAGTACAAGGAGACCTCGCTCGGCGGTCTCGCGGTCAACGTCGCGGCCTGTTGAGGCGGGACTTCGAACGCTCACCCACCGTCATTCCGGGGCGCTGATAAGCGAACCCGGAATCAACCCGTGATGCGCCGCTCAGGCATGAAGCATCGGCCCGAAAGGTGGATGCCGGCTTTCGGGAAAAGCCGATGCTGAACAAAAACTTAGAGAAGCGTCCGGGCCAGTCGTGGATTCCGGGTTCGCTTCGCGCCCCGGAATGACGGTGTGATACCGATCGGCGATGATCATGGCTCATCGCCGATTTTCCGCGCGACTGCGCGGCGGCGGCCGTCCGCCGGACGCACGGAACAGGACCATCGGTCATGGTCCGTGCAACTTGGTATGAGTTGGGACGTGTCGTGACAGGCCGTCTGCCGGTCGGCGAGCCCTATCCCGCCATCGTCGTCTTCACCGTCTCCACCAGCTGCTTCAGGCTGAAGGGCTTCGGCAGGAAGTTGAAGGCCTCGCCCTCGGGCAGGTTCTTGCGGAAGGCGTCCTCGGCGTAGCCGGAGACGAAGATCACCTTCAGGTCGGGCCGGTGCTTGCGCAATTCGCGCAGCAGGGTCGGGCCGTCCATCTCGGGCATGACCACGTCGGAGACGACGACGTCGATGCCGTCGGCATGCTCCTCGATCAGGCGCAGGGCCTCGACGCCGGAGGCGGCCTCCAGCACCGTGTAGCCGCGGGCCGAGAGGGCGCGGGAATTGACCGCGCGCACCGGATCCTCGTCCTCGACCAGCAGCACCGTGCCCTGGCCGGTATGGTCGGCGGCGGGTCTTTGGGGTTCCGGCGCGGGCTTCGGGGCCGGCTTGGGCTCCGGCGCCGCGGCGTCGCCCACCGTCGGCGTCGCCGCGGCGGCCGTCCGCTCGGGTTTGGGCAGCGCCCCGCCTGGCTCGGGCTCCGGCAGGGCCTCGGTGCCGGGCTCGTGGCGCGGGAGATAGATGCGGAAGGTCGTGCCCTCGCCCACCGTCGACTGCACGTCGATGGCCCCGCCCGACTGGTTGACGATGCCGAACACCGTCGAGAGCCCAAGGCCGGTGCCCTTGCCGATCTCCTTGGTGGTGAAGAACGGCTCGAAGATCTTCTGGAGCACCGCCGGGGGAATGCCCTCGCCGGTGTCGGTCACCTCGATCATCACGTGATCGCCCGGCGGGATGCCGACCGGGCGCTCGACCTCCGCCGTGCAGTTGGTGGTGCGGATCGAGAGGCGCCCGCCGCCGGGCATCGCGTCGCGGGCGTTGACCGCGAGGTTCACGATCACCTGCTCGAACTGGTTCACGTCGGCCTTGATCGGCCAGATCTCGCGGCCGTGGCGGAAATCGAGCTGCACCCGCTCGCCGAGAAGCCGCTTCAGCAGCAGCGTCAGGTCGGACAGGGCCTCGCCGACATCCATCACCTCCGGCCGCAGCGTCTGGCGGCGGGAGAAGGCCAGCAGCTGGCGAACGAGCGAGGCGGCCCGGTTCGCGTTCTGCTTGATCTGCATGATGTCCTGGAAGGCGTGGTCGGTCGGCCGGTGGCTCGCGAGCAGGAGGTCCGAGTAGCCGATGATCGCCTGCAGCACGTTGTTGAAGTCGTGGGCGATGCCGCCCGCGAGCTGGCCGACCGTGTCCATCTTCTGGGTCTGGGCGATCTGCTGCTCCAGCTGGCGCTGGGCCGTGGTGTCGAGCGCGTAGAGGATGACCCGCTCGCGGTCGGCATCCGACTCGACGCGCTGCGTGCCGTCGGCATCGGCCGGGCTCATCCAGACGCGGGCCGAGCGCTCGCCCTCGCCCGACAGGCCGATCTCGATCGGGTCGAGCCCGCCGAAGCCGTTGGCGGCCCGCGCGAGCGCCGCCTCGATCGCATGACGGTCGCGCTCCAGCACGGCGTCGCGCATCAGCGGCTCGGAAGCCTCGCGGCCGGACTCGGCGGCCGGCTGGCGCGGCATGCCGGAGAACAGGCGCACGAACGAGGCGTTGGCGCGGATGACGCGGCCGTCGCCGTCGAGCGTCGCGATGGCGATCGGGCTGGTGTTGAGGAAGCGGGCGAGCCGCACCTCGGCGGCGCGCTGCGGCTCGTCGGAATCCGAGCCCGCCGAGCGGTTGAGCACGAAGGTGCGCGACGGGCCCGGCGCCCCGTCCTGGCCGTAGGCGACGCGGTGGTAGAGGCGGGTCGGCAGCGGCTGGCCGTTGCGGCGGCGCAGGTCGATGTCGAAGCGGTCGGTGCGGACCTCGCCGGGCAGGCCGGGGGCGGCCGACAGCATGTCGGCGCCCGGCGCGATCTCGAGGAGCTTGAGCCCGCCCGAGCCGACGGTGGCGAGGTCGTAGCCGAGCCAGGAGGCGAGCGTCGCGTTCATGTAGACGATCGCGCCCGCGGCATCGATCGACAGGAAGCCCGCGGGCGCATGGTCGAGATAGTCGATCGCGTGCTGGAGTTCCTGGAAGACGTTCTCCTGGCGCTCGCGCTCGTGGGTGATGTCGCTCACCGTCCAGAGCGCCGCCGCGCCGCGCGGGCGCGGGATCGGCCGCACGGCGATGCGGTACCACGCGAAGTCGCGCTCGGCCGCCCCGCCGGGCGGCGGCGACATGCGGATTTCCTCCGTGTAGGCGCGCTCGTCCCGGGCGGCCTGCGCCAGCCGATACACCGCCTCGGACACCTCGGGCGCGCCGACGAAGATGCGCTCGATCGGGCGCAGGTTCGAAAAACTGTCGCCGCCGGCCAGCCGCATATAGGCCTCGTTGGCGTAGATCATCCGCCCGCCATCCTCGACGACGAGCTTGCCGTCCGGCGCCGCGTCGGTGATCGCGCGGGTGATGTCGTCGCGCGAGGCCGGTCCCGCGAGCTGGATCGCCCCGATGGCGAGCGCGAACAGGAAGAACACGCCGGCCATGGCGAGCAGCGCCAGGAGGCCGAGGATGAGCGGCTGGGCCTGCTCGTTGGCCACGAACGACAGGCCGACGGCGGCCCCCACGAGGAGGCCCGCCAGCATCAGCAGCAGCCCGACCCGGCCGGGGCGCTCCGAGCGGTCGATCGAGCCCGACGCCGGCACCGCTGGTCCGCTGACCTCAGCCATCAGGCCCTACCCATCCCCTCGCACCCGCCTCCGGCGCGCCGTCTGGCCAGATTTGCCGGACAATGGTGCATAAACCGTGGCATTTGAGGGACTTCGCCGTTTCGGGACGGGGCGTCCCCTTACGCCGCGCGGCGGCGCAGGCGAAGCACGAAACCGATCACCTCCGCAACCGCCCGATAATGCTCGGCGGGAATCTCGTCGTCGACCTCGACGGTGGCGTGGAGCGCGCGGGCCAGCGGCGGGTTCTCCAGTACCGGCACGTCGTGCTTCTTGGCCACCGCGCGGATGCGGAGCGCCAGGGAATCGACGCCCTTGGCGACGCAGATCGGCGCCGCCATGCCGGCCTCGTAGCGCAATGCCACGGCGAAGTGGGTCGGGTTCGTCACGATCACGGTGGCGGTGGGCACGGCGGCCATCATCCGCTTCTTGACCTTGGCCTGCCGCAGCTGGCGCTGGCGGGCCTTCACCTCGGGGCTGCCCTCGCTCTCCTTGTGCTCCTGCTTCATCTCCTCCTTGGACATGCGCAGGCGCGCCTTCCAGCGGTGGCGCTGGTAGAGCGCGTCGCCGAGCGCGATGGCGGCGTAGATCGCCAGCATCCCGCCCATCATCTTCACGGCGAGCGTGAGCGTGGCGGCGAGCGCGGCGCCCGGCTCCAGCTGCGCGAAGGATTCCGCCCGGTCGTGCTCGGCCCAGAGGATCGCGCCGGCCACGACGCCCACGAGGACGATCTTGGCCAGCCCCTTGCCGAAATTGACCCAGGCCTCCATCCCGAACAGCCGCTTCATCCCGGCCATCGGCGAGATGCGCGAGAATTGCGGCATCAGGCTCTGCGCCGTCAGGATCGGCCGGTGCTGCAGGAAGCCCGCACCGAGCCCGGCCACCATCGCGAGGCCGAGCGGGATGGCGAGCGCCTTCAGCCCGATCCAGGCCGCGCGCATGGCGACGCCGAGGAACGTGCCGGGATCGGCCGGCACATCGCCGGCATGGAGCAGGAAGCCGCGCATGTCGCGCGACAGCGCCTCGGCGATGGGCTTGGCGGAGACGATCAGCACGAGCGTCAGCGCCGCCAGGATGAAGAAGGTGTAGATCTCGGGGCTGTTCGGCACGTCGCCGCGCTCGATCGCCTGCTCGATGCGGCGGAAGGTCGGTTCTTCGGTCTTGTCTTCCTGGTCGGTCTCTTCCGCCATCGGTCAGAGCCGCCTCACCGCCCGACGAGCTGGCCGAGATAGCGGCCGAAATCGTCCAGGAACAGGCTCATCAGCAGCCCGAGCGCGCCCGCGAGCAGCAGCATCCCGATCACCACCGAGGCCGGCACCGCGAGAAAGAACACCTGCAATTGCGGCATCAGCCGCGACAGCACGCCGAGCCCGAGATTGAACAGGATCGCGAAGACGATGAACGGGCCGGCGATCCGGACCCCCAGTGCGAAGCTGCGGGCGAAAGCGTCGAGCGCCATCTTGGCCGCATCCCCCAGCGCCGGCAGGCCGGTCGGCGGCAGCACGACGTAGCTGCGGGCGATGCCCTCCAGCGCGAGATGATGCAGGTCGGTCGCCATCACCAGCGTGATGCCGAGGAGCGACAGAAAATTGCCGATGGCGGCCTGCTGCCCGCCCATCGTCGGGTCGACCGTCATGGCGTAGGACAGGCCGAGCTGCTGCGAGATGACGTTGCCGGCGGTGGTCAGCGCGGCGAGCACCATGCGCACGCACAGGCCCAGCATCAGCCCGATCAGGATCTCGCTGAACAGGAGCCCGATCAGCACCGGGGGGGCGAGCGTGCCGTCCACCTTCGGCAGCATCGGCCGGATCACGGGAAACAGCACCAGCGTGACGAGGAGCGCGAGCGCCAGCCGGATCCGGGCGGAGACGAGCTGCTCGCCGACGCCCGGCATCAGCATGATCAGCGTGCCGACCCGGGCGAAGGTGAGGATGAAGGCCGCGGCGAGGCCCGGCAGCAGCAGGTTGAGCGACGGCATCGGCCCGAAAGGTGGTCGCCGGCTTTCGGAAAAAGCCGATGCATGAACAATGCGCGACGCGCGCATTCGCCTCCACCCTACACCACTCCGAACGGGGCATCAGCCACCCGCCGCGATGCGGGCGGCGATGCGAGCCATGTAGGCCGCCATGGCGTCGCCCATGAACGGCAGCATCAGCAGCAGCACCCCGAACACGGTGACGATCTTCGGGACATAGATGAGAGTCTGCTCCTGGATCTGCGTCAGCGCCTGGAACAGCGACACGACGAGGCCGACCAGCAGCGCGACCAGCATCAGGGGCCCGGCCACCTTGAGGAAGACGAAGATGCCGTCGCGGGCGACGTCGAGGATGGCGAGGCCGGTCATTTTTTGGGACTCTTTTGCGGTGCCCCCGCTCCCACCCTCACCCTCATCCTGAGGTGCCGGAGCGAAGCGAAGGCCTCGAAGGAGGGCTCCAGAACCCGCCGTGCTCCCTGGAGCCCTCCTTCGAGGCCGCTGGCGCGGCACCTCAGGATGAGGGGGATGGGTGGGAGGGGACGTTCTCAAAAAACTAGATCGGCATCCGCATGATCTCTTCGTAGGCCGAGATCACCCGGTCGCGCACGGCCACCAGGGTCTGGAGCGCGGTCTCGCTCTCGGCCACCGCGGTGACGACATCGACCACGTTGGCCTTGCCGGCCGCGGCCGAGAGGGCGGCGCGGTCGGCCTTCTCGCCGGACTGGGCCACGCCGTCCAGGGTCTGCTGCAGCAGGCCGGAGAAGCCGGAAGCGCCCGTCGCCTGGACGGGCTTCGGCCCGGTCGGGCGCGAAATCCCTTGAGCGGCGGCGTAGGCGCCCGCGGCGAAGGCGGAACTCGGCATGGTCAGGCCTTCAGGATCTCGAGGGTCTTGGAGATCATCCGCCGGGTCGCGGTGACCATGTTGAGGTTGGCCTCGTAGGAGCGCTGGGCCTCGCGCATGTCCATGTTCTCGATCAGCCCGTTGACGTTGGGCAGGCGCACCTCGCCGCGGGCGTCCGCCGCCGGGTTGCCGGGGTCGTACTTGGTGCGGAACGGCGAGGGGTCGCGCCGCACGCGCCCCGCCTCGACGACGTTGGCGTTCAGCTCGCGGTCGAGGCGGCTGGAGAAGGTCGGGATCTTGCGGCGGTAGGGCTCGCCGCCCGCGGTCGAGGCGGTGGAATCGGCGTTGGCGATGTTCTCGGCGATGATGCGCATCCGCCCGGACTGCGCCTTGAGGCCGGAGGCGGCGATGCCGAGGCTCTTCAGGAAGTCCATCGAATCCCCCTATCAACGCTTGCCGACGGCGATCTTCAGGGCGTCGAGGCTCTTCTGGTAGAGCGAGGCGACGAGCTGATAGTCCGACTGGTTGTCGCCGGCCTTCATCATCTCCTCCTCCAGGTTCACGCCGTTGCCCGAGGGGCGCACCTCGAAGCCCTTGAAGCGGCGCGGGTCGGCGTTGGGCCCACTTTCCGTCGAGAGCCCGAAATGGGCCGGCTCGGTGCGGGCGAGCCCGTCGCCGCCGACCGCGGCGCCGAGCGGCGCGGCGAGCGCGGCCCCCGCGCCGGGGCCGCGCGGTTCGGCGAGGTCGCGGGGCCGAAAATTCGGCAGGTCGGCGTTGGCGACGTTCTCGGCGAGCAGCGCCTGGCGGGCCTGATGCCAGTGCATCCGGGTGCGCAGCATGCCGAGGATGGGCAGGTCGGTGAGGGACATCGGCGACCTTTGGGGAGACCTTGCCGAGGAATCCGGCCGAGAAATCCGGCCATTCGCGGTGTGGGGACGCGAGGACCGGACCCGGCAGAAAATGCCGCCGCCATGGTTAAGGACGCGTTAACCCGGCAAATCCTGCCCGGTCGTCGGCCGGGCTGTGCCGAAACGGGGCAAACCAAGCCGCACGGGCCTGTTAACGAACGATTCGGGTTTGTTGCGGCCGAAACCCGCGGCAGCGATAATCGCGCGGTCTCACGAGCGGGCCCGGATTGGGCCCCGACTGCGAAAGACACGGGTCTTGCAAGCGTTCTTCAGTTCCGACGGGTCGTACGTCGTGCAGTTCCTGGTGATCTTCCTCGTCATCCTGGTTCTGCTGATCGGGGGCTTCCTGCTGTTCCGGAGGCTCTCCGGGCGCGGGATGTCGCTGACGGCGGGGGCGAACGCGCGGGGGCGCCAGCCGCGGCTCGGCATCGTCGACATCTACGAGCTCGACCGGCAGCGCCAGCTCATCCTGCTGCGGCGGGACAACGTGGAGCACCTGCTCCTCGTCGGCGGCCCGAACGACGTGGTGATCGAGCGCCACATCCAGCGCGGCGCGGGCGCCCGCTACGCACCCGACGGCGCCCGCGAGCCGGACCTCGCCGCCGACCCCGCCCTCGACGCCGCACGGGCGGAGAAATTCCTCGACAGTCCGGCGCCGCCCGCCTTCGCGATGCCCGAGGTGGTGCCGCCCGCCGTGCCCGGCGCCGAGCCGCCGCATCCGGAGCGCACGCCGCCGCTCGATCCCGGCCTGTTCGAGCCGGAGACGCCGGCCCCGGCCCGCGCCCGGCCCGCCTCGCCGGTGAGCCGCCTGATCCGGCGCACGCCGCCGCCGCTCGGCGGGGCGGTGCCCGAGGCGGCGCAGGGCACCCCGGCGCCCGCCGTCCAGCCGGTCTCGCTGCCCGCCTCCGAGCCGGTCCCGGAGACGCCGCCCGTCATCGCCGGGCGCGGCCCCCGGCCGGTCGATCCGGCGGTCCTGTCCGACATGGCCCGCCAGCTCCAGGTCGCGCTCAAGCGCCCGTCCTCCGCGGTGACGCCGCCGCCCGGCGGCGCCGAGGTGCCGCCGCTGCCGCCCGCTCCCGACCTCCGCCTCGATCTCCCGCCCGACCCGCTCACCGCCGCGGTGGCTGCGGCCCCGGCCGTGCCGCCGGCGCCCGCACCGGCAAAGCCCGCCGCGCCGCCGCCGCCCGCTCCCACCAAGCCGGCGCCCGCGAAGGCGGAGACGCCCGCCGCGCCCGCGCCCAAGCCTGCGGAAGTGAAGCCTGCGGAAGCGAAGCCGGCGCCCGAACAGACGCCCGAGGTGACCGCCACGCCGGTGCCGGCCCCTCTCAATCCCGCGCCGCCGCCCGCTGCGCCGGCCAAGCCCGCCCCCGCCAAGCCTGCACCCGCCAAACCCGCCGAGGCCGCGCCCAAGCCCGCACCGGAGCCGAAGCCCGCGCCCCAACCGGCGCCCCCCAAGCCGGAGGCTCGAAAACCCGATCCCGCGGCGCCCGCCGCCGAGACCACCGCGCAGAACCCGTTCTCGGTCGAGGAGATCGAAGCCGAGTTCGCCCGCCTGCTCGGCCGCCCACTCGACAACAAGAACTGAGCGGCCGAAACAGGGGGCGCCGGGACCGGCGGATGCCCGTCGGCCGCTCCTGACGACACGCGCGCAACGGAGCCGCTGAGCATGGAGGCGCTCGTCGTCGGAGCGGGGGTGGTCGGGCTCGCGGTCGGGCGGGCTTTGGCGCGGCGCGGGGCCTCCGTCATCGTCGCCGAGGCGGCGGACGCCTTCGGCACCGGCGTCTCGGCCCGCAGCTCTGAGGTGATCCATGGCGGGATGTACTATCCGCCGGGCTCGATCCGCGCCCGCCACTGCGTCGAGGGGCGCCGCCGCCTCGTCGCCTTCTGCGAGAGCCACGGCGTGCCTCACCGGCTCTGCGGCAAGCTGATCGTCGCCACCAGCGAGGGAGAGCGCGCGGCGCTGGAGACCATCTTCGCCCGCGGGCAGACCAACGGCGTCGAGGACCTCGCCTTCCTGGAACGCGACGCGGCCCTCGCGCTGGAGCCGGCGCTCGCCTGCGTGGCCGCGCTGCACTCGCCCGCCACGGGCATCGTCGACAGCCACGCGCTGATGCTGGCGCTGCTCGGCGAGATCGAGGATGCGGGCGGCGCGCTGGCCTTGCGCACCCCGATCCTCTCCGCCGCGCGCCGCGACGGGCGCTGGCGCGTCCGCTTCGGCGGCGAGGCGCCGGACACGCTCGCGGTCGACACCCTCGTCAACGCCGCCGGCATCGGGGCGCAGGCGCTGGCCCGAACCATCGAGGGCGTCGAGCCGGCGCGGGTGCCGCGTCAGGTGCTCGCCAAGGGCAGCTATTTCGGCTGCACCGGCCGGCCCGCCTTCTCGCGGCTGATCTACCCGGCCCCGGTCGAGGGGGGCTTGGGCATCCACCTCACCCTCGATCTCGCCGGGCGCATGCGCTTCGGCCCCGATGTCGAGTGGGTCGAGGCCGAGGACTTTTCGGTCGATCCGAACCGCGCCGAGGCCTTCGCCGCAGCGATCCGACGCTACTGGCCGGCTCTGACCGCGGATCGCCTGACGCCGGACTATGCCGGCCTCCGCCCCAAGCTCACCGGCCCCGGCGAGCCGGCCGCCGACTTCCTGATCGAGGGCCCTGAGGCGCACGGCCTGCCCGGCCTCGTTCAACTCTTCGGCATCGAGAGCCCCGGCCTGACCTCGTCGCTGTCGCTCGCCGAGGCGGTGGCGGACCGGCTGTGCGCCTGAACCTTTCCGCCCCTCGCGCAACGGGCACGGATCGCGCATAGACGGCTCGGGCGGCCTCACGGCCGAACGGGACCGAATCGATGCAGATCGCCACGCCCTACCTGATGTTCCTCGGCGACGTGCCGGACACCCTCGCCGCCAAGACCGCCTACGGCATCAACGACTGGCGGCCCGAATGGTGCGTCGGGCAGCTCCGCATGGAAGGCTGCGCCGCCGATCTCGGCATCCCGGACCTGACGCTGACGCAGGCCGTCGGACGAGGCTGCAGGACCATGGTGATCGGCGTCGCCAACGCGGGCGGCGTGCTGCCCGAGCACTGGGTCGCCGAGATCGTCGCGGGCCTGGAGGCCGGGCTCGACGTGGCGAGCGGCCTGCACGTGCGGCTCGGCTCGATCCCGGCGATCGCCGAGGCCGCGGAGCGCACCGGCCGCGCCCTGCACGATGTCCGCCACAGCTCCGAAACGTTTCCGACCGGCAAGGGCACCAAGCGCCCCGGCCTTCGGCTCCTCACCGTCGGCACCGATTGCTCGGTGGGCAAGAAGTACACCGCGCTCGCCCTGGAGAAGGGCATGCGCGCGCGGGGGCTCGACGCCGATTTCCGCGCCACCGGCCAGACCGGCGTGTTCATCTCCGGCCGGGGCGTGGCCATCGACGCGGTGGTGGCCGACTTCATCTCCGGCGCCGTCGAGTGGGTCTCGCCCGCCGCCGATCCTCGTCACTGGGACCTGATCGAGGGCCAGGGCTCGCTGTTCCATCCGTCGTTCGCCGGCGTCAGCCTCGGCCTGCTGCACGGGGCGCAGGCCGACGCCTTCGTGGTCTGCCACGAGCCGACCCGCACCCGCATGCGCGGCGTCGAGGCGCGCCTGCCGACGATCCAGCAGGTGATCGACCTCACGGTGCAACTCGGGCGGCTCACCAATCCCGACATCCGCCCCGTCGGCATCGCCGTGAACACGCAGGGACTGCCCGAGCCGCGGGCCCGCGCGCTGCTCGAGGAAGCGGTAGCCGCCCACGGCCTGCCCGCGACCGATCCGGTGCGCTTCGGCGTCGAGGGCATCCTGGATCGCTTGGCCGCCGAGTTTCCGGCTTGAGGAGGTCTTCGAAACAATGTCGCGCCGCCTCTCCGTCGCCGTCGAGCGCTTTCCGATCGCGGGCGCCTTCACCATCGCCCGCGGCAGCCGAACCGAGGCCGTCGTCGTCACCGCCACGATCGAGGACGGCGACATCCGCGGACGGGGCGAGTGCGTGCCCTATGCCCGCTACGGCGAGAGCGTCGAGAGCGTCGCCGCGGCGATCGAAGCGCAGGCCGAGTGGCTGGCGAACGGCGGCGCCCGCTCGGACCTGTTCGAGCGGCTGGGGCCGGGGGCGGCCCGCAACGCGATCGACTGCGCCCTGTGGGATTTCGAGGCCAAGCGCCAGGGCCGCCCGGCCTGGGCGATCGCCGGCCTGTCCGAGCCCGGCCCGGTCACCACCGCCTACACGCTCAGCCTCGGCGCGCCGGAGGCGATGGAGGAGTCCGCCCGCAACGCCGCGCACCGCCCGCTGCTGAAGGTGAAGCTCGGCGGCGAGGGCGATCCGGAGCGCATCGCCGCCGTGCGCCGCGGCGCGCCGGATGCGCGGCTGATCGTCGATGCCAACGAGGCGTGGCGGGCGGACACGATCGAGGCCAACCTCGCGGCCTGCGCGGCGGCGGGCGTGGCGCTGATCGAGCAGCCGCTCCCGGCCGGCGAGGACGACCTGCTGGCCGACATCTCCCGAAGAATCCCGATCTGCGCCGACGAGAGCCTGCACGACCGGGCCGGGCTCGACGCCCTGGCCAAGCGCTACGACGCGATCAACATCAAGCTCGACAAGGCCGGCGGCCTCACCGAGGCGATCCGGCTGGCGCACGAGGCCCGCGCCCGTGGCTTCGAGATCATGGTCGGCTGCATGGTCGGCACCTCGCTCGCCATGGCGCCCGCCATGCTGATCGCCCACCACGCGGCCTATGTCGATCTCGACGGCCCCCTGCTGTTGGCGCAGGATCGCGAACCGGCGCTGCGCTACGAGGGCAGCATCGTGCATCCGCCGCTGGCGGAATTGTGGGGGTGACGGGCGAGATTGGACGGCTGAACGGGGCCGACGCTTCTCCCACTCGCGCCCTCATCCTGAGGCGCCGTAGCGAAGCGGAGGCCTCGAAGGAGCGCTCCAGGGATCGCGCGGCTGCTGGAGGCCTCCTTCGAGGCTGAGCTGACGCTCAGCACCTCAGGATGAGGGGGATGGATGGGGCGAGCGAGGCCTCGCCTTCAATGCACGCCCGCACCCCGCCACGGCACCTGCCGGTCGCTCGCCGACAACGTGTCGGCGGAGTGTGGCTGACCCGTCAGTCGCCGGGCCACCGCCTCGCCGCCGAGCCGAAGGGCCTCCGTCCGCGCCTCCGGCGGCAACGAGGCCGCGAGACCTGCGAGGCTGCCCGTCGTCATCTCCACGGTCGAGCGCAGACCCGCGGTGTCGACGCCCCCGGAGCCCGAGCCCTGGCGTGCGGCGGCGAGGTAGGAGAGGACGCCGATCACCAGGGCGGCGCGAAGGAGGAACGTCATGGGTCCGGTCCGGGCAGGCGGCCGGGGCCGCGTCGGGGAGCGGGCTTCAGAATGCCACCGGCCCGTGAGCGAACCGACCCCGCGGGAGCCCTGAAACCGCGCCGATGCGCGGACGTGGTGAACGAAGGCTTGTCCGACCCCCGTTCCCCTTCACGATCCGCCCCGCGCGCCCTGTGGACAGCGGCGGAAAAGCCGTCCGAACCGGCCGCGCCGGGGCCGTCCGGATGGGGCGATGGACGGCAACCGACCGACCCTTTTCATCCTCGCTTAAACCGCCTCTGCGACGGTTCGGGGGTTCGAAACGAGCAGTCGAGGGGCGCGGGACGGGGGCCGGATACGGCCCGACATCCGGCGCTGTGCGTGGTGGTGTTGCGTAACGACGGTACCCTTGCCTCCCTCTTCGATGCCCGGCTCGCCGGGCTCGTCCACGCCTCGGCCCTGCCGGAGCCCGGCGTGCGGTTCCGCCACGAGCGCTTCCTCGTCTCGCGGCTCGCCACCGGCGCCGTGATGATGGCCGCGCTCCCGCCCTACCTCGTCTGGCGCGGGGTCCCGAGCGGCGTCGAGGCGATGGCCATCGCCAGCCTGTTCCTGCCGGTGCTGGCCGCCGTCGTGCTGTCGCGCACCGGCTCGCTCTGGATCGCCCACGCCCTGTCTTCGGCCGGCCTGACCGGCCTCCTCGTGTGCCTGGCCGCGCTGACCGGCGGCGCGAGTTCGGCCGCCGCGATCTGGCTCGTGGCGGTGCCGCTGGAGGCGATGGTGTCCGGCTCGCGCCGCGCCACGCTCGCCGCCGCGATCATCGCCGTCCTCGGCGCGCTGGCGGTCGCCATCTCCGGCCATCTCCCCCTCGACGTCCCGGCCCTCGACTGGCCGAACGCGGTGGCGCTGCCGGTCTTCGCCATCACGGCGATCGGCCACATCACCGCGCAGGCGATCGAGCATATCCGCCGCGAGGGCGAGTGGCGCACCCGCATGCAGGACAACGAGGCCCGCGACCGCCTGCTGCTCTCGGCCATCGACGACCTCGTGACGTGGCACGACGCCAACGGCCGGGTGCTGGAAGCGAGCGGCTCGTCGGCCCGCTTCGTCGGCGCCGATCCCGGCCGCCTGCGCGGCCACGGCCTGCTCGACCGCGTCCATATCGGCGACCGTCCGGCCCTGCTCCAGGCGATCAGCGACGTCGCCGCCACCGGTACGCCGGCCACGGTTCCCTTCCGCCTCCACCTCGACGCGCCCCGCGCCGACGGCGAGCGCACCATCCATGCCGAGATGCGCGCCCACCGGATCGAATCCGCGCTCTCCGGCGCCAACGGCGGCACCGTCGTGGCGGTCACCCGCGACGTGTCCGAGCACCGCCGCCGCGCGGCCGAACTCGACCGTGCCCGCACCGAAGCCGAGCGCGCCGACGAGGTGAAGACGCACTTCCTCGCCACCGTCAGCCACGAACTGCGCACGCCCTTGAACGCCATCATCGGCTTCTCCGACGTGCTGGCGGGCGAAGGCGCCATGACGCTCTCGGCCGAGCGGGCGCAGGAATATGCCGGCATCATCGGCAATTCGGGCCGCCACCTCCTCGACGTGGTCAACACGCTGCTCGACATCTCGCGCATCCGCAGCGGCCATTTCGACTTCCAGCCCGAGCCGATCGATGTCGAGGCGCTGATCCGCGGCTGCTGCGATCTGATGCGGCTGAAGGCCGACGCCTCGGGGGTGGCGCTGAGCTTCGCCCCGGTCCCGGCCGGCAGCGCGTTCGTCGCCGACGCCCGCGCCTGCCGCCAGATGCTGATCAACCTGATCTCCAACGCGGTGAAGTTCACGCCGCGGGGCGGGCGGGTCGAGGTGCTGGTCCGCCGCGGCGGCGGCTATCTCGACCTCGTCGTGGCCGACGACGGCATCGGCGTCGCCGAGGCCGACCTGCCGCGGCTCGGCGACCCCTTCTTCCAGGTCGGCGGCGGCTACGGCCGCAGCCACGAGGGGACCGGGCTCGGCCTCTCGGTGGTGCGCGGGCTCGCGGGCCTGCACGGCGGCTCGGTCTCGGTCGAGAGCGCGCCGGGCAAGGGCACGCTGGTCGCCGTCACGCTGCCGCTCGATTGCAGCCGCGCCCGCGGCACCGACGAGCCGGCGCCGATCCGCACCTCGGTGCGGGGGGCGGCCCCCGAGATCGCGCCGGAGCCGATCCGCCTGCCGGTCGGCCTGTTCGATCCGGCCCCCGCCGCCCGCCCGCCGATGCGGCGGGCCGGGTGAGGACATCGATACCGGACGGCGATGAGCGAACTCATGGCCGTCCGCCCACGCGCAAGGGGCCGAGGCTCGGCGGCGGTCCTCCGCCGGGCGCGCCGAGCCCGACCATCGGTCGGAATCGGCGCACTTGAGGAAGAAACCGAAGGAGTTGCGTGATGCGGGAGACACCCGCCGGACGGGATCGGCGCGACATCGTCGTGCCGGGCGACATGCGCGAGGGACGGGGCAAGGCCGCCCCGCGCCGGACGAAGCGGGTCGCGGCGGCGCCGGGCGACCCCGGCGCAGGCCTCGCCTTCGCCCGCGCCGCGGCGGCCCTGTGCCTGCGCCATCCGGGCGGTGCCCTCGGCACGCTCGCCGGGCTCGGCGCCGCCCTCTACGTCTGCCTCAACGCGGTCGGCTTCCAAGAGGGGCGCCACCCGGCGCCGATCCTGCCCACCGTCGAGGCCAAGGCCTCGGCGCCCAGAGCCGCCGAGGCGAAGCTGAACGAAGCGAAACCCGCCGCCGCCCGGCCCGCTCCGGCGCGGGAGGTCCGCGCGGAAGCGCCGGCTCCGGCGCCCCGCGACCCGATCGCCGACATGATCCGCTCGGGCGAGACCACCGCCTCGGTGACGCCGAAGCCATCCGTGAAGGACGCAGCGGCCAAGTTCGATCCGGCCAAGCTCGATTCGGCCAAGCCCGATCCGATGGTCGCCCGCGCCCAGCGCGCCCTGTCGAAGCTCGGCTATGGCCCGCTCAAGGACGACGGCCTGATGGGCCCCGGCACCAAGGCCGCCCTCGAGCGGTTCGAGCGCGACCGCAAGCTGCCGGTGAAGGGCGAGGCCGCCGGCCGGACGCTGCGCGAACTGACCGCCAAGGCCTCCGCCGCACAGGGCTGAGCTGCGGCTCGACGGGGCGGGGGAGGGGGCCTATCAGGCGCCCATGCCACGCCTGCGTTCCGATTTCTGGGTCTCCGCCCATCTGCGCCGCCTCAACGGCGAAGGCGTGCCGGCGGTGCTGCGGCGGCGCGGGGCGGCGGAGGCCGGGGCGATCTTCGTGAAGGTCGACCGGCTCGACGGCACCGCCGACCTGTTCGGCCCGGCCCCGCAAGCGCTGATCACCGAGGCGGAGGACGGCGAGCGCCGCTTCGGCCCGCTGCTGTCGGCCGTGCCGTCCTACGAGG
Source organism: Methylorubrum rhodinum (assembly GCF_014199935.1). Taxonomy (GTDB): domain Bacteria; phylum Pseudomonadota; class Alphaproteobacteria; order Rhizobiales; family Beijerinckiaceae; genus Methylobacterium; species Methylobacterium rhodinum. Next base: position 143,324 of record NZ_JACHOP010000006.1, read on the forward strand.
TCGAGGAGCGCCTGACCCGCGAGCTGCGCTTCGATTCCGATCTCTGGATCGTCGAGATCGACGACGCCCGGGACCGGCACGCGCTCCCGCTCGCCGAATAACGTCCGGGCTTCGTCGGGAGACGTCCCGTCCGTCGCCCTCAGATCGTGCGGCGCAGCCGCGACGGCAGGGCGGGGCGGACGGTCGCCGCGGCGGCGCGGGGCTTGGCCGTCTCGGGTCCGTGGAACGGGCGGTGCTCGGCTTGCGAGCCGCGCTCCAGCACGGGGGCCCCGAGTATGGCCGAGAGCAGGTCGCGGGCGCCGGCCCGGCTGGTCTCGCGGAACAGCGTGACGAGGGAGAAGACCCGCTCCACCGAGCGCGCCACGGCGTCGTTGAGGGTGAGGAACACGAACACGGCCTCGCCCTCGCGGAGATCCGCGGCCCGCAGCGCCAGCGTCAGCAGATCGTAGCGGGAGGCCGGATCGGGGGCGGCGCCGAGATAGTCCTGCGGCAGGCCGAGTCCTTCGCCCAGCGTCGCGATGAAGCCGGTCACGTCGCGGGCATGCGTGCGCTCGACCAGCGCCGACGCGAGCGATCGGGGGGCTTGCGGGCAGGGCCGGAGCGCCGCCGTGGCCTCCACCGCCTCGCCGATCGCCCGGCGCCCGTCCGAGCCGGCATGCAGCCAGAGCGGCGCGAGGTCGGCGGCGGGAATGTCGGGCCGGGCCAGCAGGATGCGGGCGAGGTCGGCCTCGCGGCGGGCGCGGGCGAGCAGCCGCTCCAGCACCCGCGTGCCGATCAGGATGCCGGGGTTCTCGGCGAGCGCCCGGTCGGCCTCCGCCTGATCCTGCGGCGCGCGCGCAGGCGCGACGTCGAGGCCGCGGGTGGCCAGCGCCGCCCGCACCGCCTCCGGCAGGTCGGGGCAGCCGCCGAGCTTGTCCGCGACGATGGCCGCCGTCGCCTCGTCCACCGTCGGGATCAGCCCCGCCGCGAGCGACTCGAAGGCGTGGATCATCGCCCGGTCACGGCTGGGCGCGGCGACGAACATGTCGGTCTGCACCCGCAGGATCACGGGCTTCAGGTCGAGCGCGGGATCGCGCGACAACTCGATGAGGCCGGACAGGTCCGGCGTGTCGGAGACCGATGCGGGCATGGCACTTCGTTGACGCGGGACGCTACGAGCCCCGAGTAGAACGGTTCTGCGTGAATCGACCTTTAAGGGCGCTGCCCGAGGCCTGTCCCGCGACGGGGACGCCGCGCCCTCCGAGCGGTCGTCCGGGCTCGATCCGCCGCGTCACGCGGGAGCGGACCGAGCCCGGAACCGCGCCGCCGTCGCCAGCAGGCGGTAGAGCACCAGCGCGTTGAGCCCGTGCCAGAGGAAGTGCGTCCCGAGCGGCAGCGCGGCGCAAGCCCGCGCGTCGAGGGTGCGGAAGGCGAGCGAGACGACGAAGAGCGCCCCCGTCCCCAGCACTGCGCGGCCCGCCCAGGGCACGCGCCGCGCCAGCCCCAGGCCGACGCCGAGGAGCGCCAGAAGCGCGGGTAGGTAATCGATCGAACCGTTGGTGAGCGCCGCCACGTCGCGGCCGGTCAGTGCGTCGAGGGCGGGCGCCAGGCCGAAGCCGGCCCCGGCGAAGGCGAGCGTGGCCAGAGCGGCGAGCCCGGGCCGGAGCCCGAAGAAGCGGGCCAGGGCGAGCCCGAAATAGCCATGGATGAACACCGCGATCGGGATCACGTCGGCGAGCATCGACCAGCGGTTGGCGAGCGTATGGAACAGGAACGAGCCGATCCCGACCACGGCCACCACGCAGGCGAGCGCCAGCACCGGACGGTCGCCCCGCGCCCGCAGGGCCGCCGCCACCGCGGCGACGAGGAAGGCGGCGTTGGTTGCCGCGTTGACGGGCTCGGACCAGAAGGCGGCGTCGGTGCGCTCGCAATAGGCCCGGACCGGCTCGAACCAGGATGGGTTCATTTCGTTCTTTTCGCCTCAAGCGCCGGCGCCCGCCTCCGCGGGCTTAGGCTTCTCGCTTCGCTCGTCGGCCTCGCCTCGCGCCGAGGCCCGCTGCGCTCTTCGCGCCCGACCGTACGGACCTGCCGCACGACCCGAGGGTTCGTCGTATCCGCTGTTGCCCACCGATCGCCTTGCCAGCGCGGCGCGAAGGCCCGATGACGATGCCGTCGGTCGCGCCGTTCGCGCTTTGGGGCCCCATGCGGATCACCACCTGGAACGTCAACTCGATCAAGCAGCGGGTCGGGCATCTCCTCGGCTTCCTCGACGAGGCGCGGCCCGACGTGGTGTGCCTGCAGGAGCTGAAATGCCAGGACGCCGCCTTCCCCCGCGCGGAGATCGAGGCGGCGGGCTACGCGGTCGAGACGCTGGGGCAGAAGGCCTATAACGGCGTCGCCCTGCTGGTGCGCCAGCCGCTGGCCGCCACCCAACTCCTGCGCGGCCTGCCGGGCGACGCAGCTGACGAGCAGGCCCGCTACATCGAGGCGCGGATCGCGGGCGAAGGCGTCGCGCCGGTGCGGGTCGCCGCGATCTACCTGCCCAACGGCAACCCGGCGCCGGGGCCGAAATACGCCTACAAGCTCGCCTTCATGGAGCGCCTGCGCCGGCATGCCCGCGCCCTCATGGCGAGCGAGGACGCCCTGGTGCTGGCCGGGGACTTCAACGTGATCCCCGAGCCCGAGGACGCCGCCGACCCCGCCGCCTGGACCCAGGACGCGCTGTTCCTGCCCGAAACCCGGAAGGCCTTCCGGGCGCTGCTGGCGGAGGGCTTCACCGATGCCCTGCGCGCCTGCGACCCGAGCCCGGGCCTCTACACCTTCTGGGACTATCAGGCCGGCTGCTGGCCGCGGAACCAGGGCATCCGCATCGATCACCTGCTGCTCTCGCCCCAGGCCGCCGACCGCCTCGTCTCGGCCTCGGTGCAGCGCCACCTGCGCGGCCTGGAGAAACCCTCCGACCACGTGCCGGTGACGGTGGAGCTGAGCGACGCCTGATCCGGTCCGCAAGGCGGCGCCCGCGCCCCGGCCATCCTCAGATTCGCCGCTTTTTTCGAGGATCCGGGACGCGGCGTCCGGTCCTCCGCCCGCGCGGCCTCGCGCGGCGGCCGGTCCGCGTCACGTCGACCGGCAGGGCCTTGCAACCGTGATACGCTTCGAGAACGTCAGCAAGTTCTACTCCGTCTACGGCAAGCGGCGCGTCATCCTCGATCGGGTGAACTTCACCCTGAGGCCGGACGTCAGCTACGGCATCATGGGGATCAACGGCGCCGGCAAGTCGACCACCCTGCGCCTGCTCGCGGGCGTCGAGGAGCCCAGCCGCGGCCGCATCACCCGGCGGCAGCGGGTCTCCTGGCCGATCGGCTTCGCGGGCGGCTTCAACCCGAAGATGACCGGGCGCGACAACGTCATCTTCGTCTCGCGCATCTACGGCGAGGACCCGCGCAAGGTGCTGGAATTCGTCGAGGACTTCGCCGAACTCGGCAACTACATCAACATGCCGACCAGCACCTACTCCTCCGGCATGGGCGCGCGCCTCGCCTTCGGGGTGAGCATGGCGATCCCGTTCGACACCTACCTCATCGACGAGATCCTCGCGGTCGGCGACGCGCGGATGCAGAAGCGCTGCAAGGAGCTCTTCGCCAAGCGGCGCGAGACCGCCAACGTGATCCTGATCTCGCACTCGGCGGAGCAGATCCGCACGTATTGCAGCCAGGCCGTCATTCTCGTGAACGGCCAGGCGGTCGTCTACGACAAGGTCGACGAGGCGATTTCGGCCTATCGCCGCCTGAACGGCTGATCCCGGACACGGTTTCGCCGCGAGCCCGCGCAAGAGCGCGATCCGGGCGCCCGGCGCCGAACCTTCGCCAACGTAAACGAGGGCGCATGAGCACCGAAGTCAGCACCCCGTCCGGCGCACCCCTGACGACCGGGGAACGGTCGACGGCGGTCGCCGAGTCGCTCAAGCGGTTCGCCCGCATCGCCCGCCACACGGACCGCAAGAAGGGCATCCGCGCCTACCGGACCCACATCAAGCGCGATCCCGTGATCCCGCTGCTGTTCGTGCTGGTGTTCGTGCTGCCGACGCTCGCCGTGACCGGCTACCTCTACTTCGTGGCCTCGGACCGCTACGTGACGGAGGCCCGCTTCACCCTGCGGCCGGCGCTGGGCAGCGTCGACAAGGTCGACAACGAGAAGACCGGCACCGATTCGAGTCTGCCCAAGCAGATGATCGCCCAAGACACGATGATCACCTCGAACTACATCAACAGCCGGCAGATGGTCGAAACCCTAGAGCGGCAGATGCCGATCCGGGAGATGTTCAGCCGCGACAGTATCGACTTCCTGTCCCGCGCTTCGCAGGACGCACCGATCGAGCGCTTCATGCGCTACTGGCCCAAGCGGGTCCAAACCTCGACGGAGACACATTCGGGCATCATCACGCTCACCGTCTCCGCCTTCGATCCGAACGAGTCCTACCGGCTCACCCAGGCGATCCTGGCCGAGAGCGAGCGGAAGGTGAACGAGCTCAGCGAGAAGGCCCGCAACGCGGCGCTCGTCGAGACCACCCGCGAACTGGCCCATGCCGAAGAGCGCTTGATCAAGACCCGCCTCGCCGTGCGCGAACTGCGCAACCGCGGCGGCGTCCTCGATGCGGCGGCGACCAACACCGCCAACCTCACGATGATCTCCGAGCTGCGCAAGCAGCGCATCGATCTGGCGGTGCAACTCACCCTCGGCCTTCGCGACCTCGCCCCGGACACCCGCCCGATCCGCGACATCAAGACCCAGATCCGCGATCTCGACGAGACCATCGACAAGATCGAGCGCCAGACGGCGAGCACGGACCCGACCCAGAAGAAGGTGCTGTCGGATCTGCTCGGCCAGTTCGAGGCCTTCGACAACCAGCGCAAGGATGCCGAGAGCTATTACGGCCGGGTGCTGTCCGCCAACGAGGCGGCGCGCATCGTGGCGGCCCGGCAAGTCGAGTTCTTCACGCCGGTGGTCGAGCCGATCCTTCCGATCTCGTCGGTCGAGCCGAAGCGCGCCCTGTGGGCGAGCGTCGCCACCCTCGTCGCGATGCTGATGTTCGGGCTCTCGGTGGTGATCCGCAAATACGTCTTCAGCTGAGGCGTGATCGGGAGGCCCGCGCGGGCGCGGTTCATCAGCCGATCGCGCCCGGCGGGCGTCGGGTCGGGGAGGCGGCCGTCGGATCGGCCGGGCTGGCGGGCTCGGGGGCGAGTGCCAGCTCGGGATCGGGGGCGGGCGTGGCGGTCGCGACCGGGGCGGCGGGGCCGCCGGTCCAGCCTTGCGCGCGCCAGCCTTCCGCCCGCTCGTCGAGGTCGACCGCGCCGCCCCGGCGCATCAGCGCGACGACGCGCTCGGCCAGATCGCCGTCGGCCCGCACCGTCACCAGGGTGCCGCCCCGGCGCACGCCCTCGGCATAGGTCTCCGCGTCCGTCCCGCTGAGGCCCGCGCCGGTCAGCGCGCCGATCAGCCCGCCCGCGGCGGCGCCGACGCCCGCGCCCGACAGGGCGGTGACCAGCCAGCCCGCCGCCAGGAGCGGCCCGATGCCGGGGATCGCGATCAGGCCGAGGCCCGCGAGCAGGCCGGCCCCGCCGCCGAGCACCGTGCCGACGGTGGCGCCCGCGCCCGCGCCATCGGCGGCCTCGGCCTCCGCCGGGCGCGCCGGACCGGGCTCGGCCGCGGCCTCCCGCTGCTCCGCGCGCAAGGAGACGATGCCGATCTCGGACTGGGACACGCCCTCCGCCTCGATCCGGTCGACGACGCGGGCGGCGTCCTCGTGGCTGTCGAACAGCGCGGTGACGGCTCGTCCTGCCATGGCGGGGCTCCTGCTCTGCGGGGACGCTCCACCAAGCCCGCGTCGTTCGGCTTGGTTCCGGCATCGCCGCCCGCGTTAACCCGGCGCTAACCCTGCGCCCGGCAAATCCTGCCGGGTGGGCGCATCGGCCCGTGCGGGGAAGCGTGTCACGATGAGCGAGACGGCGGGCGCCGCTCCGGCGGGAGGACTCGGCTCCCTCTCGGCCTTCGTGCCGAGCCGCGCCAGCCTCCAGGCGCTGACGAAGCGCACGGACCTGTTCTTCGCCACCGCGGTGATGGGCATCCTCGTGGTGCTGATCTTCCCGCTGCCCGCGATCCTGCTCGACCTCCTGCTCGCCGTCTCGATCATCCTCTCGGTGCTGATCATGATGACGGGGCTGTTCATCGACAACCCGCTCGAATTCACCGTCTTCCCGACGCTGCTGCTGGTCGCGACCCTGCTGCGGCTGGCGCTCAACCTCGCCTCGACCCGCCTCATCCTCGGCCACGGCCACGAGGGGACGGCGGCGGCCGGCCACGTCATCGAGGCCTTCGGGCACTTCGTGATGGGCGGCAACTTCGTGATCGGGATCATCGTCTTTGCGATCCTGATCATCGTGAACTTCGTCGTCATCACCAAGGGCTCGGGGCGCATCGCCGAAGTCGCCGCCCGCTTCACCCTCGACGCGATGCCCGGCAAGCAGATGGCGATCGACGCCGACCTCTCGGCCGGGCTGATCGACGAGAAGGTCGCCAAGGCCCGCCGCTCGGCGCTGGAGGAGGAATCCTCGTTCTTCGGCGCCATGGACGGCGCCTCGAAATTCGTGCGCGGCGACGCGGTGGCGGCGCTGCTCATCACCGGCATCAACGTGGTGGGCGGCATCATCATCGGCGTCGCCCAGCAGAACATGGGCTTCGCGGACGCCGCCAAGGCCTACACGCTGCTGACCATCGGCGACGGGCTCGCCTCCCAGGTGCCCGCGCTCATCGTCTCGACGGCGGCCGGCATCCTCGTCTCGAAGGCGGGCGTGAAGGGCTCGGCCGACAAGGCGCTGGGCAAGCAGATGGCGAACTACCCCAAGGCGCTCGGCATGTCGGCGGGCGTGATGGGGCTGATCGCGCTGCTGCCGGGCATGCCGATGCTGCCCTTCCTCGGCCTCGGCGCGGCGGCGGGCTACGCCGCGTGGCGCATCGCCAAGACGCAACGCGAGGCGCCGCCTCCCGTCACCAACGCCGACGGCACCCCCGCCGCCCCCGGCACCGCGCCGGCGGAAGAGACGGTCACGGACCTCCTGAAGCTCGACGACCTCAAGCTCGAGATGGGCTACGCGCTGCTGGCGCTCGTCAACGGCGAGGGCCAGGACCGGCTCACCGACCAGATCAAGGCCCTGCGCCGCCAGCTCGCGGCGGAACTCGGCATCGTCATGCCCTCGGTGCGCATCCTCGACAATGTCAGCCTCGACGCCAACACCTACACGGTGCGGGTCAAGGAGATCGAGGCCGGCACGGGCCAAGTCTTCCCCGGCCAGTTCATGGCGATGGACCCGATGGGCGGACAGGTGCAGCTCCCCGGCCTGCACCTGATGGAGCCGACCTTCGGCCTGCCCGCGACCTGGGTCGATGCCTCGCTTCGCGATCAGGCCCAGCTCAAGGGCTACACCGTGGTCGATGCCGCCACCGTCATCTCGACGCACCTCACCGAGGTGATCAAGGCGCATGTCTCGGAGCTTCTGAACCACGTCGAGGTGCAGAAGCTCCTGCGCGAGCTGCCCAAGGAGCACACCGAACTCCTGAAGGAGGTGGTGCCCGCGCAGATCGCCACCACCGGCATCCAGCGGGTGCTGCAATTGCTGCTGGCCGAGCGGGTCTCGGTGCGCGATCTCGGCGCCATCGTCGAGAGCATTGCCGAGGTGGCGGGCCACGTGAAGAACCCGCGCGACATCGTCGAGCATGTCCGCGCCCGCCTCGGGCGCCAGATCTGCGCGCAGTACCAGGGCCCGGACGGCACGCTGCCGATCATCACCCTGTCGCCCGCCTGGGAGCAGGCCTTCCTCGAATCGATCGTCGGCGAGCGCGAGGAGCGCTACCTCGCGATGCAGCCGTCCCGGCTCACCGAGTTCGTCAACACGGTCCGCGACCGCTTCGAGCAGGCCGCCCGCATGGGCGAGATGCCGGTGCTGGTCACCTCGGTGCAGGCGCGGCCCTTCGTGCGCTCGATCATCGAGCGCTTCCGCCGCGAGACCCCGGTGATGAGCCAGGCGGAGATCCATCCGCGGGCAAGGCTGCGGACGGTCGGGTCGGTGTGAGACCGGATCGGCCTTACACGGCCACGGCTGATCGCGTCGCGCTTATCACCCGCGCCGTCATTGCGAGGCGGAGCCGAAGCAATCCAGCGCTCCGCATTCTACGGAATGGACACTCCCATAGCCGCGCTGTCGGTGCAATCGCGCCTTCTCCGGAGAGCGCGCGCCCTGGATCGCTTCGGCTCCGCCTCGTGATGACGGCGTGGATTTGAGACCGAGCGGATCGCCGGGAAAAACCTCAGTCGTGGCCTTCGATCGCGCGCAGGACCGCGACCAGCTGGTCGGCCTGATGGCGCGTGAGCCCCGTGCTGATGATCGTGCCGTTGCGGCAGATCGAGCAGGTTCCGTCTTCGGAAACCCGCACCTTGATGGAAGCCATGATGTTCGAAAATCCGAGCGCGGGACCGGCGCCTACACTGCAAGCTTAACCGTTCGTGAAGGCCGGGCAAGAGCGCCCGTCCCGTCATCCCCGACCACGGCAGTTAATGATTTACGGGGGCCGCGTCATCCTGCGGGAAACGGTCCGCAGATTCGCTTGCCGCGCATAGCCCTCTCGATGCCGCCTCGGCGGCTTCGCGGCGCGAGAAGCGCCGCGGCAGTGGGCCTCGGCTTTCAGCCGAGGCGTCCAGCGGGGCGAAAGCCCAAGCCCGCGGAGGCGGGCGCCGGCGACGGAGGCGAGAAAAACTCCTCAAACCGCCTTCTTCTCCAGGCGCTTCTCGATGACGTGGTTGTCGAGGCCCGGCGCCACGAGCGGGGGCTCGGGCGGGTTCGGATCGGCCTTGTGGAGCGCCTGCGACAGGCGCGAGCGCTCGAACAGAACCACCACCACGATGGCGATGGCGAACGGGATCAGCAGGTAGAACAGCCGGAAGATCAGCAGGGCCGCCAGCACCGGCGCCTTCTCGGCATCGGTCTGGAGCTGCATGGCGGTGAAGAACACCAGCTCGAACACGCCCAGTCCCCCGGGGGCGTGCGAGGCGAGCGCCACCGAGAACGAGGCGAGGAAGATGCCGAGCACGGCGATGAAGCCGGGGTTCAGGCTGTCGGGGAGCGCGAAGTAGATGATGCCGGCCGCCCCCAGCAGCTCCAGCGGCGCCGCGATGAGCTGGCGCACCATGATCTGCGGCCGGGGATACTCGACCTTGAACTTGCGGATAGTCAGCGGACGGAAGCGCAGCACCGAGCCCAGCACGTAGAGTGCGACGAAGGCGAGCAGCGCGAAGCCGACGAGCCGGGCGGTGTGCGGGTTGGTGAGCGCGGCGGGCAGCAGGCTGTCGAGCCGCGCCAGCAGGCCCGGATCGTAGACCAGCACGAAGCCGCCGAGCAGGATCGTGCCGAGGCCGAAGGTGAAGGAGCAGAGCGCCACCAGCACCGCGACCTGCGCGGCCGAGAGGCCCTTGGCGGTGTAGGCCCGGTAGCGCACCAGCGCGCCGGAGAAGACGGAGGCGCCGATGTTGTGCGAGAGCGCATAGGTGGTGAAGGAGCAGACCGAGACGAACATCCACGAGATGCCGCGCACACCCAGATGCAGCAGCGCGATCCGGTCGTACCAAGCGAGTGCCGCGTAGGCGACGAGCGTCGAGAGGGCGGCGAAGAGGACGTGGTGCGGCGGGATCGCCAGGAAGGCGGCTTCGATGTCTGCCCAGGACTGATCCTTCAGCTTGCCCCAGAGCAAGTAACAGGAGGCCGCCACCGCCACGAGGCCGATCAGGCCCCAAAAGATCTCACTGACTTTCTTCATGGATACCGGCCGCCTCCCTCGGGACCGGTCCCTCCTGCGCCAGGGCCGCCCGCATCGCAAGCGGCACCCGAGCGACCGGCTCGATGCGGCGGGCTCTTGCCCGCCGATCGTGACGGTTTCATGCCGGTTCAAACGTCCCAGGAGCGATGTCGCGCTCTATGTCGGCTTGGCTCGCTCAAAGCGCGCGGTCGCCGCCTCGGCCGACGCCGCCTTGAGCAAGTCCTGCCAGGTGTCCGGCGGGTTGCCCTTGTCGAGCATGCCGGCGAACACCCGGTAGGCGTCCGTCTTCGAGCCGTAGGTGCGCAGCGTCGTCTCGTCGTTGACCCAGGCGAAGACGATCACCTTCGCCCGGCTGTCGTAGCGGAAGAAGAGGCGGAAGCGCCCGTTGCCGAACTTGGCCCGGAACCAGTGCTTGCGCCCGTCGCCCAGGGTGTTGCCCTGTCGATACTCGGGGCGCGTCGGATCCTCCGCCACCGTCTCGAACAAGAGCCGGCGCAGCATCACGAGCAGCTTCGCGTTGGCGGTGCCGAGATATCCGTCCGGGTCCTTGGCCTGCGCTGCGGCCACCGCGGCGGTCAGCCTGTCCAGCTGATCGAGCAGCAGGGAATGGGCCAGGACCGTCCAATCGCCGACGACGGGCATCGGCTCAGAGGGCGACCGGCCCGTCGATCTCTTCGTCGAGATCGACCGTGGCCCCACGGGTGAGCGCGGTCATCCGTTCCACGAGCGCCGTCGGAAACGCCACGACGCTCTTGCCCGGATTCTGCTGCATGTCCTGGGCGAGAAATTCGAGGAAGCTTTCGATGACCGGATCGGTCTCTTCCTCCACGCGCACGACGCGCACGCCCTGCTCGTCCACCACGAAGGCGATCTCGCCGCCGTAGCTGACACCGAGAGCCTGACGCACCGACTTCGGCACCGTCGTCTGCCCCTTTGCAGTGATCCGGCTGTGTTCCCTGAACGGAACGGTCATCGGTCCCTCGCGACGCGGAGTAAGGAATATTCCTTACATTTTGCGCGGGGGTAGCTCAACGCAAAAATCGCCGAGCCACCGAGGCGGCCCGACGATCGATGAGAGCAGTCGTGCGATCCTAAAAAAAGAATCAGGCCCGCGCGCGAAGCCCGATCGCGTCCATCTCGGCCTGCTCGCGGGCGGCTTCCGCGGCGCGCTCGGCGGAGCGCTCGCGGTCCTCCAGGATCTCGATCTTCTTCAACTCCTCGAAGGCCTCGCCGAGTTCGGCCTTGGCCTCGGCGAGCTGGCCCTCCAGGGCGGTCGCCGACTGGCGCATGTTGTCCCGGCGCGTGGTCGCGGCGCGGGCATAGGTCGGGTAGGCGAAGTGGGCCGGATCGGAGATGCCGGCGCGGGCCTCTTCTTGAGCGACCTCGCGCTCCAACTCGGACGCCATCCGGTTGAAGTCGGCCATCATCATCTCGATCTGCGCCACCCGGCGGCGCTTCTCGTCCACTTGGAACCGCCGCAGCCGGATCAGCGTGTCACGCGATTTCATGTCGGGCCATCCACTCCTACGCTACGCTGGCGAAAGGGCCGGACGCGCTCGCCGGATCCTCACGGACCCGAACCCCGACGCGATGCCGCCTTACCCGCCGCCCACGATGGCGGCCAGCCGTGCGTAACCCTCGCCGATGGAGGTTGCTTCTTCCTTACCCTGCCCCAGAAAAGCCGCCAGATCAGGCATGAGCGCCACCGCCTCGTCCACCTCCTGTGAGGAACCGGCCCGGTAGGCGCCGAGCCGGATCAGTTCCTCCATGTCGGCATAGGTCGCGAGCACGCGTCTCGCGCGACGGACCGTCGGGAGATGGGCCGGGTCGCAGGCCCGCGGCATGGTGCGCGAGACCGAGCGCAGCACGTTGATCGCCGGATAGCGCCCCGTCTCGGCGATGCGCCGCTCCATCACGATGTGGCCGTCGAGGATGCCGCGCACGGCGTCCGCCACCGGCTCGTTGTGGTCGTCGCCCTCGACCAGCACGGTGAACAGCCCGGAGATCGCCCCCTCGCCGGTGCCGGGCCCGGCGCGCTCCAGCAGGCGCGGGAGTTCGGAGAAGACGGTGGGGGTGTAGCCTTTTGCCGTGGGGGGCTCGCCGCCGGCCAGCCCGATGTCGCGTTGCGCCATGGCGAAGCGGGTGATCGAGTCGATCATGCACAGGACCTGCGCGCCGGAATCGCGAAAATACTCGGCGACCGCGAGGGTCACGTAGGCGGCGTTGCGGCGCATCAGCACCGGCTCGTCGGAAGTCGCCACGACGACGACCGAGCGGGCGAGGCCCGCGGCACCGAGGTCGTCCTGCAGGAATTCCTGCACCTCGCGGCCGCGCTCGCCCACGAGGCCGATCACGGCCACATCCGCGGCGGTGTAGCGGGCGAGCATCGAGAGCAGCACCGACTTGCCGACGCCGGAGCCGGCGAAGATGCCCATGCGCTGGCCGCGGCACATGGTCAGGAAGGTGTTGATGCAGCGCACGCCGAGATCGAGCGGCGGCCCGACGCGGCGGCGCCCGTGGGCGGGCGGCGGGTCGGCGCGCAGCGGATAGATCGCCGGCCCCTGGGGGAGGGGCCCGAGCCCGTCGATCGGGCGCCCGAGCGCATCGATCGTGCGGCCGAGCCAGTCCTGCGAGGGGCGCACCGCGCCCGCCGCCTCGTCGCGCACGAGCACGGGGCAGCCGCGGCGCACGCCCTCCAGCGAGCCGAACGGCATGGCGAGCGCCCGGTCGCCGGAGAAGCCGATCACCTCGCAGGGGACGCTGCCGGCGCCCCCCGCCTCGACCACCACGTCGAGCCGCCCGCCGAGCCGCATGGCGGCCACGGGCCCGGCGACCTCGACCAGCAGGCCGCGGATCGCGGTGACCCGCCCGAAGATTTCGAGCGCCTCGACCGTGGACAGGGCGGCGAGCGCCGCCGCGAGCCCGCCCGCGCCTGACCCGCCCGTCATGCCGGCCGCCTCCGCGTCATCGGCCCGTCCCTTCCTCGCGCCATCGATCGGGCCGATGTCTTAACACCACCGCGGCCCCGTCGGCACGGGCCGACGCGCCGCCTGCGACCGCGGCAAGATCCGCGAAAGCTTGAGCGGTAACGGTCGAGGCCTGTCTCTCTTTGGCAACAAACGTCACAATCTGAAGGAAATGAACGGCTTATCCGATCGGGCCCAGGCGCCGCGAGGCAGAAGTGGCGGTTCCCGGAGAACAGATTGCCAACCATGACGAGAATCGCCTTCGGAGTCGAATGCGATGAACCTTGCAAGCGGGATTCGGCTTTTGTTAACGGTTAAGGAATAGCGTTTCTGAAGTGGGAATGAGGGAGCGTCCGCCGAGGCCGTCGGTGGGCGCCCGGCGGTGGCTTGTCTCAAGCGCCCTGATACGGCCGGGCCGGGGTGGGGACCGACGATGCGCGTACTTCTGATCGAGGACGACAGCGCCACGGCGCAGAGCATCGAGTTGATGCTCAAATCCGAGAACTTCAACACGTACACGACCGACCTCGGCGAGGAGGGCGTCGACCTCGGCAAGCTCTACGATTACGACATCATCCTTCTCGACCTCAACCTGCCCGACATGTCGGGCTACGAGGTGCTGCGCAGCTTGCGCGTCGCGAAGGTGAAGACGCCGATCCTGATCCTGTCGGGCATGGCCGGGATCGAGGACAAGGTGAAGGGCCTCGGCTTCGGCGCCGACGACTATCTCACCAAGCCCTTCCACAAGGACGAGCTGGTGGCGCGCATCCACGCCATCGTGCGCCGTTCGAAGGGCCATGCCCAATCGGTCATCACCACCGGCGACCTTGTGGTGAACCTCGACCAGAAGACCGTCGAGGTGGGGGGAGCGCGCGTCCACCTCACCGGCAAGGAGTACCAGATGCTGGAACTCCTCTCGCTGCGGAAGGGCACGACGCTCACCAAGGAGATGTTCCTCAACCATCTCTACGGCGGCATGGACGAGCCGGAGCTGAAGATCATCGACGTGTTCATCTGCAAGCTGCGCAAGAAGCTCGCCAACGCCTCCGAGGGCAAGAACTACATCGAGACCGTGTGGGGCCGCGGCTACGTGCTGCGCGAGCCGGTCGAGGGCGAGGACCGTATGGCGGTCTGAAAGCCCCGAAACCGATGACGACAGAACCCCGCTCCGGCGGGGTTTTTCGTTTTTCTTCTTGGGATTCTCGGGGCTGCGCGTCCGCCGATGCCGTGCGCATCGACGGTTCCGCCGAGACCCGCGCCGTCATCGCTGGAGAGGTTCGCCAATTCGCTGATCGCGCCACGCTGTCCCGGGAGGGCCACAGCCATGCGCGACAACGGCTTCGACCGGACGCATGCCCGCATCAAAGTCTCGGCGGCATCGCCCCGAAGGCCTTACCCGACACCCTGATCGTCGACTGCCCCCCCGCCGCGATCGACGAATCTGTGAACATCCACGGCAAGGACGGCGTGAAGCGGATCAATCGGTGGGAATGCGGCCGACCGAGCAGAGGGTACGGAGCGCCCCCGCGCTGTCGGTGTAGCAGCTCGCCGACCAGCCGTTCTGCTGGATGAAGGACTTGCGGCCCTCGCGGAGCGCCGTCTCGTAGGCCCGCGCCAGGATCGGCTGGATGACGCCCGCCGGCTCGCCGATCACCAACTCGGAGGCGACGGTCAGCTCGCGAAAGTAGGTGGCGGAGGGGGAGGGCTCGCCGGAGGAGGCCTGGACGATCGGTTGCGCCCGGCAGGTGAGGTTGAGGGTCACGCCGCTGGCCGCCCGCACGTCGATGCTCGGGCCCATCCGCCGTCCCGGCTTCTTCGCGCCTGTGGCCTGGGCGATCCGCATGGCGAGCGCATCGCACTCGTCGGCCCGCGTGGGGGAGGGGGCGAGCAGCGGGAGAGCCAGGAGGGCGGGCAGAACAGCGGTGAGGAGCGAGTGGCGCATGGTGGCCTCTATGCGCGCCTCTCCGCAGCGCAGGCAAGACGCCAGGGTTCGCCGGGCGGAGAAGTGGCCGAGGATCGACAGCGCGGACGGCATCGGCGGCGCACCGGAGGCAAGCCACCGCGTGACTCACGAAGCCCCCATCCTGCGGACCAAGGCCTCCTCACGCTGAAGCGATCGCCCTGCCGCGCGATCCCGCACCACTTGACGCTCGAACAAACCGATCAACTGCCGAAAAGTCAGGCACCGCGGATGCTGCGAAGCAGGCAATCGTGAGCAAGATTGTGGCAGATTAGGCATTCATTCGCGGCCGGCCTGCGCAGAGCAACCGAGTAGAAGATCTGCGCCTCCACTCGGTTCCGCGCGGCCGATGCTGCGCACGGCCGCAGATGACAATCCGACGCTCGCCCTATCTCCGGTCCCACATCCTCCATCGCTTCGGGCCACCATGAGCATCGTTCATAAGACTGCCGACATCGCCGCCACCGGCATGGGCGCGACCGTCCGTTTCCTCACGGCCGGTCTCGACGCCCTGACCGGGGCCGTCGCCCGGATGAACGAACGGGCCGAGACGCATCTGCGCGACCGGACCACGCTGCTCCGGGCCCATTACGGCAAGAAGTCCAACCGTGACGCCAAGCCGCTGCCGGTCGTCGAGGCGCCGATCGATCTGGCTTTGCGCGACGGCGTCCGGGACGCGGCCTGACCGGCCCGGCCTACGCGGCGAGCCCGCGCTTCTTCAGCAACGGCTCGATGCTCGGGAGCCGCCCGCGGAAGGCCGTGTAGGCCTCCCGCGCGTCGCGCAGGTTGCCCGCGCCGTAGACGAAGCGGCGTAGCCGCCCCGCCGTCTCGGGATGGAAGATGTCGCCGGCCTCGCGGAAGGCGTCGAAGGCGTCGGCGTCGAGCACTTCCGACCAGAGATAGCTGTAATAGCCGGCGGCGTAGCCGTCGCCGGAGAAGATGTGCGCGAAGTGCGGTGAGCGGTGCCGCATGGCGATCTCCGCCGGCATGGCGATGCGCTTGAGCGCGTCGGCCTCGAAGGCCGGCACGTCGAGCCCGTCCTCGCCGGCCGCCGAGAGATGGAGCGTCATGTCGACGATGGCCGAGGCCGTGTACTCGATCGTCGCGAAGCCCTGATTGAAGGTCCGCGCGGCGAGCAGGCGCTCCAGCAGGGCCTCGGGCATCGGCGCGCCGGTGCGGTAGTGGCGGGCGTGGGCGCGCAGGACCTCCGGCTGCTCCAGCCAGTGTTCGTAGAGCTGCGAGGGCAGCTCGACGAAGTCGCGCGCGACGGCGGTGCCCGAGAGCAGCGGGTAGGTCACGTCGGACAACAGCCCGTGCAGGCCGTGGCCGAACTCGTGGAACAGGGTGCGGGCGTCGTCGAAGGACAGCAGCGTCGGCTCGTCGCCGGACGCGCGGGCGAAGTTCATCACGTTGACGATGATCGGCTTGACGTCGCCGTCGAGCCGCTCCTGCGAGCGGAAGGCGCTCATCCAGGCGCCCGAGCGCTTGGAGGAGCGGGCGAAGTAGTCGCCCAGGAACAGGCCGACCTCGGCGCCGTCCGCGTCGCGCACCAGCCAAGTGCGTACGTCCGGATGATAGCGCGGCACGTCGGCGACGGCCTCGAAGGTCAGGCCGAACAGGCGGGTCGCGGTGTCGAAGGCGGCGCGGATCACGCCCTCCAGCGGCAGGTACGGCTTGATCTCGGCCTCGTCGAGATCGTGCTCGGCGCGCCGGAGTTTTTCGGCGTAGTGGCGCCAATCGTGGGCTTCGAGGGCGAAGTCGTGCCCCTCCGCCCGCACCAGGGCCTGCAGCCGCTCGCGCTCCTCGCCGGCCCGGCGCAAGGCGGGGGTCCAGACATCGCGCAGGAGCGCCATCGCCGCATCGGGCGAGGCAGCCATGGTGTCGTCGAGGCGGAAATGGGCGAAGCTCTCGAAGCCGAGAAGGCGCGCCCGCTCGGCCCGGAGCGCGACGATCTCGGCGATGAGGCGGCGGTTGTCGGTCTCGCCGCCGTTCTCGCCGCGGCGGGTCCAGGCCCGATAGGCCCGCTCGCGCAGGTCGCGGCGGGTGGAGAAGACGAGGAACGGTTCGATCAGCGAGCGCGACAGGGTGACGACGTGGCCGTGCGTGCCGCCCCGCTCGGCCGCCGCCGCCGCGGTGGCGTCGCGCAGGAAGGGCGGCAGGCCGGCCAGATCCTCCTCGCCGTCGAGCGGCAGGACGAAGCCGTTCTCGTCGGCCAGGAGGTTCTGGCCGAACTGCGTGCCGAGTTCGGCCAGCCGCGTGGCGATCTCGGCGATGCGCGCCTTGGCCTCGGGCGCGAGGTCGGCGCCCGCGCGGCGGAAGCGGGTGCGGGTGCGGTCGAGGACGCGGGCCTGCTCGGCATCGAGCCCTTCGGCCTGCGGATCGATTGCCGAGAGACGCGCCCACAGATCGGAGTTCAGGGTGATCGCGCTCGAATGCCGGGCGAGCTCGGGCGCCACCGCCCGCTCGATCGCCTGCAACTCCGGGCTGGTGGTGCTGCCGGTGAGGTTGAAGAACACGCTCGCGACCCGGTCCAGCGCCCGGCCGGAGCGCTCGAGCGCCGCCACCGTGTTGTCGAAGCTCGGCGCCGCGGGGTTGCCGGCAATCAGCGCGATCTCGGCCTCGTGGGCTTTCAGCGCGTCGGCGAAGGCCGGGACGTAGTGCTCGTGCCGGATCGCCTCGAAGGGCGGCAGGCCGAACGGCGTCGGCCACTCGCCCGCGTCGAACGGGTTCGCGCCCGCGGCGGCGTTCGGATCGCGTGCGGTGTCGGCGGTCATGCGGGAAAACCCTTCGGGCGCTGTGCTCGGCGCTGAACATAGGTTTGCGGGCCGGCGCACGCAAAAGCTTCACCGACATGGCGACCGCGTCACGATTGCCGGCGGGCGTGGCCGCGGCGTCCTTGCCCGCTGCGGGCCGGCGGCGGATCACGGAACGGTCAGCCCCGGGATCCGGGGACGTTCGGGAAAGTCCGGGGCATGAGGCCTGTCACCGTCGCGTGCCTGCTGGCCGCCTGCCTCGCTTCGGGTCCGGTCTCGGCCGAGCCGGCGAAGCCGCCCGCCGCGACCGCTCCCCATGGGACCCCTCCCCATGCGACCGTGCCGCTTCCGCCGCCGGAGCCGCCCGCGCGGCCGAACGATCTGTCGCCGCCCGCGCCTCGGGTTACGCCATTGCCGCCGGAGCGTCCGCCGGAACTCGCGACCGGCAGGGAATTGGCCAAGGAGCCGGAGCCGAAGCCTGCCGGCGAGGCAGCGAAGGAGGCGCCCGCCGCCCTTCCCGAAGCGCCGCTGCCGCCCGCCCGTCCGCCGGAACTGTCGGGCGAGGCCGCGCTGGCGCTGAAGGTTGCGGCGCCCGACGATGCCGCCTGCCTGCGCCGGCTGGAGCGGCTCGGGGCGCGGTTCGAGGCGATGGCGCCGCTCGGCAACGGCCAGTGCAGCGCGCCGCGCCCGCTCGCCATCACCGCGCTCGCCGACGGC
Organism: Methylorubrum rhodinum; assembly: GCF_014199935.1. Classification (GTDB taxonomy): domain Bacteria; phylum Pseudomonadota; class Alphaproteobacteria; order Rhizobiales; family Beijerinckiaceae; genus Methylobacterium; species Methylobacterium rhodinum. The sequence continues at coordinate 161,563 of NZ_JACHOP010000006.1, forward strand.
GTCGCCCTGGAGCCCGCCGCGACCTTGAATTGCCGCACGGCCGAGGCGCTGGCCCGCTGGGCGACGGAGGTGCAGGCCTCCGCCCGCAAGGAGCTGGACGACAGCCTGAAGAGCCTGTCGCTCGGCGGCACCTATGTCTGCCGCGGCCAGAACCACGACACCGACGCGAAGCTGAGCGAGCACAGCTTCGCCAACGCCGTCGACGTGATGGGCTACGGCTTCGCCAAGCGCCCGGCGCTCAATGTGACGGCGGCGCCCGACGGCACGCCGGAGGCGGCCTTCCTCGCAGCCGTGCGGGCGAGCGCCTGCGGCTTCTTCCGCACGGTGCTGGGGCCGGGGAGCGACGCCGCCCACGGCAACCACCTCCATCTCGACGAGCGCGAGCGCAACGCCGGCCACCGCCTTTGCCAGTAGCGGGCCGCTTCGCCGCGGGAACGGCGGCGCTTCCTCGCCGCTTCTCCTGCGTCGGATTGGCGAAGGACGAGCGGGCGATGATGCGGTCGTGGATGCGGGGCGGCCGGATCGGCCTCCTCACGGGGCTCCTCCTCCTCGGTGCGGGCCTGCCCGTGCGCGCCGCGCCCGATCCGACGACCGAGGCCGGCGCGGCGCCGCTCACCAAGGACGCGATCAACGCCGCCACGTTCCGCGAGCCCGAGGAGCCGGCCAGGGACGGCAAGGCGCGGAAGCCGGAGCGCGCCGGGAAGCCCGGCAAGGAGGCGAAACGGCCCGATCCCCTGCTGATCAAGGTGCAGGTGCTGCTCGACCGCGCCCGGTTCTCGCCCGGCGCCATCGACGGGCGCGACGGCGAGAACCTGCGCGGCGCGCTCCGGGCCTATGCCGCCGCCCAGGGCCTGCCCACCGAGGGCAAATTGACTCGTGCGCTGTTCGACAAGCTCGAGGGCACGAGCCGGGATCCGGTCGTCACCGATTACGCGATCACCGAGGCCGACGTGAAGGGCCCCTTCGTCGAGACGATGCCGGCGAAGATGGAGGAGCAGGCCGATGTCGGGCCGATGCGCTACACCAACACCCGCGAGATGCTGGCCGAGCGCTTCCACATGCAGCGCGACCTGCTCTCGGCGCTGAACCCGGACGTGCCCCTCGACAAGACCGGCGGCAGCCTGATCGTCGCGGCCCTGCCGCCGACCGGCGACGGCAAGGTCGAGGGCGCGCCGCTGGCGCCCAAGGTCGCGCGCATCGAGGTCGACAAGCAGACGAAGCGGGTGCGCGCCTTCGCCGAGGACGGCCGGTTGACGGCCGATTACCCGGCCTCGATCGGCAGCAGCGAGAAGCCCGCGCCGGACGGCACCGCCAAGGTCAACTCGGTCACCTTCGACCCGTGGTACACCTACAACCCGAAATATCGCTTCAAGGGCGTGAAGACACGGAAGAAATTCTCGATCCATCCGGGCCCGAACAACCCGGTCGGCCTCGTCTGGATCGACCTGTCGATCGAATCCTACGGCATCCACGGCACGCCGGAGCCGGAGAAGATCGGCAAGACGGAATCGCACGGCTGCATCCGCCTGACGAACTGGGACGCGCGCGATCTCGCCGGCCACACGGTGAAGGGGGCGAAGGTCGAGTTCCTGGAGAAATAGTCCGGCTCAGTCCCGCCGCATCCATCCGCCCACCGCGAGCAGCGCCGCGTCGCCCAGGAAGGCGAGGGCGGCGGTGGCCAGCGTGCCCTGGAGCATGGCGGCAAAATTCTGGTTCTGGAGACCGGCGACGATCGGGGTGCCCAGCGTCGAGGCGCCGGCGAGCGCGCCGACCGCCGCGACGGAGACCGAGAGCACGAGGGCGGTGCGCACCGTCTCGATCAGGCCGGGGGCGGCGAGCGGCAGCTCGACCCGGGCGAGGATCTGCCCCGGCGTCAGGCCGATCGCCTCGGCCGCCGCGCGGGTCTCGCGCGGGACGGCTTCGAGGGCGCCGACGGTGCCGCGGATGCAGGGCATGAGGCCGTAGGCGAGGAGCGCCAGCAGGGTCGGCGGGCCGCCGAAGCCGAGCACCGGCAGGGCCAGCGCCACCACCACGACCGGCGGCACCGCTTGGGCAAGGGCGGCGAAGGCGTCGATGCCGCCGCGGATCGGCGCCAGGGCCGGACGGGTCGCGGCGATGCCGAGGGCGATCCCGAGGCCCGCGACGAGGAGAAGACCGGCGCCGGTGAGGGCGAGGTGGTTCGCGGCGAGCGCCAGCAGCCGGTCCGGGGCGAGCGGACGCGGCCCGGCGCCGTCCGCGACGAGGCCGACCGCGAGTCCGGCGACCGCCGGATGGCTCGCCGCCGCGAAGCCGAGCCCGACAAGGAAGGGCGCGCGCGCCGCACGAAGACCGGCGGTCACGACGGCCACCGGCGGCGGGCCGCCGCCTCCAGGGCGGAGAGGCCGGATTCGGCGGACAGCGACAGGGCGATCACCGGAAGCGCGCCGAGCAGGATCAGGTCGGGGGCGAACTGCGCCATCCCGTCGAAGACGAGGCGCCCGAGCCCGCCCGCCCCGACGAGCGGCGCCAGGGTGGCCAGGCCGAGCGCCTGCACCGCCGCGACGCGCACGCCGCCGATCAGGACCGGGGCGCCGAGCGGCAGGCGCAGGCCGGTCAGGATCTGTCGCGGCGTCAGCCCGAGGGCGCGGGCGGCGTCGAGCGAGGCCGGGTCCGGCGCACGCAAAGCGCCCTGAAGCCCGCGCCAGAGCGGCAGCAGCAGGTAGGCCGCGATCCCGACGAGCGCCGGCCCGGCGCCCAGCGCCGAGACGCCGTGCGCGCGCAGGCTCGGAACGAGCGTGAGCAGGGCAGAGGTCGCCGCGACCAGACCGCCCAGCAGGGCGATGGCCGGCACGACCTGAAGACCGCCCACGAGCAGATCGACGGCGCCGCGCCCGCGACGCCACGGACCGAGCCCGGCGGTGACGAGGCCCGCGAGCGCCAGCGCGCCGCCCGCCAGGGCGAGGTGGGCGAGGATCGCCTGCGCGAGTCCGTCCCGCCGGGCCTTGAACTCGACGACGAGGGAGAGGCCGTCGAGGGTGCCCCCATGTCCGAGGCCCGCCAGCAGCGCGGCGACCGCCAGCGCCGCGAGCCATCCGGCGCCGGGCAGGCGGCCGGATCGCGCGCTCCGGGCGAGGCCGGCGCACAGACCGAGGCCGGCGATCCACGCACCGGAGGCCAGCCGCGCCCGCGCGGCCGGCGGATGGCCCGCGAGCAGGTCCGCCGCGCCCGTTCCGAGCGCCGCCAGCAGCAGCGCGAGCCCGCCGACACAGGCGAGGACGGCAAGAATGGCGCCGGCCCGTCCCCGGTCCGCCGAGGCGAGCCCCGGACCGAGGCCCGCGAGGACGAGGAGCGGCCACAGCCAGGGTCCGAACGCCGCATCGGCCGGGATCGGCGCGCCGGTCACGAGGCGGTTCGGCGCCAGGTGCAGCACCGGGAGGTGCCAGAGGACCAGCGGCAGCGCGGTCGCCGCGGCGAGGGGGAGAAGTGCGGCGAGCACGGGATGCCTCCACGGGCCGGGGGCGGCCTCCATCACGGCGTCCCGGCCCGTCCGGCGAGCCACGCGGCGGCGACCGCCTCGGCGGTGCGGCCCTCGACGGCGACCGCGGCATTCAGGCGGCGCAGCGTCTCCGCGTCGAGGGCGGCGAAGAGCGGATCGAGGGCCGCGCGGATCTCCGGATGCCGCTCCAGGGTCTGCGCCCGGATCACCGGGGCCGGCTCGTAGACGATCTGCGCGCGCTTCGGATCGCTCATCACGGCGAGGTCGAGGGCCGAGAGCGCCCCGTCGGTGCCGTAGACCATGCCGGCGTTGATCCCGCTGATCCCCTCCGCCGCGGCCCGTGCGGTCACCGCGGTGTCGCCGCCCGGCAGGCTGACGATACGGTCGAGCGGCAGGCGGAAGTCGTAGGCCGCCTCGAAGGCGGGAAGCGCCGCCGGGCTCTCGACGAACTCGGTGGAGGCGGCGAGGCGGATGCGGTCCGCGCGCACGGCGCGGGCGAAATCCGCCATGGACACCAGATTCTCCGTACGGGCGAGCCCGCCGTTGACGGCGATGCACCATGTGTTGTCCGCGGGCGCCCGCCCGAGCCAGACGAGGCCGCGCGCCGCGTCGAGGCGCCGCGCCGTCGCGTAGGCGGTCTCGCCCGCCTTCCAGGCCGGATCGGTCTCGGTGCCGGAGAAGAAGGCGACGTTGCCGGTGTACTCGGGATAGAGATCGAGCTCGCCCGCGAGCAGCGCCGCGCGGACGATCAGCGTCGGCCCGAGGCCGAGGCGCCGCTCGACCGTGAGGCCGAGCCGCTCCAGAACCCCCGCGATCAGGTGGCCGAGCAGCGCGCCTTCGGTGTCGCCCTTCGAGCCGACGACGAGCGGGCGCGGATCCGCGGCCGCCGCGCGCCGCGGCCGGAGGGAAGCGAGGGCGGCGGCGCCCACCAGCCGCACGAGCACCCGCCGGCTCGGGCCGCGGGCGGCACCGGCGGCGGCCCGCGGGCAACAGGGTGCACGAAATGTATCTGGGACTAACATCGAGGTCGTCACGATAGCATACCGAGCCCGCCGCAGTGCTTGACATGCCCTGCTTTCCAAGCGACCCCTCCAAGGGCCGGGGCATGATCCGGAGGAAAACCGGGCCGCGCGCGGCCGGCGGTCGTCCTTCCGAATTCCCTGGACTGCGACCGGAGCGGCGAAGCCCGCGCTCCACGACGGACACGGATCTGAGGGAAGACGACCCGGCGTGAGTGTGGATTCGAACGAGGATCGTCTGGCGGGCGCCCGCGTGCTCGTCGTGGAGGACGAAGCCGCCATCTCGATGCTGCTCGAGGACATGCTCCTCGATTTCGGTTGCGAGATCGTCGGCCCGGCCGCGCGGCTCGCGACCGCCCTGGAAATGGCGCGCGCCCAGGATTTCACGGTCGCCATCCTCGACGTGAACGTGGCGGGTGAGCCGATCTATCCGGTCGCCGAGGCCATCGCCGAGCGCAACTTGCCGATCGTGTTCTCGACGGGCTATGGCGGCGCGGGCATCCGCGAGCCGTTCCGCGACCGCCCGGTGGTGCAGAAGCCGTTCAGCCAAGCCGATCTCAAGCGCACGCTGATCGCGGCCATCGTCGGCGCCCAGGGCTAAAACCCTTCCAGCGCGAAGGCGTTCGGCAGGTGCCGCGGCCAGGTCCGCGGCGCCACGAACACCGCGTCGGCGCGCAGCGTCATGTCCGGCGGCAGCGTCGTCCGGGCGAGCCAGACCCGTGCCGCCCGCGACAGGCGCTTGCGCTTACGCGCATCGATCGCCCCGGCCGCCGCGTCGAGACTGGCGCGGGCCTTCACCTCGACGAAGGCGATCGTGCGCCCGCGCCGGACGATGAGGTCGATTTCGCCCCCCGCCGCCGCGTAGCGCCGGGCGAGCGGGCGATAGCCCTTCAGGAGCAGGGCGAGGAGCGCCAGGGTCTCGGCGGAGAGGCCGCGGCCGTGGGTGGCGCTGCGGCGCGCCTCGGCCCGGTCAGGCGGACGCGTCATCGGAGCGGCGGGCGAGCACGAGGGCGCGGGCGTAGACGGCGCGCTTGGGCTGGCCGGTCTCGTCGGCGACGAGGGCCGCCGCGTCCTTGATCGAGTGACGGGCGAGCGCCGCCTCGATCCGCGCGTCGAGCCCGGCATCCGTCTCGCGGGCCTTGGCGTCCTCGGGCTCGGGCCCGATCACCACGACGACCTCGCCCTTGGGCGGCCCTTCCTCGGCGTAGAGGCGGGCCAGCCCGCCGAGGCTGTCGCGGCGGATGGTCTCGTAGAGCTTGGTCAACTCGCGGGCCACCGCGGCCGGTCGCTCGGGGCCGAGCATTTCGGCGGCGTCCGCCAGCATCTCGGGCAGGCGGTGGGGGGATTCGAACAGCACCAGGGTGCCGGGGATCGGCGCCAGCGCCTCCAGCCGGTTGCGGCGCGCGCCCGATTTCTGCGGCAGAAACCCCTCGAAGAAGAACCGGTCGGTCGGCAGGCCCGCGGCGACGATGGCGGTCATCACCGCCGAGGGGCCGGGGATCGGCGTCACCGGGATACCGGCCGCGATCGCCGCCTGGACCAGCTTGAAGCCGGGGTCCGACACCAGCGGCGTGCCGGCATCCGAGACCAGCGCCAGGGTCTCGCCGGCCTTGAGCCGCAGCACCATCCGCTCGCGCACGGCCTCGTTCGAATGCTCGTGATAGGACAGGAGCGGCGTGGTGATGCCGTAATGCATCAGCAGCGTGCGGGTGACGCGGGTGTCCTCGGCGAGCACCGCGTCGGCGGCGGCGAGCGTCGCCAGCGCGCGGAACGTCACGTCGCGCAGGTTTCCGATGGGGGTCGCCACCACGTAGAGGCCGGGCGCGGGCCGTTCGGCCTCCGCCGCGAGGCCGAAGGCGGTGAAGGTGGCGGGCCCGTCTCGCCGGGCGTTCGAGTCGCTGCGCTGTGTCATCGGCGCGACAATGCCACGCCGAGGCCTGTTTGCGGACCGTGGAGAAGGCCTGCCCCGCATTTACTTTTTACGGGGCTTGCCCATCGTGACCCGAGCATCGGCCTAAAAGGTGGTTGCCGGCTTTTGGATGAAGCCGATGCTCCAGCGATGGCGAGCGGGGAGGCTCGGCGATGGCGCGGTTCGGCGGACGGATGGCTTTGCTGTGCGGCGCGGCGCTGGCGCTCTCGGCCTGCGTCGGCGGGCCCGACGGGCCGCGGCCGGAGACGAACGCGGCCCCGCCGCCGGTCGCCGAGGCGGCCCCCGCTCCCGCGCCGGGGCAGCGGATCGGCACCGGATCGGTCAAGGTCGCGCTGATCGTGCCGCTGACCGGTCAGGGCGCGGCGGTGGGCGCCGCTTTGCGCAACGCCGCCGAACTCGCCTACGACGACTTCCAGAAGCCCGACCTGCAGATCCTCGTGAAGGACGACCGCGGCAGCCCCGAGGGTGCCCGCGAAGCCGCGCAAGGCGTGCTCGCGGAGGGCGCCGAGATCGTGCTGGGGCCGCTCTTCGCCGCCAACGTCCAGGCGGCGGGGGCGCTGGCCCGGGGCGCGGGCAAGCCGGTGGTGGCCTTCTCGACCGATGCCGGGGTGGCGGCGCGTGGCGTCTACCTCATCAGCTTCCTGCCGCAATCCGAGGTCGACCGCATCGTCGAGGAGGCGACCGCCGCCGGGCGCCGCTCCTTCGCCGCGCTGATCCCCGAGACCACCTACGGCAACGCCGTCGAGGCGCAGTTCCGCGAGGCGGTGGCCCGGCGCGGGGCCCGCCTCGTCGCGATGGAGCGCTACCCGGCGGGCAATCCCGGCCCGGCGGTGGAGCGCCTGCGCGGCGTCGTGACGGGACCGGGCGCGCCCGCCGACGCCCTGTTCCTGCCCGACACGCCGGACGGGCTTTCGGCGGTCGCCCCCGCGCTGACGAAGGCCGGTTTCTCGCCCGGTCGGGTGCGCCCGATGGGGCTGGCGCTCTGGAACGACCCGCGGGTGCTGTCGCAACCCGCCTTCCAGGGCGGCTGGTTCGCCGCGCCCGACACCGCGGGTTTTTCAGGCTTTGCCCAGCGCTATCAGGCCCGCTTCGGCGCGGCCCCGCCGCGCGCCGCCTCGCTCGGCTACGACGCGGTCTCGCTCACGGCGGCGCTGGTGCGCCAATACGGCACCCAGCGTTTCGCCGACGCGACGCTGACGAGCCCCGCGGGCTTTTCGGGGCTGGAAGGCACCTTCCGCTTCCGCCCGGACGGGCTCAGCGAGCGGACGCTGGCGGTCTACGAGATTCGCGGGAATGCCGCGGCGGTGGTGAGCCCGGCGCCGAAGGTGCTGGGGCCTTCGGGGATTTGAGGTTCAATCCTCACGATGTCCGCGCATCCCCTCTCCCCGCGTGCGGGGCGAGGGGATGCGGTTTGAGCCGCAGCGATCCAACGAAGGCCGTTTCGAACCGTCAGGCCGCCAGTTCCGCCACCACCGCGTTCAGCACCGGCGCCCCCCGCGGCGTCACCGCGATGCGGCCGTCCCGTTGCGCCACCAGCCCGTCGGCGACGAGCGCGGCGAGCCGGCCCGCATCGAGCGGGCGGCCCTTCAGCGCCGCGTAGCGGGCCGGGTCGATGCCCTCGGCGAGCCGCAGGCCCATCATCAGGAACTCGTCGCCCTGGTCCTCGGCCGAGAGCGCTTCCGTCTCGACGATGCCGTGGCCGTCGCGCTCGACGCGGGCGAGCCAAGCCTCCGGCGCCTTCTCGGTCAGCGTGCCGGTGCGGCCCTCAGGCCAAACGAGGCGGCCGTGGGCGCCGGGGCCGATGCCGGCATACTCGCCGTAGCGCCAGTAGAGCTGGTTGTGGCGCGATTCCGCGCCGGGCTTAGCGTGGTTCGAGATCTCGTAGGCCGGCAGGCCCGCGCCCGAACAGATCTCCTGCGTCACGTCGTAGAGCGCGCGCGCAACGTCGTCGTCCGGCGGCACGAGGCGGCCGGTCTGGGCGAGGCCGAAGAACGGCGTGCCGGGCTCGATGGTGAGCTGATAGAGCGAGAGGTGCTCGGCGGCATGCGCGATGGCCTCGCGCAGTTCCTGGCCCCAAGCCTGCGGCGTCTGCTCGGGTCGGGCGTAGATGAGGTCGAACGAGAAGCGCTCGAAGTGGGTCGCCGCGACCCGCACCGCGGCGAGCGCCTCCTCGACCGAGTGCAGCCGCCCGAGCCGCTTGAGATCGGGGTCGTTCAGCGCCTGCACGCCGAGCGAGACGCGGTTCACCCCCGCCGCCCGGTAGCCGCGGAACCGGCCCGCCTCGACGCTGGTGGGGTTGGCCTCCAGCGTCACCTCGGCGTCGGAGGCGATGCTCCAGGCGCCCGCTACCGCATCGAGCAGGCCCGCCACCGTCTCGGGCGCCATCAGGGAGGGCGTGCCGCCGCCGAGGAAGATACTGGTGACCGTACGCCCCGGCGCCAGCGCGGCGGCGTGGGCGATTTCTTTCTCGAAGGCCGCGAGGAAGCGCGGCTGGTCGACGCCGCCGTGGCGGACATGGCTGTTGAAGTCGCAATACGGGCACTTCGCCGCGCAGAACGGCCAGTGCAGGTAGAGGCCGAAGCCCGCGTCGCGGGTCGGATGGTCGGGCGGTGTCACGGGGGGCATTCTTTTGCTGGTCGAGCCGTCTCCCCTCCACCCAACCTCCTCATCCTGAGGTGCCGCGAAGCGGCCTCGAAGGAGGGCTCCAGTACGCTCAGCGATGTCTGGAGCCCTCCTTCGAGGCCTCCGCTTCGCTGCGGCACCTCAGGATGAGGGGGTTGGGTGGGGGAAGTGGCTTTGAGCGCGATGTAGGCCCTTCGCCCGCCGCTTGAAAGCTCATCCCGGCCGGCGCAGGCAGGCGGCGGCCAGCGTCACGAAGGCCCGCGCCCTGTGCGACAGGGCGTTGCCGCTCTGCCAATCGACACCGTGCTTCTCCTCGGACGAGATCTCGCCGAAGGTGCGGTCGAGCCCATCGGGCCGGAACATCGGGTCGTAGCCGAAGCCGAGCGCGCCGCGGGGCGCCACGAGATCGCCGAAGACGCGGCCCTCGAACAGTTCGGTATGGCCGTCGGGCCAAGCCAGCACGAGGGCGGAGACGAAGTGGGCGCGCCGGTCGGTGGCGCCGCGCTTGGCGAGTTCCGCCTCGATCCGGGCCATGGCGCCGGAAAAGTCCTTGTCCGGGCCGGCCCAGCGGGCGGAGAACAGGCCCGGCGCGCCGTCGAGGGCATCGACGCAGAGGCCTGAATCGTCGGCGAAGGCCGGGAGGTCCGAGGCTTCGGCCGCGGCGATTGCCTTGATCGCCGCGTTCTCGGAGAACATCGTCCCGGTCTCGTCGGGCTCGGCTAGCCCGAGTTCGCCGGCCGAGACGGCCTCGACGCCGAAGGGCGCGAGCAATTCGCGCATCTCCACGAGCTTTCCGGCATTGTGGGTCGCGATGACGACCTTGCCGGTGAGGATGCGGTGTTCGCTCACGCGATCACTTTGGCTCATGCGATCACCTGCCGCTGCAACTCGACCAGTTGAGCGATGCCGGCCTTGGCCAGCCCGAGCAGTTCGGTGAACTGCGCCTCCGAGAACGGCTCGCCCTCGGCGGTGCCCTGCACCTCGACGATGCCGCCCTTGGCCGTAAGCACGAAGTTGGCGTCGGTCTCGGCCGCCGAGTCCTCGGCATAGTCGAGGTCGAGCACCGGCTGGCCCTTGTAGAGACCGCAGGAGACCGCCGCGACGTGGTCCCTCAGGGGATCGACCGAGATGATCGAGCGCGAGCGCATCCAGGCGAGGCAATCGTGGAGCGCGACCCAGGCCCCGGTGATCGAGGCGGTGCGGGTGCCGCCGTCGGCCTGGATCACGTCGCAATCGATGGTGATCTGCCGCTCGCCCAGAGCCGGCAGGTTGGTGACGGCGCGGAGGCTACGGCCGATCAGCCGCTGGATCTCCTGCGTGCGGCCGGACGGCTTGCCCGAATTGACCTCGCGGCGCGTGCGCTCGTGGGTGGCGCGCGGCAGCATCGCGTACTCGGCGGTGACCCAGCCCTTGCCCGAGCCGCGCAGCCACGGCGGCCCGCGCTCTTCGAGGGTGGCGGTGCAGAGCACGCGGGTGTTGCCGAAGCTCACGAGGCAGGAGCCTTCCGCGTAGCGGGCCACCGCCCGCTCCAGCGTGACGGCACGCAATTCGTCGGGCGCGCGCTTGGACGGCCGCATCCGAGGGGTTCTCCACGATCAGGATTCGGAAGTGGGCGCTCTTAGGCGTTGCGAGGCCAAGCGGCAACTCCGGTCCGGACATGACAAGGGCCGCCAACCCGGAGGATGGCAGCCCCGAAAGGCGCTTCCGACTTACGAAGCACCGATCCGCCGAGACACTCAGCGGTAGTGACGGTGATGGCGCATCATGTGGTGACGCATCATGTGCCGGCGCATCATGTGGCGGCGGTGATGGCGCATGTGGTGGCGATGCATGTGCCGGTGATGGCGCATGCCGCGACGGTGGCCGTAGCCGTAGGCGACCGGGGTGGCCTCGGTGGCGGCGGCCGCATTGGCCTCGGCCGGCACGGTGATCGGCGCCGCTTCCGCCTGATGCGGCGCGGCAGCGAGGCCGAAGCCCGAGAGGGCGATCGCGACCGCCGCGACCTTGAGAAGGTTCCTTGAGGCGCCGAACTTCACGGGCGTTCTCCACTTCATGGGGAATTTTATGGTGTCGATCCGCGCGCCGGGAGGCGTTCGGCCCTGCCCTAACCGCGCGTGGGGGTGGAACGATCCCTCCGGCCGTCGAGATCGTTGACGGACCGTCGATCCCGTCGCGCGCTTTCGAGGCAAGCGGGGAGGATTGATCGCGGGCGGCCTTGCGCCCACAATCCCCCACCCAGCCGAGTTCACCTTTGTCCGAGATCCCCTTCAACACCGTGCGTCACCAGCCCCAGGCGCTCTCCGCCCTCAACGAGCGCGCCCGCGAGATCTTCCGGCAGATCGTCGAGAGCTACGTCACCACCGGCGAGCCGGTGGGATCGCGCAACCTCGCGCGCATCCTGCCGATGAGCCTGTCGCCGGCCTCGATCCGCAACGTCATGGCGGATCTGGAGCATTCCGGCCTGATCTTCGCCCCCCACACCTCGGCCGGGCGGCTGCCGACCGAGATGGGCCTGCGTTTCTTCGTCGATGCCATGATGGAGATCGGCGACGTCGACCGCGAGGAGAAGGCCCGCATCGAGGCGCAGATGCAGGCGGCGGCCTCGCGCCACACCTTCGATTCCGCGCTCGCCGAGGCCTCGACGCTGCTCTCGGGCATCTCGCGGGGGGCCGGCGTGGTGCTGACCACCAAGGTCGATGCCGGCCTCAAGCATGTCGAGTTCGTGCGCCTCGACGCCGGCCGGGCGCTGGTGGTGCTGGTCTCGACCGACGGCACGGTGGAGAACCGCCTCGTCGACCTGCCGCCGGGCCTGCCCGCGAGCGCGCTGCAGGAGGCCTCGAACTTCCTCAACGCGCGGCTGCGCGGGCGCACCCTCGACGCGCTGCGGGCCGACATCGAGGCCGGCCGCAAGGCGATGAAGAGCGAGCTCGACGCGCTGACCGAGCGGCTGGTCGATGCCGGGCTCGCCACCACCGTCGGCCCGTCCGAGGCGCGCCAGCTCATCGTGCGCGGGCAGGCCAACCTGCTGGACGATCTCCGCGCGGCCGAGGATCTCGAGCGCATCCGCCTGCTGTTCAACGATCTCGAGACCCAGAAGGACGTGATCGAGCTGCTGGCCCGCGCCGAGCAGGGCGACGGGGTGCGCATCTTCATCGGCTCGGAGAACAAGCTTTTTTCGCTCTCCGGCTCCTCCATGATCGCCGCGCCGTTCCGCGACAGCGCCCAGAAGATCGTCGGCGTCGTCGGCGTCATCGGCCCGACCCGGCTCAACTACGCCCGCATCGTCCCGATGGTCGACTACACCGCCCGCGTGGTCTCGGGGCTGCTCGACCGGCCGCGATAGGGCGCGCCGACGGAAGCGGTGAACTGGCGCGGCATCGTCCACGTTGGTGGATGGAACGTGCCGAACCATCGACTTCGGAGTCTCCGACGTGTCCCCTGCCTCCATCCGCCTCGCCCTCGCCCTGACGCTCGGTCTTGCGCTGCCGAGCGCGCCGGCCTTCGCCGAGGGCGCCGCGCCCTTCCTCGCCAAGAGCCCGGCCGGGACGGTGCGCGGCTCGAAATTCGTCGGTGTGCCGGTGATCGGGATGGACCATGTCCGCGTCGGCGAGATCGAGGAACTGCTGATCGACGGCTCCGGCCAGATCCGCGCCGTGGTGATCGGCGTCGGCGGCTTTCTGGGCGTCGGCGAGAAGTCGGTGGCGGTGCCCTTCGACGCGTTCGCCTGGAACACCGGCGACGTGTCGCTCACCAGCGGCCCGTCCTCGGTGGTGAAGGTCGACAACGCGCCGAGCCAGGCTGCGGCCGACAAGGCGACGCCCGAGACGATGCCGGGCTCCAAGACCAGCAGCGATGTGCTCGGCGCCGTGCAGAACCAGCAAGGCGACCGGGTGACCGACGCCACCGGCTCGGTCGAGGCCGCACGGCCGTCCGAACGCCCCGCCACCGTCCTGGCCGGTGACAAGATCGTTCACGCCGAGGTGCGCCTTACCAAGGCGCAGCTTCAGGACGCCCCGGCCTTCACGATCAAGGGCGACTGAGCGCTCTTTTACCTCACTCAGGTCCTCGGGAGGCGCGATGCGGGCCATCGCCGCCGCCGTCCCGCTCCGGGCGATCAGCCCGCTCAAGCGCCGGCGCAAGCGACGCACCCGGCGCCGCCGATCCCGGTATCCGGTCCGTCCGGTTCCGACTCGGCCGCCGCGACCGGTCTCGATGGGATCTCGGTGAGCCTGCTCATGGCCCGCGCGGTGCCGGGCCTGTGAGTCGTCGCTCGCCGGAGACCATCGGGGCCGCCGCGGCGGTCATCGAATCGGCCCCCCACTGTCGGGAATCGACGGCGACCGGCGCGAGCCATCGTCACAGGTGACAGCGGCGGCGCGCGACTGCCAGACTGGCGGGGTCACGATTCGGCCTCACCCGCAAGCCATCGGCAAGCTAAGATCTACTGCATGTCCACAGCCCTCGCGTCGCCGGCCCTCGCGCATGTCGTCCTGCCGCCCGACCGGCGGCAGTCGCCCACCGCGCTCAACATCCAGCGCGGGGTGCGGCGTCTGTTCGCCGAGATGGGCTGCGTCACGCTGCCGGAATTCTCCCTCGCCAACGGCCGCCGGGCCGACGTGATCGCGCTCTGCGGGGCGGGCAAACTGACGATCGTCGAGATCAAGTCGAGCGTCGCCGACTTCCGCGCCGACCGGAAATGGCCGGATTACCGCGATTACTGCGACCGCTTTTTCTTTGCGATCCCCGAGAGCGTGCCCGAAACCCTGATCCCGGAGGAGTGCGGCCTGATCGTCGCCGATGCCTTCGGCGCCGCGATCCTGCGCGAGCCGGCGGCCCACCCCTTGAGCGGCCCGCGGCGCAAGGCCGTGACCCTGCGCTTCGCCCACTTCGCCGCCGGGCTGCTGCACGCGCTGGCCGATCCCGGTGCGATCCGCGAGGGCGCGCTGTAGCGGTCAGCTTTTCGTTTCGGTCTGCACCGTTCGCAGCACGTGCACGCGGATCGCCGAGGACAGGTTGCGCCCGGCCCGCTCTGCATCGATCCGGCCGATGAGCGCCTGAACCGACAGACCTTCCGCCCGTGCGATCCCCTGGAGCGCCTCCCAGAACTCCGCCTCCAGCGAGACGCTGGTGCGGTGGCCCGCGATCATCACCGAGCGTTTGGCGACGCCCTCCGGCGCGGGGCGCGCTTTCGTCATTCCTTGTCGGGGTCGGTCAGGCGGTGGCCCTCGTGGCGGGTGGCCTCGATCGCCTTGCGGGTCTCCGCGAGCGTCTTGGCCTTCTTCGGGCGGCCGAACAGCACGCGGTTCTCGGCGGCCTTGGCCTCGCGCTCGGCCTTCTCGCGAGCCTTGCGCACCTGCCGCAGGTTGATGATCTCGGCCACCACATCGTCCTCCGCCGGGATTTCGGCGCGAAAAAATTTCCCGCGCCGAATCAGGAGTTTGCGCCTATTCGGCGCCGGGCGCCAGCATGGTTTCGGGCCGCACCACGCGCTCGAACTCCTCGTCCGTCACGTAGCCGAGGCGCAGCGCCTCCTCCTTCAGGGTGGTGCCGTTCTTGTGCGCGGTCTTGGCGATCTCGGCGGCCTTGTCATAGCCGATCGAGGGGGCGAGCGCGGTGACCAGCATCAGCGAGCGGCTCATCAGGTCACTGATCCTGTCCTCGTTGGCCTTGATGCCGACGACGCAATTGTCGGTGAAGCTCACCGCCGCGTCGGCGAGCAGGCGCACCGATTGCAGCACCGCGTTGGCGATCACCGGCTTGAACACGTTCAGCTCGAAATGGCCTTGGCTACCGGCGAAGCTCACGGTGGTCCCGTTGCCGATCACTTGCGCGCAGACCATCGTCAGCGCCTCGCACTGGGTCGGGTTGACCTTGCCCGGCATGATCGAGGAGCCGGGCTCGTTCTCCGGCAGCGACAACTCACCGAGGCCAGAGCGCGGGCCCGAACCCAGCAGGCGGATGTCGTTGGCGATCTTGAACAGACCCGACGCCAGCGCCGAGAGCGCGCCCTGAAGGAAGACGAGGGCGTCGTGGGTGGCCAGCGCCTCGAACTTGTTCTCGGCGCTCGTGAACGGCAGCCCGGTCAGCTCCGCGACCTTGGCGGCGAACCGCTCGGCGAATTCCGGGTGCGCGTTGAGGCCGGTGCCGACGGCGGTGCCGCCCTGCGCCAGGGCCAGCACGCCCGGCAACGTCGCGGCGACGCGGGCGCCGCCGAGCGCGACCTGCGCGGCGTAGCCCGAGAATTCCTGGCCCAGCGAGACCGGGGTCGCGTCCTGAAGGTGGGTGCGGCCGATCTTGACGATGCTCTCGAACGCCTTCGCCTTGGCGTCGAGCGCGCCATGGAGATGGGTCAGCGCCGGCATCAGGCGGGCCGAGACCTCGCGGGCGACCGCGATGTGCATGGCGGTCGGGAAGGTGTCGTTGGAGGACTGGCCGCGGTTGCAATGGTCGTTGGGGTGAACCGGCGACTTGCCGCCGCGCTTGCCCCCCAGCCGCTCGTTGGCGAGGCTGGCGATGACTTCGTTGGCGTTCATGTTGGACTGCGTACCCGAGCCGGTCTGCCAGACGACCAGCGGGAACTCGTCGTCGTGCTTGCCGGCGACCACTTCGGCGGCGGATTCGGCGATCGCGTCGGCGACCTTGGCCTCCAACCCGCCGAGATCCTTGTTCACCAGCGCGGCGGCCTGCTTCACGATGCCCAGTGCGTGGACCAAGGGCGCCGGCTGGCGCTCGGTGCCAATGCGAAAATTCTGGATCGAGCGCTGGGTCTGCGCGCCCCAATAGCGGTGGGCCGGCACCTCGATCGGGCCGAAGGTGTCGGATTCCGTGCGGGTCTCGACGCGGGACTCGGCGGCTGGGGACTCGTGCGGCGACATCGTGGCCTCTTCGTTGGCTCGGATCGGCCCCTACTTAACGAAGCCGAGGCTTGAGCGCGATGGCGCCCCACCATGGGGTGTGACGCAATTTCTTGTCCGTCACCGCGAAGGTTCGACAGCCGATGTCCGACACGGCGCTTCTCACGGCACAAGCTGTCGCAGACACAAAACCCTTCCGTCCGAAGGTGCCGCCGCCGCTGACCCGGCCGCTCGGCCTGTTCGCCTTCCTCAAGGCGGTGCGCGAGAACCCCATCGCCACGTGGATGCAGGCGCACTTCGAAGAGTTCGTCGTGGCCGGCGAGGGCGCGATGGGCCGCATCACGGTCGTGAGCGATCCCGATCTCGTGCGCTACCTCTTGGTCGAGAACGGCGCCAACTACCGCAAGGACGATCTCCAGCGCCGCGTCCTGGCGCCGGGCCTCGGCAACGGCCTGCTCACGGCCGAGGGCGACGAGTGGCGCCTGCAGCGGCGCACCCTGGCGCCGATCTTTTCCGCCCGCCACGTCGCGGGCTTCACCGCGCAGATGGACAAGGCCGGCGCCCGCGTCGCCAAGCGGCTCGCGCGGCGCGACGGCGCCAGCATCGACGTCGTGCTGGAGATGACCCGCACCACGCTGGACGTGCTGGAGCGGACGATTTTCACGCAGGGGCTTTCCGGCGATCCCGACGCCCTCGGGCGGGCGCTCACGCGGCTGCTCGAATCGATCGGGCCGATCGACCCCCTCGACGTGTTCGGCGTGCCGGGCTTCGTGCCCCGCCTCGGGCGGCTGAAGGCGCGGCCCGCGCTCCGCTACTTCGCCGAAGTGGTCGACGAGTTGCTGGACCGGCGCAAGGCTGCGCTCGCCCGCGGCGAGGCGCCCCACGACCTGATGACCCTGCTGCTCGCCGCGCAGGATCCGGAATCCGGCAAGGGCCTCTCGGATCTGGAGGTGAAGGCCAACATCGTCACCTTCATCGCCGCCGGCCACGAGACCACCGCCAACGCCCTGACCTGGGCGCTCTACTGCGTGTCGCAGGATGAGGGCGTGCGCGACCGCCTTGAGGCGGAGGCCGACGCCGCGCTCGGCGAGGACGGCGCGATGAGCCTCGACCGGCTCCCCTTCGCGAAGGCCGTGATGGAGGAGACCATGCGGCTATTCCCGCCGGTGCCGTTCCTCAGCCGTCAGGCCCTGCGCGACGACCGGATCGGGCGCGTGAAGATTCCGCGTAACTCCACCGTCATCATCGCCCCCTACGTGATGCAGCGCCACAAGCGCCTGTGGGAGGCGCCCGACGCCTTCATTCCTGACCGCTTCCTCGGTGAGCGGCGCGATGCGGTGCGGCGCTTCTCCTACCTGCCGTTCGGCGCGGGACCCCGCATCTGCATCGGCCAGAGCTTCTCCTTGCAGGAGGCGACGCTGGTGCTCGCCCACGTGGTCCGCGCGGTGCGTCTCACCCTGCCGCCGGACCATCCGCCGGTGACGCCGCTGCACCGCGTGACGCTGCGGCCGAAGGAGGGCCTGCGGATGGTGACGGCGCGTCGCCACTGATCGCGCGGCTCCCGAAACGCTGCGACCGTTTCGCACTGCACTGGCCGGACGGTCCAGCTGGGCTAATTGAAACGCTTCCAGAGTGGGAGTCCGCCCATGGAACCATCATCCAGCCTGTCCCTGTCGCTCAGCGTCAACGGCACGCGGCACGACATTACCCTCGACGATCCCCGCGTCACCCTCCTCGATCTCCTGCGCGAGCGCCTCGGCCTCACCGGATCGAAGAAGGGCTGCGACCGCGGCCAGTGCGGCGCCTGCACCGTACTGGTGAACGGGCGGCGCGTGAATTCCTGCCTCAGCCTCGCGGTCAGCCTGGATGGTGCCGAGATCACCACCATCGAGGGGCTGGCGCAGGGCGATGCGCTACATCCGGTCCAGGCCGCCTTCATCGCGCATGACGGCTTCCAGTGCGGCTTCTGCACGCCGGGCCAGATCATGAGCGCGGTCGGCCTGATCCGCGAAGGTCGTGCCGGCGACGATCCCGAGCGGGTGCGGGAGGCGATGAGCGGAAACCTCTGCCGCTGCGGCGCCTATATCGGCATCACCCAGGCCGTGCTCGACGCCCAGGCCAAGATGTCCGAGCAGCAGGGAGAAGCCGCGTGAACCGCTTCGACTACGTGCGCGCCGGGACCGTCGCCGAGGCGGTGGCGGCGGCCTCCGCACCGGACGCGGCCTATCTCGCCGCCGGCACCAACCTGCTCGACCTGATGAAGGGCGGCCTCACGAGGCCCGCCCGCCTCGTCGACGTGACGCATCTGCCCGATCTCGACCGGATCGAGCGCCTGCCCGAGGGCGGGTTCCGCGTCGGCGCCCTCGTGCGCAACAGCGATCTCGCCTACGACACCGCCTTCGCCCGCGCCCATCCGTCGGTGGCGGAGGCGTTGCTGTCGGGCGCCTCGGCGCAGTTGCGCAACGCCGCGACGGTCGCCGGCAACCTGATGCAGCGCACCCGCTGCCCGTACTTCTACGACCCGGCCAGCGCCTGCAACAAGCGCCAGCCCGGCGCGGGCTGCGAGGCGCAGGGCGGCGAGACGCGGCTCCACGCCGTGCTCGGCTGGAGCGAGCACTGCATCGCCACTCATCCCTCCGACTTCTGCGTGCCGCTGGTCGCTCTCGATGCGAGTGTCGAGATCGAGGGCAAGGGGGGCACGCGCAGCGTCCCGCTCGAAGCCTTCCACTGCCTGCCGGGCGATGCGCCCGAGCGCGAGACCGTGCTGGAGCCGGGCGAGCTGATCGTGGCGCTCCGCCTGCCGACCGAGGCCGCCGCCTTCGCCGAGAATTCCCGTTACCTGAAGATCCGCGACCGCACCTCCTACGCCTTCGCCGTGGTCTCGGCCGCCGCGTCGCTGCGGCTCGACCAGGGGCGGATCGCGGAAGGCCGCCTCGCGCTGGGCGGCGTCGCCCTCAAGCCGTGGCGCGCGCGGGAGGCGGAGGCTGTCTTGGCCGGTGCCGAGCCGAACGAGTCGACCTTTCGCCGAGCCGCCGACGCGGCGCTCGCGGACGCCAAAGCCTCCGGCGACAACGCCTTCAAGATCGAACTCGCCCGCCGCCTGATCGTGCGCACGCTCACCCGCGCCGTCGCCGGCACCCCGGAGCGCATGCCCGCGCTGCCGGCCTCCGCCTTCGAGGAGATGCTCCATGCCTGACATCGCCACCGAGCAGGCCCGGCACGGCTCCAGCATCGGCCAGCCGCTCACCCGCCGCGACGGTTTTTTGAAAGTGACCGGCGGCGCGACTTTCGCGGCCGACAACCGCCCCGAGGGCCTGCTGCATGCCGTCGTCGCGGTGAGCCGCATCGCCAAGGGCCGCGTGACGCATCTCGACGTCGAGGCCGCGAAGGCCCATCCGGGCGTCGTCGATGTGATGGTTCCGGGCAACGCCCCGAAGCTCGCCTCGGACCCCGATGCGAAGAACGACCCCTTCACCTTCCGCCTCGACCTCCTCCAGAACGACCGTGTCCGCTACGCCCACCAGCCGATCGCGGTGGTGATCGCTGAGACGCTGGAGGCGGCGACCGAGGGCGCCGAGCTGCTGGCGCCGCGCTACGAAACGGAAAGCCCCCGCATCGGCCTCGACGTCGCCGAGCCGCACAAACCGCAGGCGGTCGGTGCCGGCGATAAGACCGGCGCGACCAAGGGCGACGTCGAAGCCGGCTTGACGCAAGCCGAGCGCCGGATCGAGGCGGTCTACGAGACGCCCGCGCAGTACCACAACGCCATGGAGCCGCACGCCATCGTGGCGCAGTGGGACGGCGATAAACTCACCGTCGACACGCCGAGCCAGGGCATGGCGATGGCGACGATGCGGCTCGCCGGCCTGTTCGGGATCGACCCGAAGAACATCCTGGTCCGCTCGCCCTTCCTCGGCGGCGGCTTCGGCTCGAAGGGCTTCCTCTCCGGGCCCCAGGTGCTCGGCGTCATGGCGGCCAAGCTCGTGGACCGGCCGGTGAAGCTGGTGCTGCGGCGCGAGCAGATGTTCGGCCCGGTCGGCCACCGCGCCGAGACGCGCCAGACCCTGCGGCTCGGCACCAACGGATCGGGCGCGCTCACGGCGCTGGATCACCACACGCTCACCGCCACCAGCAGCTTCGACGACTTCTACGAGCCGGCGAGCGCCCTCTCGCGCTACCTCTACAAGGCGCCCGCCCTCTCGACCGGGCATTCGGGCGTGCGGGTCGATACCGGCACGCCGCTGTTCATGCGCGCGCCCGGCGAGGCCTCGGGCAGCGCGGCGCTGGAAGCCGCCATCGACGAGATGGCGGAGGCCTGCGGCATCGACCCGCTCGCCTTCCGGCAGATGAACTACGCCGAGGCGGAACCGATCTCGGAGCGGCCGTTCTCCTCCAAGGCCCTGCGCGAATGCTACGAGCAGGGCGCGGCCCGCTTCGGCTGGGAGCGGCGCTCCGCGGCGCCCCGCTCCATGCGCGACGCGGCCGGCCGCCTCGTCGGCTGGGGCGTCGGCACCGCCCTGTTCCCGGCGCTGATGATGCAGGCGGAAGCCCGCGCCGAAATTCGCGCCGACGGGAGCGGCACGGTGGCGATCGGCGCCCACGACATGGGCCAGGGCGCCTGGACGGCGCTCGCCCAGATCGCCGCCGACGGCCTCGGCATCGACCTCGACCAGTTGGATTTCAAGAGCGGCTCGTCGGACCTGCCGAACGGCGGCATCGCCGGCGGCTCGGCCCACACCGCCACCGCGGGCGCCGCGATCCACTCGGCCGCCGCGGCCGTGCTGGCGCAGCTCTCGGAACTGGCCACCAACCATGAGCGCTCGCCCCTGTTCGGCGCCGGCAATGCCGGCGTCTACGCCGCGGGCGGGCGCCTGATCCGCCGCGATGACGAGAGCCGCAGCGAGTCGTTCGCCGACATCCTGGCCCGCGCCGGAAAAAACTCGGTCTCGGCCTCGGGGAAAGGCGCGCCCGATCCGGCCTCGCGCGAATCCTACGCGATGCACGCCCACGGCGCGGTCTTCGCGGAAGTGACCGTCGATCCCGATCTCGGCCAGATCCGGGTGACGCGGCTGGTGGGCGCCTTCGCGGCGGGACGCATCGTCAACCCGCGCCTCGTCACCAGCCAGTATTACGGCGGCATGATCTGGGGCGTGTCCTTCGCGCTGCACGAGAACGCGGTGGTCGATCCCCGCACCGGCCGGGTGATGAACCCGAACCTCGGCGAGTACCACGTCCCGGTGAACGCCGACGTCCCCTCGATCGAGGCGATCCTCGTGGAGGAGCACGACCCGCACGTGAACCCGCTCGGCATCAAGGGCGTCGGCGAGATCGGCATCACCGGCACGGCCGGCGCCATCGCCAACGCGGTGTATCACGCGACCGGCGTGCGGGTGCGCAAGATGCCGATCACGCTGGACAAGCTGCTGGGCTAGGGCGGACCGGGCCGCGCATCCCCTCTCCCCCCCTCGCCGCGGGGCGAGAGCTTCGGCGACCCTGTCGTCGCCGAAGCGAGGCGGCCGCCACGGCGTTTTCGTGTCGTACCGCGCTACGGACGCGGCCTCCGGCTCGCGGGGTGCGACCTCTTTTGTCGAGCGCGCGCGGATAGGGCATCCTCCTGCGAACCGCATCCGCCGAAGGACGATCCGATTGGCCGGACCGAACCGTAAGCCGAAGATCGCGTCCGAGACCGTCGCCTCCAACGTCACTTGGCAGACGCTCCAGCCGCGGGAGCGGCGTTGGCAGCGGATGGGGCAGCGGCCGGTGATCGCGTGGTTCACCGGCCTGTCGGGGGCCGGCAAGTCGACCATCGCCGATGCCGTCGACCGGGCGCTGACGGAGGCCGGGCGCCACACCATGGTGCTCGACGGCGACAACCTGCGCCACGGGCTCAACCGTGATCTCGGCTTCACCGCCGCCGACCGGGACGAGAACATCCGCCGCGCCGCCGAGACCGCCCGGCTGATGGCCGAGGCCGGCCTCGTCGTCATCGTCTCGCTGATCTCGCCGTACCGGGCCGAGCGGCAGGCGGCGCGGGGCATCGCGGGCGACGTGCCGTTCCTCGAGGTGTTCATCGACACGCCGCTCGCCGTCTGCGAAGCGCGCGATCCGAAGGGGCTCTACGACCGGGCGCGTGCGGGCGCGATCCCGAACTTCACCGGCATCTCCGCGCCCTACGAGCCGCCGGAGGCGCCGGACCTGATCCTCGCCACCCGCGGCCTCGCGGTCGGGGATTCGGCCCGTCCGCTGATCGAGGCGCTCCTGAACCTCAGCGCGGCGGAGCCCACTGCCAGAACACCGAGCCGGTGAATTCGAACACCGTCTCGCCGCGCTGGTTGTGCGCGGTGTTGTGGTGGGTGGCGATGCCCCAGCCGGGGCGCGAGGCCGAGGCGCGGCGGTCGATCAGGCGGCAGGCATACGAGATCGTGTCCCCCGCATAGACCGGGCGCAGCCAGCGCATGTCCTTGAAGCCCGGAGAGGGGCCGAGCTGCGGCACCGGGCCGGAGCGGGCGGTCAGCGCGAGGTCGCGGGCGAAGGTGGCGTGCAGCCGCTTCATCCACACGGCCGCCGTCTGCCAGCCGGAGGCGCAGAGCGCGCCGAAATGCGTGGCCCGCGCGGCCTCCGGATCGAGATGGAACGGCTGCGGGTCGTACGCCTTCGCGAATCCGACGATCGCGTCCGCCTCGAAGCGGTGGGCGCCGAGCGCCCGCACACGGCCGATCTCGGCCTCGCCGAGATAGGGGAAGAGCTCCGCGTCCTGCGCCTCCGCGACGGGCGCGGAAACGGTGTCGAGGGCGACCGCGCGCGGCGTCTGCACCGCTCCGGCGCGGGCGAACATCACGGCGAAGCCCTGCGTCATCACCGCCTCGCCGACGGCGTCGGTCAGCGTCATCGACAGGCGGGCGATGCCGCGGTCGGGCTTCGTGGCGGAGGCGCGCACGTCCTCGACCCGGATCGTGGCCGAAAGCGCGTCGCCCGGCAGGACCGGCTTGAGCCAGCGTAAGCGGTCGATGCCCGGCGAGCCCATGGAGGTCGCGCGCCCAACCAGTGCCTCGGCGAGCAGCCGCATGCCGAAGGCCGCCGTCTGCCAGCCGGAGCCGATCAGCGTGCCGACGAACGTCTTCGCCGCCGCCGCCTCGTCGAGGTGGAAGGGCTGCGGATCGTATTCCCGCGCGAAGGCGACCATCGCTTCGCGCGTCACGATGACCGGGCCGGCCGTGTATTCCTGGCCGGGGGCGAGATCGTCGAAGGTGAGGAGAGCCATGGGCTGCCGCGCGGCGTGACGGGTCCGGTCCGGGCTATCACGCCCACCGCCGGCCACTCAATTCGCGACGGTCATGGCTGACCCTACGACCGCACCTCGCGCTTGGCGACGAAGTTCAGCTCGTCCACCAGCACGTCCTTCACCACGTCGGAGCCGAGGCGCTCGTTGACCTTGGCGCGGATCTGGGCGAGCCGCCCGTTGATGTCGTAGCGGGCGAGCTTTCGGAAATCGATCGTGGTGTCGCCGTAGATCTGGCGGAAGGCCTCGTCCACGACGAAGCTGTTGGGCGGCACCGGCAGGGTGTGCATCAGCTTGGCGTCGGCCGTGAAGACCAGAACGGCGATGACGTAGCCCTGGACCTTGCCGTCGGCCACCATCGGGATGTTGATGGGGGCGAGCTTCTGATACTGCAGGCCCTCGAGATAGGGCTCGGTCGTCTTCGAGAAGAAGCCGCCGCCGAAGGTCACCGCCGCGTAGCAGGAGGCGATGGTGACGGCGCAGATCCACAGGCCGGTGACGAGGACTTTCATGACCCGTCAGCGCCCGATCCGCGCGGAGTAGGTGCCGTCGGAATCCGCCGCCCGCAGCGTCGCCGCGAGCGTGTCGCCGATCTCCTCGACCGCCCGCAGGTGCCGGGCGACCGCCACTTGGTTGCGGGTGAGCTTGTCGTGCAGGCGCGCGAGCACGATGCCGGTGGTGGCGTCGATCTCGTCCGCCGAGACCGTGCGGGCGAGCCGCGTCAGTTCCAGCAGGCTCTGGCTCTTGGCCCGGTTGACCGCCTCAAGGTCGATCTCGGTGTTGGCGGTCAGCGCCTCGGTCTCGGCCTCGATCGTGGCTTCCAGGCGCTTGAGGGAATCGAGCAGCATCGGGATCAGACCTTTCCGGCGACGCCGGTCGCAGCGTGGGGCAGTGTCGGCGCCTTGTTCGGTTGCGCGTTCTCCAGCATCCGACTGATGCCGATCCCGCCGGACTTGGCGATCTGCTGGCCGACCTGCTCGGCCAGCATCGATTTCCAGAGGTTTCCGGTGTTGCCCTTGCCGTAGACGGCTTCCGATTTGTCCGGCAGCATGGTCTCGATGAACTGCGCCAGCACCTGCCCCTCGAACTTGCGGTAGGGGTCGGACGTGCCCTTCAGCGACGTGTCGTTCTTGAGGCTGGTGAGCGCACCGCGGGCGTCGAGCGGCATGTGCAGGCTGTAGCCCACATCGCGGGCGGCCTCGGCGGCGGCGGCCGCGAAGGCGGCCGGATCGCCCGGCTGCGACAGCTTGGCCGCCGCCTCCTGATAGCGCGCCGGATCGGCGGCGCGGGCGACGTCCATGACGATGTCGGAGGGAGGGGTGATGCTCATCGTGCTTCACGGCTCGGCTCTCCTCCCCCTTGCGGGGAGGAGTTGGAGGTGGGGGTGGTTCAGGATGAGGCGGAAGCGGTGCCTTCTGCGCGACCCCCACCCCTGACCCCTCTCCGCAGGGGGGAGGGGAACGTCGGTGTCGACCCTAGCCCCCGTGGCTTACGGGAGGCTTGCGTCGCGGCGTTGCGCCAGGCCGTCGAGGCGCTCGATGCCCTCGACCCGCTCGCGCTCGCGCCGCAGCAGGTCGCCCACGCGCTCGGCGCCGAGTTCGGCCCGCTTCTGCGCGAGGCCCTTTTCGCGCACGTCGTCGCTTTGACGGGCGGCCGCCTGTTCCAGCTCGGTGGCGCGGGTGGCGAGCGCCCGCAGCCGCCGGTTGGCCGCTTCGAGAAACAGGTGGCCGTGGCTGTCGCCGCCGAGCGCCGCGAGCAGGGCGGCCCGGTCCGCCTCGACCGCGTCGGCATCGCGGCGGATCGCGGCGAGCTGCCATTCGGCGGCGCGGCGCATCTGCTCCTGCACGGCGGTGAGCCGCTCGGCGCGCTTGAGGCGTTTTCCCAAGTCCCCGGTCGCGGCCATGGTCTCAGCCCCGCCTCAGCCATTGGGCGTAGCCCGCGAGGAACTGGGTCATGAACTCGCCGGCGACCGTGTAGAGCAGGATCAGCGCGCCGAACATGATGAACGGCGTGGCGACGAAGTAGACCGGAATCGTCGGCGTGAGCTTGTTCACGAAGCCCGCCGCGAGGTTCACCGCCACCGCGTAGATCACGAAGGGCGCGGCGATGCGGAGCGCCAGGGTGAAGGCCTCGCCGATCTGGTCGGTGATGCGCACGAGCGCGGTCTGGGTGCCGAGGCCCTCGCCCGGCGGGATGCGGGAATAGGAATCGACCAGCCCGCGAAACAGCTCCCAGTGCAGGTCGGCGGCGAACATCAGCGCGACCGCGGAGAAGACGATGAAGGATTCGACCGCCGGGATCGCGTCGGTGCCCTCCACCGGCGTGCCCGGCATGGAGCCGAAGCCGACCATGGTCGAGGTCGCGTTCATCACGGTCTCCAGCACGAACACGAAGATGCGGCCGAGGAGCCCGATCAGCAGCCCGGTGAAGGTCTCGCTGGCGATCCAGAACAACGTCTCGGTCGGGGCCTGGCCCGAGACCTTCGTCTGGAACAGCGGCAGCAGCAGCGGCGTCACCGCGAGCGAGACGCCGCCCGCGATCAGCAGACGGACCTGCGCCGGCACCCGCGGGCTCGACAGGCCCGGCACGATGAGGAGGCAGGCGCCGACGCGGCAGAAGATCAGGAAGGTGGCGAGCGCCGCATCCCCCCCGAGCAGGCTGCCGGCCAGGGGGATCACGCGATGGTGCCCAGCGACTTGATCTCGACGCCGCGGGCGATCTCGAGATGCGAGAGCACCGGCAGGGTCGGGAAGATGCGCTCGATGATCATGCGGACATAAGGGCGCGCGTCGGGCGCGGTGACGAGGGCGAAGCTGTGGACCTGCCGCATCCGGTCGCGGATCGCGGTGCCGGCCTCGGAACCGAACTGCTCGACGAGGCGCGGGTCGATGTCGAACTCGATCACCTCGCCCTTGGCGTCGCGCTTGAGGCTCTGATGGAAGGTGAGATCCCAGTTGGCGCCGAGCCGCAGCACGTGGAGCGTGCCGTCCTCGGCGAGATCGCCGCAGATCTGCTGGGCGACGCGCATCCGCACGTGCTCGGCGATCTGCTCGGCACGCCGGGCATGGGGGGTGATCTCGGCCACCGCCTCTAGGATCAGATGCAGGTTGCGGATCGAGACGCGCTCGGACAGCAGCAGCTTCAAGACCGCCTGAAGGCCGGAATGGGAGATCTGGGACGGGCTGATCTCGTCGAGCAGGCGCTTGTATTCCGGGTCGAGCCGGTCGAGCAGGGCGCGCATGTCCTTGTAGGACAGGAACTGGGGCAGGTTGTTGCGGATCACCTCGGAGAGGTGGGTCAGCAGCACCGAGGCGCCGTCGATCGCCTCGAAGCCGGAGCGGCGCACCTCGCCGGCATAGGCGTCGACCACCCAGAGCGCCTTCATGCCGAAGGCGGGCTCGCGCACCTCGTCGCCGGGCACGTCGGGCCGCGGGCCCTCGCCGACGACGACGAGCAACTCGCCCGGCCGCATCTCCTGGGTCGCGGCGGTCGTGCCGTGGATGCGGATCTGGTAGGTCTTGGGCGGCAGGCTCAGGCTGTCGGTGAGCTTGATGTCGGGCACGACGAAGCCGTACTGGCGCGCGAACTTGCGGCGCATCTTGGCCACCCGATGCTGCAATTCGGCGTGGCTGGTCTGGATCTGCGCCGAGACCTGACGGCCGAGGCACAGCTCGATCTCCGGGGTCTTGAGCTGCTCCTTGACCGAATCCTTCACCTCGGCCTGCTTGGCCTCCTCGGTGAGCCGGGTCTTGGCGGCGGTGAGCGCGGCCTGGGCGGCGCGGCGCTTGGGGATCGTGATCGCCATGAAGCCGAGCAGGCCCGAGAGCGCGACGAAGGGCACGAAGGGCAGGCCCGGCACCAGGGCAAACAGCAGCATCAGGACGGCGGAGACGAGAAGCGCGCGGGGATAGGCGCCGAGCTGGCCCATCACCGCCTCTTCCGCCGTGCCGCGGGTGCCGCCCTTCGAGACCAGGAGGCCGGCGGCCAGCGACACGATCAGCGCCGGG
Organism: Methylorubrum rhodinum; assembly: GCF_014199935.1. Classification (GTDB taxonomy): domain Bacteria; phylum Pseudomonadota; class Alphaproteobacteria; order Rhizobiales; family Beijerinckiaceae; genus Methylobacterium; species Methylobacterium rhodinum. The sequence continues at coordinate 188,749 of NZ_JACHOP010000006.1, forward strand.
ATCTGCGAGACGAGGCCGTCGCCGACCGACAGCTTGACGAAGACGTCTGCGGCCTGCCCCAGCGGCATGCCGTGGCGCGTCGTGCCGATGATGATGCCGCCGAAGACGTTGACCGCGATGACGATGAGCGAGGCCACCGCCTCGCCGCGCACGAATTTCGAGGCGCCGTCCATCGAGCCGAAGAAGGCCGATTCTTCCTCCAGCTCCCGGCGGCGGCGCTGCGCCTCCTTGTCGTCGATCAGGCCGGCATTGAGATCGGCATCGATCGCCATCTGCTTGCCGGGGATGGCATCCAGCGTGAAGCGGGCGCCGACCTCGGCGATGCGGGTCGCGCCCTTGGTGATGACGAGGAAGTTGACCGTGATCAGGATCACGAAGACGACGATTCCGATCACGAAATCGCCGCTCATCACGAACTGCGAAAAACCCTGGATGACGTGGCCGGCGGCGTCCACGCCCTTCTGGCCGTTGGCCAGGATCAGGCGCGTCGTCGCGATGCCGAGCGCGAGCCGCAGCAGCGTGGCGATGAGCAGCACGGTCGGGAAAGCGGAGAATTCGAGCGGCTTCTGAATCCAGAGCGCCACCATCAGGATCAGCACCGAGAGCGCGATCGAGAAGGCCAGCCCGACATCGATCAGGACGGCGGGAACCGGCAGGAACAGCACCGCCAGGATCGCGACGATGCCGGCCGCGAAGCCGAAATCCCGCCGCGACTTCTTCTCCAGGACGAGCGTCTCGCTCACCGCCATGACGACACCGCTGCCAGCTTCATGCGGCGGTGATCGCGCAGCAAGCTTGCGCGGGGATGGGGCGGGGGTGAAACGCGATCGCGTCGATGGCTGCTCAGGGTGGAGAGGAAGCCTCAGGTTGCAGTGAGGATCTGAGGAAGTCAGCTGGCCGCCGCCTCGCCAAGGATCGGGAGTGCAAGAGCCGAACGGCACGCGCCTTCGTGCTTCTGGCCTCCGTCCGCCCCATGACGTGAAAGCTCTGTCAAAATACGAGCTAAGGATTCGGCGCCCTGATGTCCTGGGCGAGGCGGACCTTCGAGATTTGGGCGGTCGCGAACAGGGTTCGGGCGCCATCCGCCTCCATGCGGAAGGCCTTCGTCTCGGTGACGATCATCGTGCGGCCGGCCCGGATCACCTCGCTCTCGAACTCGGCCTGAGCGCCGCGCGGCACGGCGGTCAGGATCGTGGTCGCCATGCTGGTGCTCACGGCGTACTCCTCCGCGGCCAGCAGCGGCAGCGTCGCCAGCATGCTGGTCACGTCGATCATCGCGTAGGTGACGCCGCCGTGCAGCGCCTGCGAGAGGTTGTCGGTTGCGGGAGCGACGCGCAGCCGCGTGCGGCAGCGACCGGGGGCTTGGTCGAGGATCTCCAGTCCGCAATGGCGCTGGAACGGGTGCTCGACCAGCGCCCGGCTGTGCGCCCGGGCGTGGGGCGGGATCGGCGTTCGGGTGCCCGACTCGACATTCGTCATGGGTCAACAGACCTCCTTCGCGAGGGAGCGGGCGATGATCTCGTTCATCACCTGCGTGGTGCCGCCGCCGATGGCGACGAGGGGGGCGTCGCGCAGGGTCCGCGCGACGAGGCTCGACGCGACGCAGCCGGCCGCGCCGTGGAGCCGCACCGCCGCCGTCGCCGCCCGGTCGAGGGCGGCCACGGCCGCGTTCTTGGCGATCGCCGCCCGCGCCGCCCCGTCGGCGGCCGCGGTGCCGGCCACGAAGGCGGCGGCGACCGCGACCGCGGTGGCGACCTCGGCGAGATCATGGCGGACATGGGACATCGCCTCGAGCGGCGCGCCCTGCACGATCCGGACGCGGGCGTGGCGCGCGGCGGCGTCCCGCACCGCCTCGGCGGAGGCGACCGCCATGGCGGCGAGGTTGAGCCGCTCCTGGGTCAGCGCCCGCTGGAGGGCCCGGCCGGCGGCCTCCGGCCCGCAGATCGCCCGGGCCGGCACCGCCTCGAAGCGCAGGCCCGCGAGCGGCAGGCAGCGCCAGCCCGAGGGCTCGATCGCCTCCGCGGTCAGGCCCGGATCGGGGCGCTCGGCCAGGAACAGGCCGATCCCGGTCCCGGTGCGGGCGCCGACCACGAGGGCGTCCGCGCGGGCGCCGTTGCAGATGAAGCGCTTCTCGCCCGTGATCGACCACAGCCCGTCGGCGCGGGGCTCCGCCCGCGCCCGGAGCGCCGCGAGGTCGGAGCCGGCGCCCGGCTCGGTCAGCGCCAGGGCCACCGTGCGCTCGCCCGCCAGCACGGCGCGGGTGAGGTCCTCCGCCCAGGCGGTCCCGGCCTGCGCGACCAGCGCGAGGCTGACCCCGTGGGAGGCGAGGCCCATCGCCAGCCCCTGGGAGCCGCCGCGGGTCAGTTCCTCGATGAGGATGCGGGCCTCGACCGGACGGTTCGGCGGTACGGGGCCCGGCTCCGTGCCGTAGGCGAGCAGGCCCGCCGCGCCGGCCCGCGCGTGGAGTTCGGCCGGGTAGGTGCCCGCCCGCTCCCAATCCTCGACATGGGGCGCGACGTGGCGCCCGACGAAGGCCCGGACGGCCTCGCGGAAGAGTCCGTCGTCCATCAGAACACGGTCGTCTCGGCGAGCCCGCGGAAGCGGGCCATGTGGGCCTGGAGGCTCTCGCTTGTGACCGCCCCTTCCGCGCGGAAGTAGAACAGATCGGTCAGGTCGCTCATCACCGCGACCATGTCGCGCGAGCGCGCCACGACCCGCCGGTCGAAGCGGCGCAGGGCGCTCTCCAGGTTGCCGTCGCAGTTGCACAGCAGCGCCTGGGCGAGGGCGAAGCCGTTCTCCAGGCCGAGCGTCAGGCCGTAGCCGAGGGTCGGCAGCATCGCGTGGGCGCTGTCGCCGATCAGGACCACCCGGCCGCGGTGCCACTTCGCCAGCCCCTCGACGGCGTGGAGCCGGTTTCCGATCATCCGCTCCGGCGCCGTCGCGGCGATCATCGCCGGGAGGGGCTCGGCGATCTCGGAGAGATGCGCCTCGATCCGCGCCTTCTCCAGCAGCGGCGCGCCGTGGTGCGGGTAGGCGTAGAACCAGTAGCGCAGCCCCTGCGCCGCATCGAGCGGGTAGGTCACGACCCGGGCGCCGTCGTAGCTGAAGATCTGGCAGCGGTCGCCGGCGAGCGCCGGATGATCGAAGGTGACGATGCCGCGGCAGGCCGCCACCCCGGTATCGACCGCCCGCGCCTCCGGGGCGACGTGCGCGCGCACCCCGGAGAAGACGCCGTCCGTTCCGACCACGAGGTCGAAGCGGCGGCGCCCGCCGTCGGCGAGGCGGATCGTGGCGCCCTCCGCGTCCTGCTCGATCTCCGTGCAGGGCGCCCCGTAGACCACCGCGTCCGGCGGCAGCGCCTCGCGCAGCAGCCGGAACAGGCGGGTGCGGTGGAACATCACCGCGGGCGCCGGGAAGTCGAACCCTTCGAGCCGGACCGGCTGGCTGTGGATCAGCCGGCCGTGGCGGTCGTGGGTGTCGAGGTGCTCGATCGGCTGGCCGGCCGCCAGGACGCGGTCGTCGCCGAAGATGAAGCGCAGCACCTGCACCCCCTGCGGCCAGACATAGATGCCCGAGCCCGCGTCCCGGGGGCCGTCGCCGCGCTCGAACACCTGCGCCTCGATGCCGAGGCGCCGCAGGAGGAGGGCGAAGGCCAGCCCGTTGAGGCCCGCGCCGACGATGCCGACCCGCATCGCGCCGCCCGTGCCGGGAATCGCCGTGCCGCTCATGCCGCAACCTCCAGGCTCCCGCCGGCCGAGGGACCGGACGAGGTGTCGGTGGACAGGCCGAAGCGGCGCTGCATCAGGCACAGACTGGTGATCTCGGTGAACATCGGGTCGAGGGCGGCCTGGCCGGCGGGCGGCAAGTCGGCGGCCTGCGCGTAGGCACGCCGCACGGCCCCCGCGTCGAAGAAGGGCAGGGCCTCCAGCGCCCGGCTCGCGAGGGTGTCGCGCACGAGCTGCGAGAGCCGGTCCTCGCGCCGGGGCGTCGCGGGGGGCGCGCGGAAGTAGTGCTTCTTGCGCCGGTAGAGGGCGTCCGGCAGGAACGGCCGCATCGCCTCGCGGAAGACGTGCTTCTCCGTGGCACCGCGGATCTTGTGGCGGACCGGGATGCGCGCGGCGAGTTCCGCGACGTGGTGGTCGAGGAGCGGCACGCGGCCCTCGATGCTGTTGGCCATCTCCATCCGGTCGCCGAGCGTCGTCAGCACGAAGTTCGGCAGGAAGCTCTTGGCCCAGAGATACATCGAGCGGTGAACCGGGTCGCGGCCCGAGAGCCGCGGGTGGTCGAGGCCGTTGTAGAAGCGCCGGTAGGGGGCGATTCCCGCGGCGCGGGCGCGCAGCCCGCCATCGTAGAGCCGCTGGAGCGCATCGAACCAGCCCGCCTGGTTGGCGACCCAGGAGACCCCATGGCCGAGGCGCTCCGTCATCCACGCGGCGTCGGCGGGCAGGGCCTCGCGGCCGTAGCCGCCCTCGCTCGCGGCGAGCCGCTCGCGCAGTTCGCGGAGCACGGCCGGGTCCTGGCCCTCCGGGTTGTGCAGGATCATGTCGCGGCGGAAATGGGGATAGCCGGCGAACATCTCGTCGGCGCCCTCGCCGGTGAGCACCACCTTGAAGCCGGCCTGCGCGACCGCCCGGCTCAGACGGTACTTGGCGACGCCGTGCGCGTTGAAGAACGGCGTCTCGTTGTGCCAGAGCGCGTCCTCGAAGTCGTCGGCGAGATCGTCCTGCGCGACCGGGATCGGGTGGAAGCGGGCACCGTTGAAGGCGGCGGCCTCCGCGGCGAAGCGGCGCTCGTCGTAATCCCCGTCGTCGGTGAAGGAGAGGTTGAAGGCGTCGAGCGGCGCCTCGCGCAGGTGCGTGGCGCAGCCGAGCATCGCCGAGGAATCGATGCCCCCGCTGAGGTAGACAGCGACCGGCACGTCGGCGCGCAGCCGCAGCGAGACCGCCTCCAGCACGGCCGCCCGCAGGGCCTCGACGGCCTCCGCCTCGCCCATATCCCCCTCGGCCAGGGTTTGCGCCGTGGCGAAGTCGAGGTCCCAGTAGGCGCGCTCGCGGACGCGGCCCGGCGAGGCGGTCAGGATGTGGCCCGGCGCGAGGCTGCGCACGTTCCGGAACAGGGTGCGGTCGCCGAGGTAGAAGCCGCGGGAGACGTAGGCGTCCTCGTCCCAGACCGCGGGCACGCCGGCGGCGAGCAGCGCCTTGACCTCGGAGCCGACGTAGAGGGCGCCCGCGTGCTCGGCGACGAAGAGCGGCTTGATGCCGAAGCGGTCGCGCATGGCCACGAGCTGGCGCTCGGCGGCATCGTAGAGCACGAGCGCGAACTCGCCGCGCAGGCGCTCCAGCCCGGCCGTGCCGAACTCGCGGTAGAGGTGCAGCGCGATCTCGCTGTCGCTCTCGGTGCGGAAGCGGCAGCCGCGCGCCTCCAGCTCGGCGCGGATGCGCTCGAAGTCGTAGAACTCGCCGTTGACGATGAGCTGCACCTGCCCGTCCGCCGAGGCGATGGGCTGGCGCCCGTTGTCGAGGCCGATGATGCTGAGGCGGGTGTGGCCGAGGGCGACGCCCGCCCGCGGGTCCAGCCAGACGTCGTGCTCGTCGGGGCCGCGGTGGCGGATCGCCGCGAGGCCGGCGAGGATGTCGCGGCGCGCGATCGGGCGGGTGCCGCTCTGGACGGCGAGGAAGCCGCACATGGTCGATCTCCTATCGGGTTGGAAAGGGGTGGCGGGGCCTCAGGCGGCCTCGCCGACGGCCGGGATCCAGGCGGGGCGTCGCTTGGCCAGGAAGGCGGCCATGCCCTCCTGCGCCTCCGCGCCGACCCGCAGGCGGGCGATGAGGCGGCAGGTGCTCTCCGCCTCCTCCGAGAGCCCGTCATGCTCCTGGAGCTGTCCCAGCAGGCTCTTGCAGCCGCGCAGGGCCTCGGGGCCGCAGGCCGCGACCGAGGCCAGCAGCGCCTCGACGCGCTCCGGCAGGGCGTCCGCCGCCACCACCTCGTGGACGAGGCCGTCCGCGAGGGCGGCGCGCGCACCGAACGCCTCCGCCGCCAGGAAGCGGCCGCGCGCCCGGCGCACGCCGATGGCGCGGACCACGAAGGGCCCGATCACCGCCGGCACGAGCCCGAGGCAGGGCTCGCTGAACCGGAAGGTCGCGGCCTCCTCGGCCAGCACCATGTCGGCGCAGGCGAGCAGCCCGAGCCCGCCGCCGTAGGTGCAGCCCTGGGCCACCGCGATCACCGGCATCGGCAGGGCCGAGAGGCCGCGCAACGCCGTCACGAGGTGGCGCGCGTCCCGCAGGTTGTCGGCCTCGGCCATGCAGGCCCCGCGGCGCATCCAGTTCAGGTCGGCGCCGGCGCAGAAGTGGCGCCCCTCGCCGGTGAGGAGCACGGCCCGCAGGGCCGGATCCCGGGCGAGATCCGCCGCGGCTTCCGCGATCTCGCCGAGCATGACCTCGTCGAGGGCGTTGCCGCGCCGCGGCCGGGCGAGGCGGATCTCGGCGATCTCCGCGCCGCCGCGGGACACGCGGCGGCTCACGTGGACGGACCGGTCCATGGCGATCAGGCCACGGCCTGGAGCGGCACGAGCTGGGCCTCGGGGATCGCCTCCTCGTAGACCCGGCGCTGCTCCTCGACCGCCGCGAGGCGGAAGCGCCCGGCGGCCTCCTGGGGCAGCGCACGGTCCTCGACCTGCTTGGGCACCTCGTAGAACCAGGCGGCGTAGGTCGCGTCGTCGAGGCGCTGGCGCGCGTCGAGCATCGTCCGGTGGGCGTCGGCGCGCAGGTAGCGGCGGTAGCTCGGCCGCACGGTCGCGGTGAAGAACTCGCCCACGGAGCCGCTGCCGTAGCTGAACAGGCCGATGGTGCGCCCGCCGAGATTCTCGGCGCAATTGTCGAGGAGCGAGCACAGGCCGATGTAGAGCGAGGCCGAGTAGGTGTTGCCGATCAGGCGGCCGTAGACCTGGCTGTCGGCGTAGCTCGCCTCGCCGAGATGGGCGGCCTCGGGGCCGGCGGCCTCGGCCAGCGCCCCGAAGGCCTTCTTGGCCATCTTCGTGAAGGGCTGGTGGAAGCAGAGCTTGTCCACCGCGTCGAGCGGCAGGCCGCCCTTGCGGCGAAAGTCCGCCCAGGCCTCGGTGAGCGAGCGCAGGTAGACGTCGATGGAGAGCTTGCCGTCGACCAGCGCCGCGGAGCGGTGGTTCGGCCGCCAGAAGTCCATGACGTCGAGGCTGAACAGGCCGCTCTGGGGGTGGATCTCGATGAGGCGCGGATTGGCCGAGACCACCATCGCCACGGCGCCGGCCCCCTGCGTGCACTCGCCCTCGGAGCCGCGCTCGTAGCGGGCGATGTCGGAGGCGATGATCAGCACCTTCTCGGCGGGGCGCTGGCGCACGAGGTCGCAGGCGAACTGGATGCCGGCGGTGGCGCCGTAGCAGGCCTGCTTGAACTCCACGACCCGGCAGTTCGGCCGGAGGCCGAGCACGCCGTGCACGAACAGGCCCGCCGACTTCGACTGGTCGATGCCGCTCTCGGTGGCGAAGATCACCGTGCTGACGGCATCGCGAACCCCGTCGCTCAGGAGCGGCGCCACGGCGTTGGCCGCCATGGTGACGATGTCCTCATCGGGCGAGGGAACGGCCATGCGCTCCTGGCCGATCCCCTTCGTGTACTTGGCCGGGTCGATCCCGTGGGCGGCGGCGAGGTCGGCCAGATCGTAATAGTGGCCGGGGCTGTAGATCGCGATGTCGTCGATGCCGACGGCGTTGATGAGGGTCATTGGCGGGTCGTCCTCTCTGCTTCGTGCTTCGTCACGTTGCTCGAGCGCACCGGAATGCGCGGCGGGCGCGGCCATCGGATCGGATGGCGCGTCCCGACGCTCCAAGATTTTCATCTCAGGTTGTGCAGTCGCCGGGCCCTGGGGCCGGAGCGGAAGGGGAGCCGGATGTTTCCGTGCCCGCCCCGTGTTGCACTGCGTCGTCGCCCAAGGTCATCGCACGCGCCAACGATTCAGAAAAAGTTCGAAATATCGGGCCTATTCGAGAATCCCTCTCATGGAACCAGTCCGGCTTTCGACTCTTGATGTCCTCACGGACTGATAGAGTGAAAAAATTATTCTCCGTTTATATCGCGACAAGATTTATCGTATCTTGCGAGGAAGGCAAAGATGGGCCGAAAATCCGATCGGTGCTGCGCGCCGGATCGTCCTCGCCGATAAATATATTGTAGATAATTCATTCGACGGTATGGTGAGGCGGCGCCTGCGCGGCCCCTTGCTGCATATGCGAACGCCCCCGCACCGGTGGGCTGCGGGGGCGTCCAGGCCGAAGCTTCGACGACTTCAGGTGGCGTTGAGGGTCACTCCGCCGGCGCGGTCAGGCCGGCCGGGTCCTCGACCGGTTCTTCGGCCGCGTCGGGGCGGTGGTCGCGGGCCAGCACCGTGTAGACGCTCGGCAGCACGATCAGCGTGAACAGCGTGCCCACCAGCATCCCCGCCACCACCACCACGCTGATGGCGAAGCGGCTCGCCGCGCCCGCTCCGTCGGCGAAGACCAGGGGCAGGAGGCCGACCACCATCGCCGCCGTGGTCATCAGGATCGGCCTCAGGCGGATGCGGGCGGCCTCGACGATCGCCGCCCCGCGGTCGAGCCCGCGGCTCGCCTGGAGTTCGTTGGCGAAGGCCGTCATCAGGATGCCGTGCTTGGCGATGAGCCCGACGAGGGTCACGAGGCCGATCTGGGTGAAGATGTTGAGCGTGGCGTAGCCGAGCCAGAGCGGCAGCAGCGCCCCGAAGATCGAGAGCGGCACGCTCACCAGGATCACCAGCGGATCGCGGAAGCTGTCGAACTGCGCGGCCAGCACGAGGAAGATCACCACGAGGGCGAGGCCGAAGGCGATCGTGAGCTGGTCGCCCTCGGTGACGAACTGGCGCGATTCGCCGAGCCACGCGACGTCGAGCCCGGCGGGCAGCGCCTGGGTCCGCTCCTTCAGGAAGGCCACCGCCCGCCCCATCGTCACGCCCGGAGCCGGGACGGCCGAGAGGGTCGCCGCGTTCATCTGGTCGTACTGGCCGAGCTGGTTCGGCTCGGCGCGCCGGGACGGGCGCACCACCGTATCGAGCGGCAGGAGCGCGCCCGAGCGGGCCCGCAGGTAGAAGCGGCCGAGGTCGGCCGGATCGGCCCGGAAGCGGCGCTCGACCTGCGGGATGACGTCGTAGGACCGCCCGCGGAAGGCGAAGCGGTTGACGTAGTTCTCGCCCACCAGGATCGCGAGGGTGCCGGCCACGTCGCGCATCGACAGGCCGAGGTCGCTCGCCCGGTCGCGATCGACCGAGAGCGCGACCCCGGGCTTGTCCCAGGACAGGTCGGAATCGACCACCGCGAACAGGCCGCTCTCGCGCATCTCCTTCTGAAGGCGCGCGTTCTCGGCCTGGAGCTGCGCGAAGTCGACCGGCCCGCGCAGGACCATCTGCACCGGCAGGCCCGGCGCGGTCGGCAGGGCCGGCAGCAGGAAGGCCATCACGGCGAGGCCCGGATTCTGGGCGCCGTCGGCCTGGAGTTCGGCCATGATCGCGGCGGCGCTGCGCGTCCGCTTGTCCCAGGGCGCGAGGTTGACGCCCGCGAAGACCGAGCGCGGGCCGGGCTCCGTCTGGCTGGAGCCGTTGAGCACCCAGGTCGTGTCGGTCTCCGGCAGGCGTCGGAAGGCCGCCTCCAGCTGCGCCGAATAGCGCTCGGTGTAGTCGAGGTTGGCGTAGCGGGGCGCCTTGGCGACCTCCATCACCGTGCCCTGGTCCTCGCTCGGGGCGAATTCCCGCTGGACGCCGGCATAGAGGAATCCAGTGCCGACGAGGGTGGCGAGGCCGGCCAGCAGCATGAGCGGGCGGACCCGCAGGGTGGCGCGCAGGAGCCGCGCGTAGCGCTCCGCGAGCCGGGCGAAGACCCGCTCGATCCGCGCGCCGAGCCCCCGCGGGCTCTGCGGGCGCAGCAGCAGCGCGCTCATCATCGGCGACACGCACAGGGCCACGAGCCCCGAGACCAGCACGGCGCCCGCCAGGGTGAAGGCGAACTCGCGGAACAGCGAGCCGGTCAGCCCGCCCATCAGCCCGATCGGCGCGTAGACCGCCGCCAGCGTGATCGTCATGGCGATGACGGGGCCGACCACCTCGCGCGCGCCCCGCAGGGAGGCCTCGAACGGGCTCAGGCCCTCCTCGATGTGCCGGTAGACGTTCTCGACCACGACGATGGCGTCGTCCACGACGAGGCCGATGGCCAGCACCATCGCGAGCAGGGTGAGCAGGTTGAGGCTGAACCCGGCCAGCAGCATCAGCCCGGCGGCCCCGACCAGCGAGAGCGGGATCGTCACCATCGGGATCAGCACGGCCCGCCAGGAGCCGAGGAACAGGAAGATCACCGCCACGACGACGAGGGCGGCCTCGACCAGCGTGTGCTCGACCTCCTTCAGGGCCGCGCGCACGAAGCGGGCGACGTCGAAGACGTTGCCGATCTCGAGGCCCGGCGGCTTCGCGCGTTGGAGCTGCGGCAGCAGGCCGGTCACCGCCGCGACGATCTCCAGCGGGTTGGCCTCGGGCGTGCCGTTGACGGCCACGACCACCGCCCGGCGGCCGTTGATGAGCGCGCTCTGCTCGTAGTCCTGGCCGCCGACCTCGATGCGGGCGACGTCCTCCAGGCGCACGGGGGCGATCCCGTCGCGCAGGACCATGCGGCGGAAGGATTCGGGATCCTGCGTGTCGGTGTCGGCGGCGACCGCCGCGGCGGTCATCGCGCCCTTCACCTGCCCGGCGGCGATCTGGACGTTGTTGCGCGCGAGCGCCTGCGACACCTCCGCGGCGGTGACGTCGTGGGCGGCGAGCCTGTCCGGGTCGAGCCAGACCCGCATGGCGAGGTTGCGCCCGCCCATGATCTGCGCCGAGGCGACGCCCTTCACGGAGGAGAGCAGCGGCTGGACGGCGCGCACGGCGTAGTCGTTGATCTCCTGCACCGGGAGCGTGTCGCTCATCAGCGCCACGTACAGGACCGCGGTCGGATCGTCGGTGACCTTCTCGATCACCGGGTCGAACGCCTCACGGGGCAGGCGGTACTTCGTCTGCTGCACCTTGGCCATGATCTCGGACAGGCTGCGGTCGGCGTCCGCGTCGAGCCGCAGGCGCGCCTTGATCAGGCTGCGCCCCTCCGTCGAGATCGAGGTCAGGTACTCGATGCCGTCGGCGGTCGCCACGGCCTGGGACAGCGGGGCGGTGACGAAGCCCTGCATCAGGTCCTGCGCCGCGCCGGGATAGCGCGTCTCGACGGTGATCGCCGCGCTCTGCAGCTTGGGATACTGGCGCAGCGGCAGGGAGAAGAGCGCGAAGCCGCCGCCGATCAGCAGAAGCAGGCTGACGACGATCGCCAGGGTCGGGCGGCGCACGAACAGGTCCGTGAAGGCCATCGGCGGGTTCCTCGCGTCTTCCGGATGGATTTGGCGGATGGGGTCGGCGGATGGGGTGGGTCAGCGCGGGCCGGCGCCGACGGAGGCCGTGGCGACCGGGCGGACGGACGGATCGACCCGTACGGCGGCGCCGGGGCTCAAGCGGATCTGGCCGGCGGTGACGACCGTCTCGCCGGCGCGGAGGCCGCCGGTGACGGCAACGCGACCGTCCCGGCGGCGGCCGGTGGTGACCGCGACCTGCTCGGCCCGCCCGCGGCCCGCGGCGTCGATGTCGCGCACCACGAAGGCGGTGTCGCTGGCCGCGCTCGCCACGATCGCGGTCTCGGGCACGCTGAGGCCACCGACCTCCGGGGCGAAGCCGAGCGTCGCCGAGGCGGCGGCACCCGGACGCAGCAAGGCCTCGCGGTTGTCGAGCCGCGCCCGCAGGGCGATGTTGCGGGTGGTGGGGTCGATCTGCGGATCGATGGTCTCGATCCGCGCGGTGAAGCGCCGCCCGCCCGCCGCGTCGCTCTCCACCTCCACCGCCTGCCCGACGCGCAGGTCCGCGAGGTGGCGCTGCGGCAGCGCGAAGTCGACGTAGAGCGCGTCGAGATCGGTCAGGGTGGCGATCGGGTCGCCGGGCTTGAGGGTGTGGCCGAGATCGGTCCGGCGCAGGCCGAGCTCGCCCGCGAACGGCGCCCGCACGGTGCGCTGCGCCAGCGCCGCCTCCGCGCCCTCGCGCAGGGCCCGGGCCTGGTCGAGGCCCGCCCGGCGCTTGTCGACCTCGGCCTGCGCGGTCGCCGCGCGCTGCAGGAGCTCGCTGCCGCGGTCGAGTTGCAGCCGGGCCAGCGTCTCGTCGGCGCGGTAGCGTTCGAGTTCGGCCCGCTGCGGGTCGGCGAAGAGCTCGACGAGGGGCGCACCCGCCGCGACGCGCCCGCCGCCCTCGAAACGGATCGCCGTGACCCGGCCGCCGACCTCCGCCGAGAGCATCACCTGCCGCACCGCCCGCAGCGAAGCCGCGGCGGTGACGGTGCGGGCGACGGGCTCGGTGGAGACCGCCTCGGTCTCCACCGCCTGGACGGTCTCCGGCTTGCCGGCGGGAGCCTCCTCGGCGCGGGTGGCCCGGAGCCAGCCCGCCGCCGACCCTCCGGCGAGCGCAAGGGCGAGCGCGAGGGCAACCGATCGGGCTATGCGCATGGCGCGTCTCCTTGCGGGGGCAGGCGGGATCAGGCGGCGAGGCGGGCGGCGACCTGCGCGACGTGCCGGCCCTGGAAGCGGGCGCCGTCGAGCTCGTTCCGGCTCGGGGTGCGTGACCCGTCGCCGGCGGTGATCGTGGTGGCGCCGTAGGGGCTGCCGCCGCTCACCGCGTCGAGGGTCATCTGCCCCTTGAAGCCGTAGGGCAGCCCGACGATCACGAGGCCGAGATGCATCAGGTTGGTGATCAGGGAGAACAGGGTCGTCTCCTGCCCGCCGTGCTGGGTCGCCGTCGCGGTGAAGACCGCCCCGACCTTGCCGTTCAGGGCGCCCTCGGCCCAGAGGCCGCCGGTCCGGTCGAGGAAGTCCGCCATCTGGGCCGGCAGGCGTCCGTAGCGGGTGCCCGCGCCGACGATGATCGCGTCGTAGTCCGGCAACTCCTCGACGCGCGCGAGCGGGGCAGCCTGATCGAGCTTGTAGCCGGACTGGCGGGCCACCGCCTCGGGGACCGTTTCCGGAACGCGCCGGATCGCCACCTCGGCGCCGGCCTCGCGGGCGCCCTCGGCGACGGCCTCGGCCATCGCCTCGACGTGGCCGTAGGTGGAGTGATAGAGCACGAGAACCTTGGGCACGGGGGCCTCCTTCGCTGCGGTACGGCCCGAGAGCTAGGCGTCGGCCCCCTTGCCGGGAGGAGCGATGGATGGCACGCCCCGTTCCGGAAATGGAACGAGGCCATGCACAACCTCACCGATCTCCTGCTGTTCGCGAAGGTCGCCGAGCACGGCGGCTTCTCGCCTGCCGCCCGGGCCCTCGGCCTGCCGAAATCGACCTTGAGCCGACGCATCTCGGCCCTGGAGGAAGCGATCGGCGCCCGGCTGATCCAGCGCACGTCGAGCCGCTTCTCACTGACCGAGATCGGCGAGGTCTATCTCGTCCATTGCCGGGCCATCGATGCCGAGGCGCAGGCCGCGCAGGAGACGGTCGAGCGCTGGCGCGCCGAGCCGCACGGGCAGTTGCGCGTGAGCTGCCCGATCGCGCTCGCCCAGGCGCGGGTCTCCTCGATGCTCTCGCACTTCCTGCTCGACTACCCGAAGGTCGCGGTCCGGCTGATCGCCACGAACCGCCGCGTCGACATGATCGAGGAGGGGATCGACGTGGCCCTGCGGGTGCGCTTCCCGCCGCTCGACGACAGCGACCTCGTCATGCGGGTCCTGGCGCGGAGCGAGCAGGCGCTCGTCGGCCAGCCGGCGCTGCTGGCCCGCCGGGACCGGCCGCGGCATCCGGACGACCTGCGCGGCCTCGAAGGCATCGACCTGATCCGCTCCGAGACCCGCCACGCCTGGGAGCTCGGAAGCGCGGACGGGCATCTGGCGAGTGTCCCCTTCGCGCCGCGCTTCACCTCGGACGACATGGTGACCCTGCGGCAGGCGGCCATCGACGGCGTCGGCATCGTCCAGCTGCCCGTCTACCTCGTGCGCGACCACATCGCGGCCGGCGCGCTCGAACGGGTGCTGCCGGACTGGACGCCGACCCCCGGCATCATCCACGCGGTGTTCCCCTCCCGGCGCAGCCTCGCGCCGAGCGTGCGGGTGCTGATCGACTTCCTCGCCGAGCGCTTCGGCGCCGACGGCTGACCCGCCGGAAGCCCCGACCGGCACGACGCGCTACGTCCTCGCTCCCGCGTCGTCGTCCGATGGCCGGCGGCCACCATCCGGACCGACGTCCTCGTCCTCCGCATCCGCGACCGCGTCGCGGAACACGCCGACGAGGTCGAGCACCTGCCGCATGTCGCCATCGTGGTCCATGTAGCCGAGATGGAGCTGGACGACGCGGCGGGCACCCTGGGCGAGGGGCAGCGGCCGCAGGCGGCCGGCGGCGAGCTCGTCCCGGATCGCGTGCTCGGGCAGCCACGCGAAGCCCTCCCCCGCGCAGACCAGGGCGATCGAGGTGGCGATGTGGCTGACGGTCCAGCGGCGGCGCGAGCCGAGCCAGCCGCTGTCGACGCCCCGCGGGCCGGAATCGCTCAGGACCACCTGCCGGTGCTCCTTGAGGACGGCGTGGGTCGGTTCGGGCAGGGCCTGGAGCGGGTGGCCGGGCGCCGCCACGCACAGGAAGCGCACCGGCAGGATCGGCTCGACGATCGTGCTCGTGGGGAGCTGACCGGCGATGGCGATGCTGATGCGCCCGTCCTCCATCATCGCCTTCGCGCCCGAGAGCGCCGTCTCATGCACGATCACCGAGAGGTTGGGGTAGATCCGCGCGTAGTCCGAGAGCGCCCGGAACAGGAGGGGGCGCGGGAAGATGATGTCGATCGCGATGGCGACCTCGCCCTCGGCCTCGGGGTCGAAGCCGGTGCAGAACCGCTCGATCTGCGCGGCGTGCCCGACGAGCTCGCGGGCGCGCGGCAGCACCATCCGGCCCATATGGGTCAGCCGGGTCCGGCGGCCCTCGACCACGAACAGGTCCTGGCCGAGGCACTCCTCCATCTTCCGCACCGCGTGGCTGATCGCGGACTGCGTCTTGCCGAGCCGCTCGGCCGCCTGGAGGAAGCTGCCGCTCTGCGCCGCGGCCACGAAGGCCCGCCACTGTTCCAGCGTGATTCGCGCGAACGACCTGTCCATTCCGCCTCCGTCCGAGTCCGACGCCCCCGATCTCCGGGCCGGGCCCGGCCCGGCAGGCGGCGGGCATGACCGGAATCGGCAAGCATCCCCAATAAAATTTGCTGTTCATGCCCCGTCGCGGGACACACATTCCGATCGCTCACGATGACCGGAGAAGATCGATGAACCGGCTTACTATTGAATTCTTTCACGATGTGGTCTGCGGCTGGTGCTTCGTCATGTCACCGCGCCTGCGCCGTCTCGTTCAGGATTTTCCGGTCGAGATCAAGCACCGCTGCTTCGTGCTTCAGGACAGTCGCGAGCGGATGACCGAGGTGTTCGGCTCGATGCCCGCCGCCAAGGAGATCATCCTCGGGCACTGGGTGCAGTGCGCCGCCGCCGACGACCGGCCGGGCCGCATCGACGTCGAGGGGATGCGGGCGCAGCCCTTCGAGTACCCGCACGGGCTTCCGGGCGCGCTGGCCTGCAAGGCCGCCGAGATCCTGGGCGGGCAGGCCGCGCACTGGGACGTGTTCGACCGCATTCAGGCGGCGCACCTCACCGAGAATCGGAACGTCGGCGACGAGGCCGTGCTCGATGCCTGCGCCGCCGCCGTCGGCCTCGACGCGGAGGCGTTCCGCGCGGCGGCCCGGCGGCCCGAGACGCGGGCCCGGGTCGAGGCCGACCGGCGGCGCGCGCGCATCCTCGGCATCCGCTCGATCCCGAGCCTCGTGGTGGACGAGCGCGTCCTGCCCGCCACCTCGAACGAGGCCGCGCTGCGCCGGATGGTCGAGGGCCTCCTCGACGACCCCATCCTGCATCGTCGGGCGAGCTAGAGCCGTATCCGACCTGATTGCATCAGGTCGGATACGGCTCCAACATCTTATTTTGCCGCGCATTCTTTCGACGAACCGGCATCCACTTCGTCGGAATGCGCTCTAGACGCGCAGGCTCGAGCGGGCGTCCTGCGCCGGGCCCGACCGGGGGCCGGCCCGCGCTGACTTTCAATGACGGACGGATCGTCTCGTCATCCTGCACGTTCGCTCGATACACCCCCGCCTCGTCAGGAACAGCCATCATGATGCCGAACCGCCTGACCGAAACCGAGGCGACGCTGGCGATCACGGACCGCGCGTGGCGCGCCGAAATGATCCGCGCTTACGGGCCGGACGCGGTGCTGCGCCACGGCTTCCGACCGACGGCGAGCGGCTTGGCCGGGACGCGCCTGCGCGAGACCTTCGACGCGCGGCGGCGCGCGGTGAAGGAATGGCGCGACGAGCGGCGCCCTCACGCCTGAACGTGCGCGCGCGGTGCGGTTCGCGCGGTGAGCTTGTTCCCGTCCGGATCGCGCAAGTAGGCGACGAAGGCCCCGTTCGGACGCTCGGCGGGCGGGCTTTCGATCGCGATGCCGCCATGCGCGGTGCCGGCCGCGTGCCACGCGAGGACGTGGTCGCGGCTCGCCGCGGCGATTCCGATCGTCCCGCCATTGGCCGCGGTCGCCGGTTGGCCGTCGATCGGTGTGGTGACCATCAGCCGCCCGCCATCATGCGTGTAGATGAGCCGGCCCCGGGCATCCATCCGGCCGGGTCGGCCGCCCAGGGCGGCGAAGGTGGCATCGTAGAAGGCTCTGGCTCGCTCGAGATCGTTGCTGCCGATCATGACGTGGGTGAACATGCGGGCTCTCCGGAAAGCGACGGTACGGAATACCCGTAGCCCGACGTGAGGACGAGCGGCGCCGCAATCGGTCCCGAGTCACCGAGAAGCGCCGGAACCTCTCGCAGTTGAACCCCGCCCGCGCGGGCGGCCCCGTATCGAAACCGACGATTTTCGCTCGATATTCTGCTCCACCGAGGCGGAAGGCGGTTCGATCCCTGCGCGCTTCGCCGCGATGGCAGAACATTATCGAGACTTCTGCGACGAAAATCGCCGTACACGCAGCGCGCACTTCACTGTCGAAAGAGCTGTAATGCGATCATTGAAATAGTTCTGGAACTTTGCAAGTTTTGTGGGCATTGTCGTCTGAGGCTCGCGCTCGGCCTTTTTGTCTGCCATGCGAAGGGTGCATTGTGCGATACGAACTCGACACCGACGGTGCATGGCTCGTCGATCCGAACGAATTGGCGCAGCGGCTCGGCATGGCGACCAGCCACCTGCTCAGTCAGATGCGGCGCGGTTTGGTGTCCACGACGATCGTGTCCGGCAGCGGCCTCGACCAGGGACGATCACGGATCACGGTCCAGGCCGCCGGCACCGCATGGCAGGGAACCTTCGATGACGGGGGCACCTTGATGAGCGAGGTCTCGTTCTGAACGCATGTCAGAGCAAGCGACGCCGTCGGCGATATTTTTACGGATCGACACGACACAAGCGCGAAATGGTTCCGGAAATTGTCCGGGATGCGGCGATCATTGTCCGTAAAAGGCCATTGATTTTTTCTGCTTAAGCGCCGACGAATTTCGTCTGATTGTCAAATCATCCTATCGATACGGAGAGAGTAGTGCGCATTCTTGTCGGCTGCGAGATGATCTACGAGTTCCCGCAAGCCACGCCGATCATTGCGTTGCTCAACGTCCACTCCTCGCGGTTCTCCGATCTCGAGCGGCCGGACTACCTTCTGACCTCGCCCTCCGTGGCGCTGGAGGGCTATCGCGACGGCTTCGGCAACTGGTGCAATCGCATGATCGCGCCGGCCGGCCGGTTCACGCTCCGCACCGATACGGTGGTGCGCGACGACGGCCTGTGGGATCCGACCGTGCAGGCCTCGCAGGAAATACCGGTCGAACGCCTTCCGTCCGACATCCTGCAGTTCCTGCTGGGCAGCCGGTACTGCGAGACCGACCGCCTGTCGCAAACCGCCTGGGACCTGTTCGGACACCTGCCCGCGGGCTGGTCCCGGGTGCAGGCCATCTGCGACTATGTGCACGAGCGCATCGCCTTCGGATACGAGCATTCGCGGCCGACCCGGACCGCCGCCGAAGCCTTCGACGAGCAACGCGGCGTCTGTCGCGATTACGCGCATCTGGCGATCACGTTCTGTCGATGTCTGAACATCCCGGCCCGCTACTGCACCGGCTATGTCAGCGATATCGGCCTGCCGCTGCCGCATGCGCCCGGCGACTTCGCGGCGTGGATGGAAGTCTATCTCGCGGGCGCTTGGCACACCTTCGATCCGCGCAACAACAGCCCTCGCATCGGCCGGATCCTGATCGCGCACGGCCGCGACGCGGCCGATGTCCCGTTGACCCTCACCTTCGGCGCCAACACGCTCACGGGGTTCCGCGTCACGACCGAGGAGGCGGCCGATTGATGCGCCGTCTGCCGACGGATGCACGACGAATTCACGTGGCCAGACAAGGGGACCGGTATGTCGGATGTCGCGTTGGACGAGGCCTTCCGGAACGGAAAGGACGCGCACCGCGGCGGCGTGCTGCGGGCCGACAACCCGTTCCCCGAACTGTCGGACGAAGCGCTGGAATGGTTCGAAGGCTGGGACGACGCGAAGCACGACGACCTCGAAGCGACCGACCACGGCGGGCGTTGAGGCCGCCGACGGAGCCGATCCTCGAGACGGCCGTCCCGCGTTGTCGGACCGTGGCGGGATGTCGTGTCCGGTGAGGACGCCGTGTCCGCAGGTCGCGACGGACGAGGCCGGGGCGGTGACGGCGCCACGACGCCTGCCGATCTTGAGGATCTTTGTCGAACCCTTGGATTGTGCGCCCCGGGCGATTCCACGGGACGGCACGGGCCGGGCGGGCTAGAAGGCCGATCTCGACCTGTGCGCTGTCCGATGTCCGAACCGTCTCACGTGTCCCTCGTCCACGACCCGTTGCGGCTCGCCAGCCTCGCGTCGCTCGGCCTGCTCGACACGCAGCCGGAGGCCGAGTTCGACGACATCGCGCAGCTCGCCGCCCTCGTCTGCAACGTGCCGGTCGCCCTCGTCAGCCTCGTGGCCGGGGACCGGCAGTGGTTCAAGGCGCGCGTCGGCTTTCCACGCTGCGAAACCGGCCTCAACGCCTCGGTCTGCGCCTACGCCCTGAGCGAGCCGGACATCCTGACCATTTCCGATCTGAGCCTCGATCCGCGCACGCGCGACAACCCGCTCGTGACGGGCGACCCCTTCATCCGCTTCTATGCCGGCGTGCCCCTGCACGCTCCGGACGGGCAGACCCTCGGCAGCCTGTGCGTGATCGACCGGACCCCGCGCCCCGACGGCCTGACCGCCGACCAGGCCGAGAGCCTGCGCGGGCTCGGACGTCAGGTGGCGACGGTCCTGCGCGGGCGGCAGGTCAACCAGGAACTGAAGGCGGCCCGCGACGCCCTGCGGATCTCGGAGGACCGGCTGACCTTCGCCTTCGATGCGTCCGGCAGCGTCGGCTGGTGGGATTGGGACATCCCGACCGACCGCCTCTACGCCGGAGAGCGCTTCGCCCGGATGTTCGGGGTCGATCCCGCCGAGGCGGCAAGAGGCGCGCCGTTGGCCGCTTTCGTGGGGGGCATCCATCCCGACGACCGCGAGTGGGTCGGCGCCCGCATCCGGCAGGCGATCGAGACGGCGGGAGACTTCAGCGAGGAGTACCGGCTGCGCCACGCCGACGGCTCGGTCACCTGGGTTCATGCGCGGGGCCGCTGCTATCACGACGGGGCCGGGAGGCCGCTGCGTTATCCCGGCGTGGTGGTCGATGTGACGGCGCGGCGGCTGGCCGAGGCGGCCCGCATCGCGACCGAGGCGCGGCTCAACACGGTGATGGAAACCGTGCCGGTCGGCATCCTGCTGGCCGAAGCCCCCTCGGGCCGCATCCTCATGGGCAACCGGTGTCTGGCCGACATCCTCGGGCACGACACGCTCTACGCCGCGTCGAGCGACGCCTATGGCGGGTTCGTCGCCTATCACGCCGACGGCCGCCTCGTGACGGCACGGGACTATCCCTTGGCGCAGATCACCGGCGGAGAGACCAAGCAGGCTTCGCTGGAAGCGCAGTATCAGCGGCCTGACGGGACGCGGCGCTGGATCGCGATCTCGGGCGAGGCCATCGAGAACGATCGGGGCGAGACGATCGGCGCCGTGGTCGCGGTCACCGACATCAGCGACCGCAAGGCCGCCGAAGCGAATCAGGACCTCCTCAACCGCGAGCTGTCGCATCGCCTCAAGAATACCCTGACGCTGGTGCAGTCGATCGCCTCGCAGACCCTGCGCAACACCCCGGACCTCGACGCCGCCCGGGACGCGCTCACGGCCCGGCTGATCGTACTGGGCAAGGCGCACGACGTCCTGCTCTCCGGTCCGAACGACAGCGCCCGCGTGGATCAGATCGTGCAGAGCGCCTTGAGCCTGCACGACGACACGGGCGGTCGGTTCCAGGTCGCCGGCCCGGCTTTTTCCATCGGTCCCGCGGCGGCGCTGTCGCTCGGGCTGATGCTGCATGAACTCGCGACCAATGCGGCCAAGTACGGCGCCCTGTCCGTACCCGAGGGCGATATCTCGATCGGCTGGTCGCTTCACGGTGAGGGCGACGCCGCCGAGTTCCGGCTCGAATGGTGTGAGACCGGCGGGCCTCCGGTGTCGCCGCCGACCCGCAAGGGATTCGGCTCCCGCCTGATCCAACGCGGCTTGGCCGGGGGGGCGGTCGCGCTCGTCTACCCCGTCACCGGGGTCCGCTGCACCTTCACGGCACCGATTGCAGGATTGCGCCTGGACGCGTGACGCTGCCCCAACGCACATGACTCGGCCGATCCGGCAGAAAGCTTTCCGTCCATGCCCTTCACCCCCAACGCGGTCGCCCTCGTGGCCGAAGACGAGCCGCTGGTGCGGATGGAAACGGCCGACATCCTCGCCGATGCGGGATTCGAGGTGCTCGAAGCCAGTACGGCGCCGGCCGCCCTGGCCTGCCTGGAGGAAGGCCGCGCGATCACGTTGCTGTTCACCGATGTCTTGATGCCGGGCGCATTCGATGGGCTGGCCCTGGCCTACAAGGTCCGCCGCCGCTGGACGCACCTGCCGATCGTCATCGTCTCCGGCAACGTCGCGCTCACGGCCGCGCAAATGCCGGACAACGCGCGGTTTCTCCCGAAGCCCTACTACGCGCGGGCGCTGGCGCGGCTGATCCACGACATGGGTGTGTGCGGCAACTCCGCGTAATACCAATCGGCGATGATCATGACTCATCGCCGATTGCCCGCGCGACGGCGCGGCGGCGGCCGTCCGCCGGACGCACGGAACAGGACCATCGGTCATGGTCCGTGCAACTTGGTATAAGACCGCTTCAGGCGCGCAAACCGGTCGGGGATGTGCCGGGCCGGCCTTTCGCGGGCGTGACGATCGGAGTGCTCACGCCGCAGCGCGTGCCGGGCGTCTTCGCGGGCTCCTTCGCGCACACGCTCCTGCTCATTCGGTCGGCGCCGAATGAGCACGGACGCGGCCCCCGGACCCGCGATCCCGCGACGTCGGCCGTGCGGCTGCTCGACCCGGATGAGGCGGAGGGTTGCCCCCTCCCGCCCTCAGCGATGATGATCGTATAGATCGCCGGGGTCCAGTGTCGAGCAGCCTAGCCACATGCCTGGGCCGTTGAAATAAGCCGCGCGGCATGCGGATTCGAATGAGGACGACGTCAGCGGCTGCCTGATCTCGTCGCTGTGGAGACTGCACCCTTGTTCGCCGGCGCGGCGGCGATGACCTTCGGGATCGTCTTCTTCGGCTTCTTCGTCTCGCGGTTTCCGCGCTTCTTCTCGCTGGCCATGTCGTGATTCCTCGTTCAGGGATGTCGGGACGGCACGCGATGCGCGTTCACGAGCGGGCCTCGATCGAGACCGCCATCGGAAGATTGCCGGGCCAGTATCGGACGATGAAGCGTGTCCGGTCCCAGAGTTCGATCGGATGATCGTCCAGCAGCGTCAGGGCGACCGCCTTCGCCTCGATGTCGTTCCGTGCGCGCAGCGTTCGCCCGGCTCCCTCGCGGCCGGTCCGTCCGACATCGTAGAGCCGGTAGCCCGGCGTGCCACCGCCGTGATCGCTCAACTGGATAATATTGGTCATCATGCCCGCCTGTATGATCCAGGCGGGGACATCATGCGCCCTCAGCCATCGGAGCCTGAGTGTCGCTCTTCCGATGGTGATCCGACACTGCGCCTTTTTGGTGGGGAAAGATAGCCTTTACGAAGGGGTGAAAATCTTTCCAGGTCAATCCGATTCGACACGCTCCCGTTCTACGGTAATTGCGCCGGGTATGATCTGTTGCCGTCGCGGGCGCCGGGCCTGACCTGACCGGCTGGTTTTGGACCGTGCCGGCCGACGAGGATGCGCAGACCCGCACCGTCTTTGCCCTGGTTTCCGAGTGCGGCCGCTATGGCGACCCGCCGCGTCACCGCGCTCGCGCACAGCCGGGCGCGCCATGGGAGAACGGGGACTGTGAGAGCTTCGACGGCACGCGGCGCGACGAGGGCTCGAGGCAGGAGATCTTCTCCTCGCTCGAGGAAACCCAGGCCGTGATCGCCCTGGGGCAGACCACCGGCAACCGCGTCCGGCCGGATTCGCCGCTCGGCTACCGGCCGCCCGCGCCTGTCGGCTTCCCCGATCTGGCCGTCCGGCTACCGATGGTGGCGGGTCGATCCTCACGACGCGTGCCGTCCACGGCCGGGGGCGCACTCCAGGGAGAGGAAGCGGTCGTTCCGTCGGCGCCAGACCCTGTGTTCCCCAGGACACAAACTGTGTAACATTGTTTCATTGTGCATCGCGGCACCTTGACCGGGGCGCCCCCATCGGCAAGTTTCTCAGGGCCAAGGTTCCCGCGGGTTTCGGTCCGTGGGCGAAGAGGGAATTCGGTGGGCTCTCCGGAGCGAGGCCGAAGCTGTCCCCGCAACTGTGAGCGGCGAGCCCCTGCCGTCCGGGTCACTGGTGCCATGCACCGGGAAGGCCAGGCCGGGGCCCCGACCCGCGAGCCAGGAGACCTGCCTTCGGCAACGACACGTCTCTCGGGCGGGGTGTCCCGGCGGAGCGCAGGAGCGGGCCCGGCCGATCAGGCCGGTTCCCGCGAGGGCATCCGCACGGCCGCCGCTCGACAACCTTGAGCGCCTTGGTGACCCTTCGTCCGAGCCCGATAGCCCCAACCTCCACGCCGGCGAGCGCATCCGCCGGACGGCGTCGCGCGCCGCGCCTCGCCTTGGCCGCCCTGCTCTCGGCCGGTGCGCCGGGCTTCGAAGCCCGCGCGCAGGAGAGCACGACCCTGGACGAGATCTCGGTCGCCGGAGAGGGCGCGGGGCGGGGCGGCGGCAACGCTCCTCCCTCCGGACGGACGGTGGCCTCCGGTACGATCGGCCTGATCGGGCCGACGCCGGGCTACCGGGCCGACCGGGCGGTCAGCTCGACCAAGACCGACACGCCCCAGCGCGACGTGCCGCAGATCGTCACCGTCGCCCTGCGGGAGGTCATCACCGACCTCGCCGCCACCCGCGTCGACCGCGTGTTCAACTACACGCCCGGAATCGCCCAGCAGAACAATTTCGGCGGCCTGACCGTGTTCAGCTACGCCATCCGCGGCGTCACCACCTCGGAAATCTACAAGAACGGCTTCCCGCTCAACCGGGGCTTCCCGCCGCCGCCCGACGCCCAGAACGTCGAGCGCATCGAGGTGCTGAAAGGGCCCGGCGGCGGCCTGTTCGGGCGCAGCGATCCGGGCGGCCTCGTCAACATCATCACCAAGCAGCCCACGCGTGAGCGCTTCGTCGAGATGGGCGGCCTGTGGGGCTCGTTCGAGCAGGTCCGCGGCACCGTCGATTCCGGCGGCGCCTTGAACGAGGACGGCACTTTGCTCTACCGCTTCAACCTTGCGGCGGGCCGCCAGAACAGTTTTCGCGATTTCGTGGATGGCGATCGCCTGCTCTTCGCGCCGGTGATCTCCTGGCAGGTCACGCCCGACACCAAGATCACCGTCGAGACCGAGTTCCTGCGCAACCGCATCGTGTTCGACCGCGGCGTCGTCGCGGTGGGTGGGCGGCTCGGCGTCATCCCGATCTCGCGCTTCCTCGGCGAACCGGGCCAGAGCACGTACCAGACCAACAACTCGATGCAGGTGCGGGTCGATCACCGCTTCGACGCCGACTGGCAGATGCGGCTCGCCACCTACTTCAACACCGGTACGCTGGAGGGCGAATCCGCCGAGATCCGCGCCATCACCGACAAAGGCGTTGCCTCCCGCGACCGCAACCTGCGCGACTACCGCTGGGACGTGGCGATCGGTCAGGCGGAACTCGTCGGCCGGTTCGAGACGGCGGGGATCGGCCACACGCTGCTGCTCGGTTTCGAGCGCGAGAGCACCGACAGCCGGACGGTCTACAACCGCTCCACGATCCGGCCGGGTTCGACCTACGAAATCGACATCTATAATCCGCAATACGGGCAGGCGCTGCCGCCGATCGACCGCTTCCGCAACAACCTGGAGCGGATCACCAACACTGCCCTCTACGTGCAGGACCAGATCGCGCTGAGTCCGGAATGGAAGGCGCTGGTCGGCGCGCGCTTCGACTTCTTCGAGCAGTCGTTCCGCGAGCGCACCCCGCGCTCCCAGGTCGACCAGACCTATTTCGCGGCCACGCCCCGCGCCGGCCTCGTCTACCAGCCGACCCCCGAACTTGCCCTCTACGCCAATGTCGGCACGAGCTTCCGGCCGAATATCGGCCCGGACGCCGCCGCCTCGTCGGCATCCGGCCCTTTCGCGCCGGAGACCGGCATCGGCTACGACGTCGGCGCCAAGCTCGACCTGTTCGGCGGCAACCTCGGCCTGACAGCGGCCCTGTTCCGGGTCGATCGGCAGAACGTGCTCACGCCGCAGCCCGGCGGCACCGGCTTCTCCGTGGCCGTGGGCGGCGCACGCAGCGAAGGCTTCGAACTGACCGCCGCCGGCCAGATCACGCCGGAGATCAAGCTGCTTGCCGGCTACGTCTACGCCGACGCCGTGATCACGAAGGCCCTGGATCCGAGGCTGGCTCCGGGCACGCCGCTCATCAACGTGCCGCGCCATTCGGGCAGCCTGCTCGCCGTCTATGAGGTTCCAGCCGGGCCCTGGAAAGGATTCGGACTCGGCGGCGGCGTCCGCGGCGTCGGCGACCGGGCAGCGAATTCCGAAAACTCCTTCAGTCTGCCGGCCTACGTCGCCGTCGATGCCCTGGCCTATTGGCGCTACGAGAACTTCCGCTTCGGGCTGAACGTCGAGAACGTGTTCGACAGCGAGTATTACGAAAGCTCGCTCAATCAGTTCCGGGTCTATCCAGGCTCGCCGCGCCGCTTCACCGGCACGATGACGGTGCGGTTCTGATGGGCGCCACCCTTCTTCCAGCCGACGCGCCGGTCCTGGCGATCGACGGCGCGGTCAAGCGCTTCGGGAGCCGCACCGCACTCGCCGGGCTCGACCTGCGCCTCGGCGACGGCGAGGTGTTCGCGCTGCTCGGCCCCAACGGGGCGGGCAAGACCACGACGATCAACCTGATCCTCGGCTTCCTCCGGGCGGAGGCCGGATCGGTCCGGGTCTGCGGGATCGATGCCGGGGCGGACCCCGTCGGCGCGCGCCGGCACGTGGCCTACATCCCCGAGCAGGTCGCGCTCTATCCCGGCCTCTCGGGTGTGGAGAACCTGCGCTATTTCGCGACGCTCGCCGGCCTCGACCTGTCGAAGGACGAGGCGCGGGCCCTCCTCGCCGAGGCCGGGCTCGCCCCGGAGGCCCATGGGCGCAAGGCCGGCGCCTACTCCAAGGGCATGCGCCAGAAGGTCGGCATCGCGGTGGCGCTAGCGCGCCGGGCGCGGCTGCTGCTGCTCGACGAGCCGACCTCCGGCCTCGACCCCAGCGCCGCGGCGGACTTCTCCGCCACCATTCGCGCGGCGGCCGGGCGGGGCACCGCGGTCCTGATGGCGACCCACGATCTCTACCGGGTGCGCGAGATGGCCGGCCGCGTCGGCGTGCTGAGCGGAGGGCGGATCGTCGAGGAGATCGACCCCAAGACCCTCGACCACGTCGCCCTGGAGCGCCTCTACATCGACCGCCTCGCGGAGGGTGCCGCATGAAGAGGATCGGCGCGGAACTCGCGCTGTGCCTGCGCGACGCGCGGCTGCGCTGGATCGGCGCGGTGCTCGCCCTGCTCCTCGCCGTCGCCGGGCTCGGCGCATGGCGCGACGCCGTGCGCTACGGGCACCAAGTCGACGCGGTCACCGCCGCCGAGCGCGCGCGCTGGCTCGGGCAGGATGCCAAGAACCCGCACTCGGCCGACCATTTCGGCCTGTGGGTGTTCAAGCCCTCGGCGCCGCTCGCCGTGCTCGATCCCGGCAGCGAGCCGTATACCGGGCGAATGGTGCGGGTGGAGGCCCACGTCTTCAACGACGCGGTCTACCGCGCCGTGCAGGAGGCCGGCCCGCTCGCCCGCGCCGGCCTCGGCAGCGTCGCCGACATCGTCGGGCTCGTGGTGCCGCTCGCCGCGATCCTGCTCGGCTTCTCCGCCTTCGCCGCCGACCGCGAGCGCGGCACCCTCCGCCTCGCGCTGGGCAACGGCATCGCGCCGGGACCGCTCTTCGCCGGGCGGTTCGCCGCGCTGCTGCTCGCCCTCGTTCTCGTCGTCGGCCTGCCGCTCCTCGGCATCGGCGCGCTGGCGGCCCTGAGCGGGGACGCCGCCGGATGGCAGGCCTGGCCGCGCCTGCTCGCCTGGGTCGCGGCGCAGCTCGCCTACGCCGCCCTGTTCCTTCTCGTCGCGATGCTCGTGTCGCTCGTCGCCCGCACGGCCCGCCACGCGCTCGCCGCCGCGCTCGTGATCTGGGTCGGGCTGTGCATCGCCGCGCCCCGCCTCGCCACCGCCGCGGTCGAGACTCTCGTGCCGGCCGTGTCGCACCGCGAGGTTCGCGCCCGCATCGACGCGGAGCTGCGCCCCCACAGGACGGCGGAGGCCAACGACAGCCGCACCCGCGAGGTCCTGGCGCGCTACGGCGTGAGCGAGGCCGACGCGCTGCCCGTCGATCTGCGCGGCCTGATGATGGTCGAGAACGACGAGCACCATTTCGAGCTCTACGACCGCGAGTTCGGCGCGCTGTTCGACGGCCTCGCGGCGCGGGAACGGGCCTTCGCCTGGGCCGGCCTCCTCTCGCCGCGCGTCGCCCTGCAGGCCCTGTCGCAGACGCTCGCCGGCACCGACTTCGCCCAGCACGCCCACTTCGTCTGGACCGCGGAGGCCTATCGCCGCGCGATCTCCGAGCGGATGAACGCCGAGATCCGCGACCGTCCGCAGCGCGGGGGCGCGACGCTCGTGGCCGGCCCCGAATTGTGGCGGGACATCCCGCCCTTCGCCCACGCGCCGCTGCCGTTGAGCCGCGGACTGGCCGATGCCGTCGTGCCGACCCTGGTGCTCGCCCTCTGGCTCGCCGGGCTCGCCGGGCTGTGCGTGCCCCTGGTCCGGAGGCTGAAGCCGTGAGCGCCGCCCGCTTTCCCCGTCTGCTCGCGGCCGAACTCCGCCTGATCCTGCGCGAGCGCCTCACCTGGGCGATCCTCGCCGGCCTCGTCGCGGCGCTCTGCCTCGCCGCCTGGACCGGTGCCGGGCGCGTCGCCGCCGAGCGGGCGGCGCTGGCCGCCGCCGCCGCCGATGGCGAGCGGGCCGTCCGCGAGGCCAAGGCCGCGCATCTCCGCTACGGCCAACCCGCCGCGATCACGGTGAACTACTGGCAGGATCCGACCGACGCCTTCGGCTACATGAGCTACTTCATGGCGGCCTACGCGGTGAAGCCGCCGACGCCGCTCGCCGTCCTCGCCGCCGGGCAGTCCGACGTGCAGCCGGCGGTGACGAAGATCGGCTTCGGCTTCAGCACGGTGTTCGACGACACCGCCACCGAGATCGGCTCGGCGGCCGCCCTGCGGCTCGGGCCGTTCGATCTCGCCTTCGTCCTCGTCGTCCTCGTACCCCTCGCGATCATCGCGCTCGCCGGCACGCGCCTCTCGTCCGAGCACGACAGCGGCATCCTGCGGATGATCGCGGCGCAGCCCACGCGTCCGCGCCACGTGGCCGGCGCCAAATTCGCCGCCGCCGCCCTCGTCGCCGTCGCGGGCGTGCTCGGCGGGACGGTGGCCGGCCTCTGGCTCTCGGGCGGCCTCGGGGACCTCGCCGGCTGGTGGGGCACGGCGGCGCTTCTCGCGGCGGCGCTCGCGGCCTACGTCGTGTTCTGGGTGGCGGCCTGCGCGCTCGCCGCGAGCCTGTGGCGCGGGGCCGTGGCGGCCCTGGCGGCCCTCGTGCTGGCCTGGGCCTGCCTCACCATCGCCCTGCCGACCGCGCTCGGCCTCGCGATCGAGGCCCTGGCGCCGGCTCCGTCGCGGATCGCCGCGATCGACGCGAGCCGGCAGGCGCAGGCCCGCTTCTATGCCGGCGACGAGGCCCGGAGAGTCACCGCCGCTTGGCTCGCCGCGAAGCTCCCGGAGGATGCGCGCCGGCTCGATCTCGCCGACAGGCCCGAGCTGAAGCGCCTCGCCCGCGACGCCACCTACGACGCGGCCCTGGCGGATCATCGCGCGGCGGCGCGCGCGCAGGCGCTCACGGCCGCAGCCTGGAGCCGACGGCTCGCGCTGCTCTCGCCCGCGACCGCCCTCGCCCTCGCCCTGGAGACCGCCGCCGGCACCGATGCCGGGCGGCACGCGGAGTTCCTCGCCGCCTCCGCCGATTTCCGGCGCGGCCTGCGCAGCTTCTTCGAGCCGCGCATCCTCGCCCAGGCCGTCAGCCCGGCCGCCGTCTGCGCCGGCTGCCCGGCCCGACTCGACTTCGACGCCTACGATGCCGTGCCGGCCTTCGCCCCCGCCGATACGCGGGAGGCCGCCGGGCGGCAGGCGCTCCTGACCTTCGCGTGCCTCGCGGTCGCGACCCTTCTCCTCGTGGCCCTGGCATTCCGGCGCCTGACCGAATGGCCCGCATGACCGTCGCGTCCCGATGGAGCGCACCAGGGGCCCCGCCCCCCGCGGCACGGTCCGGTCCCCGATCCGGCGAGGCCGGCCGCGCCGCGGCTTCCGCGCGGGCGCGCCGCTACGCGCTCGGCCTCGTGCCGGTGCTCGACACCATCGCCGGCGAGGCCGGGCGGACGGCGCAGATCCTCGCCCGCGAACTCACCCGCCGCGCCGTCCGCAAGCCGCGCGGCGGGACCGTCTGGACGCCCGCCGACGTCCGCAAGCTCCTGCACCGCCTCGGAAACGCACCGCGCCGATGACCCCTTCACCCGCCGTCGGAACGCCCGCCGCGGCCCGCATCGCCTCCATCGACGCCCTGCGCGGGCTCGTCATGCTGCTGATGCTCGTCGATCACGTGCGCGACTTCTTCTACCTGCACGTCCCGGTGCGCGATCCCATGGATCTCGCCGCGACGCCACCCGGTCTCGCTGTGACGCGGCTGGCCTCGCATCTCTGCGCGCCGGTCTTCCTTCTGCTCACCGGCCTCTCGGCCCATCTCTACGGGCAGAAGCACGGCGTGCGTGCCGCCGGCGCGTTCCTGTTCACCCGCGGGCTCCTGCTGATCGTGCTGGAGGTGACGCTGGTGAACCTCGCCTGGACCCGCAGCCTGTTCCCGCCGATCCTCTATCTGCAGGTGATCTGGGCGATCGGCCTCAGCATGGTGGCGCTGGCCGCCCTGCTCTGGCTGCCGCGGGCCCTGCTCGTCCTCGCCGCCGCCGCTCTCGTCCTCGGCCACAACGGCCTCGACGGGCTCGTGCTCGAACCCGGCGAGACCGGCTACGTGGTATGGTCGATCCTGCACCAGCGCGGGCTGATCGAACTGCCCTGGGGCGGCATGGCGCGCACCTCCTACCCCGTCCTGCCCTGGATCGGCGCGGCCGCCGCGGGCTACCTCCTCGGACCGGTCTTCGCCGGCTCGGTCGCACCGAAGGATCGCCGCGCCCGCCTCCTCGCGCTCGGCGGCGCCGCGCTCTCGGCCTTCGTCGTCCTGCGCGGGCTCAACGGCTACGGCGACCCGGTGTCGTGGCAGCCGGGCGAAACGCCCCTGCTCACGGCCCTCTCCTTCGTCAACCTCACCAAATATCCGCCCTCGGCCGACTACCTGCTGATGACGCTGGGCGTCGGCCTCTGGCTTCTCGCCCTGTTCGAAACCGTACCGGACCGCGCGCTGGCCGGCCTGCGCACCTTCGGCGGCGCGCCGCTGTTCTTCTACCTCGTGCATCTCTGGCTGCTGCGCCTGCTTCACGACGGTGCCGCCAACCTCGGCTTCGCCGGACCGTCGAACCGAGTCGAGCTGGGCTCGGCGCTGCAGATCTGGCTCGTCGCCGCGATTCTCGCATGGCCCCTCTGGGCCGTCTGCCGTTCGATGGTCAGGCTGAAGCGCCATGCGGGCGGGGCTTGGTTGCGCTACCTCTGATACCGATCGGCGATGATCATGACTCGTCGCCGATTGCCCGCACGACTGCGCGGCGGCGGCCGTCCGCCGGACTCACGGGACAGGACCATCGGTCCTGTCCCGTGCAACTTAGTATGAGAGCCTGTTTGACTATGCCTGCCAGTCTTGGGCGCGGTGATCGGCACGGAGCAGGCGGTGGCAGTTGGCGATGCTGACAGCATCCTCGGCGGCGGTCGGGCTCTGCTCCCAATGCCGGGTCAGGCGGCGGTAACGCGTAGTCAGCGTGCCGAAGGTCGCTCTCATCCTGAGCCTGTCTGAAGGAACCTTCTTCTCGCCATCGGTGCCACGCACCCCGGCTTGTGACGCCGATGCCACGCGTCTCGCGAGTCCAGGATCGCCGTCTTGGGTTCGGCCGGACGCCCGCGCTTCTGCCGCACCGCCTGCGTCTCCGGTCAGCAGCGGCGCGACCGTCCCCAATTAGGCATCCGTCAGGTCGCTCGGGTAGCGACCACCTCGATCCCGATACGTCTTACGATCTGCGTCCGTCCTCATCGGCTTCTCCTCACGAAGCCAACGCGCAACTGTGCCGCCCAGCCAAACAGGCTCTCATGCATAGGGATCGTGATCGCGGCTGCTAGGCCGCCGCGGCCACACCGCGTGTCCGCCGAAATCACGAATGGGCGACCCCGGACACGTCTCTGTGAGCGCGATCCGGCTACGCTTGCGTGACGAGCCCGTCCGGCCGGTCCACGTCGAAGCCCGTGGCCGCGTCGCCCAGCACCTCCAGCACGTCGGTCCGGCGGCTCAACAGCAGACCGGCGCCGCGGTCACCGGAAAGGGTCTTCAGAGCGTCTTTCAGCACCTTCAGATCGAGCAGGACCGGGTTGCCGCGGCGTTGATCCCGGACCGGGATCACCGCACTCGGCCTCGGCTCGGCGGCCCGGTAGGCCGCGATCAGCCCGTCGATATGGGCCGCCCCGATCCGCGGCATGTCGCCGAGCAGGACCAGGGCGGCTTGCGTTTCCTGTGGCAGGGCGGCGAGCCCGGCCTTCAGCGAGGTCGAGAGTCCGGCGGCAAAATCGGGATTTTCCACCAGGGTTAGGTCGAGCCCTTCGAGCGCCGCTGCAACCGGCCCGGTATGGGCGCCCAGCACCACCACGACCGGCCGCGCCGCCGAGGCGAGGGCCGCTTCCGCCGCGTGCCGCACCATCGGCTTGCCGGCGAAGGGCGCCAGCATCTTCGGCTGTGCCCCGAACCGGGTTCCGAGCCCGGCGGCGAGGATTACCGCGGCGATGCGGGGCTCAGGCATCCTCACCCGCCCTCGGCTGACCGCGCTGGGGGATCTCGCTGAGCAAGCCCCCGACGCCCATCCGCACGATGTCGGCCCGCGTCACGGCAAGCCCCGCGAGCAGCCGGTGCAGGACGAAATCGAAGCCGTTCTCCTTCGGCGAGCGGGCGCAGCCCGGCGCGCCGATCACCGGCATGGCGCCGAGATGGCCTAGCAGAAGGAGGTTGCCCGGATCGACCGGCATGCCGAACTGCTCGACCCGGCCGCCGGCCGCCTCCAGCCCGGCCGGGATCACATCGCGCCGGTCGGCGATGGCCGAGGCGCCGAAGACGACGGCGAGGTCGCACCTCTCGGCCGCCATCCGGGTCAGCGCCTCGGCCACCGCGGCGGCCGTATGCGGAACGCGGGTCTCGGCGACGATCGCGGCACCCGCCGGCGCGAGCCGATCCGCCAGCACCCGCAGGGTCTTGGCCACGGTCGCGGGCTTGAGGCCGGGCAGCAGCGTCGAGACCACGCCGACGCGCTTGAGCCGGTAGGGCGCGAGCCGCAGCGGCGGCCGGGGCGCGGCGGCGAGCGCCCGCTCCAGGCCGGCGCCGGCGACTGCGTAGGGAATGATCTTGATCGTCGCCACCATCTCGCCCGCCGCCACTGGGCGGAAGGCCGGTAGCGTCGCCACCGTGATCGCCTCGTCCACGAGGTTGACCGCATCGATCCCGGCGGGATCGACCAGCAGCACGCCCGCCGCCCCCGCCACGAGGTTGCAGCGGCCGGTGAAGGCCCGCTCCGGCGCCAGTCCCTCGCCGGCCAGATGCAGCGCCAGCCGGGCGGCGGCCTCGTCCTCGCCGACGTCGCCCGGATCGAGCCGCACGGCGATGATTTCGCCGTGGCCGGATTCGGCGAGAGCCCGCGCCTCCTCCGCCGGGATCGGCCGGCCCTTGCGCAGGGTCGCGCCTTCCGCCCGCACGGTGTGGGCCGCGATCAGGCCCGCGCTGTCGCGCGTGGCGACCGGTCCGAACCGCATCGGATCAGGCTCCCGTCCGCGCGGCAATCCGCTCGCGCCGCAGGGTCGCGATCACCTGGGCGAGGATTGCCAGCGCGATCTCGGCGGGGGAGACGGCGCCGATGTCGAGCCCGATCGGTGCGTGGATGCGGGCAATCTCTTCGTCTGCGAAGCCGGCCTGCTTCAGCCGCTCGACGCGGCGCGCATGCGTCTTGCGCGAGCCCAGCGCGCCGACATAGGCGCAGTCCGCCCGGAGTGCCGCGCTCAGGGCCGGATCGTCGATCTTGGGATCGTGGGTCAGGGCCAGCAGCGCGGTGTACGTGTCGAGCGCGATCGTCCGAAAAGCGGTGTCGGGCCACTCGGCGATCACCGTGACGCCGGGGAAGCGCTCGGGCGTGGCGAAAGCGGTGCGCGGATCGATCACGGTAAGGTCGAGCCCGAGCTGGCCCGCCATCGATGCCAGCGCCTGGGTGATGTGCACCGCGCCGACCACGATGAGCCGCACGGGCGGGGCGTGCACGGCGACGAAGAGCGGACGGCCTTGCGGATCCTCCACGAGGCCGCTGGCGCCGCTGGCGAGCCGCTTGCGCAGCGCCTCGGCCAGGGGATCGGCGTCGATCTCGGCACCCCGCACGAGGCGCTGGCGGCCGTCGGCCGGATCGGTGACGACGAGGGCCGGGCGGCGGGCGGCGCGCTCGGCGTTGAGGGCGGTCAGGGTGTCGAGGCGCATCGTTACCCTCAATCGACCCGTTCGACGAAGACGCGGATGCGCCCGCCGCAGGAGAGCCCGGCCCGCCACGCGGTCTCGTCGGCCACACCGAATTCGAGGGTGCGGGGTTGCCCGTCGCCGATCACGTCGAGCGCCTCTGTGATGACCTCGCCCTCGACGCAGCCGCCGGAGACCGAGCCGAGGAAGCGGCCGTCCGCATCGATGAGCAGGTGGCTGCCGACCGGGCGCGGGGCCGAGCCCCAGGTCTCGATCACGGTGGCGAGCGCGACCGCGCGGCCCTCGCGCCGCCAGGCCTCGGCGGCGCGCAGGATGTCGTCCTCGGTGGAGAGCATTCTTCGGGTCTCGGATCGTGCGGTCCGCTCGCCCAAGATTGACTTGAGACATCGACTTGTGTCGGAGCGGCCCATCCCCGACAGGTAGGCGCACGGCGCCGTTCCGCAATGCGGCGCGACAGGCCGCTTGCGCGGGCGGCGGCGGGCCTTATCAAGATCACCTCGCCGTTCGGGAAGGGTCATCGTTGTGACGGGACGGATCGCGCGCTCGGCCCTCGCCCTCCTGCTGCTGACCGGGGCCGCGCAGGCCGCCGAGCCCCTGCGGATCGGGCTGGCCCTCCCGCTCTCGGGCCCTGACGCCGGCTTCGGCCAGGGCGCCCGGCTCGGGGCCGAGCAGGCGGTGGCCGAGATCAACCGCGCGGGCGGCGTGCTGGGGCAGAAGATCCAGCTCGTGGTGCAGGACGACGGGGGCGACCCCAAGCAGGCATTGGCCGCGGCGCGCAAGCTCGCGAGCGGGGGCGTGCGCTTCGTCGTCGGCCACCTCAATTCGGGGGCGGCGGCCGCGGCGAGCCCGATCTACGAGGAGGCCGGCATCGTCTCGGTCGTGCCCGGCGCGACCTGGGCGCCGCTGACGCGCCGGGGCGCCGGCCTGCTGTTCCGGCTCGCCGGCAGCGATGCGCAGCAGGGGGCGCTGGGCGGCACGCTGCTGGCGCAGCGCTTCCGCGACCGGCCGGTGGCGATCGTCCACGACAAGACCAGCTTCGGCCGGGCGCTCGCCGACGAGGCCGCCCGCGCGCTGAAGGCCGGCGGGGGCCGCGAGCGGCTGTTCGAGGGCGTCTCCCGCGACGACCGCGAGGTAGCGGGGCTGGTGGCCAAGCTCCGGGCGCTCGGGATCGAGGCGGTCTATTTCGGCGGCCTCCAGGCGCCCGCCGCCCCGCTGGTCAAGGCGATGCGCGAGGCGGGCCTGACCACGACGCTGATCGGCAGCGACGGCCTCCTCGACAAGGACTTTTTGCAAGTTGCCGGCCCGGCCGCTGAGGGTACGCTGATGACGCTGGCGCCGTCGCCCTCGCGGCTGCCGGACGTCCGGGGCGCCGCCCGCGCACCGCGCACGCCGGAGGCCGAGATGTTCGCCGGGCCGGCCTACGCGGCGATCGAGGTGATCCGGCAGGGCGCCGAGGGCGCGCGCTCGACCGATCCGGCCAAGGTCGCGGCCCATCTCCACGGCGGGGCGCTCCTGCGCACGCTCATCGGCGAGGTCGCGTTCGACGCCCGCGGCGACCTCGCCCGGCCGCCCTTCGCGGTGGCGACGTGGCGCAAGCTCGCCGACGGCCGGATCGACTACGCGGGCACCGAGACCGCCCCATAAGCCGCAAAATCGGTCGGGTGCGAGCTTTCTCTTGACGATAAGCCCGCGTGCGGCGCCGCATATTCTTGCGCAAACCCCCTCCGACGCTTAAGTCGCGGGGCTGGTGCCCTTCGCGAAGCGCCCGCCGCCCCGGCTGTGATGCCGGGACGATGGCTCGGCTCACCGGGAATTTCGCGAGCGGCACCTGACGCCCGGCCCGCGCCTCGCGCACCCCGAGCCCGACGCTCGGCGGATCGGACCCGCGGATCTGCGCGTTCTGCACGACAGATTTTTCAGATTGGCCGGCGCGCCCCGTGCAGGCGGCTCGGCCGGAGACGAGTGTATGGCAAAAGAAGAACTGATGCAGTTCGACGGCTTGGTCGTCGAAATCCTGCCGGACGCGCGCTACCGGGTTCAGCTCGACCAGGGGCACGAGATCGTGGCCTACACGGCCGGCAAGATGAAGAAGAACCGCATCAAGACCCTGGCCGGAGACCGCGTCACCGTCGAGATGTCGCCCTACGATCTGGAGAAGGGCCGCCTGGTGTTCCGCCACAAGGACGAGCGTGGCCCGACCGGCCCCCGCCCGCCTCAGCGCGGCGGCCAGCAGTTCCGTCGCCGCTGACGCGGTATCGTCTGGAGAACGGCGGCCTCAGCGGTCGGATGCGGACGGGCTGGGCTTGCGCTTGGCTTCCGCCCGGCAGCGGTCGGAGCAGTAGCGCACCTCCTCCCAGACCCGCTCCCACTTCTTGCGCCACGCGAACGGGCGCCCGCACTGCGCGCAGATCTTCTGCGGGAGATCGCCCTTCCGGCGCATCGGCGGCACGGTGATTCCCCGTCTCAGCGCCCGAGATGGGGCACTTCCGCGAGCGGCACCGGGCTCCAGCGGGTGAGCAGCACGTAGCCGTCGCGGGCGGCGATCACGACCTGACGCCGGTGGCGATGCGTCACCGTTCCGGCCGCATGGCGGTGGGCCTCGCGCCAGCCCTCGGCCTCCGCCACGAAGACGCGGTTGTCGCCGAGTTTGGCGATCGTCTCGATCCGGCCGAAGGCGCGGATGCGGCGCAGAACCTCGTCCACGTCCTGGCGGAAATCGAGGGTGCGGTCGGCGTCGGTCACCCGCGGCCAGTACGAGCCGTCGCCCTGCGGCTCGGGCCGGCGCCAGCGCTCGGAGAGTTCGCGCCCGATCGGCCCGAGGGCGAGGCGGCGGGCCGCCATCTGACACTTGACCAGCAGGGTCTCGTGGCTCTCGCGCGGGTCGGTCGGGAACAGGTCCTGGGCCAGGATGTCGCCGGTGTCGAAGCCCTGCTCGGCCAGCACGTGGGCGGTCACGCCCCAACTCTCGTAGCGGTCCGTCACCGCCCGGAACAGCGGATAGGGCCCCCGCCCCGTCGGCAGCGGCGAGGGGTGGATGTTGAGGGCAAAACGCACCCGCCCGTGCCAGCCGCGCACCAGCCAGGGATAGCCCGCCACCACGAGCGCCACGTCGCGCCCGTGCTCCTTTGCGAGCCGTTCGATGTCGTCGGGCAGGATGCGCGAGAGCTGGATCGGGATGCGGTGGCGCCGGGCATGGGCCACCACGACGTCGTTGTGGTCGTAGATCGCGTCGCAGGGCCGGGTGAATAGCTTGACCGGCGTCCAGCCCGCCTCGACCAGCCCGTCGAAGACGGAGCCGAGGAAGTCGATGCCGGCGAACGCGAATTTCATCTCGGGCCCAATCTCGCTGATCCGCCTGCGACCTTAGGCGCCGGGGACGGGCGGGCTCGCCCAACTCCACGGCGGGCCGCCGGGCCTTAGCTAGCCGATTTGCGACACAGGTGAAGCCGGAGGGGTGCGGGCAAATGGATCGCGTGGTGATCTACGGGGGGACGGGCGGCATCGGCGGCGCCACGGCCCGCCTCCTGCGGGACCACGGCGTGCCGCTCCACCTCGTCGGCCGCGATGCCGGGCGCCTGGAACGGGCGGCCTCCGAACTCGGCGAGACCGGCTTCACCGCGGGGGACGTGACCGATCCGGGCCTGTTCGCCCGCGTCGCCGAGGCGGCGGGGGATCACCTCGGCGGTCTCGTCTACGCGGTCGGCACGATCCAGCTCGCGCCGGTGGCCAAGCTCACCCCTGAGCGGATCGAGGCGGATTTCCGCATCAACGCGCTCGGCGCCTTCCTGGCGGTGCAGGCCTCGGCCAAAGCGCTCAAGGCCGGGGCCGGAGAGGGCACGGCCGGCGTGGTGCTGTTCTCCACCGTCGCGGTCGCGCAGGGATTCGCCAACCACGCCTCGGTCGCCCTGGCGAAGGGCGCCGTCGAGGGGCTTGCCCTGTCGCTCGCCGCCGAGTTGGCGCCCGCGATCCGGGTCAACGTGGTGGCGCCCTCGCTGACGCGCACGCCGCTGGCCGAATCCATCACCCGCAACGAGGCGCTGGCCTCGGGGATCGCCGGCATGCACGCGCTCCAGCGCCTCGGCGAGCCGGAGGATGTCGCCGAACTCGCCGCCTTCCTCGTCGGCCCGCAGGCCGGCTACGTCACCGGACAGGTCGTCGGCGTCGATGGCGGGCGCTCGCGCCTGCGCACCAAGGGCTGAGGATTCCGGTGGTGAAGACTGGTTCGAAGACCCTTCGCCTGATCCTCGGCGACCAGCTTCACCGCCGCATCGCGACGCTCTCCGACCTCGATCCCGACACCGACATCGTCCTGATGGTCGAGGTGCGGGCCGAGGCGACCTATGTCCGCCACCACAAGCAGAAGATCGCCTTCCTGTTCGCGGCAATGCGCCACTTCGCCCGCGATCTCGAAGCGGAGGGCGTCACCGTCGATTACGTGCGCCTCGGCGACCCCGAGAACACCGGCTCGTTCGGCGGCGAACTGGAGCGGGCGTTCGAACGCCACACGCCGGAGCGCGTGGTCGTCACCGAGCCCGGCGAGTGGCGCGTCTGGGAGATGATGCAGGACTGGCGGGAAAGCCTGCCGCTGGAGATCCGCGAGGACAACCGCTTCCTCTGCTCGCGCGCCCGGTTCGAGGCCTGGGCGGAAGGGCGCAAGAGCCTGCGGATGGAGACGTTCTACCGCGACATGCGCAAGCGCACCGGCCTGTTGATGGAGGGGGCTGAGCCCGAGGGCGGGCGCTGGAATTTCGATGCCGAGAACCGAAAGGCCCTGCCGAAATCTCTGGAGCCGCCGGAGCGCCTCGCCTTCCAGCCGGACGCCATCACGCGGGAGGTGATCGAACTGGTCGAGGCCGAGTTCGGCGACCATTTCGGCCGGCTCGACGGTTTTTCCTGGCCCGTCACCCGGAAGGACGCGCTGAAAGTTCTGGCCGGCTTCCTGAAGGAGGGGCTGCCGCGCTTCGGCGACTATCAGGACGCCATGCGAACAAACGCGCCGTTCCTCTATCACGCCCTGATCTCGCCGATGCTGAACGCCGGCCTCCTCGACGCGGAGGAGGTCTGCCGCGCCGCCGAGCGCGCCTATCGTGAGGGCCGGGTGCCGCTGAACTGCGCCGAGGGCTTCATCCGCCAGATCCTCGGCTGGCGCGAATACGTGCGCGGCCTCTACTGGGCGCGGATGCCCGACTACGCCCGCAGCAACGCGCTCTCGGCGACGCGCGACCTGCCGTGGTTCTACTGGTCGGGCGAGACGGAGATGGCCTGTCTCGAGGCCTGCATCGGACAGACCCGCGACCACGCCTACGCCCACCACATCCAGCGCCTGATGGTGCTCGGCAACTTCGCGCTGATCGCCGGGATCGCACCGGCGCAGGTCGAGGAATGGTACCTCGTCGTCTATGCCGACGCCTACGAGTGGGTGGAACTGCCCAACGTCCACGGCATGGTGCTGTGGGCGGACGGCGGGGTGATGGGCTCCAAGCCCTACGCGGCGTCCGGCGCCTATATCGACCGGATGTCGGATTATTGCCGCGGGTGTGCCTACGACGTGAAGCTGAAGGCCGGTCTGACGGCCTGCCCGTTCAACTACCTCTATTGGAATTTTTTGATCGAGAACGCGGAGCGCCTGTCGGGCAACCCGCGCCTGAGCATGCCCTACCGAACCCTGGAGCGGTTCGGGCCGAAGCGCCGGGCCGAGATTACGGCGGATGCCAGCCGCTTCCTCGATACGCTATCGGCGGATCAGAGCGCGTTCCAGATCGCCAGCCCGAGATAGGGGCCGGGGCGGGTGCGCCCGTCGGCCTGCCCCTCGAACTGGCAGCCGGCCGAGAGGCGGAAGCGGTAGCCGCCGAGGGCGTAGTCCGTCGCGTGGAACCCGACGCTCCATTTCCGGTAGCCGGTGTGGTCGAGGTAGGCCGCCGCCTCGGGGCCGAGATAGGCGCCGAACAGGGCATATCCCCAGGACAGGCGGGCCCAAGCATCGCCCCTTGCCGAGCCGAGGATCACGGTGGCGGTCGCCAGCGTCGATTCCGTCGGCCGTGCCCAGACTTCGCCGTGCAGTCGCACGCCGCTGCGCAGGGGCAGCATCACCGCGCCGCCCGCGCCCGTCAGCATCTCGGCGGAGAGTTCGGGCCCCGCCATCACCGTCACCACGCCCCAGGGCCGGACGAACTGGTAGCCGCCGAGCGCCGCGCCGAGCAGGGTGGTCCGCACCAGCACCGGCAGGCGGCCCCCACCTTCCAGCCGCACCCCGCTGCCCGCACTCACCAGCACGACGGGTCCGTCCCGATCGAAGCGGTCGAAGGCGACCTTGGCGCCGCTGGTCGAGAAGGCGGAGGAACCGGCCTCCAGACTGCTGAAGAGGACGGTGCGCAAACCCGTCTCCTCCGCCCAGGCCGGGCTCCAGGCCAAAGCCGCAGCTAGCGAAGCCCACAGCCATCGCACGAGGCGGGCCGCCGTCTGCCGTGCGGCCGGGATCCTGCCGTCGCCCCTTCTTGCGCGGGTGCCGCTCCCCATCGGTGGTCGTGCGCCGTCATGCCGAGAGCGCAAAGATCTGTCACAATCTCAGGCTGTGACCAGAAGTTTATGAAATATTGACTGTTTTCGGCGCGGGGATAATCTCTAAGTTATCAATTCGATCGACATTCCAACTTCAGGATTATGACTGAAGCCCGGCTTGCCGCGGGAGTGATTCGCCGCACGTCGTCTGACGCGGTGCGGCGGGAACCGCTTGGCGGAATGTTCAGCTTGGGCTAGAGCCGCGCCTGTCCGAAGCCAATGGCCGAGCCGGTTTGTCCTCCGCTGCGCGCACCTCCGATGTTCTCACCTTGCTTGCGAGCCAGGAGAGCGAGCGGCTGACGGTCGGCGACATCATCGCCGTGCTGCGCGACCGCGCGTTCGCGCTGCTCGTGGTTCTGCTCGGCCTGCCCAACTGTCTGCCGATGCCGCCGCCGATTCCGCTGGTCTGCGGGCTCCTGCTGCTCGTCATCGCGGTGCAGATCGTGGCCGGCATGTCCTCGCCGTGGCTGCCCAAGCGCGTGCTCGGCCAGTCCGTCGCCCGCGAGACGGTGGCCAAGGCGGTCACCCGCGCGGTGCCGCTGCTGCGCCGGCTGGAGCGCTGGTCGAAGCCGCGCATGAGCGTGTTCGAGACCGCCCTCGGCATGCGCGGCACGGGCGTGCTGATCCTGGCGATGGCGCTGGCGCTGATCGTGGCGCCGCCCTTCTTCGGTCAGATCCCCCTAGGGCTCGCGGTCTCGCTGATCGGGCTCGGGCTGGTGGAGCGCGACGGCGTCGTCGTCCTGATCGGCGTCGTCATCGGCGGGGTCGGCGTCGGCATCTCGATCGGCTTCGTCTACACCCTGTTCGCCAGCGTGATGAGCGCGCTGCACTGGCTCAGCCAGTCGATTCCGGGGCTGGCCTCGTAAGGGGGCCCGCTCACGCCTCCAGATGGCGCCGCCGGACGAGGCGGCGGAGGAGGCCGCCGCGGGGACCGACCAGCATCGAGACGAGGTAGAGCGCGCCCGCCGCCAGCACGATCGCCGGCCCTGTCGGGAGGCGGATGCCGGCGTGGTAGGAGACGAGCAGCCCCGTCACGCTCGCCAGCATCGAGATCAGCATCGAGACGGGGATCAGCCCCGAGAGGTCGGCGGCCCAGAACCGGGCGGCGATGGCCGGTAGCAGCATCAGGCCCACCGCCAGCAGCGTGCCGAGCGCCTGGAAGCCGCCGACGAGGTTGATCACCACCAGCGCCAGGAAAGCCGAATGCACCGGGCCGCCGACGCGCCCGACGGTGCGCAGGAACAGCGGATCGACGCACTCGATCACCAGCGGGCGGTAGAGCGCGGCCAGCGCTAGAAGCGTCAGGCTCGCGATGCCGCCGAGCAGCGTCAGGGCGTCGTCGTCGAGCGCCAGCACCGTGCCGAACAGGATGTGCAGCAGGTCGATCTGCGAGCCACGCAGCGAGACGAGGAACACGCCGCCAGCGAGCGAGATCAGGTAGAAGGCGGCGAGACTCGCATCCTCCTTCAGCACGGTCGAGCGGGTGACGAAGCCGGCGGCCAGCGCCACGGCGAGGCCGGCGATCAGTCCGCCGAGCGTCATCGCCGGCAGCGACAGGCCGGCGACGAGGAAGCCCGCGGCGGCGCCCGGCAGGATGGCGTGGCTCATCGCCTCGCTCATCAGGCTCATCCGGCGCAGCATCAGGAAGACGCCGAGCGGCGGCGCCGACAGCGACAGGGCGAGGCAGCCCGCGAGCGCCCGGCGCATGAAGCCGAACTCGACGAAGGGACCGATCAGCAGGTCGGACAGGCCGTCGAGGGTCACCGGGCGGCTCCGTGGCCGGCACGGCCGTGGGCATGGGCATGCCCTTGATGCTGGTCGTGCCCGTGGTGATCGTGCGCCGCGGCCGGCTCGGCCTCGTGCCGGCCCAGGTGCTGGCTCTCATGCCGGCAGATCGCGGCGGCCTCGTCCCAGGCCTCCGACAGGGCGAGCGCGCGGGCGAGCACCGGCGGCGTCAGCACGTCCGCGGTCGGCCCCCAGGCGATGGGCCGGCGGGCCAGCACCAGGGTCGAGGGAAAGTGCGCGCGCACCTGATGCAGGTCGTGGAGCGCAGCGACCACGGTGCGGCCCTCCCGGTGCCAGCCGCGGATCAGGGCGATCAGGTCGGCGGTGGTGCGCTCGTCGATGCCGGTGAAGGGCTCGTCGAGCAGGATCAGGCGCGCGTCCTGCAGGATCAGCCGGGCGAACAGCGCCCGCTGGAACTGACCGCCGGAGAGCGTGCCGATCGGCCGATCCTCGAAGCCGGTGAGCCCCACGGCGGCCAGCGCGTCGAGAAGCTTCGGGCGGTGCCGCGCGAGGCTCGCCCAGGCGCCGAATGGCCGCCACAGGCCCATCGCGGCCAGATCCAGCACGCTGACCGGGAAGCTGCGGTCGATCTCGGCGGCCTGGGGCAGGTAGGCGATCGCCTTCGTGCCCGTCTCGATCGCGCCGTCCAGCACCCCGACCTCGCCGACGATGCCCTTGAGCAGGGTCGACTTGCCGGCCCCGTTCGGCCCCACCAGCGCCAGCAGGTCGCCGGACGCGACCGTGCCGTCGAGATGGTGCACGGCCGGGTGCCGGTCGTAGCCGAGCGTCAGACCGCGGAAGCGGATCGCGCTCACGCGGCCTGCGCCCACAGGATCATGGCCCAGAGCAGCCCGGACAGCACGAAGGCCGCGGCGAGCCGCAGGGACGCCCCGCTGCGGAACAGGGAGCGGCGCGGGAGACGGTCG
Source organism: Methylorubrum rhodinum (assembly GCF_014199935.1). Taxonomy (GTDB): domain Bacteria; phylum Pseudomonadota; class Alphaproteobacteria; order Rhizobiales; family Beijerinckiaceae; genus Methylobacterium; species Methylobacterium rhodinum. Next base: position 231,574 of record NZ_JACHOP010000006.1, read on the forward strand.
GCCCCGCCGGCACGGATCATGGGGCTTTCCCGGAAGTGTGAGCGATGTCGAAGCGGGCGCCGCGCTCGTCGTTGCCCGATGGCGGGCGGGCGCCTATCTTGAGGCGGCTGATACACTGTAACACGGCCCCGTTTCAATCGGGCCGGATGGGGAGGCCGGGATGCGCGCAGACGCGCCGCACGACCGAAGTCACGATCCTCTGCATGATCATTCGCACGATCACCACCACGAGGAGCGGCACGGCTGCGGGCAATGCGCCGAGGGCGCGACCGAGCGGGCCGCGCGCCTGTGCCAGGCGCGCGGGCTGCAATTCACGCCCCTGCGCCGGGACGTCCTGGCCGTGGTGGCGGCCGAGGGGCGCCCGCTCGGTGCCTACGACATCGCCGAGCGGCTGAGCGGGCAGGGGGGGCGGCGGGTCGCGGCGGTCTCGGTCTACCGGGCGCTCGACTTCCTGACCGAGCAGGGGCTGGTCCACCGCATCTCCAGCCGCAACGCCTTCGTCTCCTGCGGTCACGACCACGGCGCGGGCGCGAGCCTCGTCTTCCTGATCTGCCGCAATTGCGGCGGCATCGACGAGATGACGGCGCCCGCGGTGGAGAGCGCGCTCGACGCCACCCTGGCGCGGGCGGGTTTCACGCCGAGGAGCCGCATTCTGGAGGTCGAGGGGGAGTGCGGCGCCTGCCGCGAGCGCGGCGGCGCGGCCGCGGGCTGACGTTTCGACGGCTCCCCTCGCTCCTCCACGCCCGTCCTTCCGGGGCTCGCCACAGGCGAGAACCCGGAATCCACGACTGGCCTCGACGCTTCTTTCCGCGTCGCATCACGGGTGGATTCCGGGTTCGCTTATCAGCGACCCGGAATGACGGCGTCGAGCCAAGTCTCAAAAGGCGTTGCGATAGGCCCGCGGCGAGATCACCGTCTGGACGATGATGCTCATGTCGAGCCAGATCGACCAGTTGTCGATGTAGTGCAGGTCGGCCTGGACGCGGGCCTCCATCGCGGCATCGGTGCGGGTCTCTCCCCGAAAACCGTTGACCTGGGCCCAGCCGGTGATGCCGGGCTTCACGTTGTGGCGGCGCGCGTAAAGGGCGATGCGCCGTTCGAAGCTGCGGTCGTGGGCGAGCGCGTGCGGGCGGGGCCCGACCAGCGACATGTCGCCCAGGATCACGTTGAGGAGTTGGGGCAACTCGTCGATGTTGGTCTTGCGCAGGAGCGCGCCGATGCGGGTGATGCGGTCGTCGTCGCGCGAGGCCTGCCGGAACGGCCCGTCGGGCTGGACCTTCATGCTGCGGAACTTGAAGACCCCGAAGGCCTGCTGGTTGAAGCCGTAGCGCCGCTGTCGGAAGAAGACCGGACCGGGGCTGTCGAGCTTGATCAGGACCGCGACGGCGAGGAACAGCGGCGCCAGAAGGATCAGTCCGATCCCCGCCAGCACGAGATCGAACAATCGCTTGAGCATGACCTCGCCCGCCGAGAGCGGCCGGCGGCCGATATTGATGCCCGACAGGCGCCCGACGCGGGCGACCTGAAGGTCGGGGAAGCGGTCCATCATCACGCCGGGGCGCAGGTGCAGGGCCGCGGGCACCCGCAGGAAGGCGTCGATGCAGCGCTCGACGTCGGCGGATTCCGACCACGGCACCAGCACGAACACATCGTCGGGGCGCAGGAAGCGCACCACCGAGACCGCGAGGTCGAGGTCTTCGGCGAGCAGGGCCTCGGCGCTGGCCGCCCCCGCGCTGGCGTTGAAGCGGCGCAGGTAGCTCGTGCCGACGACCCTGAGGCCCAGGGCCTCGACGTCGTTGTTGGCGTAGAAGCCGGCGATGTCCTCCTCGTAACCGACGAGATGGACCCGGCTCACCGAGGCCGAGGCCGGCGTCACGTGGCGGCGCACCAGCGCCACCATCCGGGCGCGCACGAACAGGGTCGCGGGTAGCCCGACGAGGAAGAAGGCGGCGGAAGCGACGCGGGAGAAATCCGTCGAGGTCTTGGTCGCGAAGCCGATCAGCAGGGCGACCGCCCAGGCCAGCAGCCACAGGGTCGCGGTGCGGCGGCGCTGCGGGTTGCGGGCGAGGCAGTGCTCGATGCTGTACTCGCCGCGCACGAGGTTGGTCAGCAGGATGATGACGGCTAGCAGGCCCGCCGTCTGCACGTTGCGGCTGAGCGCGAGCGGGATCATCTCGCCGCCGGAGCTGTAGGCGTAGTAGGCCGCATCGACCAGAAAACCTGTGGCCACGATAGCCGAAAGATCGGCCGCCAGCAGGGCCGAGGAGATGCCGAGGCGCAGCGCCGTGCGCTCGCGCCGCGGCATCAGGGCGGCCCAGACGGCGCGCCGCGCCCGCCCCAGGGACAGGCGCTGGAAGTTCTGGGGAGGACGCTCGTGAAACATCTGTCTCGCGCGGGTTCTGCCCGGGTCGGCGCCGAAGTGCCGGCTTGGGCGAGGACTGTCCCGGAACGGAACGCCTCACGGCCGTCCCGCCCCTTCTCGGGGTTCCTGGCGCAAGCGGCGCACCGGAGCGACCGTGCCGGAAACGAGACGGCGATTGCCCGGCCCCGGCCGGACTGCCATGGAGCGGGTGGGGCGCGGCGGACGGAGAGTGCGATGCGTGCGAAGGCCGAGGCGCCGGAGGCCCAGGCGGCAGGCAGCGGGCCGGCGCTCGCGGTGCTCATGGGCCTCAGCCTGTCGCACCTGCTCAACGACCTCGTGCAATCGCTGCTGCCGGCGATCTACCCGCTGCTCAAGCAGAGTTTTCATCTCGATTTCGGGCAGATCGGGCTCATCACTCTGGCGTTCCAGGCGACCGCCTCGCTGCTCCAGCCCGTCGTCGGGCTCTACACCGACCGGCACCCGCTGCCGTTCTCGCTCGCCGCCGGTATGGGGCTGTCGCTGGCTGGCCTCGGGCTGCTCGCCGCCGCCCCGACCTACGCCGCGCTCGTCGCGGCCGCCGCCCTGGTCGGGCTCGGCTCGGCGATCTTCCATCCCGAGGCGAGCCGCGTGGCGCGCCTCGCCTCGGGCGGGCGCTACGGGCTGGCGCAATCGGTGTTCCAGGTCGGCGGCAATGCCGGCACCGCGCTCGGGCCGCTGCTCGCCGCCTTCGTGGTGGTGCCGCGCGGCCAGGGCAGCTTCGCGTGGTTCGGGATCGCGGCGCTCACCGGCATCGCCGTGCTGACCGTCGTCGGCCGCTGGTATGCGGGCCGGCTCGCCACGACGCCGCGGGTCGCCCGCACGACCAGCGGTGCCGCCGTCGGGCGCCTCAGCCGGACCCGGATCGTCGCCACCATCGCGATCCTGCTGGCGCTAATTTTTTCGAAATTCTTCTACACGGCGAGTTTCTCGTCCTATTACACGTTCTACCTGATCCACCGCTTCGGCGTGCCGGTGGCGCAGTCGCAGCTCTACCTGTTCGTGTTCCTCGGCGCCGTCGCGGCCGGCGCCCTGCTCGGCGGGCCGATCGGTGATCGGTTCGGGCGCAAGCTCGTGATCTGGGGATCGATCCTGGGCGTCCTGCCCTTCACCCTGGCGCTGCCGCACGCGAACCTGTTCTGGACGGTGGCGCTCACGGTACCGATCGGCCTGATCCTGGCCTCGGCGCTGCCCGCGATCCTCGTCTACGCGCAGGATCTCTTGCCGGGCCGGATCGGCCTCGTCAGCGGGCTGTTCTACGGATTCGCCTTCGGCATGGGGGGCCTGGGCGCCGCGCTGCTCGGCGAACTCGCCGACCGGGTCGGCATCGAGCAGGTCTTTTCGATGTGTGCCTACCTGCCCGTCATCGGGTTTCTGGCCGTGATGCTGCCGCGGCTGCGTTGAGGCCGCCGCGGCACCTGAGAAAATCAGGCCGCCTGTTCGGCCTCCGGCCGGGCGACGGTCTGGATCGTCTCGAAGCCCTCGAACTGGGGATGGCCGAGATAGAGCGGCTTGGTGGTCGGCACCCGGCCGTGGGCCTTGCGGAACTGCTCCGAGCGCGTCCAGGCCTCGAAATCGGCCTTCGAGCGCCAGATCGTGTGCGAGGCGTAGAGGATGTGGTCCTCGGCCTCCGGACCCTTGAGCAGGTGGAATTCGACGAAGCCCTCCATCTCGCCGAGGTGGCTGTCGCGTCCGAGCCAGACCTGCTCGAAATCCTGCGCCGAATCCTTCACCACCTTGAAGCGGTTCATCGCGATGAACATGCCCGATCAACTCCCGATCCGTCGCGGCGCCGCACCGGCGGCACCGTCCTGCCGAACGTCGTTTGACTCTACGTAGTTTCGCCTGTGGGCTGAAGCCCGGCGCCGCCGGTTCGGCGGCGATGCATCGCCGCGCCCTGCGCACGGACCCGCACCGGCGCAGGATACGTGCGAAATCATGCACTGCCGCATGATTTCGTTGCAGGTACATTTCGTGAACGCAGCGGCCGCGATTGCTGAAAACTCCCAACCATCAACAACGAGGCCCTTGCATTCAACATGCATCTCATGGTGAAGCTAGGCCGAGGCTGCCCCACGGCGATACGATTGTCTCCCGATCTCCCAGTCCGGGCCTGTTCCGGCGATTAGAACCGGGCCAGGACATCGATTTGTTGGCGGGAGCCTTGAGCGCGGTCGACCTGAGGTCCTTGGGCCGGCCGCGATACCGTCAGGGGACCGTACCGTAAGATGATGCCGAAACAGACAACCGATGTTGACCGTCTCGTCGGGCTCCGGATCACCGCGCTGCGGAAGGCGCGGGGCCTGAGCCAGACCGCTCTGGGAACCGCCGTCGGCGTGACCTTCCAGCAGGTCCAGAAATACGAGAAGGGTCAGAACCGCGTCGGCGCCGGGCGCCTGCGCGAGATCGCCCGCCTGCTCGAAGTGCCGGTCTCCGCCTTCTTCGACGAGGACAACACGGCGGGAGGACAGGAGCAGGCCGAGGTGTTCGGCTTCCTGCGCGCCCACGGCGCCGTGGACCTGCTGCGCGCCTTCGCCTCGATCGAGGACGACCAGCTCCGCCGCGAGGTTCTGGCGATCGTGCGCAGCGCCGCCCGCCTCGACCGCAAGAAGGACGCGCCCCTCGACGCCTGAGGCCGAGGGGTAGGACCAAGAGGCGAGACAGGCCGGGGCCCGTCCCCGGCCGCCTTCTTTCCTTGCGTCCGTTGCCGAGCGACTCAGGCGCCGTCCGATTCGGCGATGAGGTGAAAGAAGCTTCCCGTCACGAGGCCCCGGCGATGGCCGGCGAAGCCCAGCGGCGTGCCTTCAGCGTCCGTCACCCGCGCCAGCGCGTTCGCCTCGACCGGGGCCGGCGTCAGCTCGCTCGCGTAGTGGAATTCGTGGCCGACCAGCCGCGTGCCGGCAGCACCCAGCAAGCCCGCCTCGACCAGACGCGCCACCCGGTAGCCGAGATGGAGCCGGCGCTTCGCGTAGGAGGTCGCCACCGGCAGCAAGCCTGCCATCGGGTGGGTGATTCCGTCGGCATCCTCCAGGCTCTCGCCCAACACCATGTAGCCGCCGCACTCGCCGTGGACCGGCCGATTGTCCGCGAATCGCCGCAGCCCCTCGCGGAAGGTGTGGGCCGCGGCGAGCCGCCCGGCATGGAGCTCGGGATAGCCGCCGGGCAGCCAGCAGGCGCCGCAGGTCGTGTCGGGCGCCTCGTCGGCGAGCGGGGAGAACGGCACGATCTCGGCCCCCGCCGCGCGCCAGCCTGCCAGCATGTGCGGATAGAGGAACGAGAAGGCGGCGTCCCGCGCCACCGCGACCCGCTGGGCCGGTGGGGAGGGGAGGGCGCCCGTACCGGCCTCCGCCCGCCCCCCCGCGGCGGCGACGATCGCGTCGAGGTCGAGGGAGGCCTCCGCCAGATCGGCGAGGCGGTCGAGGCGCGCCTCGAGGTCGGCGGTCTCGCCGGCCTGGACGAGGCCGAGATGCCGCTCGGGTAGGACGAGCCCGGCCTCGCGGGGGAAGGCGCCGAGCACCGGCATGCCGATTCGGCTCAGGCCTGCCTCGACGAGGCGGCGATGGCGTGGGCTCGCCACCTTGTTCAGCACCACGCCCGCGACGCGGATGCGGGAATCGTAGGTGGCGCAGCCGAGCGCGACCGCGGCGGCCGATTGCGCGGCGCCCGACACGTCGAGCACGAGCAGCACCGGCCAGCCGTAGCGTGCGGCGATGTCGGCATTGGCGCCGGTGCGGCCCTCGCCGGCCACGATCCCGTCATGCAGGCCCATCGAGCCTTCGGCGACCACGAGGGCGGCGTCGCGCGTGCTCAGCCCGGCGCAGGCGTCGAGCAGCGCGTCCGGCATCGCGAAGCTGTCGAGGTTGAGGCTCGGATGGCCGGTCGCCGCCTCATGGAAGGCCGGATCGATGTAGTCCGGCCCGCACTTGGCGCCGCGTACCGCGACTCCGCGCCGCCGCAGCGCCCGCATCAGCGCCAGGGTCACCGTGGTCTTGCCCGACCCTGAGCGGGGCGCGGCGATCAGGAGGCCGGGGGCGCTCACGCGGCGTCTCCCGGTGCGTTGACGGCGCCTTGAGGCCGGAACCGGCGGTCGTAATCGGGGGCGTAGAGGGCGCTCTCGCGGAAATCCGCCGGGTCGAGCGCCGGCCCGACCAGGATCAGCGCGGTGCGCTCGATCTTTTCGGCCTTCACCCGCTCGGGGAGCGAGGCGAGCGGCCCGGTCAGCACCCGCTCGTCGGGCCATGTCGCGCGGAACACCACCGCCGCCGGGCAGTCCGGCCCATAGAACGGCGCGAGTTCGGCGGCGACCGCATCGATCACGTGGATCGACAGGTGCAGCGCCAGCGTCGCCCCGGTCGCCGCGAAGGCCGCCAGCGTCTCCCGCTCCGGCATCGGGCTGGCGCGGCCGGAGGTGCGCGTGAGCACCAGCGACTGCGCCAGCCCCGGCACGGTGAGTTCGCGCCTCAGCACCGCGGCGGCGGCGGCGAAGGAGGGGACGCCCGGCGTCACCGTGTAGGGGATGCCCAACGCGTCGAGCCGCCGGGTCTGCTCGGCGAGCGCGCTCCAGATCGACAGGTCGCCCGAATGCAGCCGGGCCACGTCCTGCCCACGCGCGTGGGCGTCGGCGATCTCGGCCATGATCGCGTCGAGATCGAGCGGCGCGGTGTCGACGATCCGGGCGCCCTCCGGGCACCACGACAGGATCTCGGGGGCGACGAGCGAGCCCGCATAGAGGCAGACCGGGCAGGCGGCGACCCGGTCGCGTCCGCGCACGGTGATGAGGTCGGCGGCACCGGGGCCGGCGCCGATGAAATGGACGGTCATGCCCGCTCGCTTACCCCAGGAGCGGCGGGGGAGGCGAGGGCGCAAGTGGCTGCGGCGCTGGCGATGCGGGGCAAGACCAACCGCGCTCCGGGGCCGGCGGCGGCCAGTGCCGCCGCCTCGGCCAGCGAGCCGACGCCGCGGCTCGCCCTGATGCGCGCGGAGCGCGTGACGACGCCGGCATCGGCCGCGGCGAGCGCGGCCGGTTCGAGCCCGAGCGGCGTCAGACCCAAGGCCGCCGCCGCCTCCCAAAGAGGCGCCTCGCCGGCCCGGTCGGCGGCGGTGGCCAGCACGGCAAGCGCGTCCGGCGCGAGCCCGGCCTCGTGAAGCGCCCGGCGCACCAGGGCGACGATCTCGTCCGGCGCCGTGGCGGCGCGAAACCCCACGCCCGCGACGATTCCGCTCACGGCTTGGTCCAGACCCACTGCGTCACCGGCATGGCCGGACGCCAGCCCGTCAGCCCGCCGACCGGCGCGGCATGGGCGACCGAGAGCCGGCGCAGGCGCCCGCCGGCCTCCGCGTGCGCCGCGAGCAGGGCCGCCTCACCTTCGAGGGTCACGGCGTTGGCGACGAGGCGGCCCGACGGGGGCAGGGCCGCGCGGCAGGCGGCGAGCAGGCCGGGCTCGGCCACGCCGCCGCCGACGAACACGGCCTGCGGCGCGGGCAACTCCGCCAGCGCCGCCGTGGAGGCGCCGCGCACCACGGTGACCCGCGCGCCGACGCCGAGGTTTTTCGCGTTGCGCCCGATCCGCTCGGCCCGGTCGTCGCGCCGCTCGACCGCGACGGCGCGGTTGGCCGGATGGCGCAGGCACCACTCGATCGAGACCGAGCCGGCGCCCGCGCCGAGGTCCCACAGGATCTCGCCCGCCCGCGGGCGCAGGGCCGAGAGCGTCACGGCGCGGATTTCGGCCTTGGTGAGCTGCCCGTCGTTCTCGAACCACGCATCGTCGAGGCCGGGGCTCAGGGGCACGATGCGGGCATCCGGTGCCGCCTCGACCTCGATCGCCACCGTGTTGAGCGGGTCGATGTCGCTCAGCCCGAAGTCCTTTGCGCGGTCGGAGCGCAGGCGCTCGCGCGGGCCGCCCATCGCTTCGAGCACGGTGAGCCGCGAGGCGCCCATGCCGCGCTCGGTCAGGAGGGTCGCGACCGCGGCAGGCGTCGAGCCGTCCCAGGACAGGGCGAGGAGTCGCGCGCCGGGTTGAAGGGCGGGGACAACTCCAAAAAAATCGCGGCCGTGCAGGGTGATGCAGGCAGTCTCGGGCAGCGACCAGCCGAGCCGGGCGGCGGCGAGGCTGAAGGCCGAGGGTTGGGGGAAGGCCCGGATCTCAGGCGCCGGCACCAGCCGGGCGATCTCGGCGCCGATGCCGAAATGGAAGGGATCGCCGGTGGCGAGCAGGCAGGTCGGCCGCCCGCGCCGGGCCAGGATCTCGGGATAGGCCTGCCCGATCGGGCTCGGCCAGGGCCGCTCCTCCGCCGTCAGCGGGGCGGCGAGCGCGAGGTGGCGCCGCCCGCCATAGACCACCTCCGCCGCGTCGAGGGCGGCGGCGGCGGCGGGCGAGAGACCGGCCCGGCCATCCTCGCCGATGCCGACGACGGCGAGCCAGGGGGGACTGCCGGGCTCCGGCGGAAGCGGGGCGGTCATGGCCGGGACTGCACGGGGAGGGTCATCGGAGCCTGCTCGCCTGAGGTCTCCCGCCCATCCCCCTCATCCTGAGGTGCCGTGTCAGCGGCCTCGAAGGAGGGCTCCAGATGGCGCTGCGATCCCTGGAGCCCTCCTTCGAGGCCTCCGCTGCGCTCCGGCACCTCAGGATGAGGGGATCGGGTGGGACAGGAGCGTCCTCCCTGCCGCGAACCGATCCGGCCCGTCAAATCCCCTATGATGAGGCGGGCCGGCTTCGCGCCGGCCCGCGCTCCTCGTCAGACCGCCGGCCGGGCGGCGAGGGGGGCGGCGGCCTCCGGCACGGCCGGGCCCGCGACGCCGAGATAGGCGCGCCGGGCGGGTTTCAGGACGAACCACGCCAGCGCCGCCACGACCAGATCGAGGCCGATGGCGATGCCGAAGACCGGCACCCAGCTTCCCATGCCGTCGTGGAGCAGAGCCGCGACGGGGCCGCCGAGCAGCGAGCCGACGCCCTGGGCCATGTAGAGGAAGCCGTAATTCGTCGTGGCGTGCTTGGTCCCGAAGGTGTCGGTCAGGGTCGAGGGGAACAGCGAGAAGATCTCGCCCCAGGCGAAGAACACCAGCCCCGAGAGCAGGGCGAAGGCATAGGCGTTCTCGCGGAACATCAGCAGCATGCAGATCGCCACCGCCTCCAGCGCGAAGGCCACCGTCATGGTGTTCTCGCGGCCGACATGGTCCGAGACCCAGCCGAAGAACGGCCGGGTCAAGCCGTTGGTGATCCGGTCGAAGGTGAGCGCGAAGGGGAGCGCCGCGAAGCCGAACACGATGGCGTCGGCGACGCCGAATTCCTTGGCGAAAGATGCGAAGTTCGCCACCACCATCAGACCGCCGGTCGACATCATCGCCATCATGGCAAACATCAGCCAGAACAAAGGGGTGCGCAGCATCTGGGCCGGCGCCACGTCGCGGGCCGCGCTCGCGACCTTGTCGGCCGGGATCGCGGGCGTCTCGCCGGGCCTGGGGTTGCGCAGGCCGAGCGCGGCCACGACGCCGATCACGGCCATGATCGCGCCGAACACCAGCAGCGTGTGGCGGTAGCCGGAGGACGCGATCATGTCGGTGATCGGGAAGGTGGTGGCGATGGCGCCCATGCCGTAGCCCGCCGCGACCACGCCCGCCGCGAAGCCGCGCCGCTCGGGGAACCAGCGCACCACGAGGCCGACGACGCCGACATAGACGATGCCGGTGCCGAGCCCGCAGAGCAGGCCGTAGCTGGCGTAGAGGCCCCACAGCGTCTCGACCTTCGAGGCGGCGACCCAGCCGAGGCCGGAGAGCGCCGCACCCAGAGCGATCATCGCCTTGGCGCTGAACCGCTCGATCAGCCAGCCCTGGACCGGCGAGAAGAAGGTCTGGAGCACGATCAGCAGCGTGAAGGCGACCTGCACCGCGGGCAGGCTCGCCCCGGTGGTCGCCTGGAACGGCTTCACGAACAGCGTCCAGACGTATTGCGGGCTGGAGATCGTCATCATCACGATCAGGCCCAGGGCGAGCTGGATCCAGCGGGTCCGGTTGGATGTCGTATCCATCATTCACTCCTTGACGGCTCCGGCCCGCCGCAAGGGATGTGCCAAACTCTACGTTCGCCTCGCCTGCCGTGATCCTTCCGGATGCCTCGCTGGCCGGCCCCGACACCGGGCAAGACCTTTCGACAAAGCGTCAGGCCCGCGCCGAGACGAGCCAGCAGGCGGCACCGAGCTCGACCGGCCCACCGCCCGACAGCTTCGCGAACAGATCGACCACGGTCCGCAGGGCCGCCTCCTGCACAGCCGGGTCGCGCTCGCGCAGAAGGCGCGCGATCGGCCCGCGGGTGACGACGAAGCCGGCGGCGTCTTCCGGGGTGTCGCCCACCCGCATGGTGCGGTTCACCGGCTCGAAGGCGATGTCGCGAAAGCCCGCGCCGTCCAGGATCGGCCGCAGGGTCTCGCGCAGGGCGAAGCGGAACGGGCCCGGCGCATCGGGCAGCGGCGGCTCGGCATCGGGCAGGAGCGGCATCACCGCCGTGCGGGGCAGGGCGACCCAGGTGTTCTCGGCCATCGCCCGCCAGCAGAGGAAACGCAGCCGCCCGCCCTCCTTGAGGCTCGCCCGGATGTTGGCGAAGGCGGCCGCCGAATCGTCGAAGAACATCACGCCGAAGCGCGACAGGGCGTGGTCGAACCGCATCCCGAAGGCGTGGCTCTGCACGTCGGCTTTGAGCCATTCGATCGCGGCGCCGCCGGCCGGTTCCGCGACGGCGCGCGCCCGCGCCGCGTCGAGCAGCGGTTCGGACACGTCGGCTCCGGTGACATGGCCCTCGGGCCCGACCTGCCGCGCGGCCCGAAGCGCCGTCTCGCCCGCGCCGCAGCCGATATCGAGAACGTGCTCGCCGGGCGCGAGGCCGGACGTCGCGAACAGGGCTTGCGTGAACGGCGCGAAGGCGGCGTCGAGCGCCCGGTGGTTTTCGGCCCAGCGCTGCCCGACCTCGCCGTTCCAGTAGTCGATCTGGGCTTGGTTGCCGGTGTCCATGCGACGCGTCCTGCTGCTTTTCAGGGCTCCGCCCTGACCCGCCAAAGGGCTTGCCCTTTGGGAACCCGTTACAGGCCCTCGGCGCCGCCGTCCGAGCGGGGGTCGTGCGTGGCCTCGATGCGGCGGTTGTTCGCGTGGCGCACCAGCATGCCGGCGTGGCCGAGCGAGTCGACATAGGCGCCGCCCAACTCCTCGATGTCGTGGCCCATGCGCTCGAGCGCGGCGATGCAGGCCGGATCGAACCGGTCCTCGACCTTCACCGAGAGCGATTCCGCGCCCCAGGTCCGGCCGTAGAGCAGGCGCGGGGCATCGACCGCGTCGGCCACCGACATCCCGTAATCGGCGTAGCGCGAAAAGATCTGGGCCTGGAATTGCGGCTGCCCATCCCCGCCCATCGAGCCGTAGGCCATCACGCGGCCGTCGTCGAAGCAGGCCAACGCCGGGATCAGGGTGTGGAACGGGCGCCGGCCCGGCTCCAGCGGGTTCACGGCGTTTGGATCGAGCGAGAACGACATGCCGCGGTTCTGCCAGCAGATGCCGGTCGAGGGCAGGACGCAGCCCGAGCCGTATTCCCAGTAGACCGACTGGATGAACGAGACGGCCATCCCGTCGCCGTCGATCGCCCCCATCCACACGGTGTCGCCCTCGCCCGAGCGCACCGGGATGCTGCTGGCGCGGCCCATGTCGATCAGCGCGGCTTCCCGGTCGAGCCGGCGCGGGTCGAGGAAGGCGGCAGGATCGCCCGTGAGGCGGTCGAAATCGGTGACGAACCGGTCGCGGATCGCGAAGGCCCGCTTCGTCGCCTCGATCAGCCCGTGATAATGCGCCGTGCTCTCGGCCTGGCGCACGTTCAGCCGCTCGAAGATCCCGAGGATGATCAGCGCCGCGAGCCCCTGCGTGGGCGGGGGGAAGTTGTACAGCATGGCGTCGCGCCGCCGCAGCGACAGCGGCGCCCGCTCGCGGGCCGCGTAGGCCTGGAGGTCGGCCCGCGTCACCGGCGCGCCGAGGCGCTCCAAGTCGGCGGCGATCTCGCGGGCAATGTCGCCGCGGTAGAAGTCGGCGAGCCCCGCATGGGCCAACTGCGCCAGCGTGTCGGCGAGCTGGGGCTGGCGCCGCAGCGCGCCCGCCGCATAGGGTTTGCCCTCGCTCAGGTAGGTGGCGGCAAAATTCGGTGCGTCGTGGAGCGTGTCGAGTTCCTTCGGCACGTAGCGCGCCTCGGACGCCGAGACCGGGCAGCCCTCGCGGGCGTGGCGAATCGCGTCGGCGAGGATCGCGTCGAGCGGCAGCCGCCCGCCGAAGGCGCGGGCCATGGCGAGCGCCAGCTCCCAGCCGCCGACCGTGCCGGCCACCGTCACCGCCGCGTCGGGGCCGCGGGCGGGGATCGCGTCGACCTCTCGCTCGCGGTAGCGCGCCCGCGTCGCCAGGGCGCCCGCCGGGCCGCAGGCCTCGATGCTGCGCACCCGGCCCCCCTTCTCGCGGATCAGCCAGAAGCCGTCGCCGCCGATCCCGTTCATGTGCGGGTAGACCACGGCGATGGCCGCCGCCATCGCGACCATCGCCTCGATGGCGTTGCCGCCCTGGGCCAGCACGCTCTGGCCGGCTTTCGCCGCGAGCGCGTGGGGCGCGGCGACGGCGGCGTGGGCGAAGACGGGGGTCTCGGGCATGAACGGGACTCGATGCTGATACGGACAAATCCGGCTCGGAAGGCAGAATCAGGACCACGCGGCGGCCGCGACGGCAACCTCGATCCTGTCGTCGCTGACGCACCGGCGCGACGGGCCATGCCGGTTGGCTTGCGCGAGGCTTGAAAAAGGTTCCGCGTGACGCCTTCGTTTTTCTCGATGTGGCGGAAAAGGGACTGTGCAGCCGGCCGGCAAATGACATCATGATCCGCGGCGAATCGGCGGACACCTTATCCCATGAAGCAGAATGACCGGGCGCTTCTTCAAGAGCGCGTGAGAACACTTGTCCTGCGTCACGCCCTCGAAGCAACGCTTCAGCGTGTGGCCGATCTTGCCGGATTTTCGGCCGAGGAAAGCCTGTTGAGGCTCGAACACGCCATCGTCGGCGCGACCCGCCGGGTCGGCGACATGCCCGGCGATGTCCAGCTCGCCACCCTGGTCGCGGTCGAGGACGCCGTGGCGGTTGTCCGCGCGGCTTTCGACACGGTGCACCAGCGCATCGAGGCGGCGCCGGCGCTCGCCGCCTGACGGCGGCCTGCCTCCCCACGTCGCAACTTTCCGTCTCCCCTGCGACGCACGGCGATTGAATTGCCGGCGCGTCATGGGCATATCGCCCCGGCTTTTTCGCGTGGCTCCCACGAGACCCCGCCGCACCGTCGCCTCCCGGCAAGACGGTCGGCGCTTCGTGGGGCCCGTCCGAGCCAGGGAGGCATCTGCGTGAGCGAGACGGTGGAGCGGCACGAATTCGGTGCCGAGGTCGGGCGCCTGTTGGATCTGGTCGTCCATGCGCTCTATTCCGACCGCGAGATCTTTTTGCGCGAACTCGTCGCCAACGCGGCGGACGCGACCGACCGGCGCCGGTTCGAGGCGCTGACCAACGAGGCCCTGGCCCTTCCCCCGGACGCCAAGGTGCTGATCGCCCCCGACAAGGCGGCGCGCACCCTGACCATTTCCGATGCCGGCATCGGCATGGCCAAGGACGATCTTGCCCAAAATTTGGGCACCATCGCCCGCTCCGGCACCCGCGCCTTCTCGCAGGCGCTCGGCGACAAGACGAGTGAGGGCGAGGATCTGCGCCCGAGCCTGATCGGCCAGTTCGGCGTCGGCTTCTACTCGGCCTTCATGGTGGCCGACCGCGTGACCGTCACCTCGCGCCGCGCCGGCACCGACGAGGCCTGGACCTGGGCCTCCGACGGCAAGGGCAGCTACACCCTGGAGCCGGCCGCCCGCGAGCAGGCCGGCACCGACATCGTGCTCTACCTGAAGGACGACGCCGACGAGTATCTGGAGAGCTACCGGCTCGACCACGTCGTGCGCAAATGGGCCGACAACATCGCCGTGCCGATCGCGATCCGCGACGCGGAGGGCAAGGAGGAGGCCGCCAACCGCGGCACCGCGCTCTGGCGCAAGCCCAAGTCCGAAGTCACGGAAGAGCAGTACAAGGAGTTCTACCGCACCGTCAGCCACGGCTTCGACGAGCCCTGGGCGACCCTGCATTGGCGGGCGGAAGGGGCGCTGGAATTCACCGGCCTCCTGTTCGTGCCGAGCATGAAGCCGTTCATGGCCGTGGAGGACGACCGCCGCTCCAAGGTGCGGCTGCACGTGCGGCGCATGTTCATCACCGACGAGGCCGAGTTGCTGCCGAACTGGCTGCGCTTCGTCCACGGCGTGGTCGACACCGACGACCTGCCGCTCAACGTCTCGCGCGAGATGCTGCAATCGACGCCGACGCTGCAGAAGATCCGCCGGGCGGTGACCGGCCGGGTGCTCTCGGAGCTGAGCAGCCGCTCCAAGAACGCCGAGAAGGCGGACGAATACCAGAAATTCTTCGAGAATTTTGGGCCGATCCTCAAGGAGGGCATCTACGAGGATTACGAGCGCCGCGCCGAGATCGCGCCGCTCCTACGCTTCCGCTCGTCGACGCAGGACGGCTTGACCTCGCTGCCCGACTACGTGTCGCGGATGAAGCCGGAGCAGGAGGCGATCTACTACCTCGTCGCCGACGACGTGGAGGCGCTCAAGAACTCCGCCCAGCTTGAAGGGTTTCGCGCCCGCGGCGTGGAGGTGCTGCTGCTCTCCGACCACGTCGATGCGTTCTGGCCCGAGCAACTCGGCAAGTTCGATGACAAGCCGCTGCGCTCGGTCACGCAGGGCGCGGCCGACCTGTCGAAGTTCAAGCCCGAGGGCGAGGCCGGCGAGGCGCCGACCGCCGACAAGCTGGTGGCCGCGCTCAAGCTCGCGCTCGGCGCCGACGTGTCGGACGTGCGCACGACCGACCGCCTCGTCGACAGCGCGGTGGTGCTCGCCGCCTCCGGCTCTGGGCCCGACCTGCAGATGCAGCGCCTGCTGCGCCGGGCCGGCCGCGGGTTCGGGGGAGGGGCACCGATCCTCGAGATCAACCCGCGCCACGCCCTGATCCGCGCGCTCGATGCCCGCGCCGAGGCCGGCGAGGACCTCGCCTCCGAGGCCGGCACCCTGCTCGACCTCGCCCGCGTGCAGGACGGCGACACCCCGCGCGACCCGGTCGCCTTCGCCCGCGCGGTCGCGGCTGCGCTCGCAGGGGGCTCGGCACCGTCGGCGTGAGGAGGGCAGCGTGATGAGGGAAGGGGCGCGGATCAGATCCGCGTCCCGTCGTCCCTCGGCGGCGAGCCGCAGCGGAAGCGGGCGACCCGCCAGCGGTCGCCATGGGCGTTCTGCCACGCCGCCATCTGCGGCTGCGCCACCGCGAGGCATTGCTGCGGCGTGACGATGTCCTCGTTGAAGCGGTGGACCCGTATCACGCAGTGGGTCGGGTTGGCGACCATGCAGGTCATGAAGTAGAGGCCGTAGAGCATGCGGTGAGGCTCCGTGACGTCGTGAGCATCGCCTCCCGGGCCGTGTCGTTTCTTGATGATTTGCCGAGAAAGCACATCGCAAACGGTGTGCCGAAGGTTCCGCCGCAGCGTTGCGCGGATTGCACGGCCGGGACGCTGTTGTTGCGGTGCAACATTCTCGATGAGGCAACTGGCTCGACCGATCGACGTTGACACCCTCGCCCCCACGCGCGAACAGCGAAGCATGACCGTCGATGCCTCCCGCGATCCGCAGACCGCCCGCCGCGACAAGCGGATCGTCTGGGGCATCGCCGGCCTCGTCGCCGCGACCGTGCTGATCGGCGCCCTCGCGCCGTCCGGGCACAAGCCCGCCGCGCTCGCCCCCGCCGACGATCCGGCCTGCGCCGAATGGGGCGACGGCTGCAAGGTCTGCCGCCGCCTCGAGGCCGGCGCCGCCTGCTCGCTGCCGGGCATCGCCTGCACGCCGGGCACGATGGCCTGCCTGCGCGCCACGGGAGAGCCGTGAGCCGACCGACCCTCCGCTTCGCGCCGAGCCCGAACGGCCGGCTTCATCTCGGCCACGCCTTTTCCGCCCTCACCAACGCCCGCATCGCCGACGATCTCGGCGGCCGGCTGCTGTTGCGGATCGAGGACATCGATCTCGGCCGGACCCGGCCCGAATTCGTGCAAGGCACCTTCGACGACCTCGCGTGGCTCGGGCTGCGTTTCGACGGCCCGGTGCGCCGCCAGTCCGAGCACTTTTCAGCCTATGCGCGGGCATGCGATGCGCTCGCTGCGCGAAAACTCCTTTATCCGTGCTTCTGCTCGCGCGGGCGGATCGCGGCGGCCGTGGCCGAGCGGGCGGCGGTGGCGCGCGATCCCGATGGCGCGCCGCTCTATCCCGGCACCTGCCGCGCGCTCTCATGCAACGAAGTCCAGGCCCGCATCGAGGCCGGAGAGCCGCATACGTGGCGCCTCGACGGCGCGGCGGCCCTGGCCGCGGTCACGGCTCCCCTCGTCATCCGCCGCTTCGCCCCGGACGGCGCGGAAAAGACCGTCCCGGCCGATCCGACCCGCTGGGGCGATGCGGTGATCGCCCGCCGCGACGTGCCGACGAGCTACCATCTCGCGGTGGTGTGGGACGATGCGGAGCAGGGGATCAGCCATGTGGTGCGCGGCCAGGATCTGGAGGCGGCGACCGACCTGCATGTGCTGCTGCAGCACCTGCTCGGCCTGCCGAGCCCGGCTTATCACCACCACGGCCTGATCCGCGACGAGACCGGCGACAAGCTCGCCAAGTCGAAGGGCTCGGAATCGCTGGCGGACCTGCGCGCGAGTGGCGTCGACCCGGACGCGGTGCGCGCCATGCTGGGCCTCGCCTGAAACCGAGGTTTCGGAAGGACCAGTCCTTTCGCGGGTCCAGGGCAGGGCCCTGGTGAAAGGAAGCTGGGGCGCTGCCGTGAAGAACTCGGCCCATGGTGCATCCGTCGCAGAATGGTGATCGAACGTACCACCACACCGCGGGATCAACACCGAGCGCATATCCGTCTCGGCTCTGCACCCCGAAAGGACCGAGTTCTTTCGGGGTGCAGAGCCGAGACGGCTTACACCTCCTCGGCGCCTTCGGTCTCGGTCTGGCCGCGGAAGCCCGTGGCCAGCACGTAGAGCTCGCTCGAATCCGCCCGGCTCGCCGCCGGCTTGACGTGGCGGACCACGGCAAAGTCGCGCTTGAGGTCGGCGAGCAGGCCGCCTTCGGTGCCGCCCTGGAACACCTTGGCGAGGTAGGCCCCGCCCGGTGCCAGGATCTCGCGGGCGAAGGCCGCCGCGGTCTCGGCCAGCCCGATGATGCGCAAGTGGTCAGTCTTCTTGTGGCCGGTGGTGTTGGCCGCCATGTCGGACAGCACGAGGTCGGCGGGTCCGCCCAGCAGCTCGATCAGGCGCTCGGGCGCGGAGGGGTCGAGGAAGTCGCCGGTGATGAAGGTCGCGCCGGCCATCGGCTCGATGTCGAGCAGGTCGATGCCGACGACCCGGCCGGTCTCGCCCACGGTCTTGACCGCGACCTGCGCCCAGCCGCCGGGCGCCGCACCGAGATCGAGCACCTTCTGCCCCGGCTTCAGCAGCTTGAAGCGCTCGTCGATCTCCACGAGCTTGAACGCCGCCCGCGAGCGATAGCCTTCGCGCTTGGCGCGGGCCACGTAGGGATCGTTGAGCTGGCGCTCCAGCCAGCGCTTCTGCGACAGCGTGCGCCCGCGCCCGGTCTTCACCCGCTGCTTCAGGTCGCCGCGCAGGCCGCCCGTCCCGCCTCGCCGGTCGGTCATGATGTTGGTCCTCTCACGGAGCCGTGCCTAGCGGAACGCGGCCCGCGCGAAAAGAACGCCTCAGCGATACCGCCCCCGGCGCC
The DNA here is from genome assembly GCF_014199935.1 of Methylorubrum rhodinum. Taxonomy (GTDB): domain Bacteria; phylum Pseudomonadota; class Alphaproteobacteria; order Rhizobiales; family Beijerinckiaceae; genus Methylobacterium; species Methylobacterium rhodinum. Next base: position 249,869 of record NZ_JACHOP010000006.1, read on the forward strand.
ACACGCCGTCCTCGCGCATCATGTTCATCAAGAGGCCCTCGCGCAGGCCCCGGTCGGCGATGCGCAGGCGCTCGGAAGGAAACACCCGGCGGATCGCCTCCAGGATGGCGCAGCCGGCGAGCACGAGATCGGCCCGGTCGCGGCCGATGCAGGGGTTGTCGGCGCGCTGCTCCAGGCGGGTATCGAGCAGGTCCTCGATCGCGTCGCTGACCTCAAAGTCGCTCATCCACAGGCCGTCGACCCGGCGCCGCTCGTAGCGGACGAGCCGCAGGTGCATCGCGGCGAGCGTCGTCACGGTGCCCGACGTGCCGAGCAGATGGAAGTAGGGCGCGGTCGCCGCCGCCGCCGCCCGGATGGCGAAGGGGGAGAGCAGGTCGCCGACCTCCTCGACCATGCCCTCGAAGGTCAGCCGCGTCACCTCGGTGCCGCCGTGGCGCTCGGCCAGCGTCACCACGCCGACGGGCAGCGAATCCCAGGCGCGGATCCGCAGCGTCGGATCGGTCGAGGGGTTGGCCGCCGCGCCGTCGAGCCACGCGATCTCGGTGGAGCCGCCGCCGATGTCGAAGATCACCACCGATTCCGCTCGCGGGTCGGCGAGCGCGGCGCAGCCGGTGACGGCGAGGTACGCTTCGGTCTGGCGATCGACGATCTCGAGATCGAGCCCGACCTCGGCGCGGACGCGAGCCACGAACTCGGCGCCGTTGACGGCGAGCCGGCAGGCCTCCGTCGCGATCACCTTGGAGCGGGCGACGCCGCGGGCCTTCATCTTGGCCTTGCAGATGCGCAACGCCTCGACCGTGCGCTCGATCGCGGCCTCGGTCAGGCGGTTCGAGTTCCCCAAACCCTCGCCGAGGCGGACGATGCGCGAGAACGCGTCGATGACGCGGAACCCGTTGGGGGTCGGCTCGGCGACGAGCAGGCGGCAATTGTTGGTGCCGAGATCGAGGGCGGCGTAGGCGTCGCGGCGCCCGTAGCGGGTCGGATAGGGCTCGATCGGCCGGCCGGCGACAACCGCGCGGGTGCCGTCCCGCGGGTCCTGCGGGTCGGCGGCGGGGCGGGCCGACACGGCGGCGGCGCTCTCATCCCTCATGGACGCGGCCGAGCTTCCTGAACGCACGCGGACACGGCAGCACGCCGCACCATCGTGGCGTCGAAGCTACAGGCGTTGCCGGGCAACTGCAAAGACTCGATCGCGGGACACGCAGAATTTGCCGCGCGATCGTCAAGGGACCGGGGGTAAGGCGGTGATCGGATAGCGGCGCCCCTTCCACACCGCGACGCCGGCCCGCGCCGGGCGCAGCAGCGCGTTCCACTGGATCGCGAGCGCCGTGCAGACGGTCAACGGATGCAGCGGCACGGTGGCGGCGGGCTCGCGCACCACCAGGGTGATCGCCGCACGCGTGGCGAGCGAGAGCAGGGCGGCGCCCGCCGCGATCCAACTGGCCGACGAATCGCTCGCCAGCAGCGCCGAGACCAGCACCAGCCAGGGCAGGACGTGGCCGCCGAACAGGAGTACGGTCCAGATCGGTAGGGCACGGGGCGTGGCCATGCCCTCGCGGGCGTTCTTCGAGAAGCCGGCCCAGCTCTGCGGCCAGTCGCGGTACATCCGGCAGGTCGCGAGCGCGTGGCCGGCGACGAGGTCGGTGCGCAGGCCTTGTCCGCGGAACAGGCGCGGCAGACGCACGCCGTCGTGCAGCGAGGTGCGGATCGCCGCGTGGCCGCCGCTGGCCCGGTAGGCGTCGGCCCGCATCAGGATCATCTGCCCGCAGGCGGCGCCGAGCGACGGATCGGGCGAGAGCCGCATCAAGGCCATCGGCAGGTAGCCGATCAGCAAAAAGTCGATCATCGGCACGGTCAGGCGCTCGCCGAGGCTATCCATCAGCTGCCGCGGCACACCGCTGACGAGATCGACGTTCGCGCGCCGCGCATGCGCCGCGAGGCCGGCGACGCCGTTGGGCGCCAGCGTCACGTCGGCGTCGAGGAAGAGGAGGAGGTCGCCCCGGGCCTCGCGGGCGAGCATGGCGCAGGCGTGGTTCTTGCCGGTCCAGCCCTCGGGCAGGTCGGGCACGGCAACGAGGCGCAGCCGCGGGTCGGCCTCGGCGATGCGGCGGACGATTGTTGCGGTGTCGTCGGTGGAATGGTCGTCGCCGACCAGCACCTCGATCGCGATGCCGGCGCTCGCGAGTGCGGCGCGCACCGTGCCCTCGATCACCCCCGCCTCGTTGCGGGCCGGGATCAGGATCGAGACGAGGCCGGGCGCCTCCGGCTCCGGCTCGGGCGTGCGCAGGATCGAGAGGTTGATCGCCGCGAGGCAGGCCGGCAGCGCGGCGAGCGCGAGGGTCAGCAGAGCGAGGGCCAGGATCATCGGTCGGGCTCCTGTCGTGCGGCGCGGTGCCCGGATTCGAAGCGGCGCCCGGTCAGCATCGCCCCGAGCCGCCGCCAGCCGTCGTAGATGCCCCCGACGCCGCGTTGGCCCGAGACCAGCGTCTCGAACCGGGCGGGATCGCGGGCGACGACGTCGGCGGAGAGCCGGTCGAGGGTGTCGGTCAGCGCTTCCTCCATCCGGGCGAGGCGCTCGGGCCGCGGCAGAGCGAGAAGGTCGCCGGCCCGGATCGGCGCCCCGAAGGCGCAGAACGCCTCGGCGCCGCGCTCCTCCCAGAAGGCGTATTCGAGGGCGAGCGGCAGGACCAGGGCGTCCGGCGCGATCTCGGGGACCCGGCCGACGCCGCCCTTGAGCCCGAGCGGGCGGGCGCGCACGTCGGAGAAGCGCCCTTGCGCAGTGATCCACAGGGCGCGCCCCGGCCCCGACAACACCGCCCGCGAGGCGGTCATGAACTGCGCCGCGCCGCGGCGGCTCTCCAGATCGACCGGGAAGGCGCCGATGCGGCGGAAGATCCCGTAGCGCTTGAGCATCGCCTCGTCGAACGGGGCGTAGCAGGCACGCTCCGGAAACAGCCGGTCGCCGATGAGGATCAGGATCGCCGCGTCCCACCACGCCGGATGGTTGCAATAGACCACGAGCGGCGTGCCGGCTTCGATCGTTGCCGGCGTCCCCCAACGCGCGAGGCGCAGGGCATTCAGGTGGCGGCGCACGAACCGGTCGAGGTAGCCCGCCATGAAGCGCCAGACGAAGGGCGAGCGCTCGGGGAGTTCGGGGGCGGGCGTCACGGGGCGGCGCTCGGACACGTCACGGCTCTCAGGTTCGTCCGGCGGAGCCCCGTCGTATGGTCCGGTCGCGGTGCGCGCTCTCCTCCCCCTTGCGGGGAGGAGTTGGAGGTGGGGGTGGTGCAGAAGGCACCGCAACGCCTCATTCGGAACCACCCCCACCCTCAATCCCTCCCCGCAAGGGGGAGGGAACCCGCGCCCTGTCCGCGAGGCGTGGCATCAAACGAGAAACCGCATATCCGACCGCAGGTGCCGAGAGAGCCAAGCCCCCCGTCACGCGCTGGCGCGCAGCTCCGGCTCGGCCCGGCCGCGGATGTCCTGATCCAGCGCGTCCGCCGCGATCCAGCCCGACATCATCACCATCGGCATGCCGGGGCCGGGATGCGCCGCGCCGCCCGCGAGGTAAAGGCCGCGCACCTCGCGCGATCGGTTGCCCGGCTTGAACGCGCCCATCATGCGGCCGTGCGAGGCGAGCCCGTAGATCGCGCCGTTCAGCACCTTGTAGCGGTCGTGGATGTCCTGCGGGGTGAGGTGGCGCTCGACGACGATACGCTCCTCGATGTCCGGCATGCCGCCGGTGCGCTTCAGCTTCTCCAGGATGGTCCGCCGATAAGCCGGGAACATTTTTTGCCAGTTGTGGTGCGGGCGTAGGTAGGGGGTGTGGACCAGCACGTACAATGCCTCGCCGCCCTCCGGCGCCACGCTCGGATCGGTGGAGGAGGGGGCCGCGAGGTAGGCGGTCGGGTCCGGGGCGGGCTCGCCCTTGCGGTAGATGAAGTCGAACTCCTCCTCCGGGTCGCGGGAGAAGACGAAATCGTGGTGGGCGAGGTGCTCGTAGCGCTTGTTGAGGCCGAGATAGAGCACCACCCCGGAGCAGGCCGGCTCGAAGCACTTCTTCTCGTAGGTCTTGCCGACCTCGCCGCCGACGAGTTCGCGGTAGGTACGCACCGAATCCATGTTGGAGATCACGGCGTCGAACGGCGTCGTGCCGCTCGCGGTCTTCAGACCGCGGATGGCGCCACCCTGGATGTCGAGGCCGGTCACCTCGTCGGAGGATTTCAGCGTCGCGCCGAGTTCGGTCGCGAGCTTCATCAGGCCTTCGGCCACCGCGCGGGTGCCGCCCATCGGATACCAGACGCCTTCGGCCGTCTGCATGTGGGCGATGGCGCAGAGCACGGCGGGCGCGCCGTAGGGCGAGGAGCCGACATATTGCACGAAGTGGTCGAGCATCTGCGCGAGGCGGGCGTCCTTCACCTTGCCGCGGATCGTGCTCGCGACGGTGGCGTGCATGCGCAACGACAGCACGTCGCGAAGCGTGCCGGGGTTCATGTTGGCGCGGATGTCGATCGTGTCGAACAGGTCCTGCACGGCCTTCCAGAAGAAGAACCGTTCCGAGACGCCGTGCAGGTGCTCCGAGACCGCGATGAACTTCTTGTAGCCGTCGCCGATGCCCTGGCCCGGGGCGAAGCGGTCCATGGAGGCCGCCATGGCATCGACGTCCTCGATCAGGTCGATGCGGGAATTGTCGTCGAAGAAGCAGCGCCATTGCGGGTCGAGGCGGCGCAGGTCCATGTAGTCGTGGACCGACTTGCCGGCCTCGGCAAAGACGCGCTCCAGCACGCGCGGCACGGTGAGGATGGTCGGCCCCATGTCGAAGCGGAAGCCGCCCTCGTGCAGCACCGCGGCCTTGCCGCCCATCCAGGAATTCTTGTCGTAGACGGTGACGCGATGCCCGCGGGCCGCCGTCACGCAGGCGGCGGCCAGCCCGCCGAGCCCGCTGCCCACCACCGCGACCGAGGAACCCTGGCTCATCGCAACTCATCCCCGCCGGGGCTGAGGCGCCGGCCTTCACGGCAAAGCTAGATGCGGCGCACGGCGGGTCAACGTGCCACCCGGTCGCGCTCTCCTCTGAGGGAGCCTCGGGCTGTGGACAGGTGCGCCAGGAAATTACCGATCTCCCGGCGGCGCCGCGCGGGTTCGAGCAGATCGGCTCCGAGGCCGTGGCGCCACGCGAGGCGCTGCTGGGCTTCGGGATCGGCCAAGGCGCGCACCTCGTCGGCATAGGACTCCACCGCGGCCGTCTCAGTTGCGAGCCCCGCCTCGACCACGGATTGCGCGCTGAGCCTCAGCATCGCGGCGAGTTCGTCGGGATCGACCTCCGGGTGGTACTGCGTGCCCCAGAACAGGCCGCGCCCGTGGCGGATCTCGATGGCCTGCACGTCGAGGACGGCGTTGGACGCGAGCACGCGGGAACCGGGTGGCGGCTCCAGCACCGAATCGGCGTGGATCGCAGGCGCGTCCCAGGCCGGGCCGCGGCCGGCGAGCAGAGGATGGGCGGCGCCCTCCGGTGTCGGCGCGAGGCGCCGGGCGAAGCCGTATTCGGGTCCGCGCGGGTTCGGGCCGACATGGCCGCCTGCCACCGCTGCGGCGACCTGGATGCCCCAGCACGAGCCGAAGACCGGAAGCCCGGCCGCGAAGGCGGCGCGCATCAGGTCGAGCTGACGCTCGACCGCGGGTCCGCCCTCGGTCAGGCGCAGGGTCGAGCCGGTGACGATCAGGCCGTCCGCCTCATGCAGGCCGAGGCCGGCGGGGAGGACGGCATCCGCGTCGGCGGGTTCGATCAGCACGCACTCCGCGTCAGGGGCGAGATCGGTCACGACATCGGCGAAGGACTGCGCCGTCGTGCGGCCGAGGATGTCCCGGCGCGTGGCGCGGCCGTTCCGGTCGTTTCCATCGGCGATCAGCAGGCGCGGCATCGCTTCCCCGGTGCGGTAGAGCCGAGCGCGGCGAAGCCCGGACCGGGGCTGTGCCAGATTATCCTAAGCAGGTCGCGAGGGCGGGGGGCCGCGGGACGATCCGCCTCACGCTTCAGTGCGTGCGATGCCCCACCAGCCCCAACGCCGCCCCGAGCCCCGCCAGGGCCAGCCCGGCGAGCACGCCCCAAGCCGGAAGCGCGGCGGCAAAACCTTCGCCCAGCGCGGTCTGGTAGGCCTCGATCGCCCAGGCGTTGGGGGTGAGCCAGCCGGCCTGTTGAAGCCAGGGGGGCATGAGGAAGCGGGGCACCATGCTGCCGCCCACCGCCGAGAGCAGCAGCACGCCGAAGGTCGCGGCGAGATGCGCCTGCTGGCGGGTGGAGGAGAGGGCACAGGCGGCCAGCGCCAGCCCGGCCGCCATGGCGGAGACGAGCGCCGAGGTGACGAGCCAGCCGAGCCAGTGGCCGGAGACATCGACGCCGTGCAGGAGTGCGGCGGCGGTGAAGATCAGCCCGGCCTGGACGATGCCTTGCAGCAGCAGGAACAGGAACTTGCCGAGCACGATCACCCGCAGGCCGCCGGGACCGGCGGCGAGGCGGTCGGCCAAGCCCCCCTCGCGCTCGTCCACGAGCGAGAGGGCGCCCTGCATCGCGGCGAACAGCAGGAACACCGCGGTGATGGCGCCGGCATAGTAGCTGATGCGCTCGTTGCCGCGGCCCGAGGCGGCCGAGCGGGTCTCGACGAGGTTGGCGAAGGAGAACGGCTCCTTCTTGGCCCGCTGCTCGGCGAAGGCCTCGTCGAGGAAGGCGCGCTCGTCGGCGCCGATCTTGCCCGAGCGTTCGACGTCGGCGACGATGCGCGAGAGCACCACGTCGGGCAGCGCGCCGTTCAGCGCGCGCTGAAGCTGGCCGAGCGCGATCGGGCTCGCCAGCGCGCGGGCCGGGCTCTCGACCAGCACCACCGGCTGGTCGGCGGGGGCGGGTCCGTTCTGCGCCGCGAGTTCGCCCCGCAGCACCAGCGCGACATCGACCTCGCCGCGGCGGACGGCGGCGACCGCGCCCTCGACATCGGTGGCGCGCAGGCGCTCGACCCTCAGACTCGGCTCCGCTTCGAGGGCCGTGGCGAGACGTTGGGTGGTGGCGGTCTGGGCGAGGTCGGCGAGACCTAAGTGAATACGGACGCGGTCGCCGAGTGCCCCGGAAAAGATCGCGGCAAAAATCGAGAAAATGACGGTCGGCAGGACGAAGGCCATCGTCAGCGCCGCGCGGTCGCGCAGGAGCGAGAGCCACATCACCCGGAACGCCGCCGCGATCACGCCGCCGCCTCCGTTCCGCCGAGGGCGTCGCGATAGAGCGTCTCCAGGCCGGGGCGGCGCACGCGGATCTCGGCCGCCGGCACGCCGCGCCCGCGCAGGCTCGCGAGCAGGGCTGCGCCGTCGAGGCCGCCCGCGGCGCCGTGATCGGCCCGCCAGAGTCGGGCATCGCCCGCTTCCGGCGCGAAGCCGGCTTCGCGGAGCGCGGCTTGCGCCGCCGGATCGGGGGCGGCCTCCATCACCGCCTCGTGCTCGGGGGGCGCGGCGGCGAGCGGGCGCATCAGCATGGCGAGATCGCCGGCCAGCCGCAGGCGGCCCTCGCCGAGGATGGCGACGCGGTCGGCGAGGCGCTCGGCTTCCGCAAAGTCGTGGGTGCTGACGATGACGCCCGCGCCTGCCGCGCGCAGGCCCGCCAGCACCGCGTGGATCGCCGCGCGGGCGTCGAGATCGACGCCCTGCGTCGGCTCGTCGAGCAGGATCAGGTCGGGGGCGGCGAGCAGGCTCGCGGCGATGTTGGCCCGACGCTGGTAGCCGCCCGACAAAGTCGCGACGGGGCGACCGGCGACCGATTCGAGGGCGCAGCGGGCGAGCACAGAACCGACCGCCTCGCGGCGGGCCCCGCGGCCGAGCCCGGCGAGGCGGGCGAACACGTCGAGATTCTCCGCCACGCTCAGGCGCGGATAGAGCGCGATCTCCTGCGGCACGTAGCCGATGCGCCCGCGCACCGTCCGGTCGCCATGGGGATCGCCGCCGCATACCCGCACGCGGCCCGAATCGGGCGCGAGCCGCCCGGCGAGCAGGCGGATCAGGGTGGACTTGCCGGCGCCGTTCGGCCCGAGCAGCGCGAGCGTCGTGCCGGCCTCCACGGTGAGGTCGAGGCCGCGCAGGGCCGGCCGGCCGCGGAAGGCAAGGGCGGCCCCCTCGACGCGGACGAGGGGCGGCGGGAGGCTCACGGAAGGAATCAGCGCCGGGGCAGGGCGCGGGCGAGGCGCACCCGCAAGGCTCCGCCGGGCTCGGTGAGGGTGAAGGCGGCGGCGCCGAAATCCGGCCGGGCGCGGCGCCCGGCGGCGCCGGAGAAGCCGTAGGGTTCCAGCGGCAGGCCGAGCGGGGTCCGCCCGAGCCGCCCGTCGCCGTCGAGATCCTGATAGGCCGCCACCGCCCAGGGGCCCGCGGGCACGTCGCGGAACAGGAAGCGCTGGGCGCCGCCCTGCGCCGGGGCGTCCTGGCCCTGGCGGCAGCCGGCTTCCGTCAGGCTGCCCTGGCAGAGGGTGACGTAGACCGCGCCCGCGCCGGGCTCGGCCCCCTCGACGATCACCTCAAGGCTCGCGGCGCAGGCCGGGCCGGCGAGCACCAGCCCGGCGATCAGAACGGCGGCCGCGCGCATCAATGCGGCTCGCCGGTGGCGAGCGGCGAGGTCGAGGGCAGTTCGGCGAGGATCGCGGGCGCCTTCTCGCGGGCCAGATCCTCGATCAGCAGGCGGGCGGAGATGCGCGCGCCCTCGTAGATCACCGGCAGGCCCGAGCCCGGATGGGTGCCGCCGCCGACGAGGTAGAGCCCCGGCCCGAAGCGGTTGTGGGGGCGGAACCACAGCATCTGCAGCAGGTCGTGGGCGAGGTTGAAGGTCGCGCCCTCGTGGACGGCGAAGTCGTCCCGCCAGCCCCGGGGGTCGATGACGCGCTCGTAGCGGATGCGCTCCTCGATGTCGGGGAGGCCCAACAGCTTGAGCCGCTCCAGCACCAGCTTGCGATAGGCCGGGCCGACCTCCTCCCAATCGATGCCTGATTTCAGGTTCGGCACCGGCACCAGCACGTAGAGAGCGGTGTGGCCGGGGGGCGCCATGCCGCCGTCGGTGAAGCCCGCATGCTGCACGTAGATCGAGGGCTGCATCGGCAGGATGCCGCCGGTGATCTCGTTGATGTTGCGCTCGTATTCCTTGGACAACAGGATCGTGTGATGCCCCAGGCTCTCGGGCATTTTCCCCTCGATGCCGAGATAGAGCATGAAGGTCGAGCAGGAGAGGCGGGCCTTGTCGATCTTGGCGTCGCGCCAGCGCGGGCGGCGCTCCTCCGGAACGAGGTCGCGGATGGTCTTGGCGAAGTCGCCGTTGATCATCACCGCGTCGGCCTTCAGCGTTTCGCCGCCAGCCACCACGCCGCAGGCGCGCTTGCCCTCGAACAGCACCCGCTCGACGCGCGTGTTGAGGCGGACATCGACGCCCATGCGGCGGGCGAGCCCCGCCATCGCCTCCGAGACCGCGCCGCAGCCGCCGACCGGATGGTAGACCCCGTGCTCGTATTCGAGGAACGAGAGGATCGTGAACAGGCTCGGGCAGCGGAACGGGCTCATCCCGAGATATTTGGTCTGGAACGAGAAGGCGAGGCGGACCCGCGGGTCGGCGAAGTAGCGGCGCAGATCCTTGTCGACGCTGCGGCCGGGATGGAGGTGGGGCAGCGCGGCCAGCATCGCCGGGCTCGCCATCGACAGGAAATTGTCGAACGGCTGCTCCAGCACCGGCTTGAAGAAGTCGAGCTTGGTCCGGTTCTCGGCGAAGAATTTTTCGACGTTCTCCGCGTCGGCCGGGGCCAAGCGGGCGATCTCGGCCTTCAGCCGCGGCACGTCGCCGGTGGCGCGGATCTGCCCCGAGATGCCGTCCTCGCCCTCGAAGACGAGGTTGTATTGCGGGTCGAGGCGTTCGAGCTTGACGTGGTCCTCCAGCCGCTCGCCGCAGGACTCGAAGATGTCGGCCAGGATCTGCGGGTAGAGGAAGAAGGTCGGGCCGATGTCGAAGCGGTAGCCGCCCGGCGCCTCGACGGTCTTGGTGCGGCCGCCCACGACCGGATCGCGCTCGATCAGCGTGACGTGCAGGCCCGCCTTGGCCAGCAGCAGGGCGGAGGCGAGCCCGCCGGGGCCGGCCCCGACCACGACGACGCGACGCCCGGTCAGCGCCCGCAATCCTTCCCGCGACTGAAGCAACGCCCCGAGGCTCCCCTTCTGATCCGTGCGGGCCAATCTTGGCCTTATCCGCGCCCCCGGCAAGAGGCGCGGATTGTCGCGCGCAGTCTCTCCTCAACGGCGGCGCAGCGGCACCACCGCGGCGGCGCCGATCTGCGGCCCGGTCTCGACGTCGAGATCGGGCACGGCGATGATCGGGGAGCCGCGGAGATCCCGCCGCATCACGATGGCGCCGCGCTCCTCCAGATAGGCGAGCATCCGCCGGGCGCGACCCGAAGAGGAGGTGCCGTAGGCCCTCGCCAGCGAGGCGTCGGAGGGGCAGGGCGCACCCTCGATGGCGGTGCGGGCGATGAGCAGGAACAGGCCGGCGAGGTCGTCGGGCAACGTGGCCGCGATGCCTTGCGCCCGCTCCCATTCCGGCCCCTCGGCCACAGTGCCGCCGACGCCGGCGCGCGCCACCGCGAGGCGGCGCTTGAACTCGGACAGGCTCATCGCCTCGCCGCCGAGCCGGCGGATGCGGCAGCGGACGGTGAAGTCCTGATAGAGCGTCGCGGGGGTGCAGGCGACGGCGTCCGAATCGGCCAGCACCGAGGCCAGAACCTCGGCCATCGCCGCCTCGCGCTCGGCCGGATCGAGGGGTTCGGGTTCCGAAAACTCCTCGCGCAAAGGCGGGCGGTAGCTCGCAAGCTGAACGAGCACGTCGGGGCTCGCCGGCCGGGCGGGCTTGGGCCGCGGGGAGGGCAGGGGCTTGGCCTCCTCGCCCGGCGCGGCGGTAAGGATCAGGGCACGGGCCGCCTCGCCCATCTCGGGGAGCGGCAGGAGGGCGGGGGCCGAATTGCGGCTCTCGGTCTCGGTCGCCCCCACCGCGATCGGCAGCGGGCGCTTGGAGATCGCCGGCCCCAGGCCGACGAAGTGGCCACGGGCGAGGTCGCGGAACATCTCCGCTTGGCGGCGGTCGAGGCCGAGCAGGTCGGCGGCGCGGGCCATGTCGATGTCGAGGAAAGTGCGGCCCATCAGGAAGTTCGAGGCTTCCGCCGCGACGTTCTTGGCGAGCTTGGCCAGCCGCTGCGTGGCGATGATGCCGGCCAAGCCTCGCTTACGGCCGCGGCACATCAGGTTGGTCATGGCGCCGAGCGACAGGCGGCGGGCCTCGTCCGACACCTCGCCCGCGGCGGCGGGTGCGAAGAGCTGCGCCTCGTCGACGACGACGAGCATCGGGTACCAGAGCGAGCGGTCGGCATCGAACAGCCCGCCGAGGAAGGCGGCGGCCGCGCGCATCTGGTCCTCGGCATCCAGCCCTTCGAGCGACAACACCACCGAGACGCGGTGCTCGCGCACGCGGGCGGCGATCCGCAACAATTCGCTCTCGTTGCCGTCGGCCTCGACCACGACGTGGCCGTAGCGCTCGGCCAGCGTGACGAAGTCGCCCTCGGGATCGATGATCGCCTGCTGCACGAGGCCGGCGCTCTGCTCCAACAGGCGGCGCAGCAGGTGCGATTTGCCGGAGCCGGAATTGCCCTGGACGAGGAGGCGGGTCGCCAGCAGTTCGGTGAGGTCCATCACCGCCGGCCGTTCGCCGGCCCGCCCCAGGTCGATCTCGTAGCCCATCCGATTCCCCGCTGGCGGCGTCCCGCTCCCTTAACACGCCGGCTTAACGATCGGTCGCCGGGCGGGGTGCGCCGTCCACAGGCGGGCGTCAGGCTCGTCCCAGCCGTTCCCCCGCCAGCCGATGCAGCGCGATCGCCCCCGATGTCGCCACGTTCAGCGAATCGAAGCCCGGCGCCATGGCGATGCGGACGCGCCGCGCCCGGTCCATCACGGCTTCCGGCAGGCCCGGCCCTTCGGTGCCGAGCAGCAGCAGCGCGCGGGGCGGAGGCTCGAGCGTTTCCAGCGCCTCGCCTCCGCCCGGCGTCAGCGCCAGCGGGATCAGGGCATGCCGCTCCGCGAGGTCGAGCAGGGCGATGCCGCTCGCCGCGCGGGCGAAGGGTACGGTCAGCGCCGCGCCGGCCGAGACCCGGATCGCCTTGCGGTAGAGCGGATCGCAGGTGGCGGCGTCGAGCAGCACCGCGTCGGCGCCGAAGGCGGCGGCGTTGCGAAACAGGCCGCCGACATTGTCGTGGTTGGTCAGGCCGACGAGGCCGAGCACAAGGGCCGGGGCAGGGGCCGGCGGTATCAGCGCGTCGGGCTGAGGCTCGGGCCCGCGCAGGCCCACCGCCAGCACGCCGCGATGAACGGGGAAGCCCGTCACCGCGCTCATCACGTCCCGGCCGGCGAGGTAGACCGGCGGGCCGTCCTCTTGCGGGCCGTCCTCTTGCGGGCCGTCCTCTTGGAAGAACGGCGCCAATCCCGGCCAGCGCTCCGGCGCGAGCAGCACCGACTCCGCCCGGAAGCGCGCGCCTTCTGAGAACAGCAGCCGCAGGGTCACCTCGCCCTCGACGATGAAGCGGCCCTGCCGCCCGACGAGGTCGCGCTCGCGCATCGCGCGGTAGGGCGCGAGGCGCGGATCGTCCGGGTCGTCGAGGAGGATCGGTTCGGGCAACCGCTCAGGCCGGGCGCCCGCCGCCCATGCGCATGGCGAGCGGGTCCGCCTCCTCCTTCTTCGGCACCTTCACCAGAGCCTCGCCGTCGAGCACCACCTCGGCGCCGACGGAGCAGGTGCATTTCAGGCGAGCCCGGCGGCGCTCGGGGATCAGCTCGGCCACCTCGACCTTCACCTCGACGGTGTCGCCGATGCGCACCGGCGCGCGGAAGTTCAGGGTCTGCGAGATGTAGACCGCGCCCGGACCCGGCAGGCGGGTGCCGAGCACCGCCGAGATCAGGCCGGCGGTGTAGAGGCCGTGGGCGATGCGGGTGCCGAACGGCGTGCGGGCGGCGAAGTGCTCGGAGAGGTGGATCGGGTTGCGGTCGCCGGTGATCTCGGCAAAACCCACCACGTCGGAGGAGGAGATCTCCTTCATCAGGATCTCGGTCAGCCCGACTTCGAGATCCTCGAAATAGAGCACGCGCAGTTCGGGCAACATCTGGAGCCTCCCCAAGGTCCCGCAAACCGCGCGACGGGCGACGCGGCAAAGCTTTCGCCTCGCACAGGCGCGGGCGCAAATCCAGATGCCGATGGGACGAAGGCCGCCCCCCGCCGATCAAGCTCTCGACAGCGGGGGGCTCGCGAGGCAATCAGCGACCGTCCCGCCCGCCGACGAGAATCCGACTCGTGCCCCGCCCGACCCCAACCCCTGCCCTGCGCCCGGTCGTCGCCCGCGTGGCGGCGCTGAACCTCGGCTATTTCGGGATCGAGATCACGGTGGCGCTCGCCATCGGCTCGGTGGCGCTCATCGCCGACAGCCTCGACTTCATGGAAGACGCGGCGATCAACCTCCTGATCTTCGCAGGCCTCGGCTGGAGCCTGCGCAACCGGGCGCGGCTCGGCACGGCCATGGCCTTCATTATCCTCGTGCCCGGCCTCGCCACGGCCTGGGCCGCCTACGAAAAATTTTCGGACTTCGTCGCGCCCGATCCCGTGCCGCTGACGATCACCGGAATCGGCGCGCTTCTGGTCAACCTCACCTGCGCCCTGATGCTCGCCCGCCACCGCGACGGGCACGGCAGCCTGACGCGGGCCGCCTACCTCTCGGCCCGCAACGATGTCGCCGCCAACGTCGCGATCATCGTCGCCGGGCTCGTCACCGCCCTGACCCTCTCGTCCTGGCCCGACCTCGTCGCCGCGCTCGGCATCGCCGTGATCAACGCCGATTCGGCCTTCGACATCCTCAAGGCCGCCCGCCGCGAGCGGCAGGCGGCCGCCGCCGCAGCGCGGGTCTGACATCCTCGACGGAATCCTCGTGCCGCGCCTCTTCCCCCTGTCCGACCTCCACCTCGAACGCCGCCGACCCGAGGCGATCCCGCGTCCGTCGGCGCCCTTCGACGTGCTCGTCTGCGCCGGCGACCTGCACGAGGGCCATCCCGAGAAGGGCGTGGACTTCCTCGTCTCGCTCGCCGAGGGCCGGCCGGTCGTGCTGGTGCCGGGCAACCACGAGCACTACGCCCCGACGGGCGACGAACGCACCGCGCCGGAACTGCTCGCGGCGCTTGAGCGCGCCGTCGCCCGGCGTAACGGGGAGGGCCAGCGCATCCACCTGCTCCAGGGCGGGCAGGCGACGGTGATCGAGGGCGTGCGCTTCGTCGGCACCACGCTCTGGAGCGACTGGTCGCTCGCCGGCCGCTGGCTGACCGACGACACCCCCGACCGCCCCGCCGACCCGGTCGCCTACGCCGCGGCGCGGATGACAGACCCGGTCACCGGCTCGCGGGAGTATCGCGGCGCGATCCGCCGGGCCGACCGCGCCGCGTGGTCGCCGGCCGACGCCATGGCGGCACATATCGCAGAGAAGGCCGCCTTCCTCGAAGCGCTGGCGCAGCCCCATGCCGGCCCGACGGTGGCGGTGACGCACCATCCTCCGAGCCCGCTCGCGGCGGACGCCTTTCGCGATGCGCCGGGCGTGCCCTGGTGGGTGCCGGCCTTCTACGCCACGACCGTGCTCGACGACCTCCCGGACGCCGAGCGGCCCGATCTCTGGTTCTCCGGCCATTTCCATGCCGGGCACGACATCAGGCTCGGGCGCACGCGCTGGATCGCCAACCCGGTCGAGGGGAAGACGTTTCGCAACGACATCGTCGCCGAACTCGGCTGAAACCCGGATGCCGCTCCGCGCGTAAGCGTCTCGGGTCGGCCGATGCCGGCCGCAACGACGAGAACCCGGAGATCGTCCCGTGAGCGCCTTCATCGCCGTCGTCCTCGTCTGCGCCAACTCCGTGCCGCAGGAGGCCTGCACCGACGACCGGGCCAGCGAGGTGCGCAAGGTGCGCGTCGCCAACGAACTCGGCTGCACCAGCGGCTGGCAGGAGATCATCGCCCGCACCGATTTGCGCGACGAGGTCGGCAAGACGAGCTACCTCAAGACGGAGTGCCGCCGGGTGAAGGAGGCGCAGTAGTGCTCTGACTCTGGTGCTTTGACGCCGTCTTGAGGCACATCGAAGACCCGACACTTTAAGCGAGCCGGAGCCCTATCACTACCTGAGCACTTTGAGGTCAGCCGGCAGCTTGAAGCAATGTCGGGCCTTGAGGACATCGCGCCGGCGGGACGAGGTCGACGAACCGTCGGCCGATGATGGCCTGCCGCACGGCGGGCAGGCTCGGAGACGGTGGTACCCCCGGCCGGCCGGTCCGCTTTTTTTCCCCGGCCCGTTCGATCAGGCTGGGCGAGGCGGAGGTGCCGGAGGTAAGCGCAGGCCATACACGTCATCAGCGCGTGGCGGTGCAGACCGGTCCAGCAGCGGCCCTCGAAGTGATCGAGGCCGAGTTCCTGCTTCATCTGTTGGTGGGGCTGCCGGCGGCCCGGACCATCATCGAGGCGTGGCGGGTCGCCTCCAACACCTGCCGCCCGCACACGAGCCACGGTGGGCTCACCCCAAACGCGTTTGCAACCCGGCCCAAATAGGACCAGAGCCAGAACGGACTCTGGTTATGAACGGGGGCAAACAGGGGGCAAGGTCAGACCATATTCGGCTGGGGCATGGTCCTGAGCCTCGCGTGAAGGCCGTCAGGAGCGTGATATGGCTCGATGCGCCGCCCGGCATCCTCGCGCTTGAGCCGGAGGACGCGATGCGTCTCGACTCATGAGGTCGGATACCTTCCTTGCAGCGGCACCCTATCGGATTGATCCGGCCCCCATCGCGTACGGCCTGAATGCACTCCCCCGCCTCAACCAGCATTCGTCGGACTCTGCGTCGAGTGATCAGAACCGATCCATTTCTTCCGAGAGGGCTTGTCCGCCTCGAGCGGAGCCTTGGTCGCCTCCTTCGATGAGGGCGGCGGAGGCGGCGGTTGATTCGCGAACGGAGGCTCTCCGTTCCTTCGCAGAGAGGCGCAACAGACGCCGCCACTCGCGCGAATGGATCACCGCTTTGGGGCAGCCAGCTCGTTCCATTCGTTGTACGAAGGTTGTACGTCCGGAGTTCGAAGTCGGCTTCTGACGAGCCTTACATGCGGGCCAACCACTTGACCCGACTGATGAATTTGCTTGGAGCGGGCGATCGGGATCGAACCGACGACATTCAGCTTGGGAAGCTGACGTTCTACCACTGAACTACGCCCGCAACGCTATGCGTTCTGAACCGCTTAGGCCGTTTGAGTCAACGCCTTTCGCGACGATGTCTGACGCTGCGTAGCACCTTTGTAGCAAGAGCGTCACGACGAGTGCAACGCCATGAGCGAAGGTGACCTGACCGGTATTTTGAACCGAGCCAATTGAGAGGTTACTGCATGGCGGTGGCCATGGGTAGCCGGAAGGCGAGATCCGGGTAGCTGACTGG